>NZ_CP185405.1:0-1198858 GCF_049435495.1 Wolbachia sp. wLmal
ATGAACTTAACTAGCCCTAAGGTTTCTACTATGTTTTTTGATCAGATTATTACAGTAACGGATCACAATGTTACTTGGGAAAAAATCCAAAATTGTCTTTATAATCTTTATGGAGAAGCAACATATAATAGCTGGCTGAGTTCACTAAAATTTGTCAGTAGCAGAAATGGGGAAGTTCTTTTATCCGTGTCAACAAGGTTTATAAAAGAGTGGATTACAGTTCATTACATGAAAAAAATATTATCATTATGGCAAAGCGAAGATAAAAGTATACGTTCTATTGATATTCAAGTAATTGAGGAGAGGAATTCAAATTTTAATGTTATACTAAAAAACAGAGAGGAAAGTAATCATAATCTTGGTTCGCCGCTGGATCCAAGGTTCACCTTTGATAATTTTGTAGTGGGAAAGCCAAATGAATTAGCATTTACGGCGGCAAAGCGTGTGGCAGAGTCTATAGATCCAATATTAGGCAGCAATCCTTTGTTTCTATATGGTGGAGTGGGACTTGGTAAAACACATCTAATGCATGCTATAGCTTGGCACATAGTCAATTCCCCATCAGCAAAAAGAAAAGTGGTGTATTTATCAGCAGAGAAATTCATGTACCAATATATTACAGCGCTGCGAAGCAAAGATATTATGTTATTTAAAGAGCAATTTAGATCAGTAGATGTATTGATGGTAGATGATGTGCAATTTATCAGTGGTAAAGATAGTACACAAGAAGAATTTTTTCACACTTTCAATGCATTGATAGACCAAAATAAACAATTGGTTATATCAGCTGATAGGTCTCCTAGTGATCTTGATGGAGTGGAAGAAAGAATAAAATCACGACTCGGTTGGGGGTTGGTGGCAGATATTAATGAAACAACTTTTGAATTAAGGCTTGGTATATTGCAGGCAAAAGTGGAGCAGATGAATATGTATGTTCCGAAAGATGTCCTAGAGTTTTTAGCAAGGAACATAAAATCTAATATAAGAGAATTAGAAGGAGCATTAAATAAGGTTACCCATACCTCATTAATTGGAAGAAGTATGACGGTAGAATCAGCTAGTGAAACCCTAATCGATCTTCTTAGGTCAAATCATAGGTCAGTCACAATAGAAGAAATACAAAAGAAAGTAGCTGAATTTTTCAATATAAAGGTTGCAGATATGCAATCCAATAGAAGGCTTCGCAGTCTTGCAAGGCCAAGACAAATAGCTATGTATTTTGCCAAAAAATTTACGCAAAAAAGCCTACCAGATATTGGGAGAAACTTTGGTGGCAGAGACCATGCTACTGTTATACATGCAGTAAAACAAGTAGAAAATTTTATAAAGACCGACTCAAAATTTGCTGATGAAATCAATCGATTAAAAAAAATGTTTAAGTAGCGTTTTTAAAATAGCTAATAACAAATCCTAAAATGAATCGACTATAGTTTTAATCCGTTTAAGTTTAAAATCTTCTGTTAGCTTCGCAGAATACATTTCCTTATTGTGTTGATTATAGAAGGTAAATTCGTGATCATCTAAATTTAGTATTGCAAAGCCAAAGCCAAAAAAGTTTCTAACCTCGTGTGCTAAGTAGTTTTTACCATTTAAATAGTCAAATTCTACATTTTGATAAACAGATTCTTGATCTTGAGCGTGTAATGATGCACCACCGTTTCCAACTATAATTTGGTCTGGAACATTATCCATTAATAAAATCTGGGCTATATGAATGTGGCCAGAAACTATGGTAGTAACATTGCTTGGAAATTTATCTCCAAAAGCTTCGATTTGTGTAAGATTACCATGGCTTTTTAATGTCAAAAATTCTTTTTTTGGAGATCTCCAAAGCGGTTTATGAGTTAAAAACCACATGGGCTTGTCAGAACTATTTTGTATCAATTTATCAAATTGCCTCTCAAAAGCATCAATTGTGCTTTGGGTTGTAAAAATATCCTCACCGGATGAAGAGTCGAAGATAAAAAATTTCATCGGTCCAGCATCTAAGGACCAACTAGAAACGAAGTTTCCACATTTTTTAGACGAAAAGGGGTATGAATCTAGATACCTGAACCATCCTTCATAAGCTCTATCACAACTCTCATGGTTTCCACGAACAAAAAGGAAAGGGGATTGTGATAAAATATCCTTTGCAGGCTCAAACCAATCAGCGTACCAAACTTCTTTATTATATCCATAAATATCGCCACACTTTTTTGTATTTCTACATTTTGTTTGTCTATAATGATAATCACCAACATGGATAATTAAATCTGGTTTATGAAGGGCGATTGAATCTAAATTTTTTTTTAAAGGCCAGCTATCTACCGAATTACATTCCTGCTGAAATAACATATTTATTCTACAGCCCGTGTCACCAATGAAAGCAATTTTATTAACCTTTTTTGGTAATATAGGAACCCGTAGATCCTCAATATTAATGTTTTTGGCACTTGTTTGTACTGTCAGTTCACAAACTGTTTCGTTATGATCACCATTGTTAATTGAGCTGCGATTCAGCATTTCTGTTTCCTCGCCATCAACATAAACAATGGGACACACGTCATTGTCCGTAATTGCGCGTATGCTTAGTTTATTTTCTGGGATAACTTGAGACCATGTGTATAATATTTGTGCATGGACGAAATGAAAGCTAGTTATAAGAGAGAGAGCTAAAAAAATAAAGATATTAGCTATATTCATTTGTATAAAAACCTAAGTTAAAAATTAGTAGTAAGGTTATCTTAAATGATTAAAATTTATAATCACAAAATTCATAATCAAATTATACAAACAATTTCTAAATTATTCTAGTATCAGATTGACACTCTAGATGAAAAATTCTAAAATGATTAAGTAATTTAAAATAATTATATAAAAACTAGAATATAGTGCGGCCGTGGTGGAATTGGTAGACACGCAGCGTTGAGGTCGCTGTGGCTCATAAGGCCTTGGAAGTTCAAGTCTTCTCGGCCGCACCAGTTTTTATCGCTGTTTAATATGGGTAAAAATGTTTATAGGAAATCAGAGTAGCAATAAGGTAGAAAGAGCTATCAGCGAAATCAGGCGCGGTCGGCCAATTGTAATATATGATGAAAGTAATTACCTATTGTTTGCTGCTGCTGAGGCTTTAGAAAGAGATTTATTTAATCAATACAAGCTTACATCAAGTAATGTATATGTTACTTTAACTTCAAGTAAGGTAAAATACATGTCTCAGAATAAAGAACATAACAGCAAACGTCTGTTGGTGAATAATTTTGATGAACTGCTCTATTTAATAAACTGTTCAAAGGAAGATTGCATAAAAGAATTGCAATGCTCAAAGACAATAGATGAATGTGCTATTGCCTTGCTTAAGTTCTCAGAATTATTGCCATACGCGTTAGTGGCTGATATGACTTTTGAGAATAACCATGAAATGCGAAATTGGTGCGAGAAAAATGACGTTATTGCACTGGACACGTCATTCATAAATAATTTTCAAGAAAATCAGGATGTATATGAAGTGTGCAAAACATCATTATTTTTAAAACAGACTCAAGAAGTAAATATCATATCTTATAGAACCGAAAGTGGTGGAAGAGAACATCATGCAATTATCATTGGCAATCCAGATAAAGATGACGAACCATTAGTGAGAATTCATTCTTCGTGCTATACGGGTGACTTGTTAGATAGCTTGTCATGCGATTGCAGAAGTCAGTTACATCAAGCAATTCAAATGATAGCTGACTCTGGAAGTGGTATTATATTGTATTTGATGCAAGATGGAAGAGGCATTGGTTTAACTAATAAGTTAAGAGCGTACAGTATGCAAAGAGGACATAATCTTGATACTGTTGATGCAAATAGAATATTGGGTTTTGAAGATGATGAAAGGAGTTTTGCTGTTGCAGCTAAAATGCTTAAGAAATTGAACATTAACAAAATCCAATTACTTACAAACAATGATAGGAAATTGTCAGAATTGGAAAGTAGTGGTATAGGAGTTACAAAGTGTCTACCACTTATTGTGGAACGTAATAAATATAACGATTCATATATGGAGACAAAGTTTGGTAAATTAGGCCATAGATTAAGAGTTTTTTAGCTTTTTTGCTGTAACTACTTTGTTAATTTGCTATGTTTATTAACATAAGTTAAGATTTTTAGGAATACTAAAATGCTAAGATTTTTTAAGCAAGAAAAAAATACTGAATCCCTAGATAAGGATATAAATTGGAATTCAAACCGCTACAGCACAGTTATTGCTCAAAGGAATATTCTACTTTTATTTGCATTAATATTATTAGCAACGATCTCTATCAGCATATTAGTCATATTTAAAATTAGCACAAGTAGCACTATTGAGCCATTTGTTATAGAAATTGACAAGAAATCAGGAATAGTGCAATTGGTTGATCCTGTCACAGTAAAACAGTATTCTGCAGATGAAGCGCTAAACGATTATTTTATTTCAGAGTATATAAAAGCAAGGGAGGTTTTTGATCCATATCATTATAATTATAACTATTATACAAAGGTGAGGTTGTTTTCCTCACCTAATGTGTATAATGAATTTAGAAATTGTGTAGGATCGCAGAATATGGATGATCTTTTTAATTTATATTCAGATACCAAAAGTGAATTTAAAATTCGCTCAATTCAAAAGTTGGGTAACGATGCTCTTCAGGTGAGATTTTTTGTGGAATTTGCACGGAAAGATGGAAGTTCTACGAGAAAAAATAAGATAGTTATTATGTCATATAGATATGCATCGCTTGAAATGGATGATCAGCAAAGATATATTAACCCATTAGGATTTCAAGTTATTTCATATAGAGTAGATGATGAATATGTATAGGATATTATTAGTTTTAGCTTTACTTGTAAGTGGCAATTTAAACGCATCCATTAATTATAATGAGCCTATTTCTATAGATAGTAGAATAAAGACTTTTGTGTATAGCCCTAATGAAGTATTTACGGTGGTTTTTAGTCAGGGTTACTATTCTTATATTGAATTTGCGGAAGGAGAAAAAGTTAAAAATATCGCTGTTGGTGATGCATCAAGTTGGAAAATTAATCCTTATGACAATAAATTGCTTATCATGCCATTTGAAGTTA
Organism: Wolbachia sp. wLmal; assembly: GCF_049435495.1. Taxonomy (NCBI): domain Bacteria; kingdom Pseudomonadati; phylum Pseudomonadota; class Alphaproteobacteria; order Rickettsiales; family Anaplasmataceae; genus Wolbachia; species Wolbachia sp. wLmal. The sequence goes on from NZ_CP185405.1 coordinate 5,092, forward strand.
GTAGTCGCACTAACATGATTATTACGACAACTAAAAAAAGAAATTACATTTTTGATTTAATCTCAAGGCCAAACTACGATAAATACCCGGATACTGATGCTAAGAAAGTAGATCACGATTATTCTGCTGAAAAGGATATATCTTACGTAGTACGTTTTTATTATCCTCAAGAAGAAGGTGAATTTGATGTTGATTTAGATGAGGTTTCCTTACCTACTCAAATGCAATATACTACAGACAAGCTAGAAAAAATAATACAAGAAAATGATACAAAGTACAACTATACATATATTGATGAAGGTGGTAATGCGGATATAGTTCCGATCGAGTTATTTGATGATGGTTATTTAACCTATTTAAAATTTAGAAATAATAATAAAATACCTCAGGTTTTTGTAGAAGGGGAGGATAAACCTTGTAAAAGGCTGTTATTTGATGATTATGTTATAATAAAAGGAGTACATAAAAAGCTATTTATGCGTTATGAAGATGGTGAAGTTGAAATTATAAATAGGTCACTTTAGCTGTGGTACATGCAATATGAATAAAGAAAGGCGTAACAATTCAGAAGATGAATCAGAAATAGAGAATAAGGTAGTAACAGTTGGCTCTAATCAAGGTCATAGGGCATTGATGGTCATTACTTTAGTGCTTCTGGCTGGTGGAGTGTATTATCTCTATTTTAGTCCTTCTCCTAAAGAGGGTTCAGAAGTTATTAAAAAAGAGGAAACAAAGCAAAACGTTCAAGAATTGAAAGGAAAGTTGGAACAAGTTCCAGATAATGTAATGGTTCCTGAAAGAATAATAACTGATCCCTTACCACCCTTACCTCCTCTTCCTACACCACTAATCATACCAGAAATAAAACAAATTAGAAAAGAAGAAGAGAAACCAAAAGAAACTCCTGTGTCAAATATACCTATTTTGCCAAAGCAAAATTTTCCTTCTAGTAATGTTATGGGCAATTTACCTACCTCGTTTCCTACAATAGGGGGTGGCGGTTATCCTAGAGACAGACGTAGTGCACAGATGTTGACAATTTCAGGTGGTAGTGGAGAGAACAAGGCTGCTGATGCTATTTTATCCGACACTTCAGCACAATCGAGCAAAGCTACCAGAGTAGGAAAGCTTGGTTTAATGATTACTCAAGGTAAAATTATTGATGCTGTTCTTGAAACTGCAATAAACTCTGATCTGCAAGGAATGCTGCGTGCTATGGTGAGTAGAGATGTTTATGCAGAAACTGGTGATACAGTTTTAATACCTAAAGGCTCAAGATTGATAGGCAGTTATTCATTTGACTCGAATGTTGCTAAATCTCGTGTAAATATAAACTGGAATAGAGTGATTCTGCCACATGGAATAGATATTGCAATCTCATCACTTAGTACTGACGAGCTTGGTAGAGCAGGAATAGCAGGAATAGTTGATAACAAAATAGTAAGTGCGTTATTCTCTTCAGTGACACTTGCTGGTGTTTCGATTGGTTCTGCTGTTATAGGGCAAAAGGCTTCTAATCTTCTTGATACGCTAACTATCAGAGATGCAGTAAAGTCTATCACTGCAACCGAAATAGATTTTTCTTCTCTCCAACTCATTATTGACCCAGAAAAGAAGATATCTAGTGACAAATGGAAATTAGGCCTTGGGGCTATCGGAAGAATTCGGAGTGCCAAAAGCAGACAAGATTTACTAAAAATAATGAAAGAGGAAGTAGCAAAAGCACTAGGAATTGAAGAAGACGAGGTAAATATAAGCCTGGAAATTGTGAATCAACTGTTAGAACAAGTTCAAAGAAAAAGCAAGTCTGTTTATGATGAAGCAATCGGGAAATCAATCGAGGATTTTTCTAAAGATATGCGGGATGTAGTGGGCAGATATACAGATAAAAAACCAACTATTTATGTTGATCAAGGCACTGCATTGAAAGTATTTGTTAACCAAGATATAGTATTTCCTCCACAGGCAATATTAAATCAATGAAATGAACTATGCTGCACTTGATACATATTTGGAGCCATTACAAGGCATATTTCAAGAAGAAGGCGTAAATGAAATATCAATAAATAAGCCAAAGGAAGTATGGATTGAAAATCGCGGTGAAATAAGGTGTGAAAAATTAGAAGTATTCGATCTTAACCATTTGAAATCTCTTGGCAGACTGATTGCTCAAGCTACAGAACAAAAACTTAGCGAAGAAGCGCCGTTACTTTCGGCAACATTACCAAATGGTTATCGTATACAGATAGTATTTCCGCCAGCATGTGAACCTGATAAAGTAGTCATGTCGATTCGTAAGCCTTCTAGCATGCAGTTAGCACTCGATGATTACGAAAAAATGGGGGCTTTTTCTGAAACTGTTACAGAAGCAACTGATAATCCAGTTGACCGTCATTTGGATTTATTGTTAAGGCAAAAAAAAATAAAAGAGTTTTTAGAATACGCTGTAATAAGTAAGAAAAATATTATAATTAGTGGTGGAACTTCCACTGGTAAGACTACTTTTACTAATGCTACTTTGCGTGCTATTCTAGCTGAGGAAAGAATTATTACTGTTGAGGATGCAAGGGAAATCGTTTTGAACGATCATCCCAATAAAGTCCATCTAATTGCCTCTAAAGGAGGGCAGGGCAGAGCAAAAGTAACCACTCAAGATTTGATAGAAGCGTGCTTACGTTTAAGGCCAGACAGAATAATAGTTGGTGAGCTCCGTGGAGCGGAAGCTTTTAGTTTTCTCAGGGCGATAAATACTGGTCACCCTGGATCAATATCAACCCTTCATGCAGATAGTCCAACAATGGCCCTTGAGCAAATAAAATTGATGGTTATGCAGGCAAATCTTGGCATTCCTCCAGACCAAATTATACCATACATTAGAAATGTGATTGATATTGTTATTCAGCTAAAAAGAACCGGTGGGGGCAAAAGAAGCATTTCTGAGATATTATTTACTAGATCTGCGAGCGAAAATGCTTAAATTTATACATAAGTTAAGGAAGAGTAGTTTATGAGTAATGGAAATCACCTACGTAATATTCTCATAGGAGGTGTAGTAGCTTTTAGCGTACTTGAGTTTTGCTTCTATCTATCTGGTATATTGTTTGTTCTGTTTGCTGATGGTCCGGATGCTGTGGATTTTAAGGCAATTAATCCTAGTTTGACGCCTTTCCCTCAAGCTCTTTGGCCAACGATTTTTGATCATATGCAATATTGTTGGCATCATCCAGAGTTATATAGCCTTGAGCTCAAAATCACATTAATTATATCTTCTGCACTGCCTATCATTGTTTTAATGATTATCTTATGGAATTTAAGAGAAAGGATAATTGAGTGGCGACCATTTAAAAAGAAGGAATCACTTCATGGAGATTCGCGGTGGGCATCAGAGAAAGACATACGAAAAACAGGATTAAGAAGCAAAAAGGGATTATTGCTTGGTAAAGATAAAAGAGGATACTTCATTTCTGATGGGTTTCAGCATGCATTGTTATTTGCACCTACAGGTTCTGGTAAGGGTGTTGGCTTTGTAATTCCTAATTTATTATTTTGGACTGACTCAGTAATTGTACACGACATAAAATTAGAAAACTATGAAATAACAAGTGGTTGGCGAGAACAACAAGGACAAAAAGTATACGTATGGAATCCAGCGCAGCCAGATGGAATAAGTCACTGTTACAATCCATTACAATGGATTAGTGAAAAACCTGGGCAGATGGTTGACGATGTGCAGAAAATAGCTAACCTAATCATGCCTGAACAAGACTTTTGGCAGAATGAAGCAAGAAGCTTATTTGTTGGAGTGGTATTATACTTACTTGCTGCACCAGAGAAAGTTAAATCTTTTGGTGAAGTTGTGCGTACGATGCGTAGTGATGACGTGGTTTATAATCTTGCTGTTGCTCTTGATACAATGGGTAAAATACTACACCCTGTAGCATATATGAATATTGCAGCTTTTTTACAAAAAGCTGATAAAGAAAGGTCAGGTGTTGTATCAACCATGAACTCATCACTTGAATTGTGGGCAAACCCATTGATTGATACTGCAACTGCGTCAAGTGATTTTAATATTCTAGATTTTAAAAAGAAGAAAATTACAGTTTATGTTGGTTTAACTCCTGACAACTTGACTAGGCTCAGGCCTTTAATGCAGGTTTTTTACCAACAGGCAACTGAGTTTTTATGTAGAAAATTGCCATCGGATGACGAGCCTTATGGCGTATTGTTTTTAATGGATGAGTTTCCTACACTTGGAAAAATGGAGCAATTTCAAACAGGTATTGCATATTTTCGTGGTTATCGAGTTAGGTTATTCTTAATTGTTCAAGATACTGAGCAGCTCAAAGGAATATACGAAGAAGCAGGGATGAACTCCTTTTTGTCAAACTCGACTTACAGAATAACTTTTGCAGCCAATAATATTGAAACAGCTAATTTAATATCGCAACTTATAGGAAACAAAACTGTACAACAAGAATCGTTGAATAAGCCTAAATTTTTAGATTTAAATCCTGCTTCAAGGTCATTACATATCTCTGAAATACAGAGAGCATTGCTATTGCCTCAAGAAGTTATTATGTTGCCACGTGACGATCAGATAATTTTAATAGAGTCGACTTACCCAATTAAATCAAAGAAAATTTTGTACTACAGTGATACCACCTTCACAAGAAGGCTGCTCAAACAAACTCGTGTGCCTACACAAGAACCATATGACCCAAACAAAGTTCTTTCTGCCGCTGCGAGCAAAGATAAGGTTAATAACGAGGGGAATAATGTTCTTGAGGGACCTAATTCAGTTGATTATCCTGCTGAAACTAAAACCGAAGATGCAGTATATGATGAATCAGATGAATTTGCAGACGAAGATATTGATGATGAAGATATCGACGATAAGTTTGAAGATGATAACGAGGAAGATGAGGATAGGAGCGATGATGGGTTTGATGACGAAGAAGAGGAGGATGAATTTGAAGATGAGGATAAATTAAAAAATGACGAGAAGTAAGGTTAACTTTGCCTATTTTTAGCTCAGAAAAGTGCAAGTTATGCAAATAATTAGGTTTTTCATATTAAGCCATTTTTAATTAATTAGATTAGCTATTTTAACTAGGGGAGTGATAATGATTAGTAAAAAAACATTAGCGGTTACAGCATTTGCTTTATTGTTGTCACAACAGTCTTTTGCAAGTGAAACAGAAGGGTTTTACTTTGGTAGTGGGTATTACGGTCAATATTTAAATAACACAAGCGTACTAAAAACAAGCACTACAGGTATCAAAAATTTGTCTATAAATGACAGGGGTGCTCAGAACACAGAAGGTCAGTCACTAAGTGAGTATAAAGGAGATTATAATCCACCTTTTGCTGCAAATGTGGCATTTGGTTACACAGGAGAATTGGGTAACAACAGCTATAGGGCTGAATTGGAAGGGATGTATTCTTCTGTAAAAGTGGATAATATTGGTTTAACAAGTAGCCAAATAACTGTTTCATACCCAAAGGAGACTGGTGAGGATCCTAATAAAGAAACTTATCTCTATAGTGCTGCAGTTAGTCATGACCAAATTGAGAACATATCTGTAATGGCAAATGTTTATCATCATTGGAAAAGTGACCGTTTCTCTTTTTCTCCTTACGTTGGTATTGGGATCGGTGCAACAAGAATGACGATGTTTGAAAAACCGTCAATAAGACCCGCAGGTCAATTAAAAGCTGGCTTTGACTATCGCATAAACGAAGATGTAAATATGCATATCGGATATAGAGGTTTTGGTGCTATTGGTAGCGATATTAAGCTTACAGCAAAAAGGTTAGGACAAGTGGTAGACGACCCTAATAATGATAAAAAAAAGAAGCTTAATCCTAGCTCAGGTAGCAAAGTAACTGAGGAAATAAATATAGGTAATCAACTATTTCACACACACGGTATAGAGGCTGGTCTTACTTTCCATTTTGCCAGCAAAGCTTAAACATGTTGCCCTTTAAAAAATGCATAAAACCGTTCCTGTCGTCCTATGGCTTGACCATAGGATCTAGTTAAATATAGATCCAAGTAGTCACGCTACTTGGATGACTAGGTAGAGGGTACTGGGATGATATAGGATAATATGGGATGAAGGCAAAAAAAACATTAGCTATGTTCTTTTCACAACAATGCATCTCTTCATTCCCGCTAAGTCATATACATATTCCTGAAAAGCTAATTCGTATGAGGGGATTATTTTGTCAATATTGCTTTGATCTTCACCTATCTCCAATATCGCAAACCCATTTTTTTTAAGGCACTTTCTCAATATTGGAAAAATGCTCAAGTAACAGCTCAAACCATCAATACCACCATCAAGGGCAATTCTTGGTTCCTTTTGCACTTCAGCTTGCAAGTCTTTCAATTTGCTTCTTTTAATATATGGAGGATTACTGATTATAAGATCGAATGAACCTCTGCACTCTGTCCACGAACTTGGAAATATTTTGGCTCTGCTGAGAAGATCATGTTTTTTTGTGTTCTGATAGGCAACTTTATATGCTTCCAAGCTTTTTTCAAAACCGACGCTAACAGCATATTCATACTCACTAAGTACGGATATCAATAAACAACCTGTGCCTGTACCAAAATCTGCAATTTTTAGTTTCTGTTTTTTGTTTGGGTAATATTTTAACACTGCTAGGATTATTGTTTCACTATCTGGCCTTGGATCTAAAACATGCTGGTTAACTATAAAATTTTTACTCCAGAATTCACGATTACCTATTATTTGCGATATTGGATATCTTTCCGCTCTTTTTTTTGTTAATTTCCAAAATAAAAGTTCTTTCTCCATCGGCACTTGATCAGCATGGTTCACAATTATAAATGATCTTTCCACTTCAAGTACGTGCTGCATAATGATTTCACAATCTAAATGTGGTGATTCAACTTTACGTGACGATAATAACTCCGATCCTTCTTGAATTAAAGTGCTGATTGTTTTCATTATTCTAAAAATATGTTTCTTTCAGCCAAAAATAGCAAGATGAGCTTCCAGTTTAGGGTAGCTGCGCTAAATCCCAGTGTCAAGCACGCAGCTGTACGAACATTGCAATTTGCAGATCCAAGTAGCTTGACTACTTGGATCCAGCTAAGTTGGTGAGCATAAAAGTATAGCTAATGCGAGCTTTACGTCATACCGTCACGGTATCTCTAGATTCCGCTAACACGTAGCGGGACGACGAGGTCAGGGTGTCATCCTAGTACCTTCTCCTGTCATCCCAGTGCCCTGACTACTTGGATCCAGGAAAAAGAATGGTGTCATCCAAGTAGCCTCCCTCCCCTGTCATCCCAGTGCCCAGACACTGAGATCCAGAAAAGTTTGCTTGTAATACCAACTCTCATTGTTGGCCAGTCAAATAGGAGACATTGCAGAGTTGTTTAATTGTGGAGCTGGCAAGAGAAGTAATAAATTTGCACAAAGCACCCTCAAGCAGAGCAATTGTATCGTATATTTTATTGCGCAAAATGTTCTGTTTTATATATAACCAAAGCCTCTCAACAGGATTGAGCTCAGGTGAGTATGGAGGTAGGCATATAATGTCGATATTTTTAGGTACCTTTAAATTTTTTCCAACTAGCACAATCCATAACAAGAAAAGCCTCTCGTGTTTCTAGATATTGCGACATCTGCTCAAGAAATATGTCTATGCAATCAGTGTTGACATTTGAGCTAGAACTCTCTCCATTTCTAGGATTAACCGCACTATAGAGATAGAAATTTTGCCTACCTAATTTTGTTTTAACCTGTGTTCTAATCCCCTTTTTAAACCACCCATGTCCAACCTTTGAATGTGTGCCAAACCGTGATTCATCAAAGAAAAATAGCTTCATTGAGATTTTTTTTTGAATTCCTCTTGTTTGCTTTTATCTTGTCCATTATGAACTGGTCTTGGTGTAATATATGAGAATTTCATCTTTTGCATATAGCGGTGTACTGTAGATTTGCTGATATTTAATCTGAACTTTTCCTGGATTCTTATTCTCATTTCTTTAATGGTAATATTAGGATTTTCTTCTATCCACTCTTCAATTTGCTGTAGTTGAACCTGATTTAATTTAGTTTTTCTACGGCGTTGTGGAGGAGCAAACAGTTTTTCTTCTCTGCCAAATTTTAGGTCATGCAGTAAGTGCCTTTCTTGAAATGCAATATATTTTTGCTACAGCCGTTATACTGTACTTTTTTGCTGCAATTACAGCATTTAGTTTTTTTGAAACATATGCATTATTCCTTACTTTCTTCAGCATTTCTTTTGCTGATTCTACTACTTTTTCATCCAATAATTTTGATCTTAATGCCATTTATACCTCAACTATTTTACTTACTTCATTATCGCTTTTCTTCCATCTTTGTCCATCTGTTTGCCGTGTAATGGGAATTGGTATAAGATGTTAAATTTACTGGCAAATAAGTAAAGTATTCATATAAATATAGCTAACCTAATATAGATTTACTGAAGCAAATTTATGATTATATTAAGTAATTTGAGTTGTTATGCTGTATTCGGTATTGAACTAGAGTTTTACATTAAAGGAATAGAAAAAGAATACTTATTTCTGAATAGCATCAAAAATAAAATAGCATCTCTTGAATTTTCTTGCGAGAAGGAGAATTCTACACATCAGTATGAGATAAAAAGTGGTTGTTATACGAACTCCTACAATTTAATTAAGCATTTTGAGTTAGCAAAACAATCACTTACTGAAACAGCACAAAAACTAGGTGGGAATGTTTCTTTTAAAGCAAAGCCTTATTTGGATAGAGCAGGCAGTGCATTAAATGTGCATGTTAATCTCGTGAATTCAAATAACGGTAACTTATTTTATATCAATGAGCAAAAGTACAGTGACTATCTGATTCATAGTATTGGTGGATTATGTGCAATGATGAAAAAACATATGTTGTTTTTTGCTCCAAATGATGATTCATATTTAAGATTTCAGTATCCGGACATTCACACTCCAACTACGATTAGTTGGGGAGTAAACAACAGAACTGCTGCGATAAGAATTCCCTATTTTGGCAACGATTTCAAAAGATGCCGCCTAGAGCACCGCGTTCCCGGAGCAGATTGTGACCTTGAAAAAGTACTCACAGCAATAATTGAAGGTATGGTTTTTGGTATAGAGAACAAAATTGCTCCGCCAAATAGGATCTACGGCATTGCATCTGATCCTCAATATGAGGTGGAGAGGTTAATATAACAACTATCTATCAAATCCTAATCCGTTAAACCCCTTTTGGGTAATTGGCTGTTTTAGCATTTTTTTACATCATTATCTACATTTTTGCACTGTAATAGCAAGTCTAAAGCAGATAGTTTCTGCGTGCTTTTAGATTCAAGCTCTAGATTGCTTAACACTTGCCCAGGAAGTGGATTACCAGGCACATCCATGTGCTCAGGAAGAGGTTTCATCTGGTTCTTTATAGAGCTAGAGTTATTTTGTGTAAGAGTTTTATCATTTAGCATGCTAAGAATAATTTCCTCAGGCACTACCATAGCCTTTCTCCATGCGTTCTTGTGCTCTTTTCCTTATCATTTCTTCTTCTAACTCAGTTTCAGTTCTTTCTGGTTCTTTTGCGGTATCTTTTTCTTCACCTTCATCAACACTGCTATACCCTTCATCTTCTGAAACTTTCTCTCCTGAAACACCAGTAATTTCAGGCTGTTCTTTTTTAGTTCTTATTTTATGAATCAGCGAAAGTAATAAGTAAGTAACTGCAGCAGCAGAAACGATAATGGCTATCTTTGCGGCAATGTGGATTGCTGTTAAAAATATTAAAGCTGATAAAGCTCCAGCTAATCCAGACACAATAACTTTATTTTTGCCTTTTGTTATATTTAGAATTGCCACCATAATAACCTCTCAAATACCGTTCTAGAATTATTATACAGGAATTTTCTTATACTTGCAATTTTGCGAAAATTTTAATTATTTGCATAAAGTTTTAAAGCTACACAAGGATTAATTAATATGCAATGTATCTCGACTATAATATTGTACAAACACACATATTCAGCTAACATTCAACATGCAGAGCTTACTCATAGAGCGAAACAGGGCGGTGGTATTATTACTTATAGTAATTTTTATCTTCGGTTCATACGTTTATGTAAAAATGCCAAGGGAAAGCAATCCTGATATACAGATTCCTATAATCAGCGTGTTTGTTGGACTTCCTGGGATTTCTGCTCAAGATAGTGAAAAGCTATTAGTGCTTCCTATAGAAAATGAACTAAGATCCATCGAAGGTGTAAGAGAATTGAGAGCTTTTGCAACTAATGATGGTGCTCACATGATACTCGAATTTGGAACAGAGTATGATAATAAAGAAGTGCTCGATAATGTTCGTTCAAAGCTTTCAAGCATAAAATCGAAGTTACCTGTTGAAGCGGAATCTCCGATAATCAATGAAATAAACTTGAGCTTATTTCCGATACTCAATGTCGGCTTAATTGGTAATTTGCCAGAAAGAGCCTTAACTGAAATAGCACGCAAGCTAAAGAAAGAAATAGAATCTCTGCCAAATGTTCTCAAAGTTGAAGTGGCAGGTATGCGTAAAGAAACAGTGGAAGTGATAGTTGAGCCCACAGTTCTAACAAAATATAACATTCAATTAAACGAAATATTCCAAGCTATATCAAGCAATAACAGACTAGTGGAAGCTGGGTCACTGGAAAATGATACCGGTAAATATTCGATTAAAATATCAGGGTTATTAAAAGATATAGAAGATATTATGAATATTCCTATTAGATCTCAAGGCGATGCAGTTTTGAGAATCAAAGATATAGCAAAAGTATACCCTAGGTTTGAGGATCACCAAGGATTTGCTCGCATTAATGGATTACCTAGTGTCGTGCTAGAAATTTCAAAACGTAACGGAAAAAACATAATAGACACAGTAAATCAAGTAAAATACTTAATGGATAAGGCAAAAGATCAATTACCTGAAAATTTAAAAGTGGTGTACTTAAACGACCAGTCAAAAAACGTCCGCGATGTGCTTGATGACTTGGAAAACGGCATAATATTTGCTGTGTTGTTAATATTGATCATAATGATGCTTTCTATGGGAACAAGGATTGCTATTCTTGTGGCACTCTCGATACCCGGTTCCTTTCTCATTGGGATAATAGCTCTTTACTTTATGGGTATAACCTTAAATATCGTTGTGCTCTTCAGTTTAATTATGGCTGTTGGCATGCTGGTTGATGATGCAATTGTGATCAGCGAATATGCCGATAGAAAGATGATCTGCGGAATGGACAAAGTAGAAGCTTTTTACACTTCAGTTCGTGATATGTTTTATCCGGTTCTATCATCAACGTTAACTAAATTAGCAGTGTTTTTTCCTCTATTATTCTGGCCTGATACTGTTGGTAAATTCATGCAGTATATACCAATTACAATAATTCTAACTTTGACTGGATCGCTCATTATGGCTTTGGTTTTTATACCAACACTTGGTGCAATATTTGGTAAGCCTTCGATAACTTCAAAAAAAGAAATAAAAAAAATGAGTGCTATAGAAAGTGGTGAAATAAAAAATGCTGGGCCTATAATAAGAGCTTACGTACGCATGCTAGAGAAGGTTTTGGATCATCCTAAAAAATTCGTATGTGCTACTGTATTCGTTTTGTTTTCATTTAGTGTGCTGTACTTTACTTTTGCTCCTGGAGTAAAGTTTTTTCCGAAAGTGGATTCAGATAATATTTTAATCAGTGTTAAAGCAAAAGAAAGCTTATCAGCCAAAGAACGAGATCTGATACTCAAAGAAGTGGAAGAACGCATTTTGAGCATTGAAAAAGAAATTCATGTTTCTTATGCTAGATCAGGAGCATTTTCAGACAACGTTATCGCCAGAATACAACTAGAACTTATGGATTGGCGCTTCAGGCGCAAAGCTAAGCACATACTAAATGATATAAGGAGCAGTGTGCAAGACATGAAAGGAATAATAATTAATGTTCAAGAGGAAAAGCCAGGACCGTCGGCTGACAAGCCAATACAAATTAACCTCAGCGGGAGTGTATCCAGTTTGAATTTAGCAGCAGAGAAAATTCTAGAAATTATGAACCAACCTTCATCCGGGTTTATAAATATTCAAGATAGCAGATCAGCACCTGAAATAGAGTGGAATATGAGTGTTGATAAGAATAAGGCTACAAGCTCTGAAGTAAGTGTTGCAACCATTGGCGATTTTATAAAGATGGTTACAAATGGAGTGTTGATTGGAAAATATAGACCAAATAACGCGGATGAAGAAATCGATATTGTACTCCGTTTCCCTGGAAAGGATCGCAACATGAAGACTATAGACAATCTTTTTATCAATACAGTTAATGGCCCGTATCCTATGAGCAATATAGTAAAATATGCTCCCGAAAAAAAGGTAAACAAACTAAACAGGATTGATGGATTACGCATAGTGACAATCTCTGCTGACGTTGATACTGGCTATCTTGTTGATGAAAGAGTAAAGTTCATTCAGAATTCTATTGCCCAGGATTGGGACAAGGGAGTAAAAATTGATTTTAAAGGCGACAAAGAAGATCAACAAAAATCAGGAGCATTTTTGTTAAAGGCTTTTATATTAGCGATTACACTAATGATATTGGTATTAGTGACACAGTTTAATAATGTATACCATACATTTATCGTAATGACAGCAGTGTTTTTATCCACAACATGTGTGTTTTTTGTTTTCTTTCTTATCCAACAAGTTTTCGTAGTTGTTATGTGTGGAGTGGGGATAATTGCTTTGGCGGGAATTATAGTGAATAATAACATACTATTACTTGATGCCTTTCATCACCAAATTAAGGTACACAAAAATGACATCAAGCGATGTGTAATAAATGCTGCAATTTCTCGCGTTAGGCCAATATTGCTTACCGTTGCAACCACAGTTCTTGGTTTAATACCGATGATTACCAGGTTAAATATCAATTTTTTTACGCTACAAATCACATATGATGCTCCATCAAGCCAGTGGTGGGTTGACATTTCAACAACCATAGCAAGTGGAATATTGGCTGCAACGGTTTTAACTTTATTCTTTACTCCTGCGTTGCTTGTTATACAAAGACATGAAAAAACTTGACTTAAATTAGCAATCATTTAACATTTAAGATAGTGTTCTTTGCCCGTTGGAGCTATAATTGTAACTAATTACATTGGATTTATTTATTATGATTGCTAATCGTAAAAGCAGTGTTAAGCAGAAAAGTAACAAGAATAACATAGTTGGAAGCCTTGATGTAATAAAAACAGCAGGAGAGCTTTCACTTCAAAAAGGTTTAGATTTTGATGTTGTAATAAAGGCACTAGAAAGTGCTATAGAAGCAGTGGCTCATCAAAAATATGGTAGCAAAAGTAAAATTGTAGTTGATATAGATAGAAACACAGGCAAAGTTACTTCATATAGAAAACTAAAAGTTATTGATGATGAATCAAATGAAAAAGAGAATACCGAGTGTGAATCAATTACGCTTACACAAGCTAAATTAATAAAAGGAGATGCAAAAGTTGGAGATACTGTTAGTGAATTACTCTCTCTTAACACTGATCTTGCCTCAGCAAGAATTGCCCAGCAAAGGATTGCTCAAATAATTAAAGATGAAGAGTCAAAAAAACAATATGAGGAATTTAAAGATAAGGTGGGAGAAATAAGGTATGGTATTGTTAAACAAGTAGAATATTCAGATCTTATTATAGACATAAATGGCACTAGGGCATATCTTCCATTGCGAAATTTAACTGGTGGTGAATCATTTCGTGAAGGTGATAAGGTTAAAGCTTACATACAGACTGTTAAGCGCTCTGATGATGGACGTCAAATTATTCTTTCTAGGACTCATGAAGGCTTTTTGGAGGCATTATTAAATCAAGAAATACCAGAAATTGCTGACGGATTAGTGACAATTAAAGGTATAGCTAGAGATGCTGGTTCAAGGTCTAAGGTTGCCGTTTTCTCTCCCGACAAGAACATTGATCCAGTAGGTGCTTGTGTTGGAGTTAAGGGAGATAGAATAAAAACTATTATACACGAATTAAATGGTGAAAAAATTGACGTTATAAATTACTCCTCAGATTTGGGTCAATTTGTTATTAAAGCCATTACTCCTGCAGAAGTATCGAAGGTTATTATTGATGAAAATGAAAATTGCATAGAGTTAATAGTTGCTGAAGATCAATTGAGTTTAGCGATAGGAAAAAAGGGCCAGAATGTAAGATTAGCTTCAGAGCTTGTTGGATGGAAAATTGAGATATTAAGCACTCAGCAAGAATCAGAAAGGCGAAGTAAAGAACTTAGTCAATGTTCAGCTTTATTTGCTGAAGCTTTAAACTTAGAAGAGATTATGGGTCAGCTATTGGTAACAGAAGGTTTTTCAAGTGTAGAAGACATATCTAGCGCTTCAATTAAAGAGCTTGCTTCAATAGAGGGCTTTAATGAAGATATTGCAAACGAACTTCACAATAGAGCAAATAAGTACCTGAAAGCAGAAAATGATAGAAAAATAGAAGAGCTAAAAAGTTTAGGTATGGAGGATGATGTAATCAATTTAACTTTATCAATAGACAATAAAATTGCTCTTAGTAAGCATGATATTAAGACTTTAGAGGACATAGCAGATTTATCAAGTTATGAGTTTTGCAGCATACTCTCTTCCTCATCCGATAGCAAAGAAGATCTAAAAGATACAGTAGATTCAATAATCATAGAAGCACGTAAAAAGCTTGGATTAATATAATAAAATAATATGAATAATGAAGATATCAGTGATAAAAAATTAACGCTCCAAGGTTTAAGCAAGCTTAAATTAGACCTCAATTTAAACTCTTCAGCTAGCCCAAGTACTGGAGCTACAGTAGTAAAAAAAAGAAGAAAAAAATCTCATGATGCAGAAGAACATAATTTATTTGACGAGAGTAAATTAGGTTCTTTAACAGAGAAAGAACAAATTTTTCGCATTAATGCTGTGCAGAATGCTGCTTTGCTGAAAGAAAGAAATCAGAGAGAAGAAAAAGAGAAAACAGCAAAAGAAGACAGCAATAAAGAGATTGACGAGAAAAATGAAGCGGACGCTTTATCTAAGGAAATAAATAAGCAAGTTTTAAGTAATACCCACTTAGTTGAACCAAAAGAAGATAGTATTGACCATGAGGACAACGATAAAAAGTCTTTTAAAGTCAACAAAGATATATATTCTAAGCATTCTAAACTGGTAATTGCACAGGCAATAGATGAAAAAACTGAACAACCCCCTGTATTTAAGCAAAGGTTTGGTATAAGAGGTAGAAAGTCAAAGTTTACTAAGGGTAAAAATATATCAAGAGAAGTTATTATACCAGACAAAATAACTATCAGGGAGTTATCTATTCGCATGGCAGAAGATAGCAAGAGTGTGCTAAAAATGTTCAAAGAAGAAGTCGGTGAGAGTTATAGAGTAGATGATCTGGTGGATCCAGATATAGCATGTGAAATAGTGGAAAAATTTAATCATACGGCTAAACGAGTGAGCGATACCAACAGAGAAAAAGATTTATTTTTTATAGAAGGCAGAGAAAGCCTGCCTAAAAAACCTAAACCACCAATCGTCACTTTTATGGGACACGTCGATCATGGTAAAACCTCATTGCTCGATGCATTTCGTGAATCTAATGTTGCAGAAAGAGAGTCAGGTGGCATAACTCAACACATAGGTGCTTATCAAATAACGACAAAAGATAAGCAAAAAATTACCTTTATTGATACACCAGGACATGAAGCGTTCACTGCGATGCGTGCATGTGGTGCCAATATTACTAATATAGTTGTAATAGTAGTTGCAGCTGACGATGGAATCATGAAACAAACAGTTGAAGCAATAAATCATGCAAAAGCAGCAAATGTTTCTATTATAGTTGCTATTAATAAAATTGATAAATCTGAGCCTGGTGATGTGGAGAAAGTAATGAGTAGCTTACCTCAATATGATCTCATTCCTGAAGAGCTTGGTGGTGATGTTATGATTGTGCCAGTATCAGCAAAAAAGAAAACTAATTTAGATAAACTAGAAGAGACGATTTTGTTAATCGCTGAATTAATGAAGCTAGAAGCAATAGAAGATTGTCGAGCACTTGGATGGGTAATAGAATCCAAAATAGATAAAGCGAAAGGAATATCAGCCACATTGATAGTTGAGGAAGGAACGTTAAAGGTTGGTGATATATTGGTAGTTGGTACAACATACAGCAAAGTACGTAGTATGGTTAATCACCTCGGTCAAAGAGAAAAAGCAGCACTACCCTCCGCTCCAATTGAAATTACTGGTCTAAATGGTGTGCCAAATGCTGGAGATAAATTTGTTGTTATAAATTCTGAAAAGCAGGCGCGTGAAATTGTTGAATACAGGCTAGAGTTAATCAAGAAAAAGAAAGAAGATTTGGGCGACAATAATTTAGATATATTCAGTCGTAATAACAGCGAAACAGAAGAACTATCTGTAGTTTTAAAGTGCGATGTAACTGGTTCTATTGAAGCAATATCAAGTTCAATTGATAAACTCGGTAAAGATCAAGTGAAATTAAATATCCTACACAAAGCAGTAGGAGGGATAACAGATTCAGATGTGCTGCTTGCAGAAGCATCAAGTGCAGTAATTTTAGCTTTTAATGTAAAAGTGGACTCAAAAATAAGGGACTTGGCAAAACAAAAAGGTATAGAAATACATACTTATAACATAATATACGAGCTCATTGACGACATGAGAATGTATTTAACTAAAATGTTAAAGCCTGTTACACGAGAGGTTCGTGTTGGCTTTGCATCTGTGAGGCAAATATTTAACGTATCTAAAGCTGGTAATATCATTGGATGTTACGTAAGTGATGGAGTCATAAGAAAAGATTCTTTAATTAAGGTAATGCGTGGTGGCAAATTGGTGCATGAAGGAAAGTTAAAAGCACTACGTAGATTTAAAGATGATGTTAAAGAAGTAGGTGTAAACTTTGAATGCGGAGCATCACTAGAGGGTAATGTCGATATTAAAGTTGGAGATATTTTGGAAGCTTATCAATTAGTGCAAGAAGAAAGGGTGTTATAGTAGCTGGATATGAAAAAGGAAATTAGAAACCTAAAGATAGCATCGGTATTGCATAGAGCAATATCAAGAGTTCTAATGGAAGGTAAGGTGTTCAATAAAAATGTAGCGGTATCTGAGGTAAAATTAAGTAAAGATTTGAAAAAAGCAGATGTATATATTGTGTTATCTTCATTGAATATTCAAGTAGCTGACTACTTAGATCCAGAAAAAAGACGCACTGGAGATCCTTCTGAGAATAATTGTGATATTAATACTGTTGTTAATGAAATGAACCAATCTGCATGGTCAATACGTAAATCTATATTGTGTTATGTTGATTTGCGATTTATACCTGAACTAGTTTTCAAGCCTGACTTAGCGTTCGATAATTTTGTTAATGTAAGCAAAATATTACATAATCACACTTAATTAATGTATTTCAACCATTACTTTTCATTAATGAGGTTGCACAGTTTAACAGGTTTGTGGCTTGTGCTATTTCCCAGTTTGAGCGGTATTCTTTTAGCCTCAACTTCTCTATCATATCAGGCTCTTTTTCTCCTTGTTTTGTTTACTATAGGTGCATTTTTAATGAGAACCGCAGGGTGCATAATCAATGATATCTTCGATAGAAAAATAGATGCGCACGTTGAACGAACAAAATATAGGCCACTTGCAAGTGGTGCATTAAACATAAAGCAGGCTTTGGCTTTACTTTCACTGTTACTGTCTATTGCCCTGGTAATCTTATTATTAACTAATAAAACTACACTTATACTTGGAATAATCTCAATGTGTATGATAGCTACTTACCCTTTATTAAAGCGGTATGTTTGGTGGCCACAATTGTTCTTAGGGTTTACCTTCAATATGGGATCGCTCATGGGCTCAGCAGCAATAACAAACCAGATCAGTATGGAATCCTTGCTGTTTTATATAGGATGCGTCTTTTGGACACTTAGCTATGACACCATATACGCCCATCAAGATAAAAAAGATGATGAAAAACTCGGGATGAAATCTACCGCATTATATTTTGGTGATACAACAAAATCTTGGTTGAAAAGATTTTATTTAATATCTCTTATGACGTGGCTATATGCTGGTATCTTATCATCATTAAATAACATTTTTTATATTGCTCTACTTGCTGTAGGGTTCATATTTCACCGCCAATACAAAAATTTCAATCCTGACGATCCCAGTCAATGCATGTCCATATTTAAAAATAATTCCTACGTAGGGTTGCTTCTCTTTTTTGGCATCCTTTTAGATAGAATTATCACCTAGGTCTCAAGAGTTTTGGCTCTAATGAAGTCAATAAACTCAGGTACTCGCAGAAACGAAAATTGCTTGACACCCTTCGCCAGCCCTCTTATCATGATAGTGGAGCTATTGTATTTGCTTTCGCCAATCTGCAGATTAAAAGGTAAGGATTACTTAATGTATCGGCGTCTTATGTTCAATTTTTTGCAGTATATAGATACTGTATGTCTTTACAAAACTTCATCTACATCTAGATTTTTATCTAAATAAGCTGAACGCGCTTATAAAGCGTTACAAGACATCAAAAAATGCCAATACTCGACAGAGATAGTAAAAGACTAGCTAACTCGGGGATTCTTTGTCTTTTTTTTCTGCTTAGTAAATTTCTTAAACATTTGCAGCGTAGGTTAGTTGCAATTAAAAGCAGCTAAATCTTGCTTGTCAAGCGTTTAAAACATAAAAAACGCCAATATTTTAAAGCGGATAATAACCACGGGGCTTCTTTTGCCTTTTTTTTATTTGGTAAATTTCTTAAATATTTATGGCTAAACGACAATCGTCATCCCTAAGTATCCCGCTGCTTGTTAGCGGCTAAGAGATACCACGGCGGTATAGCTATAGGATGACAAAAAAAGGGCACTGTGACGAACTTAAATCACAATTATCAGTTAATGCTAATTACGGCATTATAAAAAACGCCAAACTTTTTTCTGCTTTTATGCAAGAAGTCTAGTCCATATATTCCTCCCACTTTTCCGTGACTTTTCTTACTATTTCCTCACTCATTTTAATTTTCTTTCCCCATTCTCGTTTGGTTTCAGGCGGGATTTTATTTGTCGCATCAAATCCCATTTTACCTCCAAGTCCACTTTCAGGGGAAGCAAAGTCTAAATAATCAATAGGTGTATTTTCTATCATGATTGTATCACGCACAGGGTCCATCCTCGTTGACATTGCCCACATCACTTCCTTCCAATCACGTATATTTATATCATCATCAACAACGATAATAAACTTCGTGTATAAAAACTGCTTTAGAAAAGAAAGTATGCCCATAACAACTCTTTTTGCCTGCCCTGGATAGGATTTTTTTATCGACACTACCGCTATTCTATATGAGCAACCTTCCGGCGGCAGATAAAAGTCCACTATCTCTGGAAATTGATTAATAAGAATGGGCACAAAAATTTCATTGAGTGCTTCACCAAGAATCGATGGTTCATCAGGTGGCTTGCCGGTGAAAGTGCTGAGATAAATTGGATTTTTACGCATAGTAATTGCAGTAATATTAAATTCAGGAAATTGCTCAACAGAATTATAGTAGCCGGTGTGATCTCCGTATGGCCCTTCGTCTTGATATCTATCCAAACTCACATAGCCTTCCAGAACGATTTCCGCGTGAGCTGGCACTTGAAGTGGAATAGTCTTACAATTTACAAGCTCAAGCGGCCTCTTTCGCAGCAGTCCAGCAAATTGGTATTCTGACAATGTTTCTGGCACTGGAGTTACTGCAGCAATAATCGTTGCAGGATCACTACCGATCACAGCAGCAGCAGGAAATTTCATATTTTGTTCCTTCTCTTTCCATCGTTTGTGGTGACCTGCACCACCACGATGTGCAAGCCAACGCATTAGAGTCGTTTTTTTATCTATGACCTGCATACGATATATTCCAAGATTGAAATTATCTTGTTTGTCTTTCGTAGGTCCTTTTGTCACCACAATCGGCCAGGTGATAAGTGGTGCAGGTTCATTTGGCCAGCATGTTTGAATGGGCAGTAGACTTAGGTCCACTTCATCTCCGGTTAGCACTACCTCTTGACATGGAGCCTTGCTCACGACTTTACTTCGCATCGATAACACGACTTTCAACAAAGGAAACATTTTTATAGCATCCTTAAAGTTTTTTGGCGGCTCAGGTGATTGCAAAAATGCTAAAAGTTTACCAAGATCTCTTAGTTCATCAGGGTTTATGTTCAACCCCAATGCAATCCTCTTAATAGTACCAAATAAATTCACCAAAACTGGAATCGAATTTTTGCCATTTTCTGTGATAACATTTTCAAAAATGATCGCTGGCCCTTTGCTTGACAAAACTCTGCGATGAATTTCTGTCATTTCAAGAACTGTTGAAACTTCCTCCTTAATCCTAATCAGACCTTTTTTTTCTTCTAAGGCTTTGATGAAGTCGCGTAAGTTGTTGTACATATTCCAGTTTTTAAAATTTTAAGTTTATATCTAGTTTTCAAGCACTTTATTGAAATTTGACCTATGCACTGTCTAGCGAGCTTTCAGTTAATTTGAGATCAAATCTTCATATTGCTTACTAAGTTTGTATTTCCTTCCTCTATTGGAAAAATCTACAATCTTGATAAACCCCATTTCCACCCACTTTTTACAAAGTTGCGCACTGGTACGAGGCTTAAAATTAAATAGTTCGCCAACCTGACTAGCTGTAATAGCGGAAAACTCCTGGAAGAGCTCAAGAGCTTTGCGTTGTTTAGGATCAAGCTTACGTATAAGATCAGTCTGATCAGTGTGGTATTCTTCTTCATTTATACGTTGTAAAACGTTCTCAAATGAATTTGCCATACCTTTTACGAAATACTCCACCCACTTAGTGATATCTGCTTCAGCTCGTCCCATATAATAATTGTGCGATGGACCTACACTGATTGCCTCATAATAAGCTCCTAGATTCTTAGCATAATATTCTTCCAATGAATAAAGTCCTTTTAGGTCATACCCACCAAGGTGTAAAATTAATGTAGTCAACAATCTTGCAGTACGACCATTACCGTCATAGTAAGGGTGAATTGTTACAAATTGATAATGCGCAATACCTGCAATAATTGGGCAAGGCACTTGCTCAATGTTACGAATCCAATCAATCATACTGCTCATGAGCTTTGGTACATCCTTTGCTTCAGGTGGCATATAAATTATTGCACGTGTAAGACTATCGCGGATAACATTTTGACCATCACGATAAGGTGTTGATTTTATTTTAGATTTTCCACTTGCTATTACTAGAGCATGTAGTGTTTGAACAGCTTTCTCAGTAATGGGTATTCTCCTTGCTGCCCATTGTTCAACTTGAGTTAAAGCTGCATAATATCCTTTAACCTCATTTTCATCTCTCCTATATTTTGGAAAGTGGCTTTTACCACTTAAAACCTCTTCAACCTGTTTAGGTTCAAGTCGATTTCCTTCAATCATAGTAGAATAGTGTGTGGTATAAAGCCGTACAGTTTCACGAAGAGACAAAAGCATTGATACAGTGAGCGGCAAATGTAACACTTTTTCTTTTGCTGCTTCAATCCTTATAAGACAACTAGCAATTTTAGAAGTAATCGTATAATTCGGCATCGGCATAATATCTGCATTACATTACTTCTATATTATGCTGATAAAATGCAGATAATACAACATTTACACGACGCCGACCATAAACAGCAATAAATTCGGCTGATTAAGAAAGAAGTTTGTCTTGTAGAATAGCTATTTCTTTTTCTCTACCAATTATTGGCTCGTTCATATGTTTATTCCGCGGAAAATTATACACAGCGGAAACAACTTAAATCTACGCTCCGCGCGCCTCTGCTACCAAGTCTTCTGATGAACTTTGTGGTAATGTGCTTGAGTTTTATTGTGTAAAGTTTGCATTTGAGGCAAAACTGGTTATAAAATACACTTGATACAAATGTTTTTATATATTAACACTAGATGCTTCTTTTAATATACAGATAAATGTGTACTAAAAGTTTTATGTTGTAGGTTTTTAAATAAATTGTATGTCTAGAATATCGTTTTTATTAATTTTAATAATAGCAATAGCAAGCTTGCCGATAATAAACAATTGGCTTTCACACCGCGGTCAAACCCTAACCGATGACCAAATAAGTACGAGATTAGATGATTATATCAGTAGAAATTTTGATAAGATCGTAAAAACTCTCAAAGAGGAGTCGATTAAAAGTAGTTACGCTGCTCGAGATAATGTAACCAAAAGTAAAATTTCACAATACAAGGATCAAATATTTGACCTTACTTATCCTTACTCCGGAAATGAAAATAGTAGTGTTATAGCTGTAGGCTTCCTTGACTATTCTTGTGGACATTGCAAAGCTATAAAGAATGATATAAAGCAGTTAATTAACGACGGCAAAATTAAGTATATCTTTAGGGATGCTCCAATACTTGGTAACGCTTCTTTAAAGGCAGCAAAAAGTGCTTTAGCTGTCTATTTTCTCGATAAAGAAAAATATTTCGATTTTCACCATGCTGCTTTAAGTCACAAAGGAGAATTTTCAGACGAAAGCATATTGGATATAGTGAAAAACATAGGGATTGATGAGGACGATTTTAATGATTCCATAAAAGATAACGCGGACAAAATTGAGCAAATGATAAACAACAGTAGGCTTCTAGTAAGAGATTTGGGAGTAGGTGGTACACCTTTTTTAATAATTGGAGATAGCCTGTTTGTAGGAGCAACTGATTTGAATGTATTACGCAAAAAAGTAGATGAATTAAGTCACAAGCAAGGCTAGTTACAGTTTGCCATAAAATTTTATTTTTTTGCTTGACAACTCAAATGAACCTGAGTATAGTAACTGTGGGTGTGACAGCAGTTTAACTCAGTGGTCTCACCCACTTTCCATAGCGTCATTTGCTATGTAAAACGCTTTCAAATTACAACATTTTCTTCAACTAAACTATTTTACTTTCACAGGAGGACATATGTCATTCACAGAAATTAGATTTCCAGAAAATATATCTTATGGTTCCACTGGAGGACCGGAATTTTCTACTGACGTTGTAACAACTCACAATGGTTGTGAACAGCGCAACATCAATTGGTCTCATGCACGCACTAGATACAACATAGCTTACGGGGTCAGATCAAACGAGCAGCTACTAGAACTAATAACATTTTTTCATGCACGAAAAGGTAAAGCAATAGGGTTTCGTTTTAAGGATTGGTCGGATTTTATAGCCATCAACCAAGAGATTGGTATAGGAGATAACAAAAAAACGACTTTTCAGCTAATCAAAACTTATGTAAGTGGGGAAGATAAGCATATACGTATGATCAAAAAGCCAGTACATGGGACAGTAAAGATTTATTTAAATGGTAAAGAAGAGAGTGAATATTCAGTAAATTATTCAACGGGAGAAATAACATTCATGAAACCGCCAGTAAAAGATGCAATAATCACTGCGAGCTTCGAATTTGATGTGCCCGTGCGCTTTGATACAGATTACTTAAACGCTTCTATTGATGACTATGGAAGCAATAGCTGGAATAATATCCCCTTGGTGGAAGTGAAATTTTAGTTATAAGCGAGCATAGATCCACATCATAGTAGGGCTACTAGTCTACCATAAATTGAAAAATTAAGCACCACTGAGGCTCTATACCTAAATGAGCCTCAGTATATGCAATTATTTTAAACTTTATCACCAGCTATATACTACAATGTTGCTGAGCTTTGCTAACATTTACACTTGAAGCTTGGGGAGATTCTAACTCAGTGCTTTTTTCTTCCTGCAAAATAGAAAGCTTCAACAACTCCTTTAGAGTTGATTTTGCAAGTGTTGTATCATCTTTGTTTAAGATGTAGTCTAGCATGTTGTTTTTCTGTAAGCGATTAACAAAATATCTATCTTCCTCATTAAGAACCTCTATCTTGTTAATACAAGATAATACTAAATCCGAGCTCTTTATTGCTAAAATTCCATTTACGAAAATATCTAATTTTGTTTTGTCTTCAGTCAAGTCTCTAGCTAACCTATTTCTGATGTTATCATTATCAAGCACAGTGTACTCGAGGTACGAGCAAGGCTCAATAAGTATAAAGTCCTCTAAAGGCACTAGTTCTGGATAGGTGCCAGCGTAATCAAGTATGCCACACTCAGTAATACACCCTCCTTTTCTTATAACACAGCAATTGAGACGACCATGATACATTGATAACAAAGAAAAAAGACGTATTATACTTGTACCTCTATCTTTCATTTCCTCGAAAAGCTTCCTATCATTTATTAATTTGTGCAAAATGTAATCCATAGCAGGACCTGGTTTGCGGAAATGAAACATATTATTCTCTTCAAAAATGGCCTCAGCTAATTCGATAGATTCTTTATCCTCATCTACAAAAGCTTTTTCATTTCTATTTAACTGTATGATCTCAGCTTTGCTATCTCTGCGTAGACCAGTTCTCCTTATTAACATCTCAAATATTTTTGTATTCATATATATCCTATATTAATTAAAGTAAATATTAATAATGTTTACTTTTTAAATAAAAATAAATGAAAATTTTAGTAAAAATTATATTTTTTTAATAGAATAAAAATCTTTTATATTTGCTTGAGTACCAAAAGGGCTTTATTGGTGTAATGCGTTTTCTATTGCGCCTGGCCGCAGCGCGTGATGCAACCGGATTCAAGTGTCAGCTACTTTTATAGCACCACTTCTGCTTCAATAACTGTAAATACTAAGCGATCTGTCTTAAAATCTCCTCTTGCTGCTGAGTGTGAACACTAACATAACCACATGCAGGAGATGCAGCAGCAGGTCTTGCAATGCACTTAGGTCTTTTTGCTTGAATATCGAGATTGGACAACACTTCTTCTATCAATGGGTTGACAAAAAACCATCCTCCCATATTTTTTGGTTCTTCTTGACACCATACAATTTCAGCGTTTTTGTACTTTTCAAGTTCAATACTTAGTTTATCGGCAGGAAACGGATAGAATTGTTCTAAACGTATTACTGCTATATCGTTTATTTTTTGTGCTTCACATACTTCAATTATGTCGTAGTAAACTTTACCGCTGCATATTACAACTTTACGTATTTTATCATTTAGAACCAAATCTGTTCTATATTCTGGGATTACCGTGAGGAATTTTCCTTCAAAGTCAGATAGGTTAGAAACTGCTCTTTTATGACGCAATAGTGATTTAGGTGTAAACACTACTAAAGGCTTGCGAAAGTCTCTGTGGATTTGCCTGCGTAAAGCATGAAAATAATTTGCTGGAGTAGAGCAATTAACAACTTGCATGTTATCTTCTGCGCAGAGTTGCAAAAATCTCTCTATACGTGCGGAGCTATGCTCAGGTCCCTGTCCTTCATAACCATGAGGCAGCAATAAAACTAGACCGCTTGATCGCAACCACTTTGTTTCTGCAGATGTGATAAACTGGTCGATCATAATTTGTGCACCATTTGCAAAATCACCAAATTGTCCTTCCCAGAGCACCAGTGAATACGGGGAATCAAGGCTATATCCATATTCAAAGCCCATTACAGCATACTCAGATAGTGCGCTATCTATGACCTCAAAGTGAGCTTGCTTTTCATTTATATTGTTTAGCGGAATAAATGCTTCTTCTGTTACCTGATCAACAAGCCTTGAATGACGGTGCGAGAAAGTTCCACGACCAGAGTCTTGTCCTGATAAACGCACTCCTATTCCTTCTGTAAGCAGTGATGCAAACGCAAGACTTTCGGCAGTTGCCCAGTCTATATTACTACCGGAATTTATACTGTCTATTCTGCCATCGAGTATTTTTCTAACCTTATTGTTAATGTTAAAGTTACTTGGGATATTGCTATTTATATGCACACCTAATTTTTTCAGCTCATCTGGCGGAACACCAGAATCCGTGTAGTATTCGCTCAAATCGTTCAACTTTGCTCTTCTTAATTTTGACCACACTCCACCGAACCAGTCAGCTTTTTTTGGAGTGTAAGCCGCTGATTCAGCAAGACTTTTATCTAATTTTGCCCTGAATTCACTGCGCAATTTATTTACTTCATCGCCATCTAATACTTTCTCTGCAGTCAATTTTTCTTCATACAATGTTCCAGGAGTTTTATGCTTTGATATCGCCTTATACATAAGTGGCTGAGTGAAATTCGGTTCATCACCCTCATTATGGCCATATTTGCGGTAACATATTATGTCAATCACTACGTCCTTTTTAAATTTCTGCCTATATTTCATCGCCAAATTCGCAACAAAACTCACAGCTTCAGGGTTATCTCCATTAACGTGAAACACTGGAGCTTCTATTGATTTTGCTATGTCAGTGCAATAAAAAGAGGATCGCGCACAACACGGATTAGCAGTAAAACCAACTTGGTTATTAATGACAATGTGCACAATGCCATCCACTTTATAGCCTTCAATATTGCTTAAGGTTAAAGTTTCAGCAACCACTCCTTGACCGATGAAAGCCGCATCACCATGAATTGATATGCCAAGCACGGATCTTATATTCTGTTTTGCTCTTATTCTTCCAGCCAAAACCGGATTTACCGCTTCAAGGTGAGATGGATTAGGGCATAAACTTAAATGTATTTTTTTGCCACTGTCAAGTGCTCGATCAGAAGAATAACCAAGGTGATATTTAACATCACCAGACACCTCAAGACCACCTGGATATGCAAGATTGCCTTGAAATTCAGATAGCATTGCCGCATATTCTTTGCCCATAACTTTGGTTAGAATATTGAGTCGTCCGCGATGAGCCATACCAAGAACTACTTCTTCAATACCATAACCAGCGGAATCACTAATAATTTTTTCAATTGCAACAATAGCTGATTCTCCACCCTCAATAGAGAAGCGTTTATATCCAGGAAATTTCATATGGAGAAATTGCTCGAACATCTCAGATTCAATTAAGTGCCTCAGTATTTCCTTTTTATCTTGTGAACTCAGCGTATAGGTTTGATTTTCGATCTTTTCCTGCAGCCACATCCTCTCCTCATAAGAGGAGATGTGCATAAATTCAAAACCGATGTTCTTGCAGTAAATATCTCTATAGATTCCAGCATCACGTGCTGGGGATAAATTTGAATATTTTTGATAATCTATTTCTTGATTTTCATTTGGTGATAGCGGGTTAAGGTCTGCAAAAAAATGACCGTAGGACCTAAAGAAATTTGCCAAATCAGAAGCCGAATCATCCGTCTTGGTTACATGCTGCGGACTGCAGGTCTCCGTTTTCTTAACTTCTAAATTACTTGAAAAAATTCTGTTCCAATCTTCCCCGATTGATTTATCGCCCTGCAGATAACGGCTATACATTTCTTCCACAAATCCTGCATTATCACCATAAAGGCAGCTTAAACTCGACATAATCACTATAAAAAGTATCAAATACTTATAAGTATAACTTAAGTTTTTTAAAAAAGAACTTTTTTAGTTTCTATACGTCATACCGCCGCGGTATCTCTTAACATAGATCCCGCTAACACGTAGCGGGATGACGATTGTCAGGGTGTCATTCCAGCGCGTGACGCTGGAATCCAGTTTTTATTTGCAGCCTACTTGACTCGAAGCTAAGTTTTCTGGATCCAAATAGTCAAGGCACTGGGATGACAAAAAAAGGAGCACTGGAATGACAAAGCTATAGGTTGCAAGCGAGACGTCATACCGCCACGGCGCTAACAAGAGATCCCGCTAACACGTAGCGGGATGACGGTTGTCGTTTAGCTATAAACATTAAGAAATTTACTAAGCGAAAAAAAGGCAAAAGAAACCCTAGGGTAGCTAATTATTCACTATCCATTTTTTAAGTTGGCGTTTTTTGATGTTTTAAATAGCGTATTTCAGCTTGTGTAGCTAGAAATTTGATAAAGACATGAGGTGCACATAGTGCAAAAAATTAAGCATGATTTACGCCAAATACAAAGTTCCCTTTGTCGTTTTAATCCGCAGATTGCGAAGATAAATAAATAGCTTCAGTTTCATGATAGGGGGGCTGGCAAAGGGTGTCAAGTAAGTTTTTTCGTTTCTATGAGCTACTTGGATGACGAGAAAGGAGCACTTACATATTTATGGCAACCTCATTACCTGCGCTCAAAAAGTTTTTCAATATCACTGAGTTTCATTTCTGTATAAGTTGGTCTTCCGTGGTTGCATTGCCCGGAATATGGGGTTTTTTCCATTTGTCTCAGCAGCTCATTCATTTCATCTAACCTCATTTTTCTACCCGCTCTAATTGATCCATGACAAGCGATAGTGGCCAATATTTTATTCACTTTATCTTCTACTGGCAATGTATCTTCTATTTCCGTTAATCTATCGACTACATTAATTAGCATCTCTTTCACATCTATTGCTCCCAAAATTGCAGGGATTTCTTTTACTATCACTTTATTTTCTGATTTGATCTCAATATCAAAACCCATTTCAAATAACTTATCTTTATAAACTTCAATCATCTCCATTCCGGCTTGATTTTTGATTTCAACCGTTTCAGGAAGAAGTAGTTTTTGTCTTTTTACATTTGATTTTTGTTTTAAGCATTCATATACTAGCCTTTCGTGGGCTGCATGCTGGTCGACTATAATCAATTTGTCTCTTACCCTGGCAATAATGTAAGTATTATAGACCTGACAGCGTGCAAACCCGAGCGGGTGGCTCTCTATCAAATCAACTTGCTCTAACACCTTTTTTTCTAGAACCATAGCCTCCGCTTGTGCTGGGAATTTCTGTATGCCGGTATAATCAAACGATTTTGACTGTTCTGATAAGCCTTTTGCTTTTTCATTTGGAGAAGCGAATTCTTTTATTAGTTGATTTTCAAAAGGACTTGGCCTTCTTTCATTTTGAACATCAGGTTTATCAAAAGGATCTGGCAATGTTGAATCCATTTTCTGGTCATGCGCTGGAAAGGTGCCTATCCTTCTTGACAATGCTTTAATTAATCCTCTTGTCATTATCTCATATATGAGCTTCTTATTCTGAAACCTTACTTCTGACTTATTTGGATGCACATTTACATCTACTTGATCATAAGGTATCTCTAAATGTAACGCTGCGAAAGGATACCTATCGCTTGGAATAAAATCATGATATGCATACCTAACTGCGCCAATAAGTAAATTATCTTTAACTGGCCTTCCATTAACAAACGTATAGATCTGAGTGGACTTACCACGATTGACGGTCGGTTTACAGATGTGTCCCGTAAGTTTAATGCCGTCTTCTTCTTCATTAATCTCCAGAGAACTGCCCTGAAATTCTTCTTCTACTTCACACAATCTATGAAATAACGAAGTCTGCTTAGCGTATTTTAAGAGCTTTTTATTACCTGAAGTGAGAGTAAACCCTATATGATAGTTAATCATTGCTAGGTTGTTTACAATATCAACAATGCTTTGAGTTTCTGCTCTTTCAGTTTTTAGAAATTTTAGTCTATTTGGAGTGGCAAAAAATAAATCTCGTACTTCGATATGTGTGCCTTGTGATAAAGAGTAAGGAGTTTGCTCCCCTATTTTCTCTCCACCCTCATAACTTATAGACCATGCTTCATTTGCTTCTCTTGCCTTAGACGATAATTTTATCCTACTTACTGCTGCTATTGAAGGCAGAGCTTCTCCTCTAAAACCAAGATGCTTGATTTCTATCAACTCATTGTCGCTCAATTTTGAAGTAGCATGGCGCATAAACGCAAGTTCTAAATCGTTTTTTTCTACTCCGTTACCATCATCTGTCACAATAATAAGGTTACGCCCACCACTTTCTATTTTAATCTCTATTTCTAAACTTCCAGCATCTATTGCATTTTCCACTAATTCCTTTACTACACTTGCTGGCCTTTCTATCACCTCCCCCGCTGCTATACGGTTTATGGTTTTTGTGTCTAAAAGAATTATTGCCATAGATTTATTATGAAACTGGTTTCTCTTTTACTTCTTTGGTCTGTTTCTCTCTCCACTTTTTTAACCTACCTGTAATTTCACTGTTGGAAATTGACAATATAGATACGGCAGTAATGGCAGCATTATATGCTCCATTTTCTCCTATAGACATGGTTGCAACTGGAACACCCTTTGGCATTTGAACTATAGAGAGTAGACTGTCCAGCCCATTTAATTGTTTACTATGCACAGGAACGCCGATAACTGGTAAACAAGTTAGTGACGCAACCATACCAGGTAAATGAGCTGCACCTCCTGCACCAGCTATAATAACCTTAAAACCTTCTTCTTGTGCAGATTTAGCAAAATTGAAGAGCCTTTCTGGTGTTCTATGTGCAGATATTATGAATATATCATGTGAAACTTCTAATGCTTTTAACATATCAACAGTATGGATCATAGTGGTGTAATCTGACTCACTTCCCATAATAACAGCAACATCTTTTTTTATTTTTGTCATATTCAACACAATTTTACTTACTAACTAAATAATGTTCCAGCTAAAAAGCAACAAATATTTAAATTATATTATAAATATAATATATAGAATTCTCGTTAAAATAGAAATTTTAAAAATTTAAATAAATATTTATATTAAGATATAGAGATATAAACTTCTTATGTAAGATAAATTTATAAAATAATTATTTTTGTATTTCAAGCTTTGTAATCTTAGCTTGTTCTTTCTATAAATGGTTTTTTCAGATAGACTGATGATAAAATGGTAATTTAAAATTACTAGAAATTTGATAAAAATATTAATATATAATCAACTTAAAGTTTTAAATATTGATATCATATAATTATTGACAAGTTACATGATATTAATATCTTGGTATATTAAATATTATGTTATAATATTTAATAAAGTTAATTGATATGTGAGTGTAAGAATTATGGAAATAATATCGTTAAATAACTTAGACAGTGCAGGAATAAAAACAAAGTTGCTTTATATAATAAATAAAATTATAAAAAAAAATGCTTGGACTCAGGCTTTTGCAGCTGAGAAACTTGGTATTGATCAGCCAAAGGTATCGCAAATTAAAAATGGTAAAATAGGTGGTTTTTCTTTAGAGCGATTGTTAGGATTTCTAAAAAAACTTGATCATGAGATAACAATCACGATGACAGAAAGCCAAGAAATAAAATCTGAGGCAGAAAAAGTAAAACATGGAGTTGAATCGCAATAGATACAAAGTTGACAACTTGTTTTTTGTGATATAGTATAAAACTTATTAAGGTAGTATCTTATGGCTGAATCTATTGTAGAAAAGTGTATAGAACGGGTAAGTAACCGTTTCAAATTGGTTCTGTTGGCAAGTCAAAGAACACATGATTTAAATACAGGGGCAAGTAATCCAATTCAAGCAGCTAAGTTTAAAGGTCATAAAAATACCATAGTTTCCTTACATGAAATAGCAGGAAAACAGGTGGATACTCATGAGCTGTTTAGCCTTTTGGTAGGTAGATGCAAGGAATACATGAAAGGAAATATGAATAATGTTTACAGCAGTAATACAAGTAAGCTAGCGAATTTATTAAATTTTTCTGATAACACAGATCTTGATGCAAGTCAAGAAAGCCAAGATTATGAAGTGGATGATGAAATAAATGATCAAGATGGCGATGAAGAAGTATCCGTTTAGAAATCTACTGAAGTTACATAGTCTTTAAATGATTTGCATTGCTATCTATACACTGTTGTTCTGTATGAGTGTAATGTTGTGTTGCATAGTGTCTAAGTCAAATGATGTGTACAATAAGGTTTTAGCGTTCAATAATTTCTCAACGCAAGTAGTTGTACTTATAACAGCAATATCAATCATTCTGAATAATTTTTTTTTAATTGATATAGCATTGTTGTATGCTAGCGTTAGCTTTATATCAACTATAGCACTAATGAGATTAATGTTGTTTTGATAATTTATGATAGGATCCATTTTCATATTTTTAGGTATTTGTTTGATAATTATTTCAAATATAGGGGTGATCAGATTTCCTGATTTCTATACTAGGTTACATGCAGCAGGTATTACAGATTCTAGCGGTGCAACGTTATTGTTAATTGGTTTTGCTTTGCAGAATGGATTTTCAATCAATACTGTTAAAATAGTATTATTAATTTTTATAATATGGGTAGCTAACTCAACTAATAGCTATATTTTAGCGCGCACTCATTATAAAGTTAAGAAAAAAACTGTTAAAGAAGGCTAAGGTGTTAGAAATATTAAATGTAGTGTTACTTTTGTTGTTACTAACAGTTACGGTTTTTATAGTTTTCTCGCGACATTTAGTCGTAAGTGCTGTTCTAATGTGTGTATTTAGTTCACTGATTGCGCTTATATACTTAATTATGAATGCACCTGATGTTGCAATTACTGAAGCTTCTGTTGGTGCGGGGCTCAGTACAGTTTTTACGTTTGCAGCACTCTCCTTGATAAAGAATCATAAAGTAAATCTATCTCATAACCCTATAACGCTTTTTTTTATGTTATTTCTGGCTGTATGTTTGTCATATTTTATGATTCAATTGCCAGATTTTGGCAGCCACAATGCTCCGATCCACTTGCATGTTGCTCCTTATTATGTGGAAAATACCGAAAAAGCTACCGGTATTCCTAATATAGTGACAGCTATTTTGGCAAGCTTTCGTGGTTATGACACGTTTGGAGAAACTATAGTAGTTTTTACTGCTGCGCTTTGTATAACGTTGATATTAAAAGAAGAAAAAGAAAATGATTAAAGATCCGATATTAAATGCAGTAACATTTTTGATGATACCTTTTATCATTTTATTTGGTTTATACATACAATTTCACGGTGATTACACTCCGGGTGGAGGTTTTCAAGCAGGAATAATTATTGCCTCCGGGATAATATTATATTCAATGCTATTTGGTGTATCTACAACTCTAAAAGCAATACCTTATTCTGTGATTAGATTGACTAACGTGTTAGGTATTTTAATTTATGGAGGAACGGGCGTTGCAACAACTTTACTTGGCCAAAATTTTTTATCTTATGATATCTTGTTAACCAATAATAGAACCGGTCAAAAATTAGGTATTTTTTTGGTGGAATTAGGTGTAGCATTTACTGTCTGCTCCTCTATGTTAATTATATATATAAATTTTGCTCGTAGGAAAAAACAATGACTTTATATAATTATACGATTATTATTGTATTAATGGCGCTAGGTTTATATATTATTATAAACGATAAAAATTTAATCAAGAAAATGATAGGGGTAAGCGTCTTCCAAGCATCTGTTTTGTTATTTTACATATCTCTAGGATATATAAAAAGTTCCTTGCCTCCTGTATTGGTTTCAAATTTTTATTCATATAGCAATCCTATACCCCATGTTTTAATGCTTACTGCTATAGTGGTTGGAATTGCAACATTTTCAGTTGGATTATCCATAGCAGTAAAAATGGAAGAAAAGTATGGAACAATCGATTAAGACAAGTGTACATAAATTAACAGTATCTTAAACTATATGAAGTAACAAATAGCCACAAGTTAAAAGTAAAATTATAGACTTGCTCGTTGTAAGTTTGTTTGTTAATAAGAAATAAAATTATAAACTATAAAGGTAATGATGTCAACTATTAATGATGCAGAAGATAAGAAAAAAATTATCAAAGATCTGGTAACTAAGAGTATAAAAAAGGGTGGTTTTATCACCTTTGATGATATAAATGATAAATTATCAGATGAAAATTTTTCGTCTGACTTTATAGATGATGCTATATCTTTATTGCAGGATTCCGGAATTAATGTGCTTGAAAGTAGCGAAGATGAAGAAGATATTCCTTCCAACAGTGATGATAGTAAACTTGATGATGATGACACATCGCCAAATGTTACTGCAACTTTAGTACAAAATGATGATCCAGTGAGGATTTATTTACAAGACATGAGCTCCGTAAAGCTTTTATCAAGGGCAGATGAAATCGAGATAGCAAAAAAAATTGAATCTGAAAAGCATAACATGTTACGTGCAATAATTGAAACATCAGTAACATTAAAGGTGATAAAAGTATGGCGTGATGATTTAAGTAATGGAGCTCTCTTACTGAGAGAAATTATAGATCTGGATGCAATTTATAACTCTGATTTTAATGTGGTACTCAAAGAAGAAAGTGAAGAGAGTGAAGAAAGCGCTGAAGATGTTGAGGATTCTGAGGATGTTTCTGAAGATGCTGAGTACTGTAGTGATGATGAGAAAGATAGTAAAAAAAGTGATGATGAGAAAGACGGTAATAATGAAGATATAAGTTCAGTCAATTTAAATGTTTCTATTCTTGAAATGGAAAGTGACTTATTGCCAAAGGTCATAGTTGCATTGGATGAGATAATTACTTTAACAAATGAAGCGTTGATATTAAGAAAGAATTCTAAAAATTTCTCTAATGAGCTAGAAAATTTGTATAATCAAATATGGTCTATAGCATTACAAATTAAGTTAAGTGATGCTGCTGTTGCCAGAATTACACAAGAACTTTATAAGATAAATAGATCCATTACGCTTGAAGAGGCTAATCTTATTCCTGAGGCTAGAAAATACGATATCGATAAAGAAAGTTTCTATAAAGTTTATGATGACGTGCTTTTAAAGCACGAATTGAAAAAGATAAGTCTTTTAAAGATCAATGAAAATCAGTCCTCTTTTACAGGTGAATTAAAAAACAAATTTTTAAGGTTTATAGACGATAACTCTGAACATATAGCTAGTACCTTGAACGGTATTAAGCAGCATATACAGGAAGATAACGTACAAGAATTTAAGGAGCTAATCAAGAGAATACAAAAACACGAACGAGAAGTCTCTGAAGCAAAGCAAGAAATGATTAAGGCTAACTTAAGGCTAGTAGTTTCCATTGCTAAGAAGTATTCAAAAAGAGGCCTTGATCTGCTTGATTTGATACAAGAAGGCAATATTGGTCTTATGAAGGCCGTGGATAAGTTTGATTACAAACGTGGATATAAATTTTCAACTTATGGCACTTGGTGGGTAAGACAATCAATCACTAGAGCAATACCTGAGCAGTCTAAAGTAGTTAGAATACCAGTTCATATGGTGGAAATTATCAGTAAAATCAACAGAGCATTAAGAAAGATGACTCATGAGATGGGAAGAGAGCCGACGTTAGAGGAATTGAGTGTAGAACTGACAATGCCACTGGAAAGAATACGCAAAGTTATGAAAATAGCAAGGGATCCAGTAAGTCTTGAAGCTCCAACAGGAAAAGA
Source organism: Wolbachia sp. wLmal (assembly GCF_049435495.1). Taxonomy (NCBI): domain Bacteria; kingdom Pseudomonadati; phylum Pseudomonadota; class Alphaproteobacteria; order Rickettsiales; family Anaplasmataceae; genus Wolbachia; species Wolbachia sp. wLmal. The sequence continues at coordinate 40,451 of NZ_CP185405.1, forward strand.
TGATAGTAGTACCTTTGGTGATTGTATAGAAGACAAGCGAGTCTCCAGGCCAGAGGATGCTGCAATACTTGCTGACTTGCGTGGCATTACAACCAATGTTCTTGCAACTTTAACACCAAAGGAAGAAAGAATTTTAAGAATGCGTTTTGGCCTTGGTAAAGATGGGAAGGAACATACCTTAGAAGAAGTAGGAAAAATTTTTAATGTAACACGTGAGAGAATTAGGCAAATAGAGGCAAAAGCACTGCGCAAGTTGAAACATCCAAGCCGTGCTAGAAAACTTAGAGGGTTCTTTTAAGTATACGTGTCAAGTTAAGAAGAAGCTGATTTTGCCCGGAAAAAGTGGAGAGCAAGTTAGGCCAAAGTTGTATAATTTCACCGCTATTTTTCTTTTCCTATGAATCTAATGAAACAACATGCTAATCTACGGTAAATATTATGACAAACAAAAATGACAATTCTAATTCAAAGTATAGAAATTTTTATGTTCTGGGTGATAGCTTATCCGATAATGGCGCAATCATTGGAATTTTAAATAATTTATCCTTTGCAAAAAGCGTAAAATTTGATGATCCTTTTTATCAAGGAAGATCTTTTAGCAATGGCCCTACTGCTGTTGAATATATAGCAAAATATTTAGATTTAGATGAATTTAAACCTGGGTGGAGTTATTCATTTTTTGAGAGATGCCACGAACAGCAAGGTCAGAATTACGCAGTTTCATATGCAACAGCATCTGAAATTTTTGACCCTATTTTTTCTTATTTCTTCAATAAATTTCGTTTAGCTAACCAGCTAGATGCGGTAATTAAACATCACCCAGATATAGGTAAAGAAGATTTATTTTGCATCATAATCGGCGGAAATGATGTTATGGTTGCCACTGCTTATGACGATACTAAAGCGGAAGAAGTGTTGGAACAAGCAGTGAGTGAAATATGTAATGCACTTAAGATTCTAAATGAACATGGTGTTAAGCATGTAGTTGTTGCAAATGCACCTGAAGTTGGCTCAATACCAGCTTTTAATAGAGATGAAGAAGCAAGGGAACTAGCTACAAAGCTCACGGAGAGTTTCAATGCAAAACTGGCTAAAGGCTTAGATTATATGAAGAAAAGTACAAATCTTGAAATAAAAGCATTTGATCTTAACTCTAAAATGAGAAGTATGTTTAGCGAATACAAGAGCAAAGGTTTAAATTGTCAAGATGCATGCACATCGAACATTGCAGACCAAGTTGGGAGATTTAAAGAAAATATAAAAATACTCTTAAAGTTGATATTTAAAGGGGAACTTGACGTTCACTATAACCCTGGGTGTAGCAAAGAAACACTAAAGGATTATTTCTTTTTTGATTATTTCCATCCAACTGCGGAACTTCATCATGAAGTTGGTAATGAAGTGTATGAGTTGATTTGACACAGTTTTTTGAACATATCCTTTTAAATAGTAACCAGACTGCATTCTGTGATTTTTAGCAAAACACGATCTTTCATTTGAGCTTTCTTCAATTTAAAATAAATACAGAAAATTGCTGCCTATAGCTAAACTGACTTAGATTTACCGATAATTTGAAAAACCGTCATCCCGCTACTATATAGTTATTGATATATATTTTCTTTTAAGCTCCTGGTTTTGATCGATAAATGTAATCATTTCATCTTCTAAAGTTTTAATTTAATTACGTAAAATTGCAAGAAGTTCCTCTATTTGTTTGATTATAGATGTATCAGTTACCTGTTGGATTTGGGTTTTTTGTATTTTTGCTATTTCTACAAGTTGGTTTCTACGAGATAATTTTTGTTTCAAGCAATCAATATTACCATTACTAACTGTTAAAGGGGTAACACGCATATCTGTATTATTAATATAACGTGAGATGATACTGCAGTCTATTTCATCAGTTTTTGTAGTAATACCAAGGCTTTTAGCATAGTCTCTCCCACCTTGGTTGAATGACGTACACCTCAAAACCATTGCTTAGTAAAGTATAGGCACATAATTTTTCGTATCCACCAGTTGCCTCAAGACCAATTTTGGTTACATTATGCAAACGTAAAAAGTCCAGCATTTCATCAATGGATTGTACATTGTTTTCAAATATTTTATAATGCTCAAGTGGGTGAATGTGGAGATCTAATTTACTTTTGCTAACATCAATGCCAGCAATAATGTTTGATGAATTCATAATTCCTCCGTAATAATAACATATACTGCATTTTCCAGCCTTATATACGAGCCTAAAAGCTCAATCAGTTGTTCGGAACTTTCAGTATAATAAACCAGAGAAGAGAACCTTGCTGAACAACGATTCTTATAATCAAGGGGCGTGACGATTCCTCTTCTCTGTGTGTCTTTAATCTCACTACTTTGATATTTATAAAGACTTGTTCTTAACATATAAGGGAAGTGTCCTCTAGGTGAGATTGTGGAGCATTCGTTGCAGCATTTGGCTGTTCAATTACGCTAGTTGATTCTTTAGGTATACTATTTCCTTCAAAATTTCCATCTTTTTATTATGTTCTCTTTAGCATTTTGAGAGTGAATTATTCTAGTTTTGATATTTAAACGTTTTGTATCTGCTGTAATGATTTCACTTCCAGTTTGCTATTCTTTACATATTGAATTGCAAGCACTAACGCTTTACTTCCGGAAGCTGTGGTGCTGTAAGCTATATTTTGCAAAATAGCAGTTCTCCTGATATCTTTGCTGTCTGAGACTGACTTTACACCTTTTGAAGTATTAATCACTAGATTTATTTTTCCATCTTTGAGCATATCAACTATGTGGGGTCTGCCTTCTCTTACTTTATTTACAGCTTGTGCAGCAATGCCGTTATTGTTCAGATACGAAGCTGTGCCTTTGGTGGCATATATTTCAAAACTCAGTTCTTTCAACATTCGTGCAACTGGCAATATATACTTTTTATCATCATCTTTTACTGAAACCAGAGCTGTTCCTTCTGTTGGTAACTTGTATCCTGCAGCCATGTGCGTTTTTGCAAGTGCAGCTTCAAATGATGAGTCAATTCCCATCACTTCTCCTGTTGATTTCATTTCAGGACCAAGTAAAGTATCAACTCCTGCAAAGCGGGTAAATGGAAAAACAGCAGCTTTAACTGCAAAATGATTGAAAGGCTTGTTTTCCTGATTCAATTTTTTACCCAAAATAACCTGAGTGGCAAGCTTTGCAATAGGAATATTGATTACCTTGGAAATAAAAGGAACGGTTCGACTAGCCCTTAAATTCACTTCAAGTATGTATACATCACTAGACCTCTTGCATAACTCGATTTCTGAAGGCAATTTTGTCGTCAAAGCTTGTCTGCGCTCCTCAAATACATTCGAGTATTCTGTGGTGCTCATCTGCACTTTTCCTAAAGATTTCTCATCACAAACAGGTTCTGCAAGAGGTCTATTCTCTTGAACAGCAAACTGAATGTTTATCAGACCTTTCACTTCTAGTGCAAGAGCTATTCTCTCAGTTTGGAGCTCGATCTCTTTTATTACTTCGTCACTCAATGTATTTGTCGGTATTGAGCATGTTGAATCACCAGAGTGGATACCAGCTTCTTCAATATGCTCCATGACCGCTGCAATAAAAACTTTTTCCCCATCACATACAGCATCAACGTCAACCTCAACTGCATTGACTAAAAATTTATCAAGAAGCAGCGATCCGTGTTCAAAAATTTTGGTTTGATTCAAGACATACTCTTTGAAGCTCTGAGTATCGTGTCTAATCGACATAGACTGACCGCCAAGGACATATGATGGCCTGACTACTAGTGGAAACCCCACCTTTTCTGCGTTGGTTAACGCTTCTTCTACTGAATGGCAGATAGAATTTTCAGGTTGTTTTAAATTAAGTTGCAAAGCAAGATTTTTAAACCTCATGCGATCTTCTGCAAGGTCAATAGAATCAAACGAAGTTCCCAAAATTTTGAAACCTCTCTCGTTAAGCACTTTGGCTAACTTTAAAGGTGTTTGACCACCTATTTGAACTATTACACCAACCAGTGTGCCATTTTCTTGCTCTTTACTTAGTATTTCAAGCACATCCTCTGCAATGAGTGGTGCAAAATATAAACGATCAGCGGTATCGTAGTCAGTTGAGACAGTTTCGGGATTACAGTTGATCATTATTGTTTCATACCCCATTTCTTTGGCGGCAGAAGCTGCATGTACGCATGCATAATCAAACTCGATACCTTGACCAATGCGATTTGGACCACTTCCTAAAATGACAACCTTTTCTCGGTCAGAAATATTCGCCTCACATTCCGTTTTATTTTCAACATCACCCTCATAGCAACCATACATATAAGCAGTGCTTGATTCAAATTCAGCTGCACAGGTGTCTACGCGTTTATAAACTTGTTTAATGCCAAATTTTTTTCTTATTTCTTCGATTTGTTTTACTCGATCTCCAGCGTGTAACGCTGGCTGGATCCCAGTGTCACGCACTGGGATGACAGAGGTAGGTCTACTACTTAACTTTGCTAATCTTGCATCTGAAAATCCCATTTTTTTCAGCTCTAACATTTCGTACGCAGTTCCAGGAAATCCATTTTCCTTGATTTTTTGTTCAGTTAATATAATTTGCTGTATATTTTGCAGAAACCATAAGTCATATCCTGTAATCGAATTTATTTCTTCTATGCTAATTCCGTGGCGCATTGCGTCAGCAGCAATCAGTAATCTGTTTGGTAGCAATTTTGCTAATTGAGATTTTACGTGATCAATATCAATGTTCTCAGGAAATACTTCATCAAGTCCTGTAAGATCAGTTTCAAGTGAACGAAAAGCTTTCTGCAGTGACTCATTAAAAGTGCGGCCTATAGACATCACTTCTCCCACTGATTTCATGGAAGTTGATAATTCACAATTCGTCCCCTTAAATTTCTCAAACTCAAATCGAGGGATTTTAGTGACGATATAATCAATCACTGGTTCGAATGCTGCTGGTATTATTGGAGCGCAGTCGTTACGTATTTCATCGAGCGAATAGCCAATAGCAAGTTTAGTTACAACTTTTGCAATAGGATAGCCTGTTGCTTTCGAAGCAAGTGCAGAAGAGCGAGAAACTCTTGGATTCATTTCAATTACAACGAGGCTTCCATCTTCTTTAGGATTCACTGCAAACTGAACATTTGCACCACCGGCACTAACATCAATTTCTCTCAGCACTGCTATAGATGCATTTCTCATCTGTTGGTATTCTACGTCACGCAGAGTCAAAGCAGGAGCAACAGTTATGCTATCCCCAGTGTGCGTTCCCATCGGATCAACATTTTCTATCGAACAGACTATTATGCAGTTATCTTTACAATCGCGGATAACTTCCATTTCATATTCTTTCCAGCCGATAATTGATTCATCTATCTGAACTTCATTTATTGGCGAAATTTTAAGAGCACTTTCTGCAATGTTAAAAAACTCCTCTTTATTATATGCTATGCCACTACCTGCGCCACCAAGAGTGAATGATGAACGAATGATTGCTGGTAATCCAACGTAATCCAAAGCCTTTTTTATTTGTTCTTGATTTTTTATAATGATACTTTTGGGGTATTTCAGTCCTATTCTATCCATGGACTGGCGGAATAACTCTCTATCCTCTGCTTTTTTTATTGCTTCTCTATTTACCCCTATTAATTCTACGTTGTATTTGTCTAACACTCCATCATCTGCAAGTTTTATTGCACAATTGAGCGCTGTTTGCCCGCCCATTGTTGGCAATATTGCGTCTGGCCTCTCCTTAATTATAATTTTCTCTATGATTTCAGGCAGTACCGGCTCAATATACGTCGCATCAGAAAACTCAGGATCTGTCATTATAGTTGCGGGGTTGGAGTTAACCAAAATGACTTTATAACCTTCGCTTTTTAATACTTTACAGCTTTGCGTTCCGGAATAATCAAACTCGCATGCCTGACCTATAACTATTGGGCCTGCTCCTATTACTAATATAGATTCTATATCTGTGCGTTTCGGCATAATTACAATAACGGTCTCTATTCAAGTAATGTTACCAATCTTTCCTGTATATGTGAATTTTTATTAAACCTATTAGCTAATTACTTTTAGGCTTGACGCATAACTGTACGAACATTGCAATTTGCGTGGCAGATTCCAGTGCTTGACACACAGCTGTACAAACATTCATTTTTGAAGGTAAATTGCACAGCAAATGATGTCATTCAAGTAGCTGACACTGGTTCCTTTATGACGGCAGTGCCCAGAGGTGTCATCCCAGTCTGGGATGGCTTTGTTGCATCGCTACTTATGAAAGGCTAACTATAGTTAGGATTATAAGCAACCTATTGAAAATCTTGTTTTTTTTGCAATCAATCTGATCAAATTTAAGAATAGTAATTTGTTATTTATATTAATAAATTTAATTCTATTGAAAATAGCTAAAGCATTGAAATTCTTGAATTTTAGCCGGATTGGTAAATGGTAGTGAAATTTCTTTTACTCAAATTTAGGTATTCATTGACCGTTCTTGTTATAAATACCAGAATAATAAGCTACTGATATTCCCTATCTTTTTTATCTTTAATCCATCATAGCTAGCGATGCAACAAAGCCGTCTGGGATCCAGAAAACTTAACTTTAAATAAGTGGCTGCATAATAAAGACTAGATTCCAGACTGGAATGACACCATAGAGGCACTGGGATGACATCCTTCCTAGTGGAGATTACTCTCAAATCACAATGTTCATACAGTTGTGGGCTTAACGGTATCTTTGCAGATACTATGGTAATTTATTCGGGAGATTTGCTGAGCGGTAAGATTTTTCCTGATATGCTGCAGTCTTCAGAAGCTAATTCCACAAATTTATCTGTTAGTTTATCAGGTAACACCAATTCAGATCCAGGAAATGCCTGCTCACTACCCACAGGTCCTTCCGTGTATACAGCATTTACACATAATTTTGTATGTTTTGTCTCAGATGCATATATCTGCACCATTATTTCTAGTGCAACTTTACTTGCAGCATACGGCATCCAATATGGATAAGAGGAAGGAGAAAGTGTCACTTCTGAGGTCATGAATATCGCTCTTCCAGCATTAGACTTTTTTAGCATTGGATCTAAGTTTTTTAGTAAGTACCAATTGGCAGTAAAATTTGTATTCATTACGTTCTGTAGCTCTTCAATCTCACAGTCATGAATGGGGTTCAGTTTGCCTAAAATTCCAGCACACGCAACTAATATATCAAGTGCTCCAGATTCTGATAATTTCAGGCTTTCTATCATGTTTGTCAGTATCTTTACATTCTCAAAGTCTAAAAGATCAAGCTGAATTAGTTTCACAGAGCCTTCTTTAAATTCTTCAAGCTCTTCAATTTCATTATATAGTGGCTTGAGATTATCAAGAGATCTTGAAATCAGAATCACACATGCACCTTCTCTTATAAACCTTTTTGCAACAGCAGAGCCTACTCCACCTGAAGCCCCGGTGATTAAAGCTACTTTACCTTCTAACTTACCCATTTCTTTCTCCTTAGCGAGATCCATTGAAATATTTTAGCTGAAAATTGAATTTTGCTCCATATATAAAAATCAAACTTAGCATATAAAAAAATAGTAATGACACTACAACACCACCTAAACTTCCATATATCAAATCCAGTTGGTCAAAGGAAGCTTTTAAATATTGCTTAAAAGCTGAAGCAGAAATCGTCCAAAGAATAACAGCTACACAAGATCCAGGAAATACGTCTGATAAATTTTGTTTTATGTTTGGTAACATAAAATATAGCCAAGAGACTACTGTGAAAAGTACAAATTCAATAAGTAAATACCTAGTATAACTTAGCCCCTGATAGGAAAAATCAATTAGCATTGGTACTAGTGTAGAAAACACTATAGTTAGAGTTATAATAAGCGTGATTACTAAAAATTGTAATATACTTAGTACTCTTCTTAATATATAAGGCGGCGAAACCGGAACTTTATAGGCCTTATTGAGTATTGTTCTAAGCCCTTCAATTGTCGATGAAGCGGTCCAAACAGCACCTACAATTGCTAAAGTTAGTAAGCTTTGCGGCGGGCCTGATATTATCTCCCTAATACGCGGCATCAAAGATGATAAAATATCCTGTGGCATGTTATCAATGATAAATACCCAGCCAATGTTGTACTGGTCTAAAAAATTTGCGAATGTTGACGCCACAGCCATTAAAACGATGAGAAAAGGAAATATTGATAACAGAATTAAAAATGATAAATACCCTGCATGCTCCACTCCATCATTATAAATTGTGTCAATCAAAGCACGATAAAGACAATAAACGATGCTGTAAAATTTCTGTAGCACTGTAATATAAACGAACCAAGAAAAGTATTCTAAATGAAATAAAGGATACTTTTAAGCAAAAAAATCCTCACCATTTACTTAAATTTAATCAAAATGGTAGATAATCCAGCATTAAATAGAAATTATCGGAGGCATAATGAAAAATTTTCTTCTACTTGTGGCATTAATTCTCTCCTTTGCATTTGATGCAAATGCTCCTCCTACTACTTTTGTTGATACAAATGATACAACATCATCGGTGATATGCAAGATAATAGGCTATACTCACGGCATAGGTGGCCCAATGATCACAATAGTGATAATTGGTGCAGCGTTGCTTGCAATATTCGGCAGAATGCCGTGGCCAGCGCTTTTTGCACTCGGTGCATTTACTGCTGTGTTTTTTGGCGCTCCTGTAGTCGTTTCAAAAATAACACCAGGAGGTGTGATTTGTGAAGACGGTGCAGTAAAGAATCATCCATAGAAATTATTGGAGGCATAAACATAGTTTTCTTTACTTGAAAGTGGTCAAGCTGACCACTTTCAGTGTCTATGAATACCTAATAAATTCTCTTTCTGTAATCATATCAGTTAAAGTCTGGATTCCAGCGCCACGCGCTAGAATGACAAGGCTTATCGTCATGTCACCGCGAACCGCCATACCGCGATTCATTCGCGGTATCTCAGCCGCTAACAAGTAGCGGAATAACGGTTGTCGTTTAGCTATGAATATTAAGAAATTTACCAAATAAAAAAAAAGGCAAAAGAAGCCCCGTGTTAGCTAGTTGTCACTCTCTAATCCTGCAAAATCGGCGCACTATACTGTCTTAAACGACTTATAAGCGCGTTTCAGCTTATATAGGTAAAAACCCAGAAATGTTGTGAAGACATAAGGTGCACACAGTGTAAAAAATTAAAAATAAGACGCCAACTACGTTGTTTTCCTGCTGTTTAATCTGCACAGATGAAGATAACTGAATACCTTCAGTATCATGATAAGGGGGCTGGCGAGGTTTGTCAAGGAAGTTTTGCATTTAATTCATTTGATAATTCAAAAAACTTGAAAGAATAAAGATAGTTATTAAAATTATCTTGATTTACATCAGTTATCCAAGTTTGACATTGAATACTTAACATTTCCTCTATTAACGCCTTTCTGTAATGTTTATCCAGATGAGACATTATATCGTCAAGCAGAAGAAGTGGTGCCTTATTGTAATGAATACACCTTGCTTTTACACTGGATAAAATAATAGAAAGCAGTAATAATTTTTGTTCTCCAGTGGAGCACAGATTTATTGGTACGTTTCTTTTTTGACAAAAAACCCGAAAATTATCGTTATGCACACCAAAGGTTACTCTACCAGTCAATGAGTCTTTTTCTCTGTTTTCCTTTAGACGATTCTGAAAATATTCTGCAGTATCGTTCAAAGTTAGCTGGCTGCTGAATTTCAAACTTGCCTTTGGAAAAAGCTCACTGGAATGGTTATCAATTGTGTCTTGTAATACTTTTAAAACAGACGATCGCATACGTAAAATACTAACTGCATTAACAGCCATTATGTTTTCAAGACTAGAGAGCCAATTTTCGTCCAAGGTGTTCTCTCTCAACAGTTTACTTCGCTCACGTTTAGCTTTTCTGTGTTTCATGTAGCAGCAAGTGTAATTTTCCTCAAACAGTGAGACTATACGGTCTAAAAATTTTAATCTGTCACTTGGAGAATTAAGAAGAACATAGTCCATTTGTGGAATCAGCCATATTACATTGGATATCTTATACAGAGATGAATAACTTGATTGCGTTTTTCCATCAATTTGTATTAGTTTCTTATCAAAACTCTTTGCGATACCAATTGAATTAAAATCCATTCCATTAAAAAAATCATAGTGCACTGCCCAATCTTCATTACTGAATCTATTTTGTATCTCACTGGCTTTTGCTTTTTTCATTCCATTGCTTTTAGCAAGCAACGAGATTGCTTCAAGTATATTAGTTTTACCAATACCGTTTTTGCCAGTTATTACAACTGAGCTATCATCTGAATCCAGTTCAAAGTTTGAGTGGCTACGAAAATTATGTAATTTCAGCTTTTTTATGTAGCAACGGGTAGCCATTAACCTATTCTTTAGTTTATATTCTCTTTACTTCTTCCAGAACCTCATCAACATGTCCACTAACTTTTACATTTTTCCAGATCTTCACTATTTTACCTTTTTTATCTATTAAAAAAGTAGTGCGTTCTATTCCCATATACTTTTTGCCAAACATACTTTTCTCTACCCAAACACCATATTTTCCCAACATTTCAGCATTCTCATCAGAAACTAAAGAAAACGGCAGAGAATATTTTGCTTTGAAGTTAGTGTGACATCTAACACTATCTTTTGATACACCAATTATCACTGTGTCAAGGAAAGAAAAATCATCTATTTTATCTCTAAAGCCTTTTGCCTCCATTGTACAACCCGGAGTATCGTCTTTAGGATAAAAATAAAGAACTACATTTTTTTTATCAAAAAATTCACTCAGTGATAAATTTTCACCAGAATCTGTTAGTAAGCTAAAATCGGGTGCATTATTTCCTACCGCTAATTCCATACCTTGCTCCATTAATAACACTTCTATCTATAGTAGTATATTGTAGTCAGAGTATCAAATTTTATATATAGCTAACAGATAAGATTCTTGATGGGGGCTTATTGATGAATTTCTGCCTACCTTCTCGGCTTGCCGCTTTTGATAAAGTGTGGTTTTCGTCTGATGTAAGGCCATATCAAATAGATCCTATCAAAAATCAATCGAATCTTCACATGTTTGTTCTTCATAAAAGAAGTTCAATGTTATCGTAGTACCAAGTTTTGCTTCACTTTTAATGTCAAAAGTTCCACCCATTAACTCTACTAATTTCTTGCTTAGCGGCAATCCGATGCCCGTACCTTCGTTTCTATACCCCGAATCTGCTTGGCCAAAAACAGACATAACTTTATATATGTCCTGCTGCATTATTCCTATTCCATTGTCATGAAACTCAATAGTTAATAAGTTTTTTTCTATATTTTCTTTTATCACCATTCTTATTAAACCATCTTTGGGAGTAAACTTGATTGAGTTTGATAATAAATTTATTATAACTTGTTTCATTCTCTTGGGATCTGCAATGACTAATAATTGTTTATTAGTCATCTCTTTTTTTAAATTAATCCCGGCTTCTTTTAATTTAGGTAATAGCATATTTACGCATGAATCCATTATTTTGTTCAGGTTAAACTTCACTTTTTCTACTGTTAAACTACTTGATTCAGCTTTAGAAAAATCGAGCACATCATTAATTAAGGTAAGTAAGTGTGTTCCTGCATTATATATATCGTCTGCATACTCCTTGTATTGAGAATTATCCATTGAACCTAAAGTTTTATTTTTGATCAACTCCGCAAATCCAATAATAGCATTAAGAGGTGTGCGTAATTCATGTGTAACGCTTGCAAAAAACTTTAGCTTGTTTGCATTTTCTTGCTCTAATGTCTCTTTTATCTGCTGTAATTCAATGTTAGTTTTATGTTGCTTGGCTAGCATTTGGGTATTAGAAAAGTGCAAATAGAACATTATTAATATTAAGATTATTAATAATAGGCCCAAAAATGTTAAAAACAGGCCATATGCTATAACATAAGAATTATTGTAGTTCCGAAGAATCTTCAAAAAAAACGACGGTTTAACGCTATTTTCATGGAATATAGGGAAAATAGAAGTTAATGTATTTCCTGTAGTATAAAATATTTCTTGGTTACTTAATAGTTTATCAATTTCATCGTTTGTAAGTAACTGTTCATAATCATAATCTTGAGTGTTAAAATTACTGAATATTATTCTGCCGTTTTGATCATACAGTATTAAGCTGAAATCCTTTACTTTGCTCACTGATTGTAATAATTCAGCACGTAGTTTTACTAGTTGGTTTATGTAGTCAAAATTTTTGTATTTAATGTGATGCTTTTCTATTAGTAAATAATGGTATTTTTTTATTGTGCCATTTTCCAGTACGCTTTTTAAGTTTACACTTGAATCACGGTAAGAAGAAAGGAAATTACTCCTTAGTAAATAATTACAATATATCACACTGAATAAAATCATAAAAATTGATGAGAATAATGCGATAACTTTTGTGTATTTGTTTTTCCCCAGTGCAGAAAACATTAATTTACCTATCTTATACATATCCTTACTCATTGCGAAACAACGGCTTTTATGTTATTAATAATAAAATTTAGCATATAATATTTTATGACAATTTCTCCTATTTTGCCAGTTTATTCTCCTGTTAATATAAATTTTTCTCATGGCAAAGGTATCTACCTATATGATGTTGATGGTGAGCGCTACGTAGATTTTCACTCCGGAATAGCCGTTAGTAGCTTAGGTCACACCAATTCACGATTAATTAGTGCTCTTAAATTGCAAGGAGAAAAATTATGGCATATATCAAATACCTATAATATACCTGCTGCCAATAATTTTGCAGAAAAATTAATAAACAATAGTTTCGCTGACACTGTATTTTTCTCAAATTCTGGATCAGAGGCAGTAGAATGTGGACTTAAGATTGCTAGGATCTATCAAAATGGAAAAGGCAATAAAAATCGTCACAGAATTTTAACATTTCATGGTGCATTTCATGGAAGAACCTTTTTAACTTGTGCTACAAACGATAAACAGAAATTTTCTGAATTACTAAATCCCTACATTGATTGGTGTGATAACATCGAGCCCAATATTGAGAGCGTAAAGAAAGCAATTTCAAGTGGTATAGGCGTTATATTAATAGAACCAATACAAGGGCAAGGTGGTATCAAAGTAATGAATGAAGTCTTTATGAAAGAACTAAGAAGGCTGTGTGATGAAAATGACATATTGTTATTTTTTGATTGCGTACAATGCGGTGCTGGTAGGACAGGAAAATTATTCGCATACGAACATATAGGAGTGGAACCTGATATATGTGCTCTTGCAAAGGGAATAGGCGGGGGGTTTCCGCTGGGGGCTTGTCTTGCAACTGAAAAGGCTGCTAAATATATGGCAGTTGGTATGCACGGTTCCACTTTTGGTGGCAATCCGCTTGCAACCTCAGTAGGTAATGCTGTGCTCGAAGAATTGCTCAGCCCCGGCTTTTTGAAAAATGTTGAAATTAGAGGTAAATACTTAAAAAATAAACTAGAAAACTTAGCAAGTAAATTTTCAATAATAGAAGAAGTGAGAGGGAAAGGGTTAATGCTTGGAATAAAAGTGAAAGCAGACAATCAAAAGTTTGCAGAAGAGTTAAGTCATCGTGGTTTACTCACTGTTGGAGTAACATCAGATAATGTTGTGAGAATTTTACCTCCACTCATTATCACTGAAAAAGAGATTGATGAAGGCATCGAGATTTTGACTCAATATTTATCTGAGAAATCTTCTGATTAGATACTTGCATTAATATGAACGACAATCTGGTATGCTTAGGAATTATTACCTCTCCTCACGGAATTAAAGGAGCTGTTAAAGTAAAAACCTTTACTGAAAAGCCTGAAAATATCTCCTTATATGGTAAGCTAATAAGTGGTGATGAGAATTATAAAATAGACTCAGTATCCGTCATAGGTGATAATTTAGTAATAGCTACAATAAGCGGAGTAAATTCCCGTAATGAAGCAGAGCTTTTAAGGAATAAGAAGCTATATATAGAAAGAAGCAAGTTACCAGAGCTAAATGATGAGGATGAATTTTACCAAAGTGACCTTGTAGATATGGAAGTAAGGCTGAAAAGTAATGAATTATATGGCTATGTAAAATCTGTGTATAATTTCGGCTCAGGGGATATATTAGAAATTTTAGTTATCAGCACAAAAAAACGTATTATGCTGTCTTTCACTAAAGAGATATTTCCACATATAAATATAAAGGGGAGGTATATAGTATTAAATATACCAGAATTTATTGACTAATAAAGACTTTGATATTTATATAAAGCTATTTATAATTGTAAGATCAAACTGAAAATGTAATTATGGCAGAAAGAGCTAACGATATTAGACCAGGTCAGGTGTTGGAACATAACGGCGGATTATTTTTGGTTGTAGGTATTATACATACTCAACCTGGTAAAGGTGGTGCATACATACAAGCCGAAATGAAAAACATCAAAACCGGAGCAAAACACTATGAAAGATTTCGTTCTGATGCAACAATCAGAAGGGCAATTTTAGATGAAGAGGAATATGTTTACCTTTTCACTGAAGGAAACATTGTAAATCTTATGCATCCAAGTAATTACGAGCAAATCACTATAAATTTGGACTTATTGGGAGAAAAAAAAATTTATTTACAGGATAACATGAAAATTAAAGTTGTAGCTTATCAAGACAAAATAATTTCTGCGCATGTGCCTGATTATGTTACACTTGCTGTGAAAGAAACAGAGTCTGTTATTAAAGGACAAACTGCTACTGCTTCTTATAAGCCTGCAATTTTGGAAAACGGAATGCGCGTTAACGTGCCTCAGTTTATAAAAGAAGAGGATAAAATTGTAGTATATACTCCAGATGACAGCTATTATGAAAGAGTGAAAGAGTAAAAAGAAGAATGTCCATCTCATCACCACGAATTAATGTGATGCTTGGTTCTGTGCGTAATGCTTCCAGGCAGCTTATGCGCGATTTTAATGAATTGCAAATTTCTAATGTTAAATCAGCAGACTTTATTAATAAAACTTATTCAAAATCCAAGCAAACCATATACGATTGCTTGCACGACTACAAACGAGACTATGGGTTTATTTCCGAAGATGATACTGATCAAGAAGTAAAAGATGACACTTATACCTGGTTTATTATGCCTATAGAGGGCAGGGAGAACTTTTCCAGTTGTATGGTTTATTTTGCAGTATCAGTCTGTCTCATTCATAAAAATAAAGTTGTGGCGGCTGTAATTGATGCTCCGGCTCTTGGAGAAACTTTTTGGGCAGAAGAAAAGAAAGGTGCTTTTCTTGAGGATTTTAGATCTCGTCATGTAAAAATGCGAGTGAAAAGCCGTGAAGGGGGTCTAATAGATGTAAGTGGTAATTTGTTAAATAAATTGCTGCCTGGCAATAGTAATGTACGCTCCATAGGTTCAACAATTTTAGGCTTTGCATACCTTGCGGCAGGAAGGCACAGTGGAATAATTTACTCTGGAGTTAACAAATATAAAGCCTTGCTCGGTAGACTTTTTCTGCAAGAAAGCGGTGGAAGGCTAACGGAAGACAACGGGCTAATCATTGCTGGAGATATAAAACTATAGCTAAAGTAATTTATGTTTACCTACAATTTGATAAGCGTAAAACTCGTCATTCCGCTACTTGTTAGCGGAATCCATGCTGAGATACCGCGAATAAATCGCGGTATGACGTAGGGCTGTACTAGCTGTAGCATAAACAGGCTACAGAGATAGACAACTTTTCGAAAACTTTTACAAGAGATTCTGTTAAATGCTCTATCATTTCATCGGTATGATAAGGTGTAGGGGTAATACGGAAACGCTCAGTTCCTCTTGGAACTGTCGGGTAATTTATATGTTGAACATATATTCCATACTCATCAAATAATAATTTTGATGCTTTTTTGGATAACTCTGAGTTGCCAATTATTATTGGAATTATATGAGTTTCTGTTGGAATGAAGTTAATTCCTGCATTTCTCAGTGAGTTTTTTACTTTTTCAACGACTTGCTTTTGCTTTTCCCTTTCAATGTTGCTCGATTTTAGGTGCTCAACGCTTGCCTTTGCTGCCGCTGCTAAAACAGGCGACATAGCAGTGGTAAAAATAAATCCTGGAGCGGAACTTCTTATTACATCTACCAAGCTCTTTGAAGACGCTATATACCCACCCATCACTCCAAAAGCCTTTGATAGTGTACCTTGAATAACGGTTATTCTATCCATCAGGCCTTCTCTTTCTGCAATTCCGCCACCATGTGAACCATACATGCCAACTGCGTGCACCTCATCCAAATAGGTAATTGCATTATGTTGATCTGCAAGATCGCATATTGCTTTAAGCGGCGCTATATCGCCATCCATTGAATATACGGATTCAAGTGCTATTATTTTTGGTGTCTTTTTGTCTATAGACTTGAGTAACTGCTCTAGATGATTAACATCACTGTGTTTAAATATATGTTTTGGCCTTTTTCCTGATTTTATGCCTTCTATCATCGAAGAATGGTTCTTCTCGTCTGAAAAAATTACTACGCCCGGAATAACAGACGATAAAGTGCTAAGTGTTGTCTGGTTAGCGAGGTAGCCACAAGCAAAAGTTAAAGCAGCCTCTTTTTTATGCAAACAAGCTAAGGATTTTTCAAGTTCAACAACCTCTTTTGTTGTACCAGATATATTTCTTGTTCCTCCAGCACCAACAGATGAATTTTGGATAGCGGCAATTACACTCTCATTTTGTGACATTCCCAAATAGTTATTACTGCACCAGACTATTACTTCCCTATTTCTTTCATAGTCCATAATGTGGGGAAGCCTACCTGGCAATGACGCAAAGTGCGTAAATTCACGGTAGCGCCCCTCATCTTTTATATCTTTGATTTTGTTTAAGAATATTTCTTCGTAGTTTACCAAGTTTTTATTCACTAATAATTAATACAATTATAACAAATTATTAAATGGTAAACTACAATATTTATTATACAGATACGGTAGTAGATGCTTCCTTCGTGTTGAAAGGTTTGTCAACCTTGTTGTTTTCAACTTGGCTTTTAGGTGTACAGCAGTATATAACTGCAGCAGCAACCAGACAACAAGCTCCAACTGCTATTCCTGCAGCTAGCATTTCCAAATAAACTGCAATAGCTACTCCTGAAACAACTCCAGCTACTGCTAACGTCCATGTAGCTATGGTAGGCCACTTACTCTTTTGCGTATTTTGTGTTGCAGTAATAGAGGTTGATTGATTGTTTATAGCACTAGTTTTTTCTACTGCTGCAGGCTTTTCCTTACTGTTAATAACACCTCCAATTGTAGACACATTGTCAGCATTCGAAGAAACTTCACTTACCCCCAACTTCTTTTCACAACCCGTAATTTCTGGAGTTGTGGTAAGTGCACTATTGCTTCCGGTATTATTAGAACTTGTAGATTGGTCTCCTGAATTTGGCAAATTGTTGTTCAGTGAAATATTAACATTACCTTGTTTTGTATTATGGTTTTTAATTTCTTTTACAATTTCTTCTACTTTACCCTTACAGGGACCTTCTTTATTTTTTACATATTGTAGTACAAGAGTAGGAGAGTTACTTTTTAGAATATTTTCGAGTTCTTCTCTTGAGTTAGTACTGGTTTTGCTTATAAGTTTATTAATCTTTTTCTTAACAGGACCAGCAAGTCGCGGAACATCCTTTTTTTCGCTGCCTTCACCCATTTCACCCTCCTTAAAATTATTGCTAATGAGCTCTTCTGTCGAGCTCTCTCCATTATCCATAATATTTTTTCCTCTGTCCACAATATTTTTTCTGTCTGCTTACTGCCAGCACTTTCAAGTCCTGGATTTTCTGATAGAATGTCACTTGTTATAACTGGAATTTCTAATTCATCTGCAACGTTATTACTTCTTTTTCGTATTATAAAAGTTCCAGGAGTTTGGCACATTTCATCCCACAAATCTTGACGTTCATGACAGGAATATTTTTGCACATCAATAGAAAATTGCAGAATATTTCTAATTTGCATTAAACTGAATATTAGATCAATATTCTTTTGACGTTTATTGTCTTTTGGATCTTTAGTGTATTCATCATACACTATGCAAGCAGTCTGAACTAATCCATTTACAATACCTGGAAGACGGCTGTTATATTCACGTAAAGCTTCAGATTGCAATAATTTGTTTTCCTTTTCCAGATCTTCTATGCGCTTTTCTATGCTAGATTTAAAAATCTTACACTCCTCTTGAAAAATTACGTTAATTGCACCCTCTTCTGTGTATAAGTAACATACTTCCTTGACTAAGGAGTAATCTTCTTGGCCTATTGAGTAGTGTGTTGCATTTTTCAGTATATTCTGTATGACCGGCCTAATCACTTGCTCATTATGTGATACGTTTTGATGGATTTCTTTAGTGTAAAAAAGCACCTCGACTATAACGTCTGTGTTTGTGTATTCAACATTAGACAATGCAATGAGGATTGATTCGTGTATGTTATCAAATTCGTTATTTTTAAATTTTTGATTGAGATAGCCGATAACATCATTGCTGCATTTAGCACATTTTTCACACAAGTGCTCGATAAATGCAATATTACCAGCATCCAATGCAGTTTTCAGAATTAAATCATAAATTTCTTTTCTGCCACGAGCTCCTATATTTTTCAGGATTTGTTGCCCTAGTATTGTAATAACTTTATCATCCGCAAATGCTTGTTCATATACATCGTAAATGGCATGATCTGCACTATTAGTGTATCGTTTGCACAGGTATTCAATGACAGATGTGTGTTCCTGGCTTATCGCAGTTTCTAATAAAGTAACAAAACTCTTTTTTAATAACTCTTCTGTTGAGGCTTTTTTAGTTAGCTTATTAATATATCTTTCAAATGCACCCAGCACTATCGTGATGAATTCTTCATTTTTGATCAGAGACGCTGTTTCAAGCACACCATACAAAGAATCAGGATTACTTGTTTTTAACACCTGTCCAAAATCTCTTAAAACGTATTCGACAAAAACTGCATTTAATAATTCTTGCTCTTTTCTTAATGCTATAACTGAGAAAAAACCAATCTTATTAGGTTCGACAAGTTGTATAGTTTGATCTTTTAATCTTCCATAAACTCCATCGGTACCATGGAATTTTTCTATAAAAGCTTCAATATATTTTTGACCACCAACAAGGAGAGGTAAAAGACTTAAATTTCCTTCAGCAAAAAGAAAATCCTGATATTGCTCTACTAGCTTGTCATTAGCTGCAATTGCCAATAGTACCAATTCTTTTACTGAATAATCATATTTGAAACCCTCTTGATCAAATTTATATTGTGATAGTACATTTGAATATATATGTTGATGGTTGCTTCCGTTTTGTAACTCCAAATTAAGTTGATTTGAACAGAAATCTTTGAGATTTTCATTATCCAGCGTAATAGACCTGCCTTCATAATCTTCAATATTTTGTACAACCTTGTCTAATTCTTCACAATTATCTTCTTGTATAGCTTGATTTAAGATATTTATAATCTCAGCAAAAGTTAAGTTTTTAGGAATGATACCATATGAATCTTCATCTTTTAACTCTAGTAAACGACCTATCACAACCATCAGGAAAGTTTGCAAGTATTGCATTCTCTAAACTTAGATCTTCAGGGGTGTGCTACATGGAGTAGCTGGTATCTCTTGACTTTCGCTATCTAAAACTTCAAACTCTTCTTCAATACCTGAACCTTCAGAATCTGGTTTTTCAAAACCATGCCAACTTTTGATTAATCTTTCAGAATTTGATTGGCCCTGTGAAGTTGTATCTTGTGATACAAAGTCTCTAAAATTGGAACCAAACATGTTTTACCTCCTAACTAGCAGCTAAGCTAAGTATAGCATTAAACAGAAATCTTGCCAAGCAAATTATTCAGTCTCTTAGCAAAGCTGCTCGCGTCATCCATCTCTTCGCCTTCCACGATGCAAGCTTGGTAAAACAATAAGTGAACCATGTCCTCCAATGTTGGGTTTTCACCACTTTCAGCATAAGATTTCATTATACTCTTTATTACAGGATGCTTAGTGTTAATTTCAAGCATCTTTGGCGTGCGGTAATTTAGCTGCTTTTGTTCACGCAAAAAACGCTCCATGCGAAGATCCATAGCACCTTCATCAACCGCTAGGCATACGGGACTATCAGTCAATTTTTTGGAAATTTTTACGCTTTTTACTGAATCTCCAAGCACTGTGGTAAAATATTGCAATATAGTTTCCTCAGTTTTTTCTTCATTCGATTTGTTTTCTTCATTTTTCTTATCTTCTTCTGAAGAGAATTTTTCCAAATCAACATCAGCGCGAGTCACAGACTTAAACTTTTGATCTTTATATTCATGAATTACACTAGTCCAGAAATCATCCACTGGATCAACGAACAGAAGAACCTCCAGCCCTTTACTGACGAACCCCTCAAGTTGCGGACTGTTTTTCACTGAATCGAGGCTATTTCCGGTGAGATAATAGATATGTTCCTGCTCAGGCTTCATTCTGCTTATATAGTCATCAATGCTGACTAATTTCTCATCACCAGTACTATGAAATCTGCAAATTGAGAGTAGTGCTTCTCTCTCATCAGTTGGCATAGCTTCACAAAGACCTTCCTTTAAAACTGCACCAAAATTGGTCCAGAATTTTGTATATTCCTCTAAATTCTCTTTTGCTTTTTTACCGAGCTCTGATATCACACGCTTAGTGAGAGATTTTCTGATCTGCTCAACAACAC
The DNA here is from genome assembly GCF_049435495.1 of Wolbachia sp. wLmal. Classification (NCBI taxonomy): domain Bacteria; kingdom Pseudomonadati; phylum Pseudomonadota; class Alphaproteobacteria; order Rickettsiales; family Anaplasmataceae; genus Wolbachia; species Wolbachia sp. wLmal. The sequence goes on from NZ_CP185405.1 coordinate 61,242, forward strand.
GATTATTCTGCAGCGTTTCTCTGCTGATATTAAGAGGCAAGTCCGGTGAATCAACCGCGCCTTTCAGAAAACGCAAGTATTGTGGTATAATCTGTACGTTATCTTCAGTGATAAATACTTTATTTACATATAACTTCACAGAGCAACGTCTATCTGGATGGAATAAATCAAAAGGTTTTATAGAAGGAACATAAAGCAAATTTGTATATTCTATTGCACCTTCATTTTTATTATGCAATATCATCCAGGGCTCCCCGCCAACGTGGGCAACACTGCGGAAAAAATCGTTGTGCTCCTCTTGAGTAACGTCATTTTTTGGCTTAGTCCAAATTGCAGCCTTACTGTTTAACTTTTCACTTTTTCCTTCTTCGTCTATAAATTCAACAGGAAAATTTATGTGATCAGAGTAAGTAGTGACAATATTTTCAACACGAAATTTATCTAAAAACTCGTTTTCTTCAGGATGCATAATGAGCGTAATTTTGGTTCCGCGAGGGACTTGATTATCTGACTTGCTGATTGAATATTCCCCATCTCCTTTGGATTGCCAGATCCAAGACTCCTCTTCTCCAGCTTTTCTCGATTCTACTATTACTTCTGATGCAACCATAAAGCTTGAGTAAAAACCAACACCAAACTTCCCAATCAGCTCCACAGTTTGGCTTGAATCCTTGCTATTCTTAATCGCATCCAAGAACTTTTGCGTACCAGAGCTTGCAATTGTACCAAGATTGTCTATTAAATCCTGTCTATTCATTCCAATGCCATTATCAGTGATATATAGCTCGTTCTTATCTTTATTGGAGCTGATAGTGATTTTTAATTCGTCACTCAAATCTAGCAAATTAGGGTTTAGTTGAGATTCATAGCGCAACTTATCACATGCATCTGATGCATTTGATATTAATTCACGCAGAAAAATGTCTTTATTGGTGTAAAGTGAATGAATCACTATATTCAGTACTTTCCCCACCTCAGCGTCAAATTTTAAATTTTCAGTTTCTTGTACATTATGCATTTTGAGCTCCATTATTTGCCTACCACCCTAATAATTTAAGTATTGAATCACGATCTTTCAAGGTCACGTACACCAAAATTAATGTGGGTGTAGTTATTATGACACCCAATTTATGGGATCTCTTGCATAACAAACTTTTGGCAGCGCATTGGATGAAACGAAAAAACTTGCTTGACAAACTCCGCCAGCCCTCTTATCATGAAACTGAAGCTATTTATTTATCTTCGCAATCTCTGCAGTGGGTTAATGACAAAAAAACTTGATGTATTTGGCGTAAATCATGCTTAATTTTTTGCACTATGTGCACCTCATGTCTTTATCAAATTTCTAGCTACACAAGCTGAAATACGCTATTTAAAACATCAAAAAACGCCAACTTAAAAAATGGATAGTGAATAATTAGCTACCCTAGGGTTTCTTTGCCTTTTTTTCGCTTGGTAAATTTTTTAATACTTAGATTAGTTGCAATTTAAGAGACCAGAAATGGTCAGTGCTTGGCACTGGAATAACGTCCTCCTTTGTTATCCCAGCGCCCAGACACTGGGATCCAGGAAACTTAATTGCAAGTAATGCATTGGATTTGGTGAGTATGGGTTTTATGTTATAGAATGAAACACTTTTGGTGAATTTGTAAAGAAAACTGGATCCCAGTGTTTGGGCACTGGGATGACACCATTTGTTGTGTTTAACAAAGTTCGTACTTAGCTTCATATTAGCCGTAAATATTTAAAAAATTTACCAAGCGAAAAAAAGGCAAAGAAACCCTAGGGTAGCTAATTATTCACTATCCATTTTTTAAGTTGGCGTTTTTTGATGTTTTAAATAGCGTATTTCAGCTTGTGTAGCTAGAAATTTGATAAAGACATGAGGTGCACATAGTGCAAAAAATTAAGCATGATTTACGCCAAATACATCAAGTTTTTTTGTCATTAATCCACTGCAGAGATTGCGAAGATAAATAAATAGCTTCAGTTTCATGATAAGAGGGCTGGCGGAGTTTGTCAAGCAAGTTTTTTCGTTTCATCCAATGCGCTGCCAAAAGTTTGTTATGCAAGAAGTCTAATGAATCGCGGTATGACGTCTTAGCTATAGATGCTGGTTTGTGTGATTTCAAGAGAAGTTTAGTAGATAAGTTGTGTTTTAAACCAGATTCGGTATTTTAAACTGAACATTTTCAGTAATACCACCTGGCATAACTGAAATTTTTACACTCAGGTTTACTTTTAGGTAGTCTATTAATTCATCAACTAATATGTCAGGAGCGGAAGCACCTGCGGTGATTCCTATCTTTTCTACGCCCTGAAACCAGCTTTTATTCACACAGCTGTAATTATCAATCAAGTAGGCTCTTTTTCCTCTGGCAGTGCACAGATCTAATAAGCGGTTTGAATTTGAGCTATTTTTACTTCCTACAACTAATACCATGTCTACAATTTCAGCTAGCTTTTTAACAGCATTTTGTCTGTTTTGCGTTGCATAGCATATGTCCTTTAAATCTGGACCTGTTATGCCTGGAAACCTTAATTTCAAGGCAGCAATAATGTCACGGGTATCGTCGATGCTTAACGTAGTTTGTGTAACATAAGACAAATTATCTGGATCTTTAACCTTTAAATCATATACATCCTGCAAAGTTTGCACTAAAGTGATAGGATTGTTTACTCTTCCCCTAATTCCCTTAACTTCTGGATGGTTTTCATGCCCAATGAGAATTAATTCTTTACCACTGTTTTCATACCTTTTTGCTTCTTTATGCACTTTGTTGACTAAAGGACATGTTGCATCAATCACTTGAATACCCTTTCTTTTTGCCTCATCTTCTATATTTTTTGATACTCCGTGCGCGCTGAAGATCAGTATTCCTTCATTACCTTCAATTTCCTCGATACTGCTTACAAAAACCACTCCTTGTTTCTTAAAGTCCTCTACTATATATTTATTGTGAACAATTTCGTGTAGCACATAAACTTGGCGCTCGTTTTTGTATTTTTCTAAAGTAATAGCTAATATGTCCACAGCTCTTTTTACCCCGGCACAAAAACCTCGTGGTTCAGCTAAGATGACTTCCATTTTTGTCAAATCAAGTAAATATGCAAGCATTACTTAAAAATAAGCTCCGCTCACTGTGTTTTATAGTACCATTATTTATATTTTATATAATAATTATTTTTCGCATATTCTCTTTAACATTTGATCAACCTACTACTTCAGAAAATTTTAGAAAAGATAATATAGTACATAAACAACCTGATATTTTAGATAGAAATGGAGTGGTAATAGCAACAAATGTGCCCACAACATCACTATATATAGATGCAACCAAAGTAAAGAATCCGGAAAGTATAGCAGCACAACTGTGTTCTACTTTGCATGACCTCGAATACAAGAACTTATATAGAGTACTTACTTCAGAAAAGAAATTTGCTTGGATAAAGCGGCACTTGACTCCAAAAGAATTACTAGCGATCAAAAACGCTGGTGTACCAGGAGTAAATTTTTATGACGACATAAAGCGTATATATCCTCACAGTAATTTATTTTCACACGTGCTTGGTTACACTGACATAGATGGCAACGGTATTGCAGGAGTTGAGGCATATATAAGTAAAAATAATGAGCAAGAAAAGCCCATAATACTATCCTTAGATACACGAGTGCAAAGCATAGTGCATGAAGAGCTAACTAAAGCTGTAAGCAGATATCAGGCACTTGGCGGAGTAGGAATTGTTTTAAATGTGAGAAATAGTGAAGTTATCTCGATGGTCAGCCTACCTGATTTTAATCCCAACTTACAGAATAAGGCAGAAGACGTACAAAAGTTTAATCGCGCCAGTCTTGGGGTATATGAGATGGGGTCGGTATTAAAATACTTTACAATAGCCGCAGCGCTTGATGCGAACGCTACAAAAACTAGCGATTTATATAACGTATCAACACCAATCACCATTGGAAAGTATAAAATTCAGGATTTTCATAAATCTAAAATTCCAAAAATTACTGTGCAAGATATATTTGTAAAATCATCCAACATTGGTGCAGCAAAAATTGCAGTCAAACTAGGTATTGAAAAACAGGTAGAATACTTTAAAGCTATGAAGCTATTTTCTCCTTTGAAAATAGAAATACCAGAAAAATCCACACCGATAATCCCGGATAAATGGAGTGAAAACACTTTAATAACAGCATCTTATGGTTATGGCATAGCTGTAACTCCTATACATCTTGCACAAACTGCAGCAGCATTAATCAACAATGGGATATTTCATAACGCAACCTTGATGTTGAATAAAAGAAGTATAGGAGAGCAAATTATCTCAAGAAGAACTTCCAGGGAAATGAGAAAATTATTACGTGCAGCAGTAACAGATGGCACTGGCAGAAAAGCAAAAATAAAGGCATATTCAATAGGAGGAAAAACTGGATCGGCGGAAAAAGTTGTAGATGGTAAATATAGCAAAGATGCAAACATAGCATCATTTATAGGAGTGCTAACTATGCTTGACCCAAGGTACATAGTGCTAATTGCTATTGATGAGCCTCAAGGAATGCACCATACCGGGGGAATAATTGCTGCGCCTATAGTAAAAAACATTATAAATAGAATAGCGCCTATACTAAATGTTACACCTGAGATGTAAAATTATGATTGCTTTACTACAACTTCAAATTTATCATCACCAAAATCCTTATTAATATACCAAGAACCATCATCTTTAGTTACAAATTCAAGACCTTTAAGGTCTTTTTTTATTGTCTTTCCATTTTGACCATCAATAGCGATATTAATATCGAATGTAATAATGTCTAGATTTATCATAGCTTCTTTCCCGCTGCACGAATTTAGACTGAACTTGCCTGACATGACATCATTAAAACTCACTTTCCCTGTATAGACATCACACTGACCGTCCACACAACACGTAGTTTCAATATAGAAAAGGTCTGACATATAAAACACCTCACGTTTATAAAAAAAGAGCTAAAGCCCTACGCCATACCGTTATAGTCAGTAAACCTAGAGCACTTTAGCCATAATACAGCTAAGAATGTAAAATTCAACAGTTAATTGTGTAAGGAAGTCTAAATTACTATATCTTAGAGGAATGGCTGTTTAGTTTTTTTTGTTAATCTTTTTTACCATGCTGTCAATCATATGCTTTATCCCTTGATATACAGAGTATGTACTTTCGTCGCTACGCATATAAGCAGAACAGGAAAATACATTATGTTCTTCGTCTTCTATTGATAACTCTGTATCGCATTTTATGTGCTCGCCGCCAAGCCTTTCTATCAACTGTTCTCTGTCATCTCCTATAGTTACCTTAACCTTACTTTCTTCTTTACCTATCTTGCTACTTAAAATTGAAACAATGATGGCTGGAGATATGCATATCGCTCCTATTGGCTTTTTTGTAACAAAAAATTCTGAAACTAATCTTTCAAATTCAGGCATTACTGTCACCATGTCTTTACTTTCAGCTAAGTCAGATAAATTTTTCGCAACCCCGTATCCACCAGGTACAACTAGCATGTCAAAATTTTCAGCTTTGGCTTCTTTTAAGTCATATATTTCGCCTCTTGCGATTCTTGCTGCTTCCACAAGTACATTCCTTTTTTCTTTTGTTGCCTCTTTTGTTCTATGATTCATAACTTGTGTGATATTGATATCAGGTGCAAAGCATTTAACATCCACTTCCTGCTGATCAAGCACAAGCAAACTTAAAACCGCTTCTCTTACCTCTACACCGTCAAGGTGACCACACCCTGATAAGACCACAGCAGCTTTTAATTTTTTTTCACCCATAAAGTACCTTGATTTCATATAATCTAGATATTTTAATACAAATTCTATATTTGGAAAGGGGTATATTATATCAATTATAATATAATTAATGATTAGTATGTATAATTAGGCATATTTATAATCAACGAAGCTGAATATGGAATCTAGCAATAGTATGTTTTTTGACACTGACTATCCAGAACTAAGAAAAGCTATTTCAGATATAATAGAAAGTATTGCACAATCCTCACAAGAGGGGAAAAAAGAGTTATTTACAACCCTATCAGAACAAGTTAAAGGGATGAACCTCAAAGATTTAGGTTTAGCAATTAATGACCAAGGCTTGCAAAAGGAGGTAAATAAAGAATTATTTATAAAACTCATTGAAGAAGCACTTAAAGATTTAACTTCTGAAAATGTTGACTCAAAAATAATAGAAGAGGCGTTAAAATCTGTTAACCAACAAGCAATAAGTAATGTTATAAATAATAATAAAGGTCCACTGGATAATCTAGTCAATTATTCTAAATCAGCCTCTGCAAATAAAAAATTAGAATAGCTTCTGCCGTAATGGTATTAGGAGCAGCATTTTCTCCGCTTATTGTCCTTGCTACATTAATAGCGCTTGTGGCTATTGGAGCACGTTATGTAGGAATAGGTATAGGAAAGGCAGGGGAAAAAATAAAAGAAGGAGCGATTGAAGCAGGAAAAGCAGTGAAAAGTTCATATAAGGATTTAATAGATAAATTACCTGAGGTTCAAAGAAGAGAAAATAATTTTGAAAAGTTAATAAGTAATTTAATGGAAAAGAATCTTGAAGCTGATGAAGGAGAAAGAACAATGCTTAGTAATGAAATAAAAATAATAAAAATGCTTCAGAATCAAGAGCAACTAGCAGCAATAGGACAGTTAATAAGGGAAGATAAGGCTGGTCTTTTGAACAATCTTATGAGCAAGGGTACTAGTACTCATGAGGAAGATATGGAGAAACTTGTAGGTTTTATGAGCGAATTTCAACCTAAAATTATGGCAATTGGTAGTGACATAAAAGAGGTAGAACAAAAAGTTAATGAGAAAGCTCAGGAAATGAAGCCAAATTCTCACTTAGGTATTTCAAGTGCTGCACGAGTTAGTGAAGGAGGAATCACAGGACCAAGTTGATGCATTTTTTTACGCAAAAATTACTATCAGAAAGTGGGGTTACGCTACTCCTTTTTATCCACTTTTTTGAGCAATCCACTTCCACATCTAACACACATCTCAGTGATTATAATATCCAATTTTTGATCATGTTTTTCTACAGGTAAATCTTTACAATATTGTTTCTCATAGGCTACACCTATAAATATTTTTCCAAGTGGCCGCAGTTTTTCTATCATTGTATCATACCAACCACCGCCAAAACCCAATCTATTAAAATGATCATCAAAAGCAATAACAGGAGTAATGATTGTGTCGGGAATTACATCTTCATTTGTTTCGTTCCATTCCTCAAATTTTAGTAACTTATTTTTATTAGGAATTGCTACTTTATAATCTAAATCGAGTAAACTATGCATCAAAGGCACAACATCTATTTCCTCATCCATTGGAATGTAAGCTGCTATTGTTTTGCCTTTAACGTAGCTTAAGTTCTGATTAAAGAGATTAATAAGGGAATTTGCCGCATAACTGGAATAACTTTCATCAATATCTTTTCTTATAGCTCTATATTGCTCTCTTATTTCCTTTTTGTGCTGTTTAATATCTTTGAACATGATCTATCCATTTCGCAGTAAGTTTTTCTTGTAAACTATTTTGCTTCAAGCGCTCACTTAAAAAATCAAAGTCAATAAATTCCATATCCTGGTCTTGATTACTGCAGCTATAAACAAAACTCCTTTCTCCTGTTTTCGCATTTATATGCTGCTGCACACACTGAGCGCAGATTTCTTTCATCATACACTGCATAGGAGAATTAACTGACGATATTGCTATATGACTTGACTTCAGATATGGCTTTAAAATTGTTTTTCTAGCTTCATTCACAGCTTTCATCATTTTATCAGAACCAATAGTGATAATTTTATCTATAACGTTCAAATTAATACCTAATCTTCCTTGTTGATAAGAGACTATTGCATCAACTATATTACCATGAAAGGATTTATCTTGATCTCTGCTTGTTTCTATCAATCCTTCTTCACATGCCCAAACTACTGCATTTGATGCACGCTCTATCAGTGCTCGTTTAAATACATCACTTAACTTCTTATAGCCAGCGAAGTACAAAACCTTGTTATTATTTTCAAGACATGCCTTCCCTATCGAAAATAACACTGCATTTCCAACTCCACCACCAATTAGCATTATATTCTTCATGTGCTATTTTAACTACATTTGTTCAAATTTTTTGAAATTTTATAGAACAAAGTAATTTATATAGTTCTATACACAAAGACAGAGACAAGGACACTCTCTGACTTCAACTATACCGATAACTGATAGCTGCATTTTTACGCATATCATCTAATAACAAGTTGCTTTGTATCATAATCTTTTGTTGGTACATTTTCTGTTTGATTGCTTCTATACCCGCTACATTACTCTTGATATCACACAACATCATCAACTTTGCAGTGCCATTTTCTCTCAATTCTACTATTTCATTCACACTTGTTTTACTAAATAAAATCTGTAAATCAGGATTTAAATCTCGCATTTTTATTTCAAATTCTTTTGCGTTTGGCAGCTTAAAATTATCTGCTAATTTATCAAAATTTAAACAATTAACTTTTTGCTCCTTGAGATTATCTAATAAACTTTCTGAACCTTCAACCACAATCTGTTTTAATTTTAAAGTGCTTTCCAGCAGTGCATGATTAGGTTGTACTTTATCTATTACTTTTATAACGGAGTAACCTTCACTGAAACTGAATGGACCTGCTATGTCGCTGGTTTCTAATCCTTCTAAAACGCTCTTGAGTTTTCCTTTTAGCTGACTTAAATTAACTGTTGCTTTACGCATCTTTATTGGAGATTCTGGGTTATTACTGTTGCGTAATTTTTTTACTAAATCTTCAGCTATACCATAAACGTCCTTGTCTTTTTGATCAGGAATTATAAACTCTTGGAACGTGATAAGATAATCCGGCTTTTCTGCTTGCCTTTTTACATCATCTACTTCTTTATCGCTTATATTAATAAATGGCACAATTCTTACTTCAATAATTTTGCTCCACAGTAACTGACATTTTATTTGTTTTCTTAAAATACCAAGATCTATATTATGCTTCTCTATGTATTGATCAACTTCATTAGCCTTAAGTTTAAAACTTTGGGTTAAAAATAACATAATAGCATTATCTAACTCCTCGTTGCTCAATTTTATATTCAGCCTCTGTGCTTCATTGATAATGATAATTTCGTCTATTAGCTCCCTAAGAATTTGAGGCTTTGCTTCTTTTTGATTAACACTTTGAGTGCCAAACAATGAATTTATAAAGTTGATGCGTTTTTCGATATCTAAATTTGAAATTGGTTCACCATTTACATCTGCAACAATTTCAATCTCGGTTGCAAGCAACCTAAGTGGCAACACTATCAACAGTAAAATTAGTATTTTATACATACAAGTAAAGTTGTTTAGTTAATAACCAATTCTATAATAAATACTGAGTCAATGCTAGCCAACTTTTTAATAGTGATCTCAGTGACAATGGAAATAAAAACCATTGCAACAAAATCAGGTACGCTGGTAAATAGGCTAAAAACATGCTAATATAGCGAATTTAAACCGTGCTAAAAACAGTATACGGAAGGAGAGGGATTCGAACCCTCGATACGACTTTTGGGTCGTATAACGGTTTAGCAAACCGCCGCCTTCAGCCGCTCGGCCACCCTTCCAAATTTAGAACCTAAAGATTATATAATACCAAGACCTCTACCACCTGTCTAATGCTTTTAATTGCAATATTTGTATCTGTTCAGATGCATGGCTAATGCTGAAACAAAAATTCCAGTGCTCCCTTTCTTGTCATCCCAGTGTCACGCACTGGGATGACATCGTTTACTATGTGCCATATTGCAATGTTCGTGCAGTTGTGCGCGGTATAGATTCCGCTAACGAGTAGCGGAATGACGAATTTGTTATTTTTCAAATCGTAGAGCCACTTTAGCTATAAATCAACAAAAACTAATTTCCGCTTTTAATAGAGCTTGCAACAATTTGTTTTGCTTCTTCTACACCAACCCATTCTCCAACTGCTACCGTTTTTCCCTTTTCTAGATCTTTATAATGAGAAAAGAAATGAGTAATTTTATCTAGTAGGCTTTTAGATAAGTCAGAATAGTCCTTTATATTGTCATAATAGCTATCAACACTGGAAACAGGCACTGCTAATATTTTCTCATCTTCTCCTTTTTCATCTTTAGTGAGTAATGCGCCTATTGGACGTACCGATATTAAAACACTAGATGCTAAGGGAAATTGAGTTAGCACCAAAACATCCACAGGGTCACCATCACCTGCGCAGGTATTTGGTATAAATCCATAATTGCAAGGATAAGTCATTGAGGTAGATAAAAATCTGTCAACTTGTAACAACCCAAGCTCTTTATTAAATTCATACTTTACAGGCTCAGCATTTGCACTTATTTCAATTACCACATTCACCGCATTTGGTCCCGCTGTTATTTTACTTAAATCCATAAATCACCTCTTAACTTAAGATTATACAATATATGCTTTTAAGTTGCTACATTTATGTAATTCTAAACTTATTTTGCACGGGCTGTCCTAAATTTTCATTCGTCATCTTATTGACTGTTGAAAGTGGTGGTTCCTGTGATAATTGAAATAAAGCATATACTATTACGATAGTAAGCACTGCAGCAATTACTAGATTAGCAAAATTATCCTGTGGTAGGACACCTTTTATTGGATTAGATAATTTTTGCTCCATAAAGAAATAATCAGCAACATATAACCCAACAGATAATACAAACATACCTAAAATAAGTTTACAGACTGTGTTTTTATGGTCTTTTTCTTTTTTCTTGCTGGTGATAGGATTTGGCCTACATTCATTCTCTTCTTGCAGCACTGAGTAGTATATATTATCAGGGCTCGTTATTAATTGTTCAAATTCATCACTATTTTGGTTTTTTAACAGTTGCTCTAGGGTGTTTTTTGTATTTATAGGATATATTAATCCATCCATTTTCAATGCTTTCTCTTGCCGATCCACATTCTCATGGTCGATTGTATATTTATCTCTACTTGATAATCCGATCATGTGTAATTTGCCAGCTAAGAACATTATATAGCTCTCTATTAACTGATTCTCACATATCTCTAATACTTCTCTTTTTACTGTTTTGTTAGATGACGAAAGTTCTTTATAGTGACCACCCAAAGAAAAGAACAATGCTATATCTTTATCTGCTTTTATGTCATGAATGGAATAATAGCTGCTGATAACGCACTTATTTAATGCAAATTCTCTGTCATATTTGTTTAATGTATTTCCTTCACTTAGTAACTTTCTAAGACCAATGAGTACTTTATTTTCAAAATCTTCTTCTGTTTTAAATATTGGTTCTCTCTTTGGATTTGCTAAGATGTTAAGTAAATCTAATTTTCTTCCATCTACTACTTCATTTATATATTCATTTAACTCAGATCCTTTAATAACTTCATATATTTTATCTATGACATCTTTAGTATTCAGGTTATTGTTTTCACTTAGAATTTGATAAGCTTGAGCATAAATTAAAAACAGCCCTTGTAGACTAAATTTTAAGTTAAAATATTTATCTAATGGTTCCTCTTTTTTTCTAATGAATTCAGACAAACCAAAATGATTTCTGTGATCCATAAAACGACCTAAGTCAGTATGTTGAAAGCTACCTAAAAAAATAAATAACGTCTCTAATAAATTACCCTTACCAACAATTTTTATTAGTTCTTCAATTTCTTTTATCATTGCTGAAACCTATAATGTTCTACTTTATAGTATAAGGGATACATGGCAAAATAGCAATAAATGTTATTAGACTTCTTGCATAACCCAAACTAAGTAGAAAAAGGTATAGCTATACCGCCGCGGCACTAACAAGAGATCCCGCTAACACGTAGCGGGATGACAAGGCTTATCGTCATGCCACTGCGAACCATCATACCGCCGCAGCGCTAACAAGAGATTCCGCTAACACGCAGCGGGATGACGAGACTTATCTTTATGCCGCCGCGAACCGTCATACCGCGATTCATTCGCGGTATCTTTAGATCCCGCTGGGATGACGGTTGTCGTTTAGCTGCAAACATTAAGAAATTTACCAAACGAAAAAAAAGGCAAAAGAAACCCTAGGGTAGCTAATTATTCACTATCCATTTTTTAAGTTGGCGTTTTTTGATGTTTTAAATAGCGTATTTCAGCTTGTGTAGCTAGAAATTTGATAAAGACATAAGGTGCACATAGTGCAAAAAATTAAACATGGGACGCCAGATACGTGAGTTTTTTTGTCATTTAATCTGTACAGAGAAGATAAATAAATAGCCCCAGTTTCATGATAAGGGGGCTGGCGAGGTTTGTCAAGGAAGTTTTTTCGTTTCTGTTATATGGTTATGCAAGAAGTCTATTGTATGTTTACACTCTGCATTAAAGCTTTTAGTTAAGAACATATCCATCCACCGCCAATTACTTGCTCATCTTTATACGCTACACAGGCTTGACCAGGACTGATGCCAAAGTAATCGTCGTTTAAAATGACACAGGCTTTATTTTTTTCGTCAATTGAATGTATTGTTGCTAAACTTCCCGCATGTGATGATCTCAGCTTCACAGTTACTTCCATACTTTCCTTTGGTTGTTCTAACCAATTTAACTCCTTGATCAATATTTTTTTTTGCATTAATACGTTGATCGGACCTACTATAACCTCATTATTTTCTGTATTAATTTTTATCACATAAAGAGGTTCATTGTGTGCGATACCCAAGCCCTTTCTTTGCCCCACTGTAAAATTTACTATGCCACTGTGCTCACCTAGCACTTTTCCATTCACATCCACAATTCTGCCTTTCTGTACGGATTGTGGAGCTAATTTAGCTATTGTTTTACTATAGCTTTCGGAAACAAAGCATATATCTTGACTGTCTGGCTTTTCAGAAATTTGTAAGCTGAAATATTCTGCTAATTTTCTTATATCACTTTTATAGAACCCACCTAGTGGAAATCGCAAAAGCTTCAATTGCTCTTGAGTTGTAGCAAACAAAAAATAACTTTGATCTTTACTTTTATCAATGCTTCTGCACAACTTTACCTCACCATTTTTTTCTAACCTTCTCACGTAATGTCCTGTTACGAGCACATCCGCACCAAGATTTTTTGTAACTTGCAATAGATCACGAAATTTTACCGTTTGGTTACATCTCACGCATGGTATGGGAGTTTCCCCACGCATATAGGTACTCGCAAAATCCTCTATTACTTCCTTTTTGAATATTTCCTCATAGTTTAAAATATAGTGAGGAAAGCCAACACTTTCAGCTACACGCTTAGCGTCATAAATATCCTGTCCAGCGCAGCATGCACCCTTTCTTGCGTTAGCATTGCCATCAGTGCCATATAGCTGAAGAGTTACACCTATCACCTGGTACCCAAGGTTATGTAGCAGTGCTGCAGCAACCGAGCTATCAACTCCCCCGGACATTGCAACAATAGCCTTGATCTGGTGCGGAGCTTTATCTTTTAGCAGAGGTTCAATTTCAAATTCTTTTAGCATAATCGCCTTAATTTATAAACGCAAATCTTGTGTCATTCCAACATACAACTGTGCAAACGTTTTGATTTGGGGGCAATTTACATAGTAGATGATGTCATGGAAGTAGCTGACACTGGAATCTAGCTTCTATTACACAAATTCATTAAAACAGCATATTTATTTGTAATCAAGTTTCCTGGATCCCAGTGTTAGCTACTCGGATGACACCCTTTTCTGCTAGAAGTTGCCTTCAAATTACTTGGTGCATGACACTGGGATCTCATTTATATTACATAATTCCATCAAAACAATTCAATAAACTACCTTCAAAAATAATTTAATCTTGCTTGAATAAAACATGGCCAAAATAATCCATGTTTTCAAGCACTTTTCCACTACCTAAGGCAACACAACAAAGTGGGTCATCTGCAACACGAACCGGTAATTTTGTTGTTTCACTGATAACTTTACCTAGATTACGTAATAATCCACCACCACCGGATAAAACTATTCCTCTATCGACTATATCAGAAGAAAGTTCAGGTGGAGTGCTCTCCAGCGCAGTCTTAATAGCAGAAATTATCTGATGTACAGGCTCTATTAAACTCTCTGCAACTTGGTATTCTGATAAAAGCATTTCTTTTGGCATGCCACTCACTAAATCCCTGCCCTTAATTATCATTCCCTCTTTGTTATTTTCACCTGGCAGACTGGCTGAACCTATGCTTTTCTTAATTTTCTCAGCGGTTGTTTCACCGATTAATAATTTATGATTTTCACGAATATATGATTTTATTGCTTCATCCATAATATCGCCACCTACTCTGGCAGAACGTGAATAAACAATTCCACCTAAAGAAATAATTGCAACTTCAGTTGTACCGCCTCCTATATCAACAATCATAGAACCCTCAGGTTCAGTAACCGGGAGCCCAGCTCCGATTGCTGCAGCCATTGGTTCTTCAATTAAAAATACTTCATTTGCACCAGCACTTTCTGCTGCATCTTGTATAGCACGCCTTTCAACTGGCGTGGATCCAGATGGAACGCATATGATAATATTAGGTTTATTAACAGTGAATTTTGTGTTTGCACTGCGTATGAAATATTTTAGCATTTCTTCCGCACTTTTAAAATCAGCAATAACTCCATCCTTTAAGGGCCTTATCGCCTCTATTTCTCCAGGCGTTTTCCCAAGCATCATTTTAGCTTTTTTACCAAAAGCATAAGGAACGTAACTTCCTTTTTCTTTTATTCTTGCTACAACTGAAGGCTCATCAAGCACTATTCCCTGATTTTTCTGATAAACTAAAGTGTTTGCAGTACCAAGGTCTATAGCAATATCGCTAGCAAACAAACCTTTGAAAGTAAAAAGGCTATAAAACTTTCCGGTTAATTTTCGAACAAAACTCATACATAACTCAAGAAAACCATTTATTAAGACAAATTATACTTTTCAGATAAGTAGTAAGTAACACACTCAACGTCTAAACCCTTACCTGTTACTTTTTTTAGCAGTTCCAGGCCACACTTTGCACTGTATATATTTTGAGATAACCAACTGATAAGTAAACCAAAATCTCCTTTTATTATAGCACTTAATGATTCGTAATGATTCTTTTTAACGCAAGAGAAAATCTGCACAGCAGCAATTAAAGCAATAATTTTTATAGGAAAGTAGCCCATAACACCGCTTGCCCAATATTCATCTTGAAAATAAGTGTTTAGCTCATTTTCAGCTTTTACTGGAATTTTATAGTGCTTCATACCTTCCAGCCACGCATCATGCAGGTCTTTGACTTCCAATGTACCGTTTATTATATCTTGTTCTAACCTAGTTCTCAACATAATATGAGCTAACAGACTAAATTCATCTGCACTTTTTAAAAAAGAAGAAAGGTTTATTTCATTGAAAATCAAGTACAAATTTTCAACACTGCTAACTTTCTCGTTAGTTTTGCCTTTTATAGCAAATTTCTCTTTTATGTGTGGTTGAATAAACTCAATAAATTCTCTGGATGTTCCAATCATCCTTTCCATGAATAACCCTTGAGTTTCATACATAACATGTCTCGTAATTGGACTACTTATAGAATTTTGCGCTAAACATTTTTGATAAATTGCATAACCACTATGCCGTAAAAGTGAAAATAAACCATAACAAAAATCAGATTCATCATAATCTATAGGGTAGTAATAAGAAGTACGAATCTCATTTAGTGCAATACCCATTTGCTGTAAACATAATGAGCCAAGTTCAATCTGTTTCTGAGTAGCAACTTTTTGTATATTAGTAACCTTATCCTTTTTCTGCTTTTCAATTATTTTATCTACATTTTCGCTAAAAAATTTGCCTACCTTGGGGAATACTTCCCTTATATTCTTTTCTGTGATATCAGAGTCATAGTCAGCAAGCAGTGAGTCGTATTTTGAGCATTTTAATTGCTGCGATTTTATAGAAGCTACTTCGCGAATGAGTGTGATTAAATCAGTAAAACGTTCTTTTAGTTTTTCTAAGTTACTGGTTTCAGAATGAGATAGCTTCCATAAATTTTGGCATTCAACCTTAGCTTTGGATAAAGACTTTACTAAATCAATAGGAACAGCACTGTTGCTTTTATGTATTCTCTCTATTAACTTTAGCTGCTGAGTATTTGCACTTTTTTTGTTACCAAGAGCATCTGCTAATGATTCCTTTATTGCGTCATGAGAGATAATTTCATGTCTGATTTCTTCTAGAAGACTCATTTGTTCAACTTTGTCCTCTATATTCAATTGGCTTTGGTTTAGTACTTTTAGCGTATTTTCGATATTCTTTACCCTATATAATACTTCCTCTAAAAACTTATAAGATTGCATATTTGTTCATTATTTTAGAAAACATCTGTTTAATACCGTAATAGATTAATAATAAAGTTAAAAGTATATTTGCTTAAAGTACAATAAAAAATTGTACTTTTTATTCTTTTATTGGATTTTTCTACTCAGAGTCCAGCATATTGTAGGAAAATTAATTGTAAGGTTGTAGAAAAAGTACTTAGTATTTTATTTCTCTTGACTATATTACAGTATGGAGAGATATTAGCTACTGAAATTAAAGTTACGCACTATTTAAAATTTATGGAGGTTTAGTAATGTGGAGTAGACTGGTTATAATGTGCTGTTTTTGTTTATTACTTACTGGTGTAAGTTCTTGCCCAAAAAAAGGAGCAAATACAACAAATAAAATAAATTCTGTTGTTAAGCAGATAGGTGATAAAAGAGTTTTCTTTGGTTATGATGAATCTAGTATTGCTGAAGTAAGTGCAGATGCATTACTTGACGTAATGGAGGTGTTACAAGATAACCCTAACGCGAAGGTTACTTTAACTGGTCACACTGACAACCGTGGTTCTCATGAATATAATCTTGCGCTAGGCGCTAGAAGGGCAGATGCAGCTAAAAAATTTATGGTTAGTTGTACACCCTACATAGAAAACAGAATAAAAACTGCTTCTAAAGGTGAAACTGAGCCTTTGGTTAATGTAAAAGATGATTCTAGAAATTCTAAATATGAAAAAGAGCATGCTAAAAATCGTAGAGTGGAATTTTCATTTTCTGGAATAAAGAAATAGTTTCTTGCATTAAAACCTGGATCCCAGTGTCAAACACTGGGATGACATAAAGAAAGGGCACTGGGGTAGACAAAAAAGGACAAACTTGTCATATTTCGTTGCTTGTTAGCGGGATCTATATATACCACAAATAAGTCGCGGTATGACGTAAGAGATCTGACCTGTCTGGCCATCAAGAGACATAATGGAATTAGAGTTATTATTTCAAAATGTGGTTAATAGTTTTGCTTTCTATAACAATCAAGTTGCAGTTGCAGTATCAGGTGGTGTAGATAGTATAGTCTTACTGCACTTAATGACTAACTGGGCAAAAAAAAACAAGCTTTCACTTCCTACAGCATTAACAGTAAATCATGGGTTACGTCCAGAGTCTCAAAAAGAAGCTGATTTTGTTGTAAGTTATGCAAAGGAACTTGGAGCAAAGGAATCGTTCATATTAAATTGGGAGAAGCAAAATATTAAAGGCAATATTCAGTTACAGGCACGAAAAGCACGGTATAAGTTACTAGCAGAGTGGTGTAGGAATAATAATGTTAAATATTTACTTGTTGCTCATCACAAAGATGATCAAGCAGAAACGTTCTTGTTAAGATTAGAGCGAGGTAGTGGCGTAGATGGATTATCATCAATGGACTACAAGTCTTTCCTAAATGGTATTTATATATTTAGGCCATTGTTAAATTTTAGTCGTAGTGAAATAGAAAAGTACGCTAAGCTTCATCGGTTAAAATGGATCGAAGATAGAAGCAACTATGACTTAAAATACAGGCGAACTTTATACCGTAACTTACTTAAAGCAAGTGATAATCAAGAGATTTTAACAGAGCGAATATGCCTCACAGCCCTTCATATGAAAAGAGCTGCAAAAGCGTTGATGCACTACACACGCCTTGCGTTTAATGACTGCGTTAATGTGCATGATCTTGGTTATATTGAAATTAAACTAAGTGAGTTTTATCAATTGCCAGAGGAAATAGCCTTGAGGCTTTTTCTTTACTCCATAATGGCAATTGCCAGTAAACATTATAAACCAAGGTACAACAGCCTTATCGTAATATTTAACAAAATATTGCAAAAGGATAGTAATGTTAACTGTACACTTTCTGGGTGTAAAATAAGAAAACATGGAGAAAATATCTTGATAATTAGAGAATCGTCAAGGATACAAGAAATTACCGTAAATCTACCTTTAAATGAACCTACTCAATGGGATAACAGATTTAGCTGCACAATACTCGGAAATCAAGAGTGTTCAGTTATCATCGCTCCATTAAAAAAAACACAAAAAGTTCCTGAATTTCTGAAGGATTACAACTGCTGCCCTGAAGTTTTCTATTCTTTGCCTGTAGTGCTAAAAGATGGAAAGGTGCTTGCTTATCCTGATGTAAATTATAACGAAAAAAATACCAATGACGATAAGGCTCAATGCATTATTAATAGCACGATAAAACAAAATTTGGTAAGCTTGATTAGTATTTAGTTAGAAATAGAAATGAAAAAATTTTTAGAAGGCTTATTGATCTGGTTAGTAATTATTGTTCTTATTTCAGTTGCTTATATTCAGTTCAGCGGAAATGTAGGTAAAAGTAAAACAATTATACCTTTTTCGGAATTTTTAACTAGACTAGAAGACAATGATGTAGAAAATATTGTCATAAAAAACCAGAGCATTGAAGGCAAGTTCAGGGACGGTTCAAGTTTCAATTCAAGCGGTGTCATATATAGCGACCTAATAAAAAATTTACATGATAGAAAAGTGAGATTCTCCTTTTCAACTGGAGATTCTGCCATGAACGTAATTGGTGGATTACTTATCTCATGGGTCCCAACATTTATCTTTATTGGCTTCTTGCTATTCTTTCTTAAACAAACACAAGCGGGGGGCAACAGAACTATAAGCTTTGGCAAATCAAGGGCTAGACTCATGACTAGTGGAAAAAAAGTAACATTTGATGATGTTGCCGGAATTGATGAAGCAAAAGAAGAGCTAGTAGAGATCGTTGATTTTCTTAAACAAAGGCAAAAATTTCAAATATTAGGTGGAAAAATACCAAAAGGGTGCCTTTTGATCGGCTCTCCTGGAACTGGTAAAACTTTACTTGCTCGTGCAATTGCAGGAGAAGCTAATGTGCCATTCTTTAGTATTTCTGGATCTGATTTTGTTGAAATGTTTGTGGGTGTTGGTGCAAGTCGTGTTCGTGATATGTTTGATCAAGGCAAGAAAAATGCTCCTTGTATAATTTTTATAGATGAAATAGATGCGGTGGGTAGACATCGTGGCATTGGTCTTGGTGGCGGCAATGATGAAAGAGAACAAACATTAAATCAGTTATTAGTTGAGATGGATGGCTTTGAGTCTAACGAAGGTGTAATAATAATTGCTGCGACTAACCGTCCGGATGTCTTAGATCCAGCACTGCTTAGACCTGGTCGTTTTGACCGACAGATTACTATTTCTTTACCCGATATAAATGGGCGTGAAAAGATATTAAATGCTCATATAAAGAAAATATCAATAGCACCAGATGTAAACGTGAAAACAGTTGCAAGAGGAACACCAGGTTTTTCAGGGGCTGATCTAGCAAATTTGGTGAATGAATCTGCACTTATCGCTGCAAGAAGAAACAAGAAGATTGTTACCATGGATGATTTCGAATATGCACGTGATAAAGTGATGATGGGCGTAGAAAGACGATCCCTAATTATGACAGAAGAGGAAAAGAGACTGACTGCATACCATGAAGCTGGTCATGCAGTAGTTGCTATCAACATGCCTGCCTCTGACCCGATACACAAAGCAACTATTATTCCAAGGGGTAGAGCCCTAGGTTTAGTGATGAGACTACCAGAAACAGATAGAGTGTCCCTCACAAGAGAAAAGATGCTAGCAGATATAACTGTTGCAATGGGTGGACGTGTGGCAGAAGAGCTAATTTTTGGCTATGATAAAGTCACAAGCGGTGCATCTTCGGATATAAAACAAGCATCAGATTTATCACGTTCTATGGTAACAAAATGGGGAATGAGTGACAAAATAGGTCCGATCTATCACAATCGCGAACAAACCATACATGGTTCTGACATAATTTCTGAAGATACGTTAAAACTTATAGATGAAGAAGTGAAGAAAGTTGTGTCTTCTTGCTATGAAAAAGCAAAAGACATTTTGACCAAGCATATGAAAGGCTTAGAGCTTATTGCTGAAAATCTACTGGAGTTTGAAACTTTAACAGGAGATGAAATAAAGGACATATTAAATGGAAAAAAAATTGTTAGAGAGGAAAATGAGAAGAATGAGAAAATAAAAAAATCCTCTCTCTATGAGAGTTGACCTCATCTTAAAAATGCTAATCAGCTAACGCTGCAATAAAACATTCAGAATTGTAACTGTCAATATAAATTGTATTAAAATATTCATAATATTGCATTTTCATCACAATAATGCTATCATTCAGTTAGTATTAATGTTTAATGAGGTGTGAGTAATGATTGATATAGCTTCTATTGGTGTAAGTACAGTTATTGATCAGAATTATAGAAGAAAAGCACAATTATGTTTATCAGGATTATTTGTAACTGTGTCAATAGCAACTGTTACCTGGTTTATTTCCCTGCGTCACAAAATGTATTAGCTCCGTTTTTACTTCCGGCTATGTTCTTGCTCTTCACTTTATCGATGGGTTATTACATGTTCATATTTAGTTGTGAAGAAAAATCTTTGGTAAAGAATGTTCTTGGTATGGTTGAACCGGCTGAATCGGTAAAGAGAGTGCATTGCCAAGAAAATATTAAGTCCTTATTAGCAGAAGTGAGAAGTACTACGAAAGATAGGTTTCGTAACGTGCTTGTTAATCTTTGTTTTGAAGATCGTAGTAAAGCACACAAACTTGCATTATATGTGAAAGAAATTGACGATAAAGGCCTCTTAGACCATTTTGATCAATTTTTTACTATTACTGAAGTAAGCAATAAAAAAAATAGAAGTGAATTAATGAACCTCGCAAGGGCATATAAGATGATAAGTGAAGAAGATCCAGACAAAATACAGGATTTTTTAGCTACTCAAACAAAAAGTTATTCATATGAAATAATGTTACCTGAAATTGATAATTTTCTATCACAAGCTAGGTGATTTTATCAATAATTTTATTGTGTACGTGATTATCATTTTTTGTTTCAATTCCAGTGATAACACTGCACCTAACGGGCTCTTTTATGGCTATTTCCTGAAATCCTTTTCTGACCTTATTGTAAAAATTAACATCCATTTCTTCATATTTATTCTTGTCTTTTGCTCTATTTAAACCAACTTTAACATCAACATCTAGAATGAATGTAATATCTGGATATTTAATTTCCACTAGCTTATGTAAGTCCCTTATTAGCCCTAAGTCAACTCCAAACCCATATCCTTGATATGCAATAGTTGAATCAATAAACCGATCACAAATCACTATTTTTCCTTCTGCAAGAGCTGGTAATATTAATTTTTTCATATGTTCGCGCCTCATCGAGATAAGTAGCAAGAGTTCAGAAATAGGATCAATGTTATTCGTTAACAACACTCCTCTTATCTTTTCTGCAAAATCAGTGCCACCTGGTTCTCGAGTCAATACCACATTATTTTCGCCGTGAATTTGCTTAAAATGATTTGCAAGTAGCTTAGATTGTGTTGTTTTACCAGAGCCGTCTATTCCTTCGAAAGTTATGAACATAAGTTTTATAATTATAATACTAAAAAAGAATATGCAAACAGTATACATAGAAACCGTTTGACATTTAAATAATAAGACCGTAAATTACATATGGTATAATAATAGTCTATGGTTGCTCTGAATACTCCTAAAGTCGATTTTAGTTTTACTGCAAAAGATTTTAATCTTTTGGGAGTAGACAATAAATATTATGCATTAAGTGACTGTTGTGGAAAAAATGGTCTTATTATAATGTTTATATGCAATCACTGTCCTTACGTTCAGTCAATTATTAGCAATCTGGTAAGCGATGTTGATCAATTGAAAAAAGATTATCAGGTAAACACCATTGCAATAATGCCAAATGATGTAAATGAATATCCAGAAGATTCCTTTGAAAATATGATTAATTTTGCCAAGGAAAATAAGTTTACATTTCCATATTTAATTGATAGTACACAGAAAATAGCTAAAGAATACGGGGCTGTTTGCACTCCTGACTTTTTCGGCTTTAATTCCAATTTAAACCTTTGCTATCGTGGACGTTTTAACGACACAAAAAAAGAAAAGGTTCAAAGCTATGAAGTAGGAAGTAGTGACTTATTTCAAGCTATGAAATTTATTGCAGAAACTGGTAATTCTCCAATTGACCAAAAATCAAGTATTGGCTGCTCAATTAAATGGTCTAATTCTACAGGTTAAATATCATGCACAGTGGCTCTCAGCATTTGTTTGATATTATAATTTTGCTTTCTGCTGCTGTGTTTATAGTCATAGCATTTTGGAAAATGAATATTAGTCCAGTGCTTGGTTACTTCGTTGCAGGTGCAGTTATTGGTTCTCACGGATTTAATCTGATACACTCAGCTGAAGCAATGGATAATCTTGCAGAATTTGGTGTAGTTTTTCTGTTATTCATTATAGGCCTTGAATTGACATTTGAACGCCTGATCGCTATGCGTATTCATGTATTTGGGTTCGGTTCTCTTCAAGTTATAGTTACCATGGTAGCAATATGGTGCATCGCTCTTGCTTTCGGAGTGAATACGAATATAGCAACAGTTATTGGTGGTGGGCTTGCGCTATCCTCAACAGCAATAGTGTTGCAGGTTCTGCAAGAAAAAGGTTCTCAAGCAAGTCAGGTTGGTAGATTGTCGATAGCAGTGCTATTAATGCAAGATTTTGCAGTGGTACCATTAATAGTATTGGTACCTTTACTTACTGGCAATTCTGAGCACAGCCTGATAAGCTCATTGGCAGGTTCATTGGTGCAAGCAGCTATTGCATTAGTGCTGATATTTATAACTGGTAGATTATTGCTTAGACCTTTATTTTCGGTTATTGCTAAAATGGAAAGTAATGAGATCTTTATATCAACAACGCTTTTAATAGTATTAGGAGCAGCATTTATTACTGAGCAATTCCATTTATCGTTAGCATTAGGTGCATTTGTTGCTGGATTGTTAGTTGCAGAAACAGAATATAGACACTCAGTAGAACACGCAGTATTGCCATTTAAAGATTTGTTTCTTGGCTTATTTTTCATGACTGTTGGTATGTCCATCAATACCGAACTTTTACTCAATAAGTTACCACTAATTACTTTATTATCGATTATCCTTATCGTTTTAAAAACATCTATTATATATATATTGTGTAGATTTTTTGGGTTTAAGAGTGCACCTGCTATACAAGCTGGGTTACTGCTTTCACAAGGCGGTGAATTTGCGTTTATTTTGTTTCGCTTAGCAGATGAGCTAAATGTGCTACCAAGTGAAATCGCTCAAGTACTTATGATGGTAACTACAGTAACCATGGCTTTCACTCCTCTTTTATCGGGGCTTGGAGATTGGATAGCAAACTCATTTAGCACTGAGAAAACAATATTAGATAATGAAGCTGTTGAAACAGATACACAAGATCTTTATAACCATGTGATAGTCGCTGGATTTGGTAGAGTGGGATATATGGTAACAAAAATGCTTACGGCAGAGCATTTAAGTTACGTTGTTGTAGATATTCAATCGAAAATAGTCAAAGAAGGAAAAAGTGATAGTTTTCCTATATATCTTGGAGATGTTACAAGATGTGAAATTTTAAAATCGGTAGGAATAGAAAGAGCTCAAGCTCTCGTTATTTCAATAAAGAATGAAGTTACTATAAAAAAAGTTGTTTCTTTAGTTGCAGCAAATTTTCCGCATGTAAATATTGTAATACGCTTACCAGATCTGAGTAATGTGGAGGTTTATAGAGATCTAGGAGCTAGTAAAATTATTCCTGAAACATCTGAGATAGGATTGCAGCTAGGTGGAGCTGCACTGAGCCTTAGTGGTATTAGCGAAAGTGGAGTTACGTCTTTAAAAAGTAGATTCAGAAAAGGCAATTACAGTATGTTAAAAGACCTTGGTAGTGATAAAGATGAATAACTACTTCTCTAATTTTATGTACAGAAAGCTTCAAGCTTTATTGAGGTTTTGCCTATAGTAAATTACGCACATAATCAACCAAATTAAGGAAAGTGCAAACCAAGTGATTGCATATTCCAAATGCTTCATTGGCTGTATAGCTACTTTGCTGCCAAAATTGTTCGGCCACAATACACACTTCTCTAGCTTAATACCTAACTCATTGGAAATTTCTTCTGTACTCAGGGTAAACCATGTATTCGAAGCAGTATCGTTCTTGATAAACCAATTTTTACTTTTATTGCTATCGCAATATAAAATTCCATCTGCAACTACTTTTTCAATTTTTACTTTTTTCTCCTTTTTTTCTCCGACTATTCCTTTATTCACCAACATGTAACGTCCAGTGGTGAGCAACATAGGAGACAGCACGTGATAGCCGTGTTGCCCTGCAAAAACATATAGTTCTATGTCACTTAGAATCCCATCAATCTTGACATGCCTATAGTTAAATTTTTCAAGGTCGTTATTGGGCAATAGATGAACCACTGGAAGACTCATACTTTTAATAATATTATTCTTCCAGTTCAATCTGAATATTTGCCATAACCCTAATAAAAAAAGAAGTGAGCAAGGTATAATTAAAATAAATACTATCTTTTTTAACACTCTATATTTGTGTTCTTAAATAGTTTTCAACACCCATTAGTTCAATAAGATCGATCTGTTTCTCAATCCAATGAAAGTGCTCTTCTTCATTTTTTAACATCTCTTCTAATAACATTACACTAACAAAATCCTTTTCTTTCTCAGCGATAGAAATCGTTTCTTTGATATCCTTAATACCTTTTCCCTCTAATTTCAAATTAGCTTCTAAGATTTTCCGTATTGTGTCTTTTGTAAACTTTCCATCATACTTTGATATTTCGTTTGTATCCTGAAAATTTGGGACTCCTTTAAATAACAAAATTCTTTCTGCCAACTTGTTTGCATGTTCAAGTTCTTCGTTGAGCTCATTTTTTACCTTTTCTGCAAGTCTATTAATTCCATTGTTTTTGAGAATCGCAAAATGCAAAAGATACTGGCGTACAGAAGTCAGCTCATTGGTCAATAATTTGTTCAAATGTTTTACTATCTCTTCATTCATAATCTTCCCTTAGTTCAATTCATCAGCATAATTTATATGATAACGATAGTTATAGCAACTCATTTAATAGTTCCTTTGATAACAACCGTATTAAATAGCATGTCGTGGTATGTCTGTTTTTTCTTAGAGAAGCAAGCAACTAGATACCAGCAGAGAGTGAGCAGCACCGTTAATATAGTGAGTAGCACTATTAATATATCGAAAGCGTTTATTAACACGTCCTGTTCTTGGAAAAGCTCGATAAGGATAACTATTATGTTATATAATAGAGAAAGAAAAAACTGAGAAATGCTTCTATCAAATGCTAAACTCAAATCTATTTTAGAACCGTCCAAGCTTATGGTATGTATGTTCATTAATTGCTGACCAGGAGTTGCTTGGGCTTTTGAAGATATAAAATATGTGAAGTAACTGCAATCTATACACATAGATGAAATTAACGGAAAATTCTTTAACAATAGTCTGATTAATAAGTTTGGAATTAATAAAATTGCTCTATCTATCAAATATGCGCAAAAGCGTCTTGTTATACTGGCAATCTCTGTAACAGCGGTCATTACCTATCTTCTAAATACTTTATTACAAAATCTGTAAGTTTATCAAAATGTTGAAAACATAACAAATCTTCATAACCGCTTATTGATTGACCGTATATAATAGGTAAACAATTGGCATTTTGTGCACACAGAACATCTGTGATGCTATCACCAACGAAAAACACATTTTCTCTATTTATAGGCAACGTACTCTCTTCTAATGCAAATAGCAGTGGGGTTGCAGATGGTTTATCTTCTGCAGTATCGCATGACCCAACCACTCTTTCAAAGTAGGAATCTAGTTTAAAATAGGCAACTTCTTTACGTAAATTAGTATTTTTCTTATTACTTACTATTGCTAGATAAATATTGTGGCTTTTCAGTGTCTGCAACATTTTCTCTACTCCTTGATTTAAAGCAATGTTTTGCAATAGTGCATCATCTAAATATTGTTGATATATCTGATTCGCTTTTTTCCACTGATCGCCAAATAAATTGACCATATAGCTCTTTCTCGACTCATGGGAATTTCTATCGGCAGCTTTATTACTATACCCCATTGAGTTTATGGTATGCTTAATAGCATTAAAAATGTTATCTTGAGTGTCAACTAAGGTATTATCCCAATCGAATACTACTGCTAATGGGCTGTTTTTCATTTCTATATTGTTATATATTTTAAATTAATAAGTAAATAACATTTTAATAAAAAAAATATAAATAGGACGCTCTTACTCTTTACCACAAGTTATGTTAACTGTTTTTTATATAATTAGCTAACATACTGGTTATATGATATGTTTTAATAGGTAACAGGTATGGCCCAGACATCTAAAGAAAGTGTTGAAAAAAAGTTTAAAGATGTTTTTGAACGTTCTCCAAGTGCTTTTCCAGAAGGTACCTCATTAGAAAAGAAGGTTAATTATATCGCAAAAGGAACAGAGGCTCTAAAAGCTGTGAAAAGTAAGGAGCTTGAGAACAAAATGAAAAACGTTGCAGAATTGAGTCAGAAATTTGAAAGTCAAAAAGGACGTGCAGATGAAAAAGTACGTCAAGATTTTGAAAGAATTGCTGAGCTTGACCAACAATATAAAGGGAAGGGCATCTTCACAAGTGAAAAAGTTGCAGAGCCAAAAAGTGACAAAAAATTCCAAGACACTCCGAGAAAAACTACAACAGCAGTTAAAGACCTTGAACATAATACACAAAAAAAGACTACTGAAGCTTCTGTGCAAACAGCATCAGAGCACGATTCACAAACCGTTAATCCCTCAGTGAGCAAGAGTTCTGTAAAAGAGAAGCTCAACACTGAGCCGGACAAAAAAGATAACACGCCTCAACCACAAGAAAATCAAAAAGAAGAAGGGTTTTTGAGTCTTCTGAAGCGCTTTGTTAAGAAAATATTAGAAAAATTTTTAGGTGAAGGTGAAAAGGATGTAGAGAATGCTCGTGGCATGAAAGAAGATGCTCAAAGAGATACGTCAAATAACGAAGAGCAACAAAAGAGTAAGCAGCTTGATGAATTTTTAAAGGACAAAAGTGTAAGCGAGGGTTTGAGGCAGGCAACAAAGCTTGAGAACTCGGCAATAACGCCTATTAATACTCCTAAAGTGAATGAAGTAAACACGGGTCGTGAAAGGTGATCCGCTTTCAAGCTTCATTATACCGCCACGAACCGTCATACCGCCGCGGTATCTCATCCGCTAACAAGTAGCGGGATGACGATTGTCAGGGTATCATCCCAGTGTCCCTATGATGTCATCCCAGTGCCCTGACTACTTGGATCTAGCAAGCTTTGCTTGCAAATAAGTCTAATACGCGTCGCGTTTTATGCCAAAACACAATTGGGGTTACATGCAAAATAGATCCCAGTGTCAGCTATTCGGATGACAAAAAAAGGAGCACTGGGATGACACCATTTGTTGTATTTAACAAAGTTCGTACTTAGCTTCATGTTAGCTATAAACATTAAGAAATTTACCAAGCGAAAAAAAAGGCAAAAGAAGCCCCAGCTAATATCTATTTTAGAACATTGGCGTTTTTTAAGTCTTAAACACTGCAATTTAGCTGCTTTTAAATGCAACTCACCTTAGTTTAAATGTTTAAGAAATTTACTAAGCAGAAAAAAAGGCAAAAGAAACCCCGTGTTAGCTAGTTGTCACTCCCTAATCCTGCAAATTGGCGTACTATACTGTCTTAAACGACTTATAAGCGCGTTTCAGCTTGTGTAGGTAAAAACCTAGAATATTGTGAAGACATAAGGTGCACATAGTGCAAAAAATTAAAAATAAGACGCCAACTACGTTGTTTTCTTGCTGTTTAATCTGCACAGATGAAGATAACTGAATACCTTCAGTTTCATGATAAGGGGGCTGGCGGAGTTTGTCAAGTAAGTTTTTTCGTTTCTAACGGTTGTTGCCAAAAACTATGCAAGAAGTCTATTGACAGGTGATTAAATTATAATGTAGCCTATCGCCGTATATCCGGGGGTGGGTTGTTGTGAGGCTTTTTCACTTTTTATTCTTGCTAATGTGTTTTTCTCTGTATTACTATGCGGGTTTTATATTTTCGCCCTGCCCAAAAGCTACGGTTTGCTTTTCACCTGGAGAAGATTGTGCTGTACCGATAATCAACGTAATAGATCAGTCTAAAAAATCTATCTTAGTTCAAGAATATACATTTACTCTTGGAACAGTTGCAAAATCTTTGATTAATGCTAAAGAACGCGGTGTTGATGTTAAAGTCATCTTAGATAAATCGCAACTCTACTCAAAATATAGTGTTATAAATGAATTATTTTCAGGTGGAGTACCAATTTGGATCGATGATAAGCCAAAGATTTCTCATAATAAGATAATGATTATTGACAATCAAAAAGTCATCACAGGGTCGTTTAACCTGAGTAAGACAGCTAAAAAAGGAAATGCTGAAAATTTATTAATTATTACAGATTATCCTGAATTGATTCAGCAGTATGTGAAAAACTGGGAGGCACGAATGTCACAATCTTACAAATACGCTCCCAACTAATCGAGAGCGCTTGCTCAAAATCAGTTTTAAAAACAGCAAGGGAGAGCTTTTTTGATTGATTGGCATAATGATTATGATATAATGAACTAAAAATTTAAGGGATAAAGTAGTGGATTATATAAATGATGCTGCCGGTAGCTACACTGCTATTCATGATTTTTTTCAAAACAACGGTGTTGGAGATTACAAAGTTCAATGCAATCATGGTGGGGTGCCGTATGCTACTGATGAGTACGTGCATTCTGGCGATAAATTTTGGAGTAATAATTTCATAGACTCACATTTTGGCAGGGAAATAAAAATGTATCCTCAAAGTGAACTTTTAGCTAAAGAATATGCTGGAAATACGTTGCCAGTTTCAATATCACTAGATAAGGATTTAATAAAAATGAAGGAATGTCAGAAAAAAACGAAATTTGTGGAACTAGAAAGGGAGTCAGGTGATTTAGTGCATGATAAGCAAAAGTATGTAAAGTGTTACACAACAAAGCTATCATATGATGATGTACATATTTACAATAACGATAAAGTTTCAACATTTAGCATAAAATACGACGTGCCAAATGATCCGAAATACAGTTTAAATATAACATTTACAAAGGTTAATGATAATAAACCAGGATTTTGGCAGAAATTTAAAAATATGTTTTAACGTGACCATTCACTGGTTTTTACTCAATCAACCAACAACAGTTAATATCAAATTTTTATAATTAAAAAATATGCTATTTTTTAAAACTTTCATTCTCCTTGACTCTGTCAACTTCACAAAACAACTCTTGGACCAAATGTATCTGGCATAACACCTTTTGGTAACTTGCTACTTCTTTTTTTCCGCATCTCCGACAACAGCCATTGATATTCCACTACATAAGGCTTGATTTTTGGTAGATCAACTTTTTTATGAATAATACTATGCTTCTCCTTAAATTGACCATTTACCCTAAACGCTATTAGCTTCCTTAAAATTTACATTAATGCCTATTTTGCCTAAACTGAAGCGTCTTTTCCAATTTTTTCTAGCATCAACTCAGCAGCTTTTTGTTCAGCAATCTTTTTACTAGAAGCGCATGCAGAAACTTTACCATAATCTTCTATGCAAACTGATATAGTAAATTCAGGATTGTGCGCTGGTCCAGTTTGTTTTACAAGCTCATACTCTGGTAAAGGCAATTTGTTTTTCTGAGTCCACTCTTGCAGTGAGGTTTTAGGATCTTGAGGGGGGTCAAGCATGCCTTTAGCTAGCTTTTCCCAATATTGGATAATAAATTTTTCAACATTTTCAAGCCCGCCATCAATATAAACTGCACCTATTAGTGCTTCAAGCGAGTTTTCTAAATTTTTTAAGTTACATCTCCCTCCATTGCAGCGTTCACTATTATTCATGATGATAAAGCTGCCTAATTTTATTTCTTTAGCAACATTAGCAATGGTGTTGCCACAAACTAAATCCGTCTTTCTTTTTGCCAATGCTCCTTCTTTTTCTTCAGGAAATAGTTTAAACAGTGTGGCAGATACAACCATATTCAAAACACTATCGCCCAAAAACTCTAGTCTTTCGTAGCTTACAATCTGGTTTTTGCTATTCCTTTTATTTACGCTTGGGTGAGTTAGTGCCTCTTCTAATATTGCATAATTTGTAAATTTATAATCAATGATCTTAGATATTGCATCATTTAAACTCTTCATACCCATTATTTAAAAGAATAACACTTCCTACCACACCTTTATACCAAAGAATTAGTTTTGTTTTATTAAAATAATACCAACAACTTCCAAAATATACAGTTTAATAGACTTCTTGCATAACCATTATTTGAATAATGATTCATCGATGTTATTCCAGTGTCGGCTACTTAGGTGACAGAGAAGATGTTTAATGTATACAACCCACCACCTCACTAATGTTACTAAATCCATCTCTCCTTATTAGTTCTGCAAGTTCTAGATTAATTTTGTTTACAACTTGAGGTCCGTGGTATATGAGAGCAGTGTACAACTGCACCAAAGAAGCTCCTGCCTTTATTTTTTTATATGCATCAGCACCACTTGAGATTCCTCCGCATCCTACCAACAATATTTTGCCCTTAGTAAGTTTGTACATATCGCTCAATAACTCGGTTGAAAGTTTAAACAGCGGTTTGCCACTCAACCCACCACTCTCGTTGTGGTGGGAATGTAAGTTATTCCGACTGATCGTAGTGTTGCTCACTGTTAATCCGTCAATCTTATATTCCAACGCAAGCTCAGCGATATTTTCTTTCGTTTGCTGATCTATATCTGGTGAGATTTTTAATATTATTGGTATGGATTTAGAATTATCAATTGATTTCCGGGTTAGAGTTACGGATTTCAACAATTCCGATAATTCTTGCTTATTGTGCAGATTGCGTAAATTAGGCGTGTTTGGGGATGAGATGTTCAGCACTATATAATTGCTTTTTCCATATACTATCTTTATTAAGTCAACATAATCGCTGATTTGGTCCTTTGATGTACTGTTTTTTCCTATGTTGATGCCAAAAATGCAATCATCAAGCTTGGTTTTATCTATTTGTTTAAGAAAGTAGTCTATTCCTTTATTGTTAAATCCCAATCTGTTAATTACCCCTTGATCTTTAATTAACCGAAAAATTCTTGGCTTTTTGTTTCCATATTGTGGATTACGAGTTACAGTACCAGTTTCAATAAACCCAAAACCAAATGAGAGCATAGGCCTTATAACTTCTGCATTCTTGTCAAAACCTGCAGCCAGACCTACGGGGCTTCTGAGCTTATTACCAAAAAAATTCACACTCAAAGATTCTGGTAGCTCTATAGGATTCTTATAAGGTATTTTCTTTAATGCCATAATTGCCAAAGAGTGAGCAACTTCGGGCTGTAGTAAAAATAGTAAATTACGTTTGTAAAACACTTTGCTTATTTTTAGTTTATTTTTTACCATGAAACGCTATAAGAGTATAACCATAACTTGAAAAGAAATTGATTTTACTATGGATAAGCTTTCTCTATAGGTTACACACTTAAAGCTACTGTTGAATTGAGCAACTTTTACAAGATATAGAGAATGAAAGAGGCCGGGACCGGAATTGAACCGGTATAAAAGGATTTGCAGTCCTCCGCATAAGCCATTCTGCCACCCAGCCGTTTTTTATGTGTAGATATCCATTATATCTTTTAGCATAGATAAAGCCTCCTCCCTTTTGCGTTGAAAAGTGTTACGTCCAATGATTGAACCATTACCGCCACCCTGCTTAATCTCTTTCGCTTCATTGTATATGTTATCTACTTCCTTCGATTCACCACCAGAAAAAACTACTATTCTTTTCCCTGCAAAACAAGACCTTTTAACATATTCAATTCTTTTAGATAATGATTCAATATTTTCTGTTTCTATTTTCTCCCTTTCCAAATATTTAGTTGGAAGTTTTACTTTTATTATATTAGCGCCAAGCAAAGCTGCCATGTGCGCAGCATAGGCAATAACATCAACTGCTGTTTCACCTTCTTTGGAAATCCCTTCACCGCGTGGATAAGACCATAGCACTACTGCAAGCCCATAAGATTTGGCTTCAGCTATGATTCCACGGGCTTCCTCCATCATATCGAAACACTTAGCAGAACCAGGATATATAGTAAATCCGACAGCTAAGCATCCCAAACGCAGCGCATCTTTCACAGAAGAGGTTATTGCCTGATCAGAGGTTAGATCCTTTGAATGTAAAGAGTTGGAACTATTAAGTTTCAAAATAAGTGGGAGCATTCCAGCATAAGTTGCAGCACCAGCTTCAATCATACCAAGTGGAGCAGCATATGCACTTACTCCCGAATCAACCGCAAGCTGAAAATGATAATGTGGGTCATAAGCATCAGGGTTAACTTCAAAACTTTTAATTGGACCATGCTCAAATCCTTGATCTACTGGCAGAATCACTAACTTGCCAGTGCCGCCAAGCTTTCCATGCATGAGAATACGAGTAAGATTTGCTTTTACCCCAGGGTTTTCACTTTCGTAGTAGCTTAGGACTTGTTTTACTTTATCACTTATCACTATAATTCAAATTGAATTTAAGTTATAGATTGTAACAAAGATGAAGTTCAATACAAGGATTTTAAACTATATCAAAAGCAATTTTATTTTCTACTTTATTCATATAGATTCTTAATTTCTTTCCTTTTATTAATTTACGATTCAGTATTTCTTCCGCTAAGTAACTTTTTATCTCTTTTTCAATAAGTCTCTCTATCGGACGTGCTCCCATTTCCTTACTATAACCCATTTGTACAAGATAAGATTTCACTTCATCCTCTACCAAGTAGTTTATGCCTTTTTGCGTCAGCTGCTTTTTCAGTTCCTGAATAAATTTATCTACAATATGCAGAATTATATCCGCATTTAAGTCAGAAAAAGAAATAATCGCATCAAGACGATTACGAAATTCAGGGCTAAAAACCTGTTCTATCGCTTTTTCACTATCACCAGTGTTAAATTTTTTATGCCCAAAGCCAACAAAACTTTTGCTGCGTTCAGCTGCTCCTGCATTAGTTGTCATAATTAAGATTATATTGGAAAAGTTAACTTTACGTCCGTAAGTGTCTGTAACGCAACCATAATCCATAATTTGTAGCAATATATTATAGATATCGCTATGAGCCTTTTCAATTTCATCAAGCAGCACAACACTATATTGATTATTAGATACAGACTCTGTGAGTAATCCACCCTGATCATAACCTACATATCCAGGAGGAGAACCAATCATCCTTGATATCGTATGAGACTCAATATATTCGGACATATCAAAGCGTATAAGATTCATGCCCATGCTTTCTGCTAATTGTTTTGCTAGCTCGGTTTTACCAACACCGGTTGGCCCTGCAAAAAGATAATTTGCTAAAGGCTTATTGTAATTTCTCAACCCAGATTTAGCAATTTTAATAGAATTAACAAGAGATTCTATTGCCTGCTCTTGGCCAAAAATCACCTTCTCTAGATTAGCTTTTAAAGACTTTACTTTCTGCAAATCATCAGATTCAGATCCGCAAGGCACATTTGTAATTCTAGTAATGGCATTCTTAATATCTCTACTATTTACAATTTTACCCCTGTTTCTTAGCAATTTACAATATGCCCCTGCCTCATCAATAACATCAACCGCTTTATCAGGTAATATTCGCCCAGTAATATACTTATGCGAAAGTTCAGCCGCAGACCTAATGGCATTCTTTGTATAATATACTCCATGATACCCTTCATAGTAGTGCTTTATACCATCTAGTATCTTTATCGTTTCGTTAACAGAAGATTCCTTAACATTAATTTTTTGAAACCTCCTCGCTAATGCTTTATCTTTTTCAAAACTATTGCTGTATTCTCTATATGTAGTTGCACCTATACAACGCAGTGTACCTCTTGCAAGCGCAGGTTTGAGTAGGTTACCTACATCAAGAAAGCTACCACTTGTAGAACCTGCTCCAATGATAGTGTGTATTTCGTCAATAAAAAGGATAGCACCTGGTTTTGCCTCAATCGCTTTTATTATAGATTTTATTCTCTCTTCAAAATCACCTCTATAGCGTGTCCCTGCAAGGAGTGACCCTAAATCCAAAGCATAAATTATACTGGACCTGAGCGCACTTGGAACACTGTTTTCAATGATTTTGAGTACCAAACCCTCAACTATTGTGGTTTTGCCAACACCTGGATCTCCAACATATAAAGGGTTGTTTTTTCTACGCCTCAATAATATTTCTATAGTGCGATTTAATTCATAATCACGACCAATAACATAATCTATTTTTTTGCTTCTTGCATAGTCATTTAAATTTTTACAATAACTTTGTAGAATTTCCTCATCTTTTAGTAGCTCACCTTTATTTACTGTAGTAGGAGCATCATTATTTTTATCAAGTTTTACTTTATGATTAGTGGTGTATTCATCTATATCGTTAGAGTATTTCATGTTAGATATGTGGTAAATCAAATTGGAATCTTTCGCACTTTGTTTCTGCAATAGATCTTCAACGTATAAATCTTGCCCAGACAAAATTTCTACTAGAACACTTGCTCCATTTATTTCTTTTTTCCCCAAGCTATGAGCCCGTATTATTGCTCTGTGTATTATGCATTGAAACATTGAGCTAGGTTTAACTCCACTGATAATCAATTCAGAACTGCTTTGTAAAAACCCTTTTATATTATTATTATAATCATTAGCCTTAATATTGCATCTTGATAGAATGTTATCCATACTGATGATTTCATCGGCTCTGATATTACATCTTGATAAAACGTAATTTACATCCACGTCTTTAGTTAACGCCAGCAATAAATGCTCTACTTTCGCATATTTAAGATTAAAATTAGAAGCAATGAATAGTGCTCTATTCAAACTTGCCTCCAAGTTTTTGGAAATCATCTCCTATTCTCTTTAAAAGTGGGAACTCATATATAATGAATAGCACACAATTATTAAAAAAATTGAAATCCAGCAGTTCGCTGTAGCCAATTTGAATCCCACTCTGGATCTACGTCATAGCACCGCAATATCTCAGCATAGATTCCGCTAATGAGTAGCGGAATGACGAGTTTTACGCTTATCAAATTGCAGGTAAATCCTATTTAATACGCTTTTTCTAGTACTCTGCTTTTCTTCTTAAATGCATTGATCTTTTTTCTACCGTATTTAGTCTTTAACGTACTTGGCCTTTTAAAGACCTTTTTGCTGTTACGTTTTTTTAATTGCACACTACAATCAAAATTTAGCTCTCCTTCTTTGTCTGCCAGTGCAGGCAGTCTTCTCTTATCTTGAGGTGTAACAAAAGATAGCGCATACCCTTCAGCTCCAGCGCGTGCAGTTCTACCTATACGATGAATATAGTCAGCTTGCGATTGTGGTGCATCATAATTGATAACATGTTGAATGTGGGGAATATCAAGGCCGCGAGAAGCAACATCTGTTGCAACCATGATTTGATTACGGCCACGACGAAAAGAATTAATGACCCTTTCGCGCTTGTGCTGCCTTAAATCACCATGAATTGCTAAAGCGCTATAGTCATCTTTGTGCAATCTGTTAGCTAGCTGATCCGCTCCTCGCTTTGTTTTAACAAAGATAATGATTGATCCTTCGCGCTGACATAGTTGTGTAACAAGCTTTTCATATTTTTCTGATTCTGATGCATAAACAATTTCTTGCTTAATTTTTACAGAAGTTGTAACCTCACAATCAACAGAAATACGTTCTGGTCGATTAAGGTACTTCTCAGCAAGTTTTACTATATCTCCAGGAAGAGTTGCAGAAAACATAAGAGTTTGCCTTATTTTAGGCAAATGCTTCATAATTTCTTCAATCTGAACTCCAAAGCCCATATCAAACATACGATCCGTTTCATCAAGCACAAGAACGCTAACATTGCGAGTAATCAAAGTTTTACGCTCAATATGGTCTATAATACGACCAGGAGTACCTATTACAATTTGTGGTTTTTTCTGAAGCTGATTTAGCTGCCTAAAAATAGGCTCACCACCAATCAACAAAGCGACCCTTAGTGCAGAATTTTTAGATAAGAGTTTTCTTATCTCATTTGTTACCTGATGCGCAAGCTCTCTGGTTGGCACGATGACTAAAGCTGAACCAGTGTTAGGCTCATTCAGCAACTTAGCAACCAACGGAATAGCAAATGCTAAAGTTTTTCCAGCCCCCGTTTGAGCAGATCCGAGAATATCTTTACCTTGTAGCGCTAAGGGAATCGCTTGTATTTGAATCGGAGTTGGGACGAAAAGATTATTTTTATCTAGAGCTTGTCTAAGCGAAGCTGGGAGACCCATCTCATGAAAATTATTCACAATACGTTAATCCTGTTAAAAGACTTCATAATAGATTAATCTTCCAATCTTAAATTTATTGCAGATTTTTTATCTTCTCCGTTTCTACCGCGCTCCTCTTTAACCTCATAACTCACCCTTTCTCCTTTTATTCCCTTCTCTTTATTCTCTCCTTTAAGTGCCTCAGGTCTTATTCCCGAACGTTCCAATGTGCTAATATGTACAAAAACGTCACCCCCTTTACCTTCTGGCTTGATGAAACCATAGCCTTTTTCGGCATTAAACCATTTTACATTACCAAATTCCATTTAAACAACTCCTAAATTATTAACTAACATTACTAATGTGATGAAAAACTTTGAAATTACGATTGAGAATGCTTTAAGCTTAGCTATTGAAACTAAACCTTTATACTCCATAGTCTATTCTTAACATTACATGACAATAATACACAATTGTTGTACTTGATGCAAATAAATTTTTTAATCGTTAAGCGAACCTGCAACCGTCATTTCGCTAACTTTAATCGTTGGTGAATTAAATTGCCCACAAAAAGTTAGATCATCTGCAATGACTAAATTGCTAAACATATCCTTCAAATTGCTAGCAATGGTAATCTCATGTATTGGATACGTTATTTTTCCATTTTCTATAAAAAATCCGGAAGCGCCTTGGCTGTAATCGCCATTGATTAAATCGACACCAAAACCAAATAAATCAGTTACATATATTCCCTCTTTCACTTCCTGAATTAATTCTTCAAACGATACATCACCATTCTCAATGTAGAGGTTACTAGCTGCAGGAATAACTGCAGCATTACTTGCACGAGTTGCACTTCCGGTTGTTTCTGAGTCTAATTTTCTAGCCGAGTATAAGTCTAAAATCCAATTTTGTAATATTCCGTTTTTTACAAATATATTTTTCTTGCTAGTTATCCCTTCTCC
Organism: Wolbachia sp. wLmal; assembly: GCF_049435495.1. Taxonomy (NCBI): domain Bacteria; kingdom Pseudomonadati; phylum Pseudomonadota; class Alphaproteobacteria; order Rickettsiales; family Anaplasmataceae; genus Wolbachia; species Wolbachia sp. wLmal. The sequence goes on from NZ_CP185405.1 coordinate 98,990, forward strand.
ATCAAATGGTCTCGATGCTATGCCTCTTGGCAACAATGGATCATCGATAATATTAATTCTATCGTTGAAAATCTGAGCGTTTAAACTACCCCTCAAGAAAGAACTGTTGCTTATAATACTGCTCCCATTTATAGCAGAAGCAAAACTTTTTACTAGCCCTTTTGCTGCTCTTTTTTCAAAAATAACTGGAAATTTACCAGTTTTCATTGTACGTGAATTCAATTGATCAACTGCTCTTTTTGCTGCTTCTTTTCCCATTAACTCTGGCAACTTTAAATCACTAAAATTACATGCTATATCATAATCGTAACCAACCTTCATTTCACTTTCTCTTCCAGCAACAACAGAGACCTGATTAGCAAAGGTTGATTTACTAAACGAGCCAATAAAACCAGAAACAGTCGATAATACTGTATTCACTAAAGCGTATGAAGAAGAGGCTCCTTCAGAATTAGTGATACTCTTATGTGCAAGGGCTGAATTTTCTGCAGCTTCAGCAATTTCTTTTAGGTTATCAACGGTTACAACATTATTATCTGAGATACTTAAATCTGCAGAAGAGATATAATTACTACCATTTACAGCAAAATTAATGCAAGGATCTTCTGGCGCATTCTTTGCCATTTCTACCACTTGGCTTACTGTATCACTCAGATTATTCAAATCGTTTGTAGAAATATACGCAGCTTTGTTTTTACCTGCTATAGCTCTGATTCCTACAGTGCAATTTTTAGATTGTGATATTTGCTCAATTTTTGATAGACGCTGAGAAACTGAAGTCTTATTAGTTTCATATATTGTAACTTCCGCATCTTGATTTTGCTTTTTTATTAGTTTAGTAATATCTGCTGCAATATTTAATATATCCATTTTCTATTCCTTAGATTTCTATAAAGATTCTGCACCACCTATAACTTCAATTAAATCAGTCGTAATCGCTGCTTGACGAGAACGATTATAAAGCAATGCTAATTTGTTCAGTATCTCTTTAGTGTTTCTGTTTGCTGATTCCATAGCAACCATTCTAGCACTATTCTCACTCGTTGCACTTTCAAGTAAAGCAGAGTAAAGAGCAATTACAACGTAATCTTGAACCAAAGATTTTAAAATAAATTCAATATTTTGTGGTTCATACTCATAGCCGTAATCTGTTGTTGGACCAGCCAGAGAGCTATCAATCAAGGATGAGTCTTTACTCCATGGTTTTATTGTTTCCAACATTGGTTTTTGCGTGAAGGTATTATAGAATTTACTATAAAAAACTTTAACTTTATCGTATTTACTTAAATCTATACCATCAACCAAAGCTTCTACGTGCTTTAACGTGATTCCCTTACTATTTTCAATTTTTAAGATACTTTTAGAGTCAAATCTATTTTTACCTACATCAAAAGCTTTTTTACCAAGAAATACAATATCTACTTTTTTGCCATTTGCGATTGACTTATTTACACGCTCTTGACTAAATTTGACAATAGAAGAGTTAAAGTTGCCGCACAAGCCACGATCAGACGCAATAATGAATACTAGGTAAGAACCGTCGTTACTGACATTTAGAATTTTTGCCAGTAATTCTTGATCAACTGATAGCATTAATGAAAAAATAATGTTATGCAGCTTAGATACATATAATTTTGAATTTAATAACTTCTTTTGGCTTTGTAACAACTTTGCTGCAGAAACCATTTGCATTATTTTCGTGGTTTTCTGTACAGACCTAATATTCTTAATTCTTAAGGATAATTCCTTTAAGCTCTTCATTTTGTATACAACCCTGATTTATTAAAATATATAACTGTTAGTGTCTAAAAGCAAGTTTTTTTGACATTAAAACCAAGTCTAGCTAAGAAACTTGCAGGTTTATTGTTTGGAGATAAGGATTATATTAAGAAAGTGCTCTAACTTCAGCAATATCAATGTGAAAGTAGTCTAATGGTAATTTCTACACTTTGTGGAATTTTATAATATATAATAAACACAATTAAAACTATTACAACTTGAACACTTATGATCCCATTGTTCTAGTTCCCTGTTACAATTTTTACATTTCCAGCTTGGATCAGGCAAAGCTTCTGAGCCCATCTTGTTTAGCCAATAAATTACCTTGTCGTGTTCTTGCAATGTAACCTTGAGTTGTATTACAATAAAGTAGATTGACATGTAATTAGCTTTTTTCATAGCAGTGTCTAAATATTGACTTGCAAGATCATATTTACCTGAACTCATTGAGGACAAAGCAAGTAAACAGTAACTAAAATAATAATCAGGGCGTAAGTTGTATAGTCTTTCAGCACCTTTACTATTTAAATTGATGTACATTTTAGCTGACTGAGGAGTAGGATTTACTGTATACTCTGCCTCTAGCACTGCAGAAGCTTTTCTGATTTTTCCAAGTTTAATATATAATTCTGCCTTTAAATAATTGATGGGCTGAAAAATTGCACTATAACGTTGTGCTCTAAATAAAGACTTTATAGCCTCCTTAAAATTTCCTTTACTTTCATATTGCTTTGCTAAAGCGCAATAAAACACTGCAAACATTTCTTTATGATCAAAGGGGAGAAAAATATTGGACTTAACTGCTTCCTTCAACCTCAAAATTGCATTAATCCAATCTTCTTTCAATATGCAATGCTCTATTTGAAAGGGAATAGATAGCATTTTATCGTTAATTGAACTAGAGCAATATTCTATAAATTTTTGAAAGACTACTTTTTCTTGTTTGAGGTGGACAATCAGCTTATTGGCTAGAAGTAGAGCTAAGTTACGATTTTTATTTGCAATATTTGTTAAACCGTTACTGAAAAAGCTGTAATTTCCCGTCTTACCTGAGTTAAAGAGCTTTATTAAAGACAACCTATCGCTCTCCTCACTCAGACTTTTAACTAGCTTTTGGGCATTCTCTATATTGTCTAAGTCTATGCTAAAGAAAGCTTCAAAGAGAAGCAATTCTTCCATATCCCTTCTTCTATTTCTTATGTTGGCAAATGTTGATGAAATGGAGGAAAAAAAGCGTACAAGTGTAATTAATAAAAATAATAAAACTACACAAGTAAAAATAATGAAATATAGATCAATACTTATAGTGTAATTGCCTAATTCCAATTTTATTACTTCACCACTTACCTTGACCCATATACCAAATAAAAACGAAAAAGCGAAAATTATAAAATAAATCATGAGATATATTGTAATAAGTGATGATATATTGTTGAAATATTCTTAGAAGCTACAATAAAACCATTCAATTTATTCAGCCATGGCTTGAATTCTGAATGCGTTAAATTGCTTACTGTAACAGTTATATTTTGCCAATCATTATCATTTATTGACTCCTCAATTTCTGCGAATTTTACTCTTAATGGATCATTTCGGTCGTCTACCTTTATCCAGTTTGAAATGATTTTTTTAGACAATGTACTTTTGTTGTAATCGATAGTATCAATAGTTTTTTCAAAAGATAACTTCAATTCGTGTAAGGTATTTATCTCTTTCAAATTTTCTAATTCATCTACTGCATTTTCTATCTCTGGATCGTCAAGCTCTGATATCAAAGGCTTTATTGAATTTATATGGTTATCAAATTTTGCTTCTCGCAATAACGAATTCTTCATTTTAACCACAAGTAATAGCAATTTTGCAAGGTTCTTACATCTTGAGTTATTATCACCTTGCTCACATTGAGTATGCTGACTTCTCTTGAGGTCAAATATCTTTTTTTCTATTCTAGATTGATTAACTTCAAGCAACATTCTAAATTCATCCATGTTTTCCGTTAAAGCTTTCACATTGTTTTCACTCTCTTGCTGATTTATTTTTAAAAAGATTATGTTATTTATTGTGATGTAACCGGTAAATAACAATACAATTAAGAACCAACCTATGTACTTTTGCTGAGTATCATTCATAACGTAGTATCTCCGCAGGATCTTGTGCAGCTGCCTGCAACGCAGGAGCAATTGTCGCTAAAAATGATAAGAGTAACGCAAGTGCAGAAATATTTACTACGTCTTGGGGTACTAATATCACTGGCAAACTTGAAAAAAAGTATATCATAGGATCAAACAGCTTGACATTAGTAATGTTTTCTAAAAACACTCTAATGCTTTCGATATTGAGAGAAAAAACGACACCTATAATACAGCCAAGACAAGTTCCCGTAAAACCGATTAATAGACCACAAGCGCAAAATATACGCATAACGCTTCCACTTGTTGCACCAAATGTACGCATAATTGCAATCGCGGATTTCTTTTCTTGCACTATCATCATTAAATTTGAGACAATATTAAACGCTGCTACAACTATAATCAAAGTGAGAATTAAAAACATCACATTTCTTTCAGTTTTTAAAGCACTAAAATAATGGCTTTGCTGTGATTGCCAACTTTCAGCTTCCATTCCTATTTCTTTTTCTATAGCATCTGCCAGCTTATCAGCTCTAGTAACGTCGTCTACAAGTACTTCTATATTTTTTATGCTATTTTTGTAATTAAAAAAGGCTTGTGCTGATTTTAGAGGCATATATATCAAGGTATTATCATACTCAAACATACCCATATCAAATATTGCTATAACTTTATATTTTTTCATTCGCGGCATTTCACCAAGTAATGCATCAAATTCTTCAGATGATATAAACGTAATTTCGTCGCCATAGTCAACGTTCAAAGCTTCTGCTAAGCGTGCTCCTATTATTATTCCTTCATCAAATTTTTTTACATCACCTATAATTACATTATTTGTAACGGCAGTACTATCAAGCAAGTCTTTAGTTGATACACCTCGCACTACGCTACCTGCAATTTTACCGTTTGCTACAATAATAACTTGATCATTGGTCATAGGAGTAGCTTTTAATATACCAGGAATTCTCTCAATAGATTTTGAAACTGCGTAGTAATCTGAATTTATGTTCCTATCAAAATAAACATTAATATGGCCATCAATGCCAAGTATTGAGTCAAGCAACTTTGCTCTGAATCCGTTCATCACAGACATCACCACTATTAGTGTTGCAACTCCAAGGGCAATGCCGATAATAGAGAACAAAGTCACTATAGAGCAAAATCTGGCATTTTTCGCTCGCAAATAGCAAGCAGCCATAGTAATTTCAAAGGCAATGGACATTACAAAATATTTTGAGGTTAAACATTATATTTTTGAAACTTCATATAATTGTAGACTTTTCTTTATTTGAAAACTAGAGATTTTTGCTTCCTTAAATTTAGCAGGCTTATAGAGTATCTTTAACATTAGAATTTCAAAATCTTCCATATACATCATCTAACCTCACTATATCATTATCAGATAAATGCTCTCCTATCTGAAATTCAACTATTTCAAGTGGAGAGCTTATGCTTCTATTTTCAATCCTATGGGAAACTTCCCTTGGGATTTCTATCATATGGTCTTTTGCTATAGCATATTCTTTGTCTTCTAAACTAACATACCCAACTCCTGATAGCACTATATGGTATTCATCTCTATAGTGATGGAATTGCTTAGAAGTGCAGCTTAATGGATTTATAAAAAGATATTTTATAAGAAAATTTTCGCTCATTAAAATTATACTACAAAATCCCCATGGTTTAACTTCTTTCCTTATCACCTTTACTTTCTTAACTTTATGAATAAATGAAATTAGACTTTTGTTTGGTTGCTTACAAGCTCCACCCAATAAATTTTTATTACTTTTTGTCGTTGAAACTGGTTCTTTTTCTCTAATCACATGCTGAAATGACACCAGTTCTTTACTAAACTTCTCACTCAATTCTAAAACTGAATTCCAAGTTCCAACATCCAACCAATCGAAATTAGCTTCTATCATTGCAACGTTTTTTGCTTTCTCCATCACCAAGTAATCAATGGATATGCCTTCAATTCCTGCAAAATCTCGTTGTTTTAAATACAGAAATCTCTCTTGCGGTGTGAAATATTTAAAACATAAATTGTAAAGATTCGGGGCAGATTTTTTAATCTCATCTATGTAGCGTTTTGCTTTAAACACAAATATTCCAGAGTTCCAATAATGATCGTTACTTAACTTACGCTCGGGCTTTTCTGTAAAATCTTTCACTATATGACATTTTTCTTTCTGATCATATATTGCATTTATATAGCCGTATTCAGAATTGAATTCATGAGGCTTAACCCCAAAAGTGACTATAGAGTTAGTTTCAGAGGCTAACTTAGACGCTTTTTGAGTAGAAGCATAAAAACTATTCAAATCACCTATAAAATGGTCTAAAGGCAGAATTAACATTATCTCGTTTTCATTGCAGAGAAGTGCAGCAATTAATATTGCCGCTGCTGTTCCAATTTTCACTGGTTCGAAAATCACTTTATATTCTTGCAGTGCATGCAATTCCTCCATCACTAATGACTCGTACTGTATATTTGTAGCAATTATGGGCGGCATATAATCGCTTTTTAGCCTCAACAAAGTGTTGTGAAACATAGTGTTCTGACTAAATATTTTCTGAAATTGCTTTGGCTTAGATAAAGGCCAAAGTCTGCTACCACCACACAATATTACAGGGCGCATTTAGTTAAGATGTTAATTAAATAATTAACATCTTATACTGAGGGCAAAATACATGCAAGTTTTTGTTGTGGAATAGTTAATAAAGAAAGTAAATGTTGATTTAAAGTAATTGCTAATGAGAGTGATCATGTGTAGCGCCTTGCCCTTGCTGTGGATTTCTTCTATTTTGTAATTCCTCAACATGACCTTTTCTTTTATCACTTAATATTTCACTACCCTTATTTTGTTCTTCCTCAGGACTCTTTAGTATTTCATTACTCTTGCTAACTTCTTTATCATTCCCTTGTTTCTTTGGCCTTCTAGCGTTAAGCTCATCCCATGTGCCCACTATACTAAGTGGCTTATGATCCTTTTGCTCTGGCTTTAGCCTTTCTCCATCTTTAATAACATTAAAGTCACTTTTTGCTTCTTCCCAACATCCTTTCAATTGGTGTTTCCACATAGTGAAGTAAGCATCACCATACTTCTTCTTATCTGCTACAAATAATAAAATTGGAGCCTTAAGTATGGTAGCTCCCATATCCACTAAATTTTTTACTGCCATTGCAGGAGTAAATAAAAGATAACCAAAAGACTTTGCAATTGGACTTTGTTTACCTATTAAATACTCCCCTAATTTCATAGGAAGAGAAGTCAACAATTTAGTACAAACTTTAGCTAAACTTGTAGCAAAAACGATAGGAACAGATATAAGACTTTTATCTAACTCTAGATTACCATTCTGATCTCTAATTTCTGAAAAATGGGTGCTTAGCTTCTTGTAATCACTAGTGTATAATAATTCTCCATTTCTTCCTTTTTCATCAACAACTTCCTGAACTTTACCTTCTTTATTTTTTACCTCTTTAGTTAGCACAGAAGAATTAGTTAATTCAAATGGATATTGAGGATCCTTAGTTTTTTCAGCTTCAAAAATTGGCACGTGTTTTTTCAAATCCATTCTCGAAAAGCCTAATGGCTCAAAATATGACTTATGCAACTCATTTATCGGAATTTGCTTACCCTGATTGTCTATATAATTGATAGTAAAATAAGATCTATCATTATCTTTATCTTTGGTAACTAAAGATAATCTGAAACTTGGTTGTTCTCCATTCTCATCTTTTTGACCATACAAAAGTTTATAGGTTGGATTTTTATCTTTATCTAGTATAGCATTTCCATGCATATCCCTGTTTTCTATGATTTTAGCAGACTGTACAATTTGATCATAATTTTTTGGATACTGGCATTTCCTTCCATCATACATCATTACCTTTCTAAGGTCTTCGACGTAAACTTGAGATTCAGGTGAAGTAAGCAGACCTTTTGCTTTAAGTGTAAGATCTATTGCTCCCTTTTTTAATGCTTCAAACATATTGTCAAACCAAAATCGCTATAATGCTATAGTTCAATAATAAAACTAGTACACTAATAATATATTAACACAGCACCGGTGATTTTACAAGAAAATACGCCTGTAGAAGATAAAGATTGTAAAAGCGAGGGTTATATAAGTAATGCTTGATAAGTACTTTATGCATGTAATTGTAAAAATCCTCAAAGGTACGCTGTGTATATAATCTTCGCATACTACCTGCATTCCAAGAACTGCGTGCCAAAAAATGCAAAACAACAATACAACAAAAAATAAAAGCTCTAGAGGGTGATTAATAAATTTTTCACTAAAAGACAAAGAGCTATCAGTATAAAATATGCAAGAAAATGAATAGATGAACCAAGGAAACAGGAACAGTAAAATTACCGCAGAAACACGCTGAACCCACCAATGATGTACTGAATTTCCAGACTGACTCATATAAACATAAATAAAAAAGCCATAGTAGAAAGAAGTAGCGTTACTGTCAGCAGTATAGCACTCCTTGAAACGCCAGTAATTTCTAAATTAAGCCCAGCATCCCACAATAAATGACGAATACCATTAAGAAAATGATATACAAAACTTATAAAACATAAGACATAAGCTAATTTAGCAACAGGAGTGAATAATAATGCATTTAAGTACCTTACTATAAGTAACTCAGGAAAGTAAACATGTAGTATGAAATACCAAGAAAGTATCATTAATAAAAGGAATAGCAAGATACCAGTCAATCTATGCATAATAGAGAAAAAACTAGTAACTTGTACTTTATATATTTGTAAATGTGGAGAAAGAGGTCTATCACTCATAAAATTCCGTTATCGGGAAATTAAAATAAAGTAGAAGTAAAGACAGCAGTACAGCACATAACAACACCATCATTAAAAATGGTAAGTTATGCGCAAAGCCTAAGGAGGTAATCCAGCTGCAGATTCCCCTACTGCTACCTTGTTACGACTTCACCCCAGTCACCGATCCCACTTTAAATAACTCCCTCCTTGCGGTTAGGTCGTTAGCTTCGAGTGAAACCAATTCCCATGGCGTGACGGGCAGTGTGTACAAGATCCGAGAACGTATTCACCGTGGCGTGCTGATCCACGATTACTAGCGATTCCAACTTCATGCACTCGAGTTGCAGAGTACAATCCGAACTGAGATGGCTTTTAAGGGATTAGCTTAGCCTCGCGACTTTGCAGCCCATTGTAGCCACCATTGTAGCACGTGTGTAGCCCACTCCATAAGGGCCATGATGACTTGACATCATCCCCACCTTCCTCCAGTTTATCACTGGCAGTTTCCTTAAAGTCCCCAGCATTACCTGATGGTAACTAAGGATGAGGGTTGCGCTCGTTGCGGGACTTAACCCAACATCTCACGACACGAGCTGACGACAGCCATGCAACACCTGTGTGAAACCCGGCCGAACCGACCCTATCCCTTCGAATAGGTATAATTTCCATGTCAAGGAGTGGTAAGGTTTTTCGCGTTGCATCGAATTAAACCACATGCTCCACCGCTTGTGCGGGTCCCCGTCAATTCCTTTGAGTTTTAATCTTGCGACCGTAGTCCCCAGGCGGAATGTTTAACGCGTTAGCTGTAATACAGAAAGTAAAACTTCCCATATTTAACATTCATCGTTTACAGCGTGGACTACCAGGGTATCTAATCCTGTTTGCTCCCCACGCCTTCGCGCCTCAGCGTCAGATTTGAACCAGATAGACGCCTTCGCCACTGGTGTTCCTCCTAATATTTACGAATTTCACCTCTACACTAGGAATTCCTCTATCCTCTTTCAATCTCTAGATTAGCAGTTTTAAAAGCAATTCCAAGGTTGAGCCTTGGGATTTCACTTTTAACTTACTAATCCGCCTACGCGCCCTTTACGCCCAATAATTCCGAATAACGCTAGCCCTCTCCGTATTACCGCGGCTGCTGGCACGGAGTTAGCCAGGACTTCTTCTGTGAGTACCGTCATTATCTTCCTCACTAAAAGAGCTTTACAACCCAAAGGCCTTCTTCACTCATGCGGCATGGCTGGATCAGGCTTTCGCCCATTGTCCAATATTCCCCACTGCTGCCTCCCGTAGGAGTCTGGACCGTATCTCAGTTCCAGTGTGGCTGATCATCCTCTCAGATCAGCTATAGATCATTGCCTTGGTAGGCTATTACTCCACCAACTAGCTAATCTAATATAGGCTCATCTAATAGCAATAAATTTTTCCCCCGTAGGGCGTATACGGTATTAGTTGCCGTTTCCAACAATTATTCCGTACTACTAGGTAGATTCCTATACATTACTCACCCGTCTGCCACTAAGTTATACCATAGCAAGCTACAATATAACTCCGTTCGACTTGCATGTGTTAGGCCTGCCGCCAGCGTTCATTCTGAGCCAGGATCAAACTCTCAAATTTAGACTTCAACCTATAAAAGGTTGAGGGTACATCGGATAAATCCGACAAAAAAAATAATTTAGCTTAATACTGCTGTCTTTATTTCTACTTTAGAAATATTTTAATCTCCAACTATTCAAACAACTTTGAGAACATTATTATGTGATATAATCACTATGTCAATATGTTTTTGCAAATCAAAAGCATTAATGTATAAATATATAACTATTCGGAATATTACCATGAAAAAATACATCTTTCTGCTTGCACTCGCGCCAATGTTAGTTGGCATCACATTATACTTATTGCGCAACATTGATAACACAAAACAATCTATAACTGCAGGTGACAAGTTTTACGAAGTATTATTCTTAAAAAAAGATAATAAGCCGCTGCTAGAAGAAATAGATTCAAATTGGGAGTATTTAGCAAATTTTGAACGCGCATTCAATCATATCTCAGATTCAATACCAACAGACACAGCATCTATTTATAATGATTTGGCAGATGATAAAGATGCTCCTGGTGTTTTGCGTGAGTTAGCACAATATTTAGAAGTAATGAGCTTACTTCACTCCAACGGTGAAAAAATAAATAAAGACAAAATTGATAATTTAGAATCAAGCACAGTATACCCTTATTCAAGCCAAGAAGCTATCGCTGTAGTAAAGATACATAATAACGACATTAAAGGTGCAACTAAAATATTGCGTTCCCTATTAAATGACAGAAAATGCCCTACTCTAATAAAGGCTAATGCACAAGAATTACTCCGGATATATGGGAGTTAACTCATTGGACTTTTTGCATAGCTTTTGGCAGCGCATCGGATGAAACGAAAAAACTTACTTAACACCCTTCGCCAGCCCCCTTATCGTGAAACTGAAGCTATTGTGTTTGCTTTCGCCAATCTGCAGATTAAAAGGTAAGGATTACTTAATGTATCGGCGTCTTATGTTCAATTTTTTGCAGTATATAGATACTGTATGTCTTTACAAAACTTCATCTACATCTAGATTTTTATCTAAATAAGCTGAACGCGCTTATAAAGCGTTACAAGACATCAAAAAATGCCAATACTCGACAGAGATAGTAAAAGACTAGCTAACTCGGGGATTCTTTGTCTTTTTTTTCTGCTTAGTAAATTTCTTAAACATTTGCAGCGTAGGTTAGTTGCAATTAAAAGCGGCTTAATCTTGCTTGTCAAGCGTTTAAAACATAAAAAACGCCAATATTTTAAAGCGGATAATAACCACGGGGCTTCTTTTGCCTTTTTTTTATTCGGTAAATTTCTTAATGTTTGTGGCTGAACGACAACCGTCATCCCGCTACTTGTTAGCGGGATCTCTTGTTAGCGGCTGAGATACCGCGAATGAATCGCGGTATGACGTAGGACTGCTGTCATTCCAGCGCGTGACGCTGGAATCCAGTTCTTATTACCTGGTGTAAAGTTAAGTTTCCTGGATCCCAGTGGGCTTTGTTGCATCGCTACTTATGAAAGGCTAACTATAGTTAGGATTATAAGCAACCTATTGAAAATCTTGTTTTTTTGCAATCAATCTGATCAAATTTAAGAATAGTAATTTGTTATTTATATTAATAAATTTAATTCTATTGAAAATAGCTAAAGCATTGAAATTCTTGAATTTTAGCCAGATTAGTGAGTGGTAGTGAAATTTCTTTTACTCAAATTTAGGTATTCACTGACCGTTCTTGTTATAAATACCAGAATAATAAGCTACTGATATTCCCTATCTTTTTTATCTTTAATCCATCATAGCTAGCGATGCAACAAAGCCATCCCAGTGTCACACACTGGGATGACACCATTCTTTTTCCTGGATCCAAGTAGTCAGGGCACTGGGATGACAGCTACCCTGACAATCGTCACCCCGCTGCTTGTTAGCGGATACCGCGGCGGTATGACGTAGAAGTTATACTTTTATGCTTACCAACTTAATAAAATTCCTGGATTCCAGTGTCAGCTACTTTCATGACACCAACAGTTGATATTGGTTTGTTGCTTTGCTAGCCAACTACTAGCTATGCCTCAAGTTTCCTATTCAAAATTTTCAATATCAAATCCAATTCATTTGGATTATCATACCGTATCATAACTTTACCCTTAGAATTGTTGTCATTAATTTTGATCTTTAAACCAAGTTGAGAAGATATAGCGCCTTCTATTACTGTCATATCTTGATTTCTAGTATCCCTCTGCTCTTTTTGATTGTTGTTTTGATGTAGGTCCTTTATCAGTTTTTCAGTTTGTCTAACGCTTAAGCCCTGAGAAACTATTTTTTCTGCAATACTTTCCGCATTTTCAACATTAATCAACGCTCTTGCATGACCCATAGACAATTTTTTCTCATTGATCATTGTTTTCACCCTATCAGGGAGCAACAACATCCGAATCATATTGGTTATGTGGCTGCGGCTTTTGCCTATAGCTGAAGCTAATTCCTCATGTGTATAGAAAAACTCATCTATCAGTTTTCTGTAAGCTTCACCTTCCTCTATTGGATTAATATCTTGCCTTTGTATGTTTTCAATAATGGATACTTCCAAGCATTCCTTGTCGTTCAAATCTTTTATGATAACCGGTGCACTATTAAGGTTTGCAATCTTGCTTGCTCGCCAACGACGTTCTCCAGCTATTATTTCGTAACCATCATCATTTGAATCTTTGCGTACCACAATGGGCTGTATAATGCCACTCTTCTTTATCGAATTTGCAAGTTCTCTTAATGACTCCTCGTCAAAATGTTTCCTCGGTTGAAATTTACTTGGGTGCAGTAATGAAATAGGCAAATACTCTTGTCGATCTTCTTTATTATCATAATTATCGCCTATGAGACCGGCAAGACCTCTGCCGAGGCGTCTATCATCCTTCATACCACGCCCTTGCTCACTAGCTTCTTCTCCTTACAACTGCTCGCGTGCTTTTTTAAAATTTCCCTTGCCAAACTTATATACGCTTGTGCACCAGGACATTTAAGATCATACACAATAGCAGGTTTTCCATGAGAAGGTGCTTCTGATAACCGTACGTTACGTGGAATAACAGTCTCATACAATGGGATGATAGTTTTGTATACTTTATCATTTAAATACTGACAAATATCGTTTTTAATCTGCTCACTAAGTTTGTTGCGCCTGTCATACATTGTTAACACTATCCCTTCTATTGCCAAAAAAGGGTTTAGGTTATTCCTTTTTATTAGCTCCACAGTTTTAACTAAATGGCTTAATCCTTCCAGAGCAAAAAATTCACACTGAAGAGGAACAATAATAGAATTAGCAGCAGTCAAAGCATTTATGGTCAGAAGCCCAAGTGATGGAGGGCAATCGATGATTATATACTCATAATTATCGCGTATCTTCTCCAATGCGCTTTTTAGTACGAATTTTCCTCGCTCAAGTTGCGATAATTCAATTTCTGCAGCTGACAAATCAACTACTGACGAAATTAGCGATAAATTCGGAATTTCCTTTATATTGAAAATTGCCGATTCTATCAATTTATTTTCGCTGCTTAGTAGTATTTTGTATATATTTTTTTCTTCCCTACTACGATAAGAAATCCCGAGCCCGGTGCTAGCATTTCCTTGAGGATCAAGATCTACCAATAAAGTGCTTTTTCCCACAGCAGCAAAGGCTGTCGATAAATTTATACTAGTTGTGGTTTTGCCAACTCCACCCTTTTGATTTACTATTGCAATAATCTTGCTCACGCCTTTTATCTTATGTATAAAATAATTCTATTGTATATATGCAAGAAACTTTTGCATTAGAAAATTTTTTTGTTGTTAACCACACTAAAATTAGACTGTCTTTTTTGCTTTGTGTAACACACTTTGAACCTTGTTTCCTAATTCATTCAGAGTGAATGGTTTTGGCAAAAAGTGAAAATCTTCTATATTGATGTCATCACTCTTTAAAAAAGCATCTTCTGCATACCCAGAAATAAAAATAACGTTGATATTTGGCCTATGGATCAATGCTTCTTTAACTATTTCTGGGCCGCTCACCTCTGGCATGATTACATCAGTGATTATAAGATCTATGTGTTGACTTTTTTTACTGATTATTTCTAGCGCCTCGCTGCCTATGCTTGCTTCTATTACATCAAATCCTTTTCTTTTGAGTGCTTTAGAGATGAATTCCCTTACTGAATCTTCATCTTCGATTAATAAAATTATACCATTACCTTTAATTTCACTTACTACCGGTCTTTCTGTTTCTTCACTATCTTCCTCTCTATCATTTTCATCTGATATGTAAACCATGGGCAAAAATATGCTAAATTTAGTTCCATGATTTACTTTGCTAGCAACATAGATGTATCCTTCAGTTTGTTTAATAATGCCATATACAGTAGAGAGGCCAAGACCTGTACCAGAGGTAATATCTTTGGTAGAAAAAAATGGATCAAAGATCTTTTCAGTTGTATCACTCGTCATTCCACATCCAGTATCAATTACTTCAATCACAACATAATTTCCATGTTCAATCGCTTCCTTGTCTGGAGAAAACATATCCTGAGGTGTAGAATTTAATGAGTCAATCTTTTGATTAAAGGTTCGTATAGTTAATTCTCCGCCCTTTTCCATAGCAGCACTAGCATTGACTGCTAAGTTAAGTATAACTTGCTCTAATTGCCCTTGATCAGCCCTAACAGCACCCAAGTCTCTACCATAATAAATATTAAATTTTATATTTTCACCTATTAATCTTTTTATCATTTCATAAAGATTAGCTATAGTATTATTTACATCAATAATTTTTGGCTGCAAGGTCTGTCTTCTTGAGAAAGCAAGCAATTGTCTTACTAAATTTGATCCACGCTTTGCATTTTGCTGTATCTGTATTATATCTCCAAAAGATGGTTCACCAGCTGAGTGTTGGAGTAAAAGCAAATCGCAAAATCCTATTATCCCAGTCAATATATTGTTGAAATCATGCGCAATACCACCTGCTAACTGCCCTATAGCTTGCATCTTTTGATAATGCTCAAGCTTTATCTCTAGGTTTTTGTGTTCAGTATTGTCAATAAAATAACAAAGTATGAAGATCATTTTATTATGAAGAAACTTATTGAAATATATTTTTATGTTATTACCGCCGTTGAGCTGTACATCAAAAGACGCATTATTTATTCTATTACTCGAAAAATATTCACGTATTTTCACATGATAACTATCCAATATCAACGTAAAGATTGAATTATTATCTGACCCTGCAAGCTTTATTAGTGCCGTATTTTTCTTTACAAAGTTGCCGTTTATGTCACATTGTGCAATAGCAATTGATGAATTTGCAAAACAAGGGTGTAATTGATAATCAACAATATTTGATTCGGTTGGTGTTATAAAGCCATATATATAGCTATGGTTGTATTTATCACAAAATATAGCAGTGCTCATATAAGCCTTGAATGGAATACCACTTATAGTAAAAAACAAAATTTCATTATCGGTTGTTGTATTGTTATATTTAGATTGAGATATAAAATCACTGATTGAGCTACCTTTTTCCAGTTTTTTTAGTTCAAATATGTCTAAAAATCTTTTATTTACAGATAAAATCACCCCTTTGGCATTTGCAATGTAAGTTCCTATGCTGTGTTTTTCTATTAACTCTTCATATATCTGCTCCTTGTTTATCTGTGTTGCTTTTAACACAAAATACCCATCTGGCCTTGCTATTGGCACTAATGATAAATTTAAAATCTTATTACTATTTATAGCAATTTGGGGATTATCTGGTATCGGCTCAAAGAGCAAAAGAAAGTTAGATACTCTATTCTTCTTGTTTAAGGAAATGCATACCTGTACAGAGGAGTTATTTTTTAGTGCATGATAGAGTACTTTTTTGTCTGCTTCTGAAACATCTCCTATTTCAAGAATCTTGCCTAACGTAATGTCATCATCTATATGATCTTTAAACCTTTCGTAGAACCTTGCATCAGCATAAATAATACCTTCATCTTTATGTAAAATAAGGCAAAATTCTGTATTATGATTTAGTGCATTTGCAAATATTGCATTTTGAAATTCTATAGTATTAAGTAGGTATCTGTAGCGTTTTACATTATACATCATAAAGAGAGTTGTTAGAATGCTAACTAATAAATTAATCTCTATATTAATATGCTGACTATATATATCAAAAAAGTAGAGTATCGATATTGCTACTGGAGGTAAGAGCATAATAACTGCCATCACAACAATTGACATTCCATAATTTCTTAGTATGAAGTCAACCCTGTTCTCTTTTTTGTTATCTATGTATCTTTTATTCATTATTGTTACTTGGCATTGTTGTACATACGAAAATATTCTATTATATTGATTTAATTATTATAGATTTATTAACGTCTTTGATAGATAATTATCATCCAAATCTAATTAAGTTCCTTAAATATCAGATATAACAATGTTAATAAGCTAGCAAGAGGATATTATGGAAAAACAAAAAACACAAGCATTTAAATGGTTCTGTGCACTAAGAGATAAGATCATAGAATCTTTCTTATTAATTGAAAAACAATCATCCGCAGAACCAAAGATCGAAAAGAGAAAGTGGGATCGCCCAGGTGGTGGAGGTGGTGAATCTACAATTATTTTTGGTAATGTTTTTGAAAAAGTTGGAGTAAACGTTTCAAAAGTACACGGAAAATTTGCAGATTCAGCTATCAATGAAATTCCTGGTGCAAGTGAAAGTAACGGAGAGTTCTGGGCAAGCGGTATATCTTTAGTGTCTCATATGCAATCGCCCCTTATCCCTGCAGCACATATGAACACAAGGCTGATATATACTTCAAAACAATGGTTTGGTGGAGGAATGGATTTTACGCCAATATATAAAAATGAGGAAGATTGCAAGTATATTCATGAATTAATCAAAATGACATGTGATAGATTTGACACCGGATATTATCCAAAATTTAAAGAGCAATGTGACAACTATTTTTTCTTACAACACAGAAAAGAGCCGCGTGGCATTGGTGGTATTTTCTATGATAATCTGAGTTCTGGCAACTGGGAAAACGATTTTGAGTTCACAAAAGCAGTAGGTGAAGCCTTTTTGGAAATTTATTTGCACATCATACGTAAACATATACAAAAATCTTGGACAAAAGAACAACGAGAAAATCAATTAATAAAACGTGGCAGATATGTAGAATTCAATCTGTTATACGATCGTGGCACAAGGTTTGGTTTAGTGACTGACGGCAATCCAGATGCAATTATGATGTCAATGCCACCACTTGTTAAGTGGTTATAGAGAGCTGCTATTAGTAGAAAATAAATCATCATAGTTTAAAATTGTACCATGGTAGTGAGCTTTTATATAGGGGGTATAATCATGGGCATAATAGATAATTTTTTAATTAAATCTGTCAAAAACAATGACATAAAAGGTGTTAAACTGACTCTAATTCTCTATGATGCATTAAATAGTTTTAGAAAATTCTTTTCAAAGACTATGTCTCTCAAGAATACCATACGCGTCAAGTTAAGAGATTGTGAGCAAATTTAGAGAGGTTAAAGTGGATACTCTAGCCCTTCTACGTTTGTCTTTTAATGAAAATCGCGACCAAGTTATAGTGAGTTTTTTAAGAAATGCTTTTAAACTATTAATTTTGGTTAATACTAAAAATAACTCTCTAACCCGCCTTTTTAGCTCAATAAATGCCTTTGTTAAGCTAAGTTCTGTATTCTTTTTCACTTCTGTGCAACCAACTATGCCGTGAAATATAAGAATTGCGCACAATTTAGCATATAGTTCACATAATACTCTGCATGGCTTTCCTTTTAGCTTATCAAGCCTGGTATGGCTTTTATACAATTTAAATAATAACTCAATTTGCCACCTTACTCTGTAAATCGTTAATACTTGCTCAGCACTAATTTTATTTTCTGGAACATTAGTTATAAATATTGACCAGTTCAACAATTTTTGATTTCTTTTAGAGGATGTATATCCCTGCGATCTTGCTAATCTATTAGCTTTCCTTCTTCTGGCCATATTCAGTTAGTTTCTGACATATAATTCTTACTCTAATTTTTGCTTCTTTTCCTAACAATACCTCGTTTTCTAAAAATAACTTATCCTCTAAACATTCTAATAACTCCATTTTTTGATTTGTTTCTACATCATATATGTTGGTATCAACGACTTATGAAATAAGCTCCTATTTCATTGATTTGTTTAAAAGAACTTGGCACAAAATAACCGAGATCAGATATTAGCAAATCATTGCTTAATATATTACTTAAATGTTTCCTATATCCCTGGTCTGATCTTACCCCCTCCGTTAAATTAAGTTGGTCTATTATCTGATTCATGTAGTCGAAAACTAATTGTAACTTTATTCCAGACTTAGTATTGCTTTCATAGCCACTGTAGCTAGTACCATAACCTTTATACATCTCTTCCATACTGTTAGGTATAGCTACTGTCCAATAATTTAACACTATTAAATTGCTGTAAGATTTTGCAACCAACTTGCAAGATATTTTTAAAGAGAATCACAGATTCATTATACATCCTTTTCATAAATTCCACTGCTTCTTCAGTAAATCTAAACTTGTTTTGTTATATCTATCGAGTCCTCGTTTAGTAATTGAAACATTGTTTCTACGCTACAATTATCAACTCCTATATTACCCAAGACCATGGCTTTTACGAATGATGAACCTTTTAGCTTTCTCTTTCTTTTTATAAACCTTGTTGTAATTGAGATTTTCTCTGCTTTTTCATTAAAAAATTCTTTGAGCTTTTTTGATAAGCAAGTTATTTTATTCATTGGTTCTCTCACTAAAAGTATATCTGGGAGAACTTATACCTTATTATTCTATCTCTTTCATACCTTTATTTCCTTAACTTGACGCGTATGCTTTTTTGAACATTCCCAACGAAAAGAGAAAAACAAGGTTTAATTTTCTTTTTTATTTGCGATTTATCTATTAATTAACCGTGAAAGGTTACGTGTAATGCTTCTTCACATAATTATCAATAATTGCCTTAAATTCTTCAGAGACATTATCACCTTGTAAAGTTTTGAAATATTTGCCGTTTTTGTAGACTGCTGAAACAGGTTTTTCTCCATATCCAGGTAAGCTGATTCCCAAATTTGCGTGTTTGCTTTCTCCAGGACCATTTACTATGCATCCCATAACAGCAATGTTCATATGCTCTACACCTGGATTTTTTTTCTTCCACATCGGCATATGAGTTTTTATATAGCCATTCACCTCTTCAGTTAATATACGAAAACGATCGCTACTCGTGCGCCCACAACCAGGACATGAATTAACCTGAGGGTTAAAGTGTCGCAAGCCTATAGACTGCAATATTTCCTGACACACCACCACTTCATTAGTACGCGATTCACCAGGACGTTGAGTCAAAGAAGCCCGTATTGTATCTCCAATGCCATTTTGCAATAAATAAGTAAGCCCTGCTGCGGTATTTACCACACCTTTATTGCCCATACCAGCCTCAGTTAAACCCAAATGCAGCGCATAATTGGAAGATTTTGCAAGTGCCATATAAACTAAAATTAAATCTTGTACTTTGCTAACTTTACATGAAATGATTATTTTGTTTGAATTTAGACCAATTTCTTCAGCTTTTTTTGCACTATCAAGAGCAGACATTACAAGTGCTTTGCGCAGTATAACGTCAGAAGGCCTTGAATTACTAAGCGAAGAGTTTTCATCCATCAATTTTTGCAAAAGGTATTTATCAAGACTACCCCAATTTACCCCAATTCTAACCGGAAGATCGTGCATTATTGCATACTCTATAACCCTTTCAAACTTCTCATCACGTTTGTTGCCAAAACCTATATTGCCTGGGTTTATCCTAATTTTACCCAGCATTTTGATGTTGTCTGGATAATCTTGAACTAATTTATCTAGCTCATACTGACCACAGCCTACCAATATTTTACCGTCAAAACCTTCTTTATTTATCTCTTCTACTATATAAGGTATGGCTCTTGCTACCTCCTCTGAGTTCAAGGCAATTCGCACCAATTCTGAACCTGTACGCGCTAGTTCTGTTATTTCTTTTGCATAATGTTTTGCGCTACTTTTTATATTATCAGCATCTATATGCACGCCAAGCGCCATAGATTGTACAACTACAGGATTATTTCCGCCTATCTTTACTTTCCCAACTTCTACAACATGAGTTTTGTGCATGGAAATCTGCGATAATTCATATGTATTATCATTCAATATCAGGTCTTTATCTAGCATATTATTAATGGCCAATATTGTGATACTATTTTACTGTGTCAGCTACACTGCCAAATGAACTTGAACCATTCAAACTATAAGCATCTACGTTATCCAAATTAGCAATAGAATCATGTGAGCACGTTCTTCTTGATGGAGTTTCTTTTATAGTGACATTTATAGGAGAAACTTTCTTTTCTCGTGTTGAAGTAACTTTCTTCTCTTCTTGTTGTTCACTTTCATGCTGCTTATTTTCATACTGGAAAACTGACTCTTGATCTATAAATACAGCACCCCTTAAACGTGCGATATTAATACCATGCTGATTTATCATAGTGCTCTCTTCATCGTCGACTATGCAAGCTTCCATGTCATTTGGCTCATTATCAAGACTAGCAATTTTTTTCTCTTTTAATTTTTTGATTAGATCTTCTTTATTTATAGCTCGATCTTGTAATTTTTTTTTCTTGAGCAATTCCCTACGCTTCTCATACAGTTTATATGACTCAGCAAAATCCTCATCTGTATGAAAGTTTGCACCACCAGGGTTACCAGGAGGTATGTATCTCTTACTGAGCTTAGATTTAGCTTCAGCACTATGCACAGTAAAAAAGCTAGAAACCAAAAACATTAATATAAATAAAATTTTAGAAAAAACCCTAAGCATATGGTGCTATAGTAAATATCGTGTTTTAAAAGATAGCAATTAACAAACTTTAAGTAAACCAGAATCTTTACTAACTTTACAATACAAATATTTTTCTAAAAAGTGATATGTTTGCTATCAAAAAAAACTACGCAGACTAAGAGAAGAGTAAGGTGTTACAAGTTGCGTAACACCTTTTCAAGAAAAGTGTTATGCAGCTATATGTTTGCAACTTTTAAGTTATTCTGTAGTTTTTCAGTACCATCGGTAGTATCTACATTACTAAGTTTTGCGTCTGGCGTATCTTTAGATAAGTCGTTTTTCTTCTCTTTATCAAGCTTAACTCCCTGATAGATACAGAATGCAACAAAACTAGTTATTGCTATTGCGGCAACAGCACTGACTATGATACAAATTGCCATTATTTTTTGTTGATCTGCTACTGCCTCTGCAAGTGTTTCCACTTTTTCTTGCAGGCCGTTTAAGTGCTCTTGCATAGCTTGAAACTGCTTAGTACCAATCTTGTCTTCTAATGCACTAAAAACTTTTTCAAACTGCTCAACATCTATCTTTTGAGCTTCTTGCAATTCTTTTAATGCACCAAAAACTTTTTCAAACTGCTCAGCATCAATTTTTTGACTTTCTTGCAATTCTGTTACACCTAACCAATTGCACAAAATTCCTTTTACCATTTTAACCCCCTAGTTAATTAATATATTATAATTTTACATTCCCAATGTTTGAATTATTATTAAATTAACTGTCATTATGTATTAACCTTTTAATAATTTTGTTTGACTTGCTTTTTGAAAGTGCGGAAACTTAAATTAAGGTATTACAAGATTGTTATTCAACCAATATCTCTCTTTTCCCTGAGTAATTTGGAGCGCTGACAATACCTTCCTTTTCCATTCTTTCAACGATGTTTGCTGCTCTGTTATAGCCTATTCTAAGCTGCCTTTGAATGTAACTGGTTGAAACTTTTTGATCTCTTTGAATGATGGCCACTGCTTGGTTATAGAGGTCATTTTCTTCATCCTCCGTTTCATCGTGTGACTCTGTAGAAGAATTTTCATCTTCTTTAGTGATTTCCTCCATGTAGTTTGGCTCACCTTGCATTTTCAGATGATCAACTATATCTTGCACCTCATTATCACTTACAAATGGGCCGTGAACTCGAATGATCTTACCACCAGAGGCCATATAGAGCATGTCACCCATGCCGAGCAATTGTTCAGCCCCTTGTTCGCCAAGTATTGTACGGCTATCTATCTTAGAAGTAACAGCAAAACTGATTCTCGTTGGAAAGTTCGCCTTTATCACACCTGTGATCACATCCACAGATGGGCGTTGTGTTGCCATTATGATGTGTATTCCTGCAGCACGAGCCATCTGAGCTAAGCGTTGAATAGAGCACTCTATTTCTTTGCCGGCAACAAGCATCAAATCTGCCATTTCATCCACGATCACTACAATATACGGAAATGTTTCCATCTTGATTGGTATTTTTTCAAACAGAGGTTTGCCTGTTGTTGAGTTAAAGCCAATCTGCACAACGCGCTCCAATTCTATTCCACTATTCATCGCTTCTGTGATTTTTTGATTATAGTTTATAACATTGCGTACATTCAAATACGACATCATGCGATAGCGATTTTCCATTTCTTTCACTATCCACTTAAGAGCGACTACAGCCTTTTTTGGCTCTGTTACTACTGGCGTTATTAGATGTGGTATTGCATCATATATTGAAAGCTCAAGCATTTTGGGGTCGATCATTATCATCTTGCATTCGTCAGGACTTAATCGATAAACGAGTGAAAGAATCATAGTGTTAATCGCAACTGATTTACCAGACCCTGTGGTTCCAGCAACGAGCAAGTGAGGCATTTTAGTTAGATCTGCAATAACTGGTTTTCCACTTATTTCTTTGCCAAGCGCAATTGGAAGATTTAAGTTTGCATTTTGGTATTCTGGTGATTCAAGCAAATCACGCAGCATTACAATTTCCCGTTCCTTGTTCGGCAACTCTATTCCCATAGCATTTTGCCCACGAATTATTGAAATACGTGCAGAGAGTGCACTCATCGAACGTGCAATGTCATCTGCAAGGCCAATTACTCTTGCAGATTTCGTACCAGCTTGTGGTTCAAGTTTGTATAAAGTCACAACCGGCCCATAGCATACACTGATAATTTTTCCTTGCACGCCAAAATCACTCAGGACTTGTTCCAGCAGAGATAAATTTTTATTGCTCTCCATTTCATTCAGCTGTTTTCTCTGCAAAGACTCTTCTGCTTTAGAAAGTAAATGGATACTTGGAAACTTAAACTCACTTAAAATCTCCTCGGTAGCTTTTTTCTGTCTTTCTTTTGGTTGTTGTTTAGTAGTGATTTTAGTTTTATGTTTTTCTTCTACTACTAATGGTGCAACTGAATATTCAGCAGTTTTATGTGATCTGAAGAATGGAACATTTACAAATAAGCAAGCTATTTTTTTACATAAGAAGAATAGAGAGTAAATTGTTCTCTTCCAACCAACAGATCCTACAAGACCTATTAATGTTACTATCACAAACACATAAAACGGGCAGTTATTAACGAGTGCATTCCCTATTATTCCACTGTGTCTGTACCTTGCTGTGATGCCTAGCGAAAGTTGTGGTAATATAGCACATACCCCTAAATTGATTAATATTAAACAGAGAATTTTCAGCAGTATTTTTGCTGGCCTGAAGATCAACAAGTAAACTATGGTTGTAGCTATTGTAACACTAGTTAATCCAAGAAATTGAACCAATATATCAGCTAAATATGAACCTACTATTCCACCTAAATTTGTCACTTCCTCATTTGTAGCCGTGTTTAAGGAAGGATCTTTATAGTTATAGCTAAAAACTGATATATATATATATATTAAAAGGGATAGATATATTGCTGATTTTAGATATTTTTTTAACATCTACCTAAAGTAGTAAGCTACTGTATATTTTACAAAGTGAATTGTTATTAGCAATATCATTATAGATAAATCTAATCCGTTGAACGGTGGTATATATCTTCTAATAATCTTTAGTGGTGGATATGTCAATTGGTTCAAGATGTGCATTATGCTACTGACAGTTTCATTATATATGTTCACCATATTAAGTTTAACCAGCCAGTTTAGGACAACCCAACATATTAGAATGAAGCTATAAAGATCAAGTAACGTATTGAGTAGATATATGATTGGATGCATACATATCTATTACACGAAAGTTATATAAAAGACAAGTATTTAGCCTTTTCAAACTCAAAATGTTGTTTTTGCTGAACCAAAAAAAACTTCATTTTTTGAGCTGCGCAAAGCCACCTAAAGTAGAGAATGGACAAGGAAGGAGGGGTGTATAATATATATTAATGTTGATATTTATTTCTTATAAATATCATCTCTATGTCCTATCTCTGTGATAGTTACTATATGATCTAATTGATTTACTCTGTAAATTACACGATAGTCACCAACTCTTAGCCTTCTACGTCCTTTTAAGTTATGATGTAGTGGTTCACCAAAATTTATTGGGTCAACTGTAAGACGTTCTTTTATAGCCTTTTGAACTTTTAGCCTTATTGTCTTTGGAGGGTTTGGTAAATCTTTTTCAACAACACTCTTTAGAGACTTAACCTTGTAACGCTCTAATCCTACTTAATATCTTCAAAATCAACTGTTTCTGCACCTTCAACATCACGCTCATCAGAAATTTTAGATACTAAAAAATCCTCCATTTCAAGCTCAACTGCTTCTCTAAATAGTTTTCCTGCTAATTCTTGAACGGGCTGTTTAGTAAATTCAGATAATTCAGCAAGATGCTTTAAAGTTTCTTCGCTAAGAGCTATGTTAATGCCTGAATTTGCCATATGTTTTACCAAAGTCCACTGATAGTTATACAACATTTTTTAATTTTTCAATAAAGAAAGGAAGGAGGGCTGTATAAAAATATATTTAATGTTTATCAAGTAGCCTTCTCATAAATGGTGTCTCTATGTCCTGCTGTAGCAACAAACACCTTATGTTTTGCAATATTTACAGTATAAATAATTCGATAATCACTAACCCTTATTCTTCTATACCCTTTTAGCCTGCCACGTAATGGTTTACCAAATTTAATTGGATCAGTTGTAAGCCGCTCGTTTATCGCTTTTGTAATCCTTGATCTTATTGTTTTTGGAAGATTTAGAAAATCTCTTTCAGTAAAGTTTTTTGAGTAGACAATATCGTATTTCAGTTTATGTCCTCTCCCTTTCAGATAGTACTGTGTTCCAGTCTACATCCTCACATTCCTTAATAGTTTTATATAACGCAATATCTTCTACTTCGCACTCGATTCCTTCGATGACTAACCTTTTTGCTAGTTCTTGAACGGATTCCTTGGTGATTTCAGCTAACTTAGTAAGGTTATGTGAAGTTTTTGGGTCAAAAGTTACACTAATTCCTGAATCTGTCATATGTTTTACCAAAGTCTACTAATAATTATACAACATTTTTCTGAATTTTTCAATAAAGGAAGTTGATGATATGTAAGAAAAATTTTGCCACCTGCGTTAATAAATAATTAAAGATTTAGCATATTTATCTACCCTCTATTCTATTACTTAAGTTAGACCACTTTTTTCTATTAATATTTTTTGTTTATAAAGATGAGCAGTTACTCATCACGCAGTTGATCTATGGATATAATACTACCGTTTGGTAGTTTTTCAGTACATTTTTCACTTTTGTATTCTTTATCAGAGTCGATACTGATTTTGTCAAATATTAAAACATCTCCTGAAATTTTATCACGAAACTCACTAATAGCAAAAACGGTATAGTAATTCGCTCTTGTTTTCCTTGAAAACTCAAACTGACGCTAAATTTATCCTCAACTTTTAAATCATAGAATTGATGCTGTAATATAATAAGCATTTGAGTAGGGTATGACTTTTTCAAACGATCTGGCACGGTCACACCATTAAAATATGTGAAAAATAATATTTCTAAGTGAGGGATAAAACCATTACCTGATATAACATCTAAAGTCTTTTTGATAACTTGAAACTTAGCAGAATTAAGCAGTTTTTTGTAATCTGTTTGCTCCATATAACTTTCACATACGTAAATTTTGGGGGAACTTCTGTTACCCGGCGTTCCCTAAACCGTGCTTTAGTAATAAACCGGTTGTGCTAAATTAAGCAGCAACACGATATTCTTCAGCAGCAAAATTATCGTTTGCATTTAAATTATGAACTCTTAGCGGTGGTGTCTAACCGAGCAAAGCTACCATCTTTACCATGCATGTCGATCCTTAATCGCCCCCGTATAATTAAAAAACATGGTGGAGGCGCCGAGTACTGCCCTCGGGTCCAATACACCTATTACAAGGTAATTTTATTGCTATAGTACACAAAATGTACATAGCTATTATATAGCAACATTAAATAAATGTCAAGATATTATGACCTTAAGTTGATTTATTGCTAAAACAAAATTAATATTTCCAGTAAAAAATTCTGTGCTCTTAACCTGACACATATGGCTTTTTGAATACTCCCAATGAAAATATTTATAAATAAATATTTACTCTTCTTTTTTATTGTTTTTAGGTTTTTCTTGATCAACCATTTCTCCACCGATCTCTTTTATTTTTAGTATCAACGACTCTGGTACATACATGTCAATTACTTCTTCTGCTGTCACAAATAAAGCCTGATAAGAGTGTGAATTTATTATCCAATTAGGCAATATGTCTTCTGCTTCTATTTTATACTCTCCCTCTTTTTTGTCATATACTGTGTAGCAATATAAGTGCACAGCAAAAAATAATACATAAGAGAGCAATATTCCTTTAAGCACTCCGAGAAAGATTCCAGTAACTCTATCGATAAACCCCAACCTTATGGGTAATAATATGTACATTAGCCAGTTATTTATTATCATGAATATAAGATTAAGTATAATAAATACAGAGATTGTAGAAAGTATGTTTAGTGTAACTTTAGAATCAAAATATTTACTATAATTTGGAGTGAAAAAATCATAGTGATTAGCTGTCAGAAAGACCGATAAAAATAGAAACATTAGTGCGCATAGCTCTTTTATAAAGCCTCTAGCTACCGAGATTATTACGCATAGAACAACAATGAAGATAATTAGGCTATCGAAAAGCATGTTTTATATCTATATGGTTTTCAAGATATAATAGTTGTAAATAACAAGGTTGTAAAATTAATTGTATTTATGCTGCATCAATTGATCTAAATACCTGGCGATCATGTCAATTTCTAAATTCAAATAATCATTTACTTTGTTGTACTGAAAAGTTGTATTTTCCCATGTATAGGGAGTGATATTTACTGTAAATTCCTGATTAATAACTGAATTCACTGTGAGGGAAACCCCATCTAGTGTAACGGAGCTTTTTTTTGCAACAAATTTAATTAATTCTTGTGGGCACGATAGTTTGATTTCATGAGAATCTAAATTTTGATTAATTGTTAAAAATTTTACTATCCCATCAACATGACCCTGAACCAGGTGGCCATCGATCTTATCGCTTAATCTCATTGCTTGTTCGAGATTTATTTTTTTTCCTATTCTCCACGTATTTAAGTTAGCAACCTTCATAGTTTCTTGAGATGCTTGGACTGTAAATATATCGCTCATTATATCAACAACAGTTAAACACACACCAGAGCAAGCTATTGAATCTCCTTTATTTATAGAGGATAAATTTTGTGTCTTGATATGGAAAATTTGATCAGAGTTGGAGTGAGTGGTAGTATCAGTTATAGTCCCGATATCCGTGATAATTCCTTTAAACATATGGTGAAAATAAATAATTTTACCATGAAAAATTTTTTACAACAACTTATTTCTATTTTGTTATAGTTAAAGTAATTCTGGTTTACCGACAATTTAAAAAACGACAAATTCGTCATCCCGCTACGTGTTAGCGGGATCTAGAGATACCGTGACGGTATGACGTAGGAAAACTGAGCCTGCACTAGCTATAGGCGCGAGAAAGGGGATCGTTTTCACTTACTTGTTCAATAGATTCTATAGAATATTCAGAATATATGAAATAAGCCAAACTCAGAACACATAATGCAGTTAATATTGGCAACCCTATGTTCAATGCTAACCCAATACTTTCCCTTTTTTCTGGTGGCACTAATCCTTTTAACATTGACACTTTTCCTAATGGAAAATGCCATAAGCAAAGTGTTGATGCAGATGCTACCATTATAAATAGACAAAAATAAGCCTTTTTTGAGGAAAATACAGTTTTTAAAGGTGATTTGAGTGTAATGTTAGTAGGTGGTAGAGTTTTAGCTTCATTTGTTGCTGGTGAAAGATCTTTAATTGGTAAAGGGTTTGTAGATTTATGAGGAGTATTTTCATGTTGTGGAGAAGGTTGTTGTATATAAACACCTGAAACTAATTTAAGCAATTGCTCTTTTTTCTATATACTTGTTTTTGTAAATATTCTTTACCTAAAAGTGAGTTACTAAGAGGTTGTGGCCTTTCGAGTATCTGTAATACTTCTGATATTTCGCCTGGCTCTAATATTGCATGTAATTGTTTATCTTGAAAGTAAACAATATTGAATACTGAGCTGAAAATATTGCAAAATGTTTCTGGATCTTGATTTTTGTATCCACTCATCACTTCAATAAATATTTTATCGAGTTTTTCCCCCGTGCTCAATTTGGTTATCTATCATAGCTACTCTAGCATCATTTTGTGCTTGTTTTATGGCTAATGATTTTTCTTTCTCTGATAGTTCTTTGGTCTGCTTTTTTGACTTCTTTTTTCTGTTAGCCTTAAAATACTCTGTGTGCGAAGTAGTTTGACCGAAATCAGAAATAAGCATTGTGACGTCTTCTATTCTTCTTTCGTCGATTCCATCTTTTTGTGTTACCTTGTCCTGTTTTGTCTCTTGAAGTGTTGGATGGTAAGTCAAAGCCCTCTGGTTTCGTATGGACAGTTTTGGTGGCTGTTGAAAGAAGAATTGTATTATATTAAAAAAATTGGATAGCCGAAAAGAAGATCCAAACCAAAAAAAATTGTCACGCATTGCAGCAACAACTATTGGAACCCGCATCACTTGCTTTTTACTACTTGTTAAATTATAGCCAAACAGGCCTGTAACTGGTACGATTTGTTTATTTTGTGCATTTTTTTTGGTTAGTTTCACTCTGTTCTTTTTTGTCTTCATTTTCAGTTTTTTCTGCATGTTGTAGCTTTTCATTTAGAAATAGCTCGATTTGGTACAAGTTGTCCAGGTTAATGTTTTCAACGTCTGTTTGTAGCGTTATCGTTGTGCCCTGCAGAAGGATTTGAGGCAGAGCACTATTTACGAATTCTTCTACAGTTTTATAACTGTTAGTTTTACAGTAGTTATTATATAGTTCACTGCTTTCTTTGGGCACTTTTATGTTGGCTGTAAATTTTTTTTCCCGGGAAAGGCAGATTTTGAAAAAATCAATTAAAGGGTTTATTCGAAATAATCTTATATTAAAGGTGTCTTTATCTGTTGCTGTTAGCTCAAATGAAAATTTTTGTATATTGCTTTCAATACTTCTCGAGCGAATAGCACTGATCTTAATTGTTTCGCTAGAAAATGCTTTACTTATGTTTCTGGATTTTTCCTTAAAGAGCTTAGGTAAATCCTCTATTTTATACTTATTCTTAGTTTCAGTGTTACTGTTGTGCATAGTTGATACAGCAAATTCATCAACGCAAAGGTAAATAAAAAAGATTAATTAGTCAATAAATTAATAATCAGAATAGGGCAATTTTTCGGATTGTTGATGATATTTAAAATTTCACTATAATGAAAGTTTAAGCCAGCGTTTTTAAGATGAATAAAGAGTTATTAGGTGACATACTTTCACTTGAAGATAAAGCAGTTTCCGAAATTGAGAATGCTTCTTCTTTACAAGATTTAGAAAAAGTTAGGCTATCATATTTGGGAAAAAAGGGTGTAATTAAAGCTTATTTTGACAACTTAAAAGAGATAGAAGACGCAGGAAAAAAGCGCAATTTAGGCGAAGTTATCAACGTTTTACGTAATAAGCTAGATCAGCTTATAATGAATAAGGAGAATATACTAAAAGCCGAAGAAGTTAACTTTAAATTGCAGAACGAGGCAGTTGATATCACGTTGCCTGCGAGGCCAGAAAAAATTGGCAAGGTCCATCCACTCAGTAAGGTTATAAATGAAGTAAAGCTTATTTTTGCACATATGGGTTTTAAAGCAGTTGATGGCCCTGATATTGAAGATGAATTTCATGTATTTGATGCACTGAATACTCCAAGTCATCATCCTGCGCGAGAGGAGCAAGATACCTTCTACTTAAAGAATAAAATAAACGATAAAAGAATGGTACTGCGCACTCACACTTCATCTGTACAGATTAGAACCATGGAAAAAACAAAAAAATTCCCAATTAAAATAGTAGCCCCTGGTAGGGTATACAGAAATGACTTTGATGCAACTCATACTCCTATGTTTCATCAGATAGAAGGGTTATATGTCGATGAAAACGTCAATATGGGCCAGTTAAAATTTACTATTCATCACTTCCTTAATAAGTTTTTTGGAGATAAAGGGCTGAAGATACGTTTTCGTAATAGTTTTTTTCCTTTTACTGAACCCTCTGCGGAAGTGGACATAAGTTATAAAGGTAGTAAATGGATAGAAGTGCTTGGATGTGGTATGGTGCATCCAAATGTCTTTCAAAATGTTGGAATAGACCATACTAAATACAACGGTTTTGCGTTTGGCATTGGTATAGAAAGGCTTGCGATGCTAAAATATCAAATCAGCGACCTAAGAAGCTTTTACGATAACAAAATCAGTTGGCTTGATCATTATGGTTTTCATTTTTCATCTTTAAGATAAGTGATAAATAAAGCTCATACTTTTATCATACTTGCTGCCGGGCATGGCAGGCGGATGAATTCAGATTTGCCTAAGGTTCTGCACGAAATAGGCAATTTTTCCATGCTTCAGCATGTCATTTACAATGCAAAACAGTTAAATCCTGAAAATATTGCTGTTGTAGTTGATCAGCCTTTAATTGAAAGACTAAAGTGCTTTGAGGATATACAGTTAATTACACAAGAATCAACACCCGGCACGGGAGATGCAGTCAAAACTGCGATGAGAAACCTGAAAGAATTGCCAGATTCGAACATAGTTGTTGTGCAGTATGGAGATACTCCGCTCATAAAAAGCAGCACAATAACTAAAATGGTTAGTTATTTAGAAGGCAAGACTCTAGTTTGCCTAGGTTTTAGGACAAGCAATAAAGAATACGGTAGGTTAATTATTGAGAATGGTTCCTTAAGAGAAATCGTAGAAGCAAAGAGTGATAAAAATAATCATGAAGAATTTCTTGCAAATGCTGGAATAATGGTTGCATGTGCAAAGAATTTACGTGAATTGGTGGAGAAAATAGAGTGCAATAGCTCAACTCATGAATATTACTTGACTGATATAGTTTCCATTGCAGTGAAGAGTAATTTAAATGTCGGTTACGTTATTACCGGTGGAGAAGAAGCAACGGGAATAAATAACAGAAATGACCTTATAAAAGCTGAGTTTTACTTTCAAGAAAATAAAAGAAAAATTTTTACCGACTCCGGAGTAACGCTTGTTGCACCAGAGACTGTTTTCTTTTCTCTTGATACGCAAATTGCCAGAGATTCAGTTATTTACCCATATGTTTTTTTCGGTACTGGAGTGAAAATAGAGTCTGGTGCGAAAATACTGCCATTTTCGCATTTAGAAAATTGCTTAATTAAAAGTAATGCTGAGGTCGGTCCATTTACCAGAATACGCGGAAACACAACAATTGGTAATAAGGCAAAAATAGGAAATTTTGTGGAAGTGAAAACAAGTGAAGTTGGTCAAAACACTAGAATAAAACACTTAAGTTATATAGGAAATGCTAAAGTAGGGCAGGAGAGTAATATAGGAGCAGGCACTATTGTTTGTAATTATGATGGGAAAAATAAACATGAAACGAATATAGGGAGCAATTGCTTTGTTGGCGCCAATAGCTCACTAATTGCGCCGCTTAATATTCATGATGAATCTGTAATTGCAGCAGGTAGTGTTATAGTTGAGGATGTACCAGAAAAAAGCCTTGCAATAGCAAGAGAAAAGCAAGTAACTAAGAGAATAAAGTAGTCTAATTTAATTATGTTGTTGTGTCATTTTTAATATTAGACTTCTTGCATAACCATATAACAAACTTTTATTGGGAATAGAAACAAAAAAACTTACTTGACAAACTCCGCCAGCCCCCTTATCATGAAACTGAAGCTATTGTATTTGCTTTCGCCAATCTGCAGATTAAAAGGTAAGGATTACTTAATGTATCGGCGTCTTATGTTCAATTTTTTGCAGTATATAGATGCTGTATGTCTTTACAAAACTTCATCTACATCTAGATTTTTATCTAAATAAGCTGAACGCGCTTATAAAGCGTTACAAGACATCAAAAAATGCCAATACTCGACAGAGATGGTAAAAGACTAGCTAACTCGGGGATTCTTTGTCTTTTTTTCTGCTTAGTAAATTTCTTAAACATTTGCAGCGTAGGTTAGTTGCAATTAAAAGCAGCTAAATCTTGCTTGTCAAGCGTTTAAAACATAAAAAACGCCAATATTTTAAAGCAGATAATAGACCAACTTAATTTAACGGAGGGGGTAAGATCAGACCAGGGATATAGGAAACATTTAAGTAATATATTAAGCAATGATTTGCTAATATCTGATCTCGGTTATTTTGTGCCAAGTTCTTTTAAACAAATCAATGAAATAGGAGCTTATTTCATAAGTCGTTGATACCAACATATATGATGTAGAAACAAATCAAAAAATGGAGTTATTAGAATGTTTAGAGGATAAGTTATTTTTAGAAAACGAGGTATTGTTAGGAAAAGAAGCAAAAATTAGAGTAAGAATTATATGTCAGAAACTAACTGAATATGGCCAGAAGAAGGAAAGCTAATAGATTAGCAAGATCGCAGGGATATACATCCTCTAAAAGAAATCAAAAATTGTTGAACTGGTCAATATTTATAACTAATGTTCCAGAAAATAAAATTAGTGCTGAGCAAGTATTAACGATTTACAGAGTAAGGTGGCAAATTGAGTTATTATTTAAATTGTATAAAAGCCATACCAGGCTTGATAAGCTAAAAGGAAAGCCATGCAGAGTATTATGTGAACTATATGCTAAATTGTGCGCAATTCTTATATTTCACGGCATAGTTGGTTGCACAGAAGTGAAAAAGAATACAGAACTTAGCTTAACAAAGGCATTTATTGAGCTAAAAAGGCGGGTTAGAGAGTTATTTTTAGTATTAACCAAAATTAATAGTTTAAAAGCATTTCTTAAAAAACTCACTATAACTTGGTCGCGATTTTCATTAAAAGACAAACGTAGAAGGGCTAGAGTATCCACTTTAACCTCTCTAAATTTGCTCACAATCTCTTAACTTGACGCGTATGCTATCAACGACAGTCTCGTATATAAACATGCAAGAATACAAAACCGTCATAGCCTCATAGGTATTACTATGCGAGATGGATAAAAGAAAATTAGTGAAATTAAAACACTCAAGAGATTTCTTTTCGCGACTTATACCGTACATAGTAAAGTAGTAGTCATATAGCATTCTATTAACAGTCACTACTCTTTGGGCTACTTCAGCAAGCGAGATAATACTACTATAATCTTCCATTTTGGATGCAGTAATTAAGGTGGTACGAATATAATCACCTAAGAACAACGTCTTTTGTTGAGCATAGAATTTGAAGTTCTCTATATTTAGGGTGTTATTCGCTAACTCAACATTAAAAGGATGCTCAATTATATCCTTTAAAAGATTTGACCCGTAACAGCTCCTAATTATGCCACTGAACACTGTAGTTACCGATAAAAGATCAAGTTAACGTAAATAATCCGCTGCTAATATTCTTTGCTAGATATATTAGAGTAATATGCCTCATCCCAAAACATTATTTCTAATTCCAGCCCTTTCTTAAAAAACTCATACATCCTCTTTTTTTTCACAGTCACTAGCTTTTTTATATAGCTTATTTGTAATATCAGTAACCTCATCAATTACAGCATTTACTGTTTCGCTACTATAAATGTTGATCCACTCTTTGTATTTGTTATTTTTAACCCCTTTAGTTGTTATCTCATTTACCATATGGCGTATAACGATTTGGTATATGTTAAAGCAAGAATAAGATGCTACTAAAGCTTCATTAACAGAATTGTGATATGCGGCACTCATGAAAAAGTCAGTAAAGGCAGAACAAGCTCTTGACTTTTTGTGATCATCAGATAGATCACAATCTTCAAAATATTTTTATACTGTTCTCGAACATAAAATGCTCCTTGTGCCAAATTGATTAAACTACTCATCATTTCAATATCATCAACTCTAGCTGCAACAATTAAAAAAGCACGAGCGCAATCTATACAATACAGAAAATCCTGCTGAAGGTAGAATTTGAATTTTTCATAATCTAATGTATTATTTATCAATTCAACATTAAAAAGGTGTTCTTTTATTTTATCAATAAGATCAGAAAACTCTTTTACAATTACGTTGTACAGTTCTCCTTCTATTTCGTTATACACTTTATAAGCCTCACAATAAAAATTGAATATAAAAATTATTACTAATGTGGTATAATTATTATGAAAAAGCGTGCTATGCTTTAACAATAAGCTAGTATATAAATATGGGGCTGTAAATCAAAAATTTTAGCAATCTAAAGAAATTTTACTATTACCTTCTATATTGAATTCTCTACAAAGATCAGCAGATAAGTCCATGTTTTCCCAAGAAAATCCACCGTCCCTTTCCGACTGTTTACCAAAATGTCCATAACAGGCTGTACGTTTATATATAGGATGATTAAGCGATAAATGCTTAATTATGCCTTTTGTTGATAAATCTATATTATTCTCGATAAACTTTTTAATTACTCTTTCCTCTACCTTATTCGCACCAAATGTATCAATATAGAATGAAGTAGGTTTTGATACACCAATTGCATAAGAAAGCTGCACAAGACAACGTTCAGCCAAACCTGCAAAGACAATATTTTTAGCAAGATATCTTGCCATATAGGCCGCAGATCTATCAACTTTGGTTGCATCTTTTCCGGAAAACGCTCCTCCACCGTGTGGAATATAACCTCCATAAGTATCAACCATAATTTTTCGTCCGGTTAATCCACAATCACTAACCGGTCCACCAATAACAAATCTACCAGTTGGATTGACTAAGAGATTTTCCTCAGGACACATCCATCCTTCAGGTAAAGATGAAACTATGTAAGGGTAAGTTATTTCTTTTACTTTTGATTGATCCAAATCCTCAGGGTGCTGTATTGAGACAATAATACTTTCAGCACGTACCGGGAGGTTATTCTCATATGCCAAAGTGATTTGTGACTTTGCATCTGGACCAAGTTTTGCTTTTTTAACTGCGCTCATGATATTTTTCAGAATCGAGTGTGCATAAAAAATGGGTGCCGGCATAAGGTTTTCTGTCTCTGTTGTTGCATAGCCATACATTATGCCCTGATCTCCAGCACCTTGATCCAACCCTATTGCAATGTCATTTGATTGCTCATGCAGCAATATATTTACTTTCACTTTTCTCCAGTGGAACCCATCGTGCTTGTAACCAATATCTTTTATTGTATTCCGTACAATACTTTCAATCCTGCTATTTTTGATGTTAGGCCCAAACACTTCCCCAGCTATAATAACGTTATCTTTGGTGACTAAAGTCTCTATTGCAGCTCGCGCAAAAGGATCAGTAAAAAGGTACTCATCAAGTATTGCATCTGAAATTTGATCTGCTACTTTATCTGGATGACCAGCCGCCACTGATTCACTGGTTACTAAATTTTTATATAAACTCATGTTTTTGCTTATACAATATCAAAACCGCTATAGAAAACACAGTTAGTAACTACTAAATGGTGGGTCTGGGAAGAGTTGAACCTCCGACCTCACGCTTATCAGGCGTGCGCTCTAACCACCTGAGCTACAGACCCATGATTTATTCAAGCTGAAGCTTTCATATTATCTGTAGGCACGATATCAATAAAAGTCTTTTTATTTGCTGACCTTCTAAAGCTGACCCAGCCTTCTATTTTAGCAAAAATCGTATGATCTTTACCTATACCAACATTCTTTCCAGGATGGAATTTTGTGCCTCTTTGGCGTACAATTATGTTACCAGGAATAACCTTCCCATTCTTCTTTATTCCTAACCTACGACCCGCTGAATCTCTACCATTACAGGAACTACCACCTGATTTTTTAGTTGCCATATCTTACCTCTTACTTTTGAAGACTAATTTCATTTATACGAAGAACAGTTATATACTGCCTATGACCAGTTTTCCTACGGTAATTTTTTCTTCTTTTCTTCTTAAAGATTATAATTTTTTCCCCCCTGCACTGCTCCAACACTTCAGCTTTAACAGTAGCATTAGATGAATAAGATAAGCCATTATTTGAAATACAAATCACCTTATTGATTTCCACCTCTTTTTTTTCTTCAGCTTCTAACTTCTCTACCTTTATTATACTACCTTCTTTTACTAAATATTGCTTTCCACCAGTCTCAATTACTGCAAACATGATAAATATAAATTATTGTTATTAACTTTAATCGTAAACGATGTCATATACGCTGTCAATATAAATAAAAAGCATGACTTAACGTTCTTTTTGAGCTACTAAAATACTTCTATCTGTTTTCATCTTTTATCTACCTTTTCTCAGACAGTAGACTTCTTGCATAACCTAAGCAGAAAAAAGGCAAATAGTTATTATAGCTCTAAGTTTACCGACACCGTCATGCAAGTAGCCCCTTCTCCTGTCATCCGAGTAGCTGACACTGGTTCCTTTATGACGATGTCATCCAAGTGTCAGCTACTCGGATGACAAAAAAAGGAGCACTAGGATGACATCATCTTTTTTTAGGATTCCAGTGTCACGCACTGGGATGACAGCAGTCCTACGTCATACCGCCGCGAACCGTCATACCGCCGCGAACCGTCATACCGCCGCGGTATCTCATCCGCTAACAAGCAGCGGGATGACGATTGTCGTTTAGCCATAAACATTAAGGAATTTACCAAATGAAAAAAAGGCAAAAGAAACCCTAGTCATTGTCTATTTTCAGTATTGGCGTTTTTTAAGTCTTAAACACTGCAATTTAGCTGCTTTTAATTGCAACTAACCTACGCTGCAAATGTTTAAGAAATTTACTAAGCAGAAAAAAAGACAAAGAATCCCCGAGTTAGCTAGTCTTTTACCATCTCTGTCGAGTATTGGCATTTTTTGATGTCTTGTAACGCTTTATAAGCGCGTTCAGCTTATTTAGATAAAAATCTAGATGTAGATGAAGTTTTGTAAAGACATACAGCATCTATATACTGCAAAAAATTGAACATAAGACGCCGATACATTAAGTAATCCTTACCTTTTAATCTGCAGATTGGCGAAAACAAATACAATAGCTTCAGTTTCATGATAAGTGGGCTGGCGAGGTTTGTCAAGCAAGTTTTTTCGTTTCTGTGGGCTACCTGGATTAATATTATATAGAAAGTCTGCTGCCAATAAAGCCTAAACTTACCAAATACATTTCTGTAGATTCAGATCTACTTGACTTTGGTTTAAAGTATTTTACTGTTTTAAACATTTTTTTTAGCTCGTTACAAAAATCTTTATCAGATTCTCCTTGGAAAATTTTTACTACAAACGTGCCACCATGGCTCAAGAAATGCTTTGCAAAATTGAGCGCTGCCTCACATAAAAGCATAATTCTGATATGATCCAACGATTTTAAACCACAAGATTCGGGCGCCATGTCAGATAAAATTACATCAAATTTTTGATCCTTGAATTTTTCTCTCAAAATTTCAAACTCATTGATAATATCACATTGTATAAACTCTACTCCATTAATTGCGTTCATTGGTTTTATGTCAAGAGCAACCACATTTGCACCTTTCTGAGATGCAACTTGTGACCATCCACCAGGAGAAGCACCAAGATCAATAATTTTTTGCCCTTCTTGGAATAATTTAAATTTGTTATCCATTTCTACCAGCTTATATGCTGAGCGTGACCTATAACCATCCTTGCTAGTTTTTTGCACATACTGATCATTCAAATGACGATGTAGCCACCTTGTTGAAGATAGTTTTCTGCCTCTAGCCGTCTTTACTCTAGTTTTTATTGCTAATACCCTACTTATTATTGATTATATCTTTAAGCTCTTTTTCAACTACTTCTTTTACCAGTGCATGTAGATATTTATTCAGCCATTCTGAGAGCTGAGGTTTTAAAAGAGATATAACTAATTCTTCAACAGTAAGGTTCGCTTTTTTTTGTTGTTTATGCTGTAATTCGTTTTGCATTTTTCCAAGCAACGCTTTGATCTCTTCCATATTCTCTTTTAAAATTAGATGATCGTTATTTTGCGCTTGTAAGCCGCTATTACTCGCTTTGTTATTACTCATTTGGATATTATCGTACAAATAAATATCTTTTTTTTCTTCTGAATTGTAGCTATGGCCATTAAATTGGTTATTGTTGCAAGCCATTTCCTCACTTTGGTCATCATTATCAATGTCCTCTTTTTCATTATTTTCTTTTTTGCCATCTTCTTCTATTTCTTCTGGATACTCTTCCTCAAGGTATAGCACATCATCATTTTCATCCTTTATTTCTGCTTTATCGTTACTCGCGTTTTTACCCGATATAGCTTTTTTTATATCTTCTAGGATATCTTTTACAGATTGATTACCTTGTTCATCATGCATAGTGCTAATACCATTAAATTTAGAGATCTATACTATTTATCATAAAAAGCAAGTTGTAAACACTAATCACATAATTGCTTTTTGCTTCAACTAAGTCTGAACGTGCTTTAAATAATGCATCTTCAGTGTCCAAAAGGTCAGATGTACTCTTTAAATTTAAGTTTACTTCTTGCTCAACTCCTTCCAATGCTAAAGCTGCTGCTTTTTCCGCTTCTTGACTTGCTTTGATAATGGCCTTTGCTGTCAACACATCATTCCAAGCATTTACAACTGCTTGTTCTATATTTTTTACCGTTTCATAATAATCGTAGGTAGATTTTTTTGCATCCATTTTAGCTTTACTGACACCAAAAGCATTAACTCCTCTCTTAAAGATTGGAACATCAAGAGTAAAAACTACATGAACATTTTCTAATAGTTTGTCTACCTTCATACCATCCTCCCCAAAATTTTTGCTTGCACTTAGATTTAAAGAAGGAAGCCACTTGGAGCTTTCAGCAATCACTTCCATTCCGGCTGCTCTTTTTTGATAAACTGCTGCTTTTAGAGATAAATTATTGGTTTTTGCTAACTGTAAACATTCATTTAGCTCCGGAACAGAAGGTAGTTTATCATTAGCTTCAGAAAGGTCATCAGCATCTTCGCCAATCAAATGATAATAAGCAATATTTACCAACTTTAATTTACCTTCAGCATCAACTCTTTCGGATATAGAAGACGAAAATTTTGCTTTTGCTAACAAAACTTCAGCATTGGTTACCTCTCCAAGGGAAAAGCGTTTTTTCATAGCTGACAAATGTTCCAAAGAAACGCGTTCTTTATGTTCTCTGAGCTTTAATATTTCTGTCTTTTGTAAAACATTAACATATGCTTTCACAGCATTAAGTGCAAGCTCTTGTTTTAATTGCTGAAATCGCATCTTTTCTGCTTTGAGAAGATGGCTTGATCGACTGAATGTGGCAAAGGTACCACCACCATCGATTAATTTCTGGCGCAATGTAAGTTTTTTTTCAGATGTATCAAGATTAAAGTTACTATCGAAATTGTATTGCAAATTAACGTCAGGTAAAAATCCAGCTAACCCAGAAGATTTACAGTGTTTTTCTGCGCTTTTATATTGGTAAAATTGAGACTTTATTTTTGAGCTATTTTTGATGGCTTTGCTTATCACTTCTCCCACATCGGTTGCATAGCAACTTATAGTATTAAAAATGATCGCAAGTGTGATAATCAATCGAAACATTCTAATTCCTATGCATATTGGCTGCGCAGCTCAATTACTAACATAAATTACTTTAATAATCAATAACTAATATTGTTGACACTATTGAGAAATTAAGTATATCATAGCTTACTACTGTTGGATCAAATAATGAAGACTTTTTTCTTAAAGGAGAAACAAATCAATAAAAAGTGGTTTGTCATAGATGCAGAAGGATTAGTGGTAGGGAGGCTTGCAGCATTTGTAGCGACACTATTACGTGGAAAGCATAAACCTGAGTATACACCTCATATGGATTGTGGCGATAATGTAATTATTATCAACGCAGAAAAGGTGCATTTCACCGGAAAGAAGCTTAAAGATAAAATTTACTATAAGCATACAGGTTATTCTGGTGGTTTGAAGAAAACTACTCCAGATAATATTTTAAATGGTAAATTTCCTGAGCGTGTAATAGAAATGGCAGTGAAAAGGATGCTTGATGATGGGCCTATGGCACGTAGACGCTTTGAAAATTTGTATGTTTATTCTGGTTCAGAGCATAAGCATCAAGGACAGCAACCTGAAAAGATAGATTTTGCCTCTTTGAATCGTAAAAATAAAAAGTAATGGAGTAAAAATGAAGAGTTCTACAATAAATAACAATGATTGGTCGGAAAAGACAATTAAATCAGCAGTTGATTCGCTTGGTCGTTTATATGCTACAGGCCGAAGAAAAGAATCTGTAGCAAGAGTGTGGATAAAGCCGGGGAGTGGAAAATTTAGTGTTAACAAAAAAGGCGATCTAATTTCTTATTTTAAAAGAGAGTCAGTGTGCCAAATAGTAAAAATGCCATTTGTTGCAACTTCCACATTGGATAAATACGATGTATTTGCAACTGTAAAAGGTGGAGGGCTATCTGGTCAAGCAGGTGCTCTAGCTCATGGAATAAGCAGAGCTTTAAGTAGTGTAAGCCAAGATTTGCATTCTATACTACGTAATGGTGAGTTCTTAACTAGAGATTCACGTGTTGTTGAACGTAAGAAATATGGTCAACATAAAGCTCGGAAAAAGTGTCAATTTTCTAAGAGATAGTTATTTTATAGGGGTATTTTTTTGTAAGTATTATACAAATATTTGCAAAAATGTATGATATCCTCTATTTTTGTGATGAATTTAGTTGACTATCGGTGCCAGCATAATATGCTATTTATGTGATTTTTTCAATATTAAGGTAATTTATGAGTAAAGAAGATATAATAAAACAATTAAAGGAAGATTGTTCTAGTCAGAATATAGATATAACAAAATCTGATTTGAGCAAGATTCATGATGCGTTTATTAAAATAATAAAGAATGAGCTGCATGGGAAAGGTGAAATACGTTTGCATAGAATAGGAACATTTTCTACTGCTATCAGTCAGGAAAAACAATGTCGTAACCCCCAAAGTGGTGAGATCATGACTGTTCCTAAAAAGACAAGGGTAAAATTTAAAGCAAGCCAAACTCTTTTAAGTATTTTAAATGAGAAGGAAAAAGCAGCAGTTAGTTAGACATTGTCATTTTCATTGTTTTTACTACGCTGTGTAAGCCGTAAAATACAGCTTCGCTAATTAAATAGT
Organism: Wolbachia sp. wLmal; assembly: GCF_049435495.1. Classification (NCBI taxonomy): domain Bacteria; kingdom Pseudomonadati; phylum Pseudomonadota; class Alphaproteobacteria; order Rickettsiales; family Anaplasmataceae; genus Wolbachia; species Wolbachia sp. wLmal. The sequence goes on from NZ_CP185405.1 coordinate 140,926, forward strand.
GGCCTATGTTAAGAGCTGAGATATGAGGTATTCTTGTCATCTTCTTAGTGTGTTTATAAGTTATGCCATGTCCTGCGTGGCATTCTATTCCTAATTTATTGACGTACTCTGCAGCATTAGTAATTAACTGTAACTTTTTTTCTGATGGATTATCACAGTAATCCCCTGTGTGAATTTCTATTATGTCAGGTTTTGTCCCTAGCTTTTCAAGATATTTTAGTTGATCAATATTTGGATCGATAAACAGTGAGACTTTTATGCTAGAGCTATGCATTTCCTCTATTATACTAGAAAGTTTACTGTGCATATTCACGATATCCAGGCCACCTTCGGTTGTTAATTCTTCTCTTTTTTCTGGTACTATACTAATCGAATAGGGTTTTACCTTTTTTGCTATTTCAAGCATTTCTTCCGTGGCTGCAATTTCAAGATTTAACTCAGTGCTAATGCTTTTTTTTAGGTTAAATACGTCTTCATCTCTAATATGCCTTCTATCTTCTCGTAAGTGTACAGTAATAAAGTCTGCTCCAGCGTCAATGGCTATTTCTGCTGCTTTCAATGGATCTGGATAAGAAGTTCCGCGTGCGTTGCGGAGGGTTGCAACGTGATCGATATTAACACCTAGTTTCACAATCTACCTCAGAAATTATTTATAGATTATACATGTTATTAGGTTTTTTGCATAGTCATTGTTTGACCTTACCCAGAAAAAGTGGAGAGAAAGAAAGGAGTTTTTTTGGGTAAAATAAAATTTTGGAGGATTAGAAATGGTAAGAGAATATACAGCAGAATTCAAATTGGAAGCTGTTAAACTGGCAAATGAACAAAGAAAGGTAGGTCAACCAGTTGCAAAAGTAGCAAGAGATCTAGGAATAAGGGATAGTGTATTAGGAAAATGGATGAAGAAATATAACGAAAAAAAGTCAGCGGCAAATGCATTTCCAGATGTAGCACCTTATGACAAAGAGAGGTTTGATTTACAAAGCAAGAGTAACAAGGGAAAGAGACATTTAAAAAAAAGCCCTGGCCAGTCAAAAAGAGTAAAATATTTTTTATATAGTAACTGCTATAAAGTACAGGAATTATGTAGGATTTTCTGCTAGTGGCTACTATAAGTGGACTACAAGAAAAATAAGCAGTAGAGAATCAGCAAATAAAGAGCTACTCGAAGCTATTCAAAAAATATATCAAGTTTCTAAATGTAGATATGGAGCTCCTAAAATTCATGCTGAATTGAAGGCTTTGGGTAAAAGTTGCAATTTGAAAACGGTGCAAAGTATTATGCAGAAAAATGACATCAGGGCTATACTGAGAAGAAAGTTTAAAATTAAAAAACAACAAACAGATAATAGAGCTGTAGCTCCCAATATATTAGACCAAAACTTTATTGTTGATCAACCAAATAAAGTATGGGATTACTTACATCAAAACCAAGGAGGGATGGCTATATTTGGCAGCAATAATTCTCACGTATGGTAGTTAATGAGTAGTGCAATAAATAAACAATTGGTTATGAACTCTTTATTAATGGCCATTAATAGGCGTAAACCTGTTAAAAATCTACTGCTGCACAGTGACCAAGGTTCACAATATACTGCGCAAGGGTATCAATATCTCTTAGCTGTAAAGAATATAGATGAGTAATAAAGGCTGTTGTTACGACAATTCTGTTGCAGAAAGCTTCTTTAGCTCATTGAAAAGAGAAATACTTATTGATACTTCACAACACTCTGCTCAACACACTAGAACTGCAATATTTGAATACATAGAAATTTTTTATAACAAACAACGTCACTATTAACTATTGCATTCCTGCACAATTTGATGCATCATTCTTTTTGTAAAAAACATTCCACACTTTCTCTCCACTTTTTCTGGGTAAGGTCAGTTTCCATTTGGTTCAAACTCGGATACAATTTCTCCAGAGCTGGGTAATCTCATACCAGAACCATCTGCTGCAATAAGTCTATAGCCTCTCCAACTCAGGTTCATCCTGATAGGCTGTTTGGATGCTTAAATTCTTGAAAGCCTGTATGGCAAATCTTATATCTTGCTTTAGAAAAAGCTTGCTTTGAGGGTACATGTCAATGGCTCCATAAGTTCACATTCTATTCCCAAACTTTTTTTAACTAACTTTAAAATCATAGAAAATACTGTCGAAAAAGCTTGTTCGTGTAAAACTCAACACAATGGATTTTCTGAAAAGTTTTCGAGTATATTATATTTTTAATTTGTAGAATAAGGTTTTTTCCTTTTTGCATGTTTCACCTAAAAAAGACACATTTTAAACTTTTTTGTTGCAATAAAATAGAAACAAAAGTGCTGTTTCTTGCACTCTTTGGATAATTTAATGATAAAAAATTTAGAGAGAAATTTTATACACTATCGCTGATATTTTTCCTTAAGTTGATGCCATTGCCTGAACGGATACATGACAAATCTATCGTTTATCAAATCGTCGGTAAGCCTAAAGCTATAGCCATTAAGCACGATAAAGAAAATCATTCATAATCGCTATAGCAACTAGTGTAGACACTTGACGTTCCTTGTGATTTGATAAATAGAGGTTTTTATCTGACTTCACAACAAGGGCTTCTGGATGACTTTGAAAGTGAACATTACCATGCTTATCTTCAATAGCCTCTATTACCCCCTCACTGGAAAATGCTGCAACTTTATATCCAAGTGACTCCAATTTTCTTCTATTTTCTGGTGTATTACCTACTGCTCCTGAATGAGCATCTGGAAAATATGTTGAAAACCAGCCATTTTCATTAGGTATTAGGAATTTGGCTACTACTTCTGCTAAACGACTATTTGGAACGATCTTTATCTGCTGGAGAGGTACATCCTCTTTCTGTGGATTAGGTGCTGATTTTAAATGAGATCTTTGCTTCTCTTCATCACTCACAACACTCACTACTTCAATTCCCTTTGCATTCATTATGCCTTCACATATGCCAAGTAAATGAATTGCAGGGTTATCATCAACTATTTTTACAATTGCTTCAGTAACAAGCTGGCGATAAGGAGTGGGTGCTGAATGTAAATTATCCGGAATAAATATCCTATTTATTTTGTGCTCTTTAATGAATTGTGCAACTTCAACTTTTATTCGGTCTAATGTTAGCTTTTTTGCCAATGTTTTATCTTGTTTTGCGAGATTAAGTGACTCTGTCTGAATTTTTTTAAGGCTAATTATCTTATTATAATCAATCAGTACAGTCTTAACCACAAAGTTATTAAACATCTCATAGATATTTTGAGATAGCCCAAGTTCATGTGCTTCTTCCGTTTTCAACAAACCAACAACTACGTCATTATTTACTGTATTTTCTGCCGTCAAGACAGTTGACGCTGGTTCTTCTTTTCTGGTTACATGTTGAGATGCCGGTTTTTCACTAACGCCAGCATAAGTAATATTGCTTAATAATAGAACTATAATTAATAAGATATTAAATATTCTGCTATAATATCTATACATATAGTTTACCCTCTCAACACTTATATCAATATCATAACATATTATAGAACGTTTTACAACAAAAAGGTAAATTTGGTAAGAAAGAGAAGGTGGCCTGAGCAGGAATCGAACCAGCGACACAAGGATTTTCAGTCCTTTGCTCTACCAACTGAGCTATCAGGCCAACTGTATACTTTTATTTTTAGATAAAAAATGTTATTATGTCTATCAAAAGTTTTTAAAGTAGTTTATAAAAATAAAGGATGAACATTAATGACAAAATAGGAATCTACCCTGGCACATTTGACCCTATAACTTTTGGGCATATTGACATAATCAAAAGAGCGTGTAAACTAGTCGATAAATTAATAATAGGAGTTGCAGAAAACGTTAATAAGCATACTGCCTTTGACACAAAGCTACGCACAAGCATGGCTGAAAATGAAATCAAAGGACTAGGAATTGATGCAGATGTTATATCTTTTAATGGGTTGCTAGTGAAGTTTGCCAAAGAGCAGAATGCTTCTGTTATTATTAGAGGATTAAGAGCAGTGTCGGATTTTGATTACGAGTTTCAAATGAGTTGGGTAAATTATAAACTTCTTCCTGAAATCGAAACCATATTTCTTCCCGCTTCTGAAGATACTCAATTTATCTCATCAAGCTTTGTAAAGGAAATAGCAAGATTAGGAGAAGATGTTAGCAAATTTGTATCAAAAGGTGTTCAAAACGAATTGATTAACCTGAATAGGATAAAAAATGGAGAATAGTGCTTGTTGTTTTTTATTTCTGAATGGGTATATTCAATATATAAAATGTTATAAGCTAAAGGAGCAGCATGTCAAAAGTGAGGGTTAATAATAGAAAAGTTTGTTGTCATGGTGATGAGAATGATGAGGGTTCCGGCCATCCATTAATATATTTAGATATGGGAGAAGAAGAGGAAATAGCCTGCCCTTATTGTGAAAAGACGTTTGTCCATGACTGCACTGTAGAAGCGGTTGGGGAGCTGACTAGGGATGAGCTCTAATGGCACTTCTGCAGACTTAGCTTATGTAAATAGCAATAAGAGGGGCAGTAAAAATGAAACTGTCCATACGGTCGAGCACTCCCCCATGGCCAGGTATCATATTTCCACTATCTTTAACACCGTAAGCCCTTTTAACAAGCGACTCAGTGAAATCGCCAAGTTGCGCTAGAATAGCAATTGCAAGGCCAATGATTGGAGAATAAAAAATTGAAAATAGACCAAAAAATATTGATCCAAAAATTGTGCACACTACTCCAGCTAAAATCGCACCAAGAAGTCCTGTCCAAGTTTTTCCAGGGCTAAGAATTGGGCAAATTTTAGCTCCACCAAAATTCTTGCCAAATAGGTAGGCAGTAACGTCAATTCCCCAAATGGTTAAGACGAACCATACTAATGCGTATTTTCCCTGTGGTAGATTATATAAATATATTAATGAGGCGCTTGGTAGTGCAATCAATAATAATGCAAAAACGTATAAAATTTTATTTCCTTGGGTTAGATTATACCATTCAAAAGAAGATAAAACTGCTATTGAAAAAATCAATAGGTAAAACGATAAATCACTAAAATATGTAGCAAAGGAAAATATGAATAATATTACTATTGAGGACAACACTCTAATTATAAAATTATTATCTACCATATTTTTTCTCTCTTTTTATATAATCTTCTAATGCTTTACTCAAATCTTGACAAGAAAAATCAGGCCATAAAGTATCACAAAAATACAATTCAGCATAAGCTACTTGCCATAATAAAAAGTTGCTTAACCTTTTTTCGCCGCCAGTGCGAATTAATAAATCCAATTTTGGCAAATCTTTAGTATACAGAAATTTTTCAAATTCCTCTTCTGATACATAAGCAATATTTTCTTTTATAATATTGCTTATAGCTTGTGTAATTTCTTGCTTTGCTCCGTAACTGACTGCCACAGTGAGTAATAAACCATCGTTCTTATGTGTCATTTCTTCTGCTTTTTTAATTTGATCCAATATTTTACTGGATAACAGACTTAAATTGCCAATAAAATTCAACTTAATGTTACAGTTGCAAATGAAATTGACTTTATCTTCATTAGTTAAAACGGAGTAAAATAAATCAAATAGACAGTCAGTTTCGTTTTTGGGTCTAAGCCAATTCTCCATAGAGAATGCATACAAAGTTAAGTAGGGTATGGTTAGGTCCGTACAATACTTGGCAATATCGTATGCAACTTCACTGCCCTTTTTATAACCATCAATTTTTACTCTTCCTTGATTGTTTGCCCATCTACCATTACCATCCATAATAATTGCTAAATGTTTCGGTAAAGATTCTTGATTCAACATTTAAATTTAACCTAATTTTGACTTGAGTGAAATTTTTTGGATTTCAATGGACACCTGGAAGGTGTCAGCTACTTGCATGACAGGAAGAGAGTTACTGTAGTGACACCAATAGTTGATACTTGAATGCAAAATTGGTGTCATCCCAGTGCTCCGACACTGGGATCCAGGAAATTTGATTTCAAACAAGTGCATCAGATAGTTGTATAGTAAAGACTGGATTCCAGTGTCAAGCACTGGAATGACATCATTTGCTATGTAAGCTTTCTCCATATCATTTAGTGATTCAGTATATCCTTTTCTTTGATGGACAATTCACCATCAATTTTTTTTATATTATTATCAGTAATATTTTGTATTTCCTTTTTAGCACCATGAAAATCATCTTCTGAGATTTCTTTATTTTCCTTCATTTTTTCTGTTTCTTCCATAATATCTCTACGTATATTTCTAATGGCAATCCGTGCATTTTCAGCAAACTGATGCAATAATTTCACTAATTTTTCACGGGTTTCTTGTGTCAAGTCCGGAAGAGCTATACGTATGGTGCTACCCTCGACAACAGGATTTAAATTCAGGTTAGCATTTAATATAGCGTTTTTCACTTCACCTACAACACTAATGTCCCAAACTTTAATTGATAGGGTTTTGTTATCTATAACCGAAACACCTGCAACCTGATTTAACTTTTGATGTCCACCATAGATATTTACAACTATACCATCAAGCAACGATGCGCTAGCTCTACCAGTGCGTACGCCTTTAACATCATCATGAAAGGACTGAATAGTTTTTAGCATTCTTTCTTTTGTTTTAGCTTTTATTTCATTTAACATAAATTACCTAATGTTTACAATCTGAAACTATAGTATAAGTACCTTGACCCTTAATAATATTGACTATTTTTTCTCCCTTCAAAGAAAAAACTATAATTGGAATAGAATTCTCACGAGCAAGTGAAATTGCTGATGCATCCATAACTTTTAAATCACGAGTCAATAAATCCGTGTAAGAAAGCCTATCATACATTACAGCATCCTCATTTTTTTTCGGATCAGCGGAGTATACACCATTTACTTGCGTACCCTTTAGAATAACATCACAATTCATTTCAACAGCACGTAAGGCTGCAGCTGTATCTGTAGTAAAAAATGGGTTGCCTGTGCCTGCTGCAAAAATTACCACTCTACCTTTTTCTAAATGACGAACAGCTTTCCTTCTGATGTAAGGTTCGCATACAGTGGCCATGGGTATTGCAGATAATACCCTAGAAGCTACTAATTTTTTTTCTAAAAAGTTTTGTAAAATTAAAGCATTGATTATAGTTGCAAGCATTCCAATATAATCACTGCTTGCTCTTTCACAACCACTTAAAGACGCAGATGTGCCACGAAAGATATTACCACCACCAACAACAATACATACCTGAACTCCAAGATTACAAACTTCAACTATGCCTTTAGATAACTCACCTATAGTCTCCATATCGTGACCAAATTGCTTTGATCCCATCAAAGCCTCACCAGAGATTTTAAATAACACCCTGGAATATTTTATTTCGCTTTTTTCATTTGTTGAAATAAACATTTTTTGCTATTTAATCTGCATCACCCAAAACAAGTAACTTGTAATTAGAGAGTTTAACAGCACTCAACTCGCTTGATTTTATAAAATCAGAAATCTTCATCTTATCATCCTTTATAAATTTTTGCTCCAGTAAAACAACTTCTTCATAGTACTTAGCCATTCGTCCATCTACTATTTTTTTTGCTACTTCTTCAGGTTTATTTAAGCTCCTCACTTGCTCTTCAATTATAGAACGTTCGTTGTTCAACTTCATTTGATCTAAATCATCTATAGACAAGGCTTCAGGCTTCATAGCAACTACATGCATAGCTATTTGTTTCCCAATCTCTTGTAGCTTCGCCTTATCACCAGATGATTGCAATGCAATTAAAGCACCAATCTTACCTAAGCCATGCGCATCACCATGTACGTAGCCAGCAATAACTCCATCCTTAGCTTCTAAGTAACAAAGCTTGCTTAACTCTAGCTTCTCACCAAGAACTGACGTACCATTCATAATAGCTTCCTGCACTGTGCCAATGCTTTCATACTTGGCATTTTTTAACTCATCAACGCTAGTACAGCGTTCTTGATGAGCAATTGATGCTAAATTTAAAACTAACTCTATAAATTTCTCATTCCTTGCGACAAAATCGGTTTCGCAATTGAGTTCAATCAATACACCACAATTCTCAGTCAAACACATAGCAACGAGCCCATCTGAAGCTACTCTATCAGATTTTTTGTCAGCTTTAGCAAGACCTATTGTACGTAACTTATCAACGGCTTTCTTAATGTCACCATTACATTCTTCTAATGCTTTTTTACAGTCACTTAAGCCAAGCCCTGTTCTATCACGTAATTCTCTTATATCATCTGGATTCATCTTCATTTGTTACTACCTCCCTTTCTTCTTCTTTGTAAACTTTACTACGTCTCCTTTTAGTTTGCACAATACCATCTTCTTTTTCTTGAATAAACTCATCACCCCTTATATCATCAACCTTAACTCCAGATTTTGCTAGACTAGACTCTATTCCAGCTAATATAGAGTCGGTAGCTAATTTACAATAGAGCTCTATTGATTTTCTTGAGTCATCATTTCCAGGTATTAGATAAGTAATACCATCTGGATCAGAATTAGTATCAAGTATTGCAACTATTGGAATTCCTAACTTCTTAGCCTCCTTAACCGCTATATGCTCTTTATTAGTATCAATGATGAATAAGATATCAGGAATTGCTCCCATTTCTCTAATACCGCCAAGCGCCTTATCAAGCTTTTGCTTTTTCTTTTCAATGTTTCCCAATTCTTTCTTTGTTAAAATGCTATCCTCGTCATTTAATATTTTCTCATATTGCATCAAGGTTTTTATCGAAGAAGAAACAGTGCCCCAATTAGTAAGCATACCACCAAGCCAACGATGATTCACATAATATTGACCACAACGAATCGCTTCACTTGCAATAATATCAAAAGCTTGAAACTTTGTACCAACAAATAGAATGCGACCACCTTGAAATGCAACGTCATATAAAGCCTTCATGGCCACCTGTAGCAATGGTAGTGTTTTTCGCAAATCAATTATATGTATACGATTTTCTTGATGCACTCCATATATGTATGGAGCCATTTTTGCGTTCCAGCGACTAATTTTGTGACCAAAATGTACACCAGATTCAGCTAAATCACGCACAGTGACTTTAGGCAAATTTGTCATATATCATTCCTCCAAATAGTTTATCTTCCATGGCATAACCCTAATGGGACTACTTGTACAAGCCATGTGTGAAATTAAATTATTTACATAGTAATAGAAAAGACAGCAAAGCGCAAACAAAAAATATTGACAAAGGGCAACATGTTTATTAGCTTTAAAGTTGAAGCCCGAAAACGCTAAAAAGAAATTAGGGGGTGTAGCTCAGTTGGTTAGAGCGCATGCCTGTCACGCATGAGGTCGTGAGTTCGAGTCTCATCACTCCCGCCATATTAGTTTTAGCATAACTTAGAATTCGCAGTATTATTGCCGGTATTGAGAAACGCCTTCACCAAACTTGACATGGCATGGTATTGTAATTAATACTTAAATAGGTTTGTTTTTATCATTAACAATTAGGATTAAATATGCTCATTTCTGAAGTTTTTGCAGCAGATGCACCTAGCAATACATCAAGTATCGGCGCATCTTTTGCTAGTTTTACTCCATTGATTTTAATATTTGTGGTATTTTATTTTCTCATTATTCGCCCGCAACAAAAAAAACTAAAAGAGCATAGAAAGATGATAGATCAAATAAAACGTGGTGATACAGTCATTACTTCTGGTGGAATAATAGGTGAAGTTAATAAAGTTGATGAGGCAAATGCACAATTTATAATAGAAATAGCACCAAAAGTCGGGATAAAAGTCCTAAAGTCCGCTATATCTGAGGTTTTAAGCAAAGAAACTCAAAAAGTAGCAGCTAAACCAATTAAAAAGGTAAAATCGAAAGAATGATAAAAAGAATATAAATCAACCAGTAATAAAGGCAAAAATGCTTAACATGTTTAGAAAAAAGTTTGTTTGGTGATCCATTTGTGTGCGGAATATTTGGTGTAGTAAGTAGCGGTGATTCAGTAATACCAACTTTACTAACTGGGTTGCAAAAATTGGAATATAGGGGATATGACTCTTCAGGTATAGCAATCATAAATAATGAAGGCGAGATAGAAGTCAAAAAATCAGAAGGTAAAGTCGAAAGGTTATGTGAAGTTGTTGATGACAGCAAGATGTCTCACAGTACAGTTGGTATAGCACATACTCGCTGGGCTACACATGGAGTCCCAGGCCTTAAAAATGCTCACCCCATTCGTACAAATAATGTTGTTGTTGCTCATAACGGCATAATTGAGAATTACAATCTGCTAAAAAAGGGTCTAGAAGAAAGGGGCATGTCATTCCATACTGACACTGACACAGAGATCATACCAAACATGCTAACCTTATATCTTGATGAAGGATTGTCGCCAATTGATTCTCTATTTAAGTGTTTAAACAACTTACATGGCTCATTTGCCTTGGTCTTATTATTTGCAGAATATCCAGACGCCTTATTTGTTGCGAAGAGAAATTTGCCTTTAGCAATAGGCTATAACTGTAACACAGTGTTTGCTGCATCTGACTCTAATGCTTTAAGTGCATTTGTGGAAAAGATATCGCATTTGGAAGATGATGACATTGCAGTGATAAAATCTAGTGGAGTTAGTATATACAACAATGGTACACAAGTTAAACGCAGTATAGAAAATAGTAGTCCAAGTGATTTTCTAATTAGCAAAAATGGTTACCCTAGCTTCATGTTAAAAGAGATTTTTGAGCAACCTTGTGCATTAAACAAAACAATAAACCAATTTTACAAGCAATATAAGGAGGTCAACAAAAAATTATTCTCTGAACTGAATCACATTACTATAGTTGGATGCGGGTCATCTTATTTTGCTGGACTAATAGCAAAGTATTGGCTGGAAAGTATTGCTCAAGTTCGAGTATATCTAGAAATCTCATCAGAATTTAGGTATAGCAACGTCAAGCTGGAAGAAGGCAGCATTGGGTTATTTATCTCTCAATCTGGCGAAACTGCAGATACCATAGAAGCGCTGCGTTATGCGAAATCACAGAAGCAAACAATCATAAGTATAACTAATACATTTAGCAGCAGCATTGAAAAGATCTCAGATACTGTGTTACATACTCTTGCTGGGCAAGAAATTGGTGTTGCTTCAACAAAAACCTTTTCTGCGCAACTTGCAACTTTAGCATGCTTTGCTGTGGAGCTTGGAAAAATAAAAGGTATACTAAGTGGAGAGAGAATAAAACAGCTAAGCAGTGCTATCAATTCTATTCCCGAGTATGTTGAGCACGTTTTGAATGTGATGAAAATACAACATATATCGGGCAGTATATTAGAACACAATAACGTTATTTTAATCGGCAGAGGAAGTTCATACGGAGTTGCAATGGAAGGTGCATTGAAGATAAAAGAGCTTTCATACATCAATACAATTGGTATTGCAGCGGGAGAAATGAAGCACGGTTCTATTGCTTTAATAGACTCCACTGTGCTTGTTATAGCAATTATCCCTTATGATAGTTTATTCTTTAAAACGCTATCTAATATACAAGAGATTATTGCAAGAAAAGGCAAAGTAATTGCCTTCAGTGATAAACAAGGAGCGCCATTCCTAAGGGGAGTTTGCGCAGATGTGGTGCAACTTCCAGACACTGATAATTTTATCTCTCCAATCATCTACAGTGTTGCTATGCAATTCCTTGCTTACTTTACTGCAGCAAAAAAAGGGTTAGATGCAGATTGTCCAAGAAATTTAGCTAAGTCTGTCACGGTTGAGTAGTCCATTTAAAGTTAAAGCTAAACTTCTAATAAGGTAACCAGACTGCATTCTGTGATTTTTAGCAAAACACGATACACAATCGTCATTCCGCTACTAATTAGCGGAATCTATGCCGAGATACCGCGGCGGTATGACGGTTCGCGGCGGCATAGCTATCTTCAAAAATATGGTTGAATAATTGTTAATAATAGTGTATAATTATTAATATTTTTAAGCACTTTGGCTATGGCTTTATCTAAGTTTCTCGACCCTAAGCTGGATTTGACCTTCAAAAAAATATTTGGCACTGAAAAAAATAAGAATATTCTCATACATTTTTTGAATGATATTTTAGGGTTTACCGAGATAAATACTATACAAGAAGTGGAATTCCTCAGTACTATAATGGATCCTGAAATTGCCTCTGATAAGCAAAGTATAGTTGATGTTCTTTGCAGGGACTCTAGTGGGGCTAGGTATGTGATTGAAATGGTGCGACCTGAAAGTCTTCGGTCATATTGTTTAAAAGGAGAGGAATTCCTCCAGAAAGAAACTGAAAGGATTCTAAAACTTATTAAACCAGATGTTTTGCCATCTGAGTCTACGCATCCATACGCGTCAAGTTAAGGAAATAAAGGTATGAAAGAGATAGAATAATAAGGTATAAGTTCTCCCAGATATACTTTTAGTGAGAGAACCAATGAATAAAATAACTTGCTTATCAAAAAAGCTCAAAGAATTTTTTAATGAAAAAGCAGAGAAAATCTCAATTACAACAAGGTTTATAAAAAGAAAGAGAAAGCTAAAAGGTTCATCATTCGTAAAAGCCATGGTCTTGGGTAATATAGGAGTTGATAATTGTAGCGTAGAAACAATGTTTCAATTACTAAACGAGGACTCGATAGATATAACAAAACAAGTTTAGATTTACTGAAGAAGCAGTGGAATTTATGAAAAGGATGTATAATGAATCTGTGATTCTCTTTAAAAATATCTTGCAAGTTGGTTGCAAAATCTTACAGCAATTTAATAGTGTTAAATTATTGGACAGTAGCTATACCTAACAGTATGGAAGAGATGTATAAAGGTTATGGTACTAGCTACAGTGGCTATGAAAGCAATACTAAGTCTGGAATAAAGTTACAATTAGTTTTCGACTACATGAATCAGATAATAGACCAACTTAATTTAACGGAGGGGGTAAGATCAGACCAGGGATATAGGAAACATTTAAGTAATATATTAAGCAATGATTTGCTAATATCTGATCTCGGTTATTTTGTGCCAAGTTCTTTTAAACAAATCAATGAAATAGGAGCTTATTTCATAAGTCGTTGATACCAACATATATGATGTAGAAACAAATCAAAAAATGGAGTTATTAGAATGTTTAGAGGATAAGTTATTTTTAGAAAACGAGGTATTGTTAGGAAAAGAAGCAAAAATTAGAGTAAGAATTATATGTCAGAAACTAACTGAATATGGCCAGAAGAAGGAAAGCTAATAGATTAGCAAGATCGCAGGGATATACATCCTCTAAAAGAAATCAAAAATTGTTGAACTGGTCAATATTTATAACTAATGTTCCAGAAAATAAAATTAGTGCTGAGCAAGTATTAACGATTTACAGAGTAAGGTGGCAAATTGAGTTATTATTTAAATTGTATAAAAGCCATACCAGGCTTGATAAGCTAAAAGGAAAGCCATGCAGAGTATTATGTGAACTATATGCTAAATTGTGCGCAATTCTTATATTTCACGGCATAGTTGGTTGCACAGAAGTGAAAAAGAATACAGAACTTAGCTTAACAAAGGCATTTATTGAGCTAAAAAGGCGGGTTAGAGAGTTATTTTTAGTATTAACCAAAATTAATAGTTTAAAAGCATTTCTTAAAAAACTCACTATAACTTGGTCGCGATTTTCATTAAAAGACAAACGTAGAAGGGCTAGAGTATCCACTTTAACCTCTCTAAATTTGCTCACAATCTCTTAACTTGACGCGTATGGTTCCAGGATCGGTGTCAAAAATTGCTCAAACCATCCATTAAAAACATCCATATTACAGTGGCCTTCAAAGGTTAACGGAACAACTATCTTTCTTCCACTTAAGGCTGCAACCATACTGATTCGTTGAGTTTTCTTTCCAGATTTTAAGGCATAAAACCGCTGTCCTTTCTGGCAATATCCGTAGTGGTAGTCTTCGGTGTTATCAATGCCAGACTCATCTATATACACTAAGTTTTTAGGTTCTTTTGTCGCTATAATTTTCAAAAATTCAGCACGTTTTTCTTCGTTTCTTTCCTTGTATCCATATGTCTTTTTTTGCGCGTAAATCCAATTTTTTTAAGGGCTCGATAGATCGTTTGGATACTAACGTTGTTCCAAAGTTTAGCCATTTCCGATAGAGTCTTTCCTCCGTGTTCTCTGGCAAATTTGGCAAAGGTATCCCAGTCGGTAATTTTGTGATTGTAACCCCCATTTCCAAGTTTTTTTGATTGAAAGTCTCCTGTTTCTTTTCTTCTTTGCTGCCACTCCCATAAAGTAGTTCGTCCAATCTTAAATCTTGCTGCCACTGTTTCTCTGCTTTCTCCTTCGTCTAGCGCTTCCATTGCTTTTTTTCTTAAATCATAACTATATGCTGCTGGCATTCAACCTCCTTATCATCATCTACCCTTATCCTGTCACACCGGACTTTTATGGAAAGAGCTATAATATGGAAGATATCGAAATTGCTATAGATAGTACAGGAATTAGTATATACAACAACACTCCTGGTCATAGCAAAGAAAATAGCGAAGATAGAAAGTATCGCAGCTATGAACAGACAAGAAAATTGCATGTAATGTTGAATACAAACAGCAAAAAAGCCATAGCTGTAAAATACAGTAATGGCTGATCACTATGGAGCTTGTGATTTGCTAAAAGAAGTCGATTTTCAGTATGTCATAAAAGTACTATATGCAGATAGGGCATATGACAGAGAAAAGCTCTATAAGCTGTGTAATCAATATGGTATAAAAACGAAAATTCCTCCGAAAAACAACGCAGCAGAGCATCCAAAGTATGGCTGAGAGAAATTCTGCAGTCAAGCTCATAAAGTCATATGATGAAGATGGTATAAAGAAGTGGAAAAAAGAGATGAGTTATGGAAAAAGATCTTATATAGAAAGTTTTTTCTCGCGACTGAAACAAACATTCGGATTTAGTTTTAGGAATAAATCTGAGATAAATCGAGAAAAAGAACTGCTAATCAAATGCTATTTGCTTAATAAATTCACTGATATTGGTATGGCTAAATTTGAGATAGCTTCATAAATTTATTGTGCGTTACCTACTATCCGAAGAGCGATGCAACAAAGCCATCCCAGTGTCAAGCACTGGGATGACAAGAAAGGGAACACTGGAATTTTTGTTTCAGCATTAGCCATGCATCTAAACAGATACGTTGCCTTGAGAATCGCAACATCCATGCAGTTATGCGCGTAACACTGAAAATCAAAAAAAACAAAGAGGCAGACTTAATCTACCTCTTTTATACTTAGCTGTCTAGTCTGGTACTTTTCCTTTAGCAGCTTGTTCAACAATAGGTGAGCCTAAATAAGTGTTAACCTCTTTAGCACCATCTTTGTCTAAACCTAATGTTTTATTCCACTTTGTTTCATTTACCATACGCGTCAAGTTAAGAGATTGTGAGCAAATTTAGAGAGGTTAAAGTGGATACTCTAGCCCTTCTACGTTTGTCTTTTAATGAAAATCGCGACCAAGTTATAGTGAGTTTTTTAAGAAATGCTTTTAAACTATTAATTTTGGTTAATACTAAAAATAACTCTCTAACCCGCCTTTTTAGCTCAATAAATGCCTTTGTTAAGCTAAGTTCTGTATTCTTTTTCACTTCTGTGCAACCAACTATGCCGTGAAATATAAGAATTGCGCACAATTTAGCATATAGTTCACATAATACTCTGCATGGCTTTCCTTTTAGCTTATCAAGCCTGGTATGGCTTTTATACAATTTAAATAATAACTCAATTTGCCACCTTACTCTGTAAATCGTTAATACTTGCTCAGCACTAATTTTATTTTCTGGAACATTAGTTATAAATATTGACCAGTTCAACAATTTTTGATTTCTTTTAGAGGATGTATATCCCTGCGATCTTGCTAATCTATTAGCTTTCCTTCTTCTGGCCATATTCAGTTAGTTTCTGACATATAATTCTTACTCTAATTTTTGCTTCTTTTCCTAACAATACCTCGTTTTCTAAAAATAACTTATCCTCTAAACATTCTAATAACTCCATTTTTTGATTTGTTTCTACATCATATATGTCGGTATCAACGACTTATGAAATAAGCTCCTATTTCATTGATTTGTTTAAAAGAACTTGGCACAAAATAACCGAGATCAGATATTAGCAAATCATTGCTTAATATATTACTTAAATGTTTCCTATATCCCTGGTCTGATCTTACCCCCTCCGTTAAATTAAGTTGGTCTATTATCTGATTCATGTAGTCGAAAACTAATTGTAACTTTATTCCAGACTTAGTATTGCTTTCATAGCCACTGTAGCTAGTACCATAACCTTTATACATCTCTTCCATACTGTTAGGTATAGCTACTGTCCAATAATTTAACACTATTAAATTGCTGTAAGATTTTGCAACCAACTTGCAAGATATTTTTAAAGAGAATCACAGATTCATTATACATCCTTTTCATAAATTCCACTGCTTCTTCAGTAAATCTAAACTTGTTTTGTTATATCTATCGAGTCCTCGTTTAGTAATTGAAACATTGTTTCTACGCTACAATTATCAACTCCTATATTACCCAAGACCATGGCTTTTACGAATGATGAACCTTTTAGCTTTCTCTTTCTTTTTATAAACCTTGTTGTAATTGAGATTTTCTCTGCTTTTTCATTAAAAAATTCTTTGAGCTTTTTTGATAAGCAAGTTATTTTATTCATTGGTTCTCTCACTAAAAGTATATCTGGGAGAACTTATACCTTATTATTCTATCTCTTTCATACCTTTATTTCCTTAACTTGACGCGTATGCTTACGGTGACTCGCTGGAAAATACGGAAGTGAAAGTGATAAATTCATTTAGTAATTGAAATTTAATAAAGTAAGTGCTAGAATTAATATACAGGTATTAATGGTAGAGGTATAACATGTCAAAGGAAATGGTCAATGCGTTGAAAGCTGAAGTGAAGAAGCTCAAATATGCTGATTTCAAAGCTAACACTTGGGACGGAGTAATTTCTGGTGAGGGAACATATAAGGATCTTAATAGAACACACGACCTTGCTATTAACGGACAAAAAATAACTAACGAATTTATTAACAATCTGTATTCAAACCATAAAAATCTAATTCTACGGGATGAAAACGGAAAAGGGAATTATCGTCCATTTCTCAGACAAATTTTTACAGAAATGTTTAAACACGTTGGTGCAACAATTCCCAATAACTCTATTATTGAGGAGTTAATAAATAACTATTATCAGGGCGGATATACTCATTTTCTTCCTGATGATATGAATCAAGCTCTTGGATCTTTTCATTTGTTAACGCAAGGCAACTGTATGACAAGAGAGTATATTATGGATTGTCGTGAACCCAATTGTATAAAGCTTAGTTTTAGCATGAAATATACAAAAATGCTTAACTATGATGATTGTACATATATCGAAACACCAGGTTTTTGCAGTTCAGCGGAGTTTAAACTGAAATGTGAAGATAAAAATGTAACATATGAAGATGGTAAAGTACTTCTTACCATTCCTAAAGAGTTAGAGGACTATAAAGCTGGTGATGACGGTTCGTTTGATAAGCTTACTTATATTATAAATAAGCTTATTGAGTATTTTAAAAAACTTTGTGAGAAATTGGGCTTTGAGTTTGATACAAGAATAGAGTACGATCCTGAGCGTAATATAAAAATAGAGCATAATCTTGGTGAACCACTAAAGGTAGTAAGTGAGGCAAATGCATCTTCTGTTGAAGATTTAAAGCTTAAAGTGAATAATCAAAGGTAAGATATTGAAATTCGTGCTTTTCATGATTTTAGCTTAAGATTTCAGTGTCCGCTACTCGAATGACATCGTTTACTATGTAACATTGTACTTATACTAATGAAAAAAATACATTATAATTAAGTATATTTACCAATAAATCATTAAGTGAAAACAGCTCTTTCGCAAAATATCATCTCTCTTATTATGATATTGTCTGTAGCAATTGTCGATATGGCAACTGACCTATACTCAGTTGCACTACCAAGCATTGCCAATTATTTTAAAGTAGAAGGCAGTGTAGTGCAGCTTACAATTAGCTTGAATCTAGTTGGATTTGCGGTGTCTGGATTAATTTATGGTCCATTATCGGACCATTATGGTAGGCGTCCAATGATGCTGATTGGTATGACAATTTTTACTTTGGCAAGTGTCATGTGTTATATAGCCGACAGCATTGCGCTCTTGATACTAATTCGCTTCATACAAGGAACAGGGGCTGGTGTTGCAGGTGTTGTTGGGTATGCAGCAATAAGGGATATGTACTCGGGTAGTGAATACTCGAGAGTCATTTCAAAATTAAATATGGTTGTGGCACTCTCACCTGGAATAGCTCCAGTGGTGGGCAGTTATATAATTTCACATGGGTATCATTGGAAATTTTTGTTTTTTATTATATCACTTGCAGCAATTGCTATACTTATTTTTATCTACTTTAAGTTACAAGAAACACTCACTGTAAATAAAAATGAAACCAGTATAACTAACATAACTACTAATATCTTCAAGCAATATATATCAATATTTAGAAATTATCGTTTCCTTGGGTTTTCAGCCATTCATGGATTAACTTTCATGTGGCTTTGGGCATACATTGCTAACTACCCGTTCATATTTGAATCGATGGGCATTGAAGTACAGTATTTTGGCTACCTCATATCGATCATAGTCATATTTTACATAATTGGAACTTTAATTAATAGAAGGTATGTACCAAAAGTAGGGGTTAGCAAAATGCTAATAATAGGTTTGGTGTTACCGATAATATCCGATAGTTTATTGGTATATTTTTATTTCGCGGACAAGTTGAATATATTCATTCTTCAAACTGCTTGGATTCCAGCCAATATCGGACTTGCATTAATAATAAGCAATAACGTAACTTCTACTTTAGAAACGATCAAAGGTATAGGGCTTGGTAGTGCAGTCCTCTCATTCTGCAATATGATGTTTGGGGCTATTGGAATATATATAGTAGGAAAATTTTTTCGCTATGGTATTTTACCAAATTTACTATTAACAATAGCATGCTCTACAATTGCAATTCTTATGTACAGCCAGCTCAAATGTACTGAAAAACACAGGGAATAACCATTATTTGCGTGATCCAGAGCTCATGGGTTATTAATGACTTTATCATAATAATATAGTTTTACAGGAGGTATGGGATGAGTGATTTACAAAGTATAAATAATGATTGGTTTTCTGCTGTTATAAAAGGTAATACTAATAAAGTAAAGCGTCTAATAAGTGAAGGAGCTAAGGTTAATGCAGTAGATGAATATAACAACACTCCTTTACATTATGCTGCTACGAATGGCGATGCAGAGATAGTAAAAGATCTATTGGATAATGGGGCAGATGTTAATGCAGTAGGTCAAGATAAAAAGACTCCTTTACATTGGGCTATTGCACATGGCCGTAAAGATGCAGTAGATGCCCTACTGAAAGTAAAAGGGATCGATGTTAATGCACAAGATAAAGATGGAAAGACTCCTTTACACTTTGCTGCTGAAAGTGGTTATCAGCAGGTGGTGCAAGCTCTATTGGATAAAGGGGCAGATGTTAATATAAAAGATAAAAATGAAAAAACTCCCTTAAATTTAGCTAAGGCAGAAGAAATAAAAACTCTATTGCAAAACGCAGAAAAAACTGATGATGTTAATCCAGTATTGCAAGATGATGAAGAAGAAAGCCAAGTTTCACAAAATGCTGATTTATTTGAGGCTATTAAAGGAGATAATATTAATGAAGTAAAGCGTCTAATAAGCGAAGGAGCAGATGTTAATGCATTAGATGGAAACCGATTTACTCCTTTACGGCATGCTATTGTCAAAGGAGACAAAGATATGGTCTCGCTTTTAATTGATAACAAAGCAGATGTTAATGCACAGTCTGAAAATGGACGCGCTCTTTTACATGTTGCTGTTGACAAAGCCAACAAAACGCAACCACTCGATACAAGTATAATAGAAGCTCTATTAGAAGCAAAAGGGATCAATGTTAATATAAGCAGATAAAAATGGAAGGACTGCTTTACATGAAGCCGCTAAAACTGACGATCAGCAAATAGTAACAGTTCTATTAGAAGCAAAAGGAATTTATGTTATTCCACTAGATAATACTAGCAGCACTCCTTTAAATCTTGCCTCTCAACAAGGCGGGAAACATATAGTAAAAATTCTAGAAGAAACGCAAAAGGACATCGAAGCTTTGTATTCAGCCGTTAAAAGTGATAATTATGAGGAAGTTCAAAGTCTATTAAGTAAAAAAGTAAACGTTAATTCAATAGACAACGATGGAAAAACTCTTTTACATTTTGCTGCTAGAAAGGGCAATGTAGAAATAGTAAGAGCTCTAATACAAACAAGGGCAGATGTTAATATAGCAGATAAAGATGGAAGGGTTCCTTTATTTGAAGCTGCTTTCTATGGTCATAAAGATGCAACTGAAGTTTTATTAAATAATGGAGCAAAGGTTGATACAGTAATGGAATCACTTCTTCAGAGTATGATGGAATATAATTACAATAGTAGCCATAAAGATATAGTTAAAGCTTTATTAAACAAGGGAGCAAATGCTGATGCAGTAGATTCATATGGACATACTCTTTTGCATTGGGCTGCTAGAGAAGGTTATACGGATATAGCAGAACTTTTATTAGAAAAAGGAGCGAATGTTAATATACAAGATAACGATCTATGGACTCCTTTACATTTTACTACAAAAAATAAAATGTTTATGGGTTATGCATATCGTCCAGCAAACGCCTCTGCGGAAACAGTAAAATTCTTAATAGAAAAAGGAGCGGATGTTAATATAGAAAATGAAGATGGAAATACTCCTTTCAAATTAGCCACTGATGAAGGAATAAAAACTCTATTGCAACCAGCAGAAAAATCTGATGATGGTTCAGCGGGTGGATCATCGACAGATAGTGAAGGGGGTCAAGAGGAAGAAAAACGAGTAGGTGATGATACTGAACTACAATCAGGTAATAGCAAAGAAGGGGAAAAACCAGCACCACCAGTGCAGAACAAGGAACTGGTGTAAGCAACGGTAGTCAACCTACGGGATCTACACAAAATAAGGGAGGACAAACCAGCACCACCAGTGCAGAACAAGGAACTGATGTACAAGACAACGATGTAGGTCCTGTTGCTTCCACAGAACCTGCACAAACAGAAGAACAGCCGAGCTCTTTTTTTGGTAGTTTGTTTAGTATACTTATGAAGCCTTTTTCATTAATTGCATCATTTTTTGGTGGTTTTTTTCATGGTTGTTTGGGTCTGACGAAGAAAAGTCTGACACACAACCTTATGATGATTCTTCTTCACCTGGGGTCGATCAATCAGTTGAACAAAATAATGGTGATCATAATGACCAGAGCAATGTGATTTGATAGTGATCTTCTACCGGAAAAGGTGTCATCCCAGTCTGGGATGGCTTTGTTGCATCGCTACTTATGAAAGGCTAACTATAGTTAGGATTATAAGCAACCTATTGAAAATCTTGTTTTTTTTGCAATCAATCTGATCAAATTTAAGAATAGTAATTTGTTATTTATATTAATAAATTTAATTCTATTGAAAATAGCTAAAGCATTGAAATTCTTGAATTTTAGCCGGATTGGTAAATGGTAGTGAAATTTCTTTTACTCAAATTTAGGTATTCATTGACCGTTCTTGTTATAAATACCAGAATAATAAGCTACTGATATTCCCTATCTTTTTTATCTTTAATCCATCATAGCTAGCGATGCAACAAAGCCCACTGGGATCCAGGAAACTTAATTGCAAGTAATGCATTGGGTTTGGTGAGTATGGGTTTTGCGTTATAGAATGAAACACTTTTGGTGAATTTGTAAAGAAAACTGGATCCCAGTGTCAAGCACTGGGATGACAAAAAAAAGAGCACTGGAATGACACCATCTTGGATGGAAATAACGTCACGCGCTGGAATGACAAAGAAGAGTGGGCTTTCATATGGTTATGCAAGAGGTTTACTGAATGCAACCTAACTTCTCACACACACATTTTACCACATGATCAGCGTTGATATTAAAATGCTCATAAAGTGTTTTATAAGGTGCTGATTCTCCGAAGCTTTTCATGCCAATAAATATACCGTTTGAACCTATGTATTTATGCCAACCCATTTCACTTCCGGCTTCAATTGCAACTTTAATGCTGTCATTATTTAATATTGCCGCTTTATATTCATCGCTTTGCTCATCAAAAAGCCTCCAGCATGGCATAGAAACAATCCTTGTACCTATACCCTTTTCCTGCAATTTCTCCCTTGCTTCAACTGCAATTTCAATCTCGGACCCCGTAGCAAATATCGTCACTTTTAATTCTTTTGAACATTCACACAAAATATATGCACCAAACTTCGATAAATTAGCAGATTGATCGATATCAGAGTAGAACTTGCGCATGTAACTTACGTTTTGCCTTGAGAGCGCAAACAGTGCTGGAGATTCTTTCTTTTCGAGTGCAATGCTAACACACTCCAGAGTTTCAACTGCATCGGCTGGCCTAAAAACATATAGATTTGGTATAGCACGCAAAGAGGCTAAATGCTCTATTGGCTGATGAGTTGGGCCATCTTCTCCCACTCCAATTGAGTCGTGAGTCATGACATACATAACCTGCTGCTTCATCAGAGCTGAAAGACGTATAGCAGGACGACAATAGTCGGAAAATACCAAAAAAGTGCCGCCATAAGGAAGAATCGCGCCGTGAAGTGCCATACCATTCATACAAGCTGCCATAGCGTGCTCTCTCACTCCATAGTGGACATAAGAGCCACTATAATTATTGCTATTTATTACCTGCATGTGCTTATATTTAGTGCAATTTGACCCAGTAAGATCAGCAGAACCGCCGATTAATTCCGGCATAGACTCAGTTAAAAGTTCCATTACTCTGCCGAAAGAAGATCGAGTAGCTTCGTTTGGCATTAGCTCACATATTTGTTTCTTCAGGTCAGCTAAAACACCAGCGATATTATCTGGTAGATGTTTATTTAACCGTCTTTGAAGTTCTGCATGATACCCTGTCATCCCAGTACTCTCTCTTGTCATCCCAGTGCTTGACACTGGGATCCATTCTTTTTCTTCTTTCCTGGTCACGCGCTGGAATGACATCGTGTAGTTTTGTTTTGCTCTCTCAACAGTTTTCTTCCAGGCATTTTTCACATCTTCTGGTACATGGAATGGTTCATAATTCCAGTTTAATTTCTCTCTCATCTGTTTTATGTCTTCCTCCGAAAAAGCACCACTGTGAGCAGAGGATGTGCCAGCACGGCTTGAAAATTTTCCGATAATAGTTTTGCAGCAGATCATTGTAGGTTTATCAGACTTTTTTGCTTGCTCTATTGCAAGGGATATGGCATCAAAATCATGGCCATCAATTTTGTCAACATTCCATCCATACGCTAAGAAGCGTTTCTCTACATCGTCAGAACAGGAAAGGCAAGTAGCGCCATCTATAGAAATATCATTATCATCAAAAAGAGCTATAAGCTTATTCAATTTAAGATGCCCAGCAAGTGATGCTGCTTCATGGCTTATTCCTTCCATAAGACAGCCATCCCCTAGCATCACATAAGTGTAGTGATTGATTCTAAACTGCTTTTCAAGTATCGATTCAGCAAGTGCCATGCCAACAGCAGCGGCAAACCCCTGACCGAGCGGGCCTGTTGTTGCCTCTACCCCGGAAGTCAAGCCGAACTCTGGATGACCTGGGGTCTTGGATTCCATTTGCCTGAAGTTTTTTAGCTCATCTATGCTAATATAACCTGTCAAATATAATATTGAGTATAGTAACATTGACCCATGACCGTTTGATAAAACAAAGCGATCTCTATTGAACCATTTAGAATCATCAGGATTATGATTCAGATATTTAGCAAACAAAACAGTTGCAACATCTGCCATGCCAAGTGGCATACCTGGGTGTCCAGAGTTTGCTTTTTGTACTGCATCAATTGATAAAAAACGGATGGCGTTTGCCATAGATTTTAAATGTGAATGATTCATGTGTTAATAGAAAAACTTAAAAATGAAGTATAAAAGATTATATCAGCAAAAACAAGTTGACACTGAGTGCTAAAATCCTTAATAATCTAAAGTTAAATCGTGAGAGTTTTTATATGACAACTGTTATCACTAGAAAATATAGGATTAGCCGTAGACTTGGTGTAAATTTATGGGGTAGAGCTAAAGACCCAGTAAACAAGAGGAAATACCCTCCAGGTCAACATGGTATTCTTGGATTCAAGAAGTTATCCGACTTTGGTAAGCAGTTTGCTGCGCATAAGAAATTTAAGTTTTACTATGCGATTTCAAGTAAGCAGCTCAGACGTACATTTTTAGATGCTTATAACAGAAAGGGTTATACGGCTGATAATTTTATCGGTATCTTAGAATCGAGATTAAGTTCTGTTTTATACCACTCTGGTCTTGTTCCAACAATTTACTCAGCAAAGCAGCTCATATCTCACAAGCACGTTACAGTTAATGATAAGGTGGTTAACATATCGAGTTATCGAGTGAAGCCGGGTGATATAATAAAAATAAGAGAGAGGGCAGCAAAAATCCCTGTAGTAGTAGAGGCTGAACAAAAACAAGAGCGCAAGGCTCCGGATTATTTAGAAGCAGATAGTAAAGAGCATTCAGTGAAGTATTTGAGGTCGCCTCAATATTCTGAAGTTCCTTATTCAGCAGACATGGAAGTCAATTTAGTAGTAGAGTTTTACTCTAGATAGATAAAAAAAAGCCCGTGTGGCGGAATCGGTAGACGCAGCGGACTTAAAATCCGTGGGTTTTGCGACCTTGGGAGTTCAAGTCTCCCCATGGGCACCAATTTAACTTAGCAGATAAATACAAAAAAGTATGAAATGGCTTGATATAGAAAATATTGTGGAAGCTCTGGAGGAAAAATTTCCAAATGAGAATATAATTAGTATCAGATTCACTGAGCTTAAAAAAAAGGTCTTGAGTTTAGAGGAATTTGATGATGATGAAAAATGCTGTAACGAAAAAATACTCGAAGCTATTCAAGCAGCTTGGATTGAGGAAAGATTAACCGCATAGCAATAAACCATACGCAAACGTGATTTCTATTACAATTTGCATATTGATTATGCTATTTTTTGGATCTAGCCTGGCAAGTTAATAATAATTTAACCAATTGCAATTAAAACAGCTATAAGGTTAATTATGAGGCAAAACAAAAATTTTTGAATGGAACGATCTTGACAAGTGCTACGTTGAGATAAGTTTTGCATAAAAATACTGCTTTTAGGTGTGAGGCCAGAGGGTAGAGCCTTTGTAAAGCAGTTAGAAGGTTGTCATCTAAGTAGCGTGACCAGAGCTAGATTCCGCGAACACGCCGCGGAATGACGACTATGCAATATGCGTTGCGGAGTGACGATTATGGTCATACCGTCACGGTATCTCACAAACATGTAGCAGTAATGACAAAATCTCAAGTTATATGTATACTTTTATATTATCTACCTACTAAAAAAACAGAAAAATGCTCAAACGTAGCGGTCCAAAAAAATTAAAGTCTATAATTGAAAACTATGCATTAAAATGCATGAAAAATAAGATTAGTAAAAATGAAATACGTCTTATTTTAAACTGGCGAAATATAGTAGGGAAAGAAATAGCAGAGTGTACAAAACCGAAAAAGATCTCATATGCACAGAATATAAATTCGGGTGTGTTGCATCTGGTAGTAACAAATGGCAGCAAAGCATTGGAAATTCAGCATATGATTTCTCTTATAATAGAAAAAATTACGATATTTTTTGGTTATAAAGCAGTATATGGTATAAAAATTAAGCAAGAGAGTATTGACTATTTGACTATATAAGGTAATCTAAGTACGTAGAATAATTTGGTATATTGAAGTGAGTAGAGTTTGTGAATTAACAAATAGAAAAAAATCTTTTGGTAATAAGGTATCACATTCGAATCGTAAAACAAAGCGTACCTTTCTTTTAAATTTACATAAGGTTACGTTGACAAGTGATATATTGAATAAAAAGTTTAGATTTCGTGTGGCAACAAGAACTTTGAGAACTATAGATTACAAAGGTGATTTAGATGCTTTTTTGCTCAACACAAGAACGATTAAACTAAGTGAGAAAGCGCAGAAGATAAAAAGAAGGTTGAAAAAAGTTTTAGTAAAGCAAGAGGTAGAGTTAGCCGTTTCAGATGCATAGTAAGCCTCCATGGCTCAGAGCAAAAGTTCCGACCGGTGAAGTATTCAATGAAACCTTAAACATCGTTAAACTGCATAACTTGCATACAGTGTGCGAAGAGGCTGCATGTCCAAACATTGGTGAATGTTGGAATAAACGTCATGCTACTGTGATGATTCTTGGTTCTGTTTGCACTCGTGCTTGTGCATTTTGCAACGTTGCAACTGGCATTCCTGATAAACTAGACCCTCATGAGCCAGAAAATTTAGCAAAAGCGATAAAAAAGTTAAACTTAAAACATATTGTCATTACTTCCGTTGATCGTGATGATTTGCCAGATGGTGGCGCAAATCAGTTTATACAGTGCATAGAAGAAATTAGAAAGATAACTTCAGAAACAACAATAGAGATTTTAACTCCTGATTTTTTAAATAAGAAAGGAGCATTTGAAGCAATCGCTGTTGCATCACCTGATGTCTATAACCACAATATTGAAACAGTGCCGAGATTGTATGCAAAAATAAGACCACGAGCTCGCTATTTTCATTCACTATATTTGCTGAAGATGGTAAAGCAGATTAATCCTAAAGTTTTCACAAAGTCGGGGCTTATGGTTGGTCTTGGAGAAACAAAAGAGGAAATATTTCAGGTTATGAACGATTTGCGCAGTGCTGAGGTTGATTTTATTACAATTGGTCAATATCTACAACCAACTCCAAAACATGCAAAACTTGATAGATATGTTACCCCAGAAGAGTTTGAGCATTATAAATATATCGCTTACTCCAAAGGGTTCCTAGTGGTTGCATCAAGCCCACTAACTCGGTCATCATACCACGCTGAAGAAGATTTTAACAGGCTCAAGGCCTGTCGTTGACATTTGTGTTAATTCAAATTAATTTTTACTAATTATAAAGGAGTTTTTACGTAATGTCTACTATAAAAATCGAGAAGAAATCACAATTAGTTAAAGAGGTATTCGATTCCGTGGCAAATCGCTATGACACCATGAATGATATAATGAGCCTCGGAATGCACAGATTATGGAAAGATAGGATGGTAAATAGTGTGCATTTTACAAAAAACTCTAAGGTTTTAGATGTTGCTGGAGGAACTGGAGATATAGCAATAAGAGTAGTAAGAAAAGAGCCAAGTGCTAAGGTTACAGTATGCGATATAAATCAAAACATGCTAAGCAGAGGACGTGATAAAGCTATAAATTCAAACCAAATTAATTTTGATTGGGTATGTGCGAACGCAGAAAGTTTACCATTTGAAGACTCCGAATTTGATTATTGCACAATAGCTTTTGGTATTCGAAATGTTTCTGACCGTAAGAATGCTTTAAATGAGGCGCACAGGGTATTAAAACCACATGGAAAATTTATCTGCTTAGAATTTGCCCCTATGCACTATCAAAATGAGATATTTACCAAACTTTATGACTTATATTCATTTAAAGTAATTCCTAAAATTGGCAGCATAGTTGCTAAAGACAAGAGTTCTTATGAATATTTAGTGAAGAGCATCAGAGAATTTCCAACTCAGGCTGATTTTAAAATGGAAATTGAAGAGGTAGGCTTTAAGAATGTTGAGTTTCATAATATGAGCTATGGAATAGTGGCATTACACATTGGAACAAAATGAATATTAAACTCTGGTATAGAACCCTAGATTATTATCTCATCCTTCCAGTGTTTTTTTTGCTCACTATAAGCTTCATTCTTGTTTATTCAGCAAGCCCTGTAATTGCGCAGCGTCTTTCTTTACCACAAGATTATTTTATACGGCGTCACACAATTTATATAGTCCTGTCACTAATTACCTTGGTGACATTTTCTTTTCTCAACACAAGAACTATACTTAACCTCTCATTCGCAGGTTTCGCTTTATTTACTATTCTAGTAGCAACTGCGATAATACTTGGTATAGAGGTAAAAGGTGCGAAACGATGGTTACATATTGTCAAAATTTCAGTTCAACCATCTGAGTTCGTAAGGCCATTTTTTTCTGTTGTTATAGCTAGTATCTTGGCCAGCGAAATGAAGTTTAAAATACACATATCAATCATAATATTTCTGTTAGTTTTTGTGTTGTTACTTTTGCAACCTGATTTCAGTATGTCTATGCTTTTAACATATTCTTTTATTGGTCAAATGTTTATTGCATGTATACCATTTTTATACTTTCTATGCATAATAGGAATGGCCACAACTGGAACTACAATAGCTTACTTATGCCTCCCACATATAAAGCAAAGGATTTACAATTTTGTCTTTTTTACGCAGCGCGATAACTTTCAAGTCACAAAATCATTAGAAGCATTCAAAAGAGGTCAATTAACTGGGGTTGGACCTGGTGAAGGTAGCATAAAAGCCTCTCTTCCTGATTGCCATACAGATTTTGTGTTTTCTGTTTTAGCAGAAGAATTTGGTTTGATTACGTGCTTAGCCACATTGATGTTATTTGGCATCATTTCCGCCCGCTTGCTTTACGTTGCATATAGGGAAAATGAATTATTTAATCTGTTAGTGATTCTCGGTATCTCAATGCAATTCATCACACAATTCATAATAAACATAGGGGTAACATTGAGTGTTTTTCCTACCACCGGCATAACCCTGCCGTTACTTAGCTATGGTGGTTCTTCTCTTTTATCTTCGAGCATCGCACTTGGCATAATGCTGTCTTTCAGTAGAAACCAAGCTATCGCATTAAAGTTTCGTGAGCGTGTTATGCTTGGAAGGTATATGGACTAAACTTGTACCGCTCACAACTATTATTGGTATCCCTCCAAAATGGGTATCTGTTCAGATGAGTGGCAAAATAAGGTAGACGAGAAAAGCAACTATAGGAACAAATGGGTGTCATGCAAGTAGCTGACACTGGGATGACAAAAAAAGGAGCACTGGAATTTTTGTTTCAGCATTAGCCATGCATCTGAACAGATACCAGAAAATATTCCACTGACATGCTGAACAACAAATACATCACTATGTCATTTATCGCAAAAACTTATATTTTTCGTAACCATTCACACTTAATTCTGCAATTCTTTGATCTCACTCATAGAAAGACCAGTAGTTTGAGCTATAATATTAAAAGAAACACCTGCTTTAAGTAGATTCTTTGCGACTTCAATTTCCCTCTCTTTTCTACCTTCCTCTTTAGCAAGGTCAAGTCTGTATTCAAGAATGGCTTCTTCTTTGCGTAGATCCATTATTCTTTCTTCGTAAGCTACTAAATCTTTTTCATTCCAGCTAAACCTGTCTAATTCATCGTAGGCTAACTTTATTATTGGTGCTTTTTCTGCTATTTTCCTTAAGTCTTCTTCGTTTGTTTCTGCTGCATATCGAAAAAAGTAACACCATTTTTCAACTATACTCTCCAATTGGTCTTCTTTTGTCTTTGTAAATTTAGGTAGTTCTATGAATACAAAGTAAAAATCCTTTAAGTCATGTTCAAAGCTATTTTGATCTAAGATGACATGATTAGATTTGTACTCAGCCTTATCTGGAAAAATAATACAATCAGCAACAGCAATAAAGATAATTTCTTTGAGGTTATGATAATCATCACCTTGATCAGCTTGACTTGAGTAGGCTTTGGCAGCATAATATTGAGCACGTTTTTCGAAGCCTTTAGTCTTAGTAAACTGGTCAGGTAAGGGAGCAGTATTACTACTACCCCCTCCCTTAGAAACGCAGCGTGCAGGTTTCCCCACACTACGCTTGAGCCCCTTATCTAAGTTCTTCTTTTCTAGAACCGGCTTGTCCTTCATGATTCCTCAGGAAACATCATTCTTAATGGTGACACCAACAGTAGAGAACCTTCTCTTGAGAAAGAGCTTGCTAACATTCTTGTTCGTTTCACTCTCTCATCAAAATACTTTTTCCATTTTAAGTCAAGGGGATTTGCATCCGCTCTGATTTTAACATGTCGTCTGATAGGTATATCAATCAGCTTAAGCAGTCTTAAATACCGTATCTCTTTTGGTTTGTTCTTGCATATGGGTGCAGCAAAGACCCATCGGCGTTGACCCATTACTTTGAAGTAACGATTCTTTATCCAACGTAATCCTTTACGAGGATGTCTTTTCTTTGCCCATTTCCATAAACTATGCCAAATTTCATTGTCGACCTTTCTAAACGCTTTTTTAGCACACACATGGTGATAGTAATTTCCCCATCCTCTCAGTAGAGAGTTGAGTGACTTAATTACTATAGCCTGAGTGTTCGCTATATTTGCTTTTATCAATGTACGTGCTTTATTAAGAAGTCTTTTAATACTTTCTTTCGAAGGTTTAATAATTAACTTCTTATTATATCTACGTACATTACAACCAAGAAAGTCAAACCCTGTTGTGATAGATGTAATCTTTGTCTTTTCTTCTGAAAGAATTAAACCTCGCTCATGAAGAAAAGATGATACTAAAGGCTTAACTTCATTTTCCAGTACTTCATGTGTGAAACCTGAAATAATAAAGTCGTCTGCGTATCTGATTACGTTCACTCCACTTCTGATTTTGTTTCTTCTTCTACTGCCGAGTTTACCAAATCGACTTTCCAATAACTTTTCAAGTCCGTTTAAGGCTAAATTGGCTAGTATTGGAGAAATTATACCACCTTGCGGGGTACCTGCAGTTGTGGGATACAGAGTTTCGATTCTAGGAAGCCAGCTTTTAACCAACTATGCAGAATTTTCTTCTCCATAGGAATATGCTTCATAAGCCATTCATGATTAATGTTGTCAAAGCATCCTTTGATATCACCTTCAAGTATCCATTGTAGTTGATTACGACTTGCCAGTAACAAATGACAAGCTACTGTAGCATCTGCACAGGATCTTTTAGGCCTAAAGCCATAGGAGTGACGATCACTGATTGTTTCAGCTATCGGTTCCAGAGCAAACAGATATAATGCTTGCATGGCTCTATCTTTTATCGATGGTATTCCAAGAGGTCTTCTTTTGCCATTAGATTTACTGATATAAATCCGTTTTAGCGGAGAAGGTTTATATCCTCTTTGCTTTAACTGCTTTATTCCTTGAAATTTAGCATTGCAAGTTGACCATAGTTGACGATCTACACCCGCTGTGTTTTTTCCTTGGTTTTCAGTTACTCTCTTAACAGCCAAAGCTTTTCCGCTAAAAGAGCGTGTGAGAAGATGTTGTAAAGTTTTTACCTTACCCCATCTTCCTTCTTGGACAGCCTTAACAATACGTCTTTGTAGCCTCACAATAACTTTCTGGCATTTCTTCCATGGCAACTGCTTCCATGCTTCAAAGCTTTCGGTAGATGCACTTACAGGTTTACTTGTAATCATCTGCTTTCCTACCTTAAGTGGTTAACAAAGTTTCTTGTCACGAGGGACCAAACGGAAGTCTGCTCGTTTTCACGCGAATTAATGTTACAAATTCTATCCATTTCGTTACAAAATGGCATTCGCTTTCTCCATTCTCCTTTACCTGCACTTCCGTCAGCATTCCTTGCGGTTTGCTTGCCATGTAGGCGAAAATACAGGCTTACCCTGTTCCTTCTGTCATACAACAGTGGGTTAGGTGACTTCTCTATACCGGTGATTTGCGTACATCTAGAAATGAGAAATGTCACATTACCTTTTTGGTTAGAGCTTATCAGCATCTTTAGCTCCTTCATAATTACGATACTTTGAAGTTTCACTTACGTTCACCATACCACTAGCCTAGCTCTCCAACCACATGATGCTTGTAGTTTATGCTCCTCTCACGATTGAGCATCTTCTTTTTCAAGAGGAGGTTCATTGTCCGCATCGCTTGGCACCAACCGGTTGCCCGATTCGCACTGATGCGTAGACTCAGATGGCAAAACATCTGGTTTAATAAGTTTTAGAATCCTTTCAGTTTCTTTCTGAATGAATTCCTCTCCTTTTAAACAATATGACCGAAGACTTTCAGGTCGCACCATCTCAATTATATACCTGTTCCCACTAGAATCCCTGCAAAGAACATCAACTATACTTTGCTTATCAGAGGCAATTTCAGCATCTTGAATAGTGCTTAAGAATTCTACTTCTTGTATAGTGTTGACTTCAGTACATCCTAAAATATCGTTTAAAAAATGGATAAGAATATTCTTATTTTTTTTTCAGTGCCAAAGATTTTTTTGAAACACAAATCATTGCGAGGATCGAGAAATTTTGAAAGAGCCATAGTAAAAATACTGAGAAAAGATTAATAATTATACACTATTATTAACAATTATTCAACCATATTTTTGAAGATAGCTAGTTTCTGTATTTATTTTAAATTGAAGAAAGCTCAAATGAAAGATCGTGCTTTGCTAAAAATCACAGAATGCAGTCTGGTTACATTACTCTAGCTATACGCAACAACTTTACTTTCAACAACTTTATTAGCAATAATACGACTTTCATAATCAATATTTATTATATCAGATAGTGAATTAATATCAGTATAACTACCAAAACTTTCCATTGTTGATTCCACTACCTCTACTATTTTTAAAAAGCCGATTCGTGACTTCAAAAATTCATTAACAGTTATTTCATTTGCAGCATTGAGCACAATACTGTTTGTTTGTGGAGCAGAAGAGTTTAACACTGCCATGCTAAGCTTTAGCGCAGGAAAACGCTTATGGTCTGGCTCTTGAAAGGTCAATTTTCCTTGCTCTGTTAAATCTAGTCTACAATTTAAAGCTGATCTTTCCGGCCAAGACAAAGCATATGAAATGGGAATTGCCATGTCAGTTTCTGCAAGCACAGCAAAGTTGAACCCATCCTTATAAGTTACAATTCCATGTACTATTGACTCAGGATGCACTACTGCTTCAATTTTATCCGGGCTGATGTTAAACAAGTTATGTGCTTCTATTATCTCTAGTGCCTTATTCATCATTGTTGCGCTATCAACCGAGATTTTCTTTCCCATATTCCAAGTGGGGTGACTAAGCGCCTTATCTACCATAACATTTTTTAATTGCTCAAGGCTATAATTTAAGAATGGTCCACCAGAAGCAGTAAGTATGATCTTTTCTACGCATTTGTCGTCATTTTGCAAAATTTGAAAAATTGCATTGTGCTCAGAGTCAATAGGGATTATTTGTACATTTTTTTCTTTAGCTTTTTTGAGTAATAACTTTCCACCGCAAACAATGCTTTCTTTGTTTGCCAATGCAATGACTTTGGTACCGCTTTCTATAACTTCCATAACTGGCCCAAGGCCTGCAATGCCAACTATTGCAACAACTGAGAGATCAACAGGTATGGTAGCAATATTTGTAGCACCAATTGCTATTTTTACATCTGTACCAAGTAAACTTTCTTTCAAATCTTTGTAAAGCCTTTCATCGGAGATAGCAACATATTTTGCATTTAGCAGTTTTGCTTGGTGTGCCAGTAGAGCAAAGTTCGAATGGGCACTTAGTGCTTCCACTTGGTATTCTTCTCTTCTCTTTGAGAGCAAATCTACAGTCTTTTGTCCAATGCTTCCTGTTGATCCTAAAACTGAAACCTTTTTCACTAAGATAAACTCATAACAATAGCAACTTTTCTTGCGAACCCAACTATTCAATAGTTTTTAAGCGTTTAACCAAGTTCATGCCCGTGGTCATCGCCAACAGATGGTGAAGGACCAGGTGAAAAAGATTGACCATGGTGATCACCTGCATCATGCATGTCTTGCAAACCATCAGCATTATGAGCTATTTCGTTATTGGCATGAGGGTAATCATCTGAGTGATGTCCATCATCACCATGAGCCATATCCATTCCTTCTGATGGCATATCTTCCCCACCTCCACCTGAAAAATATTCTGCAAGGCCTTCAAGAAATTTTATGCCAAACATATTACCTGATTTTCCACACAGCGTTACTAGACTACTACCACTCACCAAACCTTCAAACACGTTACTATAAGCAGCAATTGCTCCTTCATGAAAGTTGAACAACCATTTCATTCCATCGACAACTGTTGAAACAGAGTCACTATGACCAAGACCAAAACCACTTTTCTCACCAGCAGCCTCTTGGTGTTGCTGCTGCGCTTGCCATTCTGCAATATTTGGACCTTGAGCTTCACTCATAAATTTTTACTCTCAACCTTAAGCTGTTATTTTATCACAAATATTGCAAAATATCAATAGAGCTTTTGAATATAGCTAATACAAACAATTTCTGTCATCCTATATATAGCTAAACTGACTTACGACAATTTGAAAAACCGTCATTCCGCTACTAGTTAGCGGAATCTATGCCGAGATACCGCGGCGGTATGACGTGTTAGCTATAGGATCCAGTTTGAAAAAAATCTGAATTCCAATGTCCACTACCTTTTACAAAGTTAAAACTTAAAAATATGACTGTTAGCAATAGTGTATATATCTTTAGCTATATATAACGAATGAATTTTTTTATATATTCGTTATTAGTATTTTGTATTTCCTGAACAGTTCCATGGGAAATGATCTCCCCTTCATATAATACTGCTATTTTATCAGCTATTTTAAATGCGCTATGAATATCATGTGTAATCGTGATAATTGTAGGGTTAAAGTCTTTAGATAATTTTATTATTATCTCGTTTACTATATCTGACATAATTGGGTCCAATCCTGAAGTTGGTTCATCCAAAATAATGATTTCTGGGTTGTGTGCAATCGCCCTTGCAAGTGCCACTCTTTTTTTCATTCCACCTGACAACTCTATTGGAAACATATCTGCTATATTTTCTTCCAATCCAACATCATTTAGCTTTTCAATTGCTAGCTGTTTTGCCTCCTTTTTGCTGATATTAAAGCGTTTTTTATAATTAAAAGATATATTTTCCCACACTGTAACGTAGTCAAATAAAGCGGAATTTTGAAATAAAACCCCAAATTTATTTTTGCTTTTACTATTTATTTTAACAGACCCTGAGTCTGGAGCAAGCAAGCCGATAATTGTTTTTGTTAATACAGATTTGCCGCTTCCTGAGCCACCAAGTATGACTAATGATTCCCCTTTTAATATATCAAAATTTAGATCTTTTAGTACTGTCCTATCATCAAAAGATAAGCTTAAGTTCAATATTGATATTATGGGGTTACGCATGTATCAAAGTAATCATGTAGTTTGCTAAAATGATCAGTATGGACGATAAAACAACAGTTGATGTTGTAGCAACACCTACTCCTCGTGCACCTTCTTTGCAATGGTAACCGTAATAGCAGCTTGAGACAGAAATTATGGCGCCAAATACAGTTGCTTTTATTAGCCCAGTTATAAAATCA
Organism: Wolbachia sp. wLmal; assembly: GCF_049435495.1. Lineage (NCBI taxonomy): Bacteria > Pseudomonadati > Pseudomonadota > Alphaproteobacteria > Rickettsiales > Anaplasmataceae > Wolbachia > Wolbachia sp. wLmal. Next base: position 176,466 of record NZ_CP185405.1, read on the forward strand.
TACGTATTAAAGAACTGAGCTGTGTGTTTAATGTATATATTTAAATTGTGGTTAAATTCGAAGACTGCAGTGATACATCCTCCAAATATTCCTATTAAATCTGCACATACTGTAAGTATGGGAAATACTATGATTGACGCTAAAATCCTTGGTGCAATTAAATATTTAAAAGGGTTGATGTTCAAGGTTGTAAGTGCATCTATTTGCTCGGTGATGCGCATTGTACCAATTTCTGCTGCAATTGATGATCCAACCTTTCCTACCATTATTAAGCTGATCAAAACTGGTCCTAACTCTTTAATGATAGTGATCGTAACAAGTTTGGGTATTATCTGTTCTTGGTTAATTAATGAGTCACTCAAGCTACTTTGTAAAACTATTGCCGCTCCTATAAAAACTCCAGTGAGCCCAACAATTGGCAGAGAGAAAAAGCCTATCTCTATAATTTGTCTTGCTATGTTGCTAAAATAATATGGTGGCACAAGGCAGTGGTATAGAGATTGAATAAAAAATATGAATGCATTACCAAGCCTTAACAAAAAATTGATAAAGTACCTACCAATTATTCTAACACTATTTATATCAAAAAAGCTCACTTTGTATTCATTTTAGCTAGAGGTTAGTCTTACTGATTTTATTAAAATTTTTATTAACTTTATCGCAAAGTATAGCTGAGATATGTTTTAAGTTCAACATACTTGATGTTTTAATTTAAAGCTCATATAGCTAACCCAAGAAAGGTTTCCCTACGTCATACCGCCACGGTATCCACAACTGTACGAACGTTGTAGTTTGGGAGCAATTCCCACCAGTGGGCCAGTGCCCAGACACTGGGATCCAGCTTCTATGCAACTTAATTAAAAACGTTTGTTTTAGCGTAAGACAACTACCTTTAGCTCATCAGCTCAGTTATAAGCAAAATTTCTGGATTCCAGACTGGAATGACATCATCTGTTGTGCAATTTACCTTCAAAAATGAATGTTCGTACAGCTATGGATTCATTCGCGGTATAGATTCCGCTAACTAGTAGCGGAATGACGGTTTTTCAAATTGTAGAGCCACTTTAGCTATAGAACTCAATTACATAAGCAAACCTTACTTATTTTACTATCCCTGTTTACTTCCTGTAAAAAACATGTTACTAATGTATTGTATTTTGTAGTAGAATGGAGGAAATTTTGGCAGTTCCAAAAAGAAAAAAGTCAAAGTCAAGGCGTAATATGCATCGTTCTCATCATGCTATTGAGCCTAAGAATGTTGTGGTATGTTCAACAACTGGGGAATTCATGTTGCCTCATAACGTAGCAGTTGATGGCAGTTACAAAGGAAAACGGGTTTTCATCAAGCAACAGGCAGAGTGACTATTATGATATGTTACCTACGGTCAATAATAATATAGTTATTGCACTTGACGCTATGGGGGGCGATTTTGCGCCTCTTTCCGTAATTCAGGGTGCTGTTTTTTTTTTAGACAACCTTGTTGACCCAGGCATTAAAGTTTTTTTTCATATTTATGGAGATAAGGAAGAAGTATCTCCTTTGCTTTTGAAATATAAAAAAGTAAGTAACAATTCTGAATTTACTCATTGTTCTGACAATGTCCTTGCAAATGATAAGCCATCTTTTGCACTGAGGCATCGTAAAGACTCAAGTATGAAAGCTGCCATTGAGGCAGTAAAAAAAGGTAAAGCTTTCGGAGTGGTGTCTTCAGGCAACACCGGAGCATTGATGGCAATTTCCAGATTTATTTTAGGAACATTACCAAACATTTATCGTCCTGCTATTGCCTCTATCTGTCCAACTAAGACAAAAAGCTTCGCTTTGCTTGACCTTGGTGCAAATGTTGATTGTAATGCCGACTCATTATTTCAATTTGCGTTAATGGGTAGTATATTTGCAAAAATAGCATTAAAAATTGACAATCCTGAAGTTGCTTTGCTAAATATCGGCACAGAAGAAGTTAAAGGTAATGACTCAGTGCGCGGCGCTTTTGAGTTGCTTAAAAACGCTCCAGGCATTAATTTCAAAGGGTATATAGAGGCAAGTGAATTTTTAGAGGGTAATATAGATGTGATTGTTGCTGATGGTTTTGTTGGCAATGTAATGCTCAAAACGGCTGAGGCAACCGCTAGTACCTTTATCAATCTAATAAAGCAGGAAGTATTCAATTCGTGGATAGCGAAAATGCTTGTTGGTATATTGTTAAAATCCAAACTAAATAAAGCTTTAACGCGTTTTAATCCCAAAATTAGAAGTGGAGCTATGTTTTTAGGGCTGAATGGTATCATCATTAAAAGTCATGGAAATTCTGATGCTATTTCTTTTGCCCATGCCATAAAATTTGCAGTAAATGCAATTAGTGAAAATTTAAATCAAAAGATAATTAACGGGGTAAGTCATATTGAATAAAAGTTTCATATTAAGCACTGGATCTTACCTACCAAGAAAAATGTTGAGTAACAACGAAATTGCATCGATAGTTGAGACGAGCGATGAATGGATAAGGCAGAGAACAGGAATAGTTCAAAGGCATATAGCAGATGAAGGAGAACTAACGTCAGATCTAGCTGTGAATGCAGCAAAAAGTGCTATAGAAAAAGCTAAAATTTCAGTAGATGAAATTGACTTGATTATAGTTGCTACAACAACTCCTGATAAAACTTTTCCTAGCTGTGCAACGATTGTACAAAGTAAGTTAAAATGTAAAAACGCATTTGCTTTTGATGTACAAGCAGCATGCTCTGGTTTTATATATGCAGTTACAGTTGCTGATTCGCTCATAAAATCTAACAATAGAATTAAATATGCATTGGTTATAGGTGCTGAAATAATGTCTAGGATTGTTGATTGGGAAGATAGGTCAACTTGTGTACTCTTTGGTGATGGTGCTGGTGCAGTGGTGATGAAATCAGAAATGGGTAGAAGCGGCATCATATCAACAAACTTACACTCTGATGGCAATGTGGACATATTATGTACGAACGGAGGGACATCCTCTACTGGTGATTCTGGAAAAATATGCATGAATGGAAGAGAAGTGTTTAAACATGCAGTGGATAAGTTAGCAGCCTTAATAGAGGAAACTCTGAAATGCAATAATTTGAAAATTACTGATATTGACTGGCTAATTCCCCATCAAGCAAACATTCGTATTATTGAAGCAGTAGTAAAGAAGTTAGATTTTCCTATAGAGAAAGTGATTAATACCGTTGATAAGCATGCAAACACCTCAGCGGCATCAATTCCACTGGCCTTAGACTATGCAATACAAGAATCAAAAATAAAATCAGGAAATCTGGTACTGCTGATTTCAATAGGTGCAGGCCTGACCTGGGGTTCCGTGTTGCTGCACTATTAGACTTCCTGCATTACCTCCTGTCATCCCAGTAGCCCCTTCGGTGTCATTCCAGTCTGGAATCCAGTTCTTATTGTACATTCACCTGGTGTAAAGTTAAGTTTCCTGGATCCCAGTGTCAGCTACTCGGATGACAAAAAAAGGAGCACTGGGATGACGATTGTCGTTTAGCCACAAACATTAAGAAATTTACTAAGCAGAAAAAAAGACAAAGAATCCCCGAGTTAGCTAGTCTTTTACTATCTCTGTCGAGTATTGGCATTTTTTGATGTCTTGTAACGCTTTATAAGCGCGTTCAGCTTATTTAGATAAAAATCTAGATGTAGATGAAGTTTTGTAAAGACATACAGTATCTATATACTGCAAAAAATTGAACATAAGACGCCGATACATTAAGTAACCCTTACCTTTTAATCTGCAGATTGGCGAAAGCAAATACAATAGCTTCACTATCATGATAAGGGCGCTGGCGAAGGATGTCAAGCAAGTTTTTCTTTCCCGTGAATTCCCTTTGAGGTTGAATATTGAAAATTAACCGGAGAGTTGTGGATTACTTTGTATATGTCATAACAAGCCATGGCGCTCTCAGCAAAACCATTTAGTATTAATTTTAGTTTGCCTGAATAAATAGCTATATCTCCGATTGCATATATCCTATCTCTACTGGTTTTAAGTGTAGCTGGGTCGACAACTATGCGGCTATGTTCTAACTGTATACCCCAATTGTTTATTGGACCAAGATTCATTGACAATCCAAAAAATGGCAGCAAAAAATCAGCGGATATTTCTTTTTCTTCCTTAGAGGCAATGTTTTTTACTATCACTGCGCTCAACTGCCCATTACCTCCTGCTAGTTCGTGTAATTGATATGGCACTACCAGTTCTATTTTTCCATCAATTTCAAGTGATTCTAATTTATTTCTAGTTTCAGGAGTGCAGCGAAATTCCTTTCTCCTATGTATCACATAAATTTTCTTCGCAACTTTAGAAAGTTCTACAGTCCAATCAGCGGCAGAATCACCCCCCCCTGCAATGACTATAGTTTTATCCTGAAAATCAGAAATTTTATTTACACTGTAAAATACAGATTTATTTTCATATTCTAATATACCACTTAAGGGTGGACGGTTAGGTTCAAACATTCCATTACCTGCAGCAATGATAACGGCTTTGCATTTTACCTCTGTACCTATGTTCGTTATGATAGTAAAGTTTTCACCTTCGTTATTTGAAATCTTTTCTACTTTTTGACTTAAATGGTAAATAGGCTTAAATGGCGAAGCTTGCTCCATTAGCTGCTCAATTAATTTTTGGGCAGTAATTACAGGATAACCAGGTATATCGTATATTGGCTTTTCTGGGTAAAGAGCTGTGCATTGTCCTCCTGCTTGATCCAAAACATCTATTATATGACATCTCATATCAAGCATTCCCGCTTGAAAAGCAGTGAATATTCCAACAGGTCCTGCACCTATTATTACTATATCGGTTTTCATATTCAGATGGTGATCTATTTATAGATATTAGCTTTCTTTGCTAACAAGGTCAATTTACAAAGGGATGTATTTTTAAAAGATGTGGCTAGATTAGACAGGATTTCCAGCGTTATGAACCACATAGTCCAAATAAGCTCTAAAAATCAGCTAGCATAGCGAGATGCTGTGCGGACGGAATGGGATTCGAACCCATGGTACGCTCATCACGTACGTCAGTTTTCAAGACTGGTGCCTTAAACCGCTCGGCCATCCGTCCATTTCTTTTCTATCACAACATTTGATTTTAAGCAATCTATAAAAGCTTTACTTGCCCACGCAAAAGTTGCTAAACACACTACTCAATATTTCCTCAACATCAATAATTCCAATCACCGCACCAAGTTCAAATGCAGCAAGCCTCAAATCTTCAGATATCAACTCAATTGGATTATCGATATTAAAACGTTGTAAATGTTCCAGTGCTTTCTTCATGTGATTCCTATGTCTTTGCCGAGTGATTACAGGAGTGTCTCTATCATGCCCAAATTTTTCCTCTGCCTTCTCTTTTATGAGAGAGATCAATTTGTTTGTACCTATTCCCTTTAAAATAGAAATAGGTAGAAAATCTATGCCATTAATTTTTATATTGTGATTATTGATAACATCGTCAGCTTTGCTCAATACATAAATAGTATCGCTATTTACAACGTTGCAATTGATATTATGACGCTGTTCAAAAGGAAATAGTTCTATTCTTAAATCAGCTTCAAAAGACCTCTTTTTCGCTCGACTTATACCTTCTGATTCTATTGGATCTGAACTCTCACGAATTCCAGCAGTATCAGAGAGAATGATTGGGTATCCGCCAATGTCAATATGAGCTTCAAGTATATCTCTTGTTGTGCCTGCATATTCAGAAACAATAGCAATATCACGCTTGGCTAAGAAATTAAACAGAGTTGATTTACCGACATTTGGTTCACCAGTTATTACAATATGTAAACCCTCACGCAACCTTTCGCCCCGTCTATTATCATTTAAATGCTCTTGTATCAATCGCACGAGAGATTGCACTTCATTATTAATTTTTTCCAACTCACTTTTTTCTGCCCAAATGTCCTCTGGAAAGTCTATATATGCTTCGATTTTGGATTGTATCGTTATCAATCTTTGCCTCCAATTGCTGTATAGTCTCTCCAATTCTCCTGATATCTGCTTAATCGCTTGTTTAGCTTGCATTTTCGTCTCAGCGTCAATTAAGTCTGCAATTCCTTCTATTTGAGTTAAGTCAAATTTACCATTTAGAAAAGCCCTAAGTGAGAATTCTCCAGGCCTGGCCATAACGAAAATTTTTGATAATTCCTCCAAGATGATTTTTATGACTGCCTTACTTCCATGCACTTGTAACTCTATAACATTCTCGCCAGTGAAACTGTTTGGAGCAGGGAAATAGATGATTATTCCATTATCTATCAATTGATTGAAATCATCATATAGATCAACTAAAGTAGCAAATCTTGGTTTAATTTCTTTCTTAATATGAAAATGATTTAAAGCTTTAAGCGCATAGTTGCCTGAAATTCTGATTACTGCAACTCCTGACTTACCAAATACGGTCGACAAAGCGAAAATAGTTTCATTTGTGTTTGTCATTATTTATATAAACTACTTAGCAATATTACACTTAAGAAACCAAAATACCTAAAAAGTCACCCAGGTGAAAATATTTATTTTGAAAACTGATAATATGATTTATAATGACTGACACAAGTTTTAAATATTTTATGCTCAAGAAATTAGCTTGGTACTGGTCTTTTGTAGAGTTAATTAAAGGGTTTGTTATTACATTAAAATATATGTTTAAGCCAAAGGTTACTTTGAGGTATCCTATGGAGAAGGGCCCTTTAAGTCCAAGGTTTCGTGGTGAGCATGCGTTGCGTAGGTATCCAAACGGTGAAGAACGATGCATAGCTTGTAAATTATGCGAAGTCATCTGCCCTGCTCAAGCAATAGTTATTGAAGCAGAGGAAAGAGAAGACGGTAGTCGCCGCACTACGCGCTATGATATTGATATGACAAAATGCATATACTGCGGACTTTGCCAAGAGGCATGTCCAGTTGATGCAATTGTGGAGGGTCCTAACTTTGAATTTGCTACTGAAACGAGAGAGGAGCTAATGTACAATAGAGAAAAGTTATTGCGTAATGGTGAAATTTGGGAAGACGCAATTGCACTCAGGTTAAAAAAGAATAGACCTTATTATTAATGTTCAGAGCTTATAACCCTGTTATCCATTATGATTTAGGGGCAGTGCCCACTAGGGGTGGTGTCATCCAAGTAGCTGATACACAACTGTACGAACATTTGTTTGCGAGGGCAGTATGTTAAATGTTATGGCCTGTTTTGCCTCAAACACAAAAGTGTCATCCCAGTGCTTGACACTGGGGTCCAGGTATAAAAATATTTGCAAATTGTGCAATGGACAACAGATTTTAGGAGCATACGTTAAACTAATTTCCATTATAAAAATAAGATGGATCCCAGTGTCAAGCACTGGGATGACAAAGAGAGGGTTAGACAAAAGGGTCGATAAATGATTAGGATTACTTTTTCAGCCGAACAAAAAGTAAAAGAATACAGTAGTAAAGTTACTGGCTTTGATATATTACAACCGGATGTTTTGAAAGAAGCAATTGCCTTTAAGGTAAATGGTGAGTTGCATGATCTCTCACGTGAAATTGAAGCTGATGCAGAGATAGAGGTGATACAACTGAGTGACGAAGTGGGTTTAGATATAATAAGGCATGATGCTGCTCATATAATGGCGCAGGCAGTGAAAGAGCTATTTCCTAATACTCAGATTACTATCGGCCCAACAATTCAGGACGGTTTTTACTATGATTTTGCTACAGATCGTACCTTCACTACGGACGATCTTACCGCAATAGAAAAGAAAATGAAAGAGATTGTAAAAAGTAACCACAGATTTGTTCGAGAAGTTTGGACTCGCAAGCAGTCAGTTGATTTCTTTAGTGGTATAGGCGAAAAATATAAGGTTGATATTATCTCATCCATACCAGAGGGTGAAAACCTAACTGTTTATAGGCAAGGTGATTTTGTTGACCTATGCCGTGGTCCGCACTCACCATCAACCGGTAGAGTTAAAGCGTTTAAACTTATGAAAGTAGCGGGTGCATACTGGCGAGGTGATGCAAAGGGCCCAATGTTGCAGCGAATATATGGCACAGCATGGAGAAATAAGGATGAATTAAACGCTTATCTTGAGTGTCTCAAAGAAGCAGAGAAACGTGATCACCGCAAAATTGCCAAGGATATGGATTTATTTCACATCCAAGAGGAAGCTGTCGGGCAGGTTTTTTGGCATGAACAAGGATATATTTTATATAATGTTCTTGAGTCTTACATCAGAAAGAAGCTAATAAATAATGGCTATTTTGAGGTAAAAACTCCTATTTTAGTAAGCAAAGAGCTGTGGGAAAAATCTGGACATTGGGATAAGTTTCGTGAAAATATGTTTATTGTTGATGAATCTGAAAGCAAAAAGCTAGCAATAAAACCCATGAATTGCCCCTGTCATGTGCAGATTTTTAATTCTCACACCAGAAGCTATCGTGATTTACCGATACGTATGGCAGAATTTGGTACGTGTCATAGGAATGAAAGCTCAGGCTCATTGCACGGACTGATGCGAGTGCGTGGTTTTACGCAAGACGATGCACACATTTTTTGTATGGAAGAACAAGTGAATTCTGAAACTATAAAGTTTTGTGACCTTTTAAAAGAAGTATATTCAGAGCTTGGATTTAATGAAATTTCTGTGAAATTTTCAGACCGTCCAGATATTAGAGCAGGTAATGATGAAGTGTGGGATAGAGCTGAAAAAGCGCTGCTTGAAGCCGTTAAAGAAGCGGGCTTGAGTTATGAACTGAGCCCTGGTGAAGGTGCATTTTATGGTCCAAAGCTAGAGTTTGTTTTGAAAGATGCAATAGGCAGAAGCTGGCAATGTGGAACATTGCAAGTTGATTTCATTTTACCAGAACGTCTGGGAGCTTTTTATATAGGGGCAGATGGGCACAAGCATCACCCTGTCATGTTACATAGGGCAATTCTTGGGACTTTTGAGCGTTTTATCGGAATTTTGATAGAAAATTATGCAGGAAAATTTCCAGTTTGGCTTGCTCCAACGCAACTTGCTATTCTGACCATTACAAATGAAGCTGACGGTTACGCCACAGAAATTAGCAATATTTTAAAAGAACAAGGTGTGAGAGTCAAGACTGATTTGACCAATGAAAAAATTAGTTATAAGATACGTTTGCATAGTTCAAACAAGGTTCCTATATTGTGGATTGTAGGCAAAAATGAAGTTACAAGTAAAACTGTGTCAGTGAGAAATTTAGGATCGGAAAGACAGGAGTCTTTTTCTTTGGAGAAGGCTATTGAATTGTTGTTAAAAAGTATTAATTTGAATTAAGGGGGTTAAAGTTTGCAAGTTAAAAAGAACAATAAAAACAGAATTAATGGATTCATCACAGCTAAGGAGGTACGCTTAGTTGATCACAGTGGTGAAATGATCGGAATCGTGCTAATAGAACGAGCTTTGGGGCTTGCACAGGGTGTTGGTTTAGACTTGGTAGAAATTGCACCTGATTCAACCCCTCCAGTATGTAAAATTCTGGATTATAGCAAGCAAAAGTATGATATAAAAAAGAAAGCAAGTGAAGCAAAAAAGAAACAAAAAACATTAACTATAAAAGAAATTAAACTGGGTCCCAATATTGGTGATCACGATTACGGAACAAAATTGCGTCAAGCAAGAGACTTACTTGCCCACGGACATAAAATTAAAGTCACAATGAGATTTAGAGGGAGAGAGCTTATAAACACTGAAGTTGGACTGGAAAAATTAGAACGGCTAATTCGAGACACTGAAGATATCGCAAAGGTAGAATTGGCACCTAAAAGAGAAGGGAATCAATATTTTTTAGCTCTGGTTGCTAAGTAGCAAAACGGCTTAAGAAGTATAAGTAAAGTTAAATTATCGCTCTCTCTTTGATAACATGGCGAAAATGTCTTATTAATCCTTGAATCGGCCAAGCTGCAGCATCGCCAAGCGCGCAAATTGTATGTCCTTCTATTTGAGTTGTAAGGTCAAGCAGCTTATCTATTTCATCAGGCTTAATATCTCCTGCCACCATCCTCTTCATAATCCTCCACATCCATCCAGTACCTTCACGGCATGGTGTGCATTGTCCACAGGACTCGTGCATATAAAAGTGTGATAACCTCTCTATTGCAGCTATTATATCAGTTGATTTATTCATCACTATTACAGCAGCAGTACCAAGCCCTGATTGTGCAGTTCTTAATGAATCAAAATCCATTTCAATAGTATCACATATAGATTTTGGAATTAATGGCACTGAAGACCCACCAGGTATTACAGCAAGTAAATTATCCCAACCTCCTCGCACTCCACCTGCGTATTTTTCAATTAATTCACGTAATGGAATTCCGAGCTCTTCTTCAACATTACACGGGTTGTTTACGTGCCCTGAAATACAAAAGACCTTGGTACCAGTATTATTTGGTTTACCAAGAGATGCAAACCATTCTCCTCCGCGATTCAGAATATCTGGAACCATGGCTATAGTTTCAACGTTGTTTATTGTGGTTGGGCAGCCAAAAAGTCCAACACCTGCGGGAAATGGAGGCTTCATGCGAGGAAAGCCCTTTTTTCCTTCAATTGATTCGAGTTGAGCTGTTTCTTCCCCACATATGTAAGCTCCTGCGCCCCTATGGATAAACACATCAAGATCATAACCTGATTTGCAGGCATTTTTTCCAATTAAACCTTCTTTATAGGCTTCCTCAAGTGCTTTTTTTAGAACTAAATATTCATTATAAAATTCACCCCTGATATAAATATATGCAACTGATGCGCTGATCGCTTTGCCGGCCAGGAGAATTCCCTCAAGTAACTTATGTGGCTCATATCGCAATATATCTCTATCTTTACATGTACCAGGTTCTGACTCATCTGCATTGACTACTAAATATGCTTTTGGGAGATTTTTGGGCATAAAGCTCCACTTAAGGCCGGTGGAAAATCCTGCACCCCCTCGACCTCTCAAACCAGATTTCTTTACTTCATCAATGATCTTTTCTGATCCTAAATCCAGTAATTCCTTTGTTTTTTGCCAGCTACCACGTTTTTTTGCACCCTCAAGTAGTGGAGTTCCTTTACCATTTAGGTTGGTGAATATTTTGTCTTGTTCTTTTAGCATGTTTTTCAAAATTTGTGAGTGATCCCGACGCGATTCGAACGCGTGACCCACTGATTAAAAGTCAGTTGCTCTACCGGCTGAGCTACGGGATCATTTCATTTTTCAGCTATACTAAACATCAATACAGTTTTTATCCGTTTTAATCAAACTAAAATTTTCATGTGTGGTTAAATAAATTATATAATATACTGCGTTAGTGATAATTTAGTTAAAAAATTTTTAAAGGAAAACTTCTTGTTAATTTTCAGTTCACAGATTTATTTGGATGGTGTGACGTATAACGCTAAGGAGACAAAAAAATAGAGAAGTGTGTACACCCTGCAGAATTTGTACACTATTTAGCAATAGCCTAATAGATAAATATTTCTTGCATTTCAGCCTGAGTGATTTATGCTTTAAGCAAGAATTACCTGGGGGTATAGCTCAGCTGGTAGAGCATCTGTTTTGCACGCAGAAGGTCAGCGGTTCGATCCCGCTTGCCTCCACCAGTCTATACAGCTCTAGCCGCCACAAAACCTGTCAAAACAGCTTATTTTAATCTATGAGTGTTTTATACTAGTTTCCTAAAAATCCATATTTCTTTTCGTCACTTCTCTCTACACAAGTAATGTTTGTTATTATAATTCTAATATATACCAACTTAACAATAAATTAATCAATAAATGTTAGAATAGCTATAATTAAATTTATTAGGTAATACTCATGAGTGGAAAAAAGCATGTTTTTAAGATGATACCTGGAAAAGAGGTGTTTAGAAAAACCCCGACTACAAGGATAAAGTGGCCTGAAGGTAATGATCCTACAATGCCTATTAAAAAAGTTGAGCTTGTATCGCTGGATGATAAAAACGATGTAGTACTAGGCTTATTGCCTATAAAACTTTGCAGCAGTTCTTGCCTAGACAGTTACATATGTCTGGAGGAAGAAAATGAAGGAAATCTGGTAGCCAAAGATTATAAAAGTGATTCTAACTTAGATTATGTAAAGAGTAACCATACATTTGTATATTACGGTAATGAGTTGGCTAAGTTATCATATACAAGAGAGCTTGTGCAGCCTTTCAAAACTATGTGTAGCAGTTCTATTAAATCAAAAAAATTGGAATACAAATATGTAACATGGGAAGATTCAGATACTGGCAACAATAAATATTATTTTTCAGACGAGGCAGGAAATATAATCGATTCACCTGACAATAAGGTATTACAAGACATTATGTTATACTACGGTGAGAGACATATAAGAGATGTGCTACTGTTGCTATCAAACGCGTTTACTAAAGTTTTTATTCAGGGCCTAACAGACGACCAACTAAAAACTCTTACCAATACTCTTAGTAACGAGCAACTGCAAAAAATAATTCCTGAACTGAGCTCAAGCCAACTACAGACCTTAGCAAAGAACTTAACAGATGAACAACTCCAAGCTTTAGTGGATCATCTAACCAATCACCAATTACAAACTCTTGCTCAGGAACTAAATCCAGAAAAGTTACAAATAATTGTTCCTATTTTAAATGATGCTCAGCTTGAAGCTCTAGTTAGAGACTTAAATCCAGAGCAAGTAAAAGAAATTTTACCTCACTTAAAAGTGGATCAGTTCAAAGCACTTATTAAAACTTTAAATGACGAGCAATTTACAGTGCTTGCAAAAGACTTGGCTGAGCACCACTTGACAATACTCTCCAAAGAATTAGAAGGTGATCAGTTGAAAGCTTTAGTAAATAGTCTGCAAGAAGAACAACTGAAAGACTTAGTTAATAAGCTTGATCCTGAGAAACTCGAAGCAATTGCTCAGGATTTAACTGATTCTAATAAGATTCAGATTATCATTAAGTCTTTAGTTGACAACCCAGACAAACTTCAAGCTTTTGCTCGCAATATGTCTAATGAGCAGTTTAAAGAACTTTTGGATAACGTAGGCGCAGAAGAGCTTAAAGACATCATTCACAAACTGCCTTATGAGAAAGTGACAGCTGTGATCGGTGATCTCAGCAATCAAGATCAGTCTAAAGCTATTATTGATGCATTAAAAGGGAAACTTGACGAGCAGAGTAAACAGAACAAGGAAATGATTGAGATGCTCAAGCAAATCAAGGACGATATGCCAGGCATTGCAGAAGCTCCAGATTTTACAATAGTAGAAAACAATAACGATTCAATGCTACTTGTATGGTAGCAATTTATGAAAATCAATTTTTTTATAGGAGGTAACTTATTATGAGTAAAAACAATGTAGAATTATATTTTGGTGACGAGCCTTCAGACCAAAGTAAATTACTAAAACTTGAGAGCCCGGTTTTTACAAAACCAGATTTTGTAAAACCAAGTATAGATTCAGTAAAAATTCAGAATAAAGAAAAAGGTGCTAAGGAGTTAGATTTTGATATAAATCAGCCACTGGAAAAAATACCTATAGCGGAAACGAAGCAAACAGCCGCAGCTATAACATACCTTAAAAAGGTTTATGATGGCTTGATAGACAGTATTAATGAGTATAACACAAGTTTAAGCAGTAACATTACAACTGGCATAGTGGAGCCACTGTCAACAACTATATCAAATATAGGGAACAATACAACTGAAATAAAAAGTCAACTTCAAACTCTTCGAGATGAGCTTCAGGAATTTCGTGATGATCAGCCAGGCATTGCAGAAGCTTCCATATTCCCTCATGCTACTGGCGAAGAGAACGGGTTGCTTTAATAAAAAAGGTAATAGCTTGCTAGTTGTTACTCTTTCCGCATACCACTTCAATGTAGCTGAATTGATTTTAAAATTATAATTTTTTATAGGAGTTAGCATGAATAATAGTAAACAAGAAAGCAAAGACGAACTTAAAGTAATAAGCAAAATAGAAGTTAACACCAAACCTAAAGGTTATGATGAAACAGTTGCGCGAAATCCAGCGCAGCTTGGTTATGTCCACAAAGCTTTAGATAAATTAATCGCAGAGCTGAACACGAAATTCGTTCCTGAATTGGATGATGTATTGCATAACAATAGCAACTCTATCAGTCAATTAAATGACATGCTAACAGAAGAAAGGAGTAAGCTTGACGAGCTAATTACAAAGGTTGGTAATGAAAATAGTGGTTTAGTACAGAGCCTGAATAACTTACAGACAAAAGTAGAGGAATTAGAAAACAATACCATTAATGAACCAGATTGGGGTTAAACTGGAAAGAGTAATAGTCTCTAGGCTGTGACTCTCTCTACATACCGTTTCAATACAGCCAGGTTAAGGAATCTATTTTAAAACTTTCGGCATATAGTTCTCATCATGTTTTGCAAACACTGTATCTGCAAGAAAAGTACTATTATCAAACATTTTACCTTGCACAACAACACCACTTTTTTCTGAAAACATTGGTGGAAGTATTCCCTGATATTTCACCATAACGCTCTTATTAAAATCTGTCATTTGAAAAATCACTTCACTTTCGTTGCGTATCACGCTATTTTCAACAACCATTCCACCAACACGGATTAGTTTTTGACTATTTGGTAAAACTATTGCCTCACTTACTGTATAGAAAAATGAGATATTTTCTTTGAGCGTTGTTAAAATAAAAAAAACTGCACAACTTAAAAAGCAGAAAATTCCTGAAGTTATAAGTAATCGCTTATGTTTCTTCTTCATGATTATCTTTCAGGCTTTCTAGAATTTTTTTACTTTTAGTATAACAAAAAATGGTAAAAATTAGCTCTCCAGCAATCAGCGTGAAACTAATAAGGTAAGCAAAAATTACATATGTATTCATAATGCATTATCAATAAATAACTCACCTGCATCAAAATAAATTAAGCTTCCATCCTTTTGCTGCAACACCAATTTACCACTTTTATCTATATCAGCAAAAATTCCTTCATACAATTTGTCAGCTAACTTTACACTGATTTGCTCATTCACTTTGAATGCTTTTTTTAACCACATTTCTCTTATAGCATAAAACCCATCAAGTAGCCATTGCTTTCTTAGCTTATTAAAATTTATTATTAATTTCTTTAACAGATCTATGTTAGACACAGACTCACCGTAATTGCTAATGCACGTTGTTCCTGGAAGTGGTGCATGACTGACATTAATTCCAATTCCTATAATGAGCCAATTCGAATTGGATCTTTTTTCAAGCAATATTCCACTTATTTTCTTGCTATCGATTAGAATGTCATTTGGCCATTTATACTGGAGATTTAGACCACTTATAAATGACAGTATAGCATTTCCAACAGCAAGAGCAGTAACAAAAGTCAATTCTGTTAATTTGCTAACTTGATTCATTAAACCTCTTTCTATCATCCCAGTATTTTCCCCAGTGCTTGACACATAACTATGCGAACATTGCAATTTGCAGGTGGTATGTGGTGTCATTCCAGTGCGTGACACTGGAATCCAGTTCTTATTACACAGTTGCCTGATGTGCCCATTTGTAATTAAGTTTTCTGGATCCCAGTGCCAGGCTACTCGGATGACATCATCCTTGGTGGGAATACCACAACGTTTGTACAGTTGTGTGCTTGACCATTCTTCTTGATTTCTAGATTCCAGCGTCACGCGCTGGAATGACACCGAAAGCTGGCTTTCATTCAGATAATCGTTAAAGAGGTTTATTACCAAACTTGCATAAAAATTACCCTCTGGAGAAATCCAGTTTTTTCCGGTGCGCCCCCTGCCTTCTGTTTGTTTATCAGCAACAATAATAGTTTCATTTGATATTCCTTTATCAATTAAATCCAACGCTTCTTTATTAGTGCTTGAAACTTTTTTGTAATGATGAATATGAAAACCCTCAGGGGTCACCTTGTCAGCCCTTTAGTTCAATGAGTGAGTAAAACGTACAAGAAAAGAACGAGGTTGATCAGCGAAGCCACCGAAGTGATAATGAATAGGCCCTTAGAATAAGCAACCTTATTACCACTAGCTTTATCGAAATACATAGCTTTTATAATATTTAGATAATAGTAACACGATACAACACTCGCCACCACAAGGGTCAAAGACAGGCTGATAAAGCCAGAATTTATTAAACTTTTGAATATAAAAAATTTAGCGATAAAACCTGCAAGTGGAGGTATTCCCGACATCGAGAGTAACAGTACAGAAAGATGAAATGCTACAATTGGGCGTTTCTTCCCTATACCAGATAAATTTGCAATATCACAATCGTCATCGTCAATTTGTACAAGATATGAGAATAGCCCTATGCTTGTGATGATATATATCACCAGATACATTAAGGCACTATCTGTTCCTGCTTGCGTAAAAATAGAAAGTGAAGCAAATATAAAACCAATGTGACCAATTGAACTGTAAGCAAGCAGCCTTTTTAAGTTTTGCTGACGTAAGGCCCCAAAAGCTGAGATAAGCACAGACAATGCTGAAACGTATAAGAAAATAGGCTGAACATAACTTTTTACATTTACTAACTCTTCATTCATCAATCGAATTAAAAATGTTACAAGTGCAGCTTTTGGAGCTGTAGAAAAAAACGCAGTTACTATGGTAGGTGCACCTTGATAGACATCTGGAGCCCACATATGAAAAGGAGCAATAGCAAGCTTGAAACACAAACCAATAAGGATAAAAACTAACCCAAAAACTATTCCATAAGTTATCTGATGGCTTTGCAAGAATGAACCGAGCTCAGAGAAATTGACTTGTCCTGTATATCCATAAAGCAGCGACATTCCATATAGCATAATGCAGGAAGATAGTGCACTAAGTGTAAAATATTTCACTCCTGCTTCACATGAATAAGCTGAATCTTTACTAAAGCTCGCAAGAACATACAAAGATATACTCATCAACTCAAAAGCTAAATAAAAAGAAATCAGACTATTTGCTGAAACCAAAGTTATCATACCAAATAGCGCAAAAAGAATCAGTATTGAAAATTCATATTTATAGTCATATTTTGATAAATTCAGCATCAAAAGTATTAAAATTCCTGTGCTGAGAATTAACCCTTGGGCTGACCTGATGTATAAATTGAGTTTTAACAACGAATTAAAGAGAAAAATTTCATTGTTTTCTGCCGAAATAATTAAAATAATCAAAGTTACCACTGTGCAGCCAAGTGCTAATAAGTTGATAGTTCGGCGGTTAAATATAATTCCAAGCAGTAGCAACACTAACGAGGAGATAATAGAGAACGTTTCCGGCAATATCTGTATATAATTCATAGCGCATTATATTTGACTAACAAATTTGCCATACATGGCTTCAAATAATTCAGTGCAAGGGTTGGGTAGAATCCAAGCAAAATAACAAACACTGCAAGCAAAATTAAGACAGAAAATTCTATTTTGTCCAAGCGATTATTCAACAATTTAGAATAGCTAACCCCCCATATTATTTGCTTACATAAATTCAGCATATAAACTGCGCTTAAAATAGTGCCAAGTGCGATAAATCCTGTAAAAAACCCTATGCTCTTAAACATCCCAACCATAGCCAAAAACTCACCTGCGAACCCAGATGTTCCAGGTAGCCCTATTGAAGCCATTGAAAACAAAATGAACATAAAACCAAATTTTGGCATTGTATTTACTATGCCAAAATACTTTGCAATCTCCAAAGTTCCAGTTCGAGTATATAGCATTCCAACACACAAAAATAAAGCAGCAGAAATAAGGCCATGACTAATCATTTGAAATATGCTACCCAGTACTCCTTCCTCACAAAATGAAAAGAGGCCAGCAGTAACGATCCCCATATGTGCTATTGAAGAATAAGCTATTAACTTCTTTATATCATCTTGAGCAAACGCAACTAGAGAAGCATATATCACCGCAATAATGCTCAGCACAACAACGAAATTTGAAAAATACAAACTTGCCTGAGGAAGCATTGGAATAGAAAACCTTAAAAATCCATATCCCCCCATTTTAATAAGCAAGCCAGCTAAAATCACAGATCCAGAAGTTGGTGATTGCACATGCGCATCAGGAAGCCAAGTGTGAAATGGAAACATCGGTACTTTTATTGCAAAAGAAATAAAAAATGCAATCCACAGCAATGACTGCACTTCAAGATCAAGGCTTGGCACTAATGTAGCTAACTCTTGTATATTAAACGTCCCAAAAATGCTATAGATGTAAACCAGTCCAAGTAGAAATAATAATGAGCCAGTTAATGTATAAAGAAACAACTTAAACGTTGCATATACCCTGTGTTTTCCTCCCCAAATGCCAATAATAAAGAACATTGGTATTAAAACAGCTTCAAAAAACACATAAAAGCTTATAGCATTCAGTGAAATGAAAAAACCGACTACAAAACTCTCAAGTAGTAGAAACAATGCCATATATGGACTGAGGGTCGTATAACTCATTTTGCAGTTGTAGAGTATACAAATTACAAACAAGAAAGTTGTAAGCAGAAGGAAAAGCAACGATATACCATCTATCCCTATTCCAACATTTCTAATTGGGTAGCTGACAAACTGAAAGTCCGCATTGTTATAATCAAATTCTATACAAGCTACAATGCTAAGCAAGAATGGAAGTACAGCAAAAAATAGGGCAAGGAATCTTAGGTGTGTAGATTGATGATTAATCCTGATTAAAGATAAAATCAACGCTCCTATCAGTGGAAGCAAGAATATACTAAGTAACAACACCTTCTATTTAGTTCCAATAATATATAAAGCACCGATTATTAAAGTAACAAACATAATAAATGCATAATCAAATATATAACCAGTTTGCAACTTTATAGAACTTTTTGAACATTCATTAACCAACCTTACAATACCATTTGGCCCAAATGAATCAATAGCCTTAACATCAAACTTCCATAGAAGCCTAGACATAAACCTTATCGGTGCAATGATAACAAACTCATACACCTCATCAAAGTACCACTTATTCTGCAAAAACTTAAGTAAAAATTTACTCTTAATTTGCCTAATTACTTGATATTGGTAAATTAGGTACGCAAGTGCTATTCCACTTAGGCTTGCTAAGGTTGGCAGTAGTTTTATAAAGAAATTATGAACTCCATGCTCATCAATAACTACTAAACTTGATTTCCAAAACGCATTACTAGTTATGTTCAAAATATTTGCTCCCCACACTCCAGAAAATACCGAACCAAAAGCAAGTATCAGTAATGGTATAAGCATAATCTTTGGTGCCTCATGTATATTAATTTTACTTTGTTTTTGGCTGTGGAACACAAGAAGCAATAACCTCCAAGAGTAAAATGCTGTGAAGAATGCAACAACTAAGCTTATTACAAAAGCAAAGCTATCCGTGCTATAAGCATGTTCAATTATCAAATCCTTTGAGTAACAACCTGCAAATGGAAATATTCCAGAAAGTGCAAGAGATCCAATCCACATGAGAGTGTAAGTGCAAGGGATTTTCTTCCAGCAATTTCCCATTTTCTGAATGTTTTGCTCATGATGCATTGCATGAATTACATTGCCAGCACCAAGAAATAGTAGAGCTTTAAAAAAAGCGTGTGTCATTAAATGAAAAATAGCAACATTGTAAGCAGAAAGCCCACATGCCATGAACATATAACCAAGTTGACTGCAGGTTGAATAAGCAATTATTTTTTTTATATCATTCTGAGTAATCGCAACGGTGGCTGCAAAAAAAGCAGTGAGTGCTCCAACGATAACTATTAATTCTCGTGCCACATTTGATAACTCAAACAATGGAGAACACTTTGCTACTAAAAATATACCTGCTGTTACCATCGTTGCTGCGTGAATAAGTGCAGAAACAGGAGTTGGCCCTTCCATTGCATCTGGCAACCAAACATGTAAACCAAGCTGTGCAGATTTACCCATACAGCCAATAAAAAGTAATATGCATATTATATGAATTATTTTAAATTCACAGCAGAACACACGAATGTTTTGAGTGCCAAGAAAATCAGTTGTATCAAATATATATGCAAATTCTAGAGAATTAAATGTGTAATAAATAAGAAAAATTCCAATTAATAGTGCAAAGTCTCCTACCCTATTCACAACAAATGCTTTAATTGCTGCATTATTTGCAGAATATTTTTGGAACCAAAATCCTATGAGTAAATAAGAACATAGGCCAACCCCTTCCCAGCCAAAAAAAAGCTGCACGAAATTATCGCTTACAACCAGCACAATCATGCAAAACGTAAATAGCGATAGGTAGGAAAAAAACCTCGACTTCCCCTTATCATGCTCCATATAACCGATAGAGTAGAGATGTACTACCAGTGAAACGGTGGTAATAACAATAAGCATTAAGGATGAGAGAGCATCCACACTAATTGCCCAATTTACTTTTAAGATGCTCAATGAAAACAAAGGAAATAAACTCAAGTGATAATTTTCAGAGAAGGTGAGAAAAACATACCAAGATAAAACTGCAGATATTCCAATCCCCGCCGTTGTAACTAACTGACTTTTTCTAAAAAGTGCTGCAAATAGCGAACCAAAAAGTGGCAAAAATACTATTAATTTCAGTATATCCATCATACTTTCATTTTTTCATTAAATTTGCTTGTTCAACATCTATATTGCCACGGCTTCTATAATATACAACCAATATTGCAAGCCCAACTCCTGACTCTGCTGCCGCAACAGTCAACACAAACATCACAAAAATTTGCCCAACTATATCATTCATAAAGGCAGAAAAAGCAACTAGATTGATGTTAATCGCCAACAATAATATTTCTATTGATAACAATATATTGATTATGCTCTTACGGTTGATGAAAATACCGCACACCCCAACAGTGAACAAAATAGCAGCAACTATCAAAAAATGATTTAATCCTATTTCCATTCCACTCCTTTTCCAAATTTAGCCTTAACCAATTTTACAGATGAAGATTGCGTCAATTGCTTTAATACATTCTGTTTTTTAACTCCTTTTTTCTTGTCCTGCAAAGTAAGAGCAATTGCACCGACAATTGCAACAAGTAGCAAAATTCCAGAAAGATGAAAAGCGTACATGTAGTCAGTGTAGAGCAAATTACCGATAGCTTTCACGTTATTGGCATTATAGTTTATAACATTACTTATATTCAGCGTTGAGCTGCGGATTACAAAACTGATAATCAAAAAAAACACACCACACAATATAGCACCAAGAGTGAAATGCTTCGCAAAACCCTGGCGCAATCTTATGTAGTCAATATCGAGCATCATAACTACAAAGAGGAACAACACTGCAACTGCACCGATGTATACTATCAGTACCATCATAGCGATGAATTCAGCTCCAAGGAGAATGAAAAGCACTGCAGAGTTAACGAAGGTGAAAATTAAAAATAATACTGCATGCACAGGATTTCTTGCACTAACTACGCATACAGCAGATAAAATGCTAAGAATTGCAAAAAAATAAAAGAAAAAAGGCATTGATACTTTAACTGCAACAATAGTTACTAATTTAAAGTGACTATCGTTGTAAAGTCAATATTATATTAAACGTTTGAAAACATTGTACTACAAAGCTCCAGCTCCAGCTCCATTTTAAATTATTATACAGAGCGCTTTCTAAGTGCTTAATCAATGCACTAAATCCTTAATTTATCAATATATAATATGTGTATGTTAGTAATTAATGGCGGCTCAAAATGTACAACATATTTGGTTATTTTAAAAGCAACAATAGTTCTAACGCACAAAGTAGCAGACTAGATGGAGAAAGTTATCAATACACCACAAGAGACTATATGACAATTTACTTTAATAACACACTAGCAAGTTTCAGTAGATCATTGAGAGAATTTAAAGAAAAAGCGTATGGATTCATGTATGATATCGGAACTTGGTTGAAAGAAACATATGAAAATCTCACTGAACGACCTGCAACGCATAATCGCTATACCCCAAAAGAAAAACCCCTTGTTGAAGTTGAAGAAATAGAAATGAAGGAACTAAACCGTACATATAAGCCATTCCAAACTCCACTTATCTACCCAACAAGCAGAAGTTCTGGTGCCAATACCTCAAATCAAGTTGTTGTTACTCGACATACACCTGAAACTACTAAAACAAAATAGATGTAAAACCTACGTTTAAATATGTAGTACTTGAGTGAAGCATTCTTTAACTGTTCTATTCAATAAAACCTTTACAATATTTCAATCATAGGTTTAACTTTACGAAGTTATAATCTATAGGGCTACGATGAACGATTATCTCTCACTGCTAAATCCAGAACAACAATCAGCTGTAACTAACATAGATGGATCGGTTTTAATATTGGCAGGAGCCGGAACCGGAAAAACAAGAACGATTACTTCAAGAATAGCACACATAATTAGAAATGGTCACGCTTATTCTGATGAAATATTAGCTGTTACATTCACAAATAAAGCAGCAAATGAGATGGTATCAAGGGTACTTGAGCTAACGGGCACAAACATACCATGGCTTGGCACTTTCCATGCAATTGCAGCAAAAATTTTGCGCCTGCACGCAGAAATTGTGGGCTTAAACCCCAATTTTACAATCATTGGTGTGGATGACCAATTACAGGTAATAAAAAATATTATCAATGAAATAAGCCCTGATTACCTATCAGAAAAATGTAAGACCATTATGAATATTATTCAGCAATGGAAAGAGAAGTGCTTATTGCCATCTGAAGTGGAAGATATTCAATCATTTAGGCCAGTGTACGTAACTGCACTCAAAGTCTATCACCAGTATCAGGAAAGGTTGAGATTCCTTAACTCTGTCGATTTTGGTGACTTATTGCTATATAACATACAACTCTTTAATCAAAAGACCGAAGTTCTGTCCTACTACCAAAACAAGTTTAAATATGTCATGGTAGATGAATATCAAGATACAAATGCGATACAATATCTTTGGCTAAAATACCTTGCAAAAGAGCACTCAAATATTTGCTGTGTAGGAGATGATGACCAGTCGATATATAGTTGGCGTGGTGCAGAAGTTGAAAATATTTTGAAGTTTTCTGATGATTTTAAAAATGCAAAAACCGTTAAACTAGAGTGTAACTACAGGTCAACATCCCACATACTTGCAACTGCGTTATATGTTATCAATCACAATAAGACTCGCTTAGAAAAAAAATTGTGGACAACAAACATTGAAGGGGAAAAGGTAAATCTAATAAAATTATGGGACGGAAAAGCTGAAGCAAGGTTCATAAGCGAACAGATATTAAAGCTCAATAAATACAGATTTAGTGACATTGCAGTGCTGGTAAGGGCCACTTTTCAAACTAGAGTTCTCGAAGAGTATTTTATAAAACATTCAATTCCCTACAAGATTATAAGTGGCGTAAAATTCTACGAACGTCAGGAAGTCAGGGATATAATTGCATATTTAAGACTCGTTACAAACAATAACGATGACTTAGCTTTCGAAAGGATCGTAAACCGGCCAAAAAGAAGCATAGGAGCTACAACTCTAAAGAAAATATACACGACTGCTCAGGATAACAAAATTTCTTTTTTTGAGGCAGCAAAAATATTAGTTAATAGTAATCAAGTAACCGAAAGAATTAAACTCTCACTAAATGATTTTTTAAATAAAATTAAAGCTTGGGAAGAAATAGTAAGCGTAAAACCACCGCATGAATTCGTTAAAATCGTAGCAAACCAATCAGGGTATATTGAAATGCTTGAAAATGAGGAGGTAACAGGCTTAGCACGAATAGAAAATGTCAAGGAGCTCATCTCATCTTTAAAAAATTTCGATAATGCCACAACTTTCTTGGAGCACATAAGTTTGGTGATGGAAGTGGATAATATGAATAACGATGACACCGTATATGTTATGACTCTTCATGCAGCCAAAGGACTTGAATTCCCGTGCGTGTTTCTACCTGGTTGGGAAGAGGGATTATTTCCTCATCAAAGATCTTTTGATGACAAAAGTGGTAAAGCTTTAGAAGAAGAAAGGAGACTCGCATATGTTGGCATAACCAGAGCCAAAGAAAGGTTAATCATTTCATGTGCAGATAGGAGGGAAATTAACAACCAGTGGCAACCGATGCGCACTTCTCGGTTCATTAAAGAATTGCCAAGAGAAAATGTTGAGGTAATTAAAAGCAACATTGCCTACTGTTGAAGCTATAATTGCAGATAAACATATCTTACAAATCTGAATTACTTTAACTATATGTTTCTCCTGGCAAAAATTCTGTAACCGTTCACACTTAATTCTTCAATCTCATACCAATTTCTATTACATAACAAACAAATAGACAATAGAAGTGAGAAGGTTATACTAAGGCAGTATAATGATGGAGTTTTGGAATGGCATTGGTATCAAGTTGCAATTTTAGCTTACATTGTGCCAATCTTTCTTCAATTGCTGCTCGCATAAATTCTGCCTGTCTTTTAGTTCTGCAGTGCACTATCGCATCATCCACATATCTTTCAAATGGTACTGTTGGGTGATTTTGTTTCATCCATATATCAAATGCATGGTGCATAAATATGTTTGAAATGATTGGGCTTATTGAACCTCCTTGCGGAACTCCTTTTTTCCCTAACTACCTTACTGCCATCTGCTTGCTGAATAGGGGATTTCATCCACCTTTCAACATACAGTATGACCCATTTGCAGTCTGTGTGCTTCTTGATAGCCTGCAGTGCTAAATTGTGGTCCAGATTGTCGAAAAATCCTGTAACATCAACAGCTTTCTTGGTAACCGTATCCTGTCTCCAATAAACAGCGGTTTTGCTATGTATCCTTGATCAGCAAAAAACTTACGTAAAGTTGGAGCCTTGTATTTAGCTTGAGTGAAAAGATTTAGAGCACCATCACGATCTTGAACACTTGCACTATGAACATCAGCCGCAATAATTAAGCCCACTGTATCTACAACAATATGACGTTTTCTACCCTTTATTTTTTTCAGCATCATATCCTCTGGATCCCCTTTTTGAGTGGTTTTTACTGATTGACTGTCAATTATTCCTACTGAAGGTGTTTCATTTTTACCAAACATTTTTCTTACCTCTTTTACTAGCATATTATGTATTTTTTCCAATTTGCCATTACTACGTCACCTGAGAAAATAGTCATACACCGTCTTCCATGGAGGAAAATCTTTCGGCAGCATTCTCCATTGACAACCACCTCTCATTATATACCTTATTGCATTAATAATTGTTCTGATATTGTGCTTTCTTGGCCTCCCTATCTTTCCTTGTGCAACATGTGGCTCCAAAATTTCCCATTCCTTATCACTTATATCACTTGGATACAATTTTCCCTCCTATTTTTTACTTACACTATCATATTTTTTCCTCATTCCTTTTCAAGACATACTCTTAGACAACTGGACGTCAAGCCTATCCTAGTGCTGCATATCAAGCTCATACTCAGTATGTAAATCTTTGACTAAAGCTACAGCGCATTCTTTTTGAACAATTATACTGATTTTGATTTCAGATGTTGTGATAGCAAGTATTTCTATCTTTTTTTCGCTTAAAACCTTGAGTGTGCGGTGCATCACTTCAGCGTTAGACATAACACCAATACCAATTATTGAAATTTTAGCTACATTATCGTTTATAGCATAATTTTCATTCTTATTCAGTGACTTTTCCATTAAATCAATATCAAATTTAGAGATAACAAAACTTGACCCATGTATCATATCAATTTTAACGTTTGCTCCTGCTATGTCTCTTAAAGTACGCAAGTTATTTGCAAGGTTAGTGAAAGTTACAAGAGCTTCATTAGTGCTATAAGCTATTCCAGTAATTAAGTATCTCTCTAGTACCTCCCTTTTGTGTAGCACTGTGGTGCCTTCTACTTCCTTAAAAGTGGATAGCACTTGCACTTTAATGTCATGTTTCATTGCAAGTTGTACTGAACGATTATGCAATATTTTAGCACCAGATGACGACATTTCCAACATTTCATCGTAAGAGATAAATTTGAGCTTGCGTGCCTTTGGAACAATTCTCGGGTCTGCTGTATATATTCCATCAATATCAGTAAAAATTTCGCAAGTTCTAACACCAAAGGCTACCGCGAAGGCAACTGCTGATATATCAGAGCCTCCTCTTCCAAAAGTAGTGATTCTATCATCATTTATACCCTGAAAACCAGCAATGATCGCAGCAGTATAACCCTCAGCAAAAGATCTTTTCACACGTTCAATCTTTATTGTTTTTATTTTAGACTCAGAATAAAAATCATCAGTTACAATTGGTAACTGCCAGGCAAGCCACGATTTAGCATTAACTCCGATCGATTGGAGAGTGATAGCTAATAGACCGCAAGAGATTTGTTCTCCTGCTGAAAGCATAACGTCATACTCTGATAACTCTTGTCTATAACTTAAATTTGAGATTTGCCTAGCCTGAAAAACCATTTGGTCAGTAAATCCTGCAACAGCAGATACAACAACGATTACATTACAACCTTTCTCAATATCGTTTTTTATCAAATTTGCAACTCGGTTTAAATCAGTTAGCGAAGTCCCACCAAATTTTTTTATGATTATTTTGTCCATAGTTACAATATAACTCTCTTCTGAAGAAAAATATAGTTTTTGTAGAGATAGCAGCTTGCAAGCCGTTCAGAAAAGGGAAGACAAAGCTATAGCTAACGCGTCATACCACGATTCATTCCATAGCTGTACGAACATTCATTTTTGAAGGTAAATTGCACAGCAAATGGTGTCATCCCAGTGCCTAGACACTGGGATCCAGAAGACTTAATTTCAACCAAGTGGCTGCATAATAAAGGCTGGATTCCAGTGGGCTTTGTTGCATCGCTACTTATGAAAGGCTAACTATAGTTAGGATTATAAGCAACCTATTGAAAATCTTGTTTTTTTGCAATCAATCTGATCAAATTTAAGAATAGTAATTTGTTATTTATATTAATAAATTTAATTCTATTGAAAATAGCTAAAGCATTGAAATTCTTGAATTTTAGCCGGATTGGTAAATGGTAGTGAAATTTCTTTTACTCAAATTTAGGTATTCACTGACCGTTCTTGTTATAAATACCAGAATAATAAGCTACTGATATTCCCTATCTTTTTTATCTTTAATCCATCATAGCTAGCGATGCAACAAAGCCCACTGGGATCCAGAAAAATTGATTGTGCACTATACAACATTTTCGATCAAACCAGTGTCAGCTACTTGCATGACATCATCTGCTACACACTTGGATTACAAGAGGAGAATTCTGAAACAACAAGTTTCAGGGAAGTCTTATGCAAAATCTAGCATTTACGGAAATTATATTATTTTTATGCACTCTATGGTTTTTATAATCAATGGAGAGTGTGATATGACGTTAGATGAACCTTTAGAAGAATCACTCATAAACAATAATGATTTTGTAAATGCTCTATTAGCAAAGCTCAAAGCAGGGGCTGATGATAATGGTGTTTATACTAAAAAAGGTGTGGATGATGAGTTGAAAAAGAAAGCTGACACAGCCGCTCTAACTAACAAAGCTGACAAGAATTACGTCGATACTGAGCCAGGAAAGAAAGCTGGTGCAGCTGATCTAGCCAACAAAGCTAATACTGCAGATGTTTACACTAAAACTGCTGCTGATACTGCTTTTGCTAAAATCAATGCTTCCAACCTTATAGAGGCAGTAAACAAAAAAGCTTTCGCGAAAGCTATACTTCCTGCAAAAGACGGCGACAAATCAATTCTAGTGGATAAATTAGGAGAATTCCTTGATAACTCTACTGACAATAAGTATGGTGCCAAAAGTGATCAAACAGCAAAGGTGTTCTTAGGAGGTAAAGGGCTAAAGGGAGATCAAGGAAACACCGGGCCAAAAGGAGAGAAAGGGGATACTGGTCTTAAAGGAGCAGATGGAACAAGTCCATCAGCTACTGAAATAGCTGCTGAGAAAGCCTTACAAGAGCATGTAACAAAGATAAGCATAGAAAGTCCAGAATTTAAAAGAGCTGTGCAAGAGGAAATGTCACAACCGTATTTTGAGCCTCCAACAAGTGATGATGCTGCACTTAATTGGACTTGGTAATCCAGCGCTAGATCCAAGTAGTCACGCTACTTGGATAACAGGATAGGGAAACTGGGATAACATTCCGCTACGTCATTCCAGCGCGTGACCAGGTCTTTTTAGCTATCATAGGATGACAGAAGCAGACACTCCACTTTGTCATTCCAGTGCCTCCTTCTCCTGTCATCCCAGTGCCCAGACTACTTGGATCCAGGAAAAAGAATGGTGTCATCCAAGTAGCTGACACTGGGATCTAGCAAGCTTTGCTTGCAAATAAGTCTAATACGCGTCGCGTTTTATGCCAAAACACAATTGGAGTTACATGCAAAATAGATCCCAGGGTCAGCTACTTGGATGACAAAAAAAGGAGCACTGGGATGACGATTGTCGTTTAGCCATAAATGTTTAAGAAATTTACCAAATAAAAAAAAGGCAAAAGAAGCCCCGTGGTTATTATCCGCTTTAAAATATTGGCGTTTTTTATGTTTTAAACGCTTGACAAGCAAGATTTAGCTGCTTTTAATTGCAACTAACCTACGCTGCAAATGTTTAAGAAATTTACTAAGCAGAAAAAAAAGACAAAGAATCCCCGAGTTAGCTAGTCTTTTACTATCTCTGTCGAGTATTGGCATTTTTTGATGTCTTGTAACGCTTTATAAGCGCGTTCAGCTTATTTAGATAAAAATCTAGATGTAGATGAAGTTTTGTAAAGACATACAGTATCTATATACTGCAAAAAATTGAACATAAGACGCCGATACATTAAGTAATCCTTACCTTTTAATCTGCAGATTGGCGAAAGCAAATACAATAGCTCCACTATCGTGATAAGGGCGCTGGCGAAGGGTGTCAAGCAAGTTTTTTCGTTTCTATGTTGTCAGCTACTTGGATGACACCACATAAATTAATAAATAGGAAAATTACTACAAATCCTTTCAACTTTAGTTTTTACTGCTTTTTCGACACTTGAGCTATTTCCGCTGATTAATCCTTGAATTACTTCATTTATTAGATCAGCTATCTCCTTAAAATTTTCTGCCTCAAGTCCGCGTGTTGTCTCAGCAGCGGTGCCAAAACGGAGCCCTGAAGTGATGGTCGGCTTTGCTGTATCAAATGGTACAGAGTTTTTATTACAGGTAATACCGGCTCTCTCAAGGCTATCTACAACGTCTTTTCCAGTTAATTTCTGCGATCTTAAGTCAACTAGCACTATATGAGAGTCAGTGCCACCGGTTATAATGTCGAGTCCATGCTTTTGCAATTCTTGAGCTAGTACTTTCGCATTTTCCACGACTTTCTTGCTATAAGTTTTAAATTCTGGCGCCAATGCTTCTTTAAATGCAACAGCTTTTGCAGCTATCACATGCATAAGTGGCCCGCCCTGCAATCCTGGAAAAACTGCAGATTGAATTTTTTTGTGTAATGCTTCATCATTGGTCATCACTATTCCACCACGAGGACCACGCAAAGTTTTGTGAGTTGTGGAAGTCATAACATGTGCATATTCAGCAGGAGACGGATATTCACCTGCTGCAATAAGCCCTGCATAGTGAGCAATGTCTGCAAGCAAATAAGCACCAACTTTATCTGCAATTTCGCGAAAGCGTTTGAAGTCCATTTTTCTCGGATAAGCAGAAGCACCAGCTATGATCAATTTCGGTTTATGCTCCAGCGCCAGCTTTTCTATCTCATCCATATCCAGCAAGTAAGTGTCTTTATTCACTGTATATTGAATTGACTTAAACCATTTACCAGAAAGGCTTGGTGCCGCACCATGAGTTAGATGCCCACCGCAACTCAGTGATAATCCAAGTATTGTATCGCCTGGAGTAAGCAGTGAAGCAAATACCGCCTGGTTTGCCTGAGAACCAGAATGAGGTTGAACGTTTGCAAATTTAACACCAAACAACTTACAAAGTCTTTCTATAGCCAGACTTTCAATTTTGTCCACATGCTCACAACCACAGTAATATCTTTTACCTGGATAACCTTCTGCGTATTTATTAGTCAGAAAAGAGCCTTGTGCCTCCATTACCGCTTTGCTTGCAAAATTTTCTGATGCAATTAATTGCAATTGTGATTTTTGGCGTTGTAATTCTTTTTCTATAGACTGATAAACCTCGTTATCAAAAGACTTTAAGCTATTTTTAGAGCCACAGATTTTTTTTAAAACACTCATCATAGATCAAACCTCGCTTTAATTTTAAGATGCACAAGCAATTTTAAGACTGCTTATCCTGCTTTTTTAACCATAAGAGCCCAAAAACAGCCACCAGCAAACATACAGGAATAACTGATGTTGCTTTTATCAGCAATTCAGCACCATACACAGGATTTCCTTGTATTATTGTTCTATCCCAATACAAATCTACTATTTTTGCGATCCCAGTGTGAAAAAAATAGCCAAAAACCATAATTATCATGTTTGACACAGCTGTAGCCAGGCCTACTAAGTTATTATTTACATAACTTATCGCTTTGTAAATGGTAACCACCTGATATCCAGATGTGAAGCCAATAATAAA
The DNA here is from genome assembly GCF_049435495.1 of Wolbachia sp. wLmal. Lineage (NCBI taxonomy): Bacteria > Pseudomonadati > Pseudomonadota > Alphaproteobacteria > Rickettsiales > Anaplasmataceae > Wolbachia > Wolbachia sp. wLmal. Next base: position 207,076 of record NZ_CP185405.1, read on the forward strand.
AAGCGTAGGTAATACAACATACAAGCCACCAATCTGAGTAAAAAGCAAAAGAAAACTAGCGATCATTGCAAATGAGCATGCAATTATTACTTCATAATGCTTATTTTTATATTTTTCCAATAAATAAGCCAAAGAGAATGATCCTGTTAACATTCCTATCAATATTACGGAAGAGAGAGAAGATGCCAAGTCTTCATTCATTTTATATACTTCAAAAAAGAATGCTTTCACCCAACCATCGGCAAAACCTTGCATTGGACCGACCATGAGTCCACCAAAAAAGCTAATTAGAATAATATGCTTGTTGAAAAGTATGTTTTTTAAGTCTCTAATGCTAACTTTTTCCTGTTGAGCATTGCTTTCAGGCGTTACTAAGAACAGCAACAGAGCAAGTAAACACCCAAATGCTGAGAATGTATAGATAACATAATTCCAGCCAAATTTATCGAGTAAGAAGTCTAAAGGTAACCCGCCACATATCCCTCCCAAAATTCCTATAATTACAGATAAGCTGGCCATTCTTGCTGATTTTTCTTGCGCAAAATACATGCTTGCAACTTTAAAGATTCCAATTGCCGAAGCGGATGACCCAATTCCCACAATTATTCTTCCAATTATTGAATAACTCCACTCATCAAAGCATATAAGCGGTAGTGTTCCGGTAAATGTCAAAACGGTACAAGCAGGTAAAACAAACTTTGGTCCAAATCTATCAAGGAAAAGACCAATAGGTATATGAGCTAGCGTATAGCCTACATAGTATAACCCACCAAACTGGCCAACATCTGCAATACTTATGTTAAATTTTGTTATTAATTCAGGCGCAATTATGTTTGGAATTACGCGTAATATATATTGGTATGCATAAAACAGTGACGCCAACAACCAGATTAAAAAATTCCTCTGCAATACTTTACCCCAAAGCTAGCATTATAGATACTCTGTTTATAGAAAACAATATTTTTATGAATACTTATTTTAATTTACCGGAATTTTATACAGTTGAACTCATAGCCAACATAAGTAGTTTATGCATTAACTAAATTTTCCAGGTTCAAGTTTGGATGATGGAAAAAGTTCACTTTTTCTATTTTTAAAAAAGACCTTTTATTTTACTTATAATTTTTTCTACCATATCTACAACTGGCTCATGAATAAGGTATATGAAAAAAATTACACCACAAATGATAAGTATATTTATGATTTTACCCTTATTCATCTTTATCTTGAGCTTCACTTTTGTTACAAGATCCATTTTATTTATGTTTTTATTTCATGCTGACAATTATATCTTAAATACCATAATTTTCAGTAAAATTTGACTTCAGAAGTATTCTATTAATTCAATATTAACCTTTTTATGTGTAAAATAGTTAATATAATATTAAAGCAGGCTGATGAATATAAGCACGATAGATAATACGCTGCAAAATTACATAACAAAATACATTGAACAAACATTCGCTACACACGTGCTAGGCAATAGATACGACAAATTGTATAGGAAACTTCTAAGTGGTATAGAAGAGATAATAAAGCTTGCTGTAAATGAAGCAAAACACTACGATGAAAATTTAGAAGATCTATATAACGATTCAAGATTTAATAAGAAATTTATTCAAGCTGTTGCTAAACATCAGGTGTCGGAATTTTTAAATACTTATCCGAAAAGAAAAGAAATTGTTGCAGAATTTTACAATGAACATCACATTAACGAAAGTGATTTAAAGACTCTGGAAAAGGGGAAAGATTTAGTAAATAAAATAAATAACATTAACTTACTGCAACAAAATGAAAAAAATGAGGAATTCAACATTAGAAAGACACTTGCTCAATCAATAAAAATGCCTTCCATAGAAAAACACAAGTTAGAACATTCAAAATAACCTTGGCGAAGTATGGCAAAATATACAACTTATGGATAGTCTATTTCATTTTAACTCCTGGCACGCTTTAGTAATACTATAACATCCAATTTCTAATTGTTCCTGAGAGGTTGCATAAGAAATTCTGATAAAATTTTCTAGACCAAATGCAATTCCTGGAACCACAGCAACCAAATGATCTCCCAGTAAGTATTCAGTAAAATCTAAATCATTATTTATTATCTTACCACTTTTTGTGCTTTTACTGAGCAATCCTTCACATGAGACAAATAAATAAAACGCACCTTGTGGAACAGACGCTGATAATCCCAGGGCAGAATTTAGCTCTTTCACCATAAAATCTCTACGACTCTTAAAAATCCTTGTTCTTTCTTTCAAAAAACTATGATCACCGTTTAATGCTGCTGCTGCTGCTGCTTGTGCTATCGAATTTGGATTAGAAGTGCTTTGAGACTGCAGCGTAGAGATAGCTTTTACCACATCACTTCTACCTGCAATATACCCTATTCTCCAGCCTGTCATTGCATAGGCTTTTGATACTCCATTGACTACAAAAACTCTATCATAAAGCTTCGGCTCAACCTGAGCGATAGTAAAAAACTTTTCGTCGTATATTATATGCTCATAAATATCATCTGTAACGACATTCATATGTGGATATTCAAGCAATATTTGTGCTATGTCTTTCAATTCATCACATGTGTACACAGCTCCTGCAGGGTTGTTCGGTGAGTTAAGAATTAACCATTTAGTTTTTTTAGTTATCCTGCTTTTCAATAATTCCGCTGTCAGTTTAAAATTTTGTTTGCATTCTACTACAACTGGCAAGCCGCCAAAAAGACTTACCATATCAACATATGAAACCCAATAAGGAGCTGGAATAATAACTTCATCTCCAGAGTTAATTGTTGCCATGAACAAATTGAATAACACCTGCTTAGCACCTGCACCAACACAGATTTGGTTAAGCGTGTACTCGAGGTTATTATCCTTTCTTAACTTATTAATTATTGCTTCTTTCAGCTCACGCGTTCCATCAACAGCAGTATATTTAGTCTTACCTTCACTTATTGCTTGAATAGCTGCTTTTTTTATATGATCTGGAGTATCAAAATCCGGTTCTCCTGCAGCTAAAACACAGATCTTTTTTCCTTCATTTTTCAACTTATTTGCCTTATCAGTTACAGCAATCGTAGGTGATGGTTTTATTAGGGACATTCTTTTTGCAAGGTCTGACATATCTTACTGAAGCTAAATTCAAATGATAAACCCCGTACAACAAAAAAGCTAGAATTTTGTGTATTGTATTAGTAGCTTTTTACCAGGTTTACCAACGCAGCAATATTTTCAACTGGAGTATCAGGGAGTACTCCATGTCCGAGATTAAATATGAAGGGTAAATCTCTAAAGCAATCTATTATACGTTTTGCTTCTTTGATTGCTTCCGTTTTATTATAGGCTAAAAGATTAGGATCAAGGTTTCCTTGTAGAGGGATGTTTAGATTCGCTTTCGCCCATTTTATTGGAACATTATAATCTATACTTACTGCAGATACACCTGTTCGTTCGCAGTAATCTTTATAAAGATTTCCAGCAGACCTTGGAAAACCTATTATTGGAAAATCAGAAAATCTATCCCTTATTGCCAAGATAATTCTCTTTGTTGGTTCGATAACATATTCTTTAAACAATGGTTCCGATAACGCACCAGCATTACTGTCAAATAGCTGAATAACATCTGCTCCAAATTCTATCTGTTTAATTAGATAAATAATCGTTACTTCCGTTATTCGTTCAATTATTTCCTTCAAACACGAAGGATAAAAATTTAATACTTTGGAAAAAGTTTTGCTGCTCCCACCTTCTATGATGTATGAGGCTACTGTCCATGGTCCACCAGCAAATCCTATGAGAGATTTTTCTTTTGGTAATTGGCTTCTGACTTTTTTTATAGCGTTTAGAATTAGTAAGGTTTTAGTTTCAATTTCTTGTGGACCCTTCAATTCCTTAGGACTTTCCACGGGTTTTATTATTGGACCTACACCGCGTACGAAATTCACGTCACAACCCAAAACATCAGCTATTATTAAAATGTCTGAAAAAATTATCGCCGCATCCATGTCAAATCTTGTCACCGGCTGTAACGTCAATTCTGTCACTAAATCTGTGTTGTAGCATATCTCCATAAAATTATTCATATTTTCTACTGCTTTGCGGTACTCAGGAAGAGACCTGCCAGCCTGACGCATTAGCCAGATAGGCACTCTTCCACCCGGATTATTTCTCTTAATAATTTTTGCTATTGTTGTTTTGCCGCTTTCCAATCTATTCCATTTATTCTTTTGTATATCAAAGTATAGCAATAATAATAGTTCTATCAATAACTTGTTACTAACTTAAAATTCAGTAAAAATTGGCGTTGTTCAACTTGTGGATAAATATGTGAGTAACTTTCGTATATTATTGATTTTATGTTATGATTTATGTGTATAAGTAAGGTGTTTAGAGTGTTAGTAATTTTCTTTTATGGAAAATACTTTACCATCATGCATTGTTACACAACTATGTATATGTTGTTGAAAAAGTTGTTGATCAATTGTTGGTATTTTATATCAACAAATAATTCACAAATTAATTTGACATTATTCACATGCTTATTAAACATTTAATAACAGTTTTCTTGATAAATCTAATCTGAAAACGTTTTTGCCATTACAGGGAATAAATTGAGTAAAAAAAGAACCTTAGTAGAAAAAATAGCATATAGAATTTTTCTCTTCCTTTTCAAAAAAGCTTCTGTGTTGAAAAAGTGTGCGACTGAGGCATTAATGAAAGATCTGCCAGACCTTAATATATTTAATGGTCTATTAAAATTCCGCGATTGTGGTATAATGGATATAATGACTCCACGTACAGAGATATGCGCAGTAGACATTGAGTCAAGCGAGCGTGAAATAATAAAGAAGATAAAAAACACTTGCCACACTAAAATACCAATTTATAAAAATAACTTTGATAACGTAATAGGCTTTTTTTATGTAAAAGATGTTATTTTTAATAGGGATAAAAATTTTAATCTGAAACATATTATACAAAGCGTAATATTTGTTCCACCCTCGATGAAGACAACTAATCTTTTTGTTAGGATGAACTCTTCTAAATCATGCTTAGCTATCGTATTGGATGAATATGGTGGAACTGATGGTTTAATTTCAATGACTGATCTTATAGAGGAACTAATACCAAACATTGATAGTGAAAACGAAATAAATTCAGAATATACCATTACTAAATTGTCTCAAAATAAGTTTGAAGTATCAGCAAGGGCTCTTATAAAAGATATAGAAGAGGATCTAAAAATAGAATTACGTGACCATGAAGAAGACTATGTTACACTTGGTGGTTTGATTCTTTCGATTGCTGGTAAAGTACCTTCTGTAGATGAAGTCATTAAATATAAAAATGGTATGAAGTTTATCATCAAAGATGCAAATGAGCGCTACATTAATAAAATAGTACTAGACTTAAGTGATTACAAAAATTAGATTTGGTACCCCTTGTCGGGGAATGCCTTGACACGAAGAAAAAGTTGTAATAACCAAATATGCAACTCAAGTTATAGTTAAACCTATTTCCAGCAAATTATTTTCGCAAGTATAATGCATTTCAGTGTTATAGTACTCTAATAATAAAGAGGTCATATAGATATTAATATCTTTTGTATTTAAATTAGTGTCATTTTTTTTGATTAATTTGTCTACTAATGATTTGCTTATTGGTTTGTGTTCATTTAGAATTTTTATAGTTAATAGCATTTTATCTTCTGTTTGACTCAGTAAAACAGATACTAGTTCAACTTCCGCCACTGCACTGGCTATAGTTAGCACCATATTAGAAATTATCTTATTTATCTTTTCAATTAAATCTTCCTTATTTTTTGCAGAGTATGCGTCTATTTTCCACGTAAGCTTTACTTTTTTTTTAATAAATAATTTTCGATATTAGATTTGGTCTTATCAAAGCTATAATTATCCATTGAAGAAGAATATGCCTGCTTCATAACTTTATGTTTATATATTAAATCATCGGAGCTTTCTTTAAGAAACAACAACGCTTCCTTCTGCGCATCAGCATCATTCTTATCTATTACTTCAAGCTCTTCTACGCCAAACGTTATTCCATTCATAGAGTTAGCAAAGTCATGAAGCAGCCGTCCTGATAGCAGTTCCGTTATTAACAGTATGTTTTTGGTATTTTCGTTCATTGGATAATTATAAATGATTTAAGTTACCCTATATTGGTAAGTATATAATAGTCAATTAAGAGAAAGTTTCGTTGCACTTTTTATATCAAGGCATTAATATAGTATTAACAATTTTAAAATTTATAAAAGGATTATGAATACTTATACCAGATCAGGAATAGATATTGAACTATATAATAAGTTAATAAAAGAAGTCAAGCCTATTGCTCAAGAAACTACTAGAGAAGAAGTAATCAGCGAAATAGGTTCATTTTCTGCGTTATTTGATTTTGCTGCACTAAGTAAGAAGTATGACCATCCAGTACTCGTTTCCTCAACTGATGGAGTAGGTACGAAACTGTTGATAGCTCAAGAAGTGAATAAACATGATACTATAGGTATAGATTTAGTTGCAATGTGTGTAAATGACTTACTTGCACAAGGAGCAACGCCTTTGTTTTTCCTTGATTACTTTGCAACAGGCGTTTTGACCAAAGATGTTTTATTATCTGTGGTTAAGGGCATTGCAGAGGGGTGCAAGCAAGCTAAAATAGCATTGGTTGGTGGGGAAACTGCAGAAATGCCTGGAATGTATGGTAATAATCACTATGACCTTGCAGGGTTTGTGGTTGGTGTAGTTGATCGAAAGCAAATTCTTCCAAACTGTAGTATGATGAAAGCAGGTGATTATATAGTTGGCTTAGAGTCAAGTGGAATTCACTCAAATGGGTTTTCTTTAGTGCGCCATGTTTTCAAAAGCTTAGGTATAAATTATAACGATACATCTCTATGGAATAGTAAATCTTGGAGTGAAATACTACTTGAACCAACAAAAATATATGTTGATTCTTTGCTGCCTATCATGTCACAAGTAAAAGGTATTGCGCACATCACGGGTGGTGGTTTGGTAGACAATATTCCGCGAATTCTTCCAAAAAACTTATTTGCAAACATAGACATTAATTCCTGGAAATGGCCAGATATATTTTTATGGCTAACAAAGGAGGGTAAAATAGAGAAGAAAGAAATGCTAAAAACATTTAATTGTGGTATTGGTATGGTATTGATCGTAAGTTCTGAGAATATGCAAAACGTGAAAAATCATTTCCAAAAACGTGGAGAAAAAATTGAAATTATTGGAAAACTTGATGAGGCATGTAACCCTCCACTTGATAGAGTAGTATTTAGTTAACCTAACTTTACTGACAGTCTTTTTGCAACTTCTAGGTATGCTTCCTTTAAATCTCCTAAATTCAAACGAAAGACATCTTTGTCTAGCTTTTTATAAGTATTTTTATCCCATAATCTGCAGTTATCAGGGCTAATTTCATCAGCTAAAACGATTTTAGTACTGTCATTTATTAATCTGCCAAATTCTAACTTGAGATCAACTAAATATATACTTGCATTTGAAAATAGGTGAACTAATATTTCGTTGATTTTTAAAGTTGTAGTTTTAACTTCATCCATTTCTTTGCTAGATAGCCAATCAAAATACAGTATGTGATTTTCACTTACCATTGGGTCGGCTAGGTCATCATTTTTGTAAAAAAAATCGATTATAGGAGATGCAAGCCTCTCACCTTCTTTGATATTAAAACGTTTGCAAAAGCTGCCAGCTGCGACATTTCTAACTACTACCTCAAGAGGTATTATCTTGAGTTTTTTGACTAGCTGTTCTCTTTCGTTTAGAGTTTTTATAAAGTGTGTGCTAATTTCTGCTTTCTCAAGCTTTTCCATGATAAAAGCACTAATATGATTATTAATTATTCCTTTACCATCGATTATTTCATATTTTTCCTTATTGAATGCTGTAATATCATCTTTAAAGTGCTGTATGACAATTGATAAGTCTTCAGTTTCAATAATGACTTTCGCTTTACCTTCGTATATCGTTTTATTCAGTGACATGTTTAATTTAACTATATATTATATCAATTTACTATTCTTAGAGTATAGCCCCAAATAACTTAAAATAAACCTTAATGGCATTCAATGTTACAATATTAACCATATTCCCAAAAATGTTCCCGGGGTTTTTGAACTATTCTCTTGCCGGAAAAGCGTTAGAAAAAAAAATATGGAACCTTGAAGTAATAAATATTCGTTCTTTTGCGAAAGATAAACATTCAACTGTGGATGATGTTCCATATGGAGGTGGAGCAGGAATGGTTATGCGTTCTGATGTAGTTGGTGATGCAGTAGATAGTATGCTCTCTGTTCATAAAAACACTAAGTTTATTTACATGACTCCATCTGGAACTAAGTTTAATCAGAATATTGCCAGAGAATTATTAGAGTTTCCTCATATAACAATATTGTGTGGTCGATTTGAAGGTATTGACCAAAGGATAATTGATGCGTATACTCCCTATGAGTTAAGTATTGGAGATTATATACTTTCAGGAGGTGAGCCAGCTGCAATGGTGGTTCTTGATGCATGCATTAGACTTCTTCCAGGTGTAGTAAATAATACCGATAGTATTACTGAAGAAAGTTTTAATTATGGTGGTGGTGTACTTGAATATCCTCAATATACTAGACCTGAGCAGTGGAAGGGATATAAAGTACCTGAGGTTTTGTTATCTGGCAATCACAAAAAAATAAGTGATTGGAGGCAGAAGCAGTCTCATGTTATAACAAAAAAGCGTAGGCCTGAATTATTGAGTGGAGAGATAAATGACAAATTTACTTAAAAAATTTAACGAACAGCAAATGCAAGTGTTAGCTAAAGAAATACCAGAATTTCGTCCTGGCGATGATTTGAAGGTCACTTTTAAAGTAGTTGACGGTACAAGTGAACGTATACAGATATTTGAAGGTGTATGCATATCAAAAAGGAACCGCGGGTTACATTCTTCTTTTGCAGTCAGAAAAGTGAGCCATGGAGAAAGTATAGTGTCTCAGTTTTTTGTTTATTCTCCTGCACTGGTTTCAGTGCAAGTGACAAGAAAAGGAAAGGTTCGTAGAGCAAAACTGTATTATCTGTGCAAACTATTTGGAAAAGCTGCAAGGATCAAAGAGCGTACTACTTATGTTAAAAAGAAATCTAAGTAGATACAATAGGGAGTGATGTCAATTGTGTCATCTCAGAACTCTCTCTTGTCATCCCAGTGCGTGACACACAACTGTACGAACATTGTGTTTGCCTCCCGCTGTGGTGTCATCCCAGTGCTCCGACACTGGGATCCAGCATTCATTATTCTCCTTTTGGTTTGTGCTTTCATGGAAAATGTAAAAATTATTTGCAGGCAAAGCCTGCTGGATCCCAGTGTCAGCTACTTGCATGACAAAAAAGGGGAAAGTTTTTTCAAATCCTCGTGTAAAGAAAAGTAAATGAGTATAAAGAAAAAATTCCTTAAATTACTTCAGTCAAGGCGTGTACATGCTCGTATAAAAAGGAAAAATAAAAAGAACAGAGCGCTACGCTTTTGTTCTTTCACGGCACTAGTTATCTCACTTGGCTGTCCTGTGTGTATATTGTTGAGTATATTAGTTAACTCTTACAGTGCCTTAACAGTAACGAAAATTTTATTGCCAGTTGAAATAAATGCTGATCTTGCTTTGGCGAGTAATCCTAGTGATTTGCGGTATAAGTCCATTGGCTTACTCAACGATTCTTTACGTAAGGTGTTTGGAGGAACTGATTTTAAAGACGGTGACGAAATTTTAAGTCGTAATTCTTACAAAGAACTAGAGAAATTTTTTCGTAAGAAAGTAAAAGATAGTGGTGAATATGAGATCTGGTTTACCGCGTCAAGTATAATTAATTCAATAAATAAAGATAAATATTTGAATGATCGTTATGCTAAATTACTTGATTGGCTAAAAGAAGAGAGGAGAGTGAAAAAATTTTTTAATAAGTCTTTATTCCTTAAATCTGACTCTCGTGAACCTGAAAATGCAGGGATTTTAGGAGCGTTTATCGGTTCATTAATGACAATTATAGTGTGCCTAGCATTAGCATTACCAATAGGAATTATGTCGGGCATCTGTCTTTACGAATTTATGCCTAAAAATAGGCTAATGACTAATATTGTAGAAATTAGCATAAATAATCTTGCTGCAGTGCCTTCAATAATATTTGGTGTAGTGGGCTTAACTCTCTATCTTGGCATATTTGGGCTACCACGCTCTTCACCACTTGTTGGTGGAATGACTCTTTCATTTATGATGTTACCTAATATTATAATTGCAACAAAAAATGCCTTTGCGAATGTTCCTATTACGATAAAAGATGCAGCGTTTGCGCTCGGTGCACCTCACATCAAGGTGATATTAGATCACTCTTTACCGATTGCGTTACCAAGAATAATACATGGTACTGTGCTTGCAATTGCAAGGATTTTAGGTGAATCTTCTCCTTTACTTATGATGGGTATGGTGGCATTTATTGCTGATACACCTACGTCCTTTTTCGATCCGGCGACTGTTCTACCTGTGCAAATATACATATGGTCAAGCAATCCTGAAATTGCATTTGTTGAACTTGCTGCTATCGCAATTATAGCTTTATTATTGGTGTTATTTGCGTTAAATTTAGTAGCAAATTTTGTAAAAAGGAAATTCGAATTTTTTAATTTTTAGCAATTCATGAAAATCACAGTCCTATCTGGTTATGGCTTAAATTGCGAAAAAGAAACTGCATTTGCATTTATGGAATGCAGCAGAAAACTTGGTGTTGGTAATATTGAAGTAAAAATCGTTCACATTAACGATATCATAGATAATCCAGGTGAACTGAAATTAAGCAATATACTTGCAATTCCAGGGGGTTTTTCCTATGGTGATGACACTGGTGCTGGTAATGCGTTTGCTTTACGTATTAAAAACAACTTGTTGGATGAGTTTCAAGAGTTTTTATCTCAGGACAAGCTGATTATAGGAATATGTAATGGTTGTCAGATATTAGTAAAATTAATTCCAGAGTTCTCTAATCTAGCTTTAATCCATAATGATATAGGCAATTATCAATGCCGTTGGATTAGAGTGAGAGTTAATTCAAAGAGTAATTCTGTTTGGCTACGGGGCCTGAGTGAACTATATCTCCCTATTGCTCATGGGGAAGGCAAGTTTTTTATGGATCAAGATATTTTGAACCAATTGATTGAGAGCAATTCCACCGCATTACGTTACATTGATAAAAATGGCAACTATGCTAACCTACAATTTCCTTACAATCCGAATGGATCTACATACGACCTAGCAGCTTTATCAGATAAAAGTGGAAGAGTGCTAGCTTTAATGCCCCATCCAGAAAGGGGAATATTTTTTACCCAGCAAGATAATTGGCCCCTTGAAAAAGAAAAGAGCAAGCGTTTAGGTGTTGCTGTGCCAAAATATGGCGATGGAATGCTTATATTTGAAAATGCACTAAAGTATTTTTGTTAAAATTTGTTGATAGGGATTTATGGTCGAAATTATCCCCTGATATTGCAAAAAACTTGCTTGACAAGCCTTGCCAGTCCCCTTATCATGAAACTGAAGCTATTTATTTATCTTCTCTGTACAGATTAAATGACAAAAAAACTCACGTATCTGGCGTCCCATGTTTAATTTTTTGCACTATGTGCATCTTATGTCTTTATAAAATTCTAGGTTTTTACCTAATATAAGCTGAAATGCGCTATTTAAAACATCAAAAAACGCCGATTTAAAAAATGGATAGTGAATAACTAGCTACCCTAGGGCTTCTTTTGCCTTTTTTTTTCATTTGGTAAATTTCTTAATATTTATAGCTAAACGACAACCGTCATCCCGCTGCTTGTTAGCGGGATCTATGTTAAGGTATGACGGTCTGCGGCGGTATGACGGTTCGCGGTGGCATGACGATAAGCCTCGTCATCCCGCTACGTGTTAGCGGGATCTGCCGAGATACCGTGGCGGTATGACGTCTCGCTTGCAACCTATAGCCTTCAGTGCTCCTTTTTTTGTCATCCCAGCGTCACGCGTTGGTTTCAACATTATGTCATGAACTTTCAAAATTCATTGAACTGTGCTTTCAAACGGTGGTGCCGGGGTGTGAGTATAATGATTATCAGTATATAAAAGTCATAGCAGACAGACTTGAAGCGGCAAATGTTGGCAAAATGAGGCGAATAATATTCAATATGCCTCCGCGTTCAATGAAGTCCCTGTGCGCTAGTGTTGCGTGGCCCGCATGGATACTGGGAAATCAGCCAACTGCAAGAATAATAGTTGCAAGCTACTCTCGGCTGCTTAGCGAAAAGCACTCGCTCGATACAAGGTGTATAATGCAGTCTAGTTGGTATAGAGAGCTGTTTCCAGAGGTAGAACTATCCAAAGATCAAAATACCAAATACAAATTCCAAACAGTGCAGAGAGGATACAGAATCGCAACGTCCGTTGGAGGGACGTTAACAGGTGAAGGTGGTGATTTCATCATCGTGGATGATCCACTGAGTCCCGCCCAAGCTTTGAGTGAAACGTTTAGAAAGCGTGCTACAAATTGGTTTGACCAGACTTTAGTAGCCAGGCTCAACAATAGAAAAAAAGGAGTAATTGTTCTTGTGATGCATAGGCTACATCAAGAAGATTTAACCGGGCACCTTCTCTCCAAACCGAAAAACATATGGAACCATACTTGTTTACCGATGATATCTGAAAATAAGGAGATTATCTATTCAATCAAAAAGCCAGCGCCTCCTTTTCTTGTTCCTGTCACCCGAGTAACTACAAATGAGTACAAAAGCTGGATTACAGCATCAAGTGCTAGAATGACACCACCCGTAATATTATACTCAAGAGAAGAAGGTCAGTTGCTATATCCCCTCGATGGAGGAAAAGAAGAAGTTGAGATGATAAAGGTTGAACTTGGAAGTTACGCTTTTGCTGCACAATATCAACAAAACCCTCTGCCACTTTCAAGTGGTATAATTAAACGAGAGTGGCTGAAGCGCTATAGAAATTTTCCTGACAATCTCTCGCATGTAACTCAAAGCTGGGACACTGCAGTTTCAACAAGCAACATGAGCAACTTTAGCGTCTGCACCACCTGGGCAAAAATAGATAACAAATTCTATTTACTTGATGTATATCGTGCAAAGCTTGAGTATCCAAAGCTCAAAGAGCAAGTTTTGTCCTTAGCAGCAAGATGGACACCACACGCAATTTTGATTGAAGCAAAAACGAGTGGTCAGCAATTGGTGCAAGAGCTAAAGACAAGCAGTGATTTACCCATTATCGAAATAATGCCACATGATGACAAACTCACTCAAAATTGTTCCGATTATAGAGTCTGGCAAGGTTTTTCTGCCGCACCAAGCAGTATGGCTGAACGATTTTGAGTATGAGATTTTAATGTTTCCTGAAACTCGACACGATGATCAAGTGGATAGTACCGTGCAATATTTGCAGTGGGTGAGAGATAGTAGCTCTAGGGTCGCAGCTTTACGGGCATTGTGATTTGAGTCTACCAGATCCAAGTAGTCAGCTACTTGCATGACACCCTGACAACCGTCATCCCGCTACGTGTTAGCGGCTAAGAGATACCGCGGCGGAATGACGGTTAAGCAATTCGTCATCCCGCTACATGTTAGCGGGATCTCTTGTTAGCGGATGAGATACCGCGAATGAATCGCGGTATGACGGTTAAGTACGTGTTAGCGGCTAAGAGATACTGCGGCGGTATGACGTAGAGCTCGCGTTAGCTATAAGATTAGCTAAATTCTGCACGTCCATAAAAAACAAACCTTCTTTTTCGTCTTGAACGCTAATAATAGCGTGAGTGTTAAAAGGTAAAGGGTCATTTGTATGTCCATGGCCTACCCCTTTCATTGTAAATACAGGAAAGTTAACACTTTTTGCAAACCTTTCTTTTACAACTTCAACAAGATTATCATTATAGCAGTTAACGAAATCCCCAAAGATTACTGCATGTACTCCATCAAAGATGTGGGCTTGTTTTAGGTGATCTAAACTGCGCTCTATTGCATATGGGTAAACTCTTATATCTTCTAAAAATATAATTTTACCTTTTGCATTTATTTGCCAAGCGGTTCCTATACTATTTTCAACTAAAGTCATATTACCACCAATGATTTTAGACTTTAATCTGCCATCTTTTAGTCTAATGCCATTATTTATCATCTTTAGCTTATCAAATCTGATAGAATCCTGCTTGTTAAGAATTAACTCTTTCAATTTTTTAACAGAGCTTTCAGAAATGGAGTTATTTACTATCATTTCCAACATGGTGCCGTGAAGAGTTTGCCAATTATATTTAGCTTGTAGATAGATGTGCAAGGCAGTTATATCGCTATAGCCTATGAGGATTTTTTTGTTTTGAGCAATCCTTTCTTTTTTATCATTGGGTAACTTTTCTAGATAGGGAATTAACCGAGAAGCCCCTTCTCCTCCTCTGATACACCAGATTATTTTACTATCACCGGTTAGTGCACTAATCAAATCATTTGCTCTGAATTCATCAGAGTTGGAATAAAATGGATTATCATTACTATATATTTTCTCCGAAATATGGGGATTAAAATCCAAAGCTTCTACATATTCTTTTATAGTAGTCAGATCTAATTCTTTTCCCTTCGAAGAAGGAGCAATAATATCAACTTGGTCGATTGCATGAATACCTGTGTTAGCACATAAAGTGAGAATGAAATATAAAAGGTAAACAATCATTAAAATATCTTATAAAACTCTTTTTTTAGTATATCATCCAATTCAGAGAGTGGAACTTTCACTCCTAGTTCTTCCATTGACGTGACGCCATAATCTTGCAGTCCACAAGGAATAATACCCTTATAGTGAGAGAGGTCTGGAAAGACGTTAAGCGCTATGCCATGATAAGTTACCCATTTTCTTAAACGGATACCAAAAGCTGCAATTTTTTTTTCTACTCCGTTATGGTTTACCCAAATGCCTATTCTATCTTCTCTAAACTCTCCAAGTATATTAAATTGCTTTAAAACATTTATGATCCACTTACTTAGATCTCTAATATATAGCTTTATATCGCATTTGTTTCTTTTTTTAAGGTTTAACATTAAATATATAATGCGCTGTCCTGGACCATGATATGTGTGTTTACCACCCCTTCCTGTTTTATATATGGGAAATAGTTTTTCAACAATATCATCAGCTGTTGCACTGATTCCTGCAGTGTAAAGTGGAGGGTGCTGGAGTAGCCATACTAATTCGTCTGCTGAATTATTGTGAATTTGTTGAATTTTCTCTTCCATAGATTTTACAGCGCAGTTATAATCAATAAGCTGATTAGATATTACCCATTCTGTCATGTTCAATTTCTTTTCTTTTTAGTATAGCAGTGCGTTCTTTTCCTGTCATCCCAGTGCCCTCTTCTTGTCATTCCAGTGCGTGACACTGGGATCTATGTCTTAGTTTAACTACAGAATCTAAAACACTTTTAACTTTTAAACATCTTTCATGAGGCATATATGAATCTCAATATTTTTCAAAGAAAAAAAAGCGCAGTATTTACTAAATATTCTGCTTTGCAACTAATGATGGAGCCAAGTTGGAGTAAGCGTGATTATGTAAGTTTTGCTGAGGAAGGTTACATAAAAAATGTTATTGCCTTTCGAGCAATCAATATGATTGCAAGTGCTGCATCTTCGGTACCTTTTACTCTCTGCCAGCTTACTGAACAGGGAAAATCGCAATTAAAAGCCCATCCATTACTGAAATTACTTTATTCTCCTAATCCAATGACATCAAAATCGGAATTTATTGAGGGGATTGTAACTTATCGGTTAGTTAACGGCAATTCTTATATATTGATGATTGAGTCACAGAATAGTAGAAAACCACCAACAGAGCTTTATCTTCTGCGCCCAGATAGGGTTGAAATTGTTCCAGGGAGAAATAACGTTCCTTATATCTATCGTTATACCATAAATAACAACAGTTATGGCTTTAAAGTTGATAAACTAACCGGACGTTCAGCAGTGTTGCACTTAAAGACCTTTAATCCTTTGAATGATTGGTATGGGTTATCACCAATTGAGGCAGCTGCATATAGCATAGATCAGCATAATCAGGCGGGTGCTTGGAATCAAGCGATGTTGCAAAACGGAGCAAGACCAAGTGGTGCAATAGTTGTAAAATCAGCAAAAGATGGAAGTGGTGGAAGTTTAAGTCAAGAGCAGTACCAACGCTTAAAGGTGCAGATAAATGATCATTATTCAGGTTCTATAAACGCTGGGAGACCGATATTGCTTGAAGGAGGCTTGGAGTGGAAGGAGATGAGTCTTTCGCCGAGGGATATGGATTTCATTGAGTCCAAACACAGTTCAGCTCGTGATATTGCCCTGGCTTTTGGCGTTCCGCCGCAGTTGCTTGGCATACCAGGTGATAACACTTATAGTAATTTAGTCGAAGCACGCTTATCCCTCTGGGAGCAGACGGTTTTACCAACGCTAGAAAATATTATCTGTCACCTGAATTCTTGGCTGATACCAAGATTTGGTGAAGATCTGTGCTTGTCGTATGACAAAGATGCAATAGAAATTCTCATGGAAAAAAGACAAAAGTTGTGGAAATACGTAGAAAACGCAAGCTTCATGACGCTCAACGAAAAGAGAGAAGCATTTGGCTTGCCACCACTGCCAGGTGGTGATGAGTTAGGTTAAGTTTGTATCCGTTCAGATGAGTTCATTGTCCCCTAAACCGTACGCCTAAGTAAATCAACTATTTTTCTTGCCAACCAGAGCGGTGAAGATTTGGTCTACATCAAAACTCATCTTAGGACGCCAAATAGGGCCATCCAAATGCATATCGATATAGATTGGATTACTATAATTTGGTGGTATGAAAAAGAACCTGAATATAGAAGCTAAAGCGAAGTTAGATAAGGTTAAATTAGAAGAGATCGACCCTGATGCTTGATCAATCCCGAATTGTAAACTAGTTGAACATATACCACTCTTAATACTTGCTTTTCCGCTAATATTTTCAAAAGATGTTTTACCGTTATATATATCAACATAAGCAAGTGTGGAAATTTCAGACTTATTCTTACTGCTTAACAAATTAGTGATAAATGAATTGAAATCTACATTAATAACTTCTATTCCCTGCGCTTGTAAATTTATATCTCCTGATAAGCTATTAGCCCAATCATGAAAACTTTTTCCTTGAGTTTTGATTTCACCATTTAAGCTTACCTGACCATTTACATTGTCAATTCCTATAACCTTACCAATCTTTTTAGTGTCCAAATTTACAATAGAAAACCTTGTATTTATTGAGTCTGATCTTAAATAACCCTGAAAAAACACTTGCCCGCGTTCTAATACGTAACTTGCCTGCCTGATAGTGATAGTGTTGTTTCTCATTACCGCATCCAAATTAAAATCTTTTAAAACATTCTGCTCGGTTTTAAATTCTGCAGTATTGATTTGCACATTTGCATCAAAGCCTTCTTTATCATCCAAAAAATCAAGCTGCTTTGTTGACCATTGAATTTGATCTATCTCATTTCTTGAATTTCTTTTCGTCTCTACTAAATTTGGTAATGTAATAATTTTTCCATTAAATTTACTGCCCGTAAGGTTAACATCTAATAAAGATTTGGCGTATTTTTGATCTGCTAATATTTTTGCATTACCGGTAATATCGAAATCTTCTCCAGATAGTTTTATTTTATCTGCAACTAGCCTACCTTTTTCCATTTTCAGCAAAAAATCCAAATTTTTAATTTTCGTATCATTCAATGTAAGGTTATTAACACGGGCCTTTATATTTGCATCATACTGAAAATTTTTCAGCCATTGCATTTTAGGTAAACTGCTAAATAATGAATGATCATATTTATCTGCATCAAGATTATGCATGCTAAATTCACCATTGACCACATTGTGTTTTTTTGTATGGCTTACTCTAATTGACCCTTGCAAGGATTCCTTATTATTTAGCAGTCTAATGTCTGAGATAGATAATATTCTTGGTGCAAGGTGCAGTTTAGAACTTAGTGTAAATTGATTTTTCTGGTTTTCTTTCATCTTTATAGAAGGGAAAAAACATGAAATGAATGACCCAAAATCATTTCCTTCGACTAATAAATCGCCGTTGAATTCAGATAGGACATTATTGTTTGAGATCTCTCCTGATAAGTAAGATATATTATTGATTCCAGGAAATTTAAGAAGCGTATTAACTTTTACTTTGCCATCAGTGGATTTTAGTACAGCACGGAAATTGTCCAATATTTTGTTTTGATATTGAATGTTAGAAGCTTCCATATTAAAATTTAAGCTCAAGTTCTTTGGCACAACTGCTCTAAAACATTCCAGAAGATCCTTCATATTCATTGTTCTTTGTGAATCATTTTGTATGGAATCTAAATCAACTTTACTGAAGCTAATATTGAAATTAGTGTGATTGCCTTTTCTATCATTTTGTATTGTACCGCTGGCTTGCATGCTTTTGGAATCAATTTTTAAGTCAGTTGCCGTAAACTCACTTTCATTAAGACTTATATTGGATGATATCTTGATATTTTCGCTAGGAATAACACAAGAGAGAAAGCTAAGATTAATGATTTTTGCTAAATCACTCACAGAACCGGAACTGTTATTAATTGTTAATGTTAAATTACCCTGGAGTTCTTCTTGATTTCTATTACCTGTAAATAGCAAATTTACAAAATTTGATTCAACACTAATGTGTACATTCCTTTTTGTGACATTAACCTTTCCTGAAAAATCGTAATTATTATCACCTACCTTTACTTTACCAAAAAACTGCTTATTTTTTTTTACAGCAACTTCCTTTATGTTAACAATATCAGCGAAATCATTCTTGAAACTTACTTGGCTGTCTTTTATTACTATATTGACTGTGTTACCACTGGCGTTTGTATTTATAATATTAAGTAAATTTTCTTTGTTGCTTTTCATGCCAAACAATGTGATTGACTTTGGTTGCAACGAAAATAAAAACAACGATAGGAACGATGGCCTTATTTCAATTTTTCTTACACTAATTAAATCTGACAACTTTTGCTCTTTATTTTCGTTGTATTGTACGTATACATTATAAATAGTGAGCTTTGGGGTAATCAACGAAACTTTAATTTTTCCCCCAATATGCACTTTAGCATCATACGTCTTCTCTAACTCTTTTATGATATATTTCCTGTAGCCACTCCAATCCTTAAAAGTTGCAGCAACATGCATGAGAATTAATAGCAGTGAGATTGATAATATAGCATATAAAGAAAGTCTCATAATTTACACATGCTTAAAGTTTCCCTTAAATATTAAATAGAGAATACCAAAATAAACAATAACACTCAAAGCTATTAAAGTCGTTAAATAAACAATACGAGCCAACATTTTATCAAAAAATAATCCTGCCAACAAAGAATTAAAAATATAAAGGGCTATTGACATGACTGCCGTTGCTACAAAAATTTTCATGACATTTAACAATAACGCTTGGCTAACCTTATGCATTTTATTTATTGTTAAATAACTAATTAATAGAATAGAGTTTATCCAAGTGGAAACGGAAGTAGCAATAGCAATCCCCGTATGCTGATACTCGTTCATTAACAAAAGGTTTAGCACTACATTAATTCCAAGACACATTAGCGAAAATATGGTTGGTATTTTCAGATTGCCTTTAGCAAAAAATGTAGGTAGCAATACTTTATTTATAATAAATGCAGGTAAAGAAAGAGAAAATGCTATTAAAGTGGGAACAGTTTGCTGCACTGCATAATGATCAAACCGGCCGTAAGAAAAAAGCGTAAGTAAAATTATGTCGGGAATAATGATAAAGGCAGCAGTTGTTGGCATAATTAACATTAATCCTATGTTGAGAGCCTTGTTCTGTATTTTGACTATATTTTCAGTATTATCCACCTGTTTTGAAATTAAAGGAAGAAGCACTGTACCAATTGCAGTACCGATTATTCCCTGCGGTAGTTGATTTAGTCTATCGGCATAATATATATAGGACACCGCATTTGGTATAAAACTCGCCATGATTGTATCAATCCATAAGCTTATTTGAGTTACACAATTGTTGATAATTGCAGGTATCACACGCTTAAAAAATAACCTTACTTCATTGCTTAATTCAAGGCTAAAAGAAAAAGCTGCCTTTAACTTGTATGCACTAAATAGTATCAAAAGTAGCTGGAAAATTCCTCCTATAAGGACAGCTATAGAAAGGTTATGAGCCGGTGTTTCAATGTAAGGTAAAAACAAACTGATGATTAAACAGAGATTCAAAACAATTGGTGCAATAGCTGTTGAAGCAAAATGCTGCTTTACTTGCAGCATTCCACCAATAAGTGATGCAATTGAAACAAGGATTATGTAGGGCATCATAATTCTTGATAAAGTAACAGTAAGGGTAAACTTACTTTGGTCAAATCCAGGAGCAAAAATTTGAATCATATAAGGGGAGAAAGTTTGCATGATAAGGCAAAAAATTACTAAGATAATAAACGTAATGGATATTACACTACTTGCAAAATTAAATGCCTTTTTATTATCATATGATTCTGTCGAATATAATGGTATGAATGAGGTAGTGAACGCTCCTTCTGCAAAAAATGCTCGAAATAGATTGGCAAAACGAAACGAAGAAAAAAATATGTCTGCAAGAGAGTTCGCACCAATAACCGTAGCAATCAATACATCTCTTATTAACCCTGAGATTCTTGAAATAGCCGTAAAAAAACTAAATGTGAAAATACTTTTAAACATACCACTACTTCATTAGTGTCAATACAATTAACTATAATGGTAAAAGTATCAATGAAAATATTTATTGGCTAAACTTAAAACCCTCTGCAAAAGGAGAGTTAAATAATCAATTGACTATTTGCGCTCTTATGTTAGAAATTTTATATCTTGGCGGGCGTAGCTCAGTTGGTAGAGCGTCAGTTTGTGGTACTGAATGTCGCCAGTTCGATCCTGGTCGCTCGCCCCACTAAAGCTTTCTGCTTTACGGAAATATGAACAAGTGGTAATATATCGATTTAATTAGGTAGGTTGTATTGATGACGACACTAAAGTTCTTTTAATGCTTTGTGGTGCAGCATCAGTAATAGGAGCATTGACAGGTTTGGGATTGAGTTTTACAGCTTTATCTACTTTGGTTATAGGTGGAATTGTTGCTGCCGTTCCTTCAATATTATTCGCTGCATGTATTATACGCGGTAGTGTACAAGAAGGAACATTCTCCAAAAAAGATCTTTTCGGGATGGCCGTTTTATGCGTTGCAAGCGCTGCAATCGGAGTTGGCCTTGCTGCAGCTGCAACTGCTATTTTCCCTGGTGCAATGCTTGGGATGCAATCACTGGCTTTAACAGGTGCTGTAATAGGAGCCATAGCACCAATTGCAGGGTGCTTTGTAACTGATAAAGTGGATAATTATATTATATCACCTATAGTTGAGCGCTTTTCTTCAAAAAGGGAGGGGTACGAATCACTTTAAACCAATTAAGTAAGGGTTCTTTTTGTTATTCCAGTGTGCAGCATTAGAATAACAAAATTTGACATTAACCGCTAATAGTCGGAATATTAGTAGGGTACGAATTACCTAAAAAGCATGCAGAAATATGACGTAGTAGTAGTAGGTGGTGGCCATGCAGGGTGCGAAGCGGCTGCAGCGGCAGCTCGCCTTGGTGCAAACACGCTGCTTATAACTCATAAAATTTCAACTATAGGGGAAATGTCCTGCAACCCAGCAATCGGAGGAGTTGCAAAGGGTGTTGTAGTTAGGGAAGTTGACGCCCTTGATGGAATAATGGGAAGAGCAATCGATCAAGCAAGTATACACTCAGTCATTTTAAATAGCAGCAGAGGTGCAGCAGTATGGGGCCCGCGTGCACAGGCAGACCGAAAATTATACAAGCAAGCAATACAGGAAATTATTCTAAATTATAACAATTTGGCGGTAAAAGAAGAGTCAGTTGACGATTTCCTTATAGAGAGTAATGGCAATGGAGAACCGTGCATTAAAGCTGTAATAACAAGCTCAGGAGAACATATACTGACAAGCAAAGTCGTTTTAACTACAGGGACTTTCCTGCAAGGTGTGATTCATATAGGAGAACAAACAACCCCTTCAGGAAGAATGGGAGATAAGCCTGCCGTAGAACTTGCAAATACGCTCAAGAGATATGATTTTAAACTAGGTAGACTGCGCACAGGAACTCCACCGAGACTCAATCGTGACACCATAAACTGGTCAATATTGCAAGAACAAGTGGGTGATAATCCACCTGTGCCGTTTTCTTACTTAACAGAAAAAATTAACCAACCTCAGGTATCATGCTTTATTACCCATACTAATGAAAACACGCATAAAATAATTCGAGAGAACCTTCACAGGTCAGCTTCTTCGTATTTGGATGATATTATAGCACCAAGATACTGCCCATCCATTGAAACTAAGGTTAAAAAATTCGCAGAAAAAAGTAGTCATCAAATATTTTTAGAACCAGAGGGCTTGAATGATGATACTATATACCCGAACGGAATTTCAAATTCATTGCCTATTGAAGTGCAGTGTGAAATGATAAAGAGTATCAAGGGACTTGAAAATGCAGAAATACTAAGACCTGGATATGCAGTTGAGTATGACTATATTGATCCACGAGAACTAATCCATACTCTTGAAACTAAGAAAATTAAAGGCCTATATTTTGCTGGCCAAATTAATGGCACCACTGGATATGAAGAAGCAGCAGGGCAAGGAATTATTGCCGGGATCAATGCAGCACTTTCTGCATCTGAAAAAAAAGAAAGCTTTGTTCTTCATCGCACAGACTCATATATCGGCGTAATGATAGATGATCTAGTCACCAAAGGGGTGATCGAACCTTATAGATTATTTACCTCGCGTGCAGAATATAGGCTAGCTATCAGGTCAGATAATGCAGATAGAAGATTAACACAAAAAGGTTATGATATTTCCCTTGTTTCGCATGAGAGATACTCTGTTTTACAGAATAAACTTAAATCTATTAAGCAACTTGAAGAAAAACTAGAGAGTTTGACGATTACTCCTGAGCAGCTCAGGTCTTATGGTATCAAAATATCTTATGATGGGATAAGAAAAACGGCACTAGATCTACTTAGCTATCCAAATATCGACTGGAATAAATTACAAGAAATATGGCCGGAGTTAAGCAGCGTCACGCGCTGGGATGACACCGCAGTGGGTAGCATAACTAAGAATGAAATATGCGAAGCGGTTGAAATTGAAGCAAAATACAAACCTTATCTAATAAGACAAGAAGCAGATATGAAGTTTTTACGAGAGGAAATCAATACTCAAATTCCAATCAACTTCAACTATTCACAAGTTAAAGGCCTGTCAAGTGAAGTAATAGAAAAGTTGCAGACGATAAAACCAGCAACGATTGGCATTGCAAAGCAAATACAAGGCATCACTCCTGCAGCGATAGTGAGCATATTAGTGTATTTGAGAAACAGGAAAACGAAAGTGGCTGCTAATTTTGTATGAGGTGTTCTATGTCAAAAATCGAGGAATTTCGTTCTTTTATGCACGAGATAAACGTTGATGCATTTATGTTGCATACTAAAGATGAATATTTAAATGAGTATTCAGAGGAGCTAACAAAGCTGTGTGGCTTTACAGGAACAAATGGGCTACTTATCGTTATAAAAGACAACAAGTGCCCATTTTTTACGGATGGACGCTATATTACACAAGCTCGCAATCAGCTCGATCGGGGCAATTTTCAAGTATATAATATACAAGAAGAGGATCCACGCGAATGGATAAAAGCAAACTTAACATCGACTGCCTCACTAGGTTATTATTTGCAATATTTTACCATCGAAGATATAAGAAAGTATGAGAATATCTGTAAATTCATACCCTGTTTAGCTGGAAAAAAAAGTGACTATCGAAAACAAGCAGTGGTTTTACATTCTATTGAACATGCTGGTGAAAGTAGTAAGGACAAATGTGAAAAAGTCGCTAAAAGTATAGATAAAGAAGCTGAAGCAGTGCTTTTAACTGATCCAAATTCAATTTCATGGTTATTAAATTTAAGAAACGAAAATGCTAAATATACTCCATGTATATTGGGTCGTGCTATATTGTATAAAAGCGGTAATGTTGATTTGTTTATTCAAGATAAAGAACATTCAACTATAGAAGCAAATTTAGGCAATCATGTAAATATTTTTGATATTAGTGAGCTAGAAAATTCGCTGCACAAGCTAAATTCAATAGTTATAGATCCAAACACAACTCCAATGAGTATCATGGCTGTAATAAAAGATAAACAGGTAGCTGAGAGAGAAGACCCTTGTTTAATTCATAAAGCAGTAAAAAACCAAACTGAAATAGCTGGGGCTATAAATGCGCATATCAGAGATGGAGTGGCAGTTACAAATTTTCTATCTTGGCTTGAAAATAATGTTGGTACAGAACTTGAAGCTGAAGAAAAGATTTTAGAATACAGAAAAGAGCAGAATTTGTTTAAACAATTGAGCTTTCCAACAATTTCCGCATTTAATGAAAATGGTGCAATAATTCACTATCGTGCAAGCAGTAAGACGAATAAGGTAATTCAGAAAAATGGACTATATTTGATTGACTCTGGTGGCCAGTACCTTGACGGCACAACTGATGTGACAAGAACTGTAGTAGTTGGTAATCCAACTGATGAACAAATAACCCACTATACAATAGTACTCAAAGCTCACATTGCTATAGCAAGTGTCGTCTTTCCCCCCGGCACTACTGGTGGAGAATTGGATATATTGGCACGTACGCATTTATGGAAATTTGGAATGGACTATATGCATGGTACAGGGCATGGAGTAGGAAGCTACCTATCAGTACACGAAGGACCACAAGCAATATCAAAAAGTAATAAAGTAAAATTAGTACCAGGTATGATACTATCCAACGAACCTGGCTATTACATTCCGGGAGAGTATGGAATAAGAATTGAAAATCTGATGTATGTTGATAAACATGAAAATGGTTTCTTGGGGTTTAAACAACTAACCTCTATTCCGTATGATAGAAGGCTAATAGATGTGCAAATGCTTACTAAAGATGAAATTGAATGGATAAATAGCTATCATCAATTTGTCTATAAAAACTTAGAAAATAGCGTCGAAGATAAAGGGTGGTTAAAGAAAGTATGTGACCCTTTATAAGCAAAGGAGCATTTTTTATTATTTAAAAAGTATTAATGCAATTGTGACAGGTATTTTGTATTGTTTTTAATTTTAAAATAATATATAATAAGGAACACGTATTTTTAGGTAGGTTATAATTATGATAGACAAAGGGCAAGAAGATGAATTTATGAAGCAGTATATGGATACTTGCAAAGAGCAAATAGAAAAATTAGCTAAGGATCCTGAATTGCTTAATCAGACTTTAAAACCATTTATGCAAATGTCTCAGCGGCTTATGGCTGGCGGTATGTTAGAAGGGGCTATGCCTGGCATGATGCCTGATTTGGGCAGTATGGATGTTAACAAGATGATTGCTCAGATGAAGGAAATGATTGACTACATAAGAGGTAACTATAAGGAACTAATGAAAGAGCACAGCTCGCAGATTCAAGAGCTTGATGAATCCAGTAAAAAGCTAAGAGGCTTAGTTAAAAAATTGATAGAAAAGATCGAAAGTAAGTAAATAACATCTGGATTTCTGTCATTCTATATACAACTTTCTAGTTGGACGGTAAGTCGAGGTCAATTATTGATGCCGTGCAAGTAGTGTAGCTACTTGCATAGCATTTATACCAGTTTTCGTAAATAAATAAGGTGCGTTGCTTAAGGCTGCAGTTATAGTGAGGTATTTTTTCTAGTTTATTTTCTTATTTCTGAGGTTTATAGCTAAGGTTTTCCCTACGTCATACCGCGATTCATTCGCGGTATCTCAGCCGCTAACGAGTGGCGGAGTGACGGTTTTTCAAATCGTCGATGAACCTAAGTTACTTTATCTGTAGTATCGGGAACGTAATTGCACATTGGTTTTACAAATTTGAAAATTAGTGTTAAATAAAAATATAAACGCAAAAGGAAAAGAAATGATTGAACTTAAAGGCCCAGAAATTTGTGCAGGCGGAAATAAGAAAAATTTGATTATTTTTTTACATGGTTGGGGCTCAAGTGGCGATAATTTTATTCACCTTGCCAAAGTTATGAGCAAGTTTTTACTGGGTTCATATTTTGCAGTACCCAATGCTCCGTTTGAGAGAGAAATAGGTGATGGTTATCAGTGGTTCAGTTTGGAAGATCGTAGTGAGGAAGCGCTATATAATGGAGTAAAAAATGCTACATCAATTGTAAATCATTTCATTGATACAAAATTAAAGGAGCTTAATTTAAAAGATACGCAACTTTCTTTAGTTGGATTTTCTCAAGGAGCAATGCTTGCAATACATACAGCTCTCACCCGCTCTCAATCCTGTGCATCAGTTGTTGCATACTCTGGTAGGTTTCTTTTACCTTCAAAAACTGCACCAGAGATCAAATCAAAACCTAACATATGTGTTATCCATGGTGATGCTGACGACGTGGTACCCTTTTCGTCCCTCGACTTAGCGGTTAAAGCTCTGAAAGAAAATGGAGTAAATGTTGAAGGGCACCCAATTCATGGATTAGGGCATATTATCAATGAAGAGGGAATAAAATTAGGAGTAGAATTTATCAAGAAGAACTTTAAAAATTAATTTTCATGCACTTGTTTTGCTTTGGTTATGGATATGTAGCTAAATTTTTATCGAAAAAACTACTGAACTTAGGTTGGAAAGTTAGTGGCACATCAAGAAGTAAAAATATACAAAATGTAATCCTCTGTAATTATGAGAAAGTTAGCCAAGGTCTGCTTAAAAGTGCAACGCACGTTTTAATTTCTATTCCTCCAGATGGCGATGATGTTGTGGAGAGATACGGTGATTGCCTGCAAAATGTTAAATGGCTTGGTTATTTGTCTGCAACTAGCGTCTATGGTGATCACTCTGGTAATTGGGTTGATGAGGAATCTAAAACAAAACCTATAGAAATCAGAGGAGAAAAGCGCCTTAAATCTGAAAGGAAGTGGCTAAATAGCAGATTGCCTGTACATATTTTTCGTTTAGCTGGAATATACGGTCCTGGTAGGAACGTGTTAATTGACTTGCAGCTTGGCAAAGCAAGAAATGTGAAAAAAGAAGGGCATTTTTTTTCTCGTATTCACGTTGAAGATATATCGAATATTTTATTTTCTTCCATGCAAAACATAAAACCTGGTGAAATATACAATTGTGCAGACGATTTACCCACTACACGATCTGAAGTGATAATGTATGCGGCCAAACTTCTCAATGTTAGCCCTCCAGAGCCAATTGAGTTACCAGATTATGCACAGAGTTTTTATTTAGGATCAAAAAAAGTAAGTAATGTTAAAATTAAAAAAGATCTTAATGTCTCTCTAATTTATCCTAACTACAAGGTGGGATTAGAGAGTTTGCACGTAAACAAAACTGAAATCACATCAGAATGATAGATAGGCTTATTGTCACTGCCATTAAGTTAAGGAAAGAATGGTTAAAAACTGAACTAAAAAGTCAGAAATAATTAAGGATTTATGACAAATGCTGAAACAGAATAGAGTAAACTTTAAAGCAGATAAACTCTGAAGTGTAAATTACTTAAGAAATAGCGACCTTACCCAGAAAAAGTGGAGAGAAAGAAAGGAGTTTTTTTGGGTAAAATAAAATTTTGGAGGATTAGAAATGGTAAGAGAATATACAGCAGAATTCAAATTGGAAGCTGTTAAACTGGCAAATGAACAAAGAAAGGTAGGTCAACCAGTTGCAAAAGTAGCAAGAGATCTAGGAATAAGGGATAGTGTATTAGGAAAATGGATGAAGAAATATAACGAAAAAAAGTCAGCGGCAAATGCATTTCCAGATGTAGCACCTTATGACAAAGAGAGGTTTGATTTACAAAGCAAGAGTAACAAGGGAAAGAGACATTTAAAAAAAAGCCCTGGCCAGTCAAAAAGAGTAAAATATTTTTTATATAGTAACTGCTATAAAGTACAGGAATTATGTAGGATTTTCTGCTAGTGGCTACTATAAGTGGACTACAAGAAAAATAAGCAGTAGAGAATCAGCAAATAAAGAGCTACTCGAAGCTATTCAAAAAATATATCAAGTTTCTAAATGTAGATATGGAGCTCCTAAAATTCATGCTGAATTGAAGGCTTTGGGTAAAAGTTGCAATTTGAAAACGGTGCAAAGTATTATGCAGAAAAATGACATCAGGGCTATACTGAGAAGAAAGTTTAAAATTAAAAAACAACAAACAGATAATAGAGCTGTAGCTCCCAATATATTAGACCAAAACTTTATTGTTGATCAACCAAATAAAGTATGGGATTACTTACATCAAAACCAAGGAGGGATGGCTATATTTGGCAGCAATAATTCTCACGTATGGTAGTTAATGAGTAGTGCAATAAATAAACAATTGGTTATGAACTCTTTATTAATGGCCATTAATAGGCGTAAACCTGTTAAAAATCTACTGCTGCACAGTGACCAAGGTTCACAATATACTGCGCAAGGGTATCAATATCTCTTAGCTGTAAAGAATATAGATGAGTAATAAAGGCTGTTGTTACGACAATTCTGTTGCAGAAAGCTTCTTTAGCTCATTGAAAAGAGAAATACTTATTGATACTTCACAACACTCTGCTCAACACACTAGAACTGCAATATTTGAATACATAGAAATTTTTTATAACAAACAACGTCACTATTTATACCAATTCCCATTACACGGCAAACAGATGGACAAAGATGGAAGAAAAGCGATAATGAAGTAAGTAAAATAGTTGAGGTATAAATGGCATTAAGATCAAAATTATTGGATGAAAAAGTAGTAGAATCAGCAAAAGAAATGCTGAAGAAAGTAAGGAATAATGCATATGTTTCAAAAAAACTAAATGCTGTAATTGCAGCAAAAAAGTACAGTATAACGGCTGTAGCAAAAATATATTGCATTTCAAGAAAGGCACTTACTGCATGACCTAAAATTTGGCAGAGAAGAAAAACTGTTTGCTCCTCCACAACGCCGTAGAAAAACTAAATTAAATCAGGTTCAACTACAGCAAATTGAAGAGTGGATAGAAGAAAATCCTAATATTACCATTAAAGAAATGAGAATAAGAATCCAGGAAAAGTTCAGATTAAATATCAGCAAATCTACAGTACACCGCTATATGCAAAAGATGAAATTCTCATATATTACACCAAGACCAGTTCATAATGGACAAGATAAAAGCAAACAAGAGGAATTCAAAAAAAAATCTCAATGAAGCTATTTTTCTTTGATGAATCACGGTTTGGCACACATTCAAAGGTTGGACATGGGTGGTTTAAAAAGGGGATTAGAACACAGGTTAAAACAAAATTAGGTAGGCAAAATTTCTATCTCTATAGTGCGGTTAATCCTAGAAATGGAGAGAGTTCTAGCTCAAATGTCAACACTGATTGCATAGACATATTTCTTGAGCAGATGTCGCAATATCTAGAAACACGAGAGGCTTTTCTTGTTATGGATTGTGCTAGTTGGAAAAAATTTAAAGGTACCTAAAAATATCGACATTATATGCCTACCTCCATACTCACCTGAGCTCAATCCTGTTGAGAGGCTTTGGTTATATATAAAACAGAACATTTTGCGCAATAAAATATACGATACAATTGCTCTGCTTGAGGGTGCTTTGTGCAAATTTATTACTTCTCTTGCCAGCTCCACAATTAAACAACTCTGCAATGCCGCTTATTTGATTCACTAGTAATGAGAATTGGTATAACTATTGCATTCCAGAACAATTTGATGCATCATTCTTTTTGTAAAAAACATTCCACACTTTCTCTCCACTTTTTCTGGGTAAGGTCATTTTTGCCTTGACCAAGAAAAAATTCAGCTATTGCCTTACTTTCTCTTGCAACAACTTCTTCCTTAACAATTTTTCCTTTCTCATCAACGATACTTATAAAAGTTTCTTTTAGTGAGATCGCTATAATATTCCATGAGACTGCTCCTACTAATAAAAGTTTAAATTATTTTTGAAGAACTTATTCTACTGAATTCGTTACTTCGTGCTAAAATAATGGACTCCATCATTCAACAGCAATTACAGTATGTTTACCCTTTTTCTTGTTATTTTTCTAATCTATAGCTAGCGTTCAAAACCATATTCGAAAATACGTTTTCGGATTTTTTTTAATGCTGTTTATTTCATCCTCAACATCGTCTCTACCTTTATGAACTAAGTAGCAGCATTAAAAATTATAACGTACCCCTATCTCTAGAGTTGCATCTGGTATTTGTTTTGCTTTTATACCACTTAGTTGCCCACCCATGGTCATACCAACTGCACCAATTATCTGCGGAGTAATTTCATAATCAACACCTAACTTTAGTTTATAGGAAATAGAACTCAGTATTTTATCTACTACAGATGAACCAGCAGCTTCACCACCTGATTCTGGAGCACCTTGTGTTTCTTCTTCCTTTTCTTTTTCTTCTTGTGAACTATCGCCATCACCATCAACTGTATCACTAACACCAAAGCCAAAAGGTGTTATTTGGAGATATCCTCCTAAACCTCCGCTGACATATAGTTTAACGGGATCAATATCAAGGTCAGGATAGAAGCGGTAGTTTGCCAATAAGCTAGCTCCTATGCTCTTTAATGACTTAATATTACTGAGAACCTCAAGTTCAAATTTAGAGTTTTGGTCATAATGGTAACCAAGAACAACACCAGGTTTCATTTTAAAGCCACCACCCCAACCAGCACCAAAGTTTAAACCTGCATAGTACTTATCTTCTGACTTACTTGCACTATTACTAGCTGCACCTGCTAGAGATGAAGTAAGTAACACAGCCAAAACGCACAATCTCTTTATTTTCATATAACTCCTCATACAAAAAAATATATAATGCATAAGTATATATCCTTTATATTAAAAAAGATATAACTACATGTCAAAAAAAAGTATAGCCATAAAATCAGATTATATAAAACGTACTACTCAGGTCTTTTATATAACTATATTTACTATCTTATTTGGTACAGCATATACAGTGCGAACTTTGCTTTGATCGATCTTACTGGACACAGAGTCTATCGCTATTTTCTTCAATTCTTCTTGAGGTAAGTTAATTGCCACCTTGATTGTTGTACGTAATTTTCCATTGATTTGCACTGCTATAGTTACCGTATCGTCAACTAATAATGATTCATCAGCTTTTGGCCAAGGTTGACCTCCTATTTCTTGCCATAGGCTTTCAGCTAGATGTGGTATGAATGGTTCGATTACTCTGATTAATATACATATACCTTCATCAATAAGAGATTTTCCAGTTTTTACGTCTATTTCAGCTATTAAATTCGTCATCTCACGAAATTTTGCCACTACACAGTTTAATCTGCAGTTTTCCAAGTCATCTGTAAGTCCGTGTAAGAGTTTATGAATTTTTTTTCTGTACTCTAGAAGTCCACCCGTAACATTTTCATTATCATAGTGTATATTTACAGGTCTTAGCTGCATGACCATACGCCACAATTTATTTACATAACGAGAACAACCTTCCACACCATCATCGGACCATTCCATATCTTTCTCCGGAGGAGTGTCGGACAACACAAACAAGCGAGCAGTATCAGCACCATACTTTTCTATGATAAAGTTTGGGTCAACTGTATTCTTTTTCGATTTGCTCATTTTTTCAACTTTGCCCACTTGAACTTTTGCACCTCGCGCTATTAATTCTTTTGCTTCTGCGGGAAATAGCCACTTACCATTTTCGTCTTTATAAGTTGCATGGCAGACCATTCCTTGAGTGATTAAAGTAGAGAAAGGCTCTTTAATATCAAAATAGCCACATTTGGTTAAAGCACGGCAGAAAAATCTTGAATAAAGCAAATGCAGAATTGCATGTTCTATCCCACCTATATAATAATCAACAGGCATAAAACGATTACATGCATCTTTGTCTATTGATTTATCTTCACTACAGAATGCAGCAAAATACCAGGAAGATTCAAAAAAGGTGTCGAATGTATCAGTTTCACGCTCTGCTTGCTTTCCGCACTTTGGACAATCAACAAATTTCCAAGTTGAGTGCTTATCCAGCGGATTGCCACCACTTGTAAATTCTACATCTATTGGTAAAACTACAGGAAGGTCTTTTTCTGGCACTGGAACAGTTCCGCAATCTTTGCAATATATGATAGGTATAGGGCATCCCCAATAACGCTGCCTTGAAACTCCCCAATCGTGCAAACGATAGTTTATTGTTTTTTTGCCTATTTTTTTTTCTTCAAATTTTTTAACTATGGCTTCCTTTGCTTCACTAACCATTAATCCATTTAAGAATTCAGAGTTGCACATTATTTCGCCGCCAGTGTAGGCTTCTTCTAGAGTCACTATGGCTTGTGCACCCTTTTCACAAATAACAGGAATAACCGGCAAATCGTATTTCTGTGCAAATTCAAAATCACGCTGATCATGTGCAGGGCAACCAAAAATCGCGCCTTCCCCATATTCCATCAACACAAAATTTGCTATGTAAAGCGGCAATTCCTTATCAAGAAATGGATGTTTGACGTTTAATCCGGTGTAAACTCCTATTTTTTCGTCATTTTCCTCCTTTGCTTTCATGCCATCGATAAAGTCTCGTATTTCTTTGTCCTTAAGATCCTGCACAATAGGATGCTCTGCTGCCACTGCACAAAAAGAAGCCCCAAACAAAGTATGAGAAGAAGTTGTAAAAATCTTTAATTTCTTATTCAGGCCAACTATTTCAAACTCTATAATTGCTCCTTCAGATTTTCCTATCCAACGCTCCTGCATTGTTTTGACTTTTTCTGGCCAATTTTTCAAACTTTGCAGGCACTTGAGTAAATCTTCAGCAAAATCAGTAATCTTTAAAAACCATTGGGATAACTTACGTTTCTCAACAACTGCGCCTGATCGCCACCCTTTTCCATCGACTACCTGCTCATTTGCAAGCACTGTTTGGTCCACTGGATCCCAGTTAACCCACGACTCTTTTCGATAGGCAAGCCCATGCTTTAAAAAATCCAGGAAAAATTTTTGTTCATGTTTGTAATAATTAGGCTCACACGTGGAAAGTTCACGGTTCCAATTATAAGAAAGACCTATAGATTTCAACTGTGCACGCATATTATTTATGTTATCTTTTGTCCATACCTCAGGGCTAATATTGTTGTCCCTTGCTGCATTTTCAGCTGGTAATCCAAACGCATCCCAGCCAATTGGATGCAAAACCTCAAATCCACGAGCTCTCTTGTAACGCGCTATCACATCCCCTATTGCATAGTTACGTAAGTGCCCCATATGAATTTTACCAGATGGATATGGAAACATCTCCAATACGTAACATTTCTCTTGTTTACTACTCTTGCTTACAGAAAAATCCCATTTATCTTGACAAAACCTTTCGACGTTTTTAAAATCATATCTCATATAAATCCAAATTCAATTACAGTTCATATGCATCAAAGGATCAACCGCTTGGCCGTTGTGTCGTATTGTGAAGCACATCTGCGGATCTTTATCTTGTGTACTTGATTTACCTGCAGATCCAATTACTTGACCTTGCTTTACTTTATCACCAATTTCAACATGTATGTTCTTTAAATAGGAGTACACAGTCATGTAATTATCTTTGTGTTCCACTATAATTAAATTTCCATACCATCTCAGCCCTTTGCCTACATATATCACTTTGCCGGGTGCAGAGGCAATTACGTTCGTTCCATTTTGAGCAGCAATTTTTATGCCATCCTTACACGTTTCATCAGAAGAGGTAGCTGAACCTTTAACTGGCATTACAAATTTACAATTTACCTCCACGTTTTGTGCATTATTGTTATCTCTGTATATCCTATTTATGATGGCTTTTCTACTTTCTTTTTGCACTGAAGGCTCCCTAATTAAATGGTACTCTCTTGTATATTCCAGATCTCTTTTTCCGTAAAATTCTTCGCCTTTAAGCAGCACAGGTGCAGGTTTTTGCAGGCCACAGCCTATTAATATTGCTAATAACATAAGAAATGAGGCTATATGCCACATTTTAAACTCTCACAAAACTCCAAAATTTTAGCGAGACGTAGTGTTTCACGCCTGCTTGTTACTTTCCTCGTTATTTATTTTACTAGTTAAATAGTCTCTCAAATCGGTGAGTTCTTGCAACAAATTCTTTGTGACTTTTATATCATTACCAAATTCTTTTTGCACTCCTTTTATTGTATATCCTTTATCATATAGCATGTATTTTACTTTCTTTATGGCCTCTATACACTTGCGATCATATAGCCTTCTTCCTTTACGCTTTGTAGGCTTAATTTGATGAAATTGACCTTCCCAAAATCTCAAAACATGCTGTTCCAAATGTAGCTCTTCAGCTACTTCCCCAATCGTATAAAATAATTTTTCCTTGTTCATTAATTATTGATTGATTTTTTTATAATTTTTGAAGGCCTAAAAGAAACTGAATTTCTTGCCTGAATCATCACTTTCTCCGATGTATTTGGTATATTTCCTGGTCTTTCCTTCTTTTTCTTAACCAAGAATGTTCCAAATGACGATATTTTTACTATTCCATCCTTTACCAAGCTTGTCTTTATTTCGTCCAATATATCATCTATTATCGAAACAGAGTCTTCCTTTGATAATCCTATTTCTTGGTTTATATCTCCAGCTATCGTTGCCTTAGTTACTGTTGTGTCTTTTGTTGTAACGTGATCCATTATTGATAAATATTACAATACGTAGATATAATATAGCAATCGACTCGAGATTCAGCTACTTTATTTTTTAGAGTATGTCTCTTTTGTTGCATAATTTAAAATACCGGCAACTATCAATATCGCAAATATTGCAAAAAGTGCCATTTTATGATCTGTAAAAAGTGCTAACATTGACACTATAACTCCACTGCCAATAAACATAAATCCATTGATAATGGATGATGATGTGCTGATGTATTTTCGTTTCACAATCTCGCTGCCGACAGTAAAATTAAGCATATGTCCTCCCGCAAAAAACCCGAACATTAACATACAAAAGTACACAACGTGGACTGTTAAATGGCTGTATAGTAAAATAATAATTGAGACGCCTTGCAATAAAGCAAAAGCAGAAATTACATGTTTCCTATTTTTAAATAAGTTTGAGATTCGATCTGCAATTGGAGCACCAACTGCAAGACCAAGCCATAGTATTGCAGTTGCTATACCTGACTCCATTGCATTGAGTTCTGAGTTGCCCAGTAACCTTGGAGCCCACAAGGTATTAAGTGCTAAAAATGTTCCAAAAGTAATAGCACCCACCACTGAAGTTATCCAGATATCTCTTAATTTTAGCACTGTTAATATAGAGCACATTACTGTCTTCATAGAGCTTTTTATTGTGCGCTTTTCTGAGCTGCTTTCTGGAAGTGTGTTTGGACAAAAAAGCGTAAGTACAAATATCAACACACCAAATAGTATTATGCATACAATCAGATTTTTCCAATATGCATCTTCGGCAAGCAAGTTAGAGAACAGTATTTGAATTACCAAAGCAGAAAGGCTTGAAATTGTCTGCACTAGTGAAAACATTAGTCCAAATTGGGCAGCGGAAAAACATATGCTACTTGTGTGAGCAGCACCAATAAAACCAAATGATGCTCCAGTTGCAATCAACACTTGAGACAAAATCAAATGGGAGAAATTGTCACTATTAATAAGGACAAAAAACCCCAAGATCATAGTTGATAACGAGAAAAAATAAATTTTTTTACTGGAAAAAACATTAAACGTTGCTCCACTAAAAAATTGTAAGATGGCGAAAGACCAAGTATATGCTGAATTAGCCAGTGCAACTTGCGCGATTGTAAGTCCAAGTTCCTTTTCGAGATTTACACTTATAAAGGTATAAATTATCTGCATGTTGCTGAATATAACAACCAAGTTACTAATCAGCCAAATGAACCAAGCCTTAGCTCTGCTTTCCATAAGATTTATTTTTATAAGTAATCTATTAGAAATTTAACACTAAGTCTCTTTTTAAGCTATTGTTTCCTGACTACTGTTATAGCTAACCCAAAAAACGGTTTCCCTACGTCATACCATCACGGTATCTCTAGATCCCGCTAACAAGTAGCGGGATGACGGTTGTCAGGGTGTCATGAAAGTAGCTAACACTGGCTTCCATCCAAGAGGGCAGTGCCCTCTTCTTGTCATCCCAGTGCTTGACACTGGGATGGCTTTGTTGCATCGCTCAAGTGAAAAGAACTGGCAGTTACTGACAAAATTCATTATAAATAGCCATTTAACTGTTGAAGAAAAAATATGCCACAAAAAATGAGAGTCAGTAACTGCCATGAATATAACAAATTTCTCCAAGAAAGAGGAAGCATTTTTTGTTATATCAATGACGCCATAGAAAAGTGGTACGAGAATGGTCCAAAAATACCAGGTGGCAACAATATTTATAGTGATAAAGTTGTAATTTTGGTGCACATAATAACTTGTTTATTTAGAATAGGCCTGAGGCAAACAGTTGGGTTTATAGCAGGATACCTTGAGCAAATTGGGAAAAATTTGCAAGTTATCAGCTATTCACAATCATCAAGAAGGTTTAAGAAACTTAATATTAAGATAAATGATTGCAGAAAATAATATGGAAGATATCGAAATTGCTATAGATAGTACAGGAATTAGTATATACAACAACACTCCTGGTCATAGCAAAGAAAATAGCGAAGATAGAAAGTATCGCAGCTATGAACAGACAAGAAAATTGCATGTAATGTTGAATACAAACAGCAAAAAAGCCATAGCTGTAAAATACAGTAATGGCTGATCACTATGGAGCTTGTGATTTGCTAAAAGAAGTCGATTTTCAGTATGTCATAAAAGTACTATATGCAGATAGGGCATATGACAGAGAAAAGCTCTATAAGCTGTGTAATCAATATGGTATAAAAACGAAAATTCCTCCGAAAAACAACGCAGCAGAGCATCCAAAGTATGGCTGAGAGAAATTCTGCAGTCAAGCTCATAAAGTCATATGATGAAGATGGTATAAAGAAGTGGAAAAAAGAGATGAGTTATGGAAAAAGATCTTATATAGAAAGTTTTTTCTCGCGACTGAAACAAACATTCGGATTTAGTTTTAGGAATAAATCTGAGATAAATCGAGAAAAAGAACTGCTAATCAAATGCTATTTGCTTAATAAATTCACTGATATTGGTATGGCTAAATTTGAGATAGCTTCATAAATTTATTGTGCGTTACCTACTATCCGAAGAGCGATGCAACAAAGCCATCCCAGTGTCAAGCACTGGGATGACAGAGGGGGGTGCTAGGATGACAGAAACGAAGTCATACATAGAAAATAGGTTAGGTATTTTCAATTTTTGTATGTATACTTAAGTCAAAACACTCACTTTTAGTATGTAAATGGGTATAGTAAAGTTTGTTTTATTACTGCCAACAATATTACTCATGCTAGTTGCTGGTGTTTACCTATCGATTAAACTAAAATGGCTACAGGTATTTAGATTACCATACGCCCTTTCACTCCTTGGAGCTAAAAAAGGAGAAAATAAATTTTCTTCTATAGCCGCTCTGTTTACAATTTTAGGGGGAAATTTGGGAGTAGGAAATATTTCAGGAACTGCTGTTGCTCTAAAAACCGGAGGACCGGGCTCTATTTTGTGGATGGCGATAATTATTGTTATCACTTCTGTGATAAAATATGTCACTTGTTATCTAAGTATAAAAACCAGAAAGGAAAAGAACGGACGGTTTATAGGTGGCCCTGTAGCCTACATGGCTGATGCATTTAACTCTAGAAAAGCTACAATTGTGTTTCTAGTTGTTATGATAATGGTTTCAATAACAGTTGGTAACCTTGTTCAGGTAAATTCTCTATCAATACCACTTAACATGATAGATGTGCCTGTAGTCATTGGTGGCATTGTAATGGCCATAATATTTTTTGTTGTTGCAGCTCTCAGCTTAAAAAAAATTAAAATTTTTATATCAGCTATGATACCGATAATGACGGTAAGTTACCTCACACTTTGCGGTATCATATTATTTAAATTTAGTGAAAATATTCTTCCTTCTCTAAAACTAATAACAAGCAGTTTTTTTACAACCAGTAGCTTTAACTCTGGTTTATCTTTAGGTTTGATTTTAGAAATGTTGACTATTATTCAAGTTGGAACTTTGCGAGGTGTTTTTGCAACAGATATAGGGCTTGGCCTTGAAGGAATCGTACATTCTTCAATTGTTCCTAAGAAAAATAACAATAAATTTATTATTGAGCAGAGTCTAATTACGATAATATCGCCTTTTATAGTTGCGTTTATAGTGTTTATTACAACAATGGTACTGCTTGTCACAGATTCTTGGATTACTGATTTAGAGAGCACTAACATGTGCATATTTGCTTTTAGAAAGGCAATGAATTGGCCTTATATTGACTATTTAATTATGGCCATAATGTTTTGTTTTGCTTTTACTACTATTTTTACTTGGTTTTTTTGCTCAAAACAGACAATACGCTATGTGTCTATGGATAATAAATACACTAAAATCTGGGTTGTAATTTTTACCTTGATTATTCCGCTTGGTGCGATAGGTAAAGTTCAATTGCTATGGGATGTTGCTGATATTTCGATCGCCGCTTTGTTGTTTATCAACATACTCGCTATACTCAAGCTAACCTCTCAAGATCCAGAAGTGTTTACTATGAGTGACAGATACTTGAAATTAGGCGCCAACTAAAAGTTGCCATCTAACACAACCTTCCTTAATAAAAATTCAACCAATGCTCGTGATAATTATATTAGCTAGTATTAGCTAGAACTAAAGGCAGAGGGTTATTAGTGAGGGGTATATGAACACTAACGATACACAACAAGAACACATTTATAATGAGCGCATTCAAGAAATTTTTCCTTTATTTGGTAGAATAAAAAAGGAAGACGACCCAATTTATAATGCTAGAGTTGATTTTAACACAGTAAAGTTTTTAACAAAACACGCCAACTGGAATTGGGACGAAGAAGAAAACAAAGATAAAGCATATGGGGTTATTCTTCAGAAATGCGACAAGACAAAGAAAGCTGGACAAGAGCTTGAAAGTGAAGTTAAAGAAAGGTTGAAAGAGTATGTTGATGATGTTGCAGGAGTTTCAATATACGGTAATCACGCAAGCATTACGCTGGGAGATAACAAAAAAGAGTTTAAAATTAGCGAATTTTTAAATAGTGATTTTTGTGAGAAGAATGAAATCTCGGGATTTTCAACATTGCATAGTGATGGAAAGAGCGGAATGCATGGTTTTGTTGCCGAGGAAGAAGGGAAAAAAAATAAGACATTATGTCGTAACTGATGGTTCATATGAAATGACTTTAAAGTGGTATGCGGAGGGGAAAGAATGTAAGATCAAAATTAAGATTGATGCTAACGGTGTAGACCTTGTTAAAGGTGATGATTTTTCTCTAGAACGGTTAGAAGTAAACAGAGATGTAAAAATAGGTGGTTTATTCTTGCATGAAATACAATTCAGGGAGAAAGGACAAGGAAAAGCGAATGAGATGCAACATAGTAAAGACAGTAACGAGCTATCATCTGAAACTACGACAAGAATTGATGTTAATAGAGATGTTAGTGTTCAAGCTACTGATATAACTCGAAAAAAAGAAGATCACCATTCACATTTTGGACCACAATCTAACAGCAGAAGGCAGTCTTACGATAGCGGAATTGGAAAAGATTTTGACGATAAAATTAATTCTCAGGAGGCTAAAGAAAAGCGTGAGCTTGGACAAGCAGCACGAGAAGCAAATTCGGGAGGTCAAGTTTATAACCTACAATCGCTTTTTGAGGAGAATCCTCAGAACAAAAAAACTCCTCCGCCACTTCCACCTAGAACTAGTTCACTACCACCTAAAAAAGGTGTTTTCGATGAGCAAGGGGGAGCCAAATCTGGAAGCCAAAAACCAGATGACTTGCGCGAAAATGAGCAAACACCTAATAATCAGCAAAAAGGTGCAACTTCTGATTCTTCAGATAGTTCTACTTTCACCAAGTCTGTAAGCCACAATCAAGATAATAGGCAAGAAGATGAACGGTATGACAATCCTACATTTGGACATGCTGTACCTGGAAGCCAAAAACCAGATAGAAGTGAGCAAACACCTAATGATCAGCAACAACCTAAAACCCAGCAACAAGAAGGAAATAGCAAAGGCGATCTGTTACAAGACATCAGAAATTTCAAGAAAAACAACTTACGGCACATTGATGTTGATGATAGAAAAGCATCAATTGCAGGAAGTAGAAAAAATAACCCATCACCGTTAGAGACATTAAAGGACATAATTCCTTATTCATCTTCTCCAGATAACAGTGATAACCAAGATGCTAGTGATGCTAAGTGGAAAGAAAGTGAACAGCCGCTCTCTGCTACAGCACTCAATAATAAAAGTGACTCGGGCTATTCATCTCCAACTCATGACAATAATGAACAATCTCAAGTAAATCCTGAACAGTTAAAGAAGAGCTTAGAGAACATTGAACAAAGTGATCAAACTCCACCTGAAAATCTTCTTAAAGAAATCAGAGATAGATCACAGCAGGATAATAGAGGATTAAGGCAAGTTGATCCTACTGATAAACTGTCACAAGATAAAGAAGATGGATTGCAAAAAGACGATTTAGCAGATGTAAAAATAGTGGAAGGTCCAACTATTAGTGTCTCTGCTTCAACACCAAATAGTATAAGTGATTCAGGCTATATATCTCCAACTAATAGTGATAGTAAATCTCAAACAGATTTAAAACAGGTAGGAAGGAAATTAGAAGAACATATTAGACAAAGTAATCTAACTCTATTTGAAGAACTTAAAAATACATTAGGTCAAGAAAATCTCGGGTTAAAACCAGCTGATCAGAGTCAGATTAGCGAAGAAACTAAAAAACGCTTGAGAGAAGTTGGGTTGCTAAAAGACAGCTCAACAGACATAAAAGCAAACGATTCGGGCTATTCATCTCCAACTCATGACAATAATGAACAATCTCAAGTAAATCCTGAACAGTTAAAGAAGAGCTTAGAAAACATTGAACCAAAAGAAATCGGAGATACGAGTGAGTTAAAAGGAGCATTGGGAAACCCGGATAAAGGGTTAAGAGAACCGGCACAGCAGGCTACTAAAGAAAATATTCCTAAAGATTCATTCTCAGAAAACATTTTAGAAAAGATAGGAGAAGGTAAACAATATGACCCTATACGTAAGTGGTTAGAAAAAACAGTGGCAGAACGAGAAAATAATGACACTAATCCAACTGTAGATAAAAATAGCGAACTATATAAATTACTAGAGAAAGATGAAGCACAACTGAAAGCTGGAGTAATAGAAGAAGAAAGAGGAGATACTTTAACAGAACACACTGATGGTTATGATCGCAATAGAATTGCATTAGCTAACAGAAATAAAAGACCACTAGATTGGGCTAAACAGGTTGCTGAGTCACAACAAAAAAAAGATACTAATAAAGGTATTTCAATATAAATTGAAGTTAAAATAATTGCTTAGCAAACAATAGGTTTCATGTAATGGTAACCCTATAACGGAAGAGTAGGAGCCGCGTAAGAACAATACGAACACTCCAGCTAGGCCTTGTATATTGCATCCCCCCGCCCTATTTTTCCACTCTTCTGATGCTAAATAATACTTAATTTCTTGTTCACTGAGACGTTTAAATTTCACTATTGTAACCACAGTCCTGATATGTTGTTTAGATTGATCGGGAGTTAATAGACATACACTGGTGTATACTCTATGCCTTCTTCCTGATAACAAGCGGATACATTTTTCTGCTTGCTCAACGTTTTCAGCTTTGAGCAATATCCTTCTACCACAAGCAACAACTGTATCAACACCAAGCACAAAATAATTTGGATTTAAACTTTGTACTTTCTCAGCTTTACTTTTTGCCATACGGATTGAGTAATCCTTCGGAAGTTCCTTTTTTAAAGGGGCTTCATCTATATCTGCTGGCAAAATTAAACCTGGCTCAATGTTTATTTGTTTTAGTAAAGCTATACGCCTTTTCGATGATGAAGCAAGAATAAGATTATTTAGAGATCGTTCTGTCACTTGTACCTTTAAGCCTTCTAATGATCCTACCCTTTCTCGCATTCCTATCGTAAATGCTCATCTCAACTAACACCCTATCCCCTATAATGATGCGTATTTTACTTCTTCTCACTTTCCCTGATACATGACAGATAATCTCATGTTCATTGTCCAGTTTCACTCTAAATTCTGCTGCAGGTAGTAAAGCAGTTACTGCCCCTTCCACTTCAAAAATTGTTTTCGATTTCTCGTCTTTTATCATATGTTATATTATAATTTAATAATCTTTTTTAGTCTACTATAGATTTTAAATTATTATCAACACAAAAGACCTTTTGCGCCCCACTTAAGTTGCAACTTAACCCCAACCATCTTCACAATGATACCCTACCTACGTTTCTACTCTCTGCCACCTTCTCAATAGAACTTATAGGACTTATGTTGAAAGATAAATCATTATCACAATTTTCTTCATCGCTATCAAGTCCACTATCAACGCTTAAAGATCTGAGTAATGTTGTCTTCTCTCTCAGTGGAACATAAGACTCATTATCAACGCTTGAAGATTTGGATAACCTTTTCTTCTGTCGTGGAGCATTACCAGACTCATTAGAAATTTCTCCCGTTAATTGATTGTTGAAGCTCCTTTGTTCATCAGCACGAATTTTTTCTTCCAGTCCATCAAGCATTCCTACCAATTCATCACCCCATTCATTTTCTTCTTCTAATAATTGTTTACACTTTTCTTTCTCACGCTCTAGCTCGTTTCTTAACTCTTCGACTTTATCTTCATCTTTAGTGAGTTCAAGTGTAAGCACCTTATCTCCTGGAAATTCCTCGTACTCGTTTTCTAGTTCTTCAATGTTGAGTTTTAGTCTCTCTTCTCCAAGTGTATCTTGTAAATCGCTATCCTGCCTATCTGATTCTTTAATCTTTTGCTCAATTTCTACTTGTACCTTATATTCCTGATCTAATTCTCTTAGCTGATCTTTCAAGCGCTCTTTCTGTTGGCGTCGTTCAACCATTATCTGTTCCGCATCTTCTCGTGCTTGATTTAGCTCTTTTTCCAAATTCTTCTTTCCTGCATTAACAATTTTCAGCTCTTCCTTTAGCTTTCTTTTTTCTTCATATACACCTTTAAGTTCTTGTGCTTTCCCTTGTAGCTCTTTTAACACACCTGCTAATTCTTCATTTTTTTGTGCCAGTTCAGTTTGCAATTCCGTGTTTTTTTGCTCCTCTTTTTCAAACCTGTCTTGTAAATTGCTATTCTGCTTCTCTAACTTTACAATTGTTTGATTAGCTTCTGCTTGGGTTGTTTC
This sequence comes from Wolbachia sp. wLmal, assembly GCF_049435495.1. Lineage (NCBI taxonomy): Bacteria > Pseudomonadati > Pseudomonadota > Alphaproteobacteria > Rickettsiales > Anaplasmataceae > Wolbachia > Wolbachia sp. wLmal. The sequence goes on from NZ_CP185405.1 coordinate 250,713, forward strand.
TAGTTTCTCCTGTAGTCGCCGATTTTCTTGTATTAATTCATGGTGCTTTTTATTTATCACTTGCAACCCTGCTTCTATTTCTTGCTTCAATTCAACAGCTTCTTTTTTCAAATTTGACATTTCTTGCTTCAATTCAACGTTTTTTTCGGACAGCATCTGATTATTTAAAATCAATTCATCCATTTGTTGTGAAGCAAATTCTGTCTGAGTTCCAGTGTGCTGTAAATTGACTTCTGTTTGAGTTGATGCATTGCTATTAATAGAAGGAGGAAGGCTATTGTCAGCATCAACTTTAGGGTCTAATTCTCCCTCTGGTTCCTCGCGATAGGCCGCTATAGACTCATTTTGAAAATTATTATTAGCAGTAGGTACAACATCAGCAGCCTTACCTTTTTCTAGTACAGCATCATATAAGGAGAGACCTTGAATATATAATTCATCGTTTTGCTTTATTAATTCTAAGATCTCATCCGACAGCACAAAATCTTCATCATTAAATTTTAGTACTTCAGTTATGCCATCGCTACTCACATTCATAATCATGGTACACATTTCGGATCCATCCTTTACAGGCCAAGTGCTTTTCATTTCATAATATGCGCCCTCTTTAAATTCATAATATCTTTCCTTACCTTTCCGATGAGCGTGTATTTCATGTTTTTTATTGCAATAGATATTCAGCTCTTTAATATCTTTCTCTTGCTGTAAAATGTCACTAATCCTGGTTTGCTCACTTCTATTGTAATTAATAAGATTGATATTCAAAACTCTATGAGTGTTATCGGTTTCTGTGTAATAAGCTCGAAACTCTACGCCTTTCTCTCCAAGATATTTACTTGCAGCTTCTTTTCCCTGCTCTGCCAACTTTATGCATTTATCTATATCTTCCTTAAAGCTCTTATTAGCAGACTCTGTTACTGCTTTATCTATGTACGTTTTTTTAAAATCTCCATCATTTATTAGGTCATAAAAACTCCACTTATCCCCAAAAGCCCTCTGCACGTAAGTGAAATTCTTTTTTTTCCTTTAGTTTTCCTAAGAACCACACCTTTTCTTTCAGATTTTTCAGTTGAAAGCTTACCCTTGCCTTTACACTAGAGTTTTTGGCAGGAATACTAACTTCTTCTAATTCTTTAAGTAATTTGTTATTTTTTATAATTGAGGAGCAAAACTTTACAATAGCAGAATTTGCAAACGAAGGATCTTTTTTTATATCTTCATCAATAATTTCTTTAAAATGTGCAAATTGAGGTAGAACATAAAAATTGATTATTTCTTTTTCTGATTTTGTTTTATTAGCATAAGAGATATCACCTAATTGTGAATATAACTCTTTTAATGTATGGTAGATAAGCGTAGAGTAATAAACCTCCCTATTCAGTGAAGTTGGTCCAATACACTTTTTAAGTTGATCACCTGTTTTTCCTGCCTCTGCTGTTTTTTCTTCTTTAGCCAAACTTCCAATCATAATACACCTCCTTAACTATATTTATATTATATCAATTAACATATATTAAAAGAAATCAAACTGTATAACCTCGCCCTACACTAACTTTTATGATTACTTAATTGTGTGAAAATAACTGCAAGTGTTAAACTTGAGCTTTTATTTTTCATTATACATTTCTTACTACATGTTTATACTGCTGTCTTGCATAATAGACTATTCGAAGTTACACAAGTATTTTTTTTATTAGATAAGAGTTAGTAATAGCCTGTTCATAATTTTTTCAGAAGTAAGGCAGTGAAAGCCAGAACTACCATTTGTAGGCTAGTATTGAGTTTTCGCTCACAATCTTCTACATTTTTCTAACCAAGCAAAAGATCGCTCCACAACCCATCTTTTGGGCAATACAACAAAGGAACGTAATTCATTTCTTTTGATCACTTCAACGGTTGCACCAATAATCGTTTTTATTTGAGTTACAAAATTCTCTCCAGTATAGCCTGCATCAACCAGTACATTTTTAACTTCCGAGAGGTTTTCTTTTGCATTTTCGACCATTCTCACAGCACTGCTACGGTCAGTTATCTCTGCTGTTGTTGTATAAATTGCATGCTTGCGTATCTACTGCAATACGGCCCTGAAATCTTCTTGCCTGCATCATAGCTTCAGCAGTATCTGCATTTTTTATACTCTGTGCATCAATTATGCAGAAGCTTTTCCGACCATTGTTTTGTCGCAATTATTTTTTTTAATACCAGCTCCAGAACACTTTCTTTATTTACATCTGGTTTTTCACTCCACTTCTTAAAATAGTCGTAACAATTGCGCCATTTTGGGAACTCTTTTGATACCATTCTCCACTGGCAACCACTTTTTAACACGTATAACACTCCACAAAATATATCATGTAAATCAAGTGTTCTTGGTTTTGTCTTCTTTCTGCAAGATTCCAGATCTGCTACAATAATCTCAAACTTTTCTCGACTTATGTCACTTGGTTATAAACTTCGCATATCCTACTTTATATACTTTATCCTCTCACTTTATCTCTTTTTTGAGATTACGTACAGGCTCTAAGATACAAAGACGTTTTCAGAAATCTTTAAGCTTAATAACATCCTCTCTCTTTGGACTAGTTGAGATTAGATGAATTGGTACACCTATTAATTTTTCTAACCCTTCTATATATTTTATTAAATTGATAGGCAATGTTTCAATCGACCTTTTACCTTGAGTGTTTTCTTTCCAGCCAGGAAACTCTTCATATATTGGCTCTAATTCCCCTTGTATTGAATGCGATACGGGTAAATAATCATACATTTTTCCGCTATACTTGTAACCAGTGCATATTTTAATTGTATCAAAAGAATTAAGCACATCTAATTTGGTTAATACAATACTTGAAACTCCAGAGAGTTGTACGGCCTGGCGCACTAAAACTGCATCGAACCATCCGCAACGCCTTCTTCTATTGCTCACTGTTCCAAGTTCCTTACCTATAGTAAACAAGCTATCTCCTACTTCATTTTTCTGCTCAGTAGGAAATGGGCCATTGCCCACTCTTGTTGTATAAGCTTTTACCACACCAATAATGTAAGCATTGGAGGATAACCCTGAGCCTGTTATTGCTTGCGATGCTACAGTATTACTTGAAGTAACAAAAGGGTAAGTTCCGTGGTCGATATCTAAAAATGCGCCTTGGGCACCTTCAAATATTATTTTCTTACCTTCTTTCATCAAGTCATTTAATATCTTCCACACAGGTTTTTTATATGAAAGAATTTTTTCTGAAATCTCTTGAATTTCCTTTAATATTTCTTCTTTTTTAACCACCTGGTAGTTAAGGCCTTTCCTGATAGCATTGTGGTAATTCAAAAGAGTATCCACTCTTTTATTGAGCTCATCTGCGTTTTCTAAGTCACAAAGGCGTATAGCTCTCCTTCCAACTTTATCTTCATAACATGGCCCTATCCCTTTGTTTGTTGTACCAATTTTGTGATTTCCATTTAAATCTTCAAATAGCTTTTCCTTGTCCTTATGTATGCTAAGTATTAATGGACAGCTCTCGGATACCATCAAGTTGTTATAGTTTACGTCTACTCCTTTAACTTTCAATGACTCTATTTCTGAGATTAGAGCGTGTGGATCAAGAGCAACGCCATTTCCTATGATAGATATTTTGCCTGGCCTCAAAACAGCAGAGGGCAGTAAATTTAATTTATAAACCTCATCATCTACTACTATAGTGTGCCCTGCATTATTTCCTCCCTGAAATCTCACAACTACATCTGCATTCTCAGAAAGATAATCTACTATTTTACCCTTGCCTTCGTCACCCCATTGCAGACCAACAATTACAATGTTATTCATCATTATTTTCTAGATTAATACATAAATATTAATGCAGTACGCTACAAATGGAAAGAGAAATCTACGCCTTTCCTACACCCCTTAAATAAAGAAATATACTGTCGATTTTCTTAATATATTACCAAATTATTCATCATTATATGATATAACTTACAGCATATTTACAGTAAGGTGTTATTTATGAAAGAGACAAAAGGAAAAAATAATAAGAGTCCAGTAGTTAGATTAAAGGCCACAGCTAAAGAGTTCAATTTTAGTAAATTAAGAGCAGATCAAGATAATAAATTAGCGAATTCCGGTGAAACAATGTTCTTAGATTTTCAAAGGATGAATTTTATTATTAACGGAAAAGAAATAGATAAAAATCTTATTATTGCATTTAAGGAACGAGCTAAGCACCGCAAAAGCGAACTTTTTAATAGTGATGATATATATAATGACGAAATATTTAACAAAAAAGGAACAAGAGAAATAGATACGGATCATGGCAAAGCTTTTGTTGCTTCAGTACTCGAAGATATTGAGAAAGAGCTTGTAAGTAATGCATTGGGTGAGCTATGGAAAAATCACTGTGAAAATTCCAAAACTGCCAATCATCAAAAAACCGATTCATATAAGAAAGAATTTGAAGAATTTTACAATGCTGGCCAAAGGTATGTCCATCTATTACCAACAGAGAAAGATGAAAACAAGGATTACCGTTCCTTTGCAAAAGAAGTTTTCAAAAAAATGTTCAGATACGCTGGGGCAGAAGTTCCAAGTGATGCTATTTTAGAAGAGCTAGTTACCAATTGTAATCAAGCAGGGTATGAGGCTGCTCCATTTATACAAACCCAACTTGCACTTGGACAGTCGTTCATAGTAGAAAATCCTAAAAAAGTAATAAACATTGATTGTGCTAACCAAAATAATGTGAGAATTAGATCTGATATGAGGCTACCAATACTCTCTGTTAAAAATCAAGTTATGCATGGCGATAAGATATGTAATCTGTCTAGTTCATTGGAATTTACAATTGAATCTCACAATGGTGAAGACTTTGTAACATACAGAGATGGTAAATTGTCACTTACTATTCCTAAAGAGTTAAAAAATTATAAAGATAATGGCAAGAGCTTGTTTGACATTATTAAAGAATATTTTCAGAAATTCTGTGCAAAATTAGGATTTAAACCTGAGACAAAAATACAAATAGAGCATGGCTTCGGTGCTCAAAGTAACTATTTAGATGGTACAATATCAACCACAGGATCAGATGCAAATGAAGAATTTATCAATCTTTTAAGCGAAAATCTCAGAGAGAGGTTATTGGGGTCAGGAGTTGCTCTAGAAGATGAAGGTGTTGATGAAGGTGTTGATGATGTTGTTGGAGTCAGAGTATCTACCGTTATAGATCTATTGAGTGATTATGCTAAATTGGAAGATAATAAAGAACACAGAGAGTTATTAATAAGTAAAGTAGCAGATAATTTAGGACTTTCCACTCAAGATAAAACAGCACCAGAAGTATTGATGGAATTAGGCTCTTTACCTTCTTTGACAAAAGGTCAGGTTAATCATAATCAAGTGCAGTCTGTTGTAAATACTTTTATTAAGTTAATTATTGAAGGGAAAAGCGAAGTATACAAAAAAGGAGGTGCGATTGATGCAATTCATAAGGAGATAGATAAGGCAATTGTTGAGCAAGAAAAAAAGCAACCAACAAACAAGATATAGAAAATGATAAATGGACAGATAGAATCAAAAAACAGAATTATTCTGCGGAATCACATGAACATTTACCTTAAAGATATTAGTAGGCTCTTTAAATATTTTAGAGTTCATGGTTGCAACGGTTGCTATTTTACAGTGCATCTCACGACCATAATCATGAACTTCTTCCATTAGCTGCTTTCCCATACCTTTTCTTCTATAATCAGAGTGCACCCAAAGCAAGTCAGTGTAAATTGAACCATAGATAACAAAACCGCTACACCTACAATAATTTGTTCAGTATCATCGCGAATAAAAAAAACAAATGGGTTACACGTACCTTTATCAACGGTTTCTTCATTAATCTTTTTGAGTAGGAATTCAATGTCTTTGCTACTTGGTGATGTGGTGTGTTCTATTTTCATCTCTCGGCCTAATACCGCATACTGATTTCTCTCTTTATCTTATATAAATTAATTAAGTAAAGTGAATACAGTATCCACACTACTAAAAAAAATGTGGCACAAAACATAAACATTACAATGAGTGGCAACAGCAAAGAACCTTCTATTGCTACTCCACCTCTTCTCAAAATGCTTGCAGGCTGATGAAGAGTAGACCATAAATTCACAGAAAATTTTACTATGGGAATATTTATAGCACTAAAAATGGCAAATACTGCTGCTGATTTTTCTGCCCTCGCTTCATTATCAAAAGCGCTCCACAATGAAAGGTAGCCAACATATAGGAAAAATAAAATCAGCATTGAAGTAAGCCTTGCATCCCATACCCACCAAGTGCCCCAGGTTCCTTTTCCCCAGATGCTGCCTGTGATTAAACATATTGCCGAAAAGACTGTCCCTGCAGGAGCAGCAGCATGTGCCAAGACACTAGCAATGCTATTGTTCCACACCAATGAAATAAAACTGAGTGATGCAATTAATCCATATATTCCAAGAGCAAGCCATGCAGAAGGCACATGAAGATACATAATTCGTACAATTTCTCCTTGTTTATAATCTTCTGGGGAGAAGAATAACGCCAAAGACATTCCAATTAAAAAACATGCGAAACAAATCACCCCAAGCCAAGGTAGAGCTTTCTTAGAAAAATAAGAGAAATTTGTAGGCTTTAATAAAAACATTCATTTTGAGAATAATTGTGTTAAGAATTTACCAATTAGTTTGAGTTTTATCAACAGGATAGTTTTTCTATATTTACGTAGGTCAACAAATTAGCATAATTTCAGTAGCAGATTGCTAGCTATTATTTTTAGTATATGACCCTTAAAAAGCTTAATCTACACTTAGTATCAGATTCAAGTGGTGAAACTGTTATATCAGTTGCAAAATCAGCTCTGAAACACTTTCGTTCTGTAGAAACGATCGAATATGTTTGGTCTTTTGTAAAAGGAGAAGAGCAGATTGACAAAATTCTGGAGGAAATTAATAGGAAAAGTGATGAGCATAATTTTGTTATATGCACTATTACTGATGATGAGCTAAGAAAATATCTAAAAGATAACTGTATAAAGTTGAAAATTCCCTATAGAGCAATATTATCACATATTATTAGAGAAATTTCGTCTTATCTTGAAATTGAAAAAGACGAAAAGCTTGACTTGCATACTGAGATAAATAACGAATATTTTCAGCGCATTGAGGCAATAAACTACACTATTAATCATGATGATGGACAAAATATTCAAGATATTGATAAAGCAGATATAATTTTGGTTGGAGTTTCACGTACATCAAAATCTCCCACCAGTACGTATTTAGCTTACCGAGGCTATAAGGTTGCAAATATTCCTTTTGTTAGTGGGGTACCCTTTTATGTCGACTTGGCAAAATTAAAAAATAAACTAACGATAGGGGTAACAATAGACGTAAGTAGGCTAATAGAAATACGCAAAAATAGACTTACTTCAATTAACAACGAAGATAATAGTATATATGCTAATCCTGAAAAAGTAGAAAAGGAAATTAAAGAAGCAGAGGAACTATTTAAGCAGAATAACTGGCCAATTATTGATGTCACACAAAAGTCGATCGAAGAAGTATCAGCAACAATTATACAATATTTTAATAAAATGTTATCAATTGACTAACTCTTGATAAGTGATTATAATGTAAGGTAATTTAATTCTTACTATAGATATGAAAGTCAAAAGTTCGCTAAAATCTCATCGTAACAGAGATAAAAATTGTAAAGTTGTGAAAAGGGGTGGTAAGATTTACATTATAAACAAGGTAAAGCCAAGGTGTAAAGCGCGTCAAGGTTCTTAGCTTTTTGTTCACCTTTTCATGTTATATATTTTTTATGTGTGAAAGTACGGTGCTTATATCTAAAAAGAAGCAAAAATTGCTGTGTTTGAGCGCAACCTTACTCATTTCTTCTCTTACATTATATTTCAGCATTAGCACAATTACAGGTAAACGTGGCTTATTGACGTTAATCGATTTAAAAAAAGAAATCGAGTACAATGAACTTTTGCTAAAGGATGTCTCTTCTGCAAAGGAAAAGTTGGACAACAAAGTATTTGGCTTATATGAAAAAAGCTTAGATTTAGATCTGCTTGATGAGCAAGCAAAAAATGCTTTAGGTTATGTGAACCCTAATGAACTTATGGTTGTTCTTGACGTGGAATAGCAGTAGCGACCTTACCCAGAAAAAGTGGAGAGAAAGAAAGGAGTTTTTTTGGGTAAAATAAAATTTTGGAGGATTAGAAATGGTAAGAGAATATACAGCAGAATTCAAATTGGAAGCTGTTAAACTGGCAAATGAACAAAGAAAGGTAGGTCAACCAGTTGCAAAAGTAGCAAGAGATCTAGGAATAAGGGATAGTGTATTAGGAAAATGGATGAAGAAATATAACGAAAAAAAGTCAGCGGCAAATGCATTTCCAGATGTAGCACCTTATGACAAAGAGAGGTTTGATTTACAAAGCAAGAGTAACAAGGGAAAGAGACATTTAAAAAAAAGCCCTGGCCAGTCAAAAAGAGTAAAATATTTTTTATATAGTAACTGCTATAAAGTACAGGAATTATGTAGGATTTTCTGCTAGTGGCTACTATAAGTGGACTACAAGAAAAATAAGCAGTAGAGAATCAGCAAATAAAGAGCTACTCGAAGCTATTCAAAAAATATATCAAGTTTCTAAATGTAGATATGGAGCTCCTAAAATTCATGCTGAATTGAAGGCTTTGGGTAAAAGTTGCAATTTGAAAACGGTGCAAAGTATTATGCAGAAAAATGACATCAGGGCTATACTGAGAAGAAAGTTTAAAATTAAAAAACAACAAACAGATAATAGAGCTGTAGCTCCCAATATATTAGACCAAAACTTTATTGTTGATCAACCAAATAAAGTATGGGATTACTTACATCAAAACCAAGGAGGGATGGCTATATTTGGCAGCAATAATTCTCACGTATGGTAGTTAATGAGTAGTGCAATAAATAAACAATTGGTTATGAACTCTTTATTAATGGCCATTAATAGGCGTAAACCTGTTAAAAATCTACTGCTGCACAGTGACCAAGGTTCACAATATACTGCGCAAGGGTATCAATATCTCTTAGCTGTAAAGAATATAGATGAGTAATAAAGGCTGTTGTTACGACAATTCTGTTGCAGAAAGCTTCTTTAGCTCATTGAAAAGAGAAATACTTATTGATACTTCACAACACTCTGCTCAACACACTAGAACTGCAATATTTGAATACATAGAAATTTTTTATAACAAACAACGTCACTATTAACTATTGCATTCCTGCACAATTTGATGCATCATTCTTTTTGTAAAAAACATTCCACACTTTCTCTCCACTTTTTCTGGGTAAGGTCAGATACTATAAACTATAAAAAAATTTCTCCGATAGTTCATATAGCAAGTAAATTCACAAAATGAAGACTATTATTTTTATTACAGGTGTATCTACGGTTGGAAAATCAAGTTTGGCTCATATATTAGGTTCAAAGCTTTTTATGCCTAGAAACTTTGCAATTCCACTAACTATAGCTAACCCAAGAAAGGTTTCCCTACGTCATACCGCCGCGGTATCTCAGCATAGATTCCGCTAACGAGTAGCGGAATGACGAATTTGTTGTTTTTCAAATTGTAGGTAAACCTAAGCCACTTTAGCTATACTTGTAGAGAAAAAAGAATAGATGATGATCCTAAATATTTAATAAATTTGACTACTGAGGAATTTCAAAAATCTCAATTTTTTATTAATTGTGATATGGTACATTCTATCTTCATATAGCTTTCCTCTTCATACCTCAACTAATGAAATCAGAAGCATCAACTCCCTTTTGCAAGCAAGCAGCAATAACAGTGTTCATCATTAGAAATGCAATGGTCATTGGGCCAACGCCCCCGGGTACTGGGGTCATAGCTTTGGCTTTCCCTTTTATTCCTTCAAAGTCAACGTCACCTACAAGCTTTCCTACGTTAACGCTATTTATGCCAACATCGATCACTATTGCACCTTTCTTTATCCAGTCTGCTTGAACAAAATTTGGCTTTCCGACTGCTGCAACTACTATATCCGCTTTAGAGCAATATTCAGCTAAATCCTTGCTTTGTGAATGCAAGATGGTGACAGTGCAGTTTTCTTGCAATAGCAGGTAAAACATTGGCTTGCCCACGATATTTGACCTACCAATTACCACTGCGTTTTTACCGGAAAGGTTCTCTTCAATTGACTTAATTAAATGCAAAGAACCTTTAGGAGTGCAAGGTATAAGGCAGTTTTTTTCACCTTTAACTAATTTGCCAACGTTTTCATCATGAAAGCCATCTACATCTTTTTCAACACTTACTGTGTTAATTACTCTGCTTGCACTAATATGATTTGGTAAAGGCAACTGTACTAAAATGCCATGCACAGATGGATCTTCATTTAACTCATTGATTTTCTCAATCAATTCATCTTCTAAAATATTATTAGGCAAAACAATGGTCTCAGAACTTATGCCTATTGATTCTGCTTTTTTTTGTTTGTTGCGAACATAAACCTGACTTGCTGGATTGCTACCCACGAGAATTACTTTCAGGCAAGGAAAAATGTTATACTCCCTCTTTAAAATATCAATTTTTTGTGATAGCCTCTCACATAGGTCGTTTGCTATTTTTTTACCATCAATAATAATTGTCACTTCCTTGCCACTCCTTAAAGTCGGGTAATTTGATATCAAATAAATCCAATACTTTGCCAACAGGATGATTAATAATATCATCCAACGATTTCGGTTTAATATAAAAAGCAGGCACTGGTGGAGCAATAATTGCTCCCATCTCCGTTAATTTTAACATATTTTGTAAATGCCCAAGATGCAGTGGTGACTCTCGCACCATAAGAACTAACTTTCTTCTTTCTTTTAGCGTTACATCTGCAGCCCTTGTCAATAGATTGGAAGTAACACCTGATGCGATTTCAGACATTGTCTTCATAGAGCATGGTGCTACAATCATCCCTGAGGTTTTAAATGAGCCGCTTGCTATTTTTTCTCCAATCTTTTCTTCAGAATAGTAAAAATCTGCAAGTGATGTAATATCTTCAAGTTTTTCTTTAATCTCGTGAGCTAAAGTTATTTTCCCAGCACGACTTATCACTAAATGAGTTTCATAATCGACGTCTTTCAACGCTTCTAAAATACGCACACCGTAAATAGAACCAGATGCTCCACTTATTCCAATTACAATTCTGCTATTCACTTAACTCTTCTTCGTAGCTCATTCCCAATGCACGTTTATAGGTATCAAGCAATATTTCTTGTTCCTCTCTGTCATCATCATCCATCTTCCTCAGCCTAATAATTTGTTTCATCACTTTTATATCCCAACCTTCATCTGCGGCTTTTGCATATACATCACGAATGTGATCTTGCACATCCCTCTTTTCTTGTTCAAGTTTTTCGATTCTCTCTATGTAACCCTTCAACTCTTCAGCCGTTATTTTTACTGTATCTTCCATGAAACTCCACTAATTAATTGCTGCCACTAATATTACCAGTTTTTACTTGCACTTCAACAACAGTAATAATATTTTTATTTTTTTTTAAAATCTTAAAGCGAAAACCATACATGGAAAACTCCTCGCCTTCGTCAGGAATGCGCTCTATTTCATTTACAATCATACCTGCTAGAGTTGTAGCTTCTTCATCAGGGAGATTCCAGTATAACTGCCTGTTAATGTCCCTAATAGTAGATTTTCCTTCTATGTGATACATATTATTAGATATTTTCTTTATAAAATTCTCCGTAATCAAATCATGTTCATCCGAAATTTCTCCAACTATTTCTTCCAGTATATCCTCAAGAGTTACAATTCCCTGCAGTGCTCCATACTCATCAATAACAAATGCAAGGTGTTTCCTGTTCTTACGGAAGTTGTGAAGTTGCACGCTGAGCGGTGTACTTTCTGGTATGAACCAAGGCCTTGACATAACTTGGGTAATGTCAACTTCTTCCGCTTTATTATTCTTTTCACGCAAAGCATTTATTAGAGCTTTCACGTGAATTACACCTACAATGTTATCTGGTTCCTTCTGCCATAAAGGTACTCTACTGTGACTGCTGGTTAAAATCTCTCTTATTAACTCTTCTTTATTCCGATCTATATCAAGAGAAAATAGGTTTCTTCTATGGGTCATAATTTGTGATATCTCTGTCTCAGCCAAATCAAGTATGCTGCTTAGCATATCTAAATCCTGTTGCAACATAGTTCCTTCACTGCGGTGAAGAGTAATCATATTACGCATTGCATCCGCTGCAGATATCACTTCCTTATCTTTATGCAGCCCACATAATTTTAGGATGAGGTTAACAATAAATTGAATACCTAGTGTCAATGGAGAAAAAATCTTTACAAAAAACAATACAAAATAAGCAGAAAATGATGCAAATTTTTCAGGATTTTGAATAGCATAAGTTTTTGGTAGAACTTCGCAGAACAATAAAATACAAAATGTCATTATAATTGTTGATAGGAGAATGCCCTCATTTCCAAAAAGATTGATAAATATTGCTGTAAATAAAGCAGAGCAAGTAATATTAATAATTGTATTGCCGAGCAATACCGTTCCTATTGTCAATTCTTTCCTATTTAATAAGCGATCTATTACCCTGGCTTTTTTGTTACCGTCTAGCTTTAGCTTATTAACTCGAGAACGGCTAATTGAGGTTAAGCCTATTTCTGCTCCTGAGAACAAAAACGATAAAACTAACAAAACAAAAATTGCTGATGATACTAAGACCAATAACCAATCCATTAAAGTACGATGTTGTTGTGATAAAAAATAAAATTAATTTTACATGTTATGAGAGGCATTTGCAAGCCTGAATTTATATTGCCGAATTTTATATACCTTTAATCTTAAAAAACAAATCATAAAGCATATTACACGCTGCGTTCACATGCTCATCCTCAATGATAAGTGGTGGGGTTACCCTTACTACTTTGTTGTTTAAAACCCTAGTTATTATTAAACCTTTATCAAGAGATCGACTAATAATTTTATCAGCTACAGGAGTTGCTAGTTCTATTCCCATTAGTAACCCTTCTCCACGAACTTCTAAAATCATCTCAGGAAATTCTTTAGCTAAAAGCAACAGCTTTTCTTTTAAATCTTTACTAATTTTTTTAACATGATCAAAAAAGCCTTCTTTTAACATTATATCGAGCACTGCATTACCAACAGTCATGGCAAGTGGATTGCCACCATAGGTTGATCCATGAGTTCCTGGAGTGATTGCTTCTGCTATATAATCTTTCACTAAACATGCAGCTAGAGGAAAACCGTTACCCATAGCTTTTGCACAGGTTAGCATATCAGGTTCAATGCCGACATTTTGATAATGAAATAAAGAGCCGATGCGTCCATATCCGCACTGCACTTCATCAAAGCACAAAATTATTCCTTGAGCTTTTGTTATTTCCCTTACTTTTTGAAGATATTCTACGTCTAGTGGATATACTCCACCTTCGCTTTGTATGGGCTCTAAAAATACAGCAGCTATTTCATTGTTGATTTTTTCTTCTAATGCTTTAATGTCATTTCTTGGCACTTTATCAAAACCAGAAAGGAGCGGAGCAAAACCTTCGCGTGATTTTTCATTGCCTCCAGCAGAAATTGCAGCAATACTGCGGCCATGAAAGCCTCCTTCAATTGTAACAATACGATTACGTTTTGCTTGCCCTTTTGAATAAAAGTAACGACGAATAAATTTAATTGCAGCTTCTGTTGCTTCAAGCCCACTTGAGCAGAAAAAAACTTTATCTGCAAAAGTAAGGGTTGTTAAACGGTCAGCAAGCCTTTCTTGCTCGGGAATAGTAAAAATGTTAGAGCAGTGCCATAGTGAGCTCGATTGCTCTTTCAGCTTATCTGTAATGTATGGATGACAATGCCCTAAAGAAGTTGTAGAAATACCTGCAGCAAAATCTAAATATTTTTTACCATCTTTATCAAAAAGATATGCCCCTTCTCCCCTGACTATAGGAGTGTCAAGTCTATTATACGCATTAACAACATGATCCATTTTATAAGTATTGTGGTATTATCTATACTATACCTGAAATGAATCCATTAACACAAAGCTTTTCCTTTAACCTCTTATGCTACTTCAACTAAAAATTTGGCTAATGCAAACCTTTTTTGTCATTCTATAGCTAAAGTGACTTGGTTTTACCAACACTTATTAGCCATTGTAAAAGTTTTTGTTTCTATTGAATGATAGTTGTAGCCTATGCAAGAAGTTTATTGACTTTGAGCGCACTTTAGCCTATACAATTTTAATATCTTAAACTACTGGACATGCCCGATCTAAAGACAATGATGTTAAATTTTGGACCTCAGCACCCAGCTGCACATGGAGTGTTGCGTCTTGTTTTAGAGATGGATGGTGAAGTGATCGAGAGGGCAGATCCACATATTGGGCTTTTGCACCGCGGTACTGAAAAATTAATAGAACATAAAACGTATCTTCAAGCTTTGCCTTATTTTGATCGCCTTGATTACGTATCACCAATGTCACAAGAGCATGCATATTCACTTTGTGTGGAGAAATTGTTGCAATGTGAAGTGCCAATTAGGGCAAAGTATTTACGTGTCTTGTTTTGTGAACTGACGAGAATACTAAATCATTTACTGAACGTTTCTTCTCAAGCACTTGATGTTGGAGCAATGACCCCTCTTTTATGGCTCTTTGAAGAAAGAGAAAAAATACTGGAATTTTACGAAAGAGCTTCAGGTGCAAGGTTTCACGCAGCTTACATCAGGCCAGGTGGAATTGCAGCAGATATTCCAGAAGATTTGATTGAGGATATTGCAAAGTTTATAGAGCAATTTCCAAAATATATAGACGATGTTGATGAACTTTTAACAGAAAATAGGATATGGAAGCAACGCACTGTAGGAATTAGTGAAATATCAATTAAACAGGCACTTGATTGGGGCTTTAGTGGCCCAATGTTGCGCGCTGCTGGGCTTGCTTGGGATTTGCGAAAAAGCCAGCCATATGAGATATATGATCAACTAGATTTTGATATACCGATCGGCCAAAATGGCGACTGTTATGACCGTTATCTAGTTAGAATGGCAGAGATTAGGCAATCTATCAGTTTGGTGAAGCAGTGCATAGAGAAAATGCCTGAAGGGCAAATAAAAACTGAAGATAGAAAAATTTCTCCACCGTCAAGAGCAGAGATGAAAAAATCTATGGAAGCTCTGATTCACCATTTTAAGCTCTATTCAGAAGGATATCACGTACCAGAAGGTGAGGCTTACGCAGTTGTTGAGGCACCAAAAGGTGAGTTTGGAGTGTATATAGTTTCAGATGGTACCAATAGACCTTATAGGTGCCGAATAAGAGCACCTGGCTTTGCGCATTTACAAGCCTTAGACTTTATGGCAAAAGGACACATGCTTGCTGACGTTGCAGCAATTATTGGCTCACTCGATATAGTTTTTGGTGAGATTGATAGGTAATCATTGGTACCCGTTCAGGCAATGGCGTCATGCAAGTAGCTGACACATAACTGTACGAACATTTGTTTGCAAAGGCAGTATGTTAAGTGTTATAGCCGATTTTGCCTCAAACACAAAGGCAGTGCCTTGACTACTTGGATCCAGAAAAATTGATTGTGTACTATACAACATTTTTGATCAAAAGCGTAACCATTCACTGTTAGACTGCATTCTGTGATTTTTAGCAAAACATGATCTTTCATTTGAGCTTCCTTCAATTTAAAATAAATACAGAAAATTGCTGCCTATAGCTAAACTGACTTAGATTTACCAACAATCGTCATCCCGCTACTTGTTAGCGGCTAAGAGATACCGCGGCGGCATAGCTATCTTCAAAAATATGGTTGAATAATTGTGTGTATAATTATTAATATTTTTAAACACTTTGGCTATGGCTTTATCTTATACCAATTCCCATTACACGGCAAACAGATGGACAAAGATGGAAGAAAAGCGATAATGAAGTAAGTAAAATAGTTGAGGTATAAATGGCATTAAGATCAAAATTATTGGATGAAAAAGTAGTAGAATCAGCAAAAGAAATGCTGAAGAAAGTAAGGAATAATGCATATGTTTCAAAAAAACTAAATGCTGTAATTGCAGCAAAAAAGTACAGTATAACGGCTGTAGCAAAAATATATTGCATTTCAAGAAAGGCACTTACTGCATGACCTAAAATTTGGCAGAGAAGAAAAACTGTTTGCTCCTCCACAACGCCGTAGAAAAACTAAATTAAATCAGGTTCAACTACAGCAAATTGAAGAGTGGATAGAAGAAAATCCTAATATTACCATTAAAGAAATGAGAATAAGAATCCAGGAAAAGTTCAGATTAAATATCAGCAAATCTACAGTACACCGCTATATGCAAAAGATGAAATTCTCATATATTACACCAAGACCAGTTCATAATGGACAAGATAAAAGCAAACAAGAGGAATTCAAAAAAAAATCTCAATGAAGCTATTTTTCTTTGATGAATCACGGTTTGGCACACATTCAAAGGTTGGACATGGGTGGTTTAAAAAGGGGATTAGAACACAGGTTAAAACAAAATTAGGTAGGCAAAATTTCTATCTCTATAGTGCGGTTAATCCTAGAAATGGAGAGAGTTCTAGCTCAAATGTCAACACTGATTGCATAGACATATTTCTTGAGCAGATGTCGCAATATCTAGAAACACGAGAGGCTTTTCTTGTTATGGATTGTGCTAGTTGGAAAAAATTTAAAGGTACCTAAAAATATCGACATTATATGCCTACCTCCATACTCACCTGAGCTCAATCCTGTTGAGAGGCTTTGGTTATATATAAAACAGAACATTTTGCGCAATAAAATATACGATACAATTGCTCTGCTTGAGGGTGCTTTGTGCAAATTTATTACTTCTCTTGCCAGCTCCACAATTAAACAACTCTGCAATGTCTCCTATTTGACTGGCCAACAATGAGAGTTGGTATTATTTCTCTGGTTGGCAAAAACAGCAACACTCTGCTAACTCAATCCAGGAGAAGATAGAAAATGCTATATTTAATTTTAGTGGTGAGAAAATTGCCTTGTACTGTGGTGGTAGGACTGATGCAGGGGTTCATGCTTTAGGACAAGTTGCTCATTTTGATATGGAAAAGGAATTTGAGCTTTATAGAATAAGAAATGCAATAAATTATCATTTAAAATCAATTCCTATAGTCGTGCTCAATGTAGAAGTTGTAGATGATGCGTTTCACGCACGGTTTTCAGCAAAAAAAAGATATTACGAATACAGAATAGTTAATCGCTATGCTCCTGCCGCTCTGGAGACAGGTTATGTATGGCAAGTGTTTAGTCCACTTGATGTAAATATTATGCGTGAAGCTGCTAAACATCTACTTGGAAAACATGACCTTTCAAGTTTCCGTTCAAAAGATTGTCACGCCGCAAATCCGATAAGAACAATTGATGATATCGATATAGTACAAAACGGGAATCATATACACATCAAAATATCTGCTATTTCCTTTTTACATAACCAAGTGAGGATTATTGCGGGTACTTTAGTTGAATTTGGAAAAAATAGAACCAATCCGCAAGAAATGCTACATATATTAAGCCAATGCAAAAGAAGTGCTGCTGGGGTTACCGCGCCGCCTTTTGGCTTGTATTTGGTAAAGATAGATTACTAATTTAATAAAAAGTAACGTTCTTAGTGAAATAAGTGCCATACCGCCGCAGTATCTCCAGATCTCGCTAACAAGCAGCGAGATGACGAGTTTAAGTTCTCATTGGCATCACTACATATAATACACTTGAATCATCTTCATCAGTGATAATTGTAGCACTATTACCATCGGCTAAGCTAAACTTACATTTATTTTTTATGCAAGATAGAACATCAAGCAAATAACGCGAGTTGAACCCTATTTCTATAGGGGCTTCATTGTAGTCCACTTCTATGGATTCAGTTGCATCACTGCACTCTTGGGAGTTTGAATGCAGAGTTAGCAGCTTTTCTTGTAGTGAGAATTTAATAGATTTTACTTTATCAGATACAACAACGGAAACTCGATCTATAACATCTGAAAGTTTTTTACTTTCAATAATCATATGCTTATCTTGAGATGCTGGAATAACTGCTTTATAATTTGGAAAAGTTCCATCTATTAATTTTGATATTAGAATATATTCACCGCATGTAAACTTAATTTTTCTGTCTGAGAGTTTTACATTAATTTCATTACAATCGTCCAATATTTTTAACAGCTCCATAACAGTTTTACGTGGAATGATCACACCAGATTCGCCATTGATGTTCCCAGGCTTTGGCCTCTTTATACATGATAAACGATGGCCATCAGTTGCAACGCAGTACAGAAACTGCTCATCTGTATGTAGATATATTCCATTTAAATTATACCTTGTATCATCTAGTGATACAGCAAATTTTGTTTTAGTTAATAAGTCTATCAGGTCCGTATTTAGTAGAATAAAATCATGTTTATAATTATCTTCTTCAAGAGCAGGAAAGCTGCTTGAAACTACATTCGGTAAAGAAAAGTTTGCATTTCCGCAAGACATCAATAATTTTCCTTGGTTGTTTACTTCAAAATTGACATCCAAATCAGCGGGTAACTTCTTCACTATGTCATGTAAAGTATGCGCTGAAATTTTTACTTCTCCTTCTGTTAATACGGTTGCAGCAAGTGAGGCAAACATTGAAATGTCAAGATCAGTTGCCATTAATTTTATGCTGCCGTGTTGTGCTTTGATATTTATACACGCCAAAACATCTATTGCATTACGCCTTTCAACCACTCCACTTACTCTGGATAATGTATTTAAAAGACTTGTGCGGCTCACGCTAAAACGCATCTGCTCGCACACAGAATTCTGCTTTTTGATTTCTGTATCTACACCTGCAACCTCTGACATTGCTAACTCTCAAAAATATATTTTAAATGATATCCACATCCCATATAAAGTAAAGTGCTATTTATATTTCCATTGAAAGAGTAGTCTAGTTTATACTATAGCTGGGTATTCTGTTACAATAATTTACTTTGTATGGCATAAATCATGCATTTTTTGATACGCTTTTTGAAAACCAAGTAGGGAATAAGTATCATCAATGGTCACTGTTTTTGTTTTTCCATTAACTACCATTGATAACCCCTGCTTCATTTTTAGAATGAGATCTTGATCTATTTTTGTATGCTCTGCCCACGCAAAACTTCCCTGTATTATGGGCAGTGTATATTTAATTTTTTTGTCGATATTGAGAGCTACAGGCTCCTTATCATACTGAAAACCAGAGGTAACGCTTACCTCATCTGCTTTTTTATCAACATAACTAATCATTACATACGGCTTGCGATTGGTTGTATAATATTCGCTTTTTTTTTTAGGATAGGATACAATATAACATACTTTCTCTCCATCTTCCAATGCAGTATACACGAGCCAATCTTTATATTTTTCCTTCAATTGTACATCACTAACCGATGCAAAAGCGCCTATCGAAAAAAATATTAGAAATATAAAAAAACTACGCATGCAAACAAAATTTCAAACTTTCAGATTGTATATATTGTTTTACCTTAGCCATCGCCTGCTCAGCCAACTGCCTTATTCTTTCTCTTGAAACACAATATTTTTTACTAAGTTCATCCAGAGTTTGAATGTTTTCAGACAAATATCTACTGATAAAAATGTCTCTTGCCCTTTCGTTGAGGCTCGCTAGTGCATTGTTTAAAATTGCTTCTTTTAATTCTTTTTCTTCATGATTCTGATAGGTTACTTCTTGACTAACCAAGTTACATGGGATCATATCTTGCAGCTCCCTTTTAGAGTCATCACCTATTTTTATGCAATCGTTTAGCGACTGATCCTTACAAGCCATACGGTAATTCATCTGCAGAACGTCTCCTTCGGATACAGAAAGCTCATTAGATATTGCTTTTATTTCTTCATTATTTAAGGTTTCCCTGTTTGTATACTGTAAAATTCTTTTTTTTATTTTACGTAAACTAAAAAACAATCTTCTTTGTGCTTGCGTTGTGCCTATTTTCACAAACGACCAAGATTTCAATATAAAGTCTTTTATTGAAGCTTCAATCCACCACACCGCATAAGTTGAAAAACGAAACCCTAAATCAGGATTAAACTTTTTCACTGCATGCATTAAACCCATATTTCCTTCCATGACCAGGTCCATCAACAATAGTCCATAATTTTTGAATTTCATTGCAATTTTCACTACCAAATTCAAATGGCTGGTAATCAATTTATGAGCAGAAGAAACATCCTTATATTGGTTCCAATTTTTTGCTAATCGTACCTCTTCCTCTTGAGACAGCATAGGAAATTTTTGCACCCTAGCAATATATTGCATGAGATTGGTTCTGCTATCGACACATAAGTTTGCCATTGAGGTCAACATAACAACTTAAATTAAAACTTCATGCATATAATATATTGATTTTCCAGCAAAAATTCAAGCTTTGATTTGAAAAAAGTACAAATCTTCCATCTAATTTCTTGGAGACAGTAGGCCGCAGTGTTAGCTAATTGGATAACATTATGTAACTTTAGATGATATTCTACCAGTACAATGACAAACGTTATAGCTTAAACACATAGCAAATAGTGTTATTCCAGTGCCCTGACACTGGAATCCACATTTCTTTTTTCTAGATCCCAGTGTCATGCTACTTGAATGACAAGAAAAAGCCCACTGGGATAACAAGACTGAGATAGACTAAAAATTAAACGCTACTCCAGCTTCTGCACCAACAGTGCTGTAAAGGACTGTATGTCCTCCTTTGCCTTTCTCACCACCGCTTTTATCGAAATTAGCACCATAAGAACCGAAATAACGAGCTCCAGCATAAAGTTTGACTTCTGGAGTTACATCATAACTAACACCAGCTTTTACTTGACCAGCAAAACCAAATTTACTTTTTTGATCATTCACAGCGTCTTTCAAAGGAGTGCTAATATACGCTGCACCAACACCAACACCAACATATGGAGTGATAGGCATATCTTCAATTGCTATATCGTGATAAACGTTAACTAGCCCTGAAATTGCTGTTAAACTGTCTGCAATAGTATCTGGCGTAAATTTTGCATCTGTAACATCATTTTTGTTTAGGTATGAATAAACTCCTTCAACATCAACCCTGATGTCGTCCATTTTGTAACCAAACGCAGCACTACCAGCTATAAAAGATGCTTTTAATGGATTATGAATCTCTGTGGCCTTTTTATATTCAATACCTCCAATTTTTGTGAAAAGAGGTAAAATTTCACCGTTGTATTGCAAACGAACGTAGTAGCTAGTTTCTTCATCACTTATTGGACCAACAGGATCTGAAAAAGCAGAGTTTGATAAACTTAGCAACGTTGCTAAAGCGGCTGCTGAAAAAAACTTTTTATAATGCATAATTGTCCTCGTAAAAAAAATTAAAATTCCACTTTAGCAGTCTAAGTAACAACTAAAGTTAAGTCAAGTGCTAACTTAATAACACAAAATATTCTACATTTTAACTAATTTTTAGGAGAAGACAAAGATTTTATTAATGAATAAATACGACTTTTGATTTTTTGGTATAGCTAACACAGGTAAGATTTACTATCGAAAGACCTCGTCATCTCGCTGCTTGTTAGCGGATGAGAAATCCACAACTGTACAAACATTGCAATTTGGGCCTACCAGGAGGGCAATGCCTCTTATCCAAGTACCATCTTCTTGTCATCCCAGTCTGGGATCCAGGAATTTTATTAAGTTGGTAAGCATAAAAGTAGCCGTTTTATGTTAAAACACAATGTTCTTGATGAGATTACGGCAAGGCTGGATTCCAGACTGGAATGACATCGTTTACTATGTGCCATATTGTAATGTTTGTACAGTTGTGGAATGAATCACAGTATGACGTAGGGCTATGCTAGTATAGGTACATTATATGAAGAAGTACTAGCGTTGGGAATATTAGAAAAAAAATACTTACACTAAAAGAAACCTCAGTAGTAAATTCAAAAAGGAAGTTTAAACCCAGATGGTAAACCCATCATACCTGCAAGATCAGAAGTTGCATTCGCCATATCTTCTTCTGCTTTTTTAACGGCATCATTAAACGCTGCTGTTACTAAATCCTCTACTATATCTTTTTCCTCATTTCTCATAAGTTCTAAGTCTATGTTCACCTTTTTAGCTTTATAGCTACCTATTTTTATGACTTCCACTAATACAGAAACTTTGCCACCACCAGAAATACCTTGAAACTCTTTTCCAACATATTTTTCTTGAGCTTCTGCAAGCTTTTTTTGCATCTCTTGCGCTTGTTTCATTATTTGACTAAAATCCACAACTTACTCCTTATTTTCTATATTAACTACTTTTGCACCTTTAAACGTGTCAAGGATATCCTTAACTGCAGGTGCATAATTTAAATTACTCACTTCCCTGTTTATATAACCTGTATCAACTGCAATAACCCACTCTTGCTGAGTCACCTGGTTTAAGTAATTTTTTAAATCATTGCAAAAATTACTATCTAACTTAGATACAGCTTTTAATTTTAAATATCCAGGTTTACAATCCATTAATTGTAGATTATTACACAGTTGTTTGTAAAGATAAATTTGGTTACTTCGCCTTAATAGTTGCAAAATCTTATCAAAATCGTAATTTTGTTGTTTATTTTCCACATGGATCCCAGTGTCACGCACTGGGATGACAGAGTGGGGTTGTTGTTTACTTTTCACATATTTTTTTGGATCCGAGTAGTCAGCTACTTGGATGACAGAGGGGGAAGGTGCAACAGGTCTGCCCTGTCTATTTCCTTGCTCTACATTCTGCGAAAGAACTTTTTTGATCACCTGTTCCGGAGAAGGCAGATCAGAAAGATAACAGAGGCTAATTAACATCATTTCAGCAGCAACATCGTTGCATGTTGAAGTTTTTATATCTTGAATACCTTTAAGCAACATCTTCCACAATCTCGAAAAAAATATTAAAGATCTCTTTATACTTAAATCTTTTATCCTATTCTTTTCATGCTCTGTAACTGCATTATCAATCTCTTTTGTAATCAAAAAACGGCATACTAACTGAATTGTTTGCAATAGACCTTCAAAAATACTAAGTGGGTTTGCTGTTTTTACCGCCTTGTCAAACACTGATAGAGCTTTCTGTAAATCACCTTCTAATATTGCCCCTAATAGATCGAATATAATATCTTTATCCACTAGGCCAAGTATGTCTGTCACATTTTTAGTGGATATTGCACCATCTTTGCTATATAGCACTGCTTGATTCATCAAAAACAAGGCGTTACGCATTGAATTTCCAGAGTGTCGTGCAATTAATTCTAATGCTCCCTTTTCAATGGAATAACTCTCTTTTTGTGCAACATCATTTAAACGTTCCACTATTTTAGCTACAGGAATGTTGTGTAAATCAAATCTTTGACAACGTGCAATAATAGTTACTGGTATCTTTTTTATTTCCGTAGTTGCTAAAATGAACTTTACACTAGATGGTGGCTCTTCTAGGGTTTTAAGTAATGCGTTAAATGCACTGCTAGATAGCATGTGTACTTCATCTATAATGTAGACTTTGAATTTAGAGCTTATAGGTGAATAGCAAATATCTCCCAGGATTACTTTAATATCGTCAATGCTAGTGTGACTTGCTGCATCGATTTCAATTACATCTGGATGGCTTGAATTTTTTATTGCTAGACAATTTTCACATGATCCGCAAGGTTCAAAAATTGGCCCCAGGGAACAATTTAAACATAAAGCTATTATCCTTGCAGTGGTGGTTTTACCAACTCCACTACTACCAGAGAGCAGTATAGATTGTGGGATTTTGTTTAAAATAAAAGCATTTTCTAATACACGCACTAATATATCTTGACCTACTAGATCTTTGAAGCTACTAGGACGGTGTTTTAATGCTATATTCATAGCCTCGGATAAAACAAATAATGAAATAGGTATGCAACCCAAAAAGGTTCTGATATGGCTGCTTCATTTCTGATCTGACCAAATTACAGAGTTTTTGCCTGCATACCTTATAAAATATTATACTTTTTTTTTTATTTAGCAAGGTATATCCTATATTAGCTCTATAATTTGATATGTTAAATTTTTTACAGTGCTATTTTGAAGTAAACAAAAAGTTAGTTGTCATGCAAGTCACTACAAGATTGTCACTCCAATGTTTATTTATGTCATTTCAGCGCTTATTTATGTCATCCCAGTGCCTAGGCATACAGCTGTATGAATGTTGTGATATAAGAGCAATTTTTACCGAAAAGGATGTCATCCCAGTGCTTGACTACTTGGATCCAGAAAACTTAACTGTAAATGAGCGCACTAGGCAATTGTATAACAAGAACTGGATTCCAGTGTCAGCTATTTGCATGACACTACCTGCTACGCAAACTTCTGTGGACTACAAAGAAAGTTCGTACAGTTGTAGGTCAAGCCATAGAGTAACAAAAAAAGGATATTGGTATAACAAAAGAGGAACATTATGATTTTATATCATTTTCCTCTTTGTCCATTTTCACGAAAAGTTAGGGCTTTTCTAAAAGAAAAAAAATTAGGCTGTGATCTAGTGTATGAAAATCCGTGGGAAAAGCGGAATGAATTTATGGAGATCAATCCAACCGGGCAAGTACCAGTGTTAATAGATAATAACTTTGTAATAGCGGATAGTAATGCCATTTGTGAATATATAGAAGAGACTTACAATAGCGACGTCAAATTACTTGGTTCATCCACTATTATTAAGTCTAAAATACGCGCTCTAATCAATTGGTTCGATAACAAATTTTACAATGAAGTTACTAAGTATATTATGAATGAAAAAGTAATTACTAACCGCAGCCCTGACTCTAGATTTCTTCATGCAGCTCAGCATAACCTGCCTTGCCATATGGAATACATCGAACACTTAATTAACAAGAACGTTTGGCTTGCAACTGATAAGTTCACTTTAGCTGATATTACTTTAGCATCGCATATTTCTGTAATGGATTATGTAAGTAGTTTTCCATGGGAAAAAAGTAAAATTTTAAAAGAATGGTACTCCATTGTTAAATCAAAGCCTTGTTTTCGTGAGATATTATTAGAGAGGATTTCTGGTTTAATCCCTTCTAAACATTATGCTGACCTTGATTTTTAACTTATGTTAGCTTTAAAGCTACAGTCATTCCTTCATCAGTTGGAATCAATATAGAGAAATATTTTTTTATCTGATAATCTATTATTAAACTCCCTCATGGCATGCCATGATTTTTCTGATACTTCTTTTGGAGGCGATTCTAAAAATACTGTGTTAAACAGTAGAGTGTTATCTGCAACGATTAGCCCATCTTGTTTAATGTGTGACTCTGCCCAATCTAAATACTTAGGATAACTACTTTTGTCAGCATCAATAAATATCATGTCAAATGGTGCTTTTGCTGATAATTCATTAATTTTTTCCAGTGCATCGCCTTCTATTAGAGTAATTTTATCACTTAGATTAAAAGCACTAAAATTTTTTTTTGCTATTCTTGAGTGTTGAGGATTATTTTCTATTGTATATATATGACCGTCTTTTAGTAGAGCTTTTGCCATGCAAATCGACGAGTAACCGTATAACGTGCCAATCTCAACAATACTTTTGATTTTTTGGATTTTTATAAATAAACTTAATAGCTTTCCTTCTTCAGGGCCAATTTGAATATGTTGCTTTTTTTCAAGAATACAATATTCTTCTATTTTTTTATATTCTTTTGCAAATAGATTTCTTATGTATGACAATTTTATACTAAAATTATTACGCATATATTATAAATTAGGGAGACTTAATTCATACAAAATTTGTAAATATAATAATATAGTTTAAAATAATAAAAACATTTATTTTAAGTTATTATTTCATAGTATAAAATTTTAAGTGACAAAAATTATTATATATCGTACTATAGTTAACTAGTATAATAAACAGTCGATTATTATGCTAGAATTAAAGGGATTGTTTATGCGCATTTCTCTTTTTAAAATATAATTTTTATAATCAATTAGAGGGGTTATATGTCTTATGCTATTGCTGGTGAAGTTGAAACGTTAAACAAAAAATCTAACAAGAATGAAGGGGTTATGTTACTACATAATCCAGCTTATCGTGAAAAGTATAAAGAACGTTTTGATGAAGCTCAGAGAAAAGTTATGGATATGGTTCAGTTTTATGATGGGACAATAGTATTAATAGAGAATAAAATCGCTATGTATTACTACACTTGGCACAGTAAAAAAAGAGAGTTTGAGCGTAAAAAACAACAAACAGTAGTGAAAAACAATGACTCAGCATAGAGTCTTTTATATGGTAAGCTACAGTGGTATTACTTCACTATAGCTTTTCCATACAATTTATCTATCGCATTAGTGAAATATTTCAGCTCTTTATACCCTCCATGTTTAACTTTATTATGCTCTATATATGATTTATCATCGTTAAGCTTGATGAAAAATATTGGAGTGGCTGTGATACCAAGTTTATTAATTGCCAGTGATTTATCATTTACGATTTTATCCATTATTTTCTTATCATTAATGCATTGGTTAAATGCATCTTGCTTTAAGTTGCTTAGTGCAGCAATTCTTTGTAGTAAAGTCAAATCACTAAAATTGTAGTAATTCCACGAATCTATTGAGTTAAAAACAGCTTTGTTAAAATTAAAGTAGTCTTCTTGTTTTTCGTAGCAATGACTTAGCATTGCAGCCTTTAGCCCTCTGTAATCCAAAGGAAAATGACGAAATATATATAACATCTTACCTGTGTCTATATATTTCTCTTTAATTTTAGGAAAAACATTCCTATGAAAAAGAGAGCAGTGATAACAAGTTAATGAAGCATATTCTATCATTAGAATTGGTGCTTTTGGATCTCCTAATAATTTATCATTAGGTAATGGCGATAATAGCTCATTTGATGTTATTTCATTGGGTTTTTTTTGAATGTACTGGTTATCGGATAAATCTTGCTTAACAACTGCATAAGAATTAACACTTATGAAAATTAATAAAAACAATAGTCTAAAAATCATTACAATATAAACACTTAACTTACTAAAAAAAATTATACATTTATATTAATAATGTCAAGATAACTTTTGTTTAGCAAGGCTTTCAGCCCTATCTTTAAATGCAGCAATTATTTTACTTTGTGTATACTTATATACTGAGTTTAATAAAGTGGAAAATGAGTTGGACTTAAACTTAAACTCTATATAAAACTTTACCATAGTTTTATTTTCATCTATGGGAATGAATTGCCATTCATTGTATAGATGTTTAAATATTCCATTTGATGATACAGCTTTTATCCAACCTTCATTTGTTCCACTTGGAGAAAGAGAAGTAACTTCTGATGTATATCTACCTTTAATTCCATGAAAAGCTGCGAGGAGATCCACAACCATTTGGTTGTTAATTTTTTCTTTTATATAAACGGCTTTGCACCAAGGAACAAAATCAGGATACCTTTCAACATCAATTACAATTTGGAATACTTCATTAGGCAAACATAGGAAAACACCCTGTTCTTTGTATTGATGAAGCATAAATGTCAAACCAATCAAAATAGGATCCGTATCTACCGTCAGCCTTAGTAGATTCCTGAGACTAAAGTTAAGGTGGGCATCGCGTATCAATTTCAACGAAATTAACAGAGGCAATTCCCTTGACTAGAAATTATCGCTCGGGAAATTTAACTTAACTCATAACGCATAGAACAGACCCTTAATCAATTGTAGATGATTTATACAAGGTGTGTCTATAGATATATTAAAGCTAGCGACTATTATTTAATCTTTATTAAACTTTACATTCTAAGTATCATAGATAATAAATATATCTTATGAACATTACTAAAGTTTTAACTATTATTGTTTTTATTGTAATTTCTTCAAGTGCTTACACTAATTGTACAGATCACAAAATTTTTGTGCATACTATGAAGCAACAAGTGGATGGTATATCTACAAAGGAGAATAAAAAAAACCGGGAATATGTGCAAAAAAAGCTTCAGGAGGTCATTCAAAACAATGTTAACCTCAAAGGAATATCGCAATTCGTCATAGGAAAATATTGGGCTTTAGTTAAACAAAAAGAAAAAGAAGATTTTTTAAGAGAGTATGAAGTGTATCTTACGCGTTTGTGCGTTAAAATTTTATATAAATACATGCATGATAGTGAAATGATCATAATGAGTACAAAAGCAGTTGACGATGAAACTTGCTTAATTGGTACAAGATTTTCTTACGGTGATGAAGAATTTACAAATATTGATTTTAAAGTTACTAAAAATAACAGTTCTTTCTTGATAAGTGATGTTGTAATGAGTGGAATAAGTATTGCTATTAATCAACGTTATCAATTTAGTGAAAAAATCGACACGCATGGCATAGCAAGCGTTATAGCTGAATTAAAATGCAATAACAATCCATGATATATATGCCTCATTGGCCTAAGCCACTTGGTAGCAGGCCGAATGATTTTTCTCTTGATCGCATAAAAGGCTTTCTTAGCAAACTAGATAACCCCGAGAAAAAAGTGCCTCCCGTAATTCATATAGCTGGAACTAATGGGAAAGGCTCAACACTAGCATTTATAAGATATATAATGCAAGCAGCAGGGTATAAGGTACACGCATACACTTCTCCACATTTAGTGAGTTTTAATGAGAGGATAGTGATAGCCGGCAGCTATATCGACGATAATGAATTATATAGCTTATTAGAAGAATGTCGTGCAGTAATTGCAGAACAACCTATCACTCTGTTTGAAGCTGCAACTATTGCAGCTTTTTTAGCTTTTTCTTGTCATAAAGCCGATATAACTTTAGTTGAAGTGGGTATGGGTGGAAGGCTTGATGCAACAAATGTTATAGATAATCCGATTTTAACAATAATTACTTCCATTGCACTTGATCATACAGAATATCTTGGCCCTACTGTAGAAATTATAGCAGGTGAAAAGGCTGGAATAATGAAGCCTAATGTTCCTTGCGTAATAGCACCGCAAGAAAAATCTATAGTGAACACGCTAGAACACCACGCAATAAATAAGAAATCTCCCTTGTATAGAGGAGGTCTTGAATGGAATTGCAAAAAAAAGAACAACAAAATGGTTTTTCAATCAGCTATTCAATCAATAGAATTTCCTTTGCCATCTTTAAAGGGTGATCATCAGGTGATTAATGCAGGCAATGCTATTGCAGCATGTAGTATTTTAAGTGGAAAGTATGAATTTGATATTGGAGAAGAGGATATCACTTCAGGTTTACAGTGCACTTATTGGCCTGCACGGCTAGAGTCTATAAAAGAAGGTAATTTAATTTTCCTACTACCGAAAGATTGGCAATTATTTTTAGATGGTGCACACAATAATGATGGTGCTAGAGTACTATCTCAGTGGGTAAAAGATAATTTTGCTGAAGGTATTTATATGGTTTTTGGTGTTACTAGTAACAGAAATGTGGAAGAGTTCTTAGAGCACTTAAAGCCATATATCAAGCTACTATGTGCGGTTTGTGTTAAGTCTGAACCTAAAGCAACAAATACAAATTTGATTAGGGAAAAAGCCAATAACATAGGAATAAAAGCAGTTGAATGTGAATCAATTGGCGATGCAATATCAAATCACATATTAAAAGCCTCTACCCAAAACGTCAAAACCATACTAATCTGTGGCTCATTGTTCCTAGCTAGAGACTTCGCTATGGAGAATAGCTAACTTTGATGATATTAACTGACCGATGGGGAAATAACTTTGATTGCTCATAGTACTGCTTGGCTTTTCGTTATCGACTTCTATAAACTGATCATCACCTTTAAATTGCTCCTCAATTGAATTTATAGCTGTCTTTTTGAGAATATAATTACTTGCAGCATTTAAAGCAGGTGAAGTAACAATTAAAAGCGTGAATGGTAATGAAAGTAATAAGCCGGATAACATCATAGAGTTAGTTATACCAAAGCCGTTGGCAACTAAATCTAATCCCACACCGAAAAACATTAAAGATGTACAGATTGTGTTGCTCAAAATAACTGATTTTTTAGCTGCTTTAATTTAGTCCTATCACTCTTTGAAAAATTTTCGCATTCTTGGTCAAAGTTAAACAATAATAAAATATTAGTCTGACGATTAGGCTCTTTCCCATTTCTAGTATAAATGCTCTTAACAGCTAGACTCAAAATAGATCCTGCTAACAGGTGAGCAAGAAAACCTACTGCTATTGGTACATTAGAAGAAATACCATTAATTATTAAAAATGCAATTGATGTGAAGGATACTAAAGGAACTCCTAAGAGATCTGGATAAGAAAGATATTTTACATAAGCAGTTACATTATTGTTAATTGACTGCTGCTTATTATAGAGTTTATTTCTGCACTTATCATCTAAGTATTTTTGCAATTCTTCATAACTGCGACTCCACAACTTACCGCGTAATTCTTTTATTAAATTATTTCTTTTATTGAGACCTTTCTCCAATGGCTCTATTATAAATTCTTCAAAAAATGGCTTATTTAATGCAATAACCCTAAATTTCTCCTCCGCTTCTTTATTGTTTGGGTTTTTATCTGAGTGATATTTTAACGATAATTTACGGTATTGTTGACTAAGCTTTTTCTTAATATTCTTAATGTCAGAATTTACCACATCCTCCTTTTGAATATTAAATGTTAAAAACAACTGCTTTAAAGCGTGGTACTCATTTTCATTCAAAACATTTCTAGCCATATTACACCTACAAATTAACTAACTATCAATGTTCTATAGTATACATATTTCCAAATTATGTCAACTATTTCATAAATATCTTTGGTAAAAATTATTTCTGTTATGACTAGCATGATAAGTGTATGAAGCGACTAAAATTGTCATTACAGCGCTTAGTGTACGACAGTGCTCCAACATTTAGGGTTGCAGTTTTCATGGCAGATCTGAGTAGCTGACACTGGAATGGCTTTGTTGCATCGCACCTTATACGGTAGTAATTTACAATAAATTCATGTAGCCATTTCGAATTTAGTCATTTCAGTGTTGGCTACTTGGATGACACCACCTGCTATGCTGCAAATTGCAACGTTCGTACACTAAAGTATAGTGTGTTACTAACGAAGGCAAACAAATATCTGCTTTATGAAAACGTTAATATTTTTCATTGAAATAATACATAAATACTAGAAAAACCTTGGCAGGTTATTCGCGTTTGATTATCATAGAGAATTATATAAATTAATAAATGATCTATGGCAAGTAACCCAGAAGAAAGAAATAGTGATAAACAAAAAGCGCTAGATAACGCAATAAGCCAGATTGAAAAAGCATTCGGTAAAGGTGCAATAATGAAGTTGAAGCAAAACCCTGTAGAAAAAATAGACACAATATCCACAGGATCAATTGCGCTTGATTCGGCTCTAGGTGTTGGAGGTCTGCCAAAAGGGCGTATAATTGAAATATTTGGCCCCGAGAGTTCTGGTAAAACCACTCTTGCCTTGCACGTGATTGCTGAAGCACAAAAAAAAGGAGGATCATGCGCATTTATCGATGCAGAACATGCATTGGATGTCTTATATGCTCGTAAACTTGGGGTAAGCACTGATGATTTAGTGATTTCACAACCAGACACTGGAGAGCAGGCGTTGCATATTGTTGAGTATTTAGTGTGTTCTGGTGCGGTTGATGTGATAGTTATTGACTCTGTCGCAGCATTAACTCCAAGAGCTGAAATTGAAGGTGATATGGGTGATCAACATATGGGGCTGCAAGCAAGGCTTCTAAGTCATGGGCTACGGAAACTAACCTCTGCCGTTTCAAAAGCGAACTGTATATTGATATTTATTAATCAAATTCGTATGAAAATAGGAGTAGTGTATGGAAATCCTGAAACTACCACGGGTGGAAATGCATTAAAATTCTATACTTCTGTAAGGCTTGATATAAGAAAAGTTGGTGTAATAAAAGACAAAGAAAATATTACAGGTAATGAAACAAGAGTTAAAGTTGTAAAAAATAAAGTTGCTCCTCCATTTAGAGAAGCGAAATTTGATATAATGTACAATGAAGGTATATCAAAACTCGGAGAAATAATAGATATGGGAGCAAAGCTTGGTGTGCTTGAAAAAGCAGGCGCTTACTATTCATATAACAACACACGTCTTGGGCAAGGAAGAGAGAATGTAAAAACTTACCTAAAAACAAACAAAGAAGTCGCAAATGAAATAGAAACGAAAATCAGAGATTTACTCAGAAATCATGATAATTCTATCATAATAGACGAGGATAGTGAGCAACTTTTAGAAGAATCAGTTTTCTGATCTAAACTTAGGCATTAGATTTTGTGTTGGACGGGTTGTTACAGTATGACGGTAATTCTATGTGCTAATATAACAATCTGTAATGTTACCTTGTATCAAAAAGACTTTGCTGAAGCAGTTAAAAAAAGCTTTTCATGAGAAATTATAAATGATAAATTGTTAACAATAGGTTATTGTTAATAAGATTATGTGTTTTGGTTTATCTAATATAAACAGGGAAGGTTATTCATTTATAGTAGTTTCCTTTATAGTAACGTGTATAGCATTCTCTATATCTTGGGGGTTTGGCGTTACGTGCTTGTTTCCGACATTATTGTGTACTTATTTCTTTCGTGATCCAGCAAGAGCTGTGCCAAACAATAAGAATCTTATATTAAGTCCTGCTGATGGTGTGATTTCAAAAATTGAAGAAGTTAATTATCCTTTATCAGCAGAAAACGGAGAGGAGAAGAAGTTTACGCTTGTTAGCATATTTTTAAGTGTTTTGAACGTCCATGTGAACCGTATACCAATATCTGGTACGATAAAGGAAATGAGTTATAAAAAAGGCAAGTTTGTATCCGCAATGAGCAATAGGTCTAGTAATGAAAATGAAAAGCAGGTTATTGTAATTGAATACGAAAAGGGGAAAGAAATTATTGTGGAGCAAATAGCTGGATTAATTGCACGTCGTATCGTTTGTAATTTAGGAATATCCCAGAACGTAAAAGCAGGTGAAAGGTTTGGAATTATAAGGTTTGGCAGTAGAGTGAATATCTATGTTCCTGCTGATACAGAAGTCAGAGTTTCAGAAGGGCAAACTGTTATTGGTGGTGAAACAATTATAGCAAACTTAAATAAGGAAAACGTTCAAGAGAAGCTTACTTTTGACGTTATATGAATAACGATGGAAGTAACAGTAGATTCTTACCTATTACTAAATTATTCCCAAACTTTATAACTTTATTGGGTTTATGTTCTGGTCTCACTTCACTTAAATTTACATTTAATGAACAATGGGAATTCTCAGTAATTTTTATCGTCATTGCAGCAATAATAGATGGAATGGATGGCAGAATAGCTAGAATTCTAAAATCAACTAGCGATTTTGGAGCCCAACTTGATTCTTTTGCAGATTTTCTAAATTTTGGTGCAGCGCCTGCATTTCTTTTGTATTTTTGGAAGCTAAACGAAATCAAAGTCATAGGTTGGATTTTAGTAATGATATACGTAATCTGCATATCAATAAGACTTGCAAGATTTAATGTTTCGCTACACTCAGAACAACCATACTGGGAAAAATTTTTCTTTTCTGGTGTTCCAGCTCCAGTGTGTGCTTTACTTTCTTTGTTACCAATAATTATTACCTTTCAATCTCATGAGAGTGAATACTTACTTCTCATAGAGCGATTTTTTAACACAAGAAACGTAGCTTGTTACTTTCTGGCCATTTCATTTTTTTCGATAAGTCACATTCCAACTTTCTCTGCAAAATATATTTATATTCCCAAAAGCCTATCCTATATATTTGTGTCATTTTTTGGAGTACTTATTGTATTTTTCATCAGTAAGCCCTGGATGACTCTACCAACTTTAGGTATAGTGTATACACTTACTATTCCAATAAGCATCGGGTTTTACATATATTTTACATATAAAACTCGTTAGCTAACAAAAAATAGAAAACTGCATGATTTTGAAGATAAGTGAACTATTAAATTCATTTCTGTATATAAAGATATTCAACATTCCATTTATAATTATTTGGGTAATTGCAACTGGAATCTTTTGTACTGCCCAGTTCAAATTCATTAACTTTAGGTTACTTAAATATGGAATACAGACGCTATTCAATCTAAAGTGTAATAACAGCAACAATGGCATAATCACTCATATTCAAGCGTTTGCAACAGTAATTTCAGGAACAGTTGGTCTTGGAACAATATCAGGAGTTGCAATAGCTATCACAATAGGGGGCCCAAGTGCAGTTTTTTGGATGGTAATTACCGGAATACTTGGTATGTCGATAAAGTTTGCCGAGGTGGTGCTTGCATTTACTTATCGCTCTGAAAATACAACTGGCGGGGCTTTTTATTACATGAAGTACGGGCTTGCAAAAATTGGATTTGCAAAAACTGGTAGATTTCTTGCCTTCACTTATGCGATTACGCTACTTATTGCAATGATTTTGGGCGGTATACCATTTCAAGCAAATCAAATAGCAGCACTATCAAATAGCCTCCTAGAATACAACGCATCCATTATTATATCCCTGCTTGTCTTTATTGTAATATTGGGAGGAATAAAGCGCATTGCTTTCGTTTCAACGAGCTTAACACCAATTATGATAGTGCTATATGTGGGTATGTGTATATATTTAATTTATGTAAACGGAAGTAATTTGCTGAATGCTCTATCCATAATATTCCAAGATATCTTCAATAAATCAGCTATAGGAAGCGGAGTATTGAGCGGATTAATAGCCGGAGTGAGAAGATCAGTGTTTGCTAACGAAGCAGGTACCGGAACAGCAGCTATAGCACATTCGGCTGTAAAAGAAGAAGATCCAATTAAAGTTGGGTGCGTTGCAATGATTGCACCACTTATAGACACAATATTAATCTCATTTTTGACTGGTATTGTGATAATTATCACTGGTATGCATAGCACTGATAACGTGGGTGATATTACACTAATTAGTTCGATATTTTCAACAGCTTTGCCCTTGTTCAGCAAGTTAGTTTTTCCGCTAATGATGTTTTCCTTTGCATTTTCCACAATAATAGCTTATTGTTACTACTGTGAAGTTGCTTTGCTGTATTTATTTGGTAGTAAAAAAATACTGATACCGTTCCAAATTCTTATAGTGGTTTCAGTGTATATCAGCTGTATGTCAAAGAATATAGAATTTATATCTTATCTAGGTGACAGTTTGTTTATGTGCCTTATGATTCCAAATGCTGTTGCAATATATCTACTAAGAAGGGAAGTTTTGAATACAATAGATTCTTATTACAGTTCTAAAGGGTATTAACATGATTTATAGATTGCTTTGTATGGTGTTATTTTGCCTATTGTTTAATGATGTGTACGCTGCTTCAGGTTTTTACGAAAGTTATGACGCTGTGTTGAATGGAATAAATAACTTCATGAATGAAGTACTGTTTTTCAAGATCCTTTACGTGCCATTTATAATCCTTCTACTAGTTTTTGGTTATGTGTTTCTAACATTACGTTTTGGATTTCTCAACATAAGAATGTTTAAGCATGCGTTTGCCATTTTATGTGGAAAATATGACACGAATCACCATGATGGTCATATTACGCATTTTCAGGCATTTATGACTGCACTTTCAAGCACAGTAGGCCTTGGAACTGTTGCTGGAGTCGCAATTGCAGTTTCAATGGGTGGACCAGGAGCGGTGCCTTGGATGATGATTACAGGTTTTTTTGGTATGTCAGCAAAATTTGCTGAGGTAACGTTGGCGTTTAGACATAGAACAGAAGATCAGGACCAATTGTTTAGTGGTCCCTTTCAGTATATAAGGAATGGTCTGGAGGAATTTGGATTTAAAAAACTTGGTATTGTGCTAGCTGCCATGTATGCAGTATTCTTTGTATTATCAGGTCTTGGTGGAAGTGTAGCGTTTCAAACCAACCAAATGGTTTCAATATTATCTGGCTATTCAAGTTGGGTAGATGGTCACTCTTGGTTTCTTTCTTCCATAATTTCTGCGCTGCTTGCTCTAGTGATTATTGGCGGAATTAAAAGGATAGCTAGAGTATCTTCTGCACTAGTGCCTATTATGTCACTTATATATATCTTTAGTTGTATTATTATTATTGCATTTAATACTCATAACCTTGGTTATACGTTGAAAATATTATTTTCCACTATGATAGATTTCAATGCTGTTGGCGGAGGGATGGTAGGAGCATTTGTTGCTGGAATTCAAAGGGCAATCTTTGCCAGCGAAGCAGGTGTTGGTTCTGCTTCAATTACTCATGCAACAACTAAAGATGAAGAACCAGTAAGAACTGGACTAGTCGCTATGATAGAACCATGCTTTGACACAATGTTAATTTGCTGTTTAACAGGAATAACAATAGTAATAACAGGTGCATACCAAACAGGTGTTGGTGAGGGAGTATTAATTACTCACAAAGCATTTGAGACAGTTTCTCCATGGTTTCCTATCCTTCTAACAGTAGCTGCTCCTTTGTTTGCATTTTCTTCAGTAATTTCGTTTGTATATTGTTGTGAAATGGGGTGGCTATATTTATTCGGTGCAAAAAGTATAGTGATATACCGCATAGCGGTAATAATTGTGGCGTTTTTCTCTGGTCTTTCTAAAGATATAATGGCTATTGCCAATATCGGTGGAACTTTATTCTCTTGTTTAGCTCTCATCAACATGACAGCGCTTATACTGTTTAGTAATCAGATTAACGATGAAGTTCAGTGCTACCTAAAAAGGCTGAGGAATAATAAAATTAATTAGGTTCTTGGTATAATGGAAAAGCATGTAGTCCTTATACTGTCCTACATACTCGGTTCAATACCGTTTAGCTTAATCATTACAAGAATAAAAGGGATAAACTTAAGAGAAGTAGGTTCAGGAAACATTGGTGCTACAAACGTTGCAAGGACGGGAAATAAATTTCTTGCTGCTTTGTCATTATTTCTGGATTCCTTTAAGGGATTTATTGCCGTTTATATAGCACAACAATTTTGTGATAATAACGATTTTTATATATATGTATCTGCAATTTTAGCAGTTTTAGGACACATGTTTCCTATTTGGCTAAAATTCAGTGGAGGAAAGGGCGTTGCAACCACTCTAGGGATACTGATAGCATTTAACATCGATATTACTTTAGTATTCGTAATAATTTGGATAATAGTCTTTCTTGCCTTTAGATACTCTTCCCTTGCTTCACTCAGTGCTACTTCAACGGCTGTAGCATGGTCCTTTTTTTTTCAGAGGAATTTGTTCTTAACATTACTAATTATAGGAGCACTGGTCTTCCTAAAACACCACAGAAATATTGTGAATCTTCTGCAAGGTAAAGAGTATAAATTTTATAGATAATGTACTGCCAAATTATTGACACTTAAACTACGAGACAAATTGCTTGACGGTATGATTTTGTCCTCTTTGTTTAAGTCTATGATTTTTGCTTTTGTTATATTCTCTACTTCTTGAGGTGTTAAAAGACCATCTTCAATGAATTCCTTTTTTGTTTCTCTTATTTTTTCATAAAGTTGAGTAACGTGATCTTTATTTCCTTCATATACACTTTCAATTTCTAACTCTAGCTTATGTGAAGCTCCTTTTTTTAACATTTCATCCATTGCTGCTTTTGTTACTTTTAACCTTTCTTGCAAAATTTTCTTTATTTTTTCCTTATCATTTTCGTTATTTTTACTGAGTTCTACATATACCCTACAACATCTTTTTTCTCTTGGGAGCATTCTTAACCCATCTAACATGCTAATTATCTGACCTTCAATAATCTTCTCAGCCTTTAATTTAAATTCTGCTACTTCTATTATCTTATTAGCTGTTCTCTTAGCTCCATCCAAAGATGAATCCTTGAGAGAAAAATCTGTCTCGAGTAGATCTCGATTTGATAGCTCTAAGAATACTTTTTTCCCGATGTTTTCGGGTAAACTTTCTTGGTCATCTAAATCATGCCCCTGCAGTTTATTTCTCATGTGCTGAACCAGCTCACAACATTGTAATTTATTTAACTCTATAGAGCTAATATTTTTCATTAACGTCAGCACAATTTGTTCACTATATCGAGAAGTAATACTCAATAATTTTCTCATTAAAGGAATACTTACTTCTGAAATAAAATCATCAACTATTTTTTGACTTTCATCGTCTTCATAACCATTTTGAACGTCATACCAAGCCTTAAGAATTTCTTTATTGTTTTTCTTGTTTTTTAACCTGTCTAACATAAACCAACGTGCTTCATTTTGTGCTTCTGAGAGCAACATTTCCCTTGGGGGAGTAAATCTAATTTCTGGATCAGGATGAATACCCTCTAGCGTGCTTAACATTCTATAGACAATACCGGTGAAGCAAGTGTTAGGAATTCGCTCTTTTCTAGAGAAAGTTTGGCTATCAATTAAATTAGAAATCAATGCATCCTTTTTACTCTTAACGGCTTCTCCGTCTCCATCATTGCAAGCCCTTAAAACTAAAAGCAGAACCTGCCCACCTGTAAAGCCGGAGCTATGCTTTTGATCATCTTTGCAAAAGTCATCTAAAAATACAATTACTCTTCCTTTATCCTCATCACTAAACTCATATGAATTGTTTATATATCCAATGAATTGAATATATTCATCATTTTTGATTACGTCTTCAGGTACTTGTTCACTATACTTACCTTTTAATTTATCAATATTTTTAATGATATCATCATTTAATTGATGGGGCAGTAAATGTTCAAGCTTAACATCAAAACTATTAACCATATCACGTAAATTCTCTTTTATACCTTCCAAAAAGAAATTTATAGAAGCTTTAAGCAGCGTAAATGGGTTAAAATCTTTTGGCCTTAGTTCACTCTGCAATAAAATTAATAGCATTGTAAGTGGTATAGTTCCCAGTAACGAAATAAGCAAGAAAGTGGTAGTGAAAGTTAGATATGTTATGAAAGCAGAAAACAAGAGGAGGGATGCTACCTTGATTGTATTGTTTTTAAAAAATATTTCCCAATATTCCCTTTTGCTCATTTTTTGCTGTTTTGCCGTTTTTATTTTTTTGTAGGTATAAAGAGTTTTAATTTCAGACCTGAAGAACACAGTACCAAGAGAAAAAAGAACATTAACAGGATTAGTGATAATGTTTAACGAGACAAAGGCTCCAAGGTAGCTAACAAATTTTAGCCTACTAGAATCCTTTGAGGGAAATTGTATTTGAGAAATACCAATCACAGCTTACCTCCAGCATCATTACACTTTAATAATAGCATAATAATTTAAAACGTCAATGTTTAATTATCTTATTATCCGCACACTCATCGTATTCGGTCTCGACTGTAGAGTGTGCTATCTCGAACTTATCTAGCAATATTTTTTTTATTTCATATAAAACATTGGTGTGCTGCACATTTTGCTTTATTTTAGCATGCATGGTAATTATAAAATAATTATCAGACAGCGACCATGTATGTATGTGGTGCACATCTATCACTTCAGGTAATTCTGATGTGATCTTACTTTTTATCTCTTCAGCAGATATACCCTCAGGCGTACCTTCAAGGAGTATATGGCAAGAATTTTTGAGAATTTTATAGCCGCTATTTAGAATTATCACACTAACAAATACTGATAAGATTGGATCTACTATTTGCCATCCAGTAAGCATGATAATTATAGATGCAAGTATAGCAGCTACAGAACCTAAAATATCTCCTATAACGTGTAGTACAGCACTTTTTATGTTTATATTGCTCTCGCATTTACTATGTAATATAAAAAAGACTATTATGTTAGAGACAAGACCGAGTGTAGCAATTATTAACATTACTTTCCACTCAACATTGACTGGAAAAATAAACCTCTTTATTGACTCAATTATAATGATTACTGCAATGAGGAATAGAGTTAAACCATTAACAAATGCTGCAATTATCTGCAACCGATGATATCCGTATGATCTCTGCAAATCGGATTTCTTAGCTGAAAACCTATGTGCTAACCAGCTTAAAACCAAGGCAAAGAGGTCAGTGAGCATATGCCCCGCATCTGATAATAGAGCAAGCGAATGTGAAATTATTCCACCTACTATTTCCATAAACATTGTTATCGCAACTATTATTATGGAATAGATTAAGCGCTTGGACTGCGCTGCTGAGTGTTTACCGTTATGCACTGCTGTCATATAAAATCTTTTCATAAACAAAAACGTGGGTAACACTGGGTTCGAACCAGCGACCGCTTGCACGTCAAGCAAGTGCTCTACCAACTGAGCTAATTACCCATCGTGGTTTTAGTATAGTGCTTTGGTGGAATGAAAGTCAATAAACCACTTTGCTTTTGTCCTTGTCCAATGTGATTCCGGAATATAGCTGTATAGAATTTCAGCCATATTCTAAATTTTACATATTAAGTTAACTATCTATACTTTATTTATTAAGATATAAATTATATTAATACAGGGATTTACGTTTTTTTTAGGGAAATTACTTTATGCTTGATATTGAAAGATCAGCAAATTAGAGGTTAAAATTATGACAATTAGTCAACAAGTAAATAAAAATATAATTAAAGCAGAATATTTCAACAATAACGGCAAAGGGTTTAATTCGCCACATGTTATAGAAGTTGAAGATTTAAATATTAAAGTAGAGGTTTATTCTCACAATTTAAGAGCAAGTAAAGTTGCTAACATTGAAAGTGAGATAAGAGAAACAGCTATTAGTTTTAAAGATACATTCAAGTTAGAACGCGGCAGTTCAGAACAAACATTTAAAATTTATATATTTGATGACAAGGATGATTACACTCACCTTGGCGGAAGCGAGCGTTTCGGTTCTTACCTTGGAGACGAAGGTGGTAAATGTTACTACAAAGGGAAAGCTGATGTTTTTGCTGAAATGTACGTCTACCAGCAAGGTGGCGTTCATAACCTTCAGCATGAATTTGCACATGGTTTAACTTACTTGGCTACAGGAGGCGAATCTTTACCAACAGTATTAATGGAAGGAATTGCAGATTACTTTGAGCACCATTCAGATCATAAATTCAATTCTCAAGGATCAAGTATTGACAAGACCGAAGCTGCAAATCTGGATTTAGATAAAATTTTAAGCTTAAAATATTCAGATGACAGCGAAGCAAATAGCCTAGTTTATAAAACAGGTCATGCGTTGATAATGTACTTACAGGAAAAAGATCCTAGTTTATTAAGAGACTACCTAGATGCTTTACGTCAAGGTGACTCACATAAATCAGGAAGCTTTTTAGATCAAATAAAAGGGCATGATAACGCCTTTAAAGGCTGGCTTGCTGAGAATGATACAGAAACTGCAATGGAACATCTCAACGCTTTGCAAGTTACAAAAGGAGATTTCATAGCAACTGGTCAAGAAATAGTGGGTGGAGAAATTAAAAACGTATCCTACTATAAAGCAAATATAGAAAAAATGGATGGAGAAAACGTTGGAAGTTTTTCTCCTGTAGAACACGTTGCGTTTTATGATGTTGCTCGTGCTATAAATAGAGCAACAAATGATACACTTGATATATCAAAGGAATATCATTTCCTTAAGGTAGTAAAAACTTCCGATGGACAGGATAAACTAACTTACTCTGACCAACAAGGTAATGAATATCAAAACAGTCAAGAGTATAAAAATCAGGCTTTAAGGGTATTATCAAAATATGATACAGAAGTTAAGAATCAGGTAGATGAATTTGATAATTTGAATAAAGAACGTGGTGAAATGTATCAAAAATATCATAAAGAAGAGATTACTATTGAAGAGTTACGTAATGAGGAAAATACAAAATACGGACCAGCATTTTTAAAGTTTGATCAACTAAAAAACAAAGCCGTTGATGAAATTGAAAATAATTCCCAAGCAGCAAAAATATTAGATGGGCTGGTCAATATCGATTCAAGCTTAATCAGAGGTACTCACATTAATCTACAAGGAGGTAAGATTTTTTCTATGCAAGCTCATGGTCAAGGAGATATGGGTGCACTGTCTACATATGACGGAAATACAAAGCTTGGAGAATTATTGAGCGAATCAGGATTTTTTAAGCAAGTTGAAGGCCAAACTAAAGAAACTTTCGTTTTTGAGGATATATTGCACAACTTAAATGTTTCATACGAAGGCGGTGCTTACATGGCAGTTACAAAAGAAAATGGTCATTATAAAGCTTCCCTAATAGATGGCAGAACAGTTGAACGCGATGAATACTTTGATGAAGCGCATTTACATGAAAATGAATTGTTGCATCCTAGCACTGGACACATCCAAAAAGATTTAGATTCTCTGCTTCTTAGAGGTACCAAAATTTTGAGTCATCAGGATTCAGAACATGCACAATATTCTGATGAGCAAAAGGCAAATGGAGTAATCGTGGAAAAAGGAAAATTACTGGATAATAAGGGAACAGATAGGACAGACGATGATGTATATGAAGCTGTCGTAAAGCAAGGAGACGAGCGCTTACATGAATTTAAAAATATGGGCTTTTATATTACCGAGAAAGGTGATCTATTTATTCATGACCATGGAGCAAATGTAAGGTTTCAACTACCACAAAGTATTACTCATCTAAAATTAGTGGAAAAAGATGGAGCATATAAGCTTGTTCCGGTGACGAAAGATGGGAATGAACATCCAGTAGGTATGCCAAATATATCAGACGAATATAGATATATAGATCCAATATTTGCACATGAATATGAAAAGAGAGATTATTCCCATAAACATGTAAATGTGGGCCTTATAAACTTAGAGAAATATGGCTCTGGCAAACTTTTTGCTATAAAGCACGACCCAAATGATTACCACATACAAAGAAACTCTAGCGGTGAAATAGTTAGAATAAAAGGTCAAACATATTTCACTAAAGTAAAATTGTTTGATGGCGACGAAGAAATTGGAATGTTATCTAATAACTTCCATAACTTCAAAGGTAAAATATTCTTTTCTGCTGACTACAACTACAGTTATAACGATTTCCTAGCATCTGTTTCTCCTCAAGTTGAAATTGAGGATATGGGAAATGGAAGTAAAAAAATAACTTTCGATCAAGGTAGTGGTGATATCGGTGATACTAATAGAGGCTACACGGACTATCAGAGAATATATACAAAAACCGAAAGTCCAAAAGGGCAAGTAAGTGAAACTAAGACAGAAGTTCATAGTACTACTAATGTTGTTGCACAAGCTGCTGAAGAGAAAACTGCATCAAACGACAATAGTGAAATGCATTCTGATCAGCCACAAATTCCAACAAGGGCAAAAAGGTCAGCTTCAGTGGAGGAGAAAGAGCAAGAACAGGTAGTATTAAAAGACACAATTCTCAAAATAGAAAAGAGCTACGAGCAGGACTCAGAAGGGAAGCATAAGGCAAATGTAACGATAAATTATAATGATGTGAAAGCCTTGTATGATAGAGCGGAAGGAGCAGAAAAGCAATCTGTGTTAGATTTTTGGAACAAACTGCACACATCAGATTATAAGGTTGGTGCTTTGCCGGAAGACAAATACTATTTTGAAAAAGGCAAATTCGTAATCCACGATAGTGGCACAAAGAAGCTTATAGTGTTACCTGAAGATAAGGTGTCCATCAAGATAATGAAGGATGGTGATAGTTATAGTTTAGCTATATCAAGTGGTAATGGCAAAGTAATAAACAGCATTAGTAAAATAGGTAATCTAAATTACGAATTGCTGTCAGATTCAAGTCATTTCAATTCAGGGGAGCAAGATAATATTGTATTATCAGATCAACATCACGAATATAATCTTTATCTAGAGAATGGTTTTGTGAAAATGTTCGATTGCGCAAGCGATCACATTTATCACGACCACAACTCGGCCTATATCTAATACATACAAGGAGGGCAGTGCCCTCTTCTTGTCATTCCAGTGTCAAGCACTGCCGTCTTGGATGGAAACCAGCGTCACGCCCTGGAATGACAGGGTTTGTCATCCGAGTAGCCCCTTCGGTGTCATCCCAGTCTGGGATGGCTTTGTTGCATCGCTACTTATGAAAGGCTAACTATAGTTAGGATTATAAGCAACCTATTGAAAATCTTGTTTTTTTGCAATCAATCTGATCAAATTTAAGAATAGTAATTTGTTATTTATATTAATAAATTTAATTCTATTGAAAATAGCTAAAGCATTGAAATTCTTGAATTTTAGCCGGATTGGTAAATGGTAGTGAAATTTCTTTTACTCAAATTTAGGTATTCACTGACCGTTCTTGTTATAAATACCAGAATAATAAGCTACTGATATTCCCTATCTTTTTTATCTTTAATCCATCATAGCTAGCGATGCAACAAAGCCATTCCAGTGCCAAGCACTGGAATGACACCCTCCCTTGTGGAAATTGCTCTCAAATCACAATGTTCGTACAGCTATGGATTCATTCGCGGTATAGATTCCGCTAACTAGTAGCGGAATGACGAATTTGTTATTTTAAAATTGTCAGTAAATCTAAGTTAGTTTAGCTATATAGCACGAACTAAACCACTAAGCAGCAGAAGACCTTGCATGACCTCCA
The DNA here is from genome assembly GCF_049435495.1 of Wolbachia sp. wLmal. NCBI lineage: Bacteria > Pseudomonadati > Pseudomonadota > Alphaproteobacteria > Rickettsiales > Anaplasmataceae > Wolbachia > Wolbachia sp. wLmal. The sequence continues at coordinate 295,374 of NZ_CP185405.1, forward strand.
AAAAATGCTTTTACTCTTTCAAGATAAGTAGGTGGTTCTGCAGGGATTTCTATTTCATCTATTTTAGAATATATTGCCGCGTCTACGACTTTATCCGTTATTAACTCCCTTAACCTTTGTTTTATCTGCCCTCTCTGAATATGCTCCCCATAGTCGTTATAAAACTTTACATATAATTCCTTAAACACGAATTCTTTTATAGCATCTCTTGTATAAGAAATGCCGTCCTTTACTTCATCACTCACGTTGCTCAAATCCACCCCAGAACTTGGTGAATACAAATTATCAAAATTTTCTTTCAAAACTTTTATTTTATGGTAGTGCTTATCCACATATTTCTCAAGAAATCTTTTAGTAGCATTACCAGCCAACTTCCCCATTAGCTGAGGCTCCAGTTGAGCTGCAAGGTTGTTTTCTGCTTCAAGGCCACTTAATGCATAAATAATACGGAGAAGCATTCCAGGACCACATTGACGGTTACTTTCTTCAAAGCGAACCAGTAATATAGATTTCAATAGTTCTACGTCTGCATTTTGCTCTCTTGCCGCAATTAAAACTAAATTTATAGCCTGTGTCAATGTCAATCCGGTTTGTGAATCTACCCAATTTACCCACTCCCCAGTTTCATAACCATCCAATCTTAGATAAGGTTCTATCATTCGTTTTTGCTGACTTGTTAAACCGCTTATATAACTTTTAAACTCTTCATCCAACTCATTTAACGGCGTACCATGTTCTTCCTTTAATTTTTTGGCACATTCAATAACGCTTTGCTGAAAACTTCTAGTATGAACGCTCTGACTACTAGTACCCACATCACTTACATTAAACAAAAAGCTTAGCTGCTTTACATTCAAACCCAAAGGTGAAAAGAGTTTTACTGATGGATATTTTATTAACTCAAGAAGTGCTATTGGAATTAGCAGTGCATAATTTAACAATAATAAACCAAAATTAAATATAAGAAACCCACGTAGAGCTGATACCTTTGATGCAATATACAAAAATGAAAGCTGTAGTAATATATCAAGTGTATACTGAAGAATAAGATTTTGTCCTTTAATTTTATTGTTGGATCTTTATAAACCTCAAACAACATGCTATTGCTATCAATATTGTTGTTTTTAAAGGAGGTATAGTTGTTTATGATCTTCTCTTGCGAGGGAAGAAGCATTTTATTCAGGCAAATAAACGCAGCAATAACAATAAAACCTGTAGCCAAAAATGCTAGTGCAGGGCTAGAAGTGCTTGTAGATAAATAGGCATAAAGACCATCAACAATTAAGTTTTTGTATAATCTTTCAAAGGGACGAACTAGAATCGGGTCAAGGATATAGTTAACAAGAAGATTTAAATAATACACGAGAAACAAAAGTGCAATCAAAAATGCTTTTAATCTCGGATTCATAACCCCCTCTTAATAATCTGTTAATATAATCTATTTTAGGAATAAATTGAAAAAAATACAAGTTTTTATGTTAAAAGATCAATTGAAATTTCTGAGTTTAGGGTATATTGTTAATCTATTTAGATAAGAATTATTGTGTCAAATAAAATAGGTTTTTGGGCTATTTTTGCCTTAGTGATTAGCAGCCAAATTGGCTCTGGAATTTTTATGCTTCCAATTAGCCTTGCTCCATATGGCATGTATAGCCTTATAAGCTGGATAATATCAGGGCTTGGTGCTATATCTCTTGCTTTAGTTTTTGCCTCACTCTGCGCAAAATTTCCGGAAACGGGTGGCCCTCACGTCTATGTAAAGCATGCTTTTGGCCCTGCTGCAGCTTTTTTTGTTGGTTGGACGTATTGGGTGATCTCATGGGTTAGCACAACAGCCGTAATAGTTGTGGGTGTTGGTTATCTTACACCATTTTTCCATGAAGATATTCAAAACGTACATCTGTTTTTAGAGATGTTATTACTTACAATTATTACACTAATAAATTTTAGAGGAGTAGCTACTGCTGGACGTGTTGAGTTTTTATTGACGGTGATAAAAATTTCTGTATTGCTTGTAATACCTATAGCAGCATTGTTTTTTTTTGATAGAAATAACTTCATCATAAGTGAAGAAATATCAAATCTTACAACATCGCAGATTCTTGCCCGTTCTACACTTATTACTCTATGGGGTTTTATTGGAGTTGAATTGGCAACAGCACCTGCAGGGTCAGTTGATAATCCAGCTAGAACAATACCAAGAGCTGTGGTACTTGGAACAATCTCTGTTGCTGTTGTGTATTTTATCAACAATCTTGCAATTATGGGATTAATAAATGGTAATGATTTAGCAAGTTCAAGAGCACCATATGTTGACGCAATAAAAATTATGGCCTCTGGCAATTGGCACTTGATTATTTCTATGACTGCGTTCATTTTTTGTGTTGGTACTTTAAACGCTTGGGTACTAGCTAGTGGACAAGTGGCCCTTGGCCTTGCAAAAGATAAACTGATGCCACAGTTTTTTGCTCAAAGAAACAAGCACGGTTCTCCTTTCTGGGGCATAACAACTAGCTCAGTTGGAACTGCAACTTTACTAATCCTCACTTCAAGCAACAATTTTGCTAAGCAGATCACATCAATTATCGACTTTTCTGTAGTTTCATTTTTATTTGTTTACCTTGCATGCAGTCTTGCTTTTCTCAAAGTTATTGTGCAAGAAAAGAGTTGTTACAAATTTTTAATTGGCAGTATAGCAACAACATTTTGCTGCTGGGTAATATTTGAAACTTCTGTGAATACCTTGCTGATCGCAAGCTTATTCACTGCAAGTGGCGTACCTCTTTATTTATTTTGGTATCGCAGAGTTTCTGTATAGCAAATGTTATGTATCTGTTCAGCAGAGCATACGCGTCAAGTTAAGGAAATAAAGGTATGAAAGAGATAGAATAATAAGGTATAAGTTCTCCCAGATATACTTTTAGTGAGAGAACCAATGAATAAAATAACTTGCTTATCAAAAAAGCTCAAAGAATTTTTTAATGAAAAAGCAGAGAAAATCTCAATTACAACAAGGTTTATAAAAAGAAAGAGAAAGCTAAAAGGTTCATCATTCGTAAAAGCCATGGTCTTGGGTAATATAGGAGTTGATAATTGTAGCGTAGAAACAATGTTTCAATTACTAAACGAGGACTCGATAGATATAACAAAACAAGTTTAGATTTACTGAAGAAGCAGTGGAATTTATGAAAAGGATGTATAATGAATCTGTGATTCTCTTTAAAAATATCTTGCAAGTTGGTTGCAAAATCTTACAGCAATTTAATAGTGTTAAATTATTGGACAGTAGCTATACCTAACAGTATGGAAGAGATGTATAAAGGTTATGGTACTAGCTACAGTGGCTATGAAAGCAATACTAAGTCTGGAATAAAGTTACAATTAGTTTTCGACTACATGAATCAGATAATAGACCAACTTAATTTAACGGAGGGGGTAAGATCAGACCAGGGATATAGGAAACATTTAAGTAATATATTAAGCAATGATTTGCTAATATCTGATCTCGGTTATTTTGTGCCAAGTTCTTTTAAACAAATCAATGAAATAGGAGCTTATTTCATAAGTCGTTGATACCGACATATATGATGTAGAAACAAATCAAAAAATGGAGTTATTAGAATGTTTAGAGGATAAGTTATTTTTAGAAAACGAGGTATTGTTAGGAAAAGAAGCAAAAATTAGAGTAAGAATTATATGTCAGAAACTAACTGAATATGGCCAGAAGAAGGAAAGCTAATAGATTAGCAAGATCGCAGGGATATACATCCTCTAAAAGAAATCAAAAATTGTTGAACTGGTCAATATTTATAACTAATGTTCCAGAAAATAAAATTAGTGCTGAGCAAGTATTAACGATTTACAGAGTAAGGTGGCAAATTGAGTTATTATTTAAATTGTATAAAAGCCATACCAGGCTTGATAAGCTAAAAGGAAAGCCATGCAGAGTATTATGTGAACTATATGCTAAATTGTGCGCAATTCTTATATTTCACGGCATAGTTGGTTGCACAGAAGTGAAAAAGAATACAGAACTTAGCTTAACAAAGGCATTTATTGAGCTAAAAAGGCGGGTTAGAGAGTTATTTTTAGTATTAACCAAAATTAATAGTTTAAAAGCATTTCTTAAAAAACTCACTATAACTTGGTCGCGATTTTCATTAAAAGACAAACGTAGAAGGGCTAGAGTATCCACTTTAACCTCTCTAAATTTGCTCACAATCTCTTAACTTGACGCGTATGATCAGTAAAACAGGCTTTGCAACAAGCAAAATAGCTTTGCACAAAAAGGCTGAAGCAAGGAAATTTCAAGAATATATAGAATCTTTCCGTCAATACATTTATGAAAACCTGCAGCAAAATATCAAAAAACCACATGCGGATATAATCTCTGCATTACTGATCGGTAAAAAAGATGGCATAGATCAAAAAACTATGGACGCGATACGAGATTCAGGTATAGCACATTTGTTTGCCATATCTGGTTTGCATTTATCATTCGTTGCTGGTCTGTTTTTTGTAGTGTTTCGTAATTTATTCGCAATATCTGAAACTTTGACTCTTAAGTATAACACCAAGAAAATATCTGCATTCCTTACTATCTTGCCAACCACGTTTTATTTGTTGATTACCGGTATGCAAATTTCTGCTCAGCGTGCCTACATCATGGTGATTTTAGTACTCGTTGCAATAATGATAGAGAGAAAATATCGAGGGTTAATAGCAATTGCGTTTGCTGCTTCAGTGATACTCTCAGTAGAACCAGAAGCAATTTTAAAGCCTGGCTTTCAGATGTCATTTTCTGCTGTTTTGGCACTGGTTGCCAGTTATCAAATTAATGCTAATAAGTTGTTCAAAATAAAAATAATGAAATATTTTGTATCGATAATGATCAGCTCAGTAATAGCAAGTTTAGCAACTGTTCCGTATACGATATATAATTTTAATTATTTTTCAATTAGTGGCATTATCACAAATTTAGTTGCTATACCAATAGTTACATTAATTATTATTCCACTTGGAATAATCTATGTTTTGTTGATTCCTTTCGGTATTGAATGGATTATAGCGCCACTTGTAGAACGCCCAATTGACAGCATTTTGTATATAACAAACGCTATCGCTAGTCTTCAGTATTTGGTTATTCCCATTCGTACTTTTCCTGCCTCATCAATTATTATAATAACATTTGGGTTATTGTGGCTGTGCTTGTGGGAAAGAAATTGGCGTTTTTTGGGATTTTTTTTATTGTACTAGGTATTTGCTTTAGCGCTGCATATAAAACCCCCGACATCCTAATAAATGCTGATAATGTTGCTGCAAAGGAGAGTGATAACTTACTATATTCTCTCACTAGAAAAAGCAGAAATTTTGTTATCAAAACGTGGGCAAAGCAAAACGGACAGAACCAAATTTTGAATCATACAAAATATAGCAATCCAGATAAAAGACTAAAGTATGGCTGTATATATAATAAAGGAAATAATAAATCAGTACTGCTTGCTTATAAAAAAGAAGATATCTTGAGAAACTGTAATAGTGTTGATCTGATAATTCAATTAAGTGAATTCGACTATTCAGCTTGCAACGCTAAAATTATTAAACATGCTGATCTAGAAACGTATGGCACACATTCTGTTTGGTTAACAAATCGTTACGTAAAGATTAATACAGTGCGCTCCAATAGGCCTTGGCACATGTTGAAAAATTAAGAGACTTGATTTTAAGGTTTGGTTAATGTATACCTAAATAAGTTTTAACTAGAAAAATGTTATGGTTACAAACACTCAAGATCCTTTAAAAGACTATTTTGATTTTTTAGGATTTAGAAAACTTTCTGGCCAGCCCAGTAGAATTTTGAGCTCTATAAGAAAGTATTCTGGTACTATATCGATAGCAAGCACCATTGCTACTCTTATAGCATTTACTGCCTTTTCTATTCAGCCTGTTACAGTAAGTATTGCTAGGTTTGCGTTCACGCCAGCACTTCTTGCCTCTATTCCTCTTATAGTTCTCTTATTTACTGCTGTTGTAAACTTTATAAATACACAAAAAATAAAAGAGAATGAAATAGATAAAAAAATAGGAAACTATCAAGTTGATGAACAGTACAGCCAGATTGCTCAAGAAGCTAAAAAAATTGAAATTGTAACAAATTTAGATAAAAAGGGGGAAAAGCTTTCAATAGTTTTACCAATTTCTAAGACGCAGAGAGAAATACTAGAAGATATAGAAGCAGAAAATAGAAATAGGATTCTCTTGTTTACTGGATCATATGTATTTGGTACTGTTATAGTAGTTTCAGCAATATCACAATCCATTAATGCTCCAATAATATTAATAGCTTTATCAGTCGCTGTTCCTTTATGCATCATATCAACACTTAGCAATCTAATAAGTAATAGCGTGGATCATGAAAATCATACTATTAGAAAACACAGTTCTTTAGGTCTTCTATTTCCATACTGGTCTGGAAAGGGCATGGTTGTATCAGTAGTAGAAAATAAGCTTGGTAAAAGGGAAAATGAACTAATATCTCTAATGAAAAAACTACTTAGTCCGCTTTGCAACTCATTTGACAGTAACCTTAAAAAAGCTTGCGATTTACTTGATAATAGTCTTTTAAAGCCTGCAAATATTAACATTGAAGAAACGCTTGATCACCTAAAAAAAATCAGAGAAGACATCAAAAAAGATTTAGATTGGCTACATGCAGAAATTTCAGAAGTTTTAAATAACACTAAAGAATTGACAAAAAAAGCACATTCACTAGGTATTGAAGGTACTTTTTCTAGGTTAGAGAATGCTATTAAAATTGCTGAAGATAAAATTGAACGATTTGAACCAAGCCGCCTTGTAGGCTGGCTTCGATCAACTACGCAGTCTAATGATAACGAGTTCCTTATCATGCTAAAAAAGTTAAAAGAGGATACAGAAGAGGAAAAAACGGAATTGAAGGAGCAATTAAACGTAGTAAGGAATGAATTAGAAGAAATAAAAAAGAAGCAAGCTCAACCAAGTACGCCTGATTTAGAAGCTAACAATGGAAATAATACTAATAATTTATTAGTATTAGAAAATAAAGTCAAAGAACTACGTGACACAGTTAGAAAGTTAGAGCTGGAAGCAGAACAAAATAAGCTGCAGCAAAAGAAGGAAAAGTTAGAGCAAAAAAAATCTGAACAAGAAAAAACAGATGGATGGAAAGAAAAAATCAACGGCAAACCAAGTGAATTTCTATATTATTTATTAGAATCTATTAAGCTGGAAGAAAAAGATAATAAAGAAAAAAAGGTTGAGGCAACATTACGGGATTTTGATAACAAAATAACAATTCACTGGAAAGATATCTCTCAAACAATTTGCCATATTAAAAAACAAGGTGATCTTCCTAGTACAAAAGTTGATTTTGTAGATCAAAATATTCAAGCAGCATTTGCAGTAGCTCGCGCGGGGTAGTTGTTATAGACCACTTAGAAGTAACCTTAAGTGTTAATAATGATAAAGAGAAATTAAGGTTAGACACCTATATAGCTGAAAAATGCAACATATCACGCAGCAAAGCGCAAAGATTGATACAAAATGAGCAGGTGAAATTACTTGGCACACCGATAATTAATAATGACTACATAGTAAAACCAGATGAAGAGTATGTGGTGCATCTCTTTCAACCTGACATATCCACATCAATTAAGCCTAATTATGACATAAAACTTGATATCGTCTATGAAGATGAGGACATTATAGTTCTGAGTAAACAAAGTGGATTAACAGTGCACCCAGGTGCTGGGACAAACAATGATACGCTTTTGAACGCAGTTATCGCTCACCTTGATGTAAGACCAGGAATTGTTCATAGACTCGATAAAGATACTAGTGGGCTAATGGTAATTGCAAAAAATGAAGCAGCCCATAGTTTTTTGTCTGAATTGTTATCGAATCGCAAAATAAAGCGGGAATACTTAGCAGTAGTTTGGGGAACATTATCTTCTCAGCAAGGCACGATAAAAACTAACATTGCTCCCAAACGCGGCAATAAAGAAATGATGTGTGTAACAAAAATCACAGGCAAATTAGCAATCACTCACTATTTAGTGCAAAAAGTTATAGAACAAGCAAGCCTCGTTAAATGCACTTTAGAGACAGGCAGAACACACCAAATTCGAGTCCACATGAGCCACATAGGACATTCCATAGTTGGTGATCAAGTTTATGGAAAAAATAGTAGTAAAAGCACAAAATATGCTAAAAACTCTAGTTTCATTCGTAATTTCAATAGACAAGCACTACATGCTTATACACTGGGCTTATACCACCCAAAAAGTAAGGAATACATGGAATTTGTCTCTGATTTACCGCAAGATATAAAAACTTTAATTGGTGAGTTTGAAAATATACCTAAGAAAGGGTATCCGTTCAGCAGAGTAGCAAAGTAGGTAGATAAGATAAACCAAAAAATCAAGAAAAAGTGAGTTTACAACAAATGGGTGTCATGCAAGTAGCTGACACTGGTTCACTTTATGATGGTGTCATCCCAGTCTGGGATCCAGATTGGGTACTAAGTTGGTAAACACGAAAGCGCTTTACAACGTTTTTGATGGAACTGCGCGAAAGAACTGGATGCCAGTGTCAGCTACTTGCATGACACCCATTTGTTCCTATAGTTTCTTTTTCACTTCCACTATTTGTAAACCAAATGTTAGCCAGTTCATCTTTAAGTAACTCCAAATCCGCATCTGGCGTAATCACTTATATATTCCTTTCACTACTTCTTGATGCTGCGGACAACTAAGTAAAATTTTGAAATCTTCTTTATCTGGATGTGCTCCCCAATCTCCACAAACTTTCAACACTCCTCTATCGAAGTCAGTTAATTCTGAAACGGTGGCTGGTTGTGAACTGAAAAATGGTTCAAAATTGACTTCAACATTTTCTTCTACATAGCCGGTGTGAAAATAATGATCCTTAATATAAAAAATAAACCCTATTATTGGTATTATTAAACACAAAATTAGTTTAACTGTCTTCGACATAATCACGTTCACAAAAAAGCTAGCCTATAAGAAATAATTTAAAAAAGTTTTAATCTAATCGTTTTTGCAGAGCAGCAACTCCCGGCATTTCATCGCCACTTAACCAATCTAAAAATGCTCCTCCACCAGTGGAAACATATGTAAAATCCTTATCGGTAAGGCCTGCAGCGCTTATTGCAGATAGACTATCGCCTCCCCCTATTATGCTGGTTAACTTTCCTTTGTGCGTTAAGTCACTTACGATTTTCATTACCCCTATTGTACCGCTTGCAAAAGCTGAATGTTCAAAAACACCAATAGGTCCATTCCACAGCAGAGTCTTACTGCTTGCTATTATACTGCTTATTGTACTCAAAGTTTGTGATCCGATATCCAAAATTATATCACCGTCCAAAATGGACTCAGTTTTTCTTGAAATACTAGTGCTGTAATCAGAGCTTACTGCAACCAGAACGTCTTCTGGCACAACTATTTTGCAATTGTTTTTATTTGCTGTTTCAAGAATATTATGCAGAAGGTCGTCAACACCATTTTGAAAGAAAGATTTCCCTATATTTACTTTGCTAAATGACAAAAAATTATTGGCTATTGCACCACCTAGAACTAGGTAATCAACCTTTTCTGTTAGCTTTATAAGCATTTTTATCTTAGTTGATATTTTAGCTCCCCCAACTATCGCAGTAATAGGTTTAGCTTTAAACGATACAGCTTTTTCAAGATACTTTAGCTCATCTTGCAAGCAAAACCCTGCATAAGAGGGTAAAAATTCTGTAATGCGTGAAATAGAAGCGTGAGCTCTGTGAGAGCAAGAAAATGCATCATTTACATATATATCCGCTAGAGATGCTAGTTGTTTGGCAAAATTTGAGTCACTTTGCTCTTCCTCTTTATAAAATCTTAGATTCTCTAGTAATATTATATCTCCTGCATCCATAACACTTACTGCTCTTTGTACTTTTTCACCAACGCAATCGTCAATGAATTTCACTTTTTTATTTAGTAACTGCGATAAAGTGTCAATTACATTTTTTAGCGACAGATTATTGTCTCTGGCCTTTGGGCGTCCAAAATGTGATATAATAATAATCTTTGCACTCGCATTCACTAAATACTGAATAGTAGGCAATGCTCTCAAAATACGAGTGACATCACGAATTTCTCCATCTTTTATAGGAACATTGAAGTCAACTCTAAGTAAAACGGCTTTATTGTGAAGATCACAATTTTCTATACTAGGTATGTTCATTACAAAATTGAAGCTATAAAGCCACTATACAGCAGTTTGATCTAAAGTAAAGTTTTAAGCTTACGAACGTTTAAGGAAATTTGCATGCCAAACGCTTGACACTGGAACCTTATCGTCATGCCGCTGCGAACCGTCATACCGCCGGGTATCTCTTAGCCGCTAACACGTAGCGGGATACTTGACCTTTACAGGGATGACGATTGTCGTTTAGCCATAAATATTTAAGAAATTTACTAAACAGAAAAAAAGGCAAAGAAACCCTAGGGTAGCTAATTATTCACTATCCATTTTTTAAGTTGGCGTTTTTTGATGTTTTAAATAGCGTATTTCAGCTTGTGTAGCTAGAAATTTGATAAAGACATAGAGTGCACATAGTGCAAAAAATTAAACATGAGACGCCAGATACGTTGAGTTTTTTTGTTATTTAATCTGTACAGAGAAGATAAATAAATAGCTTCAGTTTCATGATAAGGAGGCTGGCGGAGTTTGTCAAGTAAGTTTTTCGTTTAATCCGTTTCTTGCTTTAGGTGCCCTTGACTTCCGGCTGGGTCGAATTTGTATAGCTACATTGTCGGTAAATCTAAATTGCTTTAATGATTTTGATTGAAAAATAGTTTTTCTATTATATAAATGCTACTTTAGGGTAATCAAAATGGAAGACGATAAATATAGCCTAGGTTTAAGGGTTATCCATTGGTTGATGGCTGTTTTTATTATCGGTATGCTTTGTTCTGGACTTTATATGAAAAGCCTGCCACTTAGCAATGAAATTAAGTTCAACATATACGCTATTCATAAGGCTTGCGGTATCACTATTCTTGGATTAATCATAGTACGCATATTTTTTCGCGTCTTTACTTATGTTCCACCACTTCCAGCAAATTTTTCTCGGTTTGTAATCAATATAAGTAAAGCAGTACACTTTGGTTTATATTCTTTGATGGTGCTAATGCCACTATCTGGCTATGTCATGTCTTCTGCTTCTGGCAAACAGATCAAATATTTTTTTCATATCCCTTTGTTGATTAATCAAAACAAAGACCTAGCTAACACGGCTAACGAGCTACATTCGATGCTTGCATATTTTATGGTACTCTTTATAATCTTACATATACTTGGCGCTTTGAAGCACGCATTTATAGATAAGCAAAACATTTTTAAACGTATGATATAGGTTATATGTTAAGTAGCCTCTGGAAAAAAGGAACAGATTTTCTTGGCAGTGAGTTTGCTATAATGGGTGGTGCTATGAGCTGGGTTTCAGAGAGAAATTTGGTTTCAGCAATTTCAAACGCTGGTGGTTTTGGTGTAATTGCATGTGGTGCAATGTTTCCAGACTTACTGGAAAAAGAAATCATAGAGACGCAGAAATTAACTAACAAACCATTTGGTGTAAACCTAATTACTATGCACCCAAAGTTGGGTGAGTTGATAGATGTGTGTATTGAAACGAAAGTAAGCCATATAGTGCTTGCCAGTGGACTGCCAACAAAGCCTAATATAGAAAAAATCAAGGGTGTAGGCATTAAAGTTATGTGCTTTGCACCAGCATTAAGCCTTGCGAAAAGGTTAGTAAAAATGGGAGTAGATGCATTAATAATAGAAGGAATGGAAGCAGGTGGGCATATAGGTCCAGTTAGCACTTCTGTTCTTGCACAAGAGATATTGCCTCATTTTAAAAATGAACAAATACCAGTGTTTGTTGCAGGTGGAATAGGCAGAGGCGAAATGATAGTTAATTACTTAGAAATTGGAGCAAGTGGCTGTCAAATAGGTACATTATTTGTCTGCACTAATGAATCAATTGCCCACAAAAATTTTAAGGAAGTGTTTATTAAATCGGCCGCACGTAATGCAATACCTTCTGTACAGATAAGTGCTGATTTTCCTGTAATTCCTGTAAGAGCTATAGCCAACAAAGCAAGCGATGACTTTATGAAGCGTCAAAAAGAAGTTATTGATGAATACCAAAAGGGACAGATCTCAAAAGAAGATGGGCAGCTTGAAATAGAAAAGTTCTGGGCTGGAGCTTTAAGAAGAGCAGTGATTGAAGGAGATGTTGAAACGGGATCTTTAATGGCCGGTCAAAGTGTTGGCATGGTTGATAGGGAAAAGCCTGTAAAAGAAGTAGTGGATATGTTAGTTCAACAAGCAAACAATTATATTGAGAGCAAATCTGTAGAAGTAGAAAACCCAGAAAGCAAATAGTTAAGCGACCTTCCAATAAGCAAGTTGCCGCAATTATTTATAATATGGCATAATTGCCCAGTTTTAATGTAAAATTAACGCTAAAGAGGTATCTATACATTTTATTATGTATGGAGGAATCTATGCTAGGTACTTTAAAAAAACCTCAGAATAATAAAGAAGTTATTAACCAACAATTGCACGACACTATATACAAAAAGGTAACAAAAAAAACACATAATCATGAAAGCCCAAAAAAAATGGAGATGGAACTATCAAAAAATGCATAGAGTTGTTCAAGGAAGGAGCTAGTCCCGAGGTATTAACTGAATTAGAAAAATCGCTGAGAGAACAATTAGAAAAATCACCAGAAAAACAAGAGGAATATCAAAAACATTATAAGTATTATATCGAAAACTTTCTTCCTGCATTGAAAGATGAAGTAACAAAATCAGAAGAACTAGCTGTACCTACAGTATTTAACAATGAAAGAGAACAATCACAAAGACCACAAACAAAAAGAGGAAAAATAGTAAAAACAATTTTGGATATTACTAACAGGAGCAGCAGTGTAAGCTCAATACCAAATGCTGTTGAAGAAAATATTGAAGATCAAATGCAGCTAGGACATATTGAAGAGCAAAACAACACACAAGAAACACCCTTGAATGTAGCTGAGAAAAAAAGTGGTGATACTAAAATACTTGGCCAATTAGATATTCCGAAAGAGGTATCTAGAAAATATAGTAAAGTTATGGAGCAATTAAAGAAGAATATAAAAACTCCCAAGCTTGGTAACGGTAGTGGTTCAGATAGTGGAATAAACTCACCTGGACTGAGTGAAAAAAACTCGATATCACCAATAAATAGTAGAAAAAACAGTTTAACATCAATAGCAAGCACTTCATCTGAGGAAAGTTTAAACTCAACATTGAGCTCTGTTGAAGAAGATAATGGCTTACAACCAGAGGGTGGAGAAAAAACTGAGTTATTAGAATCAAATTTGGAATCCCCAAAAGAAAACGAGACTCAAGTGCAGCCAGAGCAGACTGTAAAAAAAGAGCCAAAAATGCAAGAAAATGAAAACTCAGATGGTCAAGCAAATCCAGATCAAGTTAAGAAAGATATCCTACTTAAAAACCAACCCAATAACAGAAATCTTCACGTTGCATTTGTAGCAGGTTGTGCTCTCTCCACAATAGGGTGCATTGTTGCAGGAGCAATGACATCAGGATTGATAGGAGCAGGACTACTTGCTATGGTTGCAGTGCTTGCTATAGCAGCAGTAGCTGAATTGCATTCAAACTTCCTATCAAGTAAATTAACATCCATTAATGTGAGTCCTCTTGTTGATGATAAGAGCTTACAGCATGTTCACAGCGGTAAAAATTAAATATGTGTTACTTGTAGTGGATAAGTGAATTCAGTTCTTGCCTATTGATATAAAAGTTGTTATATTTGGGGAATGTTTAAAAGGTGTTTAGTTGATGCGCATTCAATTGAATAAAGTTTTGGTTTTTGTAGCCTTATTAAGTTTCATTTTTGCATCATATTCTAGCGAAGCAAGTTCGGCGAGTGATGAATTAAAGGGTATACAAGAAACGGTAAAAAATTTTATTTCTTCATTTTCAGTTAAAGATACTGTAGAAAATATGAGTCCTTCAACAATCATAGGGTTGTGTATAGCTGCAGTGATACTTGCAGTAGTGTTCAGAGGTCTAATCTTTTTTATGATAATGTTTGGTGTACTGGTCCTGATGTTCGGTAGTACAGAAAAGGCAACAGACTACTTAAAAGAAAAATTTAACTTTGCAAAAGATATAAAATTACAATCCGATAGCGAAAAAAAAGATAAAAATTAAGATAGTATTTTTATCTTTTTTAATTATCTTTATTGAATACGCATATGCAGTTAAAAGTACCAACAGTTAACTCTAAGCTTAAAAAAAAGAACAACTTAGCATTACTAGAAAGCATTGATTTAGATTTTGTTCCTTATGCTTGTCATTACGATGAAGAAACCATACTAACAAAACAGGGAGAATTGTTAAAAATAATCAAGTTAGAAGATTATTCTTCTGTTGATAACTACAGCGACCTCAGAACTGAAATTAGAAAAAGCATATCAAAAAATATTAATAGCCTGTATTTTACCGTTTGGATTCATACCGTTAGAAAGCGCAATAAACTGAGCTTGAAATGGAATAAAACTGAAGACTTCTCTGACAACCTACATTCAACGTGGTTTAATAAACTAACTGATAGTAAATTACAGTATATAAATGAACTATACATTGTAATATTGTTTAGCGATTTTGGCAAGCATACTAATAATTCGTTTTTTTTCAATAGAATAAAGAATAAGCATAAGTTGTCTTTACAAGAAAGCCATCAGGAGTTGCAAAAGATAACTGACGTAATTCAAAATGATTTAGGACCTTTTGGAGCTAAAAAACTGAGTCTAAGGTTTAGTGAAGGTAAAATATATTCTGAAATGATAGAATTTCTCCACTATATTGTTACATTAACGCACAAAGATTATCCAATACATGAAAGGGACCTGTCGCAATATATTAGAAATTTTAAAATAGCTTTTGGTTTCAATACGTTTCAAACAATATTTGAAAATCAACAGAAATTTGGCTCTATTTTCAGCATAAAAGAATACCGGGAAATCTCTTTAGGTAATATAGATAGATGCTTGCAGCTTGAATCTGAATTTATCATTACAGAAATAATGATATTTACTAGTAATAACAAAGCAATAAAAGAATTTAAAAAACAAATCAACATGCTGCAAATTAGTGAGGATAATACCTTACTTAAAAGCTCAGGAATTGAAGAAATAATAGAGCTTGAAAAGACCTCTAGTATAGACTTCTGCCAACAGAAAATTATTTTTACAATATTTGCAGATGATAGGAATAAGTTAGCTGAAAGTATTAGTGATTTATCTTCTATAATGTCATTAGTTGGCTTCATGATGTTTAGAACTGATTTACATATGGAAAGTCATTTTTGGGCACAACTTCCAGGCAATTTTGCTTTTATTACGCAACCGAAAAATATCTTAACAAAATACGCTTGCAGCTTTGCTATGCTGCACGATTTTACGTCAGGTACATTAAAAGGAAGAAGGTGGAAAGAAGCGGTAATGATTTTTTTCTCAAAAAAAGGAAATCCTTACTTCTTTAATTTTCATGGAAAAAGAAATAATGGCCATACTACGATACTCGGAGCTCCAAATTCAGGCAGAACTTCACTCATTAATTTTCTATTATCAGAATCAAGAAAGTTTAACCCAAGAATTGTCATATTGGATAACACTGGAAAATCAATAATTTTTACTAAAGCAGTGAGTGGTAAATATTACATAATCGATCCAAAATATAAGGACAAAAGCCTAAAATTTAATCCACTAAACATTGAAGATAGTGCTTCCAATCGCAATATGTTGTTTGAACTGATCAGAAGAATGGTAGCCGATACGAGCTTGGTGGACGTAGAAGAAAAGATAAGAAAAATTGTGGATTCTATATTTGCTATACCCAAGGAATCACGTTCTATTTCACAAATTTCTGAGGTGCTCTTGCTCCTTGGGGGTAAGATAAGTAGATGGTGTGACGATGGTGACTTTGCTTACTTATTTCAAGATGGTAATGAATCAGATATTGACTGGGAAACAAAAATTATATCTCTCAACACCGCAAACCTTACAAAACAAAAGGAATGTATGTCCGTGATACTTTACTATTTTTTATATTCTTTTGAGGCAAAATGTGATGGCTCGCCTGCAATACTTGTTTTGGATGAAGCATGGGAGATAAGTAATATTTTTCCTACAGAGAAAGAGTTTGATAACTGGATGCAAAGAATGACGGAACTAAATGTTGTAGTAATCCTAAGTACTGAAAATTTAAATCTCGCATTTGCTAGCAAATTTACTCAATATTTAGATAAACATGTTGATACAAGAATCTTGATGCCGAACGTCAATGCAAATAGATTATACATGAAGGCATTTTCTCTATCGAAAGAGGAGCTGAATATAATTCTGCAGACGCCAACACAGGAAGGTTTATTTTTGATAAAACAGTACAAAGGATTGGTAACCTTAAATCTGGATTTGAAGGATATGCAAGAAATACATGTACTTTCAGCTAACAAAGAGACTATAAAGTATATGTATGAGGCAATAAAAGAAAAAGGAGAAGAAGTTAATGAGTGGTTACCGGTATTTTATGAGAAGTGTAAGGCTTAATTTCTTATTGATATTTTTTTTGATACTTGGTCTTTCGTATCAAGGATATGCTGATTGTCCAACATTTGTAGAAAGTAATACTTGGTGGGAAGCAATAGTTGGTGGAGATTGGGTAAAGGAAATTAAGGTGCAAGCAATAAAAGATCAAGGAGTTGATGGTTACTTTAATCCCAAAATTAGAGTATGTGCTTATGATGGACAAAGTTATTGTTATGACTTACAAAGTGGGGAATCCTGCCGCCAGATATATGGAACGCAAGGTACAGGAGCTGGAGTTTCTGCTGCAGCTTTTATTGATTGGGAAGGGGATAAAACAAAAGCTGGACGAGAAATTGCTCGGGGTCTTAAATGGGAATGGGCAGACGGTGTTACTGATGAGGAAAAAAGAAGATTCGCTAACTCTCCTAAAATATGTACTTGCAGTCAAAAAGGGGCTTGTATGTCAGGAATTTCTTCATGGGGTTCTAGAGTATTTTCGGGTGAGAATATTTTCCGTCCTGGGGAGATGGAAAAAGTCTGTGATACCTGCTACCAAACGGCAGTAAAATGTGCTCCTGTGCCACTTGCACCTAGCCCCCCTCCATTCTGTGAACAACTTGCGATGTCACCTCCACAAGTTAGAATTGTTCCTATAACAAATGAAGATAATGATTACTTCGATCCAAGAGTTGGGGTGATAATTAGCGGACTGGAGGAAAGAAAAGAGTTAGGTTTTCCACACGTTGTTTCAAATAATGAGAACATTCCAAATCACTCATATACTGTTACAGATAAGGATACTCACTATTACTTCAAAACCTATAGAAAAAAGGGCCAGCTCTGCGCTGAATACCATGGAACTCAAAGTATAGACAAAAAAAATCCACAGTTCGTCCGCTGTTTCCCTGCACCACCTGCTCCAGAGCCTGAAGTAGTAGAAATAGTACAAAGTAACACGTCTGGAAAGCAGAGTGATACGTTAAAGATAAGAATGAAGATGAGCGAGAGCACTTGTACTTATGAAGCACGTGGAACCTACAGTGATGGTTTATGTACTTTTAATGTTAATACCGCTGTAAATATTGGCCCCCTATCTTTAAAAGTAGTAAAACCAGCAATAGTAGCAAAAACAACTGATAGTAATATTGATAATATTATAGAAGGTATATTAGAAAGTAATCCGCAACAATTTAAAGTTTTGAAAGAATATGGCTATGTTCCTGATGTGCAAATTAAATGTTCTAAAGGCGGAAGTTTTTATAGTTTTAATGATTTTGAGAAAAAGTTAAAAGACAAATCTATTCAATGTGAATTTAATAACTCTGGGCAGCCGGAAATAGAAGTAAAGTATAAAGGAAATTCTAACAGTAAAATGCTTTGTCTTTCTGGATGGCAGCCAGAACCAGAGGAGTTTGTTCTTAAAAGAGAAAATAAAATAATACCACTAAAATTAATGGGAACAAGATATACTAAATACAATGCTGTTTACTCCAAGGAATCAAATCAGTTCTATTATCTTCCAAGCAAGGAAAATAAAAGAGCCGATCTCTTAAGCAGAGATCAGAGTGAGTTAGATAAAATAATATTCAATAAGCAAGGGTATGTTTTCTTTCCTGATGAAAATAAGCAAGAAAAGGGAAAATGCAGTTACTGCGTGAATTACGATAAAGACATAGATGAACAATTTACAAACAACAAAGTCAAAGTAGTATATAAGTTGATAGATACAGAGCATAAAGAAGGATGTGAGCAAGGCTATGATGGGTGCATCTGCTTTAATGGAAAATGCAGCCGTTCAACACAATATGTAGACAAAGAAAACACTCAACCTTTTTATACAAAGATTTCACAAGATGCAAATGGCGTTGTCACGCAACTAGAAGCACCAATAAAAGCAAACAGAACAGAGGTCTTTTACGCTGATAAATTGTGTAGGTTCGATTTAGAAGGTCTCAAAGAGAAGTTAAAAGAGATAATCGAGAAACAACTTGAAAAAAAGAAACAAGAGCTGGAAAAAAAGAGCGAAGAATCCTATAAGCATGAAGATGGAAATGTTTATACAGATAACTTATCAATAATGTTTGACCGTGTTGAAATAGAAGCGTGGGGAAGTGGTGAAGCAGGTCATATAGTTGATATAGCAAAGTCCAAAGAAAGCAGATCAGGAATGCCAGGAGATTATATTAAAGCTAAACTGAAAATTGATCCTGATTATCCTATAATTAATGTGCAAGTCACAGAGGGAGGAGGTAACCAGACAGATGAATTATCACAGAAAGACGGGGGACCTGTTTTTATAAAAATGTGTCGTTCAGACAAACAAGATTGCAAGCCATTAATCACTGTTGCAGGTGGAGGTATGTATAGAACATATGGTCCTAAACGTACAAGTTATCGAGACACAATAATTCATGAACCGAGTTTAATATTAGAAGAAAGGATCATAGCAGCAGATGCATTGAAGTCTACTGAAGATAATAAAGTAGCATATATAAAAAATGGTAAAATCAAGTATGAAACAGTAGAGTGTAGACAGGGTTTTAGAAGCAGTAGATCTGGTGCAGGTGGCTGCATTGATCAAAGCAAAGGAATTTATGGTAAAGGCTCTCTAGGGTATGTGAAGATTAGACCTATTATAAAAGGATTTAACGTAAAAGAAATAGATGATACTATTGAAAAAGTGACAAGAGATCTATATGACCTTGAAGCTATGACTGATTTTTCGACGAAGGACCTTAACGTAAATATAAGAGAGACAATTGAAGAGGAAGTCAAAAAAGAATTGTTAAGGTAAAAAGATATAACTCTGGAAATGATGCTCTTGTTTTAATAATTAATTAAAGTAAAGTGTGTAGTAAATGGTGTGATTGCTGTATCTTAACAAAAAGGTATAACGAATGTAAGGAGGGTACTTTATGTCTCTAAAGAATAAAATTTCTGAGTTAATAGAACAACAATTTAGCGTTAAGTACCATGACAATTATTTGGCTTACGCTATACATAAGTAGGCTGCAAGCGAAATATCTGACTCTATTGCTCTTTGTATAACTGGCGGTGGTGATTGCAAGATTGGATATCAAGATGTTGCAAATTCATTCAACATAACAAAAGAAGAAATTGATCAAGGTAATATTGCAAGCATAGAAAGTAAAATAAAAAGTGAAGCTGAAAAATCAGGTAGCGAGTTTTCTGAGTTGATTTCTAGAGTGGATCAATCGCTAAGAGAACAAAGTGAAAAGTCTATTGTACAAATTTTAGATTCATCCGCTGAGGAGATGTTAAGGAGTTTCTGTGATAGCCCTGTACAGTCTCCAGAGCCTCAAGAACCCTCTGCTTCATCTGAAGAGCATGCTACAGAAGGCCCAGAAACTAGTGTTAATTCAGATCTTTTGTCAACCTAATCAACCCCATATATATGTTTTTTTTGTACCCATGCTTTGCGTTTTGGGGTGGAAAGAAAGCACCATTCTTCGTTGCATTTTTCTATCTTCATCACAACAAACTTGTCTATTTTCATAGTAATCTTGCTGTCTACACTCTGTTTTTGATATCCATAAGTATCTTCTTTTACAATCGCGTAGCGCTTATCACTAAGAAGATTGCCTTTTATCCATCCGCAGTCTTCATCTATATCGCAGACCTTTTTCCAACTCTCAAACTCTTCTATCACTTTCAGGGGCAGATTTTTGCAAGTGTATATCCATTTTACAGGATAGTGAAACCCTGGCCCCGTTCTCATGTTGATCTTATTTGATTTGGTTGAAACAAAGTTGTTAGCAAACAAGCTATGGCTAAATAATAAAAACAATAGGATAATAGTACTGAACCAAGATCCCAGTGTCACGCACTGGGATAACGTGAGGGATAGTGTAACAGACTTATTCATCATAATTCACGATTAGGTTGACATAAGATAAAGAGTAAATTAAAAATTGAATAGATCTTTAAATGCAAAATCAATGCCTATAGAAATATTAATGCCTGCTCTTTCACCAACAATGAGCAAAGCTGGAGGAAAAATTGTAAAGTGGCATAAAAAAGAACAAGACAAAGTTGAAGTAGGCGACGTAATTGCTGAGATAGAGACTGATAAAGCCATAATGGAGTTTGAATCTATAGATGAAGGAGTTTTAGCAAAAATTTTAGTAATAGAAGGAACAAGTGGCGTGCCTGTAAATCAACCAATAGCTTTAATGCTGGAAGAAGGAGAAGATGAAAGTGCACTTAACAACTATACTTCAACTTCCATCAATAGTGCAGTTAAAAAGGAAGTGACAAAAAGTGCTGTTGATAATCAAAAATCAGAACACCAAGATTTAAACGGAAAGCCAATAAGTCATTCTTCGGTGTCATTCCAGCGCGTGACGCTGGAATCCAACCCCTCAATGTCATCCCAGTGCTTGACACTGGGATCTAGAAAAGAAGAATGGATCCCAGTGTCAGCTACTCAGATGACAGAGGGTTATGCAGAAGGTAGAACAAAAATAAGCCCATTAGCTAAGAAAATAGCTCAAAATGAAGGGGTTAATGTGCAGCAATTAAAAGGTACAGGACCATACGGTCGCATAATTAAGGCTGATGTGTTGGAGTTTTTAAGCAGTAGTATACGCACTGAAAGTCCTGAGATAGTTGAAGTAAGCAACATGCGCCAAGTGATAGCACAGCGCCTAACTGAATCAAAACAGAATGTTCCACATTTTTATTTAACTGTAGACTGCCAGGTTGATAAGTTAATATCGTTAAAAAACGAGATTAACTCAGCAGATGAAAACAATAAAGTAACAATTAATGACTTAATTATCAAAGCTGTGGCTTTTAGCATGAAAAAATTTCCTGATATAAATTCTTCGTGGATAGATAATAAAATACTGAGATATTCAAATATAGATATTTCAATCGCTGTGGCACTTGAAGATGGGCTAATTACTCCTATAGTAAAAAATGCTGATAAAAAGGGTATTTTATCTATATCAAAAGAAGTGAAAGATTTAGTAAGCAGAGCAAGATCTGGAAAATTGAAACCTGAAGAGTTTCAAGGAGGAGGGTTTACTATCTCCAACTTAGGGATGTTTGGTATAAAAGCCTTCAGTGCTATAATCAATCCGCCGCAATCTTGCATTATGGCAGTTGGTGCATCTAAAAAACAACCAATTGTTATGAATGAGAAAATAGAAATAGTAGAAATAATGACAGTAACGCTCTCTGTTGACCATAGAGCAGTTGATGGGGCACTCGGAGCAAAG
The DNA here is from genome assembly GCF_049435495.1 of Wolbachia sp. wLmal. Lineage (NCBI taxonomy): Bacteria > Pseudomonadati > Pseudomonadota > Alphaproteobacteria > Rickettsiales > Anaplasmataceae > Wolbachia > Wolbachia sp. wLmal. The sequence continues at coordinate 317,322 of NZ_CP185405.1, forward strand.
TTTTTAAATGCCTTTAAGCATTATATAGAGAATCCTCTGGTGATGCTTATTGAAACTGCGGTAATCTATTAGCATTGTTATTACAAAATTAATACCTCTAAGTTTATACTTTTATTAGTTAATAGGTTTAGAGGTAAAAAATGAATACTACAGTAGAAAAAAATAATCCAAAAATTTTTCCTCAAAATGAAGGAAAGATTAACTCAAAAGGCATGGTTGCCCCACCTGTTCCTACGAAATCTTCCCAAGCTAAATTTGCTGGAATAAAAGCAATTTTTGAGCGAAATGTACCTCATTCTCAAGCAAATGATAGTAATAAAACAGTGAGTAGCAATCTTGGAAGAACATTTGGCCCAACAATGCAAAAACTCATGGAAGACAACATTCATAGCACTCCTAACAAACAACGCCGCAATTCAGGGGATAGTGGTATCAGTGATATTAGTAGCAGCACTTCTGATGATGAGGATAGAACAATAAAAGATAAAATGATGGAAAATGTTAAGCAGGATAACCATCAAAAAAGCTTTGATTTACATAAAGTACAAGCAACTGATGAATTAGAAACCGTAAAATTTCTCAAAACGCTAAGCAAGAAAGAAAGAGAAAAACTTGGTTTTTCTCCTAAACAGCAAAATAACCAAAAGGTTGAGACTAGCAAAAAAACTTATAATCCACTTGATTGGAATCCAATCTATCAAGGTAAAAAGCTCTTTAGCTTAGGCAATATGTCGAGTAATTCGTCTTCATGTAGTGAAAAAAGCAATATTTCAGATGTAAGCGATAAGTCTAATAATTCAAACATTGTTAGATGTAATATTACTAGGAGTAACAGTAAGGAAGACCTTCGTAAACCTGATGCTTCACATAATGACAAATCTGCAGGTAAAAAATTATCTAATGTCAATGTAAGCGAATTAATCAGAAAGTTTGAACAAGGTAATGACATAGTAAAAGGGCGTTAATCAAATGTTACCCTACCTTTGTATATGTGAAGGTAGGGTATCTTTTCAAAATAATATATCCTTTATAGCTTTGTTAATTTTTGACTCCCTCTCTGCAAAAGCAGTTTCTAGAGAGGTTTTAAGTTTTTCCCATTCTTCTTGACCATTTAGAACTAAAGATTTATATTCATTTTCAATTTTTTCCAAGGATCTTTGACATGAGGAATCTAGTTCCTCATATATATCAATATTTATTGATTGCAGTATTACCAAAAATGCAAACAAATTCGGATCAGGTAATTCTTCTCTTGTGTGATTCAGAAGACACAGCTTTATTTTTTTTACGCAGTATTCTATTGTTTTTAAAGATAGTGACAGGCTTTCTGCATAAAATATAAAACTATCTACAATCAAATTTTTTGACTTTTTTGGTAATTTAATATTTTCAAATAGTTCTTTTGTAAATTTTTCTATCGGTTGTTTTGGCAAATGTAAAGAGAGATCAGTAAAAGATTTTAGGTCAAAATTTGGTCCAAGTATTGTGCTGATTGCTCTTTGTACATTACTCTTATCTTTACTTACAGAAATAATGAAAACCAGCCCCTCCACATCAAGCATATACTTTATAGATTCCAAAAAATCGACAACGAATTTAGGACGGCACACATCAAGATTATCCACCATTATATAAATGTTTTTGCCTTTTCTGATTTTATTAACCACATCCGCTAACTGTATTTTGAAATCTCTAGTACTCTCTTTTCTTCTTTGGAGAAGACTTAATTCACTCAAGACAAAACCTATGTCTTTTTTATCAGCCTCTTTTGCAGCATCAAGAAATACTGAAAGCATAGCAAGTGGAGATTTACTGATCAGCTTTCCTAGTGTGTTTAGAGAAAATAGCTCTTGGTTTATGTTCTTGAACTGTTGTATAACGCTTCTTTTTACTTCATACGATGCAAATAAATCTTCAAATAGAAAATTTAAAAAAGAAGGAAGTGGTTGGTCCAATGCATTGATATCCCATGCACTATAATAAGCTACAATTTCATTTTGCTGTTTTAACTCTTTTACCCATTCTTTCAAAAAAAACGTCTTGCCCCATCCATCATATCCTTCTAAAGATATTATTGTAAAAGACTGATCAATTGTTTTAATTATAGTGTTGAATTTACCTGAAAATTGCTTATAGTTTAGGCGGTCATTTTCCCAAGCCACCACTTTAAGTGGTGGCACTATTTTTTTCTTTTTGAATGTTATTAGCGATATAAGTTTTTTTAAGCACATGTCTTATTTTATATTTAACTCATATTCTTGTCTTGAAGTAAGTGCTATCCTCAGCGTTCCTTCATCAAGATAGTCAATTTCTCCGCCCATTGGTATGCCGCAAGCAAGGCGTGATATTTTCACATCCAAATTTTTTAGCAATTCAATTATATATTGTGCAGTAACTTGGCCCTCTAATGTCGGATTAATTGCGATAATTATCTCTTCAATTTTAGACTCTGTCACTTTTTTCAGAATAGTGTCAAGGTTGAGTTCTTTTGGACCTATGCCATTTATTGCAGACAATCTGCCACCCAAAACATGGTATAAACCTGAATATATATTTCCTTTTTCAAACGCCCATAGATCACCTAATTCTTCTACTACACACAGTAACTTAGTGTCACGTTTTGGGTTAGTACAAATAGAACAAGGTGACTTAGTATCTAGATTTCCGCAAACTTCACACTCTATTATAAGATCTGCTAGCTCTTTAATCAAAGATGTAAGTGGTAGCATAACTTTTTCTTTGTTTTGGAGTAAATGTATAACTAACCTGCGTGATGATGATGGCCCTAAACTTGGCAATTTAGAGAAAGCATGAACTAGATTTTTTATGTTAATGTTCATCCAATAAATTCAGAATAGGTAGTCAAATGGTAACATCAAACCCTTTGTAAAGAAAGTGGTAAGTTTCTCTTTATCCACTTTGATTAGCTATAGAAAAAATTTTTTACTCTAACGCAAAAAATTACTTCCGCACACTTAAAGCCTGATTATAATAGACTTCTTGCATAACCCAAACTAAGTAGAAAAAGGTATCATCCTAGTAGCTCTCCTTTGTCATCCCAGTGCCCAGACACTGGGATCCAGGAATTTTAATTGTAAGTAAGCATACTGGGTTGATAAGTATAAAAGTAGCTAGAAAATAAACATTTTTGATGAGATTATATGGAAAACTGGATGCCAGTGTCAAGCACTGGCATGACACCCTTCACGGACTTTTAAATTACTTTAGCTATAAATATTAAGAAATTTACCGAATAAAAAAAAGGCAAAAGAAGCCCTGGGGTTATTATCCGCTTTAAAATATTGGCGTTTTTTATGTTTTAAACGCTTGACAAGCAAGATTTAGCTGCTTTTAATTGCAACTAACCTACGCTGCAAATGTTTAAGAAATTTACTAAGCAGAAAAAAAGACAAAGAATCCCCGAGTTAGCTAGTCTTTTACTATCTCTGTCGAGTATTGGCATTTTTTGATGTCTTGTAACGCTTTATAAGCGCGTTCAGCTTATTTAGATAAAAATCTAGATGTAGACGAAGTTTTGTAAAGACATACAGTATCTATATACTGCAAAAAATTGAACATAAGACGCCGATACATTAAGTAATCCTTACCTTTTAATCTGCAGATTGGCGAAAGCAAATACAATAGCTTCAGTTTCACGATAAGGGGGCTGGCAAAGGGTGTCAAGTAAGTTTTTTCGTTTCTATGTTGTCAGCTACTTGGATGACGCCAATCTGAGTTAACTACACCAACTCACATTCAGCAAAAAAGAAAGCTATCTCCTTACGAGCATTTTCTAGACTATCCGAGCCGTGGACTCTATTTTCACTAATATCATCAGCAAAATCACCCCTGATTGTGCCTTTATCTGCCTGTTTTGGATTGGTAGCTCCCATGATTTGTCTGTATTTACTTACTGCATTTTCACCAACTAAAACTTGAACTACCACAGAACCAGAGGTCATAAACTCTACTAATTCCCCAAAAAAAGGCCTATCTTTATGAATTTCATAAAACAGCTCTGCTTGTTTTTTTGTTAGTAACATCATTTTTTGTGCTGTGATTTTCAGCCCAGATTGTTCGATGTAGGAATTTATATTGCCTGTAATATTATTTTTTACTGCATCAGGTTTTAATATCGAAAGTGTCTTCTCAATTGCCATATTATTTCCTTATATAAAATTGTATATTTATGGATTCATTTTATTGCAAATTTTGATTTGATAAAAGTAGTTTTTTATTTATAGTTAAGAATAAACCATCAAGGAGGTATTGTGTGGGTGAATGTTGTAAAAATAACACTACTAAACAAGCTGAATCTACTACTAAAAAATTAGTAAGTAACTTTAAGTCATCACTTTTTTGTGGAACAAAAGGATTTTTAACTTTTAATTTGGCCTTTTTAAGTTATTTGGAATATAGCATATATAAATGCACTTCATCTGCTCATGTACAACAAAAGGAAAATATTGAAAGATGTAACAACATACAGGCTTCCAAGCTTGCACTTGCTGAGGATACAGATGGCAATTTTGCTACACAAGAAATAGAGCAAAAAGAAAAAAACTTTAACCAGCAACACAAATTTTTAAGAGATACTGCTGCCTTTGCAATGAAAAGGAATACTATTCCATTGCTTGAAATGGCTATCATAGTGCCATTTGTTTGTTTTGCGCTGCCAGCTATGCTAGGCAGTATGAGCCTCATGCAATGCGCACTTTTATGTGCTTCCTTAATGATTGCCACATGTTTTATTGTCAGAACTTTTCATCTGCGTGAGAAGTTAATGGAAAAAATCACTAACCATAGTAGAAAAGAAATAGACGCGGAATTTAAGAAAGATACTATAAAATTTCCTATCTTTGATCAAAATAGAAAACACACCGAGTATAATTCGCCTAACTCAGGGCAACTACTGGATGAAACAAGTAGCACCTCTCTTTTCGTTAAAGTTTTACTTTTTCCCCTCAAGGTTCTTCTGAATGTCCTGCAAAGTTGTATAATGCTATCTTTAGCTGCTGTTGAACTTCTTGAAACGGTATCAAGTCTTCTTGTCGATACATTTTTCGATTGGAACTTCACATCCACCAAGAGTAACCTGAAGAGATCAGGCCACTTATTGTATGCCAGTGTAAGAAATTTAGTGCCTATAACTAAATTTGATGAGTGTGTAGCTAATTTTATAGGCACCCCAGAAGTAACTTGTTGTAGTAGTGCGTAGGTGAAAAAGGCAGTTATCTTATTTAATCTTGGCGGGCCTGATTCACTAAATGCGGTCCGTCCTTTTTTATTCAACCTTTTTTATGACAGGAGAATAATCAATCTACCGAATCCCTTTCGGTTTCTTTTAGCAAAGTTTATATCTGCGAAACGAGAAAATACTGCACGAAAAATATACGAGGAAATTGGAGGTAAATCGCCAATTCTAGAGAATACAAAAATGCAAGCTAATGCTTTAGAACTAAAATTAAACGAAAATAGAAACCATGTACACAAGGTATTCATCTGCATGCGCTATTGGCGTCCATTTGCTGACGAAGTTATTGAAAGTGTAAAACAGTTTGATCCTGACGAAGTAATTCTGCTGCCACTGTATCCACAATATTCAACTACCACAACTCTGTCATCCATCGAGAATTGGCAAAAAAATGCTAAACGGTATGGCCTAAAATGCAATACAAAAATGATTCACCGTTATTATGATAACCAAGATTTTATTGAAGCTCACACTAATCTGATAGCTAAGTACTATAAATTGGCTAGAAAAATCGGTAAACCAAGAGTCCTATTTTCAGCCCATAGCTTACCTCTTAGTATCATTAAAAAGGGCGACCCTTACGCTTCACAGGTAGAAAGAAGCGTAGAGTTAATAGTAGAAAAGTTAGCTATCAATAACTTAGATTGGTCAATATGTTATCAGAGTAAGATTGGTCCTGTAAAATGGCTAGAGCCAAGCACTGAAAGTGAGCTATTACGCGCAAAAGCTGATGGTGTACCTGTAGTTCTATCACCTATATCTTTTGTTTCTGAGCATTCAGAAACTCTAGTTGAACTTGATATAGAATATAAAGCAATTATCAAGGATGGATATTACTTTCGTGTGCCAACTCTCAGTACCGATCCCTTGTTTATAAAATGCTTAGCCGATTTGTGCATAAATCTCCCTTAAAGTCCTGATTCATAGGGCTTTTCTTTTAGGATTTTATGTGATAGAGTAACAGGAAGTTATTAACTATTTCATGCCAAACAAGCTAAAAAAGAAATCTAACATACTCGCACAAAGGGTGCATGATATTTATGATCATGATTTCAGGAAGGTAATCTGCATCACAACAGGTTTAACAGCCCTATTGTGTAAGATTTCACTGCAATTTTGCTGCGAGTTCATTGACAATAATAGATCCAATATCCTTCTTATACGGAATGTTGCTCGACTAGTAAAGTTTCCGACATCTATTCTATACATTGCCCATTCTGCATTTACTCTACAGGATCTAATTAAGGATTACAGAAACCCTGAGAGTAAAAAAAAGCTGGCAAAAATTGTGGGTAAATCGGCTAATCTTGCAAGCAGCACCATAGAAGCGCTAATGATGTTGAAAATCATCCATTTTTGCACTGGAAGCAATACAGACATAATAAGTTATATTAACTTAACCTCAACGATCCTATTTTTGTTCATTTCAGAACCTATAAGCTATTATTATACATGCAAGAAATATCCGGATAATAAGGATCCTGAAAAGTCTGCTGAGTGTAAGAAGGACCTTATTATTAGCACATTAACTTTGTCGTTAGGTTTATTAAACTTCATATTAAGAAGGATAGGGACTCCAACTATACCAATAAACTTAGGTAATGGTATAATCTATAATTTCAACTTAAGCGTAACAGTCAGCATAATATATAGTGCAGTATTTCTTGCAGTTCAGCTTGACAAATTGTTTCAACAACCTGTCAATGATGATCCTTCCACTGAACTTGATGATGTTCATAATATAAACGGTCATTCTAATGACAGCACTGTAGAGGTATAGGAATTAGGGATGAAAAGATTTTATTTCTACTGCCAACGCTAGTACTGCTAATTTGCTAACAATACTCCAAAGTGATAGAATTTTACCTTCTACAACCTGGCTAACATCATGAAACTCACAGTCAGTGGCATTCAAGCTAGAATATACATCTTTTCTGCTATTACATCGGTATAAGTAACATGTTGGAGTATCTCCTATATAGTATATTAGCGGTTCTGCAGAACTGCTTTTAAACATGTCAATGGTTGGTACACCTTCTTGTATAATAACGCTATTGATTGCTATTCCTTCTTTTATCTTTTTCATTTTATGACGCTTTTTTTTATTGAGGTTTAATATTTCCTCTCCACTTGTTGCTGTTATAATGCCCATCCCATATGTGCCATTGCTTGCTTTGATAAAAACGTAAGGTTGTGTTTTTATTTCATATTCCTCATATTTTTTTTGCACTAGAGATAATATTTGGTCAACTTTAGTTGCTACTGCTCCTAGTGACAAATCATCATCAAAATCAACTCCATCACAGCTCTCTGTAAGCACAGAAATTAGCCATGGGTCTATTTTAAATTTGCCACAAAACTCAGATGCTAATTCTTGATAGATTTCAAAATACTTAAATTTCTGCCTGCTATGCCAACCGTATAGTGGGCTTGGTACTATATCTTGCTTTACGTCTTTCAGCGTGTCTGGAATGTGGCTCGTCATATCACGGTTCAGTATAATAACATCAGGCACAAATCCTGAAGTTGTCTTTAGCAGAGAGTTTTCTTTCACAACAGTTTCATACTGTTCTATTAAATTGTATACTTCATTATATAAAAGGCCAATTCTAGTCTCAAAACTTGCGAGTTGTAGTATTTTCTCTATAACAAATACGTTTTCTATATACATTTTATTGCGTGTATAATTTTCCGGTATTATAAGAACCTTTTTGTATTGATGTCTTTTAAAATAGCTTTTTATCAATCTTGCTGCCATCGTTCTTGATTCTTCACTTAAGTTATTGAACCCCGCAGGAAATAAATTAGCGTCTACTGGAACGATTTTATAGCCAGAGTTTCTAAGATCTATAGAGCTATAAAATGGCGATGTAAGGCCATTAAATTTCGCTTCGAACCAATTATTTATACTTTTTTCCGAATCTGGGTGAACTATGTTTTGCATCTGCACTTTAAATGTTATAAGGAAGGTATTATATTATAAGCTATAGTTGAACATATTTAGTAAATTTGACTAAAGATTAAAGTATAATGAGATTCTTATTTAAAGTGATAGAAAAATGATTCAACACGATAACAATAAAATGTATGGCACTACTATCTTATCAATTAGAAAAGATAAAAGTGTAGTAGTAATAGGTGACGGACAAGTTTCACTGGGCCACACTGTTATAAAATCTGGAGCAAAAAAAGTTAGGCGTCTTTCTGGTGATTCCGTAATTGCTGGATTTGCCGGGGCAACAGCCGACGCATTTACTCTTTTTGAAAGATTAGAATCTAAACTTGACAAGCACCCAGGGCAATTAATGAGAGCATGTGTTGAACTTGCAAAAGACTGGAGAATGGATAAATATCTGAGGAAATTAGAAGCTATGATGATCGTTGCAGATAAATCTATTTCATTAGTAATTACGGGAACAGGTGATGTTCTTGAACCTGAAGATGGAGTCGCAGCTATTGGCTCTGGGGGAAATTTTGCTCTATCTGCAGCAAGAGCTTTAATTGACATTAAAGGAATATCAATAGAGGAAATTGCGAAAAAGGCTATGAAGATAGCTGGCGATATATGTGTTTATACAAATCATAATGTAGTTATTGAAAAGATAGAGGAGTGATATGTCTTCCAAGCAAAAAACTTTATGCACCAATTTTTCCAATCAGCCCATAACCCTTTCAGAAGGGCGGTCTTGTAGTAGTGACACCTACGATGAAAAAGATAACCTCTGTAAAGATACTAAGAGTGGTTTTGATTCAAATGACAGCGATGTTCAAGTTAATGACAGCACTCAAGTTTTGTTAGATGACCTGCCACCACAGAAGATAGTTAAAGAATTGGACAGATTCATAATCGGACAGGATGATGCAAAGCGTGCTGTTGCTATTGCGCTCAGAAATCGTTGGCGTCGCAATCAGGTTCCATTTCCATTGCGTGATGAAATCATACCTAAGAATATATTGATGATCGGTCATACAGGGGTTGGTAAAACTGAAATAGCTCGTCGCTTAGCAAAACTTGCCAGTGCACCGTTCATAAAAATTGAGGCAACGAAGTTTACTGAAATAGGGTACGTTGGACGTGACGTTGATTCGATAATACGCGATTTAGTTGATGCAGCAATAGTTTTAGTTAAAGAGAAAGCCCGTAAAGCCTTAGCTAAAAAGGCTTTAATTTTAGCTGAGAAAACAATAGTAAACTCTATGGTAGGCGAAAATGCAACCAAAGAGAGTAAAAAAATTTTTAGAGAAAGGTTGAGGAATAAAGAGTTTGAGGACGGAGAAGTTTCTATTAACGTCAGAGAGAGCAAGAGTATGTTACCTACTTTCGATATACCAGGCATGCCAGGTGGGCAAGTTGGTGTGATGAATGTAACAGAAATAATGGGCAAGATGTTTAACAGGAGCAAAAAAACAAAAACTATTACGGTGAGGGTAAAAGAAGCGCGTGAAATATTAATTAATGAAGAAAGAGAAAGGCTAATGGATGAAGATAAGATAATCAAAGAAGCCATTGATCTTGTTAGTAATGACGGTATAGTATTTTTGGATGAAATAGACAAAATTGCAGCGCGTACAGAAGTAAAAGGTGAAGTAAACAGAGAAGGAGTGCAACGCGATCTGTTACCATTACTTGAAGGAACAACTGTTACAACTAAGTATGGCCATGTAAAAACAGACTATATATTATTTATTGCATCTGGTGCTTTTCATCAGTCTAAACCATCTGACCTCTTACCGGAATTGCAGGGCAGATTACCGATCAGGGTAGAACTTAAGGCACTTACTCAAGAGGATTTAATAAGAATATTAAAGGAACCAGAATCTAGTTTGTTAAAGCAGTACATAGCTTTAATGAAAACAGAAAATGTGACACTTGAGTTCACTGATGATGGTATAAAAACCATAGCTGAAATAGCGTTTACAGTTAATAGGCAAGTGGAAAATATAGGCGCAAGAAGGCTTCACACTGTCATGGAGAAGCTTTTAGATGAAATAAGTTTCATTGCTTCTGAGAAAAATAGCGAAAAATTCATTATAGACAGCAAGTATGTAAAAGATAAACTTGAGTCAATTTCGAAGCAGCTTGATTTATCTAAGTTTATACTTTAGGAAAAACGAAAAGCCTACTTTAAGTAGTATAGAGAGTGTTCAGAAGATTAGCCAGTAGACCTAAAATTTCAGCTATATTCTTTAGGCTGTTTTTCAACAGTAGAATGGTGTGCTGCGACCTCTTGCTTAACATCTAAGCTTAAGTCAATTATTGAGATATTTTCTTCATCATAATCTATGTCTTTTATTAACATATCGTCAGTAATAGTCAAAAGGTCAGGCGGAGAAAGAATAGTTCTTTTATTACCAGCTCTCATTCCCACAACTCCAAGCTCTATAGCAAGTGGTATTTTTTTATCGCCAACCCTAAATTGCACTGTTTGATCTTTGACTATATATTCCCCATTATGCTCCTTTACGCTATATTTAACCGATATCTCATCACTGCACCTTACTTGTTTTCCAGTCTTGTTAATTAAGTCATTAAAAACCATCAGATTATTTACTGAGTCGGGATATTTATCCTTTACTTCGATCAGTTTGACGTAATAAGAATTAAAATTCATTTTGTTCTCATTGGCAATAGTAACTACACGCTCTCCGCCTTCTTTCATACCTATTACCCCTAAACTCACTTCTTTTAGGTCATCTTGACCTATTTTCAAAGTAACATCAGAAACTTTGCTAGGGAGTGTTGCTGAGTTATTATTAGAAATTTTATATATTTGCAATAGGACTTCCAGGCCACAAAAAGCCTTGCTGCCACTGCCTTCAGTAATTTCATAAAAATTTATTAAATCTTCTTCCTTTTGCTGCGTTATTTCTTCTAAATATTCTGTCAGCCCATGCTTTTCAATATAGCGGTCAAGTGCTGATTCAAGTATTGGCTTCACTAGGTAATGTGCTATCGTCTGTATCAAACCACCATGCGTGGCATTTATCTCATAAAGCTTGTCCTTTTTTTCCGGTTTACCTTTGTTTATATAGACAATAGTAAACACAAAAGCAGAAGTTAAAGTGAGAATCATTACTACGGAAATAAGCATTTGTAATATAATTTTTCTAACCATCTTTCTTTACTTGATTCAATAAATCATATAAATAATTAGTATCCCCTGAAAGCGCACTCAAATTATCCAAGCCTTGTTTAAAGAGGCCGTCTATATAGTCCTCTACTTCACTTTTACCAAGCACAGACATAAGATTATTTGTTTTATCTTGTTCGTAGTCTTCAATATCATCCTTAGCTTGAAAGATAAGCCCTAGATTTATTCCATAGTTATATAACGCTTTACGTTGCTTGTCTGTAGCACCCCCGATTATAGCACCTATTTCACATGAAGCTGCAAATAGTTTTGCGGTTTTCATCAAATGAATTTCTTTTATTTTATCAGCTTGGCCCGACGTCATTCCAGCGTCATACATACAGCCGTACGAATGTTGTAGTTTTAAGGTAGAAAGGGTGTCATTCAAGTAGCGGACACTGGAATCCATTTCATGTTCAGCTCCACTATCGCATGGCTTTTTGCACGAAATGCTTGTAGGCAAAGCCTTCTGGATCCCAGTGTCCGCTACTTGAATGACAGAGGGTTGGGGGCTAAAATCTATATGCTCACTGTTAATATCTAAAGCCTGTCCTCCCACCATTCCCCTAATTCCTATTGCCTGAGAAAGAACTTTTATGATCTCACAGCGTTTCTCATTTAACGAAGATAATACCTCAAAAGCCAGAGTAAGTAGTGCATCTCCGGCAAGCACTGCTGTTGCTTCATCAAATTTTTTATGGCAGCTTAGCTGGCTTCTGCGAGTATCGCTGTTGTCCATGCACGGTAAATCATCGTGAATCAGAGAGTAAGCATGAACAAATTCAATTGCTGCAGCAACTGATATTACTTTTTTAGCTTCCGCGTTAAACACTCGCGATGAAGCTACGACTAAAAAGGAGCGTATATGTTTTGCAGGAGCAAGGAGTATATAACGCATAGCTGATATAAGCTTATTCTCGCTATTTTCGGGTAAGAGTTTATTTACTTCTACAATAAGCAAATTTTTTGTTGTTTCGTCTAGCATTTTTGAATTGTTAACTGTTTAGCACGTAACGCTAGCCAGCTAGGGCAGTAGAAAACTTTACTGTAATTTACCAGTTATAAAAGATATTGCAAACATAAAAATTTTTTATAACATCAAAGAATAGGTTATTTTTTTGGTAAGAAATGTGAATAGCGAACTAGCAAAGAGCACTAGAGAAGACATAGAAGAAAAAGTGAAAAAGATTATACTAGAGCATATTAGTAAGGATGTAGAGAAATTCAACAGCTCTTCAAAGCTTTCGGAGCATGGTACAGACAGCTTAGATGCAGTTGAAATCATCATGGCAGCAGAAGAAGAGTTTGGAATAGAAATTCCAGATGAAGACGCACAAAAAATGGAAACTATGGAGCAAATAGTTGAGTACATTAATAATAAAAAAGGCTAATAGTTAGTGTTAAATGAGCAGAAGAGTAGTAGTCACTGGTGTTGGCTTAATCACTCCACTAGCGGCAGATGTTGACAACACTTGGTCAAGGCTAATAAAAAGTGAGTCTGGCATAAAAGCAATCAATACGGATAGATTTGACTCTTCTGATCTTGCTTGCAAAATTGCAGGGCAGGTGCCGTTGCAATCAGATAACATTGAGCACCATTTCAATCCACTAGATTATATTTCTGAGAAAGACTCAAAAAGGACAGATCGTTTTATCCATTACGGTATTGCAGCAGCTATTCAGGCAGTAGATGATTCATTAATTTTGGAAAGCCAAAATATCAATCGGGAACGTGTTGGTGTGACTATTGGCTCTGGTATAGGTGGTCTTCCGTCAATTCAGGAAAATGTTATTACCATGCAGGAAAAAGGGCCCAGACGTGTCAGTCCATTTTTTGTCCCTGCAAGTCTAATAAATTTGATATCTGGCCATATTTCTATTAAATACGAATTTACAGGTCCAAACGATTCAGCAGTAACCGCATGTGCAACAGGTGCGCATGCAATCATAAACTCAGCAAGAACTATAAAACTTGGTGAAGCGGATGTTATGATTGCAGGTGGAGCAGAAAGTGCACTGTGTAGAGTTGGAATTGCAGGTTTTGCATCTATGAAGGCGTTATCAACTAAATTTAACGATAAACCGGAAGAAGCTTCAAGGCCATGGGATGAAGAACGCGATGGTTTTGTTATGGGTGAAGGAGCAGGTATATTGGTGCTGGAGGAATACGAACATGCGAAAAAAAGGGGGGCAAAAATACATGCTGAACTGGTTGGGTACGGACTCACAGGAGATGCGCACCACATTACAGCACCACATCCAGAAGGAAGAGGCGCATTTAAGGCAATGCAGCTTGCTTTAAAGAGCGCACAAATTAATCCCAATCAAGTAGGGTATATCAATGCACATGGAACTTCAACGCCACTTGGAGATAAAATTGAAGTAATAGCAATGAAACAGTTATTCGGTGACTACGTTTATAAAATACCTGTTTCTTCAACTAAATCTTCTATAGGACATTTACTTGGTGCTGCAGGGAGCGTTGAAGCAATATTCAGTATTCTTGCGTTAAATAATGGAATTATTCCGCCAACCTTAAATTTACACAAGCCTTCAGAAGGATGTGATTTAAATTTTGTACCGTTTAAAGCTCAGGAGCATAAAATTCAATATGCACTTTCTAATTCGTTTGGTTTTGGTGGCACTAATGCATCGCTCATATTTGGACAAGTTTAGTTGATGTCACCCCAGTGTCTTCCTCTTGTCATTCCAGTACCCTCCTCTTGTCATGCAAGCAGCTCTCCTACTGTCATCCCAGCACGTGCTGGGATGACAAACGGTTGTGAAAGGGAATACATATAAAAATTAAACTATCAATAGCAATTCAAAAAGAAAAAATATTCTATTCATCCCTGAAGAAGTATTTTATTGACAATTTATGAATAAAGATCAATAATGCAGAAAAGGAATTGGTGGGCGTATGCATGAATTTAACCACTATTAACTGTACATTATTTGTTGTAATTACATATTTTTTGACGTGCATTATAGCTTGGTGCTTACCTTTCAAAGACATAACATTATTAGCAACATTTGTTCCGGCTTCAGTTGCAATTTTGCTAACCATTTATAATAAACAGAAGGTAAGGGATCTTTTTAAACTTAGTTCGCCAAAAAACTGTCTATTAGGGTTTATACTTATTCTGGTAAGTATGCTAATTTCCAATGGTCTTTTGTCAATTTACTGCGGTTTTTCATTTTTCCGAGAGTCTTTTACGTTAGACCGTGTAAAGGATTTGAGTGCAGTTTTGAGTCTATTGGTGATGTTATTTGTTTTATTATCAACCTTTGTGATGTGGATCATTATGTCTCTTGGTGAAGAGATCGGTTGGCGTGGCTATCTTTTAAAAAATCTTAAAAGCAAAATATCAAATTTTTATATCAGAGCAATTATTGTCGGTATTATTTGGTCAGTATGGCACATACCAACTTATGTGGTTGCTGGCTCAGCTTTGTGGAAGGATGGCTTTACATTCCCGACTATTTGTGCTTATACCCTTTATATTTGTGCAATGTCTATAATGTTTACCTAGTTGTTTGAAAAAGACAACTCGATTTGGCCAGTAACTATTGCTCATGCAACAAATAATCTTGTGTATAGTGTTTTGAGCATTCTAATGCCGTCTCCTCCTCTGTCAACTTTCGATGCAGTAATTCGCCTTACATTAGGAGCAGCTGGTTATTTCATTGTTGCAATTGGTGTTATTTGGTTTGATAAAGCTCGAGAGCGTCATTTGAGTAATTCATAGTATAAAATTTCGGGGGCAATTCGCATCAGGTGTCATGCAGGTAGCATGACACTGGGATGATGAGGAAGAAAAAGCAAATTTTGCCTTTTACGGTCAATCTATTATACTTAGTAAGACTTCAATAAACTAATGAATTATACTTTATATCTAATTAAATGCACAAGATATTAATAAGAAATAACTACAAACCTTTGGTCGGAAAAATCAAGATTAATGGCTCAAAAAATGCTGTTTTACCAATAATGGCAGCAAGTCTATTAAGTAGCTCCCCGGTAATTTTGCATAATGTACCTGATTTAATTGATGTGCATCTAATGTCTAAGTTGCTTGAAAGTCTTGGAGCAGAAGTGAACTTTATGCACAATAAAAATTATAAAGCGAACCATACTTTGAAAATTGACTGCAGCAATATCAACAATTACGTGATGCCATATAAAACCGCAAGTAAGCTAAGAACTTCTTTTCTAATATTGGGTCCAATGCTTAGCAGATTTGGCAAAGCGAGAACAGCATTTCCTGGTGGATGCAACATTGGAAAGCGTCCCGTTGATATGCATGTTAAAGCATTAGAAGAAATGGGAGCTAAAATTGAAATTGACGGCTATAATATAATTGCAACAGTGAAAGGAAAGCTACAAGGAAAAGAAATCACATTTGAGAAAATAAGTGTTGGCGCAACAGAAAATGTAATAATGGCAGCAACATTTGCAGAAGGAGTGACAACAATAAACAATGCTGCAACTGAGCCGGAAGTTCTTGATTTAATAGATTTTCTGAAGAAAATGGGTGCTGATATTGAAATTGATAATACAAAGGTCATAATAACAGGAGTTGAAGCACTAAATGGATGTGTTCATAAAATAATACCAGATCGCATAGAAGCAGGCACCTATGCACTAGCTGCTATAATAACCGGTGGTAAGTTGGAGTTGGAAGGAATAAATCTATCTGATATAAGGTGTATTACAAATGAGTTGGAGACTATAGGAGCTATGGTTGAACTGTATGATGGAGGCATTGTTATTTCCAGAAAAAATGGCTCTATTAAGTCTGCTAACGTTGCGACAGATCCATATCCCAATTTTCCCAGTGATATGCAACCACAACTGATGTCTGCAATGTGCATCGCTGATGGGATATCAGTAATTGAAGAGAACATTTTTGAAAACAGATTTACACATGCAGATGAATTGAGAAAGTTAGGTGCTAATATCAGCATCGAGAAAAGCAAAGCTACTATAAGTGGAATAAAAAGCTTATCTGGAGCTAATCTATATGCTACTGACTTAAGATCAACAGCAGCTTTGGTGCTTGCTTCTTTGGTAGCCGATGGAGAAACTATAATAAACAATTCACATCATTTATGGAGAGGATATGAAGCAATGCATGAAAAACTCAATTCATGTGGAGCTGATATCTCCATTTCGTCTTGAGGATATTTTATGAATGAAGCAACCAAACGAACTATAGTAAAAGAAATAGATGCAATCTTATATGAAGAACATAAGGTATTAGACCATGGATTTATTCGAGTAGTGGATTATATGGGCTCTGATAGCGCTATAGTTCAAGCTGCTCGTGTTTCTTATGGCAAGGGAACAAAACAGATAAGTCAGGATGAAGCACTTATAAAGTATTTAATGAGACATCATCATACAACTCCATTTGAAATGTGTGAAATTAAGTTTCACGTGAAACTTCCAATTTTTGTTGCAAGGCAATGGATAAGGCATAGAACTGCAAATGTGAATGAATATTCAGCAAGGTATTCAATACTTGATAATGAATTTTATACACCTAAACCAGAACAAGTTGCAAAACAATCTGACAATAATAAACAAGGTAGCGGGGAAGCTTTTGATCCAGATACCTCAAAGGAAATAATAGATTCTCTAACAAATGACTCTAATTTAGTATATTCTCATTATGAAAAATCTATTGAGCAGGGGCTTGCAAGAGAAATTGCCAGAACTAACCTAATGCTTAATTACTACACGCAATTTTATTGGAAAATAGATCTGCATAATCTCCTTCATTTTTTGAAGCTTAGAGCTGATAAGCATGCCCAATATGAAATCAGAGTTTATGCAGAAGTTATGCTGGATATAATAAAAAAATGGGTTCCACTGGCCTACAATGCCTTTGTTGAATATTGCCTAGAATCAGCCTGTATTTCAAGAACTGGTCTAGAAATAATTCGCAAATTAATTAAAGGGGAAAACGTTACTAGAGAAGAAAGTAATATTGGTAAAAGAGAATGGGGCGAGCTGATGTCTATACTTGATAAACAATCTTAAAGATAAAGGCATACGTGTCAATCTCCTCTGTCAGTTAACTCTCGTTCACCAGATTGAATCTTGCTTTTTACATCACATTAACTCATCACTTTTATAGAACATCTCATTAAAATCATTTAGAGTTCCAAAATCCTGACCCTTGATAAACAGGTGATCATTAGCAACATGTGCTTCATCAAGAGTAAACAGCTCGTAATGATGATTGTGAGCGGGCCTAACAATTTCATTATATAAAACCATTACTTGTTCGTAGTTATATCCATCGCCAGCATGATATTTACCACGTACGGTATCATAAAAATTCTTTACATCATCATATGTCACTTGCAGCTCCACCTTATACTTTCCCACTTCAAGAGGACTTCCTGTCTTTATTTTTGAGGGATGTTGTGAATTTGCAACACTGTTAGAAGTTTCTGCTTCAATATCAGAATTTTTATCCATATTTTCTATCACACTTGCCATAACAGTTTCTTGTTCATCTTCTGTTGGTTTTGTTTGTTTTTCAGTCTTATTACTGCTACCGTCAGTTTCCACAGTTACTTTTTTTACTTCTATATCTTTTTGAGCTTTCTCATTACTTTGCTTGTGTATTTCATCTCCATGCAATTTTTCCTGCAGAGCTTTTTTCGTATCAGCATAATCATCACGATTGCTTTGCAAAGCTGGTTTATAACTGCTGCTATCATCCGCTTGCATTTGATCTATATAGTTAGATTCTTCTTCCTGTATAGTATTTTTTGCGTTATCCTCACCAACCGTTCCTTTCTCCCCAGACTTGGCTTCACTCTCTACCACAACTTCTTCGTCTACTTGCTCATCATCAATTGTAAATTCAGTACCTATCTGATTGCTATCTTCCTCCAATTCATTAGATAATTTTTCAGATAGCTGGTCACCACTCAAATATGGTTCCTTTGAATATTTAGCATAATTATGGGGATCGGTTCTGTTTTCTGAATAAAACCCACTTTCAAAGTCTGAGTAGGAGCTTTGATTGAGCACAAAAAATAAGTTTTCATAATTAACCAGCATATCACTATCAGGGCTAACAAAATTTAAATATTCATCGCCTTCCCATTCTGGGTGGTGTCTATACTCTGCTATGTAGTATTTACTAGAGTCGAGAGGTATCTTGTCACCTTCTTCCCCATCAAGTTGTAAAACTACTGCTGAATGCCCATTACCTAAATCATTACCTTTTACCACTTTGAATATTTTAATCTCATCCTTTTCTACAAGTTCTTTTAACTCCTCGTTCTTTTCATTTAACTCTTCCTCCCTTTGTCTTTCTGCTTCTCTCTCTCTTGCCAATCTTTCTGCTTCTTCATCAGCTTTCTTCTGCAGTTGTGAGAATACATTTTGTAATATATCTTGTGTGGTTAAGCTATTTGTGTTGCTTAAAAAATTATCTAACACATTTGATGCAATTGGTGACAATTCACCGTGATCATCAAATACTTTTTCCTTTGCTTTATCATAGTGATTTGGGTTATAGATTGCATACAGAGGATAAAAACCATAATCTGCAATTGACGCTCCGTCAGGTGATAGTTCCATTGAGAATCCATAGTAATTAAGTGGAAGATTGGAGGTTAAATATTTACCGTTATCATCCCTAACGTGTAGCTCACTTCTACCATTGTGCTCACTATATTTGTTGTAGTAGATATAAAAATTCTCATGGTTAAGATTGAAGTGATCATCTAGATTATCGAATTGAATTGTACTGCCAAGCTTCTCGCGCAAAAGATTTTTGCTTTCATCTGTAAGCTTTATATGTGCAGAAAAGTAGTATCGATCTATAGGTTCGCCTTTTTCTATTTCAAAGTTCAAAGTAATCTTGTCGTTGACCATTGGTAGCCTCCACAAATTCTATAAATCATTTTATTTATCAATCATACGGTCTGTACTATGAAAAATGTGTTAAACGTTAAGATTTTCTCTGTACCGATTCATCTATATTGCCAAGCTTAATAAAGTTACAAGCTCTTTAAAACAATGTTAAACTCAATCACTATGGCAAAAACAGTTGACGTATTACTACCACTTCCAATTGATCAGTTATTTTCATATGCAATTGAGGAAAATACTGAGATTTTACTTAGAGATTACGTAGTGGTGCCATTTGGCAAAAAACGCTTAATCGGAATAGTTTGGAAATACAGTGATAAAAGTAACCGAGAATTAAAATTTATTGAGCAAAAAATTGATTTACCAAATATTAGACCAAAATTGATTGCATTTGCAGAGTGGGTTGCACAATACAATTTAATACCTATTGGTATGCTTGCCAAAGTGATAATGGGAGGAGTGTTAAAAGTAAATCACATAGATAAATTGGTTTGTGTTGAACAAAAGCAGGAAATAAGTGAAATAAGTTGCCAATTAAGCCCTGAACAGCAGATAGCTAGTGATAAAATAATCAGCAATTTGAACGAGTATTCAGTGACTTTGCTTGACGGTGAGACAGGATCTGGAAAAACGGAAGTTTATCTCTCTGTGATTGCACAATTGATTAAGAATTACACTGCCGTTCCAAATGCTGCTCAGACTTTACCATCCCAGTGCCCAGAGACACAACTGTACGAACATTGTGATTTTGGTCTACCAAGAGGGTGTCATCCGAGTAGCCTGACACTGGGATCCAGTTTTTCATATAACCTCATTACAAATGTTTATTTTAACTTAAAACCAATACCTAATTTACAATCAAAATTCCTGGATTCCAGTGTCAGCTACTTGAATGACACCTTTATACTCAAGGCAAAACCCACTGTAACATTTAGCATACCGTCTTTGCCACGTACTAGTATGACACCAGAATATGTTGAAATGACATCAGGAGAAGGTAATACACAAATTTTAATCCTCCTACCTGAAATTGTTTTAACTTCACAATTGGTAAATCGTGTTCGCGGTCAGATATCAAAAAACTTAGTTGAATGGCACTCAGGGCTCACTCCAAAAACTCGCCGGAATAATTGGCTCAATATAGCAAATGGAAATGCGCAGATAATTATTGGTGCACGGTCAGCGCTTTTTTTGCCTTATAAAAACCTAAAATTGATTATCGTTGATGAAGAGCACGACTCATCTTTTAAACAAGAACAGGGAATTATATATAATGCTCGAGATATGGCGATAATCTTAGCCAAATTTGAAAATATTCCGATTATTTTATCATCAGCTACTCCACTGCTTGAAACGATTCATCATGTTAAAAACGGGAATTACAATCATGTAAAGCTAACTAAGCGATTTGGTGGTGCAGAATTGCCACTCATTAAGGTAGTAGATATGAGGAACAACAAGCAATGGATCTCCTCTGAGCTTTTTGAAAGCATCAAACAAACCATAGAGAAAAAACAGCAGGTTATGCTTTTTCTAAACCGCAGAGGGTATGCACAACTGGCAATTTGTAAAAAGTGTGGATATAAAATTTCCTGCTTAAATTGTGCTGTTTGGCTTACATATCACAAGAAAAAAAATGCTCTTTTGTGCCACCACTGCTCTTATCAATTGAAACTTCCAGAAAAATGCTCTAATTGCCAAAGTGAACAGCCATTGTCCCTCTACGGCATAGGAATTGAAAGGTTACTTGAAGAAATGGTGAAATTAATACCAAACGCAAAAACTGCGATGATAAGCAGCGATCAGAAGTCGGTTAGTAACATCATTGATTTAGTGTTAAAGGAAGAGGTGAACATTATAATCGGCACACAGATAATTGCTAAGGGGCACAATTTTCCCAAATTAACTTTGGTTGGAGTAATAAATGCAGATTTGAGCCTCGAAAATTCTGATTTAAGAGCAGCGGAAAAGACGTATCAATTATTGCACCAAGTTGCAGGCAGATCAGGAAGGTTTAATGAAAAAGGAATGGTAATAGTGCAAACTAATAATCCTGAAAGTTCAATAATAAAAGCATTGCTGCATCAAAAAAGAGACTCATTTTATGAAATCGAACTTAAGTCAAGACGCGAAGCCAAAATGCCACCATTTAGCAGATTAATAGCGCTTATAATTTGTGGTAAGAATCAGATTGCAACACAAAAAGCAGCGAATGAAATAGTAAAATCTCTTCTTTGTTATCCAAGTAGCTTAACTACTTGTATCCAGGAAAAAAATGTAGGTGTAGACAGAAAGGAATTTGAAATTCTTGGCCCATCACCAGCAGCAATAAATTTTTTAAATAATAAGTATCGGCATAGGGTATTATTAAAAATACACAATAAACACAGTTTATCTATACAAAAAAAGCTGAAATATTGGATTAAAAATTGTAACTTGAATTCGAGTATTGCAGTGATAATAGATGTTGATCCTGTGAGTTTTTTTTAACGAGTTCCGTTAAGCCTTCTTGCCAATTACCACAACATTCTCACTGGGAAAAAAATAATCAGGTACAGCCATATTTTTCGGTGCAGGACCCCCAATCACTCGGCCTGATGTATCATAATATGAACCGTGACAAGGACAGAACCAACCATTACCATCTCTTGTAGCGTGGTCAACCGGTATACACCCAAGATGTGTACATATTCCAAGCATAATTAACCATTCGTCTTTTCCTTCGTATACTCTCTGCTCATCTAATTGAGGATCCCTCAAGCTCTTCACATTCACAGCTCTTGCAGCCTCAATTTCTTGCTTTGTGCGTCTACGAATGAATACTGGTTTACCTTGCCACTTTACTTTTACTCCGTGTCCTTCCTGAATTCCAGACAAATTCACCTCCACTGTGGAAGTTGCTAGAACTTCAGCAGAAGGATTCATAGATTTAACCAGTGGCCAAAGTCCGCTTGCAGCTCCTATACCTGCCATAGCGCATGTAGTTAATGTTATAAAATCTCTCCTACTCTTATTTTTAGTAAGATCTTTAACAGGAGGTGTTTTTTTATCCTCTTTGTCTGCCAGTGGTTTTTTATTTTTAGTTAATTTTTTGTCCATTGATCTTTACTTAGCCATAAGTATATATTTTAATTTAAATACTGCGTATTAATCAACAAAAACTTGCGCTTTTTGTTTAACCTATACTACGGTTAAGAAGCGATAGAGTTTTCAACTTCAAAAATACTATCTTCAGTGGAATCAGGATCTTCAATTTTCGCTACTGACACCACTTTTTCTCTACTTTCTGTTTTAAACAGAGTGACTCCTTGAGTGCTGCGTCCTGCAATTCTAATCTCATTGACCGAAATGCGAATTAACTTTCCTTTATCTGTAATAAGCATTATATTATCACCCTGCTCAACTGGAAAACTAGCAACAACATTACCGTTTCTGCTAGTAGTAAGAATATTGGTGATACCAACACCACCCCTGTTAGTTACTCTATACTCATACGCAGAAGTTCTTTTACCAAAGCCATTTTCAGTAATAGTTAATATAAACTCCTCATTCACTGCAAGTTTTAAGAATAATTCGTTATCTATTTCTAAATCATTCAAAGTCTTTTCCAATTTAGAATCAATGGAGTTATTAATTGCAGTTCCCAGTCTTTTTGCAAGTGGAACTTTTAAGTAAAGTTCTTTTGTTTCTGTTGCTACACCTATCCCATTTAATATGGTCATGGATATCACGCTGTCATTCTTTGCAAGTTTGATACCTATTACGCCATCTGAATTGCGACTTTTAAATTGACGCACATCACTTACAACAAATCTGATACTTTTGCCGAATCTTGTTGAAAGAAAAACATGATCAATTGCATTGCATACTTTAACCGATATTAATTTGTCTCCTTCATCGAGCTTTATTGCTATTTTTCCATTGCTTGGAATATAGTGAAAGTCCGCTAAAGAGTTACGCCTTATGTTTCCATGAGCAGTAGCAAAAACTATGTTTTGATTTTCGTCATTTTCACTTGGCAATGGCATGATATTAGTTATAGTTTCACCATCGCTAAGCGGAAATATGTTAACAAGTGCTCTTCCACGTGCAGTTGGTTCTGCAAGAGGCAACTTATAAACTTTTAATCTATAAACTCGACCAATATTAGAAAAGAATAAGAGGCTAGTGTGGGTATTCCCAACAAATAATTTTGTGATTACATCCTCTTCTTTTAATCCTTGTCCTAGCTTTCCTTTTCCACCACGACGCTGAGTTCTGTAGTGAGAAAGCTTCACACGCTTGATATAACCATTCATAGTTACGGTTATCACCATATCCTCTTGTGGAATTAGATCTTCAGCTTCAATGTCCGTATCTGATTCCTCTATTGAAGTTTTTCGCGGCACAGCAAATCTGTTCTTTATTTCTTGTAGATTGTTTTTTATTTCCTTCATCAACTTCTCTTCTGAGCCAAGAAAAGCGATATATTCTTTTATCAGGTTGATCATTGAACTTAGCTCAGCTTCTAATTTGTCTTTTTCAAGGCCTGTTAAACGCTGCAGTTTCATATCAAGGATAGCTTTAATTTGTAGCTCAGTTAATCTATACACTCCATCTTTCAAAAAGCTTGCGCTATCTGAAATCAACTCGATGATAGTGTTGATTTCATTCGAAGTTTTCCATTCTTTATTTAAAAGTTCTCTACTTGCTTCCGCAGGATCTTTTGCACCGCGGATGATTTTTATCACTTCATCTATGCTGAGGACCGCAATGTAGAGCCCTATATATATATGAGCTTTTTCTCTCGTTTTTCTTAGACGAAATTCTGTTCTCCTGATTAACACTTCTTTTCTAAAGTCAACAAAAGCAGCTATGATTTCTTTTAACGACATCAAAGCAGGTCTGTTGTTATTGAGTACTAAAGTGTTAACACTAAAACTACTTCTTAGTGGAGTTAGTCCCAATATTTGATTAAGTATAAAACTTGCTTCAGCATTTCTTCTGAGGTCAACTACTACTCTAATACCAGACTTATCGGACTCATCCCTAATTTCTGTTATGCCATCAATTCTTTTTTCTTTTACAAGCTCACCTATCTTCTCAATTAATTTTACTTTATTTACCTGGTAAGGTATTTCATCAATCACTATTGCTTGCCTATCTTGTGGCAGGTCTTCTATGTGAGTCTTGCCTTGCACAACAATTGATCCACGACCCGTTGCAAATGCTGATCTTATTCCAGACCTTCCAAGAATCGTTCCCCCAGTTGGGAAATCCGGCCCTGGCATCACTTCAAGTAACTCATCCAAAGTAACTTCAGGATTATCTACATATAATATACAAGCATCTATTATTTCTCCAAGATTATGAGAAGGAATATTGGTTGCCATACCAACTGCAACACCACTTGCACCGTTTACCAATAGATTCGGAAACTCTGCAGGCAGCACAACTGGTTCTGTTTCATTTCCATCGTAGTTTGGCCTAAAATTAACTGTATCTTCATCAATATCATTTAGTAAAAAGTGTGACACTTTTTGAAGTCTTGCTTCTGTGTATCGCATTGAAGCTGGTGGATCTCCATCTATCGAACCAAAGTTACCTTGCCCATCAATAAGTGGTAAAAGAAGAGAAAAATCTTGAGCCATCCTGACCAAGGAATCGTAAATAGCTGCATCACCATGTGGGTGATATTTCCCCATTACATCCCCAACTATACGAGCTGCTTTTTTATATGGCTTACCGGCATCGAATCCAGCTCTTGACATTGCATATAATATGCGCCTGTGAACAGGTTTAAATCCATCCCGCACGTCAGGTATAGCCCGGCTTATGATAACGCTCATTGCGTAGGAGAGATAAGAATCTTCCAGCTCTTTTACTATTGAGATTGGTACTATATTATCCTGCATTTTCTATATTTTGATTGAAGTAATTAATAATACTAACATTCAGTTAAGCAAATGGGCAATGACAGACTTGAACTGCCGACCTCCTCGGTGTAAACGAGATGCTCTACCAGCTGAGCTAATTGCCCCTTTAGATGTAATTCTATAGTTCAATATTATTATTGTAAACAAAAATAGCGATAAATTGTATCCGTTCAGCCAATGGCGTCAACTTAAGGGAAAATATCAGTGATTGTGTATAAAATTTCTCTCTAAATTTTTTATCATTAAATTATCCAAAGAGTGCAATAAACAGCACTTTTGTTTCTGTTTTATTGCAACAAAGAAGTCTAAAATGTGTCCTTAAGTTGACGCCATTGGCTGAACAGATACGATAAATTAGCTTTAGGTAAGCTATAAGCTCTTATGAAATCTTTGGGTGCGTGCTGTGAAGTTTTATAAATTTTAGTCTTGCTGTCACTTTGTATAAAGGTATTTTTTCACTCACATCTTTCGAAGTTGTAGCCATGTTTAACAACTTTAAGTAGAATATTGTAGCATTTTGAAAATCTGAAAGTTTATCTAGAATAACAGCTAAATTATAAGTATAAAAAATATTGTTTTCATCGAGGGAAATAGCAGTTATCATATACTCTTTACCTTTTACATAATCCTCCTTTTTCATATAGATCAGACCTAAATTTGCTAATAAAGGAGCATAATTTTTATGTATATCATACAATTTTAACATTTCACTCAACGCCAGATCAGGACCATATTGTGAGATTATCGTCAGAAAATTTTTTAATATGTAAGGGTTACTAGGGTGTTCTTTTAACAGTCTTGTGTAAATCTCTACAGCTTTTTTGTATTCTTTATTAGCGTAATAAATATTTCCCAATCCAATTAAAGCATTTTTATGATAAGGAAACTTTGCAATGATCTGATTAAGGAGAGAAATAGCTGTTTCATTATCTCCTGATTCAAAGGAATCTCTTGCTTTTTTTAAAGTAGAGTATATGTCAAAACTCTTGCCAGAATTCTGCGCAATTTTGATGTTAAATTTATCACTTTTTCTCTCAATAACATCAAGATCTTTATATTTTTTATCAGCTTTTATATGCTTGACAACACTATCAAAGGCCTTCTGTATCTCCAAATTTTCACTAGCATAGGTAACAGAAGACCTCCATAAAATCACAACGCAAATTAACATGCAGATAAACATAGGTCCTAGTGTTGTGGCATTGGCTGCAGCGTGTAACCAGTAAACCTTATTTCTTTGAGCTATATGCAACACATTACAAATTCATAAATGCTAAATTACCTATCTCATACAATAATAAAGATATTATTAATTAGCGGGACGAACATGCTGTGTAGCCTTTCAGAATGCATTTATCTTTTGTCTTCCATATTTCGCTTTATTTCCACAAAAATGCTTCGATTTATCTTAACATTTTGTCAACTACCTTTATAGGAATGACAATTTAAAAAGGCATTTTTACATATTCCATATGGCTGCCAGTTGCACCCCTCACATGCGTACTCGAATTTCTCTAAAGACATTTTCTCCCTAATCTTTTCTACCGCTTCACTCCAGGTCAAAGTCTCGCCAATTTTAATTCCTAAAATTTCCATATGCCTTCTATCTAGCTCTAAAACTTTAGCTTGTGTGGTGCATTTACCTTGTTTAGTCTGATTTGGACAAGCACTACAGATACTATCAAGGTTACCAACTACTTCGATTTGAGTACTAATTACTTTGCTTGCTATCTTTTTATAATTTTCTACAAAACCCTGAGAATACCCATATCCCCGAAACGCGAGGGTGCACATGAAATGATGAGGGCGGAATTTTATCATTTTTTCAAATATTGCAAAGCTGCTACAAGTAGAAAAATTTTTATCAAACCAGGAAGGATAAACGGCAAAACACCCACCATTATTGCTTGTCTCAGACCCAAGTAAACAGCAAGCCAACTAACACCACAAATAAAGATTATAACTGTACCAGCCAGACAACTTAAAGAATTACACACAAATGATTTATACTTAGAGTTCAGTAATTCATTTACTTTGCTCATTACCATAACGGCAGCTAAACAGCCAATTAAATATCCACCTGTTGGTCCGAGAAAAATGTGATAACCACCAGAAAAATTCGCAAGAACAGGCAATCCTGCTGCACCAAGTGATAGATATGTAAGCACAGAATAAAATGCTGTTCTGCGGTTAAATTTAAGCCCAATAAGCATTACTCCTAAAGTTTGCAATGTGATAGGCACAGGCTGCAATGGTATGCTTATTTGAGCCATCAAGAATAAAAGTAAAATGCAAGACAATATTTCAGCCAGTGTTGATCTGCTGCTAGATTGTGTTATAAACATACCTTCCCAATAAAAATAACTTATTAAATGTAATATATGTGTATGAGAGGTTTTGCAATTTAAATTTTGCTTATATTGTGCTACAATGAATTATTTATGCACTATTAAATTAAAAATGATGAGTAAACAAGATCTATTATCGTTGATGAAAGCAAGACACAGCGGACGTTCATACGATCCTACAAGAGCAATATCTCAGGAAGACATGGATATTTTAATGGAAGCTGTAAGGCTGACTCCCTCATGTTTTGGTGATGAACCCTGGAGATACGTAATATGCAACAAACAGAACAATCAAAGCGCATGGGAAAAGCTGCTAAATTGCCTTGATGAATCTAATCAAAAATGGGCAAAAGATGCACAAGTGTTAATCATATCTTTAAGTGCTAAAAACTTCCGTAAACAAGGTAAAGGAGAAAATCTTTGGGCTAATCATGATACTGGTGCAGCAAATTATGGACTTATGTTACAAGCTGCAGTTATGAACTTAATGGCCCATCAAATGGGTGGATTTGATAGAGATAAAATAGTGAAAGAGTTCAATATACCCAATGACTTTAACGTAATGTCAGTGATAGCGGTTGGTTACGAAGAAGAGGGTGCTGAAACAAGTAAGAAGAAAAGAAGACCAATAGAAGAAATATTTTTTTATGATGAGTGGCCAAAATTCTGAAAATTTTATCAAAATGCACGGCACTGGTAACAATTTCGTTATCATAGACTCACGTTCAACAAACAATTTAGACTGGAACCATAGGCAAATTGCTGATCAAAGCAGTTGTGATCAAGTGATAATTATAACAATGTCTAATGCTGCAGACTGTTTTATGCATATCTATAATGCTGATGGCAGTCGAGCTGAAATGTGCGGAAACGCAGCACGCTGTGTTGGATATTTGATAATGTCAGAAAAAGGTGCTGAATACTCCATTATTGAGCTAACAAGCAAACGCATTTTAGAGTGTTTTAAAGTGGGTGATAAATCCATAAAGGTTAACATGGGTAAACCTTTGCTAAAATGGCATGAAATTCCCTTGTCTACTGAGTGTGACACTCTTCACTTACCTATAGAGCTTGAAATGCTAAAAGATCCTGTTGCAGTAAATATTGGCAATCCTCACATAGTTTTTTTTGTTGATAACATAAGTGAAATACCATTGCGAAATTTAGGACCAAAGCTAGAAAATCACGCATTATTTCCTCGGAAAATTAATGTTAGTATTGCACAAGTTGAAAAGTCTGGAGAAATAGCTTTAAGAGTTTGGGAAAGAGGTACAGGCATTACTGCATCATGCGGTAGTGCAGCCTGTGCAGCACTTGTTGCATCCACACTACGTGGATATCTGGTTGCCCAACAGACTTCAGTAAATTTACCAGGAGGCAAGTTATTAATCGAATGGGCAAATAACGTATTCATGACCGGTGATATAGGGTTTTTGTGACCCTAATTCTAGTGATGCATTACTTCCAATACCTTCTTACCAATTACTGCAGGGGTTTCAGCAATTGCAATTCCAGCGCTCCGCATAACTTCTAGTTTTGCACCAGCACTTCCACCGCTGGAGGAGATGATTGCTCCAGCGTGTCCCATACGTCTTCCTGGAGGTGCCGTTTGGCCTGCTACAAAACCAACGATTGGCTTTTTAGTTTTTTCTGTTTTCACAAAATATGATACATCTTCTTCTTCGTTTCCACCTATTTCACCAATAACTACAATACCATGAGTATCGTCATCTTTTAAAAAGAGCTCCATACAGTCGACAAATGTCATACCATGAATTGGATCCCCCCCAATTCCGATACACGTGGATTGACCAAGACCAACAGCGGTTGTTTGTGCTACTGCCTCGTAAGTTAAAGTTCCGGAGCGAGACATAATTCCTATGTGTCCACGCTTATGGATATGGCCAGGCATAATTCCTATTTTGCATTCTTCAGGTGTAATAATTCCCGGACAGTTGGGACCAATCAATCGACTTTTTGAGCCGATAAGCGCACGCTTAACTTTCACCACATCAAGTATAGGAATGCCCTCTGTAATACAAATTATCAATTCTATTTTCGCATCTATTGCTTCAAGTATTGCAGCAGCGGCAAATTTAGCAGGTACATATATAACTGTAGCATTTGCACCGGTTTTTTCTTTGGCTTCTGCTACAGTATTAAAAACCGGTAAATTAAGGTGAGTGCTACCACCCTTTCCAGGAGTTACACCTCCCACCATTTTCGTTCCGTAATCAATTGCTTGCTCTGAATGAAATGTGCCTTGTGCACCAGTAAAACCCTGGCATATTAATCTTGTATCTTTATTTACTAAAACGGACATGCTTTATTTTACCTCTTTTACTATCTTTTGTGCAGCATCACCCAGTTCATCTGCAGCAATAATATTTAATCCTGACTCTTCTAAGATTTTTTTTCCTTCTTCAAAATTAGTACCTGATAATCTAACCACTAGAGGAACTTTAATGCTCATTTCTTTTGCAGCCGCAACAATTCCACTTGCGATAATATCGCAACGCATTATACCACCAAATATATTAACCAAAATTCCTCTTACGTTGCTATCAGACAATATGATTTTAAATGCTTCAGTTACAGCTTCTTTACTCGCTCCACCACCAACATCCAAAAAGTTAGCAGGCTCTGCTCCGTAGTATTTTATTATATCCATTGTTGCCATAGCAAGACCTGCACCATTTACCATGCAACCAATACTGCCATCCATTTTGATGTAACTGAGCCCATACTTTGAAGCCTCTATCTCTTCTTTCACTTCCTCATCATAATCACGAAGTTCCATAATTTCTGGGTGACGATATAAAGCATTATCATCGAAATTAATTTTCGCATCGAGCGCAATAAAATCTCCAGAATTTGTTTCAACCAGTGGATTAATTTCAATTTGGCTCGCATCAGTTGCAATAAACGCATCATATATTTTTTTCGCAATGTTCGATATCTTTTCTATTTGTTCTGGACTCAAATGAAAACTGCTGCTTAACTTGCTGCTATCAAAACTTGTAGCAGAATCAATATCAAATTTCACAATTTTTGCAGGAGAATTTTTTGCCACTTCTTCGATGTCCATTCCACCCTCTGAGGAAAATATGAATATTGGCCTACTGAGCTTCGGGTCGATTACCAGGCTTAAATAATACTCTTTCTTAATGCTTGAGCCTTCTTCAACGTACACTTTTCTTACTTGCTGCCCGCTTGGCCCTGTTTGATGAGTAACTAAAGTCATACCAATCATGTCCTTTACAAACTGTTGAGCTTCTTCAACCGACTTTGCTAGCTTTACGCCACCGGCTTTACCCCTACCACCTGCATGAATTTGAGCTTTAACTACAAACACGTCAGATTTTAATTGACTTACTTGAGCCTTTACTTCTTCCACAGATGTAGCAACAAAACCTTTTGGCACTGGGACATTAAATTTATGCAAAACTTCTTTCGCTTGATATTCGTGAATATTCATAAAATAACCAATGATAAACTATTAACCTGAGTACAAACTACCAACCATAACGCTGCCTTCTGCACTCTTGTTGGTACCTCTTTTTTTTAGCTTCAGCTTTCTTTTTAGCTCTTTTTTCTGATTTTTTTTCATGATATTGTTTTTTCATTTTCAACCCTCTTCCTTCCTTTTGAATTGTTTTTTTCAATACTGGAAGAGCTCTGTCTACATCACCATAATGGACTGATACTTCTATCAAACTCTATACCTCCTTCGGTAATCATTTCAAAATCTACTTATAAATTAGAAAATTAACATTGTCAATTATTTTATAAACTTGAGCGTTAAAATGTAATATGCCATAATTTACATGGTGAATAATGTCATTCCAGTGTCAGCTACTTGCTTACTGATGGAGATTGCTCTTGTGTTACAGCGTTCTTACAATTATACTAACATCGGGGCGGAGAGATTTGAACTCCCGACCCTTTGGTCCCAAACCAAATGCGCTACCAGGCTGCGCTACGCCCCGACTTCTTTACTCAGAGTATCAACAACTCAGGCAAAATGCAAGATTCATTTGTTTACTTTAGAAAAAATATAATATGAGATTTAATATTATCTTAGAATATGTTTTTTATTAGCTCCTCTTTAACAACAGACTGCTTCGTAGAAAATCTACAGGGTTTTTGTGCGCGCAACACTGAACCAGATTTCTTTATGACCCAAACCTTAGTCATATTTAAAAATCTAGCTACACCAATTGGTGAAAGTGAGTGCAGCAACTACAGCAGTATCGACCCTTAAAATTCTTTTTCCTAGACTCAATTTTTGACAAAACTTATCGGCAAGATCAAGTTCATAAGATGAAAAACCACCTTCAGGGCCAACAATAATAGCAACATTTTTTTTGCCTTTCAGCACTTTGTCAGCTTTACCTGTTTCATCACACAAAACAAAATTTTTACTCTGGGAATCAGGTAACTCACAAAAGTTAATAGGAGGCAAAATCTCTGGTATACTTATCCTACCTGATTGTTCCGCTGCTTCGATTGCTTGTAATTTTGCTCTACTTAGGTTAATATTTTTTACCACTGTACGTTCCGTTGAAATAAATTGAATGCAGATTACTCCCATTTCAGTTGCCTGTCTTACTATGTTGTTCAAAGCAGCACTTTTTACCATGGCACAATACAGGTATAAATTTTCCTCATATTGCTGTTGTTTAGTGCATTCTTTGGGTGTAACTTCTGTCAATTTACGCGATATATTAACTACTTCTCCTAACCATTCTCCATCTTTTCCATTAAAAAGAGAGAGATTATCATACTTCTTAAGCCGCATTACATTGCAAATATAGTGACTTTGTTGTGGATTAAGTGCTAAACTCACGCCTTGTGATAAAGCTTCTTCAACATAGAGCCTAATTTTTCCCATTCAAAACTTTAATTATATTCTACTTGAGTGACTCTTACGGGATTTGAACCCGTGTTACCACCGTGAAAGGGTGGTGTCCTAACCACTAGACGAAAGAGTCAACTTGAATCTAACTAGGTTATATCGATTACATATATAAAGTCAATTCAATTATTTTGAATCACATAGTTAGAGGGATATATCAGTAATCTTATATCGACAGCCTCCTATTACTCCATGCTCAATACTCACTGAACCTATCTCAGATTTAGGAGCTAATTCTAATTGTTGTTCAATTTTTGTATCGGAATCATAGCCAGAATCTCTACGCTCATATTTCTGCCTTATTTCTTCTACACTAAAGCCAGCCTTGGTCTTAATTTTTTGATCATTAGTCTGTTGCTGACTTATCGACTTATTAGCACTTAGCTCATTTAGCTTCACTTGCCAATCATTCACTTTATCTTGCACTAACCCATGGCAAGTTCCAGAATTAGCTTTTATGTCTTTTGCTTTTCTTTCTGCTCTTTTCTTGGACAAATCTACCCTAGCATAAATAGGTTCTGACGACTGTTCTGGCTCTTTCTGTTTTAGGCTAGTAGGCTTTTTGTTCTGAAAGATCATCTATAGTGCAATAAATAGGTTCTTCTGATATACTCAAATAACCACTATCTTCCAATGATAAATTTTCAGTGGATTTTTTATGTGAATCATATATTTCAGCATAAATAGATTCTTCTGATACACTCAAATAACCATTCTCCCCTAATGAGTTACTAACCTTAGCATCATACACCTCAGCGTAAATTGGCTCTTTTGAAGGCAAAGCATCATAATTAGTGCTCTTTGGCTTATACTCAAAAGTTCTAGGAGGTTTTTGAGGTGGTATTACATTGTTGTTCACCTCAGCGTACATAGTTATTGGCTCATATTCAGAGGTTCTAGGAGGTTTTTGTTGTATAGCTTCAACATTCAAATCATCTGTAGAATAATACTCTGCGCCTTTTCCTAGTAAAAAGGAAACTGTGGGGTGAAGAATTATCTCTGCTGGTAAGTTTTTCTCACTATCCAATTTTAGATTTTTTGATTCTGCTAAACTCTCAATAACACGAATTATAACATTCTTTCCATTCTCATCTATTGAGTGGATATCAGCTCCACGATTAATCAGCAATTCCATTATTTTGTGATCTGTAGCATGTCCTAAAGCCTGATTTAAAGCTTGATTATTATTTATATCAAATGATCCTGTATTCTTGACCATACGCGTCAAGTTAAGGAAATAAAGGTATGAAAGAGATAGAATAATAAGGTATAAGTTCTCCCAGATATACTTTTAGTGAGAGAACCAATGAATAAAATAACTTGCTTATCAAAAAAGCTCAAAGAATTTTTTAATGAAAAAGCAGAGAAAATCTCAATTACAACAAGGTTTATAAAAAGAAAGAGAAAGCTAAAAGGTTCATCATTCGTAAAAGCCATGGTCTTGGGTAATATAGGAGTTGATAATTGTAGCGTAGAAACAATGTTTCAATTACTAAACGAGGACTCGATAGATATAACAAAACAAGTTTAGATTTACTGAAGAAGCAGTGGAATTTATGAAAAGGATGTATAATGAATCTGTGATTCTCTTTAAAAATATCTTGCAAGTTGGTTGCAAAATCTTACAGCAATTTAATAGTGTTAAATTATTGGACAGTAGCTATACCTAACAGTATGGAAGAGATGTATAAAGGTTATGGTACTAGCTACAGTGGCTATGAAAGCAATACTAAGTCTGGAATAAAGTTACAATTAGTTTTCGACTACATGAATCAGATAATAGACCAACTTAATTTAACGGAGGGGGTAAGATCAGACCAGGGATATAGGAAACATTTAAGTAATATATTAAGCAATGATTTGCTAATATCTGATCTCGGTTATTTTGTGCCAAGTTCTTTTAAACAAATCAATGAAATAGGAGCTTATTTCATAAGTCGTTGATACCAACATATATGATGTAGAAACAAATCAAAAAATGGAGTTATTAGAATGTTTAGAGGATAAGTTATTTTTAGAAAACGAGGTATTGTTAGGAAAAGAAGCAAAAATTAGAGTAAGAATTATATGTCAGAAACTAACTGAATATGGCCAGAAGAAGGAAAGCTAATAGATTAGCAAGATCGCAGGGATATACATCCTCTAAAAGAAATCAAAAATTGTTGAACTGGTCAATATTTATAACTAATGTTCCAGAAAATAAAATTAGTGCTGAGCAAGTATTAACGATTTACAGAGTAAGGTGGCAAATTGAGTTATTATTTAAATTGTATAAAAGCCATACCAGGCTTGATAAGCTAAAAGGAAAGCCATGCAGAGTATTATGTGAACTATATGCTAAATTGTGCGCAATTCTTATATTTCACGGCATAGTTGGTTGCACAGAAGTGAAAAAGAATACAGAACTTA
This sequence comes from Wolbachia sp. wLmal, assembly GCF_049435495.1. Lineage (NCBI taxonomy): Bacteria > Pseudomonadati > Pseudomonadota > Alphaproteobacteria > Rickettsiales > Anaplasmataceae > Wolbachia > Wolbachia sp. wLmal. The sequence continues at coordinate 352,197 of NZ_CP185405.1, forward strand.
GCTTAACAAAGGCATTTATTGAGCTAAAAAGGCGGGTTAGAGAGTTATTTTTAGTATTAACCAAAATTAATAGTTTAAAAGCATTTCTTAAAAAACTCACTATAACTTGGTCGCGATTTTCATTAAAAGACAAACGTAGAAGGGCTAGAGTATCCACTTTAACCTCTCTAAATTTGCTCACAATCTCTTAACTTGACGCGTATGGTCTACGCATCAGTGCGAATCGGGCAACCGGTTGGTGCCAAGCGATGCGGACAATGAACCTCCTCTTGAAAAAGAAGATGCTCAATCGTGAGAGGAGCATAAACTACAAGCATCATGTGGTTGGAGAGCTAGGCTAGTGGTATGGTGAACGTAAGTGAAACTTCAAAGTATCGTAATTATGAAGGAGCTAAAGATGCTGATAAGCTCTAACCAAAAAGGTAATGTGACATTTCTCATTTCTAGATGTACGCAAATCACCGGTATAGAGAAGTCACCTAACCCACTGTTGTATGACAGAAGGAACAGGGTAAGCCTGTATTTTCGCCTACATGGCAAGCAAACCGCAAGGAATGCTGACGGAAGTGCAGGTAAAGGAGAATGGAGAAAGCGAATGCCATTTTGTAACGAAATGGATAGAATTTGTAACATTAATTCGCGTGAAAACGAGCAGACTTCCGTTTGGTCCCTCGTGACAAGAAACTTTGTTAACCACTTAAGGTAGGAAAGCAGATGATTACAAGTAAACCTGTAAGTGCATCTACCGAAAGCTTTGAAGCATGGAAGCAGTTGCCATGGAAGAAATGCCAGAAAGTTATTGTGAGGCTACAAAGACGTATTGTTAAGGCTGTCCAAGAAGGAAGATGGGGTAAGGTAAAAACTTTACAACATCTTCTCACACGCTCTTTTAGCGGAAAAGCTTTGGCTGTTAAGAGAGTAACTGAAAACCAAGGAAAAAACACAGCGGGTGTAGATCGTCAACTATGGTCAACTTGCAATGCTAAATTTCAAGGAATAAAGCAGTTAAAGCAAAGAGGATATAAACCTTCTCCGCTAAAACGGATTTATATCAGTAAATCTAATGGCAAAAGAAGACCTCTTGGAATACCATCGATAAAAGATAGAGCCATGCAAGCATTATATCTGTTTGCTCTGGAACCGATAGCTGAAACAATCAGTGATCGTCACTCCTATGGCTTTAGGCCTAAAAGATCCTGTGCAGATGCTACAGTAGCTTGTCATTTGTTACTGGCAAGTCGTAATCAACTACAATGGATACTTGAAGGTGATATCAAAGGATGCTTTGACAACATTAATCATGAATGGCTTATGAAGCATATTCCTATGGAGAAGAAAATTCTGCATAGTTGGTTAAAAGCTGGCTTCCTAGAATCGAAACTCTGTATCCCACAACTGCAGGTACCCCGCAAGGTGGTATAATTTCTCCAATACTAGCCAATTTAGCCTTAAACGGACTTGAAAAGTTATTGGAAAGTCGATTTGGTAAACTCGGCAGTAGAAGAAGAAACAAAATCAGAAGTGGAGTGAACGTAATCAGATACGCAGACGACTTTATTATTTCAGGTTTCACACATGAAGTACTGGAAAATGAAGTTAAGCCTTTAGTATCATCTTTTCTTCATGAGCGAGGTTTAATTCTTTCAGAAGAAAAGACAAAGATTACATCTATCACAACAGGGTTTGACTTTCTTGGTTGTAATGTACGTAGATATAATAAGAAGTTAATTATTAAACCTTCGAAAGAAAGTATTAAAAGACTTCTTAATAAAGCACGTACATTGATAAAAGCAAATATAGCGAACACTCAGGCTATAGTAATTAAGTCACTCAACTCTCTACTGAGAGGATGGGGAAATTACTATCACCATGTGTGTGCTAAAAAAGCGTTTAGAAAGGTCGACAATGAAATTTGGCATAGTTTATGGAAATGGGCAAAGAAAAGACATCCTCGTAAAGGATTACGTTGGATAAAGAATCGTTACTTCAAAGTAATGGGTCAACGCCGATGGGTCTTTGCTGCACCCATATGCAAGAACAAACCAAAAGAGATACGGTATTTAAGACTGCTTAAGCTGATTGATATACCTATCAGACGACATGTTAAAATCAGAGCGGATGCAAATCCCCTTGACTTAAAATGGAAAAAGTATTTTGATGAGAGAGTGAAACGAACAAGAATGTTAGCAAGCTCTTTCTCAAGAGAAGGTTCTCTACTGTTGGTGTCACCATTAAGAATGATGTTTCCTGAGGAATCATGAAGGACAAGCCGGTTCTAGAAAAGAAGAACTTAGATAAGGGGCTCAAGCGTAGTGTGGGGAAACCTGCACGCTGCGTTTCTAAGGGAGGGGGTAGTAGTAATACTGCTCCCTTACCTGACCAGTTTACTAAGACTAAAGGCTTCGAAAAACGTGCTCAATATTATGCTGCCAAAGCCTACTCAAGTCAAGCTGATCAAGGTGATGATTATCATAACCTCAAAGAAATTATCTTTATTGCTGTTGCTGATTGTATTATTTTTCCAGATAAGGCTGAGTACAAATCTAATCATGTCATCTTAGATCAAAATAGCTTTGAACATGACTTAAAGGATTTTTACTTTGTATTCATAGAACTACCTAAATTTACAAAGACAAAAGAAGACCAATTGGAGAGTATAGTTGAAAAATGGTGTTACTTTTTTCGATATGCAGCAGAAACAAACGAAGAAGACCTAGATAAAATAGTTGGTAGTGACGTAATAATAAAACGAGCTTATGAAGAGATGAATAAGTTTAATTGGTCAGAAGAAGAGTTACTAGCATATGAACAAATGAAAAAACGCATAATGGATGAGATTGCTGCTTTAGCTCAAAAATTTGATGAGGGTCTTAGGATTGGAGAACAAAGAGGCATCCAAATTGGCCGTGAAAAAGGTAAAATTGAAGGTAAAATTGAAGTTGCAAAAAACTCACTTAAGGCCGATGTCTCTATTGATGTTATCGCTGAAATAACCGACCTTTCTTTAGATGAGATCGAAAAGTTAAGAGACTAACTTAGCTTTATCCTTAGTCAAATGACCTTGAATAGAAGTATTACTTAAATAACTTTTAGGCTCTAAAGGGAATGTTCAAAAAAGCATACGCGTCAAGTTAAGAAGAAGTGAGGTAAAGAAAAGAAAAAGAAGATATAAGTTCTCTTAAATTTAACAAAGAAAACGGAGAACTTATACAATGAAAAGAATAATTTGCATCTCAAAAAGCTCAAAGAATTTTTTAATGAAAAAGCAGATAAAATCTCAGCTACAACAGGGTTCATAAAAAGAAAGAGGAAGCTAAAAGGCTCGTCGTTCATAAAAGCCATCGTTTTGGGTAATATAGGGGTTGATAATTGTAGTATAGAGACAATGTGTCAATTATTGAATGAAGACTCGATAAATATAACAAAACAAGTTTAGATTTACCAAGGAAGCAGTGGAATTCATGAAAAGAATGTATTTTAACGTTACTTAAAAATACCTTACAAGTTGATTGCAGAATCTTGAAGCACTTTGGAGGTGTTAAATTATTAGACAGCAGCTATACCTAACAGTATGGAAGACATATATAAAGGTTATGGTACCAGCTACAGTGGTTATGAAAGCAGTACTAAGTCTGGAATAAAGTTACAATTAGTTTCTGACTACCTAAACCAGACATTAGACCAGCTTAATATAACTGAAGGAATAAGGTCAGATCAGGGTTATAGAAGCCATTTAAGCAATATATCGAGCAACGATTTACTAATATCTAATTTGGGTTATTTCGTGCCAAGTTCTTTTGAGCAGAGCAGGAGCTTATTTTATCAGTCGTTGATACAAATATATATGATATAGAGACAAGTCAAAAAATAGATTTACTAGAACATTTGGGAGATCGATCTTTTCTAGAACAGGAGGTATTGTTAGGAAAAGAGACAAGGGTTAAAGTGAGAATTATATTTAAAAAACTAACTGAATATGGCTAGAAGAAGAAAGGCTAATAGGTTAGCAAGATCACATGGATACACATCTTCTCAAAAGAACCAAAAGTTACTAAATTGGTCGATATTTATAACTAATGTTCCAAAAAGTAAGATTAATGCTGAGCAAATACTAGTAGTTTACCGAATAAGATGGCAAATTGAATTATTGTTCAAATTATATAAGAGTAATATAAGGCTTGATAAGCTGAGAGGAAAGCCATACAGAGTATTATGTGAGCTATATGCCAAATTGTGTGCAATTCTTATATTTCATGGGATAGTGGGTTGCACAGAACTGAAAAAAAATACGGAGCTTAGCTTAACAAAGGCATTTATTGTCCCAAATTTGGGAGAAAAACCCTGGACTTGAAGTCCATCCTTTCAAGAATATAATTTTAAGGTAAAAAATTTGAAAGAATGTGGAATATTATAGAAAAAGCAGTCACTCTGTATATGAATGTACATACCACATAGTGTGGATAACAAAATATCGATATCCAGTATTAGTTGGAGATATTGGGCAGAAAACTAAAGAAGTTGTACAAGAAGTATGTGCAAATAATCAGGTAGAAATTATCAGAGGTAGAGTTGCGTCAAGTCATGTACATGTATACGTTTCTGTACCCTCATACTTAAGTATTAGTAAGTTAGTGCAGTTAATAAAAGGAAAAAGTTCCAGAAAAATCCAGCAAAACTTTCCAGAGTTGAGAAAAAGATACTGGGGAAAACACTTATGGGCAGTAGGCTACTTTGTCAGGACTAGCGGAAACGTAACTGATGAAATGATAAAAAATTATATTGAAAATCACTCTAAAAAAGAAGATAAATTTGGTGACTTTCAAGTCGAAAGTTAGCATTCTATGCTCTCTCTCAATCTTTGGATTTTAATCCATAGTGGTTGAATTAAGTTTTCAAACTGATAAATGATGTTGATCTTTATTTACCTTGAAATTCCATTTTTACTATAGACTTGCTGCAAAAGTGTAAAAGATGGTAAAGTATGAAAAAGAGAAATAAAAAGTGAGGGAAAATGAGTCTGAATTACCATAAAGCAAGTAAACACCCGAGAAATTTTCGAGATGTAACGGGATTGAAAATAGAAGAATTCGAAAAAATCTTGGAAAAATTCGTCCAGAGTCATCTGCAAGTGCTTTCTGCAAAGAAATTCGAATCACTACGTGCTTACTCACGTTCTCATAGAGAAGGTTATTTTGAGGGTAGGTTCTCAGAACAAATGGGTAACGTTAGGAACTTACATCAATTTGCAGATGAATTGATGAATGCTGAGCCTAATTTTGGTAATGATGGTAATGTGAATGGTGAGTACAGGGCTAGGTATGGAGTTTTATTTAATGAGATTTCTCGTCTGTTGTCTCCGTTATTAAATGGAAACCGTCTACTCGTGAATAATGAAGCTAAATTTCAGGCTTTGTTGCGTGGGATATTTCAAAGTTGCGATAATCCTGCCAAGGTAATTATTGAGTTCCAGCTACAGAGAGGAAGGAAAATAGACCTAGTATTATCGCAATCTGCAGAAAATGGCGACACTCACCCAATTGGAGTAGAATTAAAGTATGCTAGGACTGCAGAACAAGTTGAACGAAAAAGAGTGGAGGCAGATAGACAGTTAGGTGAATATGAATCTTGCGGAGGATGCAAGCGTATTACTGGGGGAGATGCGATGGTTTTGTTATACGCTATATTAAATGCTGTAGGGCAAAGACAGAATCTGATATCAATTGGTGGTCTTCGTGAAACACGTGAATTTTCTAGATAATTTTGTAACTAATAAAAGCACTAGAGATAAGGTTGTTTATGGATAGAATGTATATATCAAGCTCTAGGGTGCGTTTGGGTAAGATTGGAAAAAAAGCAAATTCTTCGAGCAAAAAAATTAGATTTGTGTTTTCTTAAGTTCAAATTAACTTCATAAAGTTTGTATAATTTATTGTCAGAGTTTTTTTTATTCTCTTTTTACTGTAGGTTCACTCTATTTTGTCTTTTGCCTTTTTAAGCAGATTAATTATTAACTCATTAGTGTAGATTACTAAAAATCTAAATAATATAGTTATTTTTAGTGCTCGAAATCAAGGAGCGTGAGAAGTGTTTTTCTTGGGATGCGTTGGTCTACCGCTAGATCCGCGTGAACTTTTCTCTATAGTAATTTGCTACGTCGCAAAACCAGCTATAATAGCCTATTTTCACCATATTTACATACGAAATAATTTGCCTAGCTTTGTTACAAAAATTTCACACCTTTATTTTTACAACCCTGTTTTTATGTAAAATGTTCTCACAAAGGTAGGTACTTTTTACGATTTTTGGAAAAGTAAATGATTAAATTTTTTATGGTGCTAGAGAAATCCATGTTTTCTACATGAATGTAAATATTTTTCACACTCTGGAACCATACAGCTAAAGCATTGAAATTCTTAAATTTTAGCGGGATTAGTGAATGGTGGCAAAATTTCTTTTGATCAAATTTAGGTATTCGCTGATCGTTCTTGTTGTAAATGCTAAGCTACTGATACTCCTCGTTTTTTCTCTTTAATACGTTACAGCTAGCTACGCAACAAAGCTATCCTAGAACTGTACGTCTCCCTAAAAGCACTGTAGTACTCAAATAACTTTGCATATTGGAGTAACAATGTTATATAATATACCGTGCAGGTATTAAATGAAGCAGTGTGATGAAAGACATTTGGGATAAGGTTGTAGCTCTTGCAATAATTGGTGGTATGATGGGAGGTATTGCCAGTATTGTGCTAATTTTAATAAAATTAATGGGGATGATTATTAGTTTTGTACTAAGCTTAGCAAGCCTAAAGGTAGTTTTGGCTTATCTTGCGCTAGGCTTAATTAGAGCTATTGTCATTGATAGGCAAACCAGCTCATCACCTTCGATCAAAAAGATAATTGTTCCGCTTATTACTGTTTGTAGAACAATTTTAACATTGTATATTGCTGGATTTGTGTTGAGCTTTATTAGTTCGTCACCTTTGATTATGGGAGGAATGATTGGTTTTATGTATCCAGCACTGTCTACAATCTTGTTCTCATCTGCAGTCTCATCGTATAATTCTAATGAGAAAGACGAAGCCTTCGATAGAATCTTTCAAAATAGTAAAACATTTTTCATAAAATTAGGTATTATGACAGTAATCGGTACAGCAGTTGGAATTGGTCTTGGTGCTGCTGTTAGTGCTATTTTCCCTAATGTCATGCTTGGAAAGTGGTCGATAGCTTTAGCAAGCACAGCAATAGGAGCAATAGTATTCCCAGTAGAAATTTTTACTGCTGAACTTATTACCCTGTCTGCGATTAAAAAATTAGAAACCTTCACTGCATTTGTGGTAAATAAAGTAACCGAACGTTTTTCTTCAAAAGAAAGCGAACCAAGTGAGCAATTAAGTGGAGTAGAAGCTCTTAAAGCTTTAGGAGACTTGCCTTACGTCATCTAGTTTTTCTGCTGCATTTTTAGCTCCGTAGTTATTGAAGTGACAGTAGGGCCTTGCACACGGAATTATAGTTGCGAAAACGTAAATATTGTGTACAATATAAGAAAGTTTCGATTTGTAGGTAGTATGACTGGGGTAGTGGTGATGACAAATCTTGAAGAAAATGTAAAAGTAAAAACTGTGGATCAGAAAATAATGAAAGATACAACACAAATAAAACACTCTGTTGAATTTCTAAATGGTGCGAGTAGTAATAGCACTATTAAAGGGATTTTAGAGGAGATTGAAGAAAAAATAAAGGGATCTCAGCCTCTGGATGTGTTCAATATCGACGTTAATAGAGTAAAGGCTGAAGTTAAGATAGAATCTGGTGAAAAAGATGGTGTATACAACATTAAATTTGCAGACGTACAAATTAAACCAGTTCAAGACGATAATGCTCAAGATCAGAAACAAGATGAAGAATTAGCAGCTCTACTTAAAAAAGAAGTGAGGTTTTTTGTATGCAAGAAAAATGTGGATGGTGAAGAAAAATATAAACTTGGAGTAAAGTTTGGTAAAGGTGGAGAAGAATTTACCATAGGTGGAGATAATGAAAAGTTACCATATCCATCACAAGTAAGTGCACTAGAAGATGGTTTTGATAAGAATTTAGCATTAATTGCAACAGCAACAGGATCTGGTAAAACCATAACAAAACTCATGTTTGCTCTTGTAGCAAAATTACGTGGAATGGATGTTGTTTCGGTTAATCCCTGTGCTGACTTGGTGGAGCAAGAATATGAAGAGCAAAAAGGAGCCGTATCAAAACTAGGTGACATTAACTGTGATAATTCTTACAAAAAAGAATGCAAATACAATGTGGTAAGTCTAGAGACTTTCTTTAATAGCTCAAATGAAATATTGGGTTTTAGTAAATTTTCCAAGCTGCTGAAAGATGAAAAGGCGGAAGATAAGGAATTTAAGGTAGATTTAAAAAACAAAAAAATAACAATTGGTGGAAATATCACGATCTATAAAGATTACTATACGATTGATGGCAAGGAATACAGAGAAAGTATTTTTAGTGACCGCAATTTACTTTTAATGCTTGATGAAGTGCAGGACATGGTAGACAAGGGAGAAGCATATTATAAAATAACCCAGCTTTTGCTATTGCTTGCACATTGGAAAGAAATAAACCTGGTAATGACAACGGCAACTCCTCCTATTTGGATGAGGGATTACATAAAAGAGGAAGAAAAAAAATGGAAGAGCGCATATTGAAAGTCAATCGTTGCAGCAAAAAATTAAGTCATGTATTGGCGCGAGGATTGATGTTAAAGTTAGTAATAATGTAAAAGATAGTGATTTTGTTAGCAAGTATGTAGAATACCATAATAATGAATTATTGGAAAGACGTGAAAATGATCAATATTATTACAACCCCAAGAAGGACAGTTCTAATATAGAGGAAGAGATAAGGAAGTGCACCATATGGAATATGCAGAGTGTACGCAATAGAATGACTCTTGCTTGCATGGATTCTGATCAAGCTCGGGAGCAGTTGAAGGAGTGTTTGTGGAAAGAGAAAGAAAGTTCAAAAATAGGGGAATTTCTTTACAAGAGTAAGTTAGGTGATTCAACCAGTACAGTAAAGGAAAAACTTTTAGGTCAATTTGGTAAAGAGAATGAAGAAGCAATTGATAGAGTTCTCAGAGGCATTGACTGTAAGGGTAGCATTGTTGATAGTGGTACATTTGCTGTAGGGCATGGGATTATTAACAATGTCATATCGTGCATAACACAGGATAAACTAGATAAAGATAAATTCGAAGGTAGGCTGAGTGAGCTCGATAATCAACGGTTCTCAAATATGGAATTATTTAGAGAAAAAGTTAAAAAGGCTATCGCAAAACTTAATGATCAGGAAGCTCATAAAAAGATAGAGGAGTATGTTAAAGGTCTAAATATTGACAATTATTCATATGAATGCGGTATAATATCAGCAATGGAGACTGTATGGAAGGTATTAAAAAACGGCGATGAGAAAAGGTTAAATGAGTTGCTAGATAATCATAATCTCAGCAAAGAAATTCACAAAATGATGCCACCTGACTTGGGTTCCATATTTGTGTCCAGGCTCAGTAACGTTGGTGTTGGTAAGGGTATTCTAGATATTCTTGAGAAAAATAGAAGTGCTTTTTTTAGATACCTCAAAGAGCACTATGAAGTAGATGGAATGTTGGCGAAAATAGAAGGGGAGTGTGACACACTGTATCAAGAGTATAAGAAAGCAAAGGATGAGGCAAATGAATATGATAGAAAAGAACTGGAGCCAGCTAAGAGTAAGTTTAGAGAAGCAAGGAGAAGACATATCACATTTAAAGAAAGAATAGACAAATTAAAAAAGGGGATAGAAAAAGCGAAAGGTGCGGATCAAGAAACAGTCAAGGAGATGAGGAAACAATTACAAGAAGCTGAAGGAAAACTAGAAGGTTTACAGAGCGAGGAAGCGAAAGCAAGAGGGGATAAGGATGGCTGTCAATTTGTGTATGATGGTAAAGAATGCAAGGCAAAAGAAAAGGAGAGAGGGCTAATTAGTAAGTTCAGGGAAATTATAATAGAGTTTCAAAGTGAAGAAAAGTATCCGTTAAGGAGCTTACGAAAAATTTGTGAAAAGTTATCTGTCTGCGAGGCTAAGGGTAAAGATGCATGCGCTGGCGATAAATTATCAAGGGTAGGCCTTATTGGGTATTATTTCAATTGGGAAAGGAAATCGGGTTATAACAATCAAGTACTGCATAACGTTCTTATGAGAGAGACGGTGGAGGATAATACAGAAAACAAGAAGCAGTGCATAGGTAGGGGAGGTAGGAAGAATGGGCCTATTATATCGTTATCTTATGTTGATTCTGCAAAGATCAAGAGTTGCGATAAAGTAAAGGGTCAGCTAATAGATGGTGATCCCTTTGACTCTCTTGAGGAAGTGAAGCATAAGATTGATACGAAGAAGTACGCTGAAAGGATAGTTAAAGGGATCGAGAAAGTTGTTGATTCTAAGTATCCCAAAGAAGAAATTAAGTTTATTAATGAGGAAGTATACGATGCACTGATTAAAGGTGCTTTTGAGTGTATTTTAGGTGTGCGTAAAGAAATTTATGACCGCAGTGGGTACAGTGTTGAAGCAAATAAATGCTTTTATCAGGTTTTAAAGTCTGCAACTTCTGCTTTGAAAAAACAACTTGATCAAAGAGGAATAGTAGTAGGTGATTGTGAAATTGAGCTTAGAATTAAAATTCTTGAAAACAAAATAGGTGATCTGTTGGAAAAACATGAGAACTCTTCACGTAACATCCAGCGCAAACAAGAAGAAAAAGATAAGGTTAGTAACAAACTGAAGATAGAAGGTAATTTTTTAAAGGTTATTATTATCAAATTTTGTACTTTGGTATTACGTTTGTGGTATTGGAGATTTACCCTTGACAAGTCACAAGTGGAAGAAGTTTTAAAGAAAGAAGATAAGCTTACTTTCAAAGAAAGAGTTGGCCTTATCAGGGAAGAAAATAAGATTCAAAAGGAAGAAGCAGCTTTACAGAAGGTACATGATAAACAGGAGAGCGAAATGGAAGATTTGAAGAAAGAAAAGATAGATCTTCAAAAGCAGTATAATAAAATACATCAATTAATAGGAATAAAGGCAATCAAAGGTAATGTGGAACACAGGGAAATAACAAAAGGATACAAAGAGAGAACAAAAACAGAACAACTTAAATACATTGAATCAGAGTTAAAAGAAGTGCAAAGTCGTTTGGGTAAAAACAAGAAGGATGTGGATATGTTTAATGAGCTCAATAGTAATACAACCTCAGAAAATGGTAATGATATGGATGTAGCAATCTTAGAATGCCGTATAGTATCTCTCAGGGTGAAGTTAGAAAACATTGTTCGTGAACATGAAGGATTAGCTAAAATTAAAAATACCTTAGTCAATCTGAGAAAGAGTATTATAGGGGATTTTTCAGCAGATGATCAGAATTTACTGAAAGACAGAATGAAGCAGATAACAGAAAGTTTGCACAATTGTAAGTTAATAGATGGTGCTGATAAAGATAAGATAAAGGATAAAATTGATGATCTGTACGCTACGGGCAAAAGTAAAGAACAAAATAATAAGTTAGCTCAGGACATATTTGAACAGCTATTGAGTTATGCGAATGCAAGTTGGATCGGTAAAAATTCAGTAGGTCAGAAAGGTACAAAAGGAGGTAAAACTAAATTTGAGAGGTTATACAACACAATAAATCATAAAATTGAGAATCTCAGCATTGCCCATAAAGGGCTGCAGTACGATCTTGGTGACGTTCAAAGTTTACTCAAGTATTTTGATAACTTTGCAAACGGGAAGACAAGGTTTGAAAAGATAAAAGAGGAACAAGAAAGGTTACAGAAAGAAGCATGGCAGTTAGAAGCTGAGAAAAAAATGCTAAAAACTAATGATAAAAAACAAATGGACATTTGCAGAAGGTTGAAAGTATTTGAAAGTATTAATAAGAATTATGATGTAGGAAGGATTGTGTGGCTAGGTATGGTACTTGATAAATTCTTCCCAAAGCTAAATGAAAAGGATCTTGATCTCAAGATGGGGTATATCTGCTCCCCTCTTTTCTTAGAACTCTTTGCTAATATCGTGGCACCACTTGCTAATGATGGAAATCTCAAAATAGCACTCGATATGTTTGATGATAGTGGCAATAGTTCAAAAGATGGTGCAGACAAAATCTGTAAATTTTATCAAAGTTTATTAAATAAGGATGAGAGTTTTATAAGAGACAACATTGATAATGTGTTAGCGAATACAGTTCGATTGTGTTTATTAATTGTATCTACAAAGTTATGTCATCACGCTAACGCTTTTAGCAAGGATCTTGAGCTTATAAGCTCTTTAACATTTGGTATAGTTGATCCAATAGAGCTATTCGTTAACGATAACGCTTCTTATACTACTAACAATGAGCAAAAAAATATATTGCAAGGTATTGCGGGACGACTTTTCTCAAGAAACTCAACTACAGGAGAATCATTCAACCTTCTAAAGAGATGTAACTTTATTGGCACTGGAATTCGTGGTGATCAATTCAATACTGGAGCAGTTGTGTTTTCAACGCTTAATGTAATAATGGGAGTGCTAGCTGCCGTAAAAGGTGACGGAGCTTGTGATAGAGATGATCAAAATAGTATGTCAAACAAAGTACTTGGGTTTCTTGGTGATAGTAGTATTAGAAGAGCGGAAGGAGAAATTGCAAGATTAGGTAAAGGTGTACATAAAGAGGTTGCAGAAAAATATATTTATGAATATTTGGAGATATTGAGAGCAGGATTAAGTGGTCGTAATTACTGTATATCTCAGCAGCCTGATGATTTACCGAAAACTTCGCTTAACACTTGCCACGTTCAAAAATTGTCGGAAGATTATAAGAAAGCATCACAAAGCCAACTTCCTGCAAGTTCTATAGCTTCTCCAGATATTGAACGTTTAGACAGAGTTTCAACATGGGTTAAGTTAGGTGGGTAGGGCAAGAACTTAAAAGATCAAGGTTCTCAATAACCTACCTAAAATCACTATGATTAAGAGTTGCAATGGCTATTGTAGATCTTGTGAAAAGCGAGGAAATCGTACATTGCTGAAGTGCGAAATTACAGAATAAGGGCATGTTGGTGGATTAATCTGCTTGACGGGCAGTTTTTTTTATTATATTCTACCCTTAGAACCTGTCTTGAAAGGAACTAAGCAGCTAATTTAGCAAGCATAATGGTAATCATATTAAAGGAGATATTAGTTTTTGAAGTAAGAGGAGAATGCTCATAATCCTTACTCATACGTCTAAAATTGGAAAGCCAAGCAAAAGTTCTTTCAACAATCCACCGTTTAGGAATAACTTGAAATCCTACAGCATCAGCTGCTTTTTTAGTAATCATATCATGTTTTCAATAAACAGTAATTTTGCAATTTACCAATATATCCCTGATCAGCGAGAAACCTTTGTAGCGTTGGAGCTTTTCGTTTAGCTTGAGTAAAAGGATTTAGAGCACCATCACGATCTTGAATGCCTCCACTATGAACATCAGCTGTAATAATCAGGCCTATTGTATCCACAATGATATGACGTTTTCTACCCTTTATTTTCTTGCCAGCATCATATCCTCTGGATCCCCTTTTTGAGTGGTTTTCACTGATTGACTATCAATTATTCCTACCGAAGGTATTTCATTTTTGCCAACCATTTTTCTTACCTTTTTTACTAACATATCATGTATTTCTTCCAATTTGCCACTATTACGCCACCTGAGAAAATAATCATACACCGTTTTCCACGGCGGAAAATCTTTTGGCAGCATTCTCCACTGGCAACCACCTTTCATTATGTATCTTATTGCATTAATAATTGTTCTAATATTGTGCTTTCTTAGCAGTCCTACTGCACCTTGTGCAACACTTGGCTCCAAAATTTCCCATTCTTTGTCACTTATATCACTTGGATACACCTTACCCTCCTATTTTTTACTTATCTCATCATATTCTCTTTCTCATTTCTTTTTAAGACAGGCTCTCAGCTAAACAGGATAGTAAATATGTATATAGATTACGCAGAGTTTCAAGCTACCAGGGGTAAAGTAATGTATATGAAGGATTGGAAAGAGAAACTTGATGCATTTTTAAGATTTAATGAGCAAGATATATTACAGAATTATGGCAAAACCTCTCATGAAGTAGCAATTGCCCTAGCTACAAAAGAATATGAGGTGTTTAGAAAAACACAGGATAAGTCATACAAGTCAGACTTTGATAAATTGGTAGAAGAAAAGAAAAGTCTTGATCAAAAAAGTGTAAAAACTTAGGGCTGAATCTTGTAAAGGTAAAGAAATCATAAAAAAATCTATTTGTTCTTTAGGTTTCAGAAATTTTCTTTGCAACTACAGTTTTTTAATAAATAAAAGTTTGGGGTAAAAGGCACTATTTTTTAAAGCCAGAGTATAAACGTTAAAAGGTACAGCTCTAGTTTTGCCCATCAACATGGAGACATAAAACCCAAAATTTAAATCTTCGTCTCCTCTTTGCGTTAACAGTTTTTTTGAAAAAATTTCTTTCTTCTACGGTGATTTAAGAATAGCTTTTATTTGAGCTTTAAGGTCTGTTATAAGCCTGACTATACAGATATCCTAAAAATTACCACCTAGCTTAAAAATGTGTTTTTACCTTCTCTGAAAAAATTTAAAGCATTAGACTAAAATTTCTAGTTTAACTACGAAAACTCAAAGTTATACAGTAAAAAGAGAATAAAAAAAACTCTGACAATAAATTATACAAACTTTATGAAGTTAATTTGAACTTAAGAAAACACAAATCTAATTTTTTTGCTCGAAGAATTTGCTTTTTTTCCAATCTTACCCAAACGCACCCTAGAGCTTGATATATACATTCTATCCATAAACAACCTTATCTCTAGTGCTTTTATTAGTTACAAAATTATCTAGAAAATTCACGTGTTTCACGAAGACCACCAATTGATATCAGATTCTGTCTTTGCCCTACAGCATTTAATATAGCGTATAACAAAACCATCGCATCTCCCCCAGTAATACGCTTGCATCCTCCGCAAGATTCATATTCACCTAACTGTCTATCTGCCTCCACTCTTTTTCGTTCAACTTGTTCTGCAGTCCTAGCATACTTTAATTCTACTCCAATTGGGTGAGTGTCGCCATTTTCTGCAGATTGCGATAATACTAGGTCTATTTTCCTTCCTCTCTGTAGCTGGAACTCAATAATTACCTTGGCAGGATTATCGCAACTTTGAAATATCCCACGCAACAAAGCCTGAAATTTAGCTTCATTATTCACGAGTAGACGGTTTCCATTTAATAACGGAGACAACAGACGAGAAATCTCATTAAATAAAACTCCATACCTAGCCCTGTACTCACCATTCACATTACCATCATTACCAAAATTAGGCTCAGCATTCATCAATTCATCTGCAAATTGATGTAAGTTCCTAACGTTACCCATTTGTTCTGAGAACCTACCCTCAAAATAACCTTCTCTATGAGAACGTGAGTAAGCACGTAGTGATTCGAATTTCTTTGCAGAAAGCACTTGCAGATGACTCTGGACGAATTTTTCCAAGATTTTTTCGAATTCTTCTATTTTCAATCCCGTTACATCTCGAAAATTTCTCGGGTGTTTACTTGCTTTATGGTAATTCAGACTCATTTTCCCTCACTTTTTATTTCTCTTTTTCATACTTTACCATCTTTTACACTTTTGCAGCAAGTCTATAGTAAAAATGGAATTTCAAGGTAAATAAAGATCAACATCATTTATCAGTTTGAAAACTTAATTCAACCACTATGGATTAAAATCCAAAGATTGAGAGAGAGCATAGAATGCTAACTTTCGACTTGAAAGTCACCAAATTTATCTTCTTTTTTAGAGTGATTTTCAATATAATTTTTTATCATTTCATCAGTTACGTTTCCGCTAGTCCTGACAAAGTAGCCTACTGCCCATAAGTGTTTTCCCCAGTATCTTTTTCTCAACTCTGGAAAGTTTTGCTGGATTTTTCTGGAACTTTTTCCTTTTATTAACTGCACTAACTTACTAATACTTAAGTATGAGGGTACAGAAACGTATACATGTACATGACTTGACGCAACTCTACCTCTGATAATTTCTACCTGATTATTTGCACATACTTCTTGTACAACTTCTTTAGTTTTCTGCCCAATATCTCCAACTAATACTGGATATCGATATTTTGTTATCCACACTATGTGGTATGTACATTCATATACAGAGTGACTGCTTTTTCTATAATATTCCACATTCTTTCAAATTTTTTACCTTAAAATTATATTCTTGAAAGGATGGACTTCAAGTCCAGGGTTTTTCTCCCAAATTTGGGACAATAAATGCCTTTGTTAAGCTAAGCTCCGTATTTTTTTTCAGTTCTGTGCAACCCACTATCCCATGAAATATAAGAATTGCACACAATTTGGCATATAGCTCACATAATACTCTGTATGGCTTTCCTCTCAGCTTATCAAGCCTTATATTACTCTTATATAATTTGAACAATAATTCAATTTGCCATCTTATTCGGTAAACTACTAGTATTTGCTCAGCATTAATCTTACTTTTTGGAACATTAGTTATAAATATCGACCAATTTAGTAACTTTTGGTTCTTTTGAGAAGATGTGTATCCATGTGATCTTGCTAACCTATTAGCCTTTCTTCTTCTAGCCATATTCAGTTAGTTTTTTAAATATAATTCTCACTTTAACCCTTGTCTCTTTTCCTAACAATACCTCCTGTTCTAGAAAAGATCGATCTCCCAAATGTTCTAGTAAATCTATTTTTTGACTTGTCTCTATATCATATATATTTGTATCAACGACTGATAAAATAAGCTCCTGCTCTGCTCAAAAGAACTTGGCACGAAATAACCCAAATTAGATATTAGTAAATCGTTGCTCGATATATTGCTTAAATGGCTTCTATAACCCTGATCTGACCTTATTCCTTCAGTTATATTAAGCTGGTCTAATGTCTGGTTTAGGTAGTCAGAAACTAATTGTAACTTTATTCCAGACTTAGTACTGCTTTCATAACCACTGTAGCTGGTACCATAACCTTTATATATGTCTTCCATACTGTTAGGTATAGCTGCTGTCTAATAATTTAACACCTCCAAAGTGCTTCAAGATTCTGCAATCAACTTGTAAGGTATTTTTAAGTAACGTTAAAATACATTCTTTTCATGAATTCCACTGCTTCCTTGGTAAATCTAAACTTGTTTTGTTATATTTATCGAGTCTTCATTCAATAATTGACACATTGTCTCTATACTACAATTATCAACCCCTATATTACCCAAAACGATGGCTTTTATGAACGACGAGCCTTTTAGCTTCCTCTTTCTTTTTATGAACCCTGTTGTAGCTGAGATTTTATCTGCTTTTTCATTAAAAAATTCTTTGAGCTTTTTTGAGATGCAAATTATTCTTTTCATTGTATAAGTTCTCCGTTTTCTTTGTTAAATTTAAGAGAACTTATATCTTCTTTTTCTTTTCTTTACCTCACTTCTTCTTAACTTGACGCGTATGCTTTTTTGAACATTCCCTTTAGAGCCTAAAAGTTATTTAAGTAATACTTCTATTCAAGGTCATTTGACTAAGGATAAAGCTAAGTTAGTCTCTTAACTTTTCGATCTCATCTAAAGAAAGGTCGGTTATTTCAGCGATAACATCAATAGAGACATCGGCCTTAAGTGAGTTTTTTGCAACTTCAATTTTACCTTCAATTTTACCTTTTTCACGGCCAATTTGGATGCCTCTTTGTTCTCCAATCCTAAGACCCTCATCAAATTTTTGAGCTAAAGCAGCAATCTCATCCATTATGCGTTTTTTCATTTGTTCATATGCTAGTAACTCTTCTTCTGACCAATTAAACTTATTCATCTCTTCATAAGCTCGTTTTATTATTACGTCACTACCAACTATTTTATCTAGGTCTTCTTCGTTTGTTTCTGCTGCATATCGAAAAAAGTAACACCATTTTTCAACTATACTCTCCAATTGGTCTTCTTTTGTCTTTGTAAATTTAGGTAGTTCTATGAATACAAAGTAAAAATCCTTTAAGTCATGTTCAAAGCTATTTTGATCTAAGATGACATGATTAGATTTGTACTCAGCCTTATCTGGAAAAATAATACAATCAGCAACAGCAATAAAGATAATTTCTTTGAGGTTATGATAATCATCACCTTGATCAGCTTGACTTGAGTAGGCTTTGGCAGCATAATATTGAGCACGTTTTTCGAAGCCTTTAGTCTTAGTAAACTGGTCAGGTAAGGGAGCAGTATTACTACTACCCCCTCCCTTAGAAACGCAGCGTGCAGGTTTCCCCACACTACGCTTGAGCCCCTTATCTAAGTTCTTCTTTTCTAGAACCGGCTTGTCCTTCATGATTCCTCAGGAAACATCATTCTTAATGGTGACACCAACAGTAGAGAACCTTCTCTTGAGAAAGAGCTTGCTAACATTCTTGTTCGTTTCACTCTCTCATCAAAATACTTTTTCCATTTTAAGTCAAGGGGATTTGCATCCGCTCTGATTTTAACATGTCGTCTGATAGGTATATCAATCAGCTTAAGCAGTCTTAAATACCGTATCTCTTTTGGTTTGTTCTTGCATATGGGTGCAGCAAAGACCCATCGGCGTTGACCCATTACTTTGAAGTAACGATTCTTTATCCAACGTAATCCTTTACGAGGATGTCTTTTCTTTGCCCATTTCCATAAACTATGCCAAATTTCATTGTCGACCTTTCTAAACGCTTTTTTAGCACACACATGGTGATAGTAATTTCCCCATCCTCTCAGTAGAGAGTTGAGTGACTTAATTACTATAGCCTGAGTGTTCGCTATATTTGCTTTTATCAATGTACGTGCTTTATTAAGAAGTCTTTTAATACTTTCTTTCGAAGGTTTAATAATTAACTTCTTATTATATCTACGTACATTACAACCAAGAAAGTCAAACCCTGTTGTGATAGATGTAATCTTTGTCTTTTCTTCTGAAAGAATTAAACCTCGCTCATGAAGAAAAGATGATACTAAAGGCTTAACTTCATTTTCCAGTACTTCATGTGTGAAACCTGAAATAATAAAGTCGTCTGCGTATCTGATTACGTTCACTCCACTTCTGATTTTGTTTCTTCTTCTACTGCCGAGTTTACCAAATCGACTTTCCAATAACTTTTCAAGTCCGTTTAAGGCTAAATTGGCTAGTATTGGAGAAATTATACCACCTTGCGGGGTACCTGCAGTTGTGGGATACAGAGTTTCGATTCTAGGAAGCCAGCTTTTAACCAACTATGCAGAATTTTCTTCTCCATAGGAATATGCTTCATAAGCCATTCATGATTAATGTTGTCAAAGCATCCTTTGATATCACCTTCAAGTATCCATTGTAGTTGATTACGACTTGCCAGTAACAAATGACAAGCTACTGTAGCATCTGCACAGGATCTTTTAGGCCTAAAGCCATAGGAGTGACGATCACTGATTGTTTCAGCTATCGGTTCCAGAGCAAACAGATATAATGCTTGCATGGCTCTATCTTTTATCGATGGTATTCCAAGAGGTCTTCTTTTGCCATTAGATTTACTGATATAAATCCGTTTTAGCGGAGAAGGTTTATATCCTCTTTGCTTTAACTGCTTTATTCCTTGAAATTTAGCATTGCAAGTTGACCATAGTTGACGATCTACACCCGCTGTGTTTTTTCCTTGGTTTTCAGTTACTCTCTTAACAGCCAAAGCTTTTCCGCTAAAAGAGCGTGTGAGAAGATGTTGTAAAGTTTTTACCTTACCCCATCTTCCTTCTTGGACAGCCTTAACAATACGTCTTTGTAGCCTCACAATAACTTTCTGGCATTTCTTCCATGGCAACTGCTTCCATGCTTCAAAGCTTTCGGTAGATGCACTTACAGGTTTACTTGTAATCATCTGCTTTCCTACCTTAAGTGGTTAACAAAGTTTCTTGTCACGAGGGACCAAACGGAAGTCTGCTCGTTTTCACGCGAATTAATGTTACAAATTCTATCCATTTCGTTACAAAATGGCATTCGCTTTCTCCATTCTCCTTTACCTGCACTTCCGTCAGCATTCCTTGCGGTTTGCTTGCCATGTAGGCGAAAATACAGGCTTACCCTGTTCCTTCTGTCATACAACAGTGGGTTAGGTGACTTCTCTATACCGGTGATTTGCGTACATCTAGAAATGAGAAATGTCACATTACCTTTTTGGTTAGAGCTTATCAGCATCTTTAGCTCCTTCATAATTACGATACTTTGAAGTTTCACTTACGTTCACCATACCACTAGCCTAGCTCTCCAACCACATGATGCTTGTAGTTTATGCTCCTCTCACGATTGAGCATCTTCTTTTTCAAGAGGAGGTTCATTGTCCGCATCGCTTGGCACCAACCGGTTGCCCGATTCGCACTGATGCGTAGACTCAGATGGCAAAACATCTGGTTTAATAAGTTTTAGAATCCTTTCAGTTTCTTTCTGAATGAATTCCTCTCCTTTTAAACAATATGACCGAAGACTTTCAGGTCGCACCATCTCAATTATGTATTTAACGTTGCGTTTTTTTTGCGTAGAATACTGCTTTTTCAAGAGAATCAAACTTTAATACAATCTGTTTTTTTGGATCTTTTGAGCCAACCCACCCCATCAAAGGTTCAATGTAGTAAGAGCCAGATTCAATTTTTAGGTGCCAGAAATTTGTATTACCTAAACCAGATTGTGTTGCAGTTCTTGTTGGTCTATAAATCCTAAAAACTACTTTATCGTCAATGCCCATAGTTCTTGTTAAATAAGCTTAAATATATATCCAAATAAATCCTTTCACAAACAATTAGTATGAAAGAATGAAGTTTGAAATAAATATTTTTATGTTATATTATTATTAAATTATATTAAAAGGATTAGCTAAACAGGAGTAACCGATGACGCAACAGGAAATAGTAACAATTAATGCAGAGTTACGTGATATAACAAAAACAAAAGCGATGCATTCTCTAAGGAAGAAAGGAAACATCCCTGGAATCATATATGGAAAGGGCCATAATAATGTAAATTTGACATTGTCTGCAAAGGAATTCACGAAGCAATATAAATCAGGTTCTCTTTCTGCACATTTGATAGAGCTGAATATTTCGGGCAAAAAGGAATATGCTCTTGTTCGCGATATCCAATTGCATGTAGTAAAGGATACTGTGCAACATGTTGATTTTCAATTTGTTAATAAAGGCAGCGAAATTAAAATAGACATACCTCTATCATTTGTGAATGAAAGTAAAGCTCCAGGGATCAAGTTAGGTGGAGTGCTTAATGTTTTGTGTCGTTCTATTGCTGTTAAATGCTCTCCTGATAAAATACCTCAGGTTATAGAGGTTGATTTATCCGGCAAAATGATTGGCCAATCTATACATATCAATGATGTAAAATTACCAGAAGGTGTTAAATTTGTAGCTCATGAAGAAGAAAATTTTACCATTGTTACAATTTCTGCTGCCGATAGTGACGTTGAAGAACCTCAAGCAGAAACAGAGGAATAGTGCACCTGATAGTTGGGCTTGGTAATCCTGGCAGTCAATATGAGCTAACTCATCATAATATCGGCTTCATCACCGTTGATGCAATCTGCAAATATTGGAATTTCCAGTCGTTCTCTAAAAAAGCCGATTATCTAATAACCTCTGGCGTAATTAATGATAATAAAGTCATGTTAATAAAGCCTTATTCATTTATGAATAATTCAGGCATTTCTGTTGCAAAAATACGAAACTTTTACAAATTATCGCTAGATAATATCGTTGTCATACACGATGACGCTGATTTGGAACTTGGAAGAATAAAAGTAAAGAAAGGTGGTAGTTCTGCTGGACATAATGGACTTAAATCCATAGATAGTTTTATTAGCAACGATTATTGGCGCTTGAGATTTGGAGTGGGTAGACCTGAAGATCAAAGAAGCTTAGCAGATTATGTGTTATCAAAATTTTCAAATTTTGATAATGTTACTCCCTTAGTGGAAAAAATAGCAAAAAATATACACTTAATGCTGCAAGGAGATAATACAGCTTTTATCAATTTGACTGTATAATATTACGAAACACAGGGAGTGTATGGTCCCAGAGTGTGATGGTGTGGATTTAGTATGAACAATTCAGGAGATTTTGTCCACTGTAAAGATATAAACTCAAAAGGTGTAAGACCCTTAAGAGTTTTGAGTCTTTTAGCATAATTGTAGGCCATAACAAAGTCATAGAGATGCTCTTTGAGTTGCTGGTGAGACTGATAGTAATACTTCTTAACAGTGGCATTCTTTAAAGTTTTGTTCATACGCTCAACTTGCCCATTTGTCCAAGGATGGCTAACTTTTGTTAGACGGTGTTCAATGTCATTTTCTTCACAAGCTCTATCAAATATATGTTGAAAAGCGTATTTATGGCGTTTTTGGTTGGTAAATTGTACACTGTTATCTGTCAAAATAGTGTGGATTTTATATGGTAAAATTTTAATCAAATTACGTAGAAACTCAGCAGCTATAGGTTTTGTAGCACTTTTATGCAACTCAACATACGTAAATTTGGATGTTCTATCTATTGCAACAAACAAATATAACTTTCCTTCTTCTGTTCTGACTTCTGCAATATCAATATGGAAATAGCCTATAGGATATTGTTTGAATTTCTTTTTTGGTTTAACTTCGCCATCAACATCTGGTAGTCTGCTAATGCTGTGCCTCTGTAAGCAACGATGTAGACTAGAGCGAGTCAAGTGTGGGATTGAGGTTTGCAAAGCGTAGAGACAATCATCTAATGGCAATAGAGTATGCTTACGAAATGCAACAATTACAGCCTCCTCTTCTAAAGTTAAAACAGTTGATCTTGCATGCTTCGGACCCATATCAGCGTCTTTGGCAAAAGACCGTTTTCTCCATTTAATGATAGTTTTTGGATTAAGGTTATAGTACCTGGAGAGTTTTGCTATGCTCTCTTTACTGTTTTGTATTGCTCTACGAATTGTCTCTGTTGTTTTGGCGCACCCATGTAATATTTGTCCCATAATTCCTCCTTTGATGGTATTGTTTTCTCATATTTTATCATACCATCACACTCTGGGACCATACATCCCCCCTCCCCCCTAATTCCTATATCAAACCTTTCTTTACTAGATTATATAGTCAATATAAAAAGCCATATAAAATTGCTTCCACTGCTGCCATGAGGAAATTGCTTATTCTTGCTAACTCTTTAGTCAGAGATGACAGGGTTTTTACTGAGGAATATAACTCTCTGTCTGTTTCTATCTAAGAGCCAGTATAGCTGTGGATAAGCACGTTTATACAGATAAAAGTACTTATCCACAGCTACATCAATTTTTCTATTGACTTTTAACACAACTGCTAAACAGATACATTCGTCATCCCGCTACGTGTTAGCGGCCAAGATACCGCGGCGGTATGACGTGGGAAACCTGACTTGCATTAACTATAAAATAGTGGTTTATATAAACCCCATAGCATGCCGAATGAAGCGTTTTTTGAGGAAATTTGAATTTTCAACTGCAATCAAGCCAAGATTTCTTAGTGCTTTAGCGCAGAATATTCTGTTGGAAGACATCCTATTTAATCCATCAGTTGCAAGCGCCATTGTAAAATTATCAAAGTATCTGTTACGTGAAATTTTCTTTAATAAATAACTACTGCCAACATCAGTACCAGCCGCTTTTGCAGCAACTACGTGCTTTATAACACTTTCTACATCTCTAATTCCAAGATTAAGCCCTTGACCTGCAACTGGATGAATTGAATGTGCTGCATCGCCGATAAGTAAAACTCTACCCTTATATAACTTTTTTGCGAAAGCAAAACTTAAAGGATAAAGTTTTCTTTCACCCTCTAATTTTATCTCTCCTAAATAAGAACCAAATCTTTTTTTAAGCTCTATAATAAATTCTTCTTCAGACAGATCCATTAGCATTTTTGAAATTTCAGATTTTTCTGTCCAAACTATCGAAGAAGTATAGCCACCCTTCATCGGTAGAATTGCAAATGGACCGCCAGGGAAAAAACGCTCCACAGCTGAGTTTTGGTGATGCAGTTCATGCTTTACATTAAATACTATGCTACTTTGTTTATAGTCAAATTTCACTGTCGGTATAGAAAATAACTCTGGTAATTTAGAGTTTTTGCCTTCAGCGCAGATAAGTAGCGATGATATTAATTCCTGGTTATTATCAAGAATCACTTCCACATATCCTGAATCACAAGCAATTGTTTTATAGGAATGTGGAGAGTATATATTCAGTTTATTTAGAAAATTATTGTTGATTCCATTCCATATAGTAGCATTGTTGATAACATAACCCATTGGCTCTTCGCTAACCATTTTATGATTGTAATGCACAGTAACCGCATCTAATATGCATATATCAAGTATTGGCTCAGCTTCACTTTCCACAAACTGCCAAATCCCTAACTTTTCCAATATTTTTTTCGAGCCTTGAGAAATAGCAAATGCTCGATTATCATCTACTACACGTGGTAGACTATTTTTTTCAATCACAGCTACAGACACAAAGTCACAACTGAGGCCAATGGCAGTAATAAGACCAAGTAACCCACCACCTGAAATGATTACATCATAATTCATTTTATTTACGCTAATTGTAAAATTATATTTTATCTGTTTTGAAAATAGTTTAAACAAACTTTATATATAAATTAAATTTTTTAGATCCCAGTGTCAGCTACTTGGATGACATCTAAAGACACTCCACCTTGTCATTCCAGCACGTAACGAACAACTGTACGAACATTTTGCGAAGGCAGTGTGTTAAATGCTATGGCCGGTTTTGCCTCAAACATAAAGGCGTCATTCCAGTGCTTGACACTGGAATCCAGTATTTCCATAATCATCAAAACATTGTATTTTAACAAAAAACAGCTATTTTTATGCTTGCCAACTTAATAAAATTCCTGGATCCCAGTGGGCTTTGTTGCATCGCTCAAGTGAAAAGAACTGGCAGTTACTGACAAAATTCATTATAAATAGCCATTTAACTGTTGAAGAAAAAATATGCCACAAAAAATGAGAGTCAGTAACTGCCATGAATATAACAAATTTCTCCAAGAAAGAGGAAGCATTTTTTGTTATATCAATGACGCCATAGAAAAGTGGTACGAGAATGGTCCAAAAATACCAGGTGGCAACAATATTTATAGTGATAAAGTTGTAATTTTGGTGCACATAATAACTTGTTTATTTAGAATAGGCCTGAGGCAAACAGTTGGGTTTATAGCAGGATACCTTGAGCAAATTGGGAAAAATTTGCAAGTTATCAGCTATTCACAATCATCAAGAAGGTTTAAGAAACTTAATATTAAGATAAATGATTGCAGAAAATAATATGGAAGATATCGAAATTGCTATAGATAGTACAGGAATTAGTATATACAACAACACTCCTGGTCATAGCAAAGAAAATAGCGAAGATAGAAAGTATCGCAGCTATGAACAGACAAGAAAATTGCATGTAATGTTGAATACAAACAGCAAAAAAGCCATAGCTGTAAAATACAGTAATGGCTGATCACTATGGAGCTTGTGATTTGCTAAAAGAAGTCGATTTTCAGTATGTCATAAAAGTACTATATGCAGATAGGGCATATGACAGAGAAAAGCTCTATAAGCTGTGTAATCAATATGGTATAAAAACGAAAATTCCTCCGAAAAACAACGCAGCAGAGCATCCAAAGTATGGCTGAGAGAAATTCTGCAGTCAAGCTCATAAAGTCATATGATGAAGATGGTATAAAGAAGTGGAAAAAAGAGATGAGTTATGGAAAAAGATCTTATATAGAAAGTTTTTTCTCGCGACTGAAACAAACATTCGGATTTAGTTTTAGGAATAAATCTGAGATAAATCGAGAAAAAGAACTGCTAATCAAATGCTATTTGCTTAATAAATTCACTGATATTGGTATGGCTAAATTTGAGATAGTTACATGAATTTACCATAAATCACCATCTCATAAAGTGTGATGCAACAAAGCCCACTGGGATCCATTCTTCTTTTTTTCTGGATTCCAGCGTCACGCGCTGGAATGACAAAAGCTGCTAATTTTTCATGTAAATAATAGTTATGCAAGCAGTCTATTTTGTAACTAACAAAAGAGGACTTTGATTCGCATGTTTCTCACGCTTATTCTATTGTTTAACTATACTTTGAGCAATGTCTTCATAAATCTCTGCCAAATCCTCACTTAACATTAAAGGATTTCCGCAATCAGAAGCATGGCATATTTGTGGATCTAGAGGAACTCTGCCTAGAAGTTTGATGCCCAGCTCCTCAGACATTTTTTTTGCACCGTCTTTTCCAAATATGTATATTTTTGAGCCGCTTTGAATGAAATAACTCATATTTTCTACAATGCCAATAACCGGTACGCTGAGCTTTGTAAACATATCATAAATTTTGCGAGCATCGATTAAAGAGAGCTCCTGTGGAGTTGAAACTATTATCGCCCCAGTTAAGTTAAAATTTTCCATAAGACTTAAATGCACATCGCCAGTTCCAGGTGGTGTATCAATTATCAAATACTCTATATCGGACCATTTTGTTCCCATTAGCAGACTATAAAGTGCTTTTGTAATCATAGGTCCGCGCCATATTGCTGCACGATCTTTATCGATAAAATAGCCAATTGAAATAGTATGCAGTCCATACTTTTCTATAGGCATTGCTTTACTATCCTGTATTTCTGGCTTTAATTTTTCAGCGCCAAGCATTTTAGGAATTGAAGGACCATATATATCTGCATCAACCAGCGCAACTTTGTGTTTTAACTTTGCTAATGAGAGAGCAAGATTTAGCGCAACTGTGGACTTGCCCACACCGCCTTTACCAGAGGCCACAACGATTATATTTTTCACTCCTTCGATATGTAATTTAGCTTTTTGTTGCCCAGTTTGTTTTTGACAAGTAGCAACCACGGTCACTTTTGTCACCCCCGGTATAGCTTTAACAGCTTGCTCACAATTTCTTCTTAATTCTTCATTTGCTTGCGTGTTACCGGCAACTTCAAGCACAAAACCAACATCTTGACCTTTAATAATAATTGAGGATATTATGCCAAGAGCGATCACATCTTTACCGCTTTTTTGCTCTATGACTTTTTTTAAGTTCTCTCTTACAATTTTTTCGTTGATCATTAGCCTTTTAGGTGATTTCTTCCTGAAGTCGTTTAATCTCAGCTTGAGAAAGGCCGGTTGTCTGAGAGATAATATCAATAGAGATGTCAGCCTTAAGTAGGTTTTTTGCTACTTCAATCTTTCCCTCATCAAGTTTTTTAGCGAGGATGCCTTCTTCTTTCCGCAGATCCATTATTCTTTCTTCATATGCTACTAAATCTTTTTCATTCCAGCTAAACCTGTCTAATTCATCGTAGGCTAACTTTATTATTGGTGCTTTTTCTGCTATTTTCCTTAAGTCTTCTTCCGTAGTTTCATCTGCATATTGTTGTCTAAGTGAAGAAGGTCGCCCCTCCTCACTCGACTTCAAAACCGTACGTGAGACTTTGCGCCTCATACGGCTTCTCTCCAATTTGGTGCTTTTCATGCACACCTCCTGTGTAATTCATCGTGACAATGTCCATGTAACAAAGATAAGTTTTTGATCATGTTGTTTCGTCTATTCCGGTCTTTGTGATGTATTTCTATTGTATCATCACTTTTAAACCATAGTCTACAATTATCACATTTACTTTGTTGTAACTTCAATAGTTTTATTACTCTTAATGGCTTATCTGGTATTTTTCTCAGACGTTTACCCCAATAAACCCAATCACCATCATATGGAGATCTGGTTTTTTGCACTTTGATATGTCGTTTAATATCATGATCGCTGTGTATAATAAGATGTATCTTGTTACTTGTCATAAAACGCCAGTTATCGTTATTATACTTTTTAAAGTATTTTCTTTTTATCCAGCATTTCCCTTTGTTTGGGTGCCTAAAGACTGCCCACTTCCAGAGCTTTCTATGTATAGTATTATCCAATGAGCTAAAGATTTTACATGAAACTACCGAAGAGTAATATTGACTCCATCCTCTGTTTATTGGATTGAGATTCCTTATTATTACTTCCTGTGGCGCCCCACGCATTTCTCTAAGTTTATGTTTAATAGCAAATGTATGCTGCTTTATAGAATTACGACTTGGTTTTATTAATAATGTGTAACCTTTTTTACTTTCTTTTGTTGGATATTGTCTTATTGAAAATCCAAGAAAATCAAATCCTGGTTTTGTTTCGTCAATGGTTCTTAATGTATGAGAAATTCTTGTTTTAGAGGGCTTTAATTTTAGTCCAATGGTTTCTAACCATTCTTCAACTAGAACTTTTGCCCTAAGAATAATTTCTTCACTTTCATGTATGACGACAAAATCATCACAGTAGAAAATTACACTAATAGACTTTTGCGCATTTTTATGCGATATCCTACCACATTTTCTTTTCATGCATTGAAAAAGTTCGTTTGTTAATGCTTTTTTGATATGTTGCTCTAATCCGTGTAATGCAACACAAGCTAGCAACGGTGAGATCGTCCCTCCTTGAATTGTACCACGTTTTGTGGATTGAAACTTTCCATCTTCCATAACGCCTGCCCTTAACCATCTTCTTATGATTTTCTTTAACGTTGGTGTGGTTTTCAAGCAGTTTATTATGGTTAATATTGTCAAAACATCCAGAAATATCAGCATCTAATACATATGCTGTTTTCTGTTTTAGCACATCAAATATGGCTTCAATTGCATCATGACATGATCTACCAGGTCTAAAACCATAAGTGTTTGGCTCAAGTTTTGCCTCCCATTCTGGTTCTAAAGCCATTTTTACAAGTGTTTGTGATATAGTAGGTATACCAAGCGGGCGATGCTCCGATGGCTTACCAGGTTTTGGGATTCAGACGCGTCTTGATGGCTTTGCTTTTTCTTTTATATCTAAAGAATATGATAGTTGTAATCTTTCTTTTTGATTAAGATTAGCCTTTCCATCAATACCTGCAGTCTTCTTCCCCCTATTGTCCTGTGTTACTTTCCTAACAGCGAGTGTTTTTGCACTTGTTGATTTGAGCAATAATTTTTGAAGATTATGCATCTTTTTGATGTCATTACATTTAGAAGCTTGGTAAATTCGTTTTTGTAGCTTAAATGAAGATTTCTTCAGCTTTCGCCAAGGAATTCCATTCCATTCATACCTAGCTTTTTGCTGGTCCATAACATATTCACTACTATTCACCACTTTACCTTCCAAATTAAAGTGTTTACGTCTGCATATCCCAGATATTACTTTGGGCATTAGCTTCTTCTTCCACATAGCAGCTTGTGGTTGGCTACCTACTTATATTTAATGAATATAAGAGCTTTTATGTGGTTACTCCGTTCCATAGCTTCGTTTCACGTTAAACTTAGATTCCTACTATTTGCCGGAAGCTGGGAACATCAATAACTAAAGTCTTCAATCTTTAGTTCCCCTTTTGCTTCGTACCATTTTGGTCTATGCGTAGTTCAACCTCTTTTCGCATACTATGCTTTGACGACAATTCAAACATAGGTTCCTCTCGTAATCATATCTAACTCTGTTTGCAGGGATTCACCATGAGGTTTAGTGTTACCTGCTTTTATCTCATGCTTGCACCCCAAAGGTTGCCACCCTTTAAAATGTGAGATATACATTATCCCCGATGTCTAGGGAAAGTGGAATTTAACCACCACAAAACCACGACTTTCAGGGTCGCACTAAAAAAATAAATCCATTTTTCAACAATATTTGAAAGCTGATCTTCTTTTGTCTTATTAAACTTTGGTAGTTCGATGAAAGTGCAACTAAAATCTTTGAGATCATGTTCATAGGTAATTTTATCAAAAGTAACGTGATCAGATTTGTAAGCCAGCTTGTTAGGAAATAAGATAAAATCGGCGATAGCAATAAAAATAACTCCTTTAAGATCTTGATCACCTTTGTGAGCTTGACTTGAATAAGCTTTAGCAGCATAGTATTGAGCGCGTTTCTCAAAACCTTTATCACGAGCAAACTGGTCAGGTAAGGAAGCAGTATTACTACTACTCCCTCCCTTAGAAACCTTACTATTACCCACAAATATGAGGTTCGTGAGCAAGTCGCCATCCTTCTGCTAGATCAAAGAGACGTCTCCACCCTTTCCAAAGAGTAATTGGTCCTGGTTTTGGGTCGCTTTTTCTTGCTAAATGACCTCCAAGTTCACGAAACGGCTTCTTTTATAGTAGGGGCTATATTTGGACATGGTTTCCTGTGTATTTTAACATATAAAACTTTCCATTCTTCCTCAGCTAATAAGGCAGTACATGGTAATGTTGGGTTAGTTCTTGCAATTGATGTAATAAAGAAAATTCTCCAAGCAATAATGCTCATGACTGTTAAATACCTCATTAATCTTTCTGCTGTTCCAAGTCTACATTCCTCAACTTTGAGACCAGATTTTAAAATCTTATGCAATATCTCTATTTTCCATCTCAAACAATACCAACTAACTTTTTCAACAGCTTCTTCAAAAGTACTGACCGGAAAAAAGCATCCACTCTAGAGGACTTGCTTCGGGAGGAGAGTTTTTTTCAACAACATGAATTGCGTGAAGTTGTAGACTCTGTCGGTTTATATTTTATGTGACCTTCTTTACATTTTATATGGCCTTCATGTGATAAATTTTCCGAATCTAATTTCTAAAAACGCTGTCCTTTTTTGCTTGTTATCTCTAGCAGGGATTTCAACTTCTACTTTTCCGGCACAAGGGAGGCCTTGGATAAATGACCATAATTTTTGCTTGTTCCTGGTATGCATGAATTTTTTATTTACATTTCTGTTGTGGCAAGCTCTTACTAAAATTTCTGAGTTAAGATTATGTGCAAGTTCAAAAAAATCATGCATATCTGCTTCTCTGTCACATACAGTTATAGCTTCGGTTTGGGCCAGATCTATAATATTATTTGTTTTCTTTAAACTTTCTAGCCATTTCATACTTTCTTTATCCTCAATATGAACGTTGTTACGATGGCTCTTTAGTCTTTTTTCTTCTTCAGAAATGAGTTGCCTCGAGTAAATCTTTTGATCCAGTATTCCCAGCTTCCGTACTAACAGCAAGGGCTGTATGCATTACTGCTCCTTTTCCAGCAATAGTTCCCAATCCGCTTATGGCTTGAGTATGAAATATAAGTTGTATCTTGAATCACAAGAATTCTTTTATGAGCTTTTGTTCTTTCAACTGTTTTATCAATGTGTGAAGCTAGAATATCGACTTCTTTTACGTTCTCATTTTGAAAAAAACGATATGCTGCTTTTGCTTCTGACCAACTTCCGCATGCCTCATTAATTGAGCTTTCAGGTAAACTCATCAAACTATCAGCAATCTTTACTAATCGGTCAGTTAATCTTTTATCTCCAAGCACAGCATCTCCAAATTCATTTTTAGCCCATTCATTACTCTCGTTTGCCATTTTTATACCCTCAATATTTGCAAACTTTAATATTGTAATACTTTATTTATAAGTACATTTATATTTGTGGGTAATAGTAAGATTTGATATGCTGCCAACACTTATGTTCAAATTAAAAATGTCATTTATGATACTAGCCACTTCACGCTTTGAGTTTTTGTAAAATCCGCTGAGTGCTGCAATTATAGACTTAACCCTTGGATCAAATGTATCTGGCGTAACACCTTCTGGTAACTTGCTACTTTTTCTTTTTCTGCATCTCCGACAACGACCATGTTCCAACTACTACATAAGGCCTAATTTCCGGAAGATCAACTTTTTGGTGAACATAAGGTTTTTCGCATATTACAAGCTCTCCTCCGCATTCGCAAATATTAGGCAACTCTATTTTTACTACTTTATCCGCTTCCATTGTAGCATGAAAATTTCCTTTATGCCCAACCTGATCGCCAACATTCCTTTCGCTTTTTGGCTTGTCCTTTTTTGTTTTGTACAATTCTTTAGAGCTCGGTAGAGATGAATTTTTCGAGTTTAAACCAAGCCTTTCCTTTAATTCAGCGTTCTCTATCTTTAAAGCTTTATTTTCTGCTTTTAAGTTTTCTATCTCTGCTTTCAGTTTTTCTATTTTTTGCTGTAAATTTTTGCAAAGTTCTAAAAGGTTTACCACATTACCTCACTTTTGCTCTATGATTATCTTTTTAGATCACTTTGTCTACCTTATTCTACCACTCCGCTGAACGGATACAATTTACTAAACAGAAAAAAAGGCAAAAGAAACCCTAGGGTAGCTAGTTATTCACTATCCATTTTTTAAGTTGGCGTTTTTTTATGTTTTAAATGGCGCATTTTAGCTTATATTAGGTAAAAACCCAGAGGTTTTATAAAGACATGAGGTGCACACAGTGCAAAAAATTAAGCATGATTTACGCCAAATACAAAGTTCCCTTTGTCGTTTTAATCCGCAGATTGCGAAGATAAATAAATAGCTTCAGTTTCATGATAGGGGGGCTGGCAAAGGGTGTCAAGTAAGTTTTTTGTTTCTATTCCCAATAAAAGTTTGTTATATGGTTATGCAAGAAGTCTATTATAAATGAAATGAATGTGAAAAATATCTTATTAGCGCTTTTAGTACAAACGGTATTCAGTTTGCCGCTATTTGCAGCTGATCCTGTTTTGCTCAACTGCATTGAAACTCCGGAAATATATGACCTTGATGCAAGGCCAAAAAATTTTAATTCTTCAAACAATTTAAGAAGGAAACCTGGTTCTCCAAATAGTGCAACAGGAGAATTAATACACATAGTAGGTAAAATTACTGATATAAACTGTTTACCAATACAAAACGCTGTAGTTTCTATATGGCACGCGAATTCACGCGGCGTGAACCATTACGATGAGAATATAGAGGATGATCCAAATTTTGCTGGATCAGGAAAATTTGTAGTGAATAATCTTGGCTATTATAATTTCATTACAATCGCACCTGGTAAAATTGGTGATAGAGCTCCACATATCAACTTTCTAGTTCAACATCCAGATTTTCCAGAATTCACAACGCAAATGTTTTTTGTTGACCATAATTGCGATAATTGTGCTGATCCTGTTCTTGGAGATTTTGTTAGTAATGGGCTTGCAAGCCTTCTCATAACACCATTTACTTACAGTGATCAGGTCATAAAAACCTATACGTTTAACATTACCTTGGGCGGATATAATAAGTTCTCTAATAAAAGATAAAAACCCTTGCATGTAAGGGAGTCCATAGTAAACTTAAGTGTTATTGTACTTAGGATGTATATGAAAAATATCTTACTGATGTTTTTGCTGTGTTTTATGTACAGTTTACAATTATTTGCAACGGAGATGCCAGCAATGAAAATAACAATTTCTAAAATTTCGCCCGATTTTAAAACAATAGTAACGGGTTTATTTGAGGACAACGAAACCGTAAATGATGGCGGAGTTTTGCAAGGAAAACAGATCATAGATAACATAAAGCAATTTAGCGATTTCAATGGAAGTTTTGGTGAATTTTTCTCTACTACTTTGCCAGAAGAAAAAAATATCATAGTTGTTGGACTTGGTAAGAAGGGTGAGTGGAATGAAAATAAAGAATTAAATATTGGTGGTAAAATATATTGTGAGCTAAGCAGATTAAAAATTAAAAAAGCAGCGGTTTTAATCGAAGGTAGTGCAGCAAATGTTGCATATGGTGCGTTTCTGCGTAGTTTTAAGTTTGATAAGTATAAAACTAAAAAGGATGAGAAAATTACAGAGGTAGAGGAGATTACCGTATTAGTAAAAGATGAGCAATTAAGTAATGCTGAAAGATCATTTGAGCACTCAAGGCAAGAAGGTGAGAGTATATTCCTTGCGCGCTCTTTTATAACAGAGCCTCCTAACATTCTATATCCAGAATCCTATGCTGATCATATAAAAAAAGAACTTACTAAGCTTGGCCTTGAAATCGAGGTGCTTGATAAAAAGCAGATGGAAGAGAAAAAAATGGGAGCCTTGCTTGGAGTTGCACAAGGAAGTAGTAAAGAACCAAAATTAGTAGTGATAAAATGGAATGGAGCTGCTAAAGAACAAAAGCCAATAGCTTTTGTTGGTAAAGGCATAACGTTTGACACTGGTGGAGTATCGCTCAAACCTTCACGTGGTATGGAGTCGATGAAATATGACATGGCAGGCTCTGCTGCTGTGGTTGGGGTGATGCATGCTTTAGCAGGACGAAAAGCAAAAGTAAATGCGATCGGTGTGGTCGCACTTGCAGAAAATGCAGTGGGTGGTAATGCTCAAAGACCAAGTGATGTAGTAACTTCAATGTCTGGACAGACAATAGAAGTGTTGAACACCGATGCAGAAGGAAGGCTCATACTTGCAGATGCTTTGTGGTATACGCAAGAGAGATTTTCACCACAATTTATGATTGATCTTGCAACTTTAACTGGTGCTATAGTGGTTGCGCTTGGAAATAACGAATATGCTGGTCTTTTTTCAAATAATGATGAATTAGCAAACCGTCTGATTGATGCAGGAAATGAAGTAAATGAGAAGTTATGGCGTTTTCCTATGAATGAAACTTACGATAAAATTATTGATTCACCGATTGCTGATGTGCAAAATATCGCTCCTGCGGGCTCTGGCGGAGATAGCATAATGGCTGCACAGTTTTTACAGCGTTTTGTGGATGAAACTTGCTGGGCACATTTAGATATTGCAGGCACTGCTTGGCACGAAAAAGGTACTGACATTTGTCCAAGAGGAGCAGTAGGTTTTGGTGTAAGGTTACTTAATAAGTTGGTTGAAAAGTACTACGAAGCCAATGATTAAAGATCTTTATCTGGATTTATGGCTTGACTTACAGCTACATGAACGTTTATTTTTGAGGCGCAGCAAATGAAGGTAGCTGATACATATTTCTTTTTTTCTGGATTCCAGTGGGCTTTGTTGCATCGCTCTTCGGATAGTAGGTAACGCACAATAAATTTATGAAGCTATCTCAAATTTAGCCATACCAATATCAGTGAATTTATTAAGCAAATAGCATTTGATTAGCAGTTCTTTTTCTCGATTTATCTCAGATTTATTCCTAAAACTAAATCCGAATGTTTGTTTCAGTCGCGAGAAAAAACTTTCTATATAAGATCTTTTTCCATAACTCATCTCTTTTTTCCACTTCTTTATACCATCTTCATCATATGACTTTATGAGCTTGACTGCAGAATTTCTCTCAGCCATACTTTGGATGCTCTGCTGCGTTGTTTTTCGGAGGAATTTTCGTTTTTATACCATATTGATTACACAGCTTATAGAGCTTTTCTCTGTCATATGCCCTATCTGCATATAGTACTTTTATGACATACTGAAAATCGACTTCTTTTAGCAAATCACAAGCTCCATAGTGATCAGCCATTACTGTATTTTACAGCTATGGCTTTTTTGCTGTTTGTATTCAACATTACATGCAATTTTCTTGTCTGTTCATAGCTGCGATACTTTCTATCTTCGCTATTTTCTTTGCTATGACCAGGAGTGTTGTTGTATATACTAATTCCTGTACTATCTATAGCAATTTCGATATCTTCCATATTATTTTCTGCAATCATTTATCTTAATATTAAGTTTCTTAAACCTTCTTGATGATTGTGAATAGCTGATAACTTGCAAATTTTTCCCAATTTGCTCAAGGTATCCTGCTATAAACCCAACTGTTTGCCTCAGGCCTATTCTAAATAAACAAGTTATTATGTGCACCAAAATTACAACTTTATCACTATAAATATTGTTGCCACCTGGTATTTTTGGACCATTCTCGTACCACTTTTCTATGGCGTCATTGATATAACAAAAAATGCTTCCTCTTTCTTGGAGAAATTTGTTATATTCATGGCAGTTACTGACTCTCATTTTTTGTGGCATATTTTTTCTTCAACAGTTAAATGGCTATTTATAATGAATTTTGTCAGTAACTGCCAGTTCTTTTCACTTGAGCGATGCAACAAAGCCATCCCAGTGTCAAGCACTGGGATCTGGTAGACAATGTTCATACAGCAGCTACTCGGATGACACCTTGTGCTTGCTGGCTATAATTGCTAAGGATTTTTATTTAATTTAACTGCATCTTTTGCCTTATCCAATAACCCATTAATAAAACCTATTTCGCTTGGCTTATCAAGTAAATCAGATGCAATGTTAGTATATTCATTAATGACAACTGGAACTGGCGTATCACAATTAGCTAACTCACATATTGCAACACGCAAAATAGATAAGCTTATAAGATTTAACCGTGAAAGGGACCAACTTGGGTGTAAATAAGACTCTATTATTTTATCATATTCTTCACTGCTTTTTATAATCTTATATAACAAGTTTTCTAAGAACTGATGTTCAAATTCTTCACATTCAAATATATCTTTCAACTTATTTATGTAGTCCTTAAGCTCACAATTTTCCAGTTTAAAAGTGCTTTTGTTGTAATCTACGAAAATATTTGAATAAGCAATTTGTACAGCAAGAAATCTTGCCGTGCTTCTTTTTATGCGCCACTTTTTATCTACTGGTTTTTCCTCCATTATTTTAATTTATTATGTAAATCTATCATACGCAAAACAGTTGAGGCTGCATGGCCACCAACGTTCTTTTTGTTTTTATCAGCTCTAACTAGTGCTTTATCTTTGCTGTCAGCGGTAATTACACCCATACCAAGGGGTATTGCATAATGCATAACAACCTCATTTAAGCCTTCAATTACTCCTTTACAAACATATTGATAATGATCGGTTTCACCGCGAATTACGCACCCAAGAGCTAAATAACCATCATAATTAGTATGCCCACTCTTGACTGCAAAAAGAATTGTAGCTGGTATCTCAAATGTACCAGGAACTTCAACTACATCGTAACTGGCATTACTGCCTTTTAATTTATCAATTGCACCTTCAAGCAAAAGGTTCGCTATTTCAGTATAATAAATCGAATTAACTATTAGTATTCTCGACATTTACTACCACTTTTTTTTGTTAAAAACAACTTTATTAATGACTGTTGAATTAGAGTTATAATATTACTAAATATCCAATATATTACCAGGCCGGCAGGAAAAGAAGAAAAAATAAAGACAGAAATGTAAGGTAAAAACTTCATAACATTTACTTGAATATCATCTTTACTGGTTTGATCTTTCTCACTTAGCTTCTGCTGAATTATCATGGTGGCACCGAAAATTATAGGTAAAATGCCTATAGAAATAGGAAAGTTATGATTAAACAACCCAAATAATGTAAAGATGTTCGTTGGGTCAGGAGCTGAAAGATCCTTAATCCATAAAAAAAAAGGAGCATGCCTCATCTCTATAGTAACAAATAATACTTTATATAGAGCAAAAAATACCGGTATTTGTATTAGCATGGGAAAAATGCTCGACATTGGATTTACGTTGTTTCTCTTAAACAATGCAATTGTCTCTTTATGCTGCTTTAAGCTGTCATTTTTATACAACTCTTTTATACGAGTTAATTCAGGCTGCAGGCTTTTTACCTTAAACATCGAAATATATGATCTATTAGATAAGGAAAGCATCAAAAGTTTGATTACTAAAGTCAGCAATAATATTGCTAAGCCAAAATTTTTTAAAACGAAGTTAAAATATTCAAGCAGTAAAAACACTGGTTTAGTTATAAAGTAAAGAACACCAAAATCTACAGCTTTATCAAACAGGGGTATATTGAGAGTGTCCTTATAAGAATCCAGTAAATTCAACTTTTTTGCTCCAGCAAAAAAATAATTCACATTAGAAACGCTTGCACCAGGAAGTATGCTCTTGTAAGGTTTGACAAAATCTACTTGGAATTTATCAGTATTATTAACGTTTGTGTGTTTAATGCTTACATTTATTTTATCAGATTTTTCAGGTATGATGGCTGTGAGCCAGTATTTATCAGCAAAACCAAACCAATTTTTTTCACTCGTGCTTGCTTTTATTAAATGTTTTTTGGAAATATCCTTATATGTCCACTCCTCTAGTTTATTATCAAATGCACCCAGTACTCCTTCATGGGATATCCAATAAGATTCGTTGATATTGTCACGTTTACGGTTAATTTTACCATAAGGAACCAAAACTACATTATCCTTTGTATTATTTTCAACAACTTGCTCAACTTTAAACATGTAATTATCGTCGAGGTTAATTTTCATTCTAAATAAAATGCCATTCTCATTGTCCCAAGATAAATTGACCTCTTTTTGATTAAGTTTATCTGCTCGCCAGACTGCTTTAGAATCTGGAACTTTAATCTTGTTACTCGGATCGAGCCACCCAAATTCTGCAAAATATACATCTTTTGATTCTGCAGGTGACAGTAACACCACTTGTGGAGAAGAAGAACTCGGTTCTAAGTAGTAATTAGTTAAAATTAAGTCATCAAACCTTGCACCTTTCAGAGAAATTGATCCTTTAATCATGTTATTGGTTAAACTAACCCTCTGTTCTCGAGTAGAATTAATAATTTCAGAACGATTTTGGTGTATTATAGGAGCAAGGTCGTTAAAAGATTCGATATGTTCAATATTTTCAATCAATGGCTGATTTTGGTTTGTACTAAAAAAATTATCATAAATAATACGCCAAGACACCATGATTAACATGGAAAGGATAGCTGCCAAAATTAAACTTTTTGCTTCTGACATGAAATTAAATCAAACATATCTTCTTAAAGTGTATACTAAATATTGTACTAAAACAATGAAATTTACTTATTTTTAATAATAACTTTTAACGCTGATCTTTAAAATTTATTTTAATAGCTTCAAATTTTAACAATATGAACGCGGTGAAAAATCTAGTTATTTGGTTGCTAATAATAGCCACTACTGCAATGCTTATTGATTCACAAAGGGACAAACTAAGCGACAGATTTCTCAGTACTTTTTTACCATATAAAGGAAGAATTCAAAATAGCGGTCAGAATAGTGGAAGTATTGAATTTACGAAGTCATATGATGGACACTTTTATATTCAGGCTCAAGTCAATGATCGCAATATAACGTTTTTGCTTGATACTGGAGCAACCGATATTGTTCTATCACAAAAAGACGCATTACATGTTGGTATTAACTTACAAAATGTTCAGGATTTTAAAATATATGAAACTGCGAAAGGTCAAATAAAAGCTGGAGTGGTTCAAATACCTCAAGTTAAAATAGGAAATTTTTTGATTAATGATGTACAGGCAAGCGTTAACACTCATTCTATGTCTCATTCACTACTTGGAATGAGCTTCTTAAGGTATTTTCATTTCACTATAAGAGATAATAAGTTGATATTATACCACGACTAAACACTTCTACAATCTACTTATCAAAGCTCTGTAGGTCAATATAGGAGTAGAAATAAATATTGCAGAACAAGTGCCAATCAAAATACCAAAAAAAACGATCAAGCTGAAGTCTCTCACTGCATCTGTGCAGATTAATACTAAAGGAAGAGCAGCAAGAAGGGTTGTACCAGAAGTTAATATAGTGCGAAATAATGTAGCGTTGATACTTGCATCTACTACCTCACTCATCCGCCCACTTTTACCACTCCTGCGATACTCTCGAATCCGATCATATATAATTACTGAGTTATTGATTGAATAACCAATGACAGTGAGGAGAGCTGCAACTGATGAAATATTAAACTCAATGCCAGTTAGGCTAATAAAACCAACAGTTAAAATCACGTCATGAATCAGTGCTGTTATTCCACTGAATCCACATTGCCAATTAAATCTAAACCAAACGTAAAAAAATATTCCAACAATCGCGATCAACATGGATAACATTCCTTCAAATATTTGTGTTGAGCTTATTTGTGGGCCAACATAGTCTATTTTACGATAGCTTATTGAGCTACCTAGCTTTTCTTCTAGTATGCTTTTTATCTTTTTGATTTTATCTTCATCTCCTTCATCTTTAAAACGCATGACTAAATTATCACCCGCTTTTGAACTCTGCACTGTAAAACCATTTTCTTTTAATGCATCGAGAATAGAGTGATTCTCATCTGAAGATTTTATCTCTATCAAAATTCCGCCTGCAAAGTCTATGCCTAAGTTCACTCCACGCAGTACAACAATGAGCATTGAAAAGATGATAAGAATAATGCTAACGAGTGCAGTCAAATCCCTATATTTACTAAACTTGATATTAAGGTTATCTGGAATGAGTCTAAGTGCCATGCTATTTACTTAAACTTGAATTTTATATACTTTTCAAAAAATTCACTAGTTTATTCTGTGATTGTTTGATTATGTCAATTTTTCCATCAGTTAATTCTTGTCTGTCAATTAAGTTCTATCTAGCTTGCATACTACCATTTTGAAGTACATTACAAAAGCGAAATACTGCCAATTTGGCCCATCATTTTATCTCTGCAAGCTTATCCCCCCTTGCTATGTTAGCAACGCAACCTAAGCTAGGTTCCTTCATAGCAGTGTTAGGTACACTGCCATATCTTTCAAAACTTTCATGCTCTATAGCTTCCTCAACACTTTTTCCTCCTAAAAGACAGTTTTCCCCTAAACTTTTTCCCCTATTTTTTAACTCATTAAGCCTTGCTCTGTTTTCCCCATCAATCCCCACTTTTATTTTATTGCTGCCTTTCTCACTAGGACTTAGATAAATACTTATCTCTCCTACCTCAGTAGTAAAAGACATTTCAATACCACCTTTTGAGACATCCATGTAATTTCTTTTTCCCCCTATTTCTTCTACATTTTCAACTCTTACTATACTTTCTCCAATTTTGAGTATGCCAACTCTTAAATTTAAGTCTTTGGCTTTTTCATTATTTAGGATTTCTGCAACTTCAACAATACTATCTTGCGAGTACTCTATACAAAAATATCTATTATCCTTGTCTACTCCTAATACATTTTGAGTCTGCTTGCTTTTGTTTACAATACTTTCATATGCTAAACCTTTTAGCTTGCTTTCAATTTCCTTACATTTCTCAGAAAGACCATCATCAAATCCATTACAAGTAACTATCTGCTCAAACTCATTCCCATCGAAAAAATTATGGCGTTTTACTTTCCCACCTTCTAACAATAAATTACTAACAATGCTTTTGATAATGTCCTCTTCGGACACTTCATTTTTTTGTTACAGTTTTTATCTTTACTTTGATAGGGAAAGTTATCAAATACAAAAGTGTTACTTCTGTTACTTATATGACTACCACTAGTAAGATCTTTTATTTCTTCAAATACTGTATTTGTTACAGTTTTGTTACAACAACTACATTTTAAATTTAACATTACTTCTTTTTCTAAGTATTTAGCTACTATGCACTTAATACTTTCTGGAGTATTTTTATATCTTTTTGTTCATTTTGTTCTGTTATACCTCTCACCTCCCCACAGCATTTATCAATCAGATCCTGTTTACTTTGAGTTAACGACATTTTTAGTTTCATAAAAAGTGAGTCTTTTAGAAAAGGATTATCATCTTCTAGGTCCCGATCATTTTCTGTATATTTTTGATTATTTTGTGCTTCTATTTTCCTCTTCTTGTACAATGGTTCAAACTGATCAATTTCAATCGATCGTACTCGTTTCCTTGAAGGAAAGTCCTCTGGAATCTGATCCTCATCGTCAGAATTGTGACCTGAATCACAAATTACATGATCATTGCAGGTAGAATTATGCTCTTGACTAATCAAGGAAAGCTGAATTAGATTGCTAAAAACAATATTATCTAGCTGTACTGAATCAGTACTTTCAAAAATTTGTGGATTATTACTCACGTCTGGCAAATCACCTGATAAACCAGTCTGATGATTATTTTCACCTACCCAACCATCAGTTGGTGTTGGAATGCATATTCCTGTATATCTTTGGCTATCAAGAGAATCATTAGTTAATTGTACTGCTGTATAAGTTGTCCGGTCATCCTCATCATCGGAACTAATACCTGAATCATGGCCATCACCTTCTTCAATCTTTTGAGTTTCTATATCGTGTTCATTTATTTCGCTCGACGAATCATAGTTGGAAGGGTTATACTGTTGATTAGGACGTTTAAAAATTTGACGCCAATCGCTGTAAGGCTCCTTAAAATCGAAAGGAGTGCGTATAACTTTTTCCTTGCCTGATACCCCACCATTCATATTGTATAACCATTACTCACTAATCCCCTAGTGAATATCGTAATATATAGGTCTGTCAATAAAAAAATATAACTTTCTTTGGTTCTAACCTTTGCAAATCAGTATCTATAGCTCGGTAATTTCTCATACGTTGCACTCTGGACCTAGGAGCGTTGTTAATAAAATCCACGACAGCTAGACAATCCTTGCTCGTCCACTAAAAGGAAAAGCAGCAAGGAGCGAACCAAAAGCGATAAGAAAGGATCCAAGCCAGATTATAGACATTCCAGGTTTATAGTGCACTTTGGCTGCGATTTTGCTCTTACTCTTATCAATCTCTCCAATTACAACATAAATATCAGAAAATAAATTGTGGTAGATACTGCTTTCAACATTTTTCTGACCTTCCACAAGGTAAAATCTATATTCAGGGGTCATCTCACCTAATATCTTATTATTCAGCAAATTCCTGATACCCATTGTACCCCTCACTGCATGGAAATTTTTTTCTTTTATTAGCTCAATATTTCGTAAAGTAACTTTAAATTTATTGACTGTTATGCTATCCCCTATTTTTAAGTAATTTTCTTTTTTCTCCTGCCAACCAACCGAATATGCTATACCAAGCACTAGAATTGCCACTCCAGCATGAGCTGCCATCATTGCATAGTAGGATTTAGAAACTTTTCTTGCTAATAAAATTGATTCACCAAATGCTACCTTAAATAAACAAATTCTTTTACTGTATGCTTCTAAAACAAAGATTAATAATGCTATGGAGATAGTAATTGATAGCACAATTATTAGCTCCATGTGAAAAATAAACGGCAAAATAGCTGCAGCACTACAAAATGAAAATCTATATTCACGGAATATTGGCAATAGACTATTTCCCTGCCAACTGCAGTATTGCCCAATTATCGTGAGGGCTAGAATAGCCAGTGCAATAGGGTTAAATAAGGAATTATAGTATGGTGCTCCAACTGAAATTAATTCACCGGTTAAATATTCGAGCACTGTAGGGTATAAAGTGCCAACGAACACAATGAAAAAGGCAGTGATGAATAATAAATTGTTCATCAGCATCATCGTAAGGCGTGAAAAGAATCTTCTACCCTCTGTCACTTGAGTAGCAGGTTTCTTTTCAGATTCCAGTGTCAAGCATTGGAATGACATCGCAGACGTGTGATTTTTTCTCGTAAATACTACAAATATTACTAAGCTACTGACTGTAATTACACCAAGTAGAGCTAATATATATAGTCCATATCTTGGATCATCTGCAAACGTGTGCACTGAGGTAAGTATTCCTGAGCGGACTAGAAATGTTCCAGTCACACTCAATATAAAAGTTGTAAGCGTAAGTAAAATAGCAAAGTCCCTTAAAACATTGAAATTTCGCACCACGAGCAACAAATGTGTCAGCGCTACTGCAATTAGCCACGGCATCAAAGAAACGTTTTCCACTGGATCCCAAAACCAAAATCCACCCCACCCAAGTTCGCGATATGCCCACCAGCTACCTAAGCTGATGCCCAAAGTGAACAGCGACCAAGAAATAAGTACCCAAGGCCTGACAATTTTAGCCCAAACATTTCCTTCAGTATTTAAAATTAATCCAGCTATAGAGAGCGAAAAAGGA
This sequence comes from Wolbachia sp. wLmal, assembly GCF_049435495.1. Classification (NCBI taxonomy): domain Bacteria; kingdom Pseudomonadati; phylum Pseudomonadota; class Alphaproteobacteria; order Rickettsiales; family Anaplasmataceae; genus Wolbachia; species Wolbachia sp. wLmal. The sequence continues at coordinate 396,068 of NZ_CP185405.1, forward strand.
ACGCTAAATCCAAGGTACCCCAAATATAATATCGGTGGATGAATAGCAAGGCCTATATTCTGCAATATCGGATTAAAACCCAATCCATCTGTTTCAATGCCTGGTATTTTAGTGAAGGGGCTGGATTCAATTAAAGTGAACAGCAAAAAACAAAAGCAAATCAGCCCATGAGTGATAAGAGATATTTTTTTTAATTTACTACCATTAGTTCGTTCTGGTGTCATTCCAGTGCTTGACACTGGAATCCAGTTTTTATTACACTGCCATTTGATGTACTCATTTGCAATTAAATTGTCTGGATCCCAGTGTCTGGGCACTGGGATGACAGAGGGGGAAACTGGGATGACAGAAGGTATATAAATATCCATTAGTAATAAATACATGACAAGCACTAAGGTCCAAAGCAACATGGACCCTTCTTTGTTTCCCCAAACACCACAAATCTTGTAGATCAAAGGTTTTGTTGTGTGTGAGTGGTAGTATACGTTTTCAAGTGAAAAATCATTTGTAATGTGGCAGTAGATCAAAATAGCCATTGACACTGATACACAAAAAAATATGGCAGTGGTAATAAACCGACAAGAACTAAGCGGTAAAAACAAATATGTCAAAGACAATAAGCAGGCTAGCAATAGCAATATATTCCCAAGTTCAGGCATAAAAAATTATAGTTTTTATATAAACAATATTACTGATGACAAGTTAGAAGTTAAAGTGTTAATTGATGATAGCATAATGCTCCCGTAGTTAGCTGTGCTAGTATTAATTAAAAATTAAATCTTTATACTTTTATAGATAGCGTTAATATTGAGGTAACATTGTGGGTACAACTAAGATTAGTAAATTTCCATTCAATATAAAAGGTAAAGTGGCAAAACAACATGCCGAACCAATAATCGAAAAAAATCTCTATACTATTTTAGGATTCAAAGATATAGAAGATTTTGAAAATAAGACAAGTAAGCTTGTTAATAAAAAAGTTTGGCAATCATTTGTTGACTGCTTTGCAAAAGAAATAGATTATGCAGCGACCGAAAAAGTTGTAAAAAGCATCGTTTGTAACATTGCAAAGAGTGATCGCGGTGATGCTTTTACCAAAACTGAACATCTCATATTAAATGAAAAACAAGATAATAAAAAGAGAGAAAAAGCGATTAGAAAAGCTATTAGTATTTTGAGAAAAATCAATCCAGAAAAAGCCTTTAATGAACTTTCAGTAATAAAAAAACAAGCTGAAGATTTTTTACAAACCGATTTTTGTAAAGCACAGAGTAAATCACTTCAAGGATTTGCTCCCTCTGGTGGACAGCTCTTTGCGGAAACTCTGAAATATATAGAAACACTAGAAAGATTATCCGAAGTAAAAAAAGAAGGGCTAGTTAAAGATTTCTTGTTAAATCATGTTAGTTCATTGAATAAAAAGTATCCTAAATCACAAGGTAAAAGGGAAGATGCTATAACAATACTATCAAGTGATGAGTTGAAGAATTTTTACAATAAAGGTGTAGAAGAAGGAATATTACAACCAATGGCATCTTACAAAGAATGTAGAAACCTGTATGACAAAATGAACCAGATAAAAAATGAATCCAAAAGTATAATTAAAAGAGAAGAACGGGAAGAAAATTCGAAGAAAATAGATAAGTCGATAGTCAGCGCGATTAATGACATAAAAAAACATAGAGAAGCAATCCTTAACTGTAAAGACTTTCAAAGTTCTTACATAAAAGAGAAAAAAGAACATCCATTTAGAGGCAACGCATGTCAAAAAATGATTGATATATATCAAGAGAGAATTGTTGGATATCAGGAGAAAATTCGTCAAAACTTAAACCAAATAAAAGCGATATTAAAAAGTGCGCCGCAAGAAATGGATGAAGAATTAGAGGAAATAATCGATGGTATACATGAAGCAAAACAGTTCGATGAAGATTTTGATTCAGCTTTAATTTGTTTATCGAACATGCAGAATGAGCCAGATATTCAACTGGAAAATCCTCCAACAGAGCTAAGAGTTTCACACATTAACGTTAAAACTAAGCTAATTAGGTTATAAGGGCGGGATTTTTGGGATAATTTTAATTCAAGACAGCTCTTAGTCTGTGTTTTAATTTGGTTGTGTTTTATTAAAAAAACTTTAGATTTATTGCATAATTGATACTCAAATATAATGACTCAAACTTGGAATTTGTTGCAAACAGGGCAAAAGGAAGGCTATAAAATTGCGTATACTAATGCTCGTATTATCGACCCAGAAACTAAACTTGATATAAAAGGTTCGCTATTGACTGAAGGGGATAAAATTGTTGATTTTGGCGAATCATTATTTTCAACAAGTGGAGTTGATGAAACAATAGACTGTAAAGGGCTTGTTCTAATGCCAGGCCTTATTGACATTCACGTACATTTTCGTGAACCAGGCCAGGAACATAAAGAAACTATATATACAGGCAGCAAATCTGCAGCTGCGGGGGGAGTTACAACTGTAGTTTGTCAGCCAAACACTGTTCCAGCAATTGATAGCGTTATTTTGGCTAAATATTTGAAATATAGAGCACTTGAAACTTCACATGTAAACGTTGAATTTTACGCTAAAATCACCACTTCGGAAGAACACCTGACTGAAATGGCACTTTTAAAGGAAGCAGGTGCGGTTGGGTTCACCGATGATGGCATGCCAGTTATGAACCCAATGATTATGAGACAGGCGCTGCTTTATTCAAGTATGCTGAATGTTCCTATTGCTCAACATGCAGAAGATTTAAATTTATCAGCAGGTGGTGCAATCAACGAAGGTAAAATTTCTGAAGAATTGGGAATAAAGGGGATCTTAAGTGCGTCAGAATCGGTTATGGTAAGTCGCGATATACTGCTCATGAAAGATATGGAGAATGTGCACTACCATATTCTACATGTCTCTTCAAAAGATTCACTTGATGCTATTAAACGTGCAAAAGATTTGGGATTAAATGTTACGTGCGAAGTAACCCCTCATCACTTCACTTTGACTGAAGATATAGTAAAACAACATGGGGCAATTGCAAAAATGAACCCGCCACTTCGCACTGAAGAAGATCGTTTAGCTATGGTTGAAGGTTTAAAGACAGGTGTGATTGATTGCATTGCAACCGATCATGCTCCGCATGATCGTAGTTCTAAAGATCTGCCACTTGAAAATGCTGCATTTGGTATTGTTGGTCTTGAAACAATGCTGCCCCTTTCACTTGAACTCTATCACAGTGGGCAAATGGGTCTACTTGATGTGCTCGCAAAATTGACATATAAGCCTGCAGATATAATACACATACCACGTGGTCGTATACAAAAAAACCTTGCTGCAGACTTAATTTTAGTTGACCTCAATCATGAATGGGAAATTAAAACTGACAACTTTGCTAGTAAATCAAAGAATTCTCCTTTCGATGGTCGCAAAGTAAAAGGACACGTAGTACGTACTGTTGTGTCCGGCAAAACTATATACTCGCAGAAGAGTTAGTTATCATATCTTATCTATTCCAATTTGTTATCACCAGAATGGGCTAAGTGCACCTAAATTTAAATTAAGAAATCTTACACTGTCTCCGAATAAACACATCCTCTTATCTTTCCCTAATCTGTAAAGTTATTTTGTCTATCAATCTGATTCCAAAACAGCAAAATTATTGTATAATGTTACTTTGAAGTTTTATTTTCAATGCACAAGTTTGCAATACTTTTTTCTATACTGCTTGCAATAGTTGCTTACTACCTAAACAATGGAATCATATTTGAAATAGCAAAGCTATTTAGTGATATCTTTATCAGCTTGCTCAAATTAATAAGCTTACCTCTGGTTTTTTTATCCATAGTTTCCACAATTTCCGGGCTCAAAGACTCAATTGAAATCAAAGTCTTAGTTAAGAAAACACTATTTTATACTCTGCTTACAACTATTATAGCTGCGTTTGTTGCATTATCGTTTTATTTGTTAATAGATCCAGCAAGAAAAAATTTCATAAGTAATACAATAGGGAGTATTAACAGCAATAACCACAGTTATTTTTCATATTTAAAATCACTCATTCCTTCTAATTTTGTGCAAGTTTTTCTTGAAAATAATATGATTGGTAGCATATTAATCGCTTTTTTGATGGGTGGAGCTATTGTTTCACTTTCAAAAGAAAAGCAGGATATATTACATCAAATATTCTCTGCACTTTTTGATACGCTACTTAAAATTGCTCAGGGGTTACTAAAATTCATTCCGCTTGCTGTGTGGTCCTTTATCACATGTTTTTTGCATGAATTAAAAGGCGGTAGTGAGTTCTACAATCTTTTATGGTATTTTGTTTGCATAATGTCTGCAAATTTTGTGCAGGCATTTCTGATTTTACCGCTATTTATGTGGTATAAAGGCATATCACCAATTCAAACGCTGAGAGGGGTTATGCCAGCACTCACACTTGCGTTTTTTTCTAAATCATCCAGTGCAACATTGCCAACAACTATAGAATGTGTGCAGAACAAGCTAAAGATGCCAAAGAAATTATCGTCTTTTATTTTACCAATATGCACAACAATTAACATGAATGCATGTGCTGCATTTATACTAATCACTGTAATGTTTGTTGCAGAAATGAACGGATACGTATTTTCCTTAAGCGAAATGTTGATATGGATTTTTTTAGCTACAGGGGCTGCAATTGGTAACGCTGGAGTGCCGATGGGGTGCTATTTTATGGCAACCAGTTATCTCATGTCGATGAATGTTCCTCTGCATATTATGGGACTGATTTTGCCTATTTATACAATCATCGATATGTTTGAAACTGCAATAAATGTGTGGTCTGATGTTTGTATCACTCAGATAATTAATAAAGAATGTAATAGTGAAACTTAAAAAATGATATTAGACGAAAATAACCTAATAATAAAAGAATTTAAAGAAGCAGAAGCAATTTTGCATGGGCATTTTGTTTTATCATCCGGGCTGCATAGTGACACATACATACAGTGTGCGAAGATTTTTGAAAATCTAAGCAGAGCCATGAAAGTTTGCGCATTATTAGCAGACAAAATAAAAAAAGAATTAAATAGCTCCATAGATTTAATATTATCTCCTGCAATTGGTGGAATAATTGTGGGTTATGAGATTGGCAGGCAGCTTGGAATAAAGACAATGTTTTGCGAGCGCGTTAATGGTAAGTTTGAATTACGCCGTGGATTTAAGATCAAAAAGGGTGAGAAAATATTGCTCATTGAAGATGTAATAACCACAGGTAAATCTTCACTTGAAGCAGTGGAATGTGCAGAAGGGGAAGGAGGTAAAGTTGTTGCTGAAGCTTCTTTGATAAAGAGAAATAGTGAAACGAAACTGCCTTTTCCTGTCATATCTTTGATTGAACTGAACATCAAAAACTACAGCGAGGAAGAACTTCCAAGTGAATTAAAACAACTACCCATAACAAAACCTGGGAGTAGGGAATATTTAACAAAGTAATCCTATAATATCTTGGAAACACAGCATTTATACACAGCTTTAGTTATTTACTCCAAGTGTATTTTATGTATACTTATTACTAAATTAATTTTGAAATGATAGAAAATGAACGAATTTAAATCGATCCGAAATATAGCAATAATCGCACACGTTGACCACGGTAAAACTACTTTACTTGATAACATGTTAAAACAAAGTGGCACATTCCGCGAGAATCAAGAAGTTCAAGAACGAGTGATGGATAGTGGTGATCAAGAGCGTGAACGCGGAATTACAATACTTGCAAAATGTACATCAATAATGTGGGGCGATGAAAAGATCAATATTATTGACACGCCAGGGCACGCGGACTTTGGTGGGGAAGTGGAAAGGGTATTGTGCATGGCAGATGGTGTGTTGCTGCTGGTTGACGCTGCAGAAGGTCCCATGCCACAAACAAAATTTGTGCTCTCAAAAGCACTAAAAGCAAATTTGAAGCCAATTGTGATAATCAATAAGGTCGACCGACCAGACAGCAGAATTGATGAAGTATTAAATGAAATATATGAGTTATTTTTTAACCTTGATGCAACCAACGAGCAGCTAGATTTTCCAGTGTTGTATGCTTCAGGTAGAAATGGCTGGTGTGCTAAGGAGCTTTCTGATGAAAGAAAAGATTTAAGCCCATTATTTTCAACGGTTATAGATTATATAAAACCTTCTGTTTATAATCAAAATGCACCTTTTGCTATGTTGGTCACTCTACTTGAGTCTGATAAGTTTCTTGGCAGAATATTGACAGGAAAGGTTTATCAGGGTGTTGCACAAGTTAATTCAGATCTTAAGGTGCTTGACCTCGATGGTAAAGTAATTGAACGAGGAAGATTAACTAAGTTGCTCTCATTTTCTGGCTTGAAACGCATTCCAGTAGAACAAGCTGTAGCGGGAGACATAATTGCAATTGCAGGACTTGAGGAAGCTTCAGTTTCAGACACTATAGCAGCACCAGAGGTTACAACTGCAGTAAGCTCAACTCCAGTTGATCCGCCGACAATGGCGATTACTCTAAGCGTTAATGATTCGCCTTTTGCTGGACAAGAAGGTACAAAGCTTACCTCAACTGCTATAAAGGATCGCTTATACGCGGAGGCAGAAACAAATGTTGCAATTACTGTGACTTTGGCACCAAGCGGTGAAGCGTTTGAAGTAGGTGGACGTGGTGAGCTACAGCTTGGGGTGTTAATTGAAAATATGAGGAGAGAAGGTTTTGAGCTTTCGGTATCACGCCCTCGAGTGCTATTTAAGGAAGAAGATGGCAAAAAACTTGAACCTATAGAGGAAGTAGTAATTGATGTAGATGATGAATATAGTGGAATCATCATGGAAAAACTCAGCTTCCGAAAAGGTGAAGTGACTGACATGAGACCTTCTGGTAATGGCAGGACAAGATTAACGTTTTTAGTGCCATCAAGAGGATTAATTGGTTATCAAGGAGAGTTTTTAACTGATTCTCGGGGTACGGGCATAATCAACCGTTTATTTCACAGTTATGCTCCACATAGAGGTCCAATTTCTGGAAGGCGCAATGGAGTTTTAATTTCCACTGATAAGGGTGAAGCAGTAGCATACGCAATTTTCAATTTGCAAGATAGGGGAATTATGTTTATTAAGCCACAGGATAAGGTATATTGTGGCATGGTTGTCGGCCAGCATAGCCGTGACAATGATTTGGAGATAAATGTGTTAAAGGGTAAGCAATTAACAAACGTAAGAGCTTCAGGTAGTGATGAAGCTATAAAGCTCACTCCACCAAAGATAATGACACTGGAGGATATGATAGCGTATATAGATGATGATGAATTGGTGGAAGTAACTCCAAAATCTATACGTTTACGCAAGAAATTCCTTGATCCAAATGAACGTAAGCGTGCAGGAAGGGCAAAGAATAAGGAGTAATCAGAGGTTGAACATTTGCGAAAAATAGTGTATAATTATTCGTCTCCTAATTGTATTTAATTATGGCCTTTTCAAAATTTCTCGATCCTCGCAATGATTTGTGTTTCAAAAAAATCTTTGGCACTGAAAAAAAAATAAGAATATTCTTATCCATTTTTTAAACGATATTTTAGGATGTACTGAAGTCAACACTATACAAGAAGTAGAATTCTTAAGCACTATTCAAGATGCTGAAATTGCCTCTGATAAGCAAAGTATAGTTGATGTTCTTTGCAGGGATTCTAGTGGGAACAGGTATATAATTGAGATGGTGCGACCTGAAAGTCTTCGGTCATATTGTTTAAAAGGAGAGGAATTCATTCAGAAAGAAACTGAAAGGATTCTAAAACTTATTAAACCAGATGTTTTGCCATCTGAGTCTACGCATCAGTGCGAATCGGGCAACCGGTTGGTGCCAAGCGATGCGGACAATGAACCTCCTCTTGAAAAAGAAGATGCTCAATCGTGAGAGGAGCATAAACTACAAGCATCATGTGGTTGGAGAGCTAGGCTAGTGGTATGGTGAACGTAAGTGAAACTTCAAAGTATCGTAATTATGAAGGAGCTAAAGATGCTGATAAGCTCTAACCAAAAAGGTAATGTGACATTTCTCATTTCTAGATGTACGCAAATCACCGGTATAGAGAAGTCACCTAACCCACTGTTGTATGACAGAAGGAACAGGGTAAGCCTGTATTTTCGCCTACATGGCAAGCAAACCGCAAGGAATGCTGACGGAAGTGCAGGTAAAGGAGAATGGAGAAAGCGAATGCCATTTTGTAACGAAATGGATAGAATTTGTAACATTAATTCGCGTGAAAACGAGCAGACTTCCGTTTGGTCCCTCGTGACAAGAAACTTTGTTAACCACTTAAGGTAGGAAAGCAGATGACCTTACCCACAGAAATGATGAAGAAATTAGGAATATTTTTTACAAAAAGGACAATACTAACAAAAGAACTTTATTCTATTTAAAATATAAAGTTACAATAAATTTTCCTGTCATCTCCAAATAAATTACATTAACTTAGTATTGTATATTGTTAATAACTTAAATAACACAACCATTTTCAGCAACAAAAACCAAAGGTCTTGAGATACAAGATATTTGTATGGTTACTATGATAGTTCCTTTTTTAAGAAAGTTTTAAATTTCATACTTAACAATAAGCAACTTTAGGTTTAAATTTATGAAATCAGTTGTTATATACATCAGCAAATACGAATTTAACTGGTGTTATGGACTTAAATAAATTTACCGAAAAAGCAAAAAGTCTAATTCAAAGTGCTCAGATGAAAGCGTTGGGAGCTGGGCATCAGATTTTTATGCCTGAGCATTTACTAAAAGTGATGCTTGAAGATGAATCAGGTTTAGTTCAGGATTTGATAAACGCTTGTGGTGGAAATGTGCAGAGTATTTCCGATGCTGTGGATAGTGCAATAAAAAAGTTGCCAGTAATTGAAGGTCCAGGAAGTGGTGGCCTTCAACTTTCAAGAGAAATAGCAAAGGTTTTTGAAGATTCAATTGGTATTGCAAAGAGAAATAAAGATTCATTTGTTGCTGTCGAGCGTTTACTGCAGGGCCTTACTGCACAAAAAGACGATACTGTAGGCAAAATTCTGGCAGAGAATGGTGTGACTCCACAAAAACTGAACTCAGTTGTTGCAGAAATGAGAAAGGGCAGCAGTGCGGACTCGCCAAACAGTGAGGAAAAATTAAATGCGGCAAAGAAATATACAAAAGATGTTACAGAGCTTGCTATGCAAGGAAAGCTTGATCCTGTAATTGGTCGTGATGAAGAGATCAGAAGAACTATGCAGGTATCACTGAGGCGGACAAAAAATAATCCAGTGCTGATCGGTGAACCTGGTGTTGGAAAAACTGCAATAGTTGAGGGGCTTGCAAATAGAATTGTTGCAAACGATGTACCACTTGGTTTGCATGATGCAAAGGTCTTAGCTTTGGATCTTGGAGCGCTAATTGCTGGCACTAAGTTTAGAGGAGAATTTGAAGAAAGGTTAAAAGCAGTTATTAATGAGCTTTCGAGAGCGGAGGGAAAAGTTATCTTGTTTATAGATGAGCTTCATACTTTAGTTGAAGCAGGAGCAACAAGTGGTGCAATGGATGCCTCGAATCTGCTAAAGCCTGCTCTTGCGCGTGGAGAAATTCGCTGTATAGGAGCCACAACTTTAGATGAATATCGTCAGCATATAGAAAAAGATCCTGCACTTGCAAGGCGTTTCCAGCCCGTGTTTATTTCTCAACCAACTGAAACTGATACCATTTCAATACTCAGGGGTTTGAAGGAAAGATATGAGGTGCATCATGGTATAAGAATTACAGACGGTGCAATAATTGCTGCTGCAACGTTGTCCAATAGATATATAACAGATAGGTTTTTACCTGATAAAGCAATTGATTTGATTGATGAAGCAGCAAGTAGGGTGAGAATTGAAATGGATAGCAAGCCTGAAGTTATTGATGAACTTGAGAGAAAGGTTATACAGCTAAAGATTGAAGCAGAGGCTTTAAAAAAAGAAAGTGATGAAAATTCTAAACAGCGTTTAAAAAAGATAAATGAAGAGATCGAAAATCTAAACAGTAAATTTGCTGACTTGAACAACAAATGGCAGATGGAAAAGAATAAAATAGCTAGAATACAAGAAACAGCCGAAAAATTAGATAACGCTAGAAAAGAGCTGGAATTGGCTCAGCGGAGTGGAAATTTAGGAAAAGCAGGAGAGCTGATGTATGGTGTGATCCCTCAGCTTGAGAATGAATTAAAAAATCAGGAAAAGGTTACTGATAGTTTCTTAAAGAAAGAAGTGACTGGAGATGATATTGCAAACATTGTTTCAAAATGGACAGGAATTCCAGTTGATAATATGATGCATAGTGAAAAGGAAAAATTCCTTAACATGGAGAATGAAATAGGAAGAAGAGTAATAGGGCAGAAAGATGCAATAGAAGCGATAAGTAATGCAGTTAGGCGCTCCCGCTCTGGGGTGCAAGATACTAATCGACCTTTTGGTTCATTCTTATTCTTAGGCTCAACCGGGGTTGGTAAAACCGAACTTGCGAAAGCCTTAGCTGAATTTCTGTTTGACGATCAATCAGCGCTTCTGCGTTTTGATATGTCAGAATATATGGAAAAACATTCTGTTTCAAAGCTAATTGGCGCGCCTCCAGGGTATGTTGGCTATGAACAAGGTGGCAGATTAACTGAAGCGGTAAGAAGAAGGCCATATCAGGTTATTCTGTTTGATGAAATCGAGAAAGCAAATCCAGATATATTTAATCTATTGCTACAGATCTTGGATGAGGGGAGACTCACTGATAGTCATGGTAAATTAATTGATTTTCGCAACACCATACTGATTTTAACTTCTAACCTTGGCGCTGAGATAATGCTAAAAGGGAATGTTGATTCTGTAAGAAATGAAGTGATGCAAATAGTTAAATCAACATTTCGTCCAGAATTTTTAAACAGGCTGGATGAAATTATTATATTTCACAGTTTAACCAGAGATGACATCTATAAAATTATAGATGTTCAATTTTCTTATTTACAAAAAACACTTGCTAAGCGTAAACTGAGTATAAGTTTGTCGCAGGAAGCTAAAGAACTAATAGCACAAACTGGCTATGACCCTGAATATGGAGCAAGGCCCTTAAAAAGGGTTATACAAGAGTGTATTCAAAATAATTTAGCTAAATTAGTTTTATCAGGGGAAGTAGTAGAAAATGATGAGCTAATAGTGTACGCTCTTGATAATGAAATCTTAGTTAAAAAGGTTTAAGTTCACTGTGTATTTTTGTTAAAAAATGTGTATAGATCATAATGTTGACACTGAGTCTTTATTTAAGCTAGCTGATCAAGAAAATCAGCAAGATAAAGAAAAAATTAAAAAATTCATTAAGTATTTTTATAGTTTTGTTTATAAAAGCGACCTAAAAGCCAATGATAAGTTTTTGCTATATATTGTAAACGATGCTTACAATTTTGTTTCTCAAAAAGAGAAAGATGAAAGTAAGTTAGTAGTAAGCAATATAGATGATATACCAGGAATAGAAGGCGATTTTACCACGATTAAGATAACAAACGATGATATGCCATTTTTGGTTGATTCTGTTATTGCGACTATTAAATCGCACGATTTAACCATATGCTATTACAGCAACAGCATAATTAACATTAAAAGAAAAGATGGCCTAATAGACGAGATTTACTCTTTGGAAGAAAGCAATGGGGTCAAAGAGTCAGTCATATATGTAATTATCAAAGGTATAAGTGACAGCTTTGTTGATACATTAAAAGAATCTCTACAGAAAACGCTGAAAGCGGTTAATTGCGTTGTGAAAGATTGGCACTTAATGCTCAAGAAACTTGATGAGGCAAGTCTTTCTGTCATCCCAGCTGGGATCCAGGAAAAGGACACGTGGATTCCAGTGTCACGCACTGGAATGACACCAGACCGAAATCAAGAGCAAAAAGATTTTCTAGTTTGGTTAAAGAATAATAATTTTGTATTTCTAGGTTATCAAGAATATATTGCTGGTAAAGATGAAAAACTCGTCTGTGATGGCAAAAAGGACCTTGGCCTGATGAGAGTAGGTCAAAGTACGTTGATTCCTTCTGCAAACCTTGATTCCCTATACATATTGAGATCAGATCTAATCTCAATAGTCCATCGGCGTACATACATGAATTGTATAGGAGTAAAAGAATTTGATGACCAGGGTAATGTAGTAAAGGAACGGCGTTTTTTCGGGCTATTTACTTCTGTAGCGGAGGTCCAAGATATTCGAACTATTCCAATAATAAAAGATAAAGTTAAAGTTATAGAAAAAAATGCAGGATTTGTAACCGGGGGCCACAACAATAAAGCTTTGATTTCTATTTTGCAAGTGTTCTCTTGTGATGAATTATTCCAATCAAATGAAGACGAATTATTTAAAATTTGCATTTCGATCATGTCTCTTGCGATTAGGCCAAGGGTCAGATTATTTTTAAGAAGAGTCGGGGATTTTATTAGTTGCATAGTGCTGATACCGATGCGTTATGCTAGCGCTAGGCTAATGTTCAAGATACGTGACATATTGAAGGATGAGACAAGTGCAGGAAGTTCAGATATTTATAACAATCACATTATCAATGAATATGATTTGATGAAATTGCATGTAGTGCTAAAGACCAAAAATGCTAGCGTTCTTGATGATGAAGTTTTGCGTATCGAAAACAAATTAAGAAACATTACAGAAAAGTGGGAAGATCGTTTTATAGACAATTTATACAATACTTTTAGCACTGTTGAGGATATATTCATCCGTTATTGCAAGGCATTTCCAATAAGCTATCAAGAGAGTTTCGAACCTCATGACGCATATTACGATATGAAAAAATTGGAGATAGTGAGGAAGAAAGGAGTTAGCGAGGTCGATTTAAGACTTACTCGTGATAATCTTAATTATCAATTAAAGGTTTATACTCCAAACAACGGAGGCCTTGAATTATCGAAGATATTAAGGATCACTAAGAATTTGGGAGCTAAAATTCTATCTCATAATGGCTATTACATAGAAATTAACGGTGGAATATGGATACACCATTTTGTGTTGTCAAGAGTCGATGAATTAATAGACAACATTACTCTAAAAGAGCAATTTGAAATAACACTTGCGAAAGTGTTTAGCAAGGAAATTAAAAATGACTATTTCAATAGTTTGATCATTATTGCTGGGCTCAAGTGGAAGGAAGTGCTTCTGATTAGAGCGCTAAGTGCCTATCTAAAGCAGACGTCATTTAACTACAACCCAGAATATATCCAAAAGGTAGTCTCAGAGTATCCAAAAGTAGTAAAGTATTTGATACAACTATTTCATGCAAGATTTGATCCTAACATAGACATTGATAGAGCAGAAACTACAGACATTGTCAGAGAAAAAATTGAGGAACTTCTAAAAGAGATCAGCAATGTTTCACATGATTACGTTTTGCGCTCGATATTTAACTTGATAATGGCTATTTTAAGGACCAGTTATTATCAAGATAATAAACCCTACTTATCCATAAAATTTGACTCAAGTAAAGTGAATGGTTTGCCTGATCCTCGTCCGTATCGTGAATTATATATTTATTCAAACCTTTTTGAGGGAATACATCTAAGAGGAGGGAAATTAGCCCGTGGTGGCTTAAGGTGGTCGGATAGGACGGAAGATTTTCGCACTGAAGTTTTGGGGCTCATGAAAGCTCAGATGACAAAAAATGCGGTTATTGTCCCTGTTGGCGCAAAGGGTGGGTTTGTAATTAAGCAAGTTTATAAAGACAAAGATACTTTAAGAGAGAAAAGTGTTGAGTGCTATAAGAGTTTTATTAGAGGAATGCTTGATATTACTGATAACGTGGTTGATGGTGAAATAATTCCACCAGAGAATGTGATTAGGTATGATGAAGACGATCCATACTTGGTAGTTGCAGCAGATAAAGGCACTGCTTCATTTTCTGATTATGCCAACCAGATAGCCTCTGAATACAATTTTTGGCTTGGCGATGCATTTGCATCTGGTGGATCAGCAGGTTATGATCACAAAAAAATGGGTATTACAGCCAAAGGTGCATGGATTGCAGCACAGAGGCATTTTTGGAAAATGAATAAGGATATTTACCAGGATGCAACTGTTATTGGAATTGGGGATATGGCTGGCGACTTATTTGGAAATGGTATGCTGCTTTCAAAAAATATACATTTAATCGGCGCATTTAACCATATGCATATTTTTGTTGACCCAAACCCTGATGCAAAAAAGAGTTTCACAGAGCGTAAACGTCTCTTTGAGTTACCATTTTCAACTTGGATGGATTATAATAAAGATTTGATTTCTAAGGGTGGAGGAGTATTTGAGCGTAGCAGTAAGCAAGTAAACATTTCTCAAGAAATAAAAAAGTGCTTTGATATAACAGAAGATATGCTACCTCCAAGTGATTTGATTAGATATCTATTGAAAGCAAAAGTGGACTTCATATGGAATGGAGGAATCGGCACGTTTGTTAAGGCAAAGAGTGAAAATCATAGCATGGTCGGTGACAAAGCAAACGATGAGTTAAGAGTGAATGGTAAAGATATTAGAGCTTCTATGTTTATAGAGGGTGGAAATCTTGGTTGTACACAGTTTGGAAGAATAGAATATGCTGAAAAAGGTGGATATATCAATGCAGACTTTGTTGATAATTCAGCCGGAGTGATATGTTCGGACCTTGAAGTTAACATTAAGATTGCATTTGTTTCAGCTATGAAAGCAGGGGGTATTTCTTTAGAAAAAAGGAATGAAATACTGGCAAGTATGGTGGATGAAGTTGCATCCAAAGTGCTTGAGAACCACAACAAAATTGAAACAAAAGCATTACTTCTTGAGTGTTTGCAAGCTAAAGAGAGATTGGAGCAGCACCACAGGTTACTGCTCAGTTTAGAAAAATCTGGGCTGTTAAACCGAAGCGTAGAATTTCTTCCAACTGAAGAAGAGATAGCAGGGATGTTAACTGGTGCAGAAGGTTTCAGTTCTCCTCAGCTCTCTGTTCTAATGTCTTATGCTAGAACAGCAATAAAAAATGAAATTATACATTCCGATCTGTCTGAAAAAGATCTTATATCTCATGACTACTTGCTAGGTTATTTTCCTAAAAAGATGGTAACAAAGTTTAAGGATTTCATATTAAAACACCAACTTCGTAGAGAAATTATCTCTACTTGCATTGCAAATGATGTAGTGAATAGAATGGGCTGTATATTCATCAATAATTTGGCTGAGAACACTGGAATTAAGATACAAGAAGCGGTTAACATATATATTGTTGTTAACCACCTGTATGATTTAAACAGCCTGTGGCAGAAAATTGATGAATTGGATGGAAAAATTGATGTTAACTCATACTTACAAATAGTGAGGAACGTGCAGAAATTTATTGGCAGAGTATCATTTTGGCTAGTGAAAAATCTTGGCAAGCTTAGCTTTGTAGAATTGGATGATGTTACAAAATTTAAAGATGCAATTGAAACTTTAGGCCAGAACTTAACTGATGTTTTAGATGAACACCTATTAAAGATCTATAGCCATGGATCAACTTCTTTAGTAGAACTTAATATAAATAAAGATCTAGCAAAAAAAGTTGCTGATCTATGCGTTCTTGCTTATGCACTGGACATTATATCTGTTGCTGAACAGACATCTTTGTCCATTCTTGATGCTGGTAAAATATACTTTGAGTTAAAGTCGCTGTTAAGATTCGATCTGATTAGAACAATTGCCATCAAGATGAAAAGCCGCTCTTCTTATTGGGATCGCAGCTTAGTTAATGATTTATTGGACGATTTAAGCAATTACCATCACAAGCTAGCTGTTAAAGTCATAAAAGCTACTGATAACCCCGAAGATAAGGTTCAAACCTGGGCTTGTGATGATAAGGACTACATAGAACGTTATAATAGTTTTTTAGATGAGATGGTTGCTTCTAAACTTGATTTAAGCAAATTAATATTTATAATCAGAAGGATTAAAGTACTTGCTTCATAGGAAAATGTTCAATATAGGTCTTTCAGAAATTTTAGTTGTAGCTTTAGTGAGCATAATTGTTCTTGATAAAAATAAGGTACCTGTATTTATTGATTTTATTAAGACTATATATAGGTATTTTACAATTGTAAGGTTAAAAGCCAGAAGGTTATTGAAGGATGCCGGAATTGAAGACTTATATAAAGAGTGTAATACTGAGAAAGTAAATTACATAGTTGGTAAAAATGGTAAGCTTTATCCTACTTGCGATATAGATAATACATCTAAAGATAATGACAGCGAAGATTCTGGTAGTAGATGATGTACTATCTAATGTCAAGCTTTTAGAAGCTCGACTAAAAGCAGAGTACTATACGGTTATCGTAACTCATGATGGTGAAGAAGCTATAGATTTAGTAGCAAAGCAGCAGCCTGATATTATATTACTTGATATCATGATGCCAAAGATGAATGGCTTTGAAGTTTGTAAGGAGCTAAAGAGTGATCCCTTGACAACCCATATTCCAATAATTATGGTAACTGCGCTGCATGATACTCATGATAGAGTGCAAGGTATTAATGCTGGCGCGGATGATTTTCTGACTAAACCAATAAACGAAACTGCTTTATCTGCACGAATTAAGTCTCTCACACGCTTAAAGATGATTATCGATGAATTGCGTTTGAGAGGAGAAACTAACGCTGAGATTGGTGGAGTCGCAGGAAACAGTATTATGGATTATTCCAATCAGATTTTTGATGCTAACATACTTGTTATAGATGAGGATGTTCATCAAGCAGAGCAGATATATAATATATTAAAGCAACGCTTTAGGTCAATTAAAATACTGAGTGATCCAATGGAAGCATTGAAGGTTGGTATTGAGAATGGTTACGACCTGATCATTTCTGATATGCAATTTTCAAAAACTGACGGCTTGCGTTTGTGTTCTGAGTTTCGTAGTAAGGTGGAAACACGTTATACACCAATTCTGATTCTTTCTGAGGATTATGATAAAAACAATTTAGTAAAAGCACTTGATGTAGGTGCTAATGATTATTTAACAGTACCTTTGGATGAGGGTGAGCTAATAGCAAGGGTTAATTCGCAAGTAAAACGCAAAAGATATCAAGATGCCTTGAGAATGAATTTATTTAATAATGCGGAAATGTCTATAAAGGACCCATTAACTAACTGTTATAATAGAAGATATTTTGATGCACACTTAAGAAACATTGTTAAGGACTCTGTGGAAAAGGATAGAAGGTTGTCTCTTATGATACTTGATATAGACTATTTTAAGATAGTGAATGACAGTTTTGGGCATAGTGCTGGAGATGAACTTTTAAAGCAAATACAGAAAAGAATTTCTGAAAATATCAGAGTGACAGATTTACTAGCTAGGTTTGGTGGTGAGGAGTTTGTTGTTGTAATGCCAGATACCAATGTATCAGATGCGTATACTATTGCGGAGAGAATACGAAAAATTATTGCTAAAGAACCTTTTGTACTTGCGGATAAAAATACAACCCATAATGTAACTGTGAGCATTGGAATTGCAGAAATGCAAGGATCTGACTTTGATGATATTAAAAAATTTATAGTACGTGCCGACAAATGTTTATATAAAGCAAAAAACAGTGGTAGAAATAGAGTGGTTACTGGCTATAGCTAAACTGACTTACGACAATCTGAAAAACGACAACCGTCATTCCGCTACTCGTTAGCGGAATCTATGCTGAGATACCGCGCACAACTGTACGAACGTTGTAGTTTGGGAGCAATTCCCACCAGTGGGCCATTGCCCAGACACTAGGATCCAGCTTCTATGCAACTTAATTAAAAACGTTTGTTTTAGCGTAAGACAACTACCTTTAGCTCATCAGCTCAGTTATAAGCAAAATTTCTGGATTCCAGACTGGAATGACACCATTTGCTGTGCAATTTACCTTCAAAAATGAATGTTTGTACAGCTATGGAATGAATCGCGGTATGACGTGTTGCTTGGGTTAGCTATAGATTTCTGAAATGATTTCAAAAAAATGATAACTAAGATTAAAGCGACAACATGAGGTTTCTCAGCTCTGGAAATTTCACGTTTAACTGCAAAAATAGATACTTATTTAAAAAATATCCTGTGACTTTCAGTCCTAACTGAAATTCTTGGAATGAGTAGCTGTTTTGTAGGGTATTATTGTATACATCATGCAACATTTGTGGAAAAGGTAGGAGTTTATCTGCATAATAATCTCCTACTTTTTTTGACACTGCTCTACCAGTTTTTGGAGAAATAAATTGCAGATTTTCCTTAACACCTGTTACAGCGCATTTGGATAAGTCTAACTTGAATCCCAATTGCGTAAGAAGCAGAAGCTCCAAGTTAAGATAATGGCTTTGCCAAGACTGATTGTTGTGTTTAATTACATCGATGAAATATCGAAAATTGTCATACAGCATGGCACAGGGTTCACTTTCTGGAAGCACTTTTTCTAAAATAGAGGAGAAAGAAACAATAGTAATGCTTTTTAACCTATCTTGAAAGAAATGATGGAATGAAGATTCGATTAATTCGCACTTAAAAAAACCTAGATTTTCAGGTAACTTAGCACTCCATTCTGCATGTAATAGATTACTTATCTGAAACTTATAATTGCTATTGTTTGTTAGCTTAGTTAATCCCCTGCGCTTTCCATGATTTTTTGTAAACAGAGAAAGAATTAAGTTTTTATCGCCGTATTTTTTAGCAGCTATAATGATGCCTTCATCTTTCCATCTCATTTAGAGTGTATTGACCGTATGATATATAGGATAGTGCACCTAGAGCGTGTAATCCATAAAAATCACTTACTCCGTTACTGTTTGCTTCCAAAGTTTCAAGGCTATGAGAGAGTAAGTTATTGGCTGCCACTCTTCTTCCTGAGCCTGATGCATTTCATACTGAGCTTTTGGTTTGCTAAATAATTGTTTGAATGATTTTAGTAACATTACTTTTCCTCGTCTGAAATTTTGGATAATTCAGCTTCTAATTCTTCTATCGTCGGTAAAGCTGTTTTTATGTTCTCTGGTAGATTTTCAGTTATTCGATATTCTGCTAGCCCTATTGGCTTGCTCATGTCTCGGAGTGTATATTTAGCAAGTACATCGTCTTTAGATTTACATAAGATTAACCCTATAGAAGGTTGATCTGTCGAGTGCTTCAGTAAATCATCAACTGCAGAAAGATGAAAATTCATTTTACCAGCATATTCCGGCTTAAAATCCTTATCTTTTAGTTCAATCACTACGAAGCAACGTAACTTTAAATGATAGAATAATAAATCAATATAAAAGTCTTTATTACCAACATCTAAATGAAATTGTCTACCAACAAATGCAAATCCTTCACCGAGTTCTAACAGAAATTTTTCCATATGCCCTACGAGTCCTTTTTCTACTTCTCTTTCATGAGCATCCTTACCTATACTTAAAAAATCAAAAATATACGGATCTTTTAATGTGTAATGTGCTAGATCGGATTGTGGAGATGGTAATTTTTCTTTAAAATTAGTTATTGCTTTTCCTTGACGTTTATGTAGTCCAAGTTCTATCTGCATCACCATAATGTTACGTGACCAGCCATGTTCAATAGCTTTTTTTACATAAAATAATCTTATTTCATGACTTTCTATTTTTTCCAAGAGAGTGATATTGTGATACCAAGTTAATTGTGCAAGAGGCTCCTGCACAAATTCAACATCAGGATATTCTTCGGCAAACTTACGCATATACTTCAGATTTCTCATGCTAAAGCCTTTCATTTCTGGAAATGTACTTCTCAAATCCTTACTTAATTGATCAATTACCTTAGCTCCCCAGCCGTGTTCTCTTTGCCGTTTTAAGATTTCTGTTCCAATATAATGGTAGAGCAAGATAAGCTTACTATTTACTGCAAGCGCTGCCTTATAACGGCTTGTTGCAATACGATCTTTCAACTGCTCTAAAAATTCTGTATATTCTTTTGCTATAATTCTTGTCATAGGATTCCTTTTAATCCATTATACAATTCCTTTGTCTGTCGAGAAGACAATCTTTCGCTTGCCTGCAACTTTGAAGGGATTCCTTATTTACTTCAAACTTGTCCATCAACTAAAATATATTGACTTTATGTGCAATATTAGCTTTAAACCAGTAAAACAAGCTGCTTAACATATGCGTTTTTTCTATTCTAATTATATTCTTTTTTTGTCTTTATGTTGTTTTTTGCTTTTTTCGTTATCTTCAACAAAAGCCCAAACGAATGATACGTTAGCTGTTCCTATACCACAAAGGAAAAAAGAAATAGTTGAGCACACTGTTGTAGCACAACCGAGGCAAATTATCGAAATGCAAGAAGAAGTCATTATTAACGAGGGTAAAGAATTCATTCCTGTTCCAAAAAGAAAAAAAAGTGTAGAGAAGAAACTAAGAAGGGATGTCAGAGAGGCAAAGAATGAAATAGGAAACGAAAAAAGCGTTGAGAGCAAAAAGGATGAATTAGTTGTAACAGAAATTATTAACTCTATAAGAGAAAAGCTCACAAAATGCTGGAGCATTCCTGAAAGCATAGCTTACAAAGAAAATTTTAATATAAAAATTAACTTATTGTTATCCAGTCAAGGCGAGATAATTATGGCGGATGTAGCAGACAGTGATTCCTATCGAAATAATCCACTTTTCAGGTCGATAGCAGATAATGCAATGCGTGCAGTATATAAATGTAGCCCATTGACCGGCTTGCCTACTCAGCACCACCACATTTGGCGTGAAGTAACACTAGATTTTATTCTATAGCTAAAGTAATTCTATAATTTAATAAGCCCACTGTATCCGTTCAGGATAGCAGCAAGGTAGTATAACCATAGAGTAAAAGTGAGTTTACAACAAATGGTGTCATCCCAGTGCTTGACACTGGGATGGCTTTGTTGCATCGCTCAAGTGAAAAGAACTGGCAGTTACTGACAAAATTCATTATAAATAGCCATTTAACTGTTGAAGAAAAAATATGCCACAAAAAATGAGAGTCAGTAACTGCCATGAATATAACAAATTTCTCCAAGAAAGAGGAAGCATTTTTTGTTATATCAATGACGCCATAGAAAAGTGGTACGAGAATGGTCCAAAAATACCAGGTGGCAACAATATTTATAGTGATAAAGTTGTAATTTTGGTGCACATAATAACTTGTTTATTTAGAATAGGCCTGAGGCAAACAGTTGGGTTTATAGCAGGATACCTTGAGCAAATTGGGAAAAATTTGCAAGTTATCAGCTATTCACAATCATCAAGAAGGTTTAAGAAACTTAATATTAAGATAAATGATTGCAGAAAATAATATGGAAGATATCGAAATTGCTATAGATAGTACAGGAATTAGTATATACAACAACACTCCTGGTCATAGCAAAGAAAATAGCGAAGATAGAAAGTATCGCAGCTATGAACAGACAAGAAAATTGCATGTAATGTTGAATACAAACAGCAAAAAAGCCATAGCTGTAAAATACAGTAATGGCTGATCACTATGGAGCTTGTGATTTGCTAAAAGAAGTCGATTTTCAGTATGTCATAAAAGTACTATATGCAGATAGGGCATATGACAGAGAAAAGCTCTATAAGCTGTGTAATCAATATGGTATAAAAACGAAAATTCCTCCGAAAAACAACGCAGCAGAGCATCCAAAGTATGGCTGAGAGAAATTCTGCAGTCAAGCTCATAAAGTCATATGATGAAGATGGTATAAAGAAGTGGAAAAAAGAGATGAGTTATGGAAAAAGATCTTATATAGAAAGTTTTTTCTCGCGACTGAAACAAACATTCGGATTTAGTTTTAGGAATAAATCTGAGATAAATCGAGAAAAAGAACTGCTAATCAAATGCTATTTGCTTAATAAATTCACTGATATTGGTATGGCTAAATTTGAGATAGCTTCATAAATTTATTGTGCGTTACCTACTATCCGAAGAGCGATGCAACAAAGCCATCCCAGTGTCAAGCACTGGGATGACACCCTCCTTGGCAAACAATGTTCGTACAGCTATGTGCGTGACGCTGGCGCTGGAATCTAGAAAAAAATAGATCCAAGTAGTCAAGCTACTTGGATGATACTGACTGCTAATTTTTTATGCAAGAGGTCCAATCATTCACCGTTCTTGCAAGTGATAGCACTCTCACTTCTTTTGCACCGGAGTTTAAAATTTCCTGAGAGCAAGATCTTACAGTTGCTCCGGTTGTTACCACATCATCAACTAATATCACGATTTTATTTTCGATAATTTTCTTGTTGCTTGTTTTAAAAGCCTTCTTTAAATTTTTTTCACGCTGTTTAAGTGAAAGACCAGCTTGAGGCGCAGTATGGCGAAGGCGTTTTATTGCAAATGGCGTATAGGATAAATTGGACAACTTACTCAATTCTTTTGCAAGCAGTGCTGCTTGATTATATTTACGTTTAAACAAGCGCATTTTATGTAACGGTATAGGAATTATGATCTCTGCGTTCTGAAATGTATCCTGATTAGCTTGGTGTATCCACTTTGCATAGATTTTTACGTAATTCAAATTATCAAAAAATTTGAAATTTATAATCATGTTTCTACTATGTTGATCATAAGCAAAAACTGATCTTAATACTTTAAACGGTGGAGGATTGATGATGCACTTACCACACGTATAAATATTGTCTGAGATTACTACGCCACAAACATTGCAGTAATGCTTAGTTAGAAAATTGATTTTTTTGTTGCATTCACTACACAGATTAAGATTTTCATCAATGATACATTCGCAACTTACGCATACGCTTGGAAATATGAGATTTGTAGCTTTTTTTAGTAAGAGAAGGTTCACAACTCATTAAATATATTATAAAACAATTTATATAGTATAGCTAAAGTAACTTAAGCTTACACTCTTTCACTTTTTATTCCATTTCAATATAGTTCATGCTGCTGAAAAGCAGAACTTATAACTCAGTTTGTGGTATACCATTGACTGAAGTAGTCTTTGAATTATCCTTAGATAAAAATTGATGTTTTTCTGGCTTCTGTACTTCACTCAACTTACTTTGCACTTTGTCACAAGCCCACACAAGTGGCGTTATGATTGACGCGGCAGCCCAAATGATAGCAGCGCAAGCATAACTTACAATCTTGTTAAATACTCTAGCTACTGCATTAGCACAATCTTGCCCCATTTCTAAAATATGTTTGAATAATTAACGAATGATTTTGTATCTGTTTTAAAACAATAGTCCCCTGTTATTTTTGACAATAACTTGACTGGAAAGTATGACAAACATGCCACTATCAAAATAAAGGTTGCAATATTATGTTGGCTGCTAAAACAGCACCCAGTGTACACAATGAATACACTCCCTCTGCTCTGTGGCCCACGTATTCACATTTATCATTATCTTGATAATACTTGTTATAATTGTCTTTACTCTCAACTCCACAAATTACATCTTTCACAGGTCCTAACACATTATCAACGTAACGTACAGATTTATAGAAACTATTTTCTGGAACTAGTGTGTTATCTTCTGCTTTCTTAGCAGGTACAACTCCATATTCAAAGTACCTTCTAAAGTATCGATATACCGACATTCTTATCTCCAAATCATAAATATGCAACCTAGCCTAATATAATTAAGAAATAGTTTATAATAAATACGTTTTAAGATACCTGCCTGTAACACTTTCTGGAATTTTTACCACTTCTTCTGGAGTTCCAGTAGCAATCACTTCTCCGCCTTTTATTCCGCCCTCTGGTCCGATGTCTATTATATAATCTGCAGTTTTTATAACGTGCAAATTGTGCTCGATAACTATAACAGTGTTTCCCAGATCGACTAATCTATGGAGTATTTTTAGTAAGTTATTTATATCTTCAAAGTGTAATCCAGTTGTTGGCTCATCAAGAATATACAATGTTCTTCCGGTAAATCGTTTTGATAGCTCCTTGGACAGCTTTATTCGTTGTGCTTCACCCCCAGACAACGTTGTTGACGACTGTCCGAGTTTTATATAGCCAAGCCCCACTTCCTGCAAAGAAATCAACTTTTCTTTTACCATTGGAAGGTTTTCAAAAAAATCACAAGCTTGATCTATCGTCATATCAAGGACATCAGAGATTGATTTTTCTTTATGAGTAACTTCCAATGTTTCCCGATTATACCTTCGCCCTTTACATTGCTCACACTTCACATAAACGTCCGGTAGAAAATGCATCTCTATCTTTAAGTGCCCATCACCTTTACAAGCCTCACACCTTCCCCCTCTGGTATTAAATGAAAACCGGCCTATATTATATCCCCTTGCTTTTGACTCCGAAAGACCTGCAAACCAATTTCTTATATGAGTGAACATACCAACATATGTTGCTGGATTTGACGCAGGAGTTCTACCAATTGGCGACTGATCAACTTCTATAACTTTATCTATATATTCAAGGCCTTCTATTCTATCACACTGACCATACCTTGCAGACAAATGATATATCTTATGTGCTGAATATTTATATAACGTTTCTATGACTAAACTTGATTTTCCCCCTCCTGATATTCCAGTAACACAAATAAGATTCCCTATAGGAAATTTAACGTTCACATTTTTTAAGTTATTTTCACATGCATTTATTACTTTTATGAACTGAGTTGCTTGCTTTCTTCTCCTTGGAATTAAAATTTTTTTCTCTCCACTCAAATATTGCCCTGTTATGCTCCCCGAATTTCTTTGCACCTGGTCTGGTGTTCCTTCTGCAAGAACTTTTCCACCATTTACGCCAGCTCCAGGACCAATATCAATCGCATAATCAGCAGCCATTATTGTATCTTCATCATGCTCAACAACGATTACAGTGTTACCCATGTCTCTTAAGTTTTTTAGTGTGGCAATTAACCGATCATTATCACATTGATGAAGGCCTATCGAGGGTTCATCAAGCACGTACAGCACTCCTGTTAAACCAGAGCCAATTTGTGAAGCAAGTCTGATCCTCTGACTCTCACCGCCAGAGAGAGTGCTAGATTCTCGATCAAGCGTTAGGTAATTCAACCCTACATTCTTTAAAAATGCTAGCCTCTTGATTATTTCATTTAATATTTTACTTGAGATTTGCTTCTGTTGTTCTGTGAGCTTGTCTGGCAAATTTTCAAACCATTTAAGGGATTCATCGATGCTGAGCCCTGATATTTCACCTATATGTTTGCTATCAATTTTTACTGTAAGCGCTTCTTTTCTCAATCTATAGCCAGTGCATTCTCTGCAGTGAGTAACAGAGCAATATCGCTCAACAAGCGTTTCATCATAATCCATCTGGTTTTCTAAGATACTGACCAAACCTTGAAATTTACCGAAGCCAAAGAGTATCATATCTTTTACTTCTTGATCTATGTTCTTCCACGGAACATCAAGGCTAAATTTACAATTTTCAGCCAGTGATAGAATTGCACTTTTTAAAAATCCATAACCTGTGTGCACTTGACGGAACATTGATCCCACTGGCTTTAAAGCGCCTTCAGATATTGAAAGAGTTTCATCTGGCACTATCAGCTTCACATCAATAGCCAGCTTTTTACCAAGCCCATTACACGAACCACATGCACCGTAAGGGCTGTTAAAAGAAAATAATCTTGGTTCTATTTCCTCAAGAGTGAAACCAGACTCGGGGCATGCAAAATTCTCTGAAAAAGTCAGAATTTGACCATTTTTATACTCGGAATTATGGTTGTCAGGTAGGTTTACTATTTCTACATACATTAGACCATTACCAAGTTTTAGTGCGGATTCTATACTACTTGGCAGTCGATTTCCTATATCGCCCAACATTGATATTCTATCTGCAACCACAAAAATGTCGTGTTTCTTGTTCTTATCGAGTTTAGGCAAGTCATCTACATTGTACACTTCACCATCTGTTTTGAACCTTACGTAACCTTGTCTTTTAATTTCCAATATCTCTTTAAGATGTTCTCCCTTTCTACCACGCACAACAGGGGCAAGTATATATATCTTAGTTTCTAAAGGTAACGCAATTATAGTATCTACAATTTGAGACACCGTTTGTTTTGTTATTGGTAATCCAGTTGCAGGTGAATAAGGAACTCCTATTCGCGCATATACTAAGCGCAAGTAATCGTAAATTTCGGTAACAGTTCCAACTGTTGACCTTGGATTTTTTGAGATCGATTTCTGGTTGATAGATATTGCAGGAGAGAGACCTGTAATCGACTCAACATCTGGTTTATCCTGAATGTTGAGAAATTGACGCGCGTAAGCTGACAGGCTTTCAACGTACCGGCGTTGGCCTTCTGCATAAATCGTATCAAATGCAAGGCTAGACTTGCCAGAACCACTTAGCCCAGTTATAACAACTAGCTTATTTTTCGGTATATTGACGTCTACACCTTGCAGATTATGTTCCCTTGCGCCCTTAACTCTGATAAAATCGTCCATATTATACCATATAGCGTATTAACCATTATAGCCTCAAAATACGTGAATTTATAGTGATATATTGATTTTCTATTGATTTTTTCAACTGTTACGGAAAATTAAGCAGCGTTTGATAAATCGTCATTCCGCTACTTGTTAGCGGCTGAGATACCGCGACGGTATGACGGTTAAGTAGGCCAGTGCCCCTATGATGTCATCCCAGTGTCAAGCACATAGCTGTACGAACGTTGTAGTTTAGGAGCAATTCCCACCAGTGGGCCAGTGCCCAGACACTGGTTCTATGCAACTTAATTAAAAACGTTTGTTTTAGCGTAAGACAACTACCTTTAGCTCATCAGCTCAGTTATAAGCAAAATTTCTGGATTCCAGACTGGAATGACACCATTCTTTTTTCTGGATTCCAGTGTCTGGGCACTGGAATGACACCCCCCTGATAGGCTCAAATCATAGTGTTTGTACAGTTGTGGGTTTAAGCTACCTATAAATTCTAAACTGTTGTTACGTATTAGGACCACCAAATACACCCCCAGGACCCAAAGTCAGTTTAGCTATATCAGAAAACAGGTTATGTGGAAATCTTAAAATACTTCTTGTTCGCCAAGCAAAATAAATACATTCCTACAAACAAGCAGATGCTCAATACTGACACATAAGAAAACTTAAAAATTAAATCTCTAATGTATATTGATAAGCATTTACCTGCAGAAAATTTGTATAGTAATC
Source organism: Wolbachia sp. wLmal (assembly GCF_049435495.1). Taxonomy (NCBI): domain Bacteria; kingdom Pseudomonadati; phylum Pseudomonadota; class Alphaproteobacteria; order Rickettsiales; family Anaplasmataceae; genus Wolbachia; species Wolbachia sp. wLmal. The sequence continues at coordinate 423,264 of NZ_CP185405.1, forward strand.
CAACACATACAACGGCACTATCAACCACTGATGCTATAATTAAAGTAATGAAATTTGCCATATGAAAATTCAACTTGGACTTCAATTTTTCAAAAATAATTATGCTTGAGAGAAGAGATACTAAAATTGCAGTATATGAAATCAATATCATCAAATTAAAACTTTGCCATTTAAAAACACAACATAGCGCTGTACACACTATTAAGTTGTACGTAGCTTTGCTTCTGCCATAAAATTCAACCATTGAATTTACAACTAAAGCAGCTCCCACAAATAAGGCAGCACATATCATCAATTTATTTGAAGTGTTGAGTAAAGAAAGACTGATAAACAGGAGTATCGATAAAATAGACATAATTACCTACCCAAAATTAATAACATACATTCATTCTAAATAAACATTACATATAGTAAAAGAGTTATTTAGCATAATAAGAAAAATATTTTATATTAGCATGCCACATCTTTCAGATCTACTTTTAAAACATCCTTTATGTTTAGCACCTTTTTCTCTGTTACTTTGCCAATACATGAATAAACTGCACCTTCAAACAATTCTTCAAACCTCTTCTGATTTTGTGGTGCAATAGTAACCAAAATTCTACTTTGCGATTCAGAAAACATTATTATCTTGTTTATTATGTCTGTATTTTGTATTTTTCCTATTGGCACTAGTGAAAGATCGATTTCAGCACCAAGGTCTCCTGCAATTAGCGATTTTGCCAGAGCAATAACTAATCCGCCTAAGTTTGGTGCAATTGCAGAGGCAATTATGCCATCTTTTATTGCCTGGTTGTAACGCTCATACAACTTCCTAGCGCTCTTTGCATCAACTTTTGGTACGTTGTTATTACCTATTCCACTATATAACTGATATTCAGATCTACCAAGTTCATCAAGTGTTTCTCCAAGCACATATATCAAGTCCCCTGGCATTTTTACATCAAGCGATACCGCATTTTCAATATTTTCTATAATTCCAATTGCTGAGATGAGTAATGAAGGTGGTGCAGAGATTATCACTTTCTCGCCATTTTCATCATATCCCTTGAAGTCATTGAACATACTGTCTTTTCCGGATATGAATGGTGTTTTAAATGCAGTTGCGAAGTCGTAACAAGCCTCTGCAGCTTTCTTTAGTTGCCACAACCTTTCTGGATTATAAGCATCACACCAGCAAAAATTGTCGAGCAACGCTAGATGATTTATATTTCCTCCTACGGCTACATAGTTGCGTATCGCGGTGTCAATTGCACATGCTGCCATGTGGTAGGTGTCAATTTCTCCATAACTTGAGCCAAATCCTTGCGATTTTACAACACCTTTATTTGAAGAAAGAACAGGCCTTGAGACAATAGCTTCGCTGCACATTCTTCCCTTGCCTTGCAGTGGTTTTAACACTGACGATCCTTGAACCTCATGATCATATTGCACCACTATGAACTCTTTACTGCAAATGTTTGGTCTGCTTAACATTTCTTTTAATTCAATTTCTAAAGAAGGCGAACTTGTTGTCATTCCAGCGCGTGGCGCTGGAAGCCCCTTAGACCACGGCTTTGTCTGTAAATGCATTTTAGGATTACCATCATGCAGAAATTCAGTTCCGATATCCATTATTACTGTCCCTTTAGGACATTTAACAACGGCTTTACCACTCTCATTAAACTCTCCAATCACACAAACCTCCACATCATGTTTTTTCATGATTTGCTTAAACATAGGGAGATTTTCTTCTGGCACTGCTAAGGTCATTCTCTCTTGTGATTCTGATATCCATATTTCCCACGGAGCCATACCATCGTTTTTAAGGAGAACCTTGCTCAAATCAACTTCAAATCCGTCTTTTCCCATTTCACCAATAGACGACGACAGCCCACCTGCTCCATTGTCCGTTATTGCATTATAAAGACCAAGATCTCTTGCTTTTATGACGGCATTGGATAGTTTTTTTTGTGTTATAGGGTCACCAATTTGCACAATCGTTGAAGGGCTGTTTCCCGACAAAGCCTCTGAAGAAAACGTTGCACCGTGAATTCCGTCTCTTCCAACTCTTCCGCCAATAATTACGATTTTATCGCTGTTTTTAGGCCCTTTGATGTGTGAAGGTGCGTTATTTATGTTGCGCGGAATAATTCCGACACTGCCAACAAAAACTAACGGCTTGCCACAAAATCTATCGTCAAAATATACCGATCCAAGTTGCGTTGGAATACCAGAGCAATTACCAGCAACATTAACACCGTGGATCACTTCTTTCATTATATATTTTGGCGGTAAGATCTCATCAGTGCGCTCTTTGTCCCTATAAAACTTGCCTTTTGCTTCTTTGGCAAAGCAAAAGTAATAGGTATTCATTATAGGCTCCGCGCCTTTCCCGAAACCAACTATATCACGATTTACTCCAAGTACCCCAGTCATTGCTCCACCAAACGGATCAAGAGCCGAAGGGCTATTGTGAGTTTCAACTTTATCTACGATTAAGTAATCGTCATTAAAAATTATTCCTCCGGCATTGTCGGAGAAAACTGACACGCATATGTCAGAATTTATCTCACGCGTTGCACGCTTAATATAATGTGCGTATAGGCCATCTTTTATTTCATCAATGGGAGAGCAAAAGATATTGTGCTTACAATGTTCAGACCAAGTTTGTGCTAGGGACTCAAGTTCAATATCATATGGATTTCTATTAAGTTTTTTAAAGTAATCCTTTATAGCTTTCATTGCTGCCAGAGAGATCCCTAAAGTGCCATTACCATCGATTCCATCTCTGCTGATTTTCTCAAGTTCTTGGTTACTTACGTTTAAGTTAACAGATTTGGCTTTGCCATTAATGGTGTCATTTGAGTAGCTGATACTGGAATCTACATCTTTTTTCTGGATCCCAGTGTCTGGACACTGGGATGACAAGTAAGAGAGCGCTGAAGAGTTTGCTTTGTATTTACCATAACATTTCCAGCTATAGTTCTTACAGATAAGTGTGCAATACTCAGTGATAGGATTAAATTCTTGCTTTATATCATCTTCAGTTGCTTGACTTAGAATCAATTTTGAACTTCTTGCTTTGATATAAACATTTTCATCAATGTAGTTCTTGTTTATTAAATATTCTCTAACAATTTGTTTCACTGTGTTGCCTACATTGTCGGTCATGCCAGGTAAAAAGCTTATCTCCAAGCCCCACTTTGCTTGTGGTTCTATGAAGTTATATTGAACTTCTTCAAGGTTTTCATTGTAGGAATAATAACGGCAGTCTTGTATGACTTTATTATAAAATAGCCCACAAATTTCTTCATATAATTTTGGTGGTAATTCTTTGTGTATATAAATCGAGTAAACGTTGACTAACCATCTGCAGCCAACTTGCTCACATTTATTTAAAACTTCTATTCTGATGTTTGTCATGTAATGTTATAAAAGATTTTAACATATAATAGCATACAAGCACGTTTATATTTTGAATAATTTCTATACAATAAAAGTATTGTATTAATTGTTACTGTTAGTGGGAAGAGTTTGTACCGTTAATGTGGATGAATCCCTTTTCGATGTGCTGGTTCAGCATATATTTTCTGAATATGAAAGAGAAAAAATCCCTGAAGTAAAGATCATACTTCCTTGCAAGAGGGATGTGATAGCGCTGCTGAGTGCATTCAAGAATTATAACGCTAAAAAATGCATAATTTTGCCAGAGATAGTTTCGCTAGAGAACATCGATGAGGAGGATTTAATATTAAATCTTGATAGAGTCAAAGTTATCAAGCCAACAAAAAGGACGCTGCTACTCATTCAATTCATATTGGAGTGGAATAGAAAAAATAATGATAATTTTCCAATTGATTTAGCTTATAGCCTGCCATCATTGCTTGATAAAATTCAGTATACCCAAATGGCAGAGTTCGATGAACATTCAAAAAAAATAGAAAGTTTCATAAATTTACTTATTGAAACATGGAATAAAATTTTAAAAGATTTAGGAGTAGTAGATATATTAGAACATAAGAGTGATTACATAAACAGTATGATAACCTCTTTACAAAAAGACCAATATATAATCTTTGTTGGAATTGGAAAGGATAAGTCGTTAATTAAGGCTATATATGATCTGCCATTTGGAAAAATAATTTTGCCTAACCTGAATTTGAAAATTAAAGAGAAAGACTGGAAATTGCTTGATAAAAAACACTATCAATATTGTCTGAAAGATCTGCTAGGTTATTTAAGTATAGGCAGAGAGGATGTAAGTTTTCTGCCAGAAGCGTGTTCTCCAGTGCCCAGACACTGGGATCCAGAAAACTTAACTTTAAATGAGCGCACCAGGTGGCTGTATAATGAAAACTGGATCCCAGTGTCAGGCACTGGGATGACAGAAGAAAGGGCTGGGATAACAGGAAGTCCTGAGGAATATCTAGATTACGTCTTTGATACAACTGCCGATCTAAGCAAAGTTAGTAGTGGACATGTTGGCAATATTGAAGTCATCACTTGTGATTCCAGAGAGGAAGAAGCACAAGTGACATCATTAATTATAGAAAATGAAGGTTATGAAAACATTTCTTTGGTCGTCTTTGATAAATTACTTGCAGCTCGTATAGCATGTTTATCAAGGCAACACAGTGCCATACCAGAAAATTACCCTTATATAACGCTTCTGCTTTATAGTATCGAAGTTTTGACCTCAAATTGGAGCAGTGTGTCATTACTTTCGCTCCTTAAACATAGGCTAGTGACTTTTGGTTACACTCAAGAAGAGTACACTCGGATTTTATCTGAATTTGAAATAGAGATATTACGCAACTTTAGTACAAATGGCCTGAGCGATATTATAAATGCTATCAATGCCCATAAAAAGCTAAAACATAAAGAAGATATATTACTTATTATCAATAAGTTAGAGGCTATATTTAATCCTTTGCTTAATTCTATAAATTACTCTATTTCTGATGTGGTAGCAACTCATTTGCAGTGTATTAATATATTATCTGGTATAAATTTTTCAGAGCTAAATAGTGAAATAGGTAATTTCACCTGTAATTTCTTGAATGCATGTGAGGGTGTAGAAATTAAGTGCTCCTTAGAGTTATATAGCCAAATTCTGACCTTATTTTTAGAGAAAGAGTTTTTCTCTGTAGCAAGTGACTTGAATAAATTCAGCTTATATCACAACAAAGTTGTAATACTTGCTGGATTTAATGAAGCGCCAAGCTTTCAAAATCCGCTTTTGAATGCATTTACGAGAGAAAAATTTAATCTTCCTTCCGTGCAAGAAGAGCAGGGGTATTTTTTTTATACTTTACACAATTTGTTTTGTGCAAGTAAGGTTTATATTACAAGATCGCTAAGCCATAGAAAGCCAATTCTATTGCAGCGTTTGGAAATTCTGCTCAAGGAGGGGAAGCAGCCGTATCGTGATTGGCTAAGGATATTAAATACGCCTGAATGTATTGTTCCATGTACTCAGCCTATGCCAAAACCTCAAACCGAAGTTAGAAAAGAAAAAATGCAGGTGATGTCTTGCAGTGCAATAGAAAAGCTAATTCGTAATCCTTATTCATTTTACGTTGAATATATACTGGGTCTTAAACAATTAAGAGACTTGAATTTTAAGCCATCGATATTGGAATTTGGCACTATGGTACACAACATTCTTGCAAGATATTTACGCAACAAAAAATCTCCAATGAGCATTGCACGAGAAGCATTTTCGACTAGTCAGTTTAATTTTTCAAATATGTGGTGGGTAAGACTACAAAAGATAATTCAATCTTTTGTCGAATTTGATGAAACTCGAAGCAATTATGTTGAGTTGGAAAAGAACTTTTCCTGTCCGATATTTCATATTCCAGCGCGTGACACTGGTTCTTGTGATCAGTATGAAACTGCTTGGATGACAAATAAGCCACAAGAAATTTCACTGATAGCAAGATGTGATAGAGTTGAGTATCTACCAAGTGGGCAAGTGGCAATTATAGACTATAAGCTTGGTACACCACCTTCCAATGAAGAAGTAATGTCGGGATTTTTTCCGCAATTAATTTTACAAGCCTTAGCGGTAGAACATATAACAAAAAGAGAAGTCTCAGAACTTGCTTATTGGAAACTTGATTATGATAAAATAAAAGTCATTTCTATACAAAATTATAGATACAAAATGCAAGAATTAAAAAATGATCTGCCTGGTTTTTTATCTAACTATTTAAGTAATTCCACACCCTTTATTGCCTCTCCATATTTTGATAAATTCCTGAGATTTAACAGCTATAAACAGCTAGAAAGGGCAGGAGAGTGGTTGTAAATGGTGTCATCCGAGTAACTGACACTGGTTCCTTTATGACGGTAGTAGCCCTCCTTCTCCTGTCATTCCAGTGCTCTCTTCTTGTCATCCCAGTGCTTGACACTGGGATGGCTTTGTTGCATCGCTCTTCGGATAGTAGGTAACGCACAATAAATTTATGAAGCTATCTCAAATTTAGCCATACCAATATCAGTGAATTTATTAAGCAAATAGCATTTGATTAGCAGTTCTTTTTCTCGATTTATCTCAGATTTATTCCTAAAACTAAATCCGAATGTTTGTTTCAGTCGCGAGAAAAAACTTTCTATATAAGATCTTTTTCCATAACTCATCTCTTTTTTCCACTTCTTTATACCATCTTCATCATATGACTTTATGAGCTTGACTGCAGAATTTCTCTCAGCCATACTTTGGATGCTCTGCTGCGTTGTTTTTCGGAGGAATTTTCGTTTTTATACCATATTGATTACACAGCTTATAGAGCTTTTCTCTGTCATATGCCCTATCTGCATATAGTACTTTTATGACATACTGAAAATCGACTTCTTTTAGCAAATCACAAGCTCCATAGTGATCAGCCATTACTGTATTTTACAGCTATGGCTTTTTTGCTGTTTGTATTCAACATTACATGCAATTTTCTTGTCTGTTCATAGCTGCGATACTTTCTATCTTCGCTATTTTCTTTGCTATGACCAGGAGTGTTGTTGTATATACTAATTCCTGTACTATCTATAGCAATTTCGATATCTTCCATATTATTTTCTGCAATCATTTATCTTAATATTAAGTTTCTTAAACCTTCTTGATGATTGTGAATAGCTGATAACTTGCAAATTTTTCCCAATTTGCTCAAGGTATCCTGCTATAAACCCAACTGTTTGCCTCAGGCCTATTCTAAATAAACAAGTTATTATGTGCACCAAAATTACAACTTTATCACTATAAATATTGTTGCCACCTGGTATTTTTGGACCATTCTCGTACCACTTTTCTATGGCGTCATTGATATAACAAAAAATGCTTCCTCTTTCTTGGAGAAATTTGTTATATTCATGGCAGTTACTGACTCTCATTTTTTGTGGCATATTTTTTCTTCAACAGTTAAATGGCTATTTATAATGAATTTTGTCAGTAACTGCCAGTTCTTTTCACTTGAGCGATGCAACAAAGCCCACTGGGATCCAGGAATTTTATTAAGTTGGCAAGCATAAAAATAGCTGTTTTTTGTTAAAATACAATGTTTTGATGATTATGGAAATACTGGATTCCAGTGTCAAGCACTGGAATGACAGCAGTCCTACGTCATACCGCGATTCATTCGCGGTATCTCTAGATCTCGCTAACAAGCAGCGGGATGACGGTTGTCAGGGTGTCATCCCACTACCTTCTCCTGTCATCCCAGTGCCTCCCTCCCCTGTCATCCAAGTAGCTTGACACTTGTATCTTTATGATGTGAGGCATTAGAGCTAAAATACCTCACAGGGAGGGTGAAGCTGATGCAACGCTAATGCCATTAAGGCCGAATCCCAGATTTTGCTTCCCTCCCATAGAGTTATAGCTCTTCTCATAATAATCCCAATAAGGTAAGAATGGATTTATGGTAGAGGGGTTTGTATGCCAGCAGCGTATAGTTACGACTTAAGGAAAAAAGCAATGGAAGCATTGGATGAAGGAGAAAGTAGAGCAACTGTTGCCAAGCGACCTTACCCAGAAAAAGTGGAGAGAAAGAAAGGAGTTTTTTTGGGTAAAATAAAATTTTGGAGGATTAGAAATGGTAAGAGAATATACAGCAGAATTCAAATTGGAAGCTGTTAAACTGGCAAATGAACAAAGAAAGGTAGGTCAACCAGTTGCAAAAGTAGCAAGAGATCTAGGAATAAGGGATAGTGTATTAGGAAAATGGATGAAGAAATATAACGAAAAAAAGTCAGCGGCAAATGCATTTCCAGATGTAGCACCTTATGACAAAGAGAGGTTTGATTTACAAAGCAAGAGTAACAAGGGAAAGAGACATTTAAAAAAAAGCCCTGGCCAGTCAAAAAGAGTAAAATATTTTTTATATAGTAACTGCTATAAAGTACAGGAATTATGTAGGATTTTCTGCTAGTGGCTACTATAAGTGGACTACAAGAAAAATAAGCAGTAGAGAATCAGCAAATAAAGAGCTACTCGAAGCTATTCAAAAAATATATCAAGTTTCTAAATGTAGATATGGAGCTCCTAAAATTCATGCTGAATTGAAGGCTTTGGGTAAAAGTTGCAATTTGAAAACGGTGCAAAGTATTATGCAGAAAAATGACATCAGGGCTATACTGAGAAGAAAGTTTAAAATTAAAAAACAACAAACAGATAATAGAGCTGTAGCTCCCAATATATTAGACCAAAACTTTATTGTTGATCAACCAAATAAAGTATGGGATTACTTACATCAAAACCAAGGAGGGATGGCTATATTTGGCAGCAATAATTCTCACGTATGGTAGTTAATGAGTAGTGCAATAAATAAACAATTGGTTATGAACTCTTTATTAATGGCCATTAATAGGCGTAAACCTGTTAAAAATCTACTGCTGCACAGTGACCAAGGTTCACAATATACTGCGCAAGGGTATCAATATCTCTTAGCTGTAAAGAATATAGATGAGTAATAAAGGCTGTTGTTACGACAATTCTGTTGCAGAAAGCTTCTTTAGCTCATTGAAAAGAGAAATACTTATTGATACTTCACAACACTCTGCTCAACACACTAGAACTGCAATATTTGAATACATAGAAATTTTTTATAACAAACAACGTCACTATTAACTATTGCATTCCTGCACAATTTATTCTCATGATAAAAACGTCTTAACTTTCTCTCTACTTTTTCTGGGTAAGGTCACCTCTTTAGGTGCTCCTTTTTTCTTTCTTATACACACAAAAATCATATAGAATTGTAAATACAGCTTTTTTATTCTGATGCTTTTCAATTCTATAGCTCTGGTTGTCTCTCTATTACTATTTTTCTACATTATCGTAAAAAAACTGAGCGAAAAGAAAGCAAACCTTGAGGGTAATTTATGTAAATTAGAGCAAGAACTTCAAGAAACAAAGCAAACTTTGCTTACGAAGAATGAAGAAATAGTTAATTTAAGGGTCAAAAAAGCAGAACTTGAAGTAACTCTGCAAAAAGAACGTGAGGAAAAGAAAAAGGAAATAGAATTACTAACAAAAGCAGAGGAGAGATTAACAAACACTTTTAAAGCGCTCTCTCTTGATGCTTTGCAAACAAATAACAATAATTTTCTGAACTTAGCAAAGGAAGTAATCGATAGTAAATTAAAAGAAACGGAAAGCGATTTCAAAAAAAGACAAGCAACGATCAACGAAGTTGTAACTCCAATAAAAGAAAAATTAGAAAAATTCGATAATGAAATACGTGAGCTAGAAAAGGAGAGGGTAGGGGCCTATGAAGGTTTAAAGGAGCAAATTGGAGCGCTGATGAACCAAACTTCCAACCTTGCTAATGCCCTGAGGAAACCTCACATTAGGGGCAAATGGGGTGAAATGCAACTCAAAAGAGTGGTAGAAATGGCAGGAATGATTGAGTATTGCGATTTTTTTACTCAGCCGTCAGTGATTGATAGAAACGAGGATAATTTATTGCGTCCTGATTTAATAATCAAAATGCCATCTGGAAAGCAAATAATAATAGATGCTAAAGTGCCGCTTGATTCTTACATGGATGCTATATCACAAAATGATTTGCAAATACAAAAGGAGAAATTAAAGAACCATTCCCTGGCAATAAAAAAACACATAAATGATTTGGGTAAAAAAGAGTATTGGAATCAATTTGAAAATACGCCAGAACTTGTGGTGCTTTTCTTAACAGGGGAGGGGGTTTTTAGCGCAGCACTGGAATATGAGCCTGCTTTGATAGAGATTGGAGTGGAAAAAAAAGTGATCATTGCAACACCGATCACTCTAATTGCGTTGCTGAGAGCAATAGCGTATGGATGGAAGCAAGAGATGATAGCTGAAAACGCAAAGAAAATCAGTGAACTAGGTCATATTTTATATGAGCGCATTTGCACAATGGGTGAAAACTTTGATAATTTGCGCAGGAGCTTAAAAAGTGCTGTTGATCATTATAATAAAACTGCTGGCTCTCTTGAAGCAAGGGTGTTTCCTGCTGCTCGAGAATTCAATAAGCTTGGTATACATGCAAAAAATAAAAGTTTAAGTGCTGCAAAGGAATTAGAGTCTTTACCACGCAGTTTACATACTGAGGAGCTGAAAGTAGATTAGGCATCTTAACAGGGAATGTTCAAAAAAGCATACGCGTCAAGTTAAGAGATTGTGAGCAAATTTAGAGAGGTTAAAGTGGATACTCTAGCCCTTCTACGTTTGTCTTTTAATGAAAATCGCGACCAAGTTATAGTGAGTTTTTTAAGAAATGCTTTTAAACTATTAATTTTGGTTAATACTAAAAATAACTCTCTAACCCGCCTTTTTAGCTCAATAAATGCCTTTGTTAAGCTAAGTTCTGTATTCTTTTTCACTTCTGTGCAACCAACTATGCCGTGAAATATAAGAATTGCGCACAATTTAGCATATAGTTCACATAATACTCTGCATGGCTTTCCTTTTAGCTTATCAAGCCTGGTATGGCTTTTATACAATTTAAATAATAACTCAATTTGCCACCTTACTCTGTAAATCGTTAATACTTGCTCAGCACTAATTTTATTTTCTGGAACATTAGTTATAAATATTGACCAGTTCAACAATTTTTGATTTCTTTTAGAGGATGTATATCCCTGCGATCTTGCTAATCTATTAGCTTTCCTTCTTCTGGCCATATTCAGTTAGTTTCTGACATATAATTCTTACTCTAATTTTTGCTTCTTTTCCTAACAATACCTCGTTTTCTAAAAATAACTTATCCTCTAAACATTCTAATAACTCCATTTTTTGATTTGTTTCTACATCATATATGTCGGTATCAACGACTTATGAAATAAGCTCCTATTTCATTGATTTGTTTAAAAGAACTTGGCACAAAATAACCGAGATCAGATATTAGCAAATCATTGCTTAATATATTACTTAAATGTTTCCTATATCCCTGGTCTGATCTTACCCCCTCCGTTAAATTAAGTTGGTCTATTATCTGATTCATGTAGTCGAAAACTAATTGTAACTTTATTCCAGACTTAGTATTGCTTTCATAGCCACTGTAGCTAGTACCATAACCTTTATACATCTCTTCCATACTGTTAGGTATAGCTACTGTCCAATAATTTAACACTATTAAATTGCTGTAAGATTTTGCAACCAACTTGCAAGATATTTTTAAAGAGAATCACAGATTCATTATACATCCTTTTCATAAATTCCACTGCTTCTTCAGTAAATCTAAACTTGTTTTGTTATATCTATCGAGTCCTCGTTTAGTAATTGAAACATTGTTTCTACGCTACAATTATCAACTCCTATATTACCCAAGACCATGGCTTTTACGAATGATGAACCTTTTAGCTTTCTCTTTCTTTTTATAAACCTTGTTGTAATTGAGATTTTCTCTGCTTTTTCATTAAAAAATTCTTTGAGCTTTTTTGATAAGCAAGTTATTTTATTCATTGGTTCTCTCACTAAAAGTATATCTGGGAGAACTTATACCTTATTATTCTATCTCTTTCATACCTTTATTTCCTTAACTTGACGCGTATGGTTTCATTTGCTGCCTCGAACTTACCTTCATCGTTTTTCTCTTTTAGTGAACCTATCTTGAAGAGTAAAGTATTGCCTAGTATACTGGTAAGCTGATTAATATCAACAATAATACGGTAGTTCTTGCCTTCTAAGCTGAAGTCTATATAATATTTATCCTTTTCTACCTTACCTTCTTCATCTTTAACTTGGTTATTCCTTGCAATTTCCCTAAATGCGTCTTTTGTTACTAGCAACCCATCCTTAATAACCTTCAGAGCTTTCAACTCAGATATTTCGTTATTTTTGCTGATAGCGTATATTGCTAAATAAGTCAGCGCAGCAGCAACAAATGCTAAAACGCCCATTCCAAGTGGTGTAGCTGCAAAAGCTGCTAGCTTGCAAGTTGAAGGCCTCCAAAGCGGTGTTGAAAGTATTGCTAATCCACCTATAACGTATATAGCAGTAAATGCAACAAATATAGTGTTTGCTTTGTGGAGCTGGCCACAATGATTTTTGAAAGTTAGCATAAACGACTTTATTTAATAAAATATTAATATGCTTAAATTGTGTATAAAAGAACTGTCATAGTTAAGCTTTTTCGTAAGCTACCTGCCGCTTGAGCCAAAGCCCCCTGCATTGCGACCGGTTTCTTCTGCGCAGAATTCTTCTCTGTCATCCCAAATTACCTGAGATACAGGAGAGATAAGGATTTGTGCGATTCTATCTCCTCTTTTTATTTCGTATGGCTGATTACTTAGATTAATTAGACAAATTTTAACTTCACCTCGATAATCAGAGTCTATAGTACCCGGAGAATTTAAGACAGTGATTCCATGTTTTGCAGCAAGACCAGAACGTGGGCGGATTTGCCCCTCAAAACCGTTTGGTATTGCAATCACAATTCCAGTTGGAACAAGTAATCTTTCAAGTGGATTTAAAACAGCAGAATCATTCAATGCAGCATAAAGATCCATGCCAGCACTCTGCGTAGTTGCATAACGTGGAAGAGACAAGTCTTCTCCGTGTGATAATCTTTTTATTTCTACTTTAATTTTACTTCTTTGCACTCCAATTTACCATCTATGAAGACTCAATTATAGCATGTAAATTGTATCTGCAAAAGTGATAAATGTAAATGATGTCATTCCAGCGCGTGACGCTAGGCCATAAAATTCCTTGACAAGTTCAGTGCTCCTTTTTTTGTCATCCCAGTGCCTCTATGATGTCATTCCAGTCTGGAATCTAGTCCTTATTATGCAGCCACTTGGTTGAAATTAAGTCTTCTGGATCCCAGTGTCTGGGCACTGGGATGACATCATAAGGGCGCTGGGATGACACCCTGACAACCGTCATCCCGCTACTTGTTAGCGGGATCTAGAGATACCGCGAATGAATCGCGGTATGACGTAGATTGCTGTCATTCCAGTGTCAGCTACTTGAATGACACCCTCTTGGTATTCGTGTAGTTGCAAGCAGTATAGCTATAAATCACTCACAATCGATATGCTTGAATTACTCTCAGTAAATAAATCAAGCGTAATGTTAGGTATTCTACCATCAACTATGTGAACAACTCCAGCACATTCCTCCGCCATTTTAACGTATGCCATAAGCCTTTCAATAAATTTTTCCCCTTTAATTTGCCCACAATCAATCGATGCATTTAAACTTTTAACAGATATCTTCCTGCCACCAATTTTATCTATTTCTTCATCTGTGTCACTCAAGATTATCATTTTAGATGCAGAAACTGCAATTGCAATTGCGCTTGCAGTACTATCGGCATCAATATGATATGTTTCCCCATCTTTTCCATGACCAATTGGTGCAATAACTGGTATAAAGTCTGATTCTTCAATAAAAAATAATATATCAGGATTGATTTCAGTAGGTCTACCGATGAACCCCATGTCTAATATCTTTTCGATATTATTTGATCTATCTTCTCTAAGCGTAGCGGTTATTTTTTCGGCTTTAATTAAGTTACCATCTTTTCCACATAATCCAATAGCTGAACCACCAGCAGAATTTATATGCTGAACAATTTTTTTATTAACTGAACCACACAGTGCCATTTCAATGATTTTCATAGTGTCTTTGTCTGTAAGTCTGATACCATTCACAAATTTACTGTTCATACCCAGCATTTTTAACACCGAGTTAATTTCATATTCTCCGTCATGAATTATTACCGGATTTATACCAAGCTGCTTCAACAAGACAACATTATGCACAAAAGTGTTAAATAGTGTTTCATCTAAGATTATTGTACCACCGCATTTAATGACAAAAGTCTCGCCTACAAAGCTAGGTATATTAGATAGCACTTCAAATAATATTTCTGCTTTTTGTTCAAATGATACCTCACCCTTTAAGAATTCACTACTCTTCATTTTTTTATCTTGTAAACTTGAAAAACTCATCTCTTACCTTGGTTATTTTATGCTTAACACGGATGCTCATTTGATGAATTGACACATTCTCATTATTAATCCATTTTTGAATATCTTCTATAACAGCACCTAAGCTTTTTTGACTTACTTTATCTATTTTTGTTAGCACAATGTTAAAGTTAATGTTATTATATATTAACCAATAAATGAAGTCTTTGTCTATTTCTTTTAATCCTACCTTGCTATCTATCAACACAAACACTCTTCTTAGATTTTCTCTTTGAATTAGATAATACTCAATTAAGTTTAAATATTGCATAATTTCCTCCTTACCTGCATGAGAATAACCATACCCTGGCAGGTCAACAAGTCTGAACTTATCATCGTACATAGAGTAAAAATTTATTTGTCTAGTGCATCCAGGTTTAGAGGAAACCCTGGCAGCTTTTTTGCTGTTTATCAGTAAGTTGATCAGACTGGATTTTCCTACATTTGATCTACCAGCAAACGCAATCTCTGGAGCCGACTCATTTGGTAATGATTTTATGTCCGAAGCTCCAAATATGAAATTGCAGTTTGATGTTATCTGTTTTGCCATTGTATTCAACTAGAAGGTAGTAGGTATATTATAGTGTTATTGCTTGATATAAGAAATTTTTTATTTCAGTATATATTACTTAGCTAGATCTGTGCTATATGGATATGGAAAATAATTTACAAGACTTAAAGAAAAAATTTAATGATATAGAGAGGAATTTGGAAAATCCTACCAATTTAAGTCAAAAAGAATTCATTACCCTTTCAAAGGAATACTCTGAGCTCAGGCCAATAATCAAGATAATTGATGAATATAACACGCTGAAAGAGGAAATTTCAGACTTAGAAGAAATAATGAAAGATGAAAACGGCGAAGGTGATATAAAAGAGTTAGCAAAAGAAGAATTCTTCGAAAAGCACAAGGTATTATTACCAAAAATAAAAGCAAAATTAAAGTTAGCACTATTGCCCAAAGATGAAGATGACTCAAGAAATGCAATATTAGAAATCAGAGCAGGCACAGGCGGAGAAGAAGCAGCATTATTTGCAGCAATGTTATTTCGTATGTATCAAAAATATGCAGAAAGAAGAAATTGGAAGTTCGAGCCAATAAGCATTTCTAATACAGGTATAGGTGGCTATAAGGAAGCTTCTGCACTCATTAATGGAACAGAAGTTTTTGCAAGGTTGAAATTTGAATCAGGGGTGCACAGGGTACAGAGAGTGCCAGAAACTGAATCCTCAGGAAGGTTGCATACCTCTGCCGCTACTGTTGCGATATTACCTGAAGTAGAAGAAGTTGACTTTAAAATAGAAGAAAAAGACTTACGAATAGATGTTTATAGATCCAGTGGTCCTGGAGGGCAATCAGTGAATACAACTGACAGCGCAGTAAGGGTCACCCACTTGCCAACAGGGATAGTTGTGATACAGCAAGATGAAAAATCGCAGCACAAAAATAAAGCTAAAGCGCTCAAAGTATTGAGGGCAAGGCTATACGAAATTGAAAGACAAAAAAAAGAAATGGAAAGGTCAACGATGAGGAAAAGTCAGATTGGCTCTGGTGATCGTTCCGAGCGCATAAGAACATATAATTTCCCACAATCAAGAATAACAGACCACAGAATTAATCTAACTTCACATCGGCTAGAGCAGATTATAAAAGAAGGCGAACTAGATGAATTTATTGAGGCATTAATCTCACGTAATGAAGCAGAAAGATTGGCAGGGGAAAGTTAGCAGCCTACAATGGAATATCTTTATTAATTACATAGGATCTTTTAAACGCAATAGATAGACAGTAAAAATAAGTTCTAGTACTACCGCGGATAGAACAAGAACAGCTACACTAATTGTTTTGACCATTGTAAATGTAGCTTGTTAAGCCGATAAAAATAGCCATGATAAAAGCTCTAATGAATGAAACTGCAGAAGAAGCTGTGCCTTTAATTTCAGGGAAAACATTTATTGATGCATTAAAAATCACTGGCTGGAAAATTGCACAACCGATAGAAAAAATAATCATAGACAGTGTTACTAAGTAGAAAGAGTGGGGTACAATTATACTGAATATTACAAGCAATAGAGACCCAATAGCACCCACGCTCGTACCAGAAATTACACACTTTATTGCTCCAAGTTTCTGCAAGATTTTGCCAGCAAATAGACTGATGAGTGAGAAGCACCCAACTATTGCACCTTGATGTAGTGCATAAATAGTGCTAGATAAACCAAAAGTCTTCATATACAGAAAAGGTCCACAAGTAATGAATGACATATACGCAGCAGAAAAGAGGCTTGACATCAAAGACAACGTAACAAACCTCGGATTAGATAGTAGTTTTCTGTAATCTTTCATCGTTTTTTTTCAAACTGAAAATATCACGGTCCTTTTTTGTTTCTGGTAACGCTAAAAGCAGCAAAACCCAAGAGATCAAACAAAGTATTGCAACAGTTGCATAATTACCACGCCATCCTACAATTTCATTGATGAAACTGCCTAACACTGGCGCAATTGCCATGACAACTGTAAGAACAGAATTCATGATTCCAATAAATTTCACCGCTTCGTCACCTCTATAGCTGTCTGCAACGATTGCAAACACAACTACAGATGTGCTGACACCAATGCCCTGAACAAAGCGAGAGATTAAAAGCCAAAAAATCGACGGTGCAAAAACACAACCAACAGCGCCGATTAATAACAAAGTGTTACCTATGATCATAATTCTCCTTCTGCCATAGCATTCAGACAATGGACCAAAAAACAACCCTCCTATGCAAAAGCCTAGGAAATTATAAGCAATAGTTAATTGAATTATGCCTTCCGGTACGTTAAAATAGTGCACCATATCAGGAAAACTAGGTACGGAAATGTCAATTTCAATGAACTTGGCAATGAGAGACAGGATTAACAGAAATGGTAGTAACATTTGAGATTTTTAATTAATGAATAAAAATATCACATTTAAAGCGTTGAAAGAAAACATTTTTTACTGTTATTAAAATGGTTAGAAACACCTCACGTAAAGAGGTGGTGGATAAATTGGACACCAGAGTTAATTGAGAAAAATATGACAACTATGTTAAAGCTCTTACTCTCTGTCCTAACTTTACTTATTTCCTCTTACTTTTTCAACAGTTCGTCTAAATTACTACAAGCAGTTTAATTTTTAGTAAATATGTCATTATTTAAAAATATGCAAGAAGCTTTATAGAAACTTAACATAATTTTATCATAAAAATGTCATTCTTAAGTCCTATGTAAAAACAAATTTTGGCACTAATTTAATTAACTATGAGCTGGATAAATTGGAAAATAAATTTTGTTTACTTTTACAATACCTTAAGATCTAATATTACTTTATCAGTCAAAAGTATCACAATAGGCTAGTATGTTCTTTACTCTTTTCCTAAAAATATTACCTATTTATATTACGATATTTATTGGTTATTTAGCAGGAAAATGTCTTAAAATTGATAGAAACACTATATCTCAAATACTCTTTCATATAGCTAATCCAATAGTGATTTTATATGGAGTTTCTCATACAGAAGTTAATTTAAAAGTAATTTCTCTGCCGATTTTGATATGGTTTATAGGTAGCACTATGTCCTTATCAGTGTATTATCTTTCTTCTTTTTTATTTAAGGATAACACGAGAAACATATTAGCATTTAGCTCGGGTAGCACAAGTATGGGTTATTTTGGCCTGCCGATTGCCATGGCTTTATTTGATGAAGATTCAGTATCTGTATATGTTGTTTGTTATATAGGAATGGCGCTATTTGAAAACAGCTTAGGATTTTACATAGCTGCACATGGTATTTATACCGCAAAAGAATGCATATTAAAGTTGTTCAAACTTCCTTCGCTTTATGCGATGGTTCTGGGCTTCTTTTTAAGTATATACGATATACAAATACCTACTTTTTTAACAGATGTTATGATGAACATTAGAAGTACATTTGTCACATTAGGAATGGTGCTACTTGGAGTGAGCATTGCGAATATTGCAAGCTTTAAAATAGATTGGAAGCTTGCTTTGATCACTATTACAGCAAAGTACGTATTCTGGCCACTGTTTGTTTTAGGAATTGTCCTTTTAGACAAGCATGTTATAGGTATATACGATGAGAGCATATATAAAGCACTGATGTTGCTGGCTATTATTCCAGTTTCTGGGTCCAGTATAATACTTGCTAATATTTTGAATTATCAACCAGATAAAGCTACTCTGTTGCTTCTAATCAGTACTGCAGTGGGACTGTTTTATGTTCCACTAATAATATCATTATTTTTTACTAAACTTGTTCCTTTTTGATCAAAAAATTAAGCGCTTGCACAACCATTATTTGGGTAACAACACAAGACATTGATAAAACTTGAATTTATAGCTAAAGCAACTTCTACAATTTGGTAACCCGTCATCCCGCTACTAGTTAGCGCCGCGGCGGTAAATTGACCTTACCCAGAAAAAGTGGAGAGAAAGAAAGGAGTTTTTTTGGGTAAAATAAAATTTTGGAGGATTAGAAATGGTAAGAGAATATACAGCAGAATTCAAATTGGAAGCTGTTAAACTGGCAAATGAACAAAGAAAGGTAGGTCAACCAGTTGCAAAAGTAGCAAGAGATCTAGGAATAAGGGATAGTGTATTAGGAAAATGGATGAAGAAATATAACGAAAAAAAGTCAGCGGCAAATGCATTTCCAGATGTAGCACCTTATGACAAAGAGAGGTTTGATTTACAAAGCAAGAGTAACAAGGGAAAGAGACATTTAAAAAAAAGCCCTGGCCAGTCAAAAAGAGTAAAATATTTTTTATATAGTAACTGCTATAAAGTACAGGAATTATGTAGGATTTTCTGCTAGTGGCTACTATAAGTGGACTACAAGAAAAATAAGCAGTAGAGAATCAGCAAATAAAGAGCTACTCGAAGCTATTCAAAAAATATATCAAGTTTCTAAATGTAGATATGGAGCTCCTAAAATTCATGCTGAATTGAAGGCTTTGGGTAAAAGTTGCAATTTGAAAACGGTGCAAAGTATTATGCAGAAAAATGACATCAGGGCTATACTGAGAAGAAAGTTTAAAATTAAAAAACAACAAACAGATAATAGAGCTGTAGCTCCCAATATATTAGACCAAAACTTTATTGTTGATCAACCAAATAAAGTATGGGATTACTTACATCAAAACCAAGGAGGGATGGCTATATTTGGCAGCAATAATTCTCACGTATGGTAGTTAATGAGTAGTGCAATAAATAAACAATTGGTTATGAACTCTTTATTAATGGCCATTAATAGGCGTAAACCTGTTAAAAATCTACTGCTGCACAGTGACCAAGGTTCACAATATACTGCGCAAGGGTATCAATATCTCTTAGCTGTAAAGAATATAGATGAGTAATAAAGGCTGTTGTTACGACAATTCTGTTGCAGAAAGCTTCTTTAGCTCATTGAAAAGAGAAATACTTATTGATACTTCACAACACTCTGCTCAACACACTAGAACTGCAATATTTGAATACATAGAAATTTTTTATAACAAACAACGTCACTATTAACTATTGCATTCCTGCACAATTTGATGCATCATTCTTTTTGTAAAAAACATTCCACACTTTCTCTCCACTTTTTCTGGGTAAGGTCAGTCAGCTACTTGGATGACAGGGGAGGTGCTACCCTGACAATCGTCATCCCGCTACGTGTTAGCGGGATCTAGAGATACCGCGAATGAATCGCGGTATGACGGTTTGTGGCGGTATGACGTAGGGTTGCACTAGCTATATCATGCATTTTATTAACCGACACTATAAACAATATCCTTACAATTATGAGATTGAACCACAACTTGCTCAAGCGTTAAGCTGCTGCGTTTAGCGTCTTTACTGTGATTTTCCCCAAGAACATTTGTTC
The DNA here is from genome assembly GCF_049435495.1 of Wolbachia sp. wLmal. Classification (NCBI taxonomy): domain Bacteria; kingdom Pseudomonadati; phylum Pseudomonadota; class Alphaproteobacteria; order Rickettsiales; family Anaplasmataceae; genus Wolbachia; species Wolbachia sp. wLmal. The sequence goes on from NZ_CP185405.1 coordinate 443,610, forward strand.
TTTCTCGTTTTATTTCCTCAATGAATTTCCCATTAACATCTTTAGGATCAATCTCTTCTTCAGAATATATAAGGTTAGTGCAATTTGTTTTTCTATAATAATGCACGCCAAGACATATAATTGATAATGCAAGTATACCAGAACCTATAAGTAATGATAATCCTATGTTATTAGTCAAAGGGTTTTGGTAAAATTTTTGTACACCATTAACACCATGTGTTGCAAGTAGCCCTAGAGGAAACGCTATATTTGCAGCAACTACACCAGTAAATAATGCAGTAAATATTGGTCTGTCGTTAATTACTGATTTTATTTTATTAGTTCTAGTAATTACTTTTTCGTCAATGTTAGTGAAGCCTTGTTTAGCTTCCCAAGCATTAAGTACAAAATTTGAATGAGTGCCATTGCTATATTCCAGTCTTACAGATTTTATAGCTTTATCTTTTGGCTGGTGCTCCAACACCTCAGCTAAAATTTTATCCGCATCTTTTTTTTGAATGGAATGTTCTTCAGTATCTATAAATTGCCTTGTTGCAAAAAATATTGGACCAATTGCAAGCAATGCAGCAAGTGCGATAACTGGTATAGTGATATATTTTGGGCTGTTTGTAAAAAATGCAATAAATTTTGCTTTATCTTGTAAATATAATAAAGCTGCAGATATACTGAGTATAATAGCACTTGCAGTAAAAATTATAAAGCCCTTCTGCTGCATGGAATACTTTGCTCTTGGCAAGAATCTGCTTGTTTTTTTATTTGTTGTGCTACCTATATCAGAATTTAGTGACAAAGATTCTTCAGAGTCATCTTTGCTTTTATACGATGGTAAAGTATTTGAAGACGCACCTAAATCATTTTTTGAGTTTTGACCACCTATTTCACTGTCTAAACTCTTTTTCGAAGATTTTGTATTTGGGTTTATAACTGCATCAATATGTTCTTCTGATCCATTACCAGATGATCCTTCTAAACCTAAACTTGCTGTTTGTGATACACAATCATGAGCCTCACCTTTTGTTTCTTCTAGGGAAGGAGGTAGTACTTTAGTACTAAGAACAAACGAATTTTTGTCTTCTTTGTCTTGTAAACCTGGAGCTTTTGGCAAAATCGGTGGTGCTCCATCACCATCTTTTTGTCGATTTACAGATGCATAAGTAGGATCCACTTCCTCATCATCTGATTCTTCATGTGACATTCCCTGCGCACGTGGTACTACATTCAGTACACTTGAGATAGCATTTCCTGCTTCTTCAGGCGATGGTGGATCTTTTAGTGTTATCTTGCTATTGTCACCTGTTTGTTCGTAAGAAGTTAATTTTACTGTTGATTTTTCGACTGACCCATGCATATTCACTCCAAAGTTAATTACTATGCTGCATTGATTACGCTATAGTTATTAAGATATAGTAAATACCAATTTACGGATAATTATTAGTATAGAAATTGTCTATCAAAGATTCTTTCATTCAGAGGGTAATCTTTGTCAAAAAGCAAAGTTATTGTGTTTTCGTGGTCTTTTTGTATTTTTATCTGTGATATATCATGAAATTCTTTGTAATCTGATACTACAAGTGCTGGACGGTTTTTTGTGTCGTTAATGTCAATTTGTACGATCGTATCATTTGAAATTAGCGCTCCATTCCAATGCCTTGGGTAATAGCTATTGATGGAGGTCAGTGCAAGTAAATTTGAATTTAGCGGCAAGATTGGGCCACCGGCAGAGAAGTTGTATGCAGTGCTGCCTGTGGGGGTAGATAATATTACTCCGTCCCCTCTAAATTTTTCTACTTTTAGCTTATCGTTGATAGTGATATTCATTTCTACTATTTGGTTTGCTTTTCTAAAAACATATACTTCGTTTACTGCTATGTAATGATATCTCTTGCCACTTGTGTCTGTTGCTTCCATTTTTAGCAAAGTTAACTGAGTTGAAGTTGCATGCTCTATATGATCAATTAAATCTTCACTGCAGCTAAAGCATTTATTCATCAAAAACCCAACATTGCCAGTGTTTATCCCATACACATGCATGTTTTTATTTTCTATAACGTAATTGTGCAAGGTACGCAGCATAAAGCCATCACCGCCAACAACTATCAGTAGATCAATTTCGGACTTATTTTCTTCTGTTATATTGATAAAATTAAGTTTCTTTAATAGTTTAGATACTTCCTGCGATTTTGGTGATGGAGAAGCAACATAGCCCATATTTTTGTATTTATGCATGCTTCAGTAAACTCTCTAAAACTTAAAGAGGAGGAGAATTAGAAAATGCTTCCATATTTATCGTTAAACTTAGCTAATTTGCTAGTTTTACTTGCTAACCCGCTTGTCAAACTTCCAGTCCATGCAGGGTGAGTAAGAGGATCTCTATCAAGTTTTACCCTATCTCCCTCCTTTCCATAAGTGGAACGAGTTTCAAACTCTTGACCGTCTGTCATAACTATAATAATTTTATGATAATTCATTGTTGTTTATAAACTTTTAGTCAGTTGACATTCTAGTGAACTTAATTCACTAAGTCAATCATTATTCTAAAATATTGACAAAAAATAAATAAAATCTTATACTTAATGAGGAATAAGCAATAATTATCATGATTTTCGCTTTCCCTGGCCAGGGCTCTCAGTTTGTAGGAATGGGAAAGAGCTTATATAGTGAGTTTTCCGTTGCAAGACAAGTATTTAATGAAGTAGATAGCATATTGGATAGAAAGCTGTCTCATTTAATCTTCAACGGTCCTATTGAAGAATTAACCATTACAGAAAACGCTCAGCCAGCTATAACGGCAGTATCAATTGCAATGCTACGTGTTATGGAGCATGTGTTTGGCAAATCTCTTTTCACTGATCACAATGTTAAATATGTTTGTGGGCATTCAGTTGGCGAATATACAGCGCTGTGTGCTGCAGGAGCGTTAACGCTTGAGTCTGCAATCAAGCTGCTGAAAGTTCGCAGCGAAGCAATGCATGAAGCTTCACTGAAATGTAAAGGCGGAATGGTTGCGTTGCTTGGAGCAGAGATAAATGAAGTGGAAGATATATTGAAATCAGTTCAAATTGACGGAATTTGTGAAATTGCAAACGATAACGGTGGCGGACAAGTGGTTATAAGTGGCACTAGAGAAGCTCTTGAAATGTTACCCGATTTATTCAAAAACTCGAGTGTGAGGAAACTAATTAAATTACAGGTTAGTGGGCCCTTTCATTCATCTCTTATGAAACCTGCTGATGAAAAAGTTTTGGAGTTTTTGAAGGGTATTAAAATAACCCGTCCTATAGTTCCTTTGATATCAAATGTTACAGCTAAAGAGGAGAGTGATCCCAAAGTTATAAAAACTTTACTCGCCAAGCAAGTTGTAAGCAGAGTGAAATGGAGAGAAATGGTTTTGTATATGTCAAGCCGTGGCATTAACAAATTTGTTGAAATTGGCCCTAATAAAGTTTTATCTAATTTGGTCAAAAGAATTGACCAATCTATCAGTACAAAAAATATAGATAGTATTGGTGATATTGACAGCTTCTTTAATGAATCATTAGTACTAACAGCGAAAAATTTAAAAGTTGGATTAAGTTGAAACACATCTATTTGATGTCATTCCGGTGCATAACACTGCCTAGCTGGAATGACAGAGGGTAATGCAAGAAATCAACGAACTGCCTGTCATTTCGTTTGGTTTTTTAATTCCAAGTAGCTGTAAAATAGTAGGGGCAATATCAGATAACCTTCCGTCTCTTAGTTTTAGATTATCGCAAGACACAATAAATGGCACTTTATCTAGAGTGTGTGCTGTATGAGGTGTATTATTTTCTTCATCGAACATACATTCCACATTACCATGGTCTGCAGTAATAATTAATGCGGTGTTGCTTGACTTTTTAACAGCACTCAGTACTTTCGCAAGACAATCATCTACAGCTAGCACAGCTTTCTCGGCTGCTTTTATATTACCTGTATGCCCTACCATATCAGGATTAGCGTAATTTACAACTATCAGTGCAAATTCTTGGGAGTGAATTTTTTCTACAAGCTTTTCTGTGAGTTCGAAGGCTGACATTTCGGGCTGCAAATCGTAAGTTTGAACTTTTGGTGAGGGAATGAGTATTCTTTCTTCACCAGAGAAAGGTTCTTCTTTTCCACAATTGAAAAAGAAAGTCACATGAGCGTATTTCTCGGTTTCGGCGATGCGTAATTGTCGTAATTTATTGCCTTCTATTATTTGTCCTAGAGTATCAGCGAAAGAAGTAGGAGGAAAAATATAAGGGATCTGAAGATCTTTTTTATATTTCATCATGCTTAGAATTGAAGAGAATTTTGCTACCTTAGCGTAATCTGTTTTGCCAAGCAAAATACTTGCTAATTGTATCATTCGATCAGCACGAAAGTTAGCCAACAGCACTCCATCTTCTGGTTTTATACCTTGATAGTCACCTATTACTGCGGGCCTGATAAACTCATCAGTTATGTTATTTTGATAATTTTCATCAATCAACGATACTGCATTATCATGACAAGGTGCCTTTGCAAATGCGATAGCCTCATAAGCTTCAATTGTTCTCTCCCACCTGTTGTCACGGTCCATAGCATAGTAACGCCCAGAAACAGTAGCAATTCTTATGTCATTATTCTTTATATTCTCTTCAAATTCTTGAATGCATTTTTTTCCTGAATTCGGCAATGTGTCTCTGCCATCTAAAAATGCATGTATCACCACTTTTATTCCATGCTGTGATATTTTATTTGCTAAAGTTGAAATATGCTTTTGATGCGAATGAACACCGCCATCGGACACCAATCCCATTATATGGCATACTCCGTTCTTACTTTTTAGATCATTAATAAAACTTTGTAGATTTACATTGTTTTCTATTGTTCCAATCTCTTGATTAATGCGCTGAAGGCTTTGCATTACCACTCTACCACTGCCAATATTCATATGGCCAACTTCTGAATTACCTATTTGACCACCAGGTAACCCCACATCAGTTCCACAGGCGGATAAACTGCATTTTGGATAATTAGAACTAATATATTGCCAACAGGGTGGATTTGCGTTGCTGATAGCATTATATTTACTGCTTTCTACTCCATTTCCCCAGCCATCTAGTATACATAAAACGACTGATTTAATGCCCATATAAAATCAACACTAAAATTCAACAGAGAAGAGCTCCCCGGGCCGGATTCGAACCAGCGACCAATTGGTTAACAGCCAACTGCTCTACCACTGAGCTACCGAGGAATAAACCGTTTTTAATTTACCATGTTGAACGTTGGTTGTAAACGTTTTTTGTGTAGACTTTAAGTCCAACTGGTCACAGAAACAAAAAAAACTTACTTGACAAACTCCGCCAGCCCCCCTATTGCAGTATTAAGGGTGTTTCTGACTCAAAACTTGTTTTTGATCCACGCGGGTTCAATAACAAAAATTCAGTAAAAAACTTGGAGTATCTATTGGCGGATTACATAAAATTATAGCGGCTGCATGTCTTTTTAATTTTTTCTACATTCAGCCAAATCGCGCTTATTTTAAGCGTTAGCACATTATTACAGCGCCAATTTAAAGTATTAGAGGGTCAAAACTCGCACCACGGGGCTTCTTTGCCTTTTTTTTATTTGGTAAATTTCTTAATGTTTGTGGCTGAACGACAACCGTCATCCCGCTACGTGTTAGCGGCTAAGAGATACCGCGAATGAATCGCGGTATGACGGTTTGTGGCGGTATGACGATAAGACACAAAGCCTAATGGAAAAAACTGCGAACGCCAGTGAAAAACATAGCAATTTTATTTTCATTTGCAGCTTTTATCACATCTTGATCTTTTAGCGAGCCACCGGGCTGAATTATAGCTGTAATTCCATGTTTTGCGCTTTCTACTATGCTATCTGGGAATGGAAAAAATGCATCTGAAGCAAGCACTGCACCTTTACATTTTTCACCTGCTTTTTTCACTGCAATGTTCACACTATCTATTCTGCTTGTTTGCCCTGCACCGATGCCAATAGCACAACCATCTTTTGCTATAACTATTGCGTTGGATTTCACATGTTTACATATTTTCCAGGCAAAAATAAGATCTTTTTTTTCTTTGTCTGTTGCAGTGCATTCTGTTACTTGTTCTGCTTTTATTGTGTGGTCATTATTTTCTTGCACCAAAAACCCACCAATAACATTTTTAGTTTGGTATTTCACATTTTGTTGAAAAGATTTATGAATAATCACTCTTAATTTTTTCTTTCTTTGCAAAATTTTTAGTGCCTCATTGTTTACTGATGGTGCTATCACAACTTCTAAAAATATCTCGTTTAATTTTTCTGCTAGCTTTAAATCTATCTCCCGATTTAAGGCAACTATGCCACCAAAACTGCTTACTTCATCACATGATAGAGCCTTTTCATATGCCTCCAAAGCATTATTACTAACAGCAGCGCCACATGGGTTATTGTGCTTTATTATCACTGCTGCAGGCTCTTCGAATTCAGAAGTTATGTTAAGTGCGGATTCTATATCTACTATATTATTATAACTCAACTCTTTTCCATGTAGTTTTTCCAACGGATATTCTGTAAATTGATTACTATAAAATGCAGCTTTTTGATGGGGATTTTCACCATACCTGAGTTCTTGTACTTTATGCCCGTATAGAGCAAAAAACTCTGGTAACTCATTATTTTTACTCTGGGATAAAAACCAACTGTGAATATTAGAATCGTAGTGTGCAGTGAGAGCAAATGCTTTGGTTGCTAAGTGTTTTCTATATTCCAATGTTGTTTTATTGTTATTTTCTATCATCTCAGCTTTCAGTGCTTCATAGTCTTGAATGCTAGAAATAACTGAAGTAAAATGAAAATTTTTTGCTGCGGCTCTAATTAACGCCACCCCGCCGATATCAATTTGTTCTATAATTTGCTCCTCACTTGAATCGCTATTCACCGTCTCCCAAAATGGGTATAGGTTAGTTATAAGCAGGTCTATTGGCTCAATACCTAGATCTTGCACTTCCTTTTTATGCTTTTCTCGATCATAAAGTATTCCTCCATGAATTTTAGGGTGTAAAGTTTTCACTCTACCACCCAGTATCTCTGGAAATTGTGTGTAATCTGAGACCTCTTGTGTTTTTATTCCTGCACTAGATAGCACTTTATAAGTATTGCCCGTTGAAAGAATTTCTATTTGTTGCTGCGTTAAAAACGATGCAAGATCAATTATATTCGTTTTATCGTATACTGATATTAAAGCTCTTTTTATTTTCATTTTTATATGGAAAGTTTTTTAAGATTATATCTAAGAAAAGGAAATTTAGCTATTACATTTCTACACTAATTTAAAGCAGTCTATTCTATAAATTTTTTTACCATGCTTGATTTCAAGCCACGAATAAAATCTTCAATACTGCAAGGATTTCTCCCTTCCATTTGTACAACTTTAGGAATTAAAGTGCCACCTTTTAAACTTATGTGCATATTATCGTTAACAATCTTACCTTGTTCTGAAGCGAGAGCTTCAAAGTCAGCATCAAGTATCCTGATACGTTTATTTTCTATCTTAATGAATGCTTTTGGGTAAAACGCTTTAACCTTTCTATAAGCAACTTCACAGGCATCACTTGCATAAATTTTATAGTCTTCCACTTTGTCAGCGTAACATGCATTGTTATCGTTCTGTTTTAAGGGAAGCTGTTTTTCAATTTCGTTTAGCACTTTCAGCAGTAAATCACTGCCTAGCTTAGATAATTTATCATGCAATGTCTTGTAATTATCGTTCTTTTCGATAAGAAATTTTTCCTGTTTTAAAATAGGGCCGGAATCTAATCCTTCATCCAATTGCATAATGCTAACCCCGGTTTCTTGATCTCCTGCTAAAATTGTGTGCTGTATCGGGGCTGCACCACGCCACCTCGGTAGTAATGAAGGATGAATATTAACACAACCATATTTTGGAATATTCAAAATTTCTCTTGGAAGTATCAACCCATACGCGGCTACAACTGCAACGTCTGGTTTGAAATTTCTAAATTTTTCTTGCTCTGCCGAAAACTTTAGAGAGATAGGAGTACATACCTCTATGTTACTTTCTTCAGCGATAACATGTACTGGAGATTTCGTTGGCTTCTGTCCACGCCCCGAAGGTTTTGGAGCCTTGGTGTATACTGCCACCACTTCGCTCTTTGATTTCAGTAACAAGCTCAGAGAATTAACAGCAAATCCTGGTGACCCCATGAAAATAATTCTCATGGTGTCTTTGCTTTAAGAATTCTCTGCTAATTTACCATTTACAGCTTCTACTAATTTGGCAAAATCATCCTTATAATTAACGGCCATCTCAGCAAGAATTTTTCTATTTAAATCAATGCCGGCAAGTGTAAGACCATGCATAAACCTACCATAAGTAAGCCCATGCTCTCTTGCTGCTGCATTAATACGTATTATCCATAAGCTACGGAAATCACGTTTACGGGTTCTTCTGTCTCTATAAGCATATTGCAGTGCTTTTTCAACTCTTTGTAATGCAATTCTATAACAACTTTTTGCGCGCCCTCTATAACCCTTTGCCAGTTTCAATATTTTTTTATGACGAGCGTGAGTAGTGACTCCACGTTTTACCCGAGCCATTTTATTTTACCTCCATTTTGTTAAATACCATAAGGCATATGAAGCTTAACTATACGCGAGTCAGACTTACCAAGAATCGTTGTACCGCGCTGATTACGAATATTAGATTTACTTCTCTTTACCATGCCATGCCTTTTGCCTGACTGAGTAGAAACAACTTTACCCTTAGCTGTAAGGTGAAAGCGCTTTTTCACAGAAGATTTGGTTTTTAATTTTATTTTCTTCATATTCCAAATAAATTTACAAGCACTACTATTGAGTTCTTTAATAGTAATTAAGCGTTAGTATAAATAATTTTATTAAAGAATCAAATTAAAATTGTATATTAAAGGAGTTTAAAAGTAATTACGCCCAATATGTGTGTTATACCTTCTTTATTCCCAAATGGCAACAATACTTGCCTCATTTTAACACTTTCACTTTCTTCCTCTTCATTGATCGGGCATTTACTCTCTATTACAGTATCAAGTTTATCAATAACTGCATCTATTTTATACAGTCGCAAAAATGGTGCATCAATTGCATACTTATTATCAATGCGCGTCTTTTTCTCAAAACCATAGAATTCAACAGCCTTTTCTCCTGCATTTTCACAAATATAACCTTGATCCTTGACTTCAATGACAAAACAATGCTGCCATGATTCCATTATTTCTGCAGTGTCTATTTCATGCCTTTCTGGCCAATCTCTGTCTGATCCTTTTATGTCATTCCAGTGTTGAGTCACCACATTTGCTATTCTTTTTTCTTTGCCTACATAAATTTCCATTCCAATTTCCACATATAAAACACAGATATGAGGTAAATTTATCGTGAATATATTGATTTTTTCTTACCACAAAGTGCATGTCACTAGAAGTTCTGAGATCTAGAGAGTGGTATTGATTTTATTTCCATTACAACTTATTATTTATAGATAATCTCAATAAAAACGATGAAGCTAAACGAAATCAGAGAAAGATTTATAAAATTTTTTGTAAATAATGACCACGAGCAGGTTTCTTCTTCTCCTTTGATTCCAGAACATGACCCAACGCTCATGTTCACAAATGCTGGTATGGTGCAGTTTAAAAATATTTTTACTGGTGCTCAAAAAACTGAAATGAAACGTGCTGTCTCAAGTCAAAAGTGCCTAAGAGCAGGCGGTAAACACAACGATCTTGAAAATGTTGGCTATACAACTCGGCATCACACATTTTTTGAAATGCTCGGAAATTTTAGCTTCGGTGATTACTTTAAGGAAACTGCGATAGAATTTGCGTGGGAATTTATCACTAAGGAGTTATCTCTTGATAAAAACAGACTATCCATAACCGTCTACCATACTGATGATGAGGCGTACGAGATTTGGCGTAAGATAAGTGGCTTTTCAAGTGATAAAATCATAAGAATTACAACGGATGATAACTTTTGGAGTATGGGAAGCACTGGTCCGTGCGGTCCATGTTCTGAAATTTTTTATGACCATGGGAGTCCTAATTTACAAGAGGGCGATAGAATTGTTGAAATCTGGAATCTGGTGTTCATGGAATTTAACAAAGATGAAGAAGGTAATTTACACAAACTGCCAAAAAAATGCATCGATACTGGAATGGGTCTTGAAAGAATAGCGGCTGTTATGCAAAACGTCCATGATAACTATGATATTGATTTATTTTCTGCTTTGATAAATAAATCTCAAGAGTATTGTGGAAGAACAGAAAATAAAGTAGCGCATAAGATCGTAGCAGATCATCTTCGCGCGGCTGCATTTCTCATCGCAGAAGGAGTGCTCCCTGGAAATGATGGCAGGAATTACGTATTACGCAGATTAATTAGGAGAGCCGCGCGTTATATCCACCTGCTTGGATATAATGATTCCCTACTCCATCGCGTTTTTCCGGCGCTGATAGATAGCGCGAGTTCGGCTTATATGGGGGATATTTATCCTGAATTGATCAGAGCTAAAAGCTTAATAGAAACGACGTTAAAATCAGAGGAAGAGAACTTCAAAGACACTTTGATGAAGGGTATCAATCTCCTGGAGAAATTCACTGCAGATTTAAAACCAGGCGATACTTTGCCTGGAGAATCAGCGTTTAAGCTATATGACACCTACGGATTTCCTTTGGATATTACACTTGATATTTTAAAAGAGAAAAAAATAAATTTTGACCAGAAGGGTTTTGATGATGCAATGGGAGAGCAAAAAGAGAGAGCACGCGCTAAATGGTCTGGATCTGGTGAAAAATCTGTTGAGCAAGTATGGTTTGATTTGATCAATAAATTTGGCAAAACAAAATTTGTTGGTTATGAGTTCAATGAAGTAAGTGATGCGAAAATACTAGCTATAGTTTCCTCTAAAAATGAAGTAATTGATTCTGCAAAGGAGGGAGAAAAGATAACCATTATACTTGATAAAACACCTTTTTATGGCGAGTCAGGTGGACAAGTGGGAGATACTGGCAGTCTGATCAAATCTGATAGAAGTATTATTATAGTCGAGAATACCAATAAGGTTAATGACCTATATTTGCACAGATGCATAGTTAAGTTCGGTTCAATTTGTAAAGGTAACACAGTTGCAGCAAGCATTGACAAGGAAAGAAGGCAAACCTTAAGAAGAAATCATTCAGCTACACATCTTCTGCACTTTACACTCAGAAAAATTCTAGGTGATCATGTCACTCAAAAAGGTTCCCTAGTTGCACCGGATAAGTTACGATTTGACTTTAGTCATAACACTCAAGTTACTCAGGATCAGCTATTCTTAGTGGAAGATATGGTAAACTCTCTAATCAGAGAAAACCTTTCTACATCTACAAAAATTCAGAGCATGAATCAGGCAATAGACGAAGGAGCTATGGCGTTATTCGGCGAAAAATATAGCGATCAAGTAAGAGTAGTGAAGATTGGAGATTCAAGGGAACTGTGTGGTGGCACGCACGTTGAACATACTGGAGAAATCGGTTTATTTAAGATAGTAACAGAGAGTTCTGTTGCTTTTGGAGTGAGGAGAATTGAAGCTTTAACTGGTCAGGAAGCAATCAATTATGTGCGTGATAATGAAATTAACTTAAAAAAAGTTGCAGAATTCGTAAAAGCGCCAGTGAGTGAAATAACAAGCAGATTAAGTATTTTAAGTCAAGAACACAAAAAATCCGAAACCAAAATAAAAAACCTATATAAAAAGCTTGTGAGTGCAGAGAATATAAAAAGCACCGAAATAAATGGAATAAATTTTATAAGCCACACTTTCACTGATATTCCAGCAAATGTAATAAGAGAGTTTGTTTTGCAGCAACAAAAACCAAAAACGGTAATAGCTTTTACGGCAACAGAAAAAGATAAAACAGTCTTGATTATTAAAGTAAGTAAAGACTTAATCAATAAGATTAGCGCAAAAGAACTAATATCCATAGCAGTTGAAAAGAACTGTGGTGGGAATGCTGAATTTGCACAAACAGGCTGTGATAGCAATAAAATAGATGATGCCATTACAGCCATTTATAGCAAAATAGCAGCTTCTAAGCACTCTACGTCATACCACCACGAACCGTCATACCGCTGCGGCGCTAACAAGCAGCGGGATACTTAGGGATGACGATTGTCGTTTAGCCATAAATATTTAAGAAATTTACCAAATAAAAAAAGGCAAAAGAAGCCCCGTGGTTATTATCCGCTTTAAAATATTGGCGTTTTTTATGTTTTAAACGCTTGACAAGCAAGATTAAGCCGCTTTTAATTGCAACTAACCTACGCTGCAAATGTTTAAGAAATTTACTAAGCAGAAAAAAAAGACAAAGAATCCCCGAGTTAGCTAGTCTTTTACCATCTCTGTCGAGTATTGGCATTTTTTGATGTCTTGTAACGCTTTATAAGCGCGTTCAGCTTATTTAGATAAAAATCTAGATGTAGATGAAGTTTTGTAAAGACATACAGTATCTATATACTGCAAAAAATTGAACATAAGACGCCGATACATTAAGTAACCCTTACCTTTTAATCTGCAGATTGGCGAAAGCAAACACAATAGCTTCACTATCATGATAAGGGCGCTGGCGAAGGGTGTCAAGGAATTCTTATTAAAACTAAAGAGCTCAAATGAAAGGAGGTAAACTCTAAAGTATACATTTAGTAGCGCTTTCTATGAGAGAAATCGTATTACCTATTCCGTAAAGCTTTATGAAAGATCCCATTCTTGGACCGGTTTTTTGGCCAAGTAACGTTTCATATAATAGCTGAAACCAGTCACGTAAGTTGGTGTAATCATATTTTTTTCCAATAGAAAATACCTGAGATTGAATTTCTTCAGCAGTAGCAGTTGTAGATAGAGAATGTAGAGTGTCCTTCAAATCTAGTAACGCTGCTTTTTCTTTTTCATTTGGAGTTTTATATGATTTTGTTGGCTTGATAAAATCGTGATAATACTTTACTGCAAAGTCTGAAAGTCTATCAAGCATTTTATTATTTTCTGGTGTAACGTTTGGTGCATAAGAGGATATAAAACCCCATAGGATCTCTTTGTTTTCAGCATTACAAGCTGCTGCTAGGTTTAAAAGTAGTGAGAAATTTATGCCTGAAGTTTCTATGCTGGGAACATTGCCCTGGTGAATGTGCCAAGCAGGATTATTTATATCCTTTTCTTTGTTCTCATGATAACGCTTTACAAATTCTAAATATTCATCAGTTGATTTTGGTATCACATCAAAATATAAACGTTTAGCTTTTTTAGGACTCTGAAAAATGTACAATGCTAAGCTCTCTGTTGGTGCGTAAGTTAGCCACTCTTCAATTGAAATGCCATTTCCTTTTGATTTTGATATTTTCTTTCCTTCTTTATCAAGGAAAAACTCGTAGCAAAACAGAAGTGGTGGCTTTTCTCCAAGTATTTCACATATTTGACTTGAAAGCACAGCAGATGGAGTTAAATCTTTTCCGTGAGCTTCGTAATTTACTCCAAATGCGGCCCACCTCATTCCCCAATCAGGTTTCCATTGCAGTTTACATTTTCCTTTTGTCACTGGAACTTCTATTTTTTCCCCGTTTGGGTCTTCATATGTGATTGTTCCTTTCTCTGTATTTGTCTCAATTACTGGAACTTGTAAAACTTGAGAAGTTTTTGGGCATATTGGCAAGAATGGACTATAAGTCTGCTGTCTTTCTTCCCGAAATGATGGAAGCATTACGTCCATCACTTTATCATAATTTTTTAGTAAGAGTAAAAGTTTTTCATCGTAAACGCCAGATTTATAACACTCTGTTGCACTCCTGAACTCGTATTCAAATTCAAACATATCAAGAAATTTACACAACAATGAATTCATATGATGACCATAACTCTGATGAGTGCCAAATGGATCAGGTATCATAGTCAATGGTTTATTTAGGTGCTCTCTTAGCATCTCTTGATTTGGCACATTATCTGGTATTTTTCGCAAACCATCCATATCATCTGAAACTGCAATGATTTTGGTTTTTATACCAGGAGCTATTTTTTTTAATGCATTTACAATAACTGTAGTGCGGAAAACCTCTCCAAAGGTTCCTATGTGGGGTAAACCAGAGGGTCCATAACCAGTTTCAAATATTATTTCTTTTTTATTAGGAAACTCTTGCAATATTTTTTCTGCTTCTTGAAATGGCCAATTTGTCATTATCGGGATTAAATAATGTATCTTAACTTAAAGTGCTACTAGTTTCAATGGATTTTCAATATAATGATATAGTATTAGTGTTAGAGCTATTATTAGAAGGTTAAAGATATGTCCACAGGTAGTATACAAACAGATCAATTATTTAAAGGTCTTACAAGACCTGCAATGCTCTTTGGTGTGAGTTATATGTTTGCAATATTAAACGTCCTGATTTGCATGCTAATTTTCATTAATTCAAATGATTTAGGAGTGATTCTCTTAATGTTACCAGGTATACATGGACTTGGTTATATAGCTTCTGCAAAAGAACCGTTGTTTATTGAATTATTTATGGTAAAATTGGGAAAGTGCTCGAAATGTTTAAATCGTTTTTACCATGGAGCCAATTCTTATGATATTGCTTAACGTTGTGTGATGCTGAGGTTTAGGGCTATTCAATCAAAGAATAAATCTACTCTGAACAGGGAAGTTCACGCTGCTGAATTTATTCCTTATTCTTGCTATTGGAATAGCACAACCTTGATGACAAAAGAAAATTGGTTGGTTAAGGTTATAAAATTAAGTGGTTTTGCATTTGAAACTGCCGATGACGAGGATTTAGTCATACAGAACAACATCAGGAATCAGATGCTAAGAAGCATTTCATCTCCGGCATTTAGTTTGTATTTTCATACTATCAGACGTAAGAAAAATATTTTTTCTGATGAATTTGCAAGTCAAGGTTTGCCGAATTTTTTCGCTAATCACGTAAATCTAAAATGGAGAGAAAAACACGCAACAAGGCAATCATTTATTAATGACCTATACATTACGATTATCCGTAGAGCGGACACAAAAGGAGTAGAATTTTTGTCACATCTACTAAAAAAATTCGGACATGTAACTTCAAAACATGCTTGGGAAAGTGATATACGTGCCACGTATGAAGATTTAGAGGAAACGACAAATCGTGTAGTGACAAGCCTTAGAAATTATTCGCCTAAAATTCTTGGAGTAAAAGAAACTCCAGATGGTTTGTTCTGCGAAATAATGGAGTTTCTATCTAGAATCGTAAATTGTGGCTTCGTTACAAATACGCTTTTTCCGCTAAGAACTGAAATATCAAGATACTTACCAGTACATAGGTTATTCTTTGGCCGTAAGATGATACAGGTTGTGACTCATAATGAGAGTAAATATGCTGGAATAATTAGTATCAAAGAATATGGAAATCATACTTCTGCAGGAATGCTTGATTCGTTTTTACAACTTCCTTACGAGTTTATAATTACGCAATCTTTTCAATTTATAAACAGGCAAATGGCGATTGGAAAAATGCAGATACAGCAAAATCGAATGATACAGTCTGCAGATAAAGCTATTTCTCAAATAGCAGAAATTTCTCAAGCGCTTGATGACGCAATGAGTGGTAAGATTGCGTTTGGTCAACATCACCTGACTATTTTATGTATAGAAAAAAGTCCTAAATCATTGGATAACGCTCTGTCGTTGGTAGAATCAGAGCTTTCTAATTGCGGTGTTTACCCTATACGTGAGAGAGTTAACCTTGAACCAGCATTTTGGGCGCAAATTCCTGGTAATTTCGATTATATAGTGAGAAAAGCTACAATAAGTAGTCTTAATTTGGCTGGATTTGCATCTCAACATAATTATCCTACTGGTAATAAATTCAATAACCACTGGGGAGATGCCGTTACAGTTTTTGACACGACATCTGGTACTCCATTTTTTTTCAACTTTCATATAAGGGATGTTGGACACACTATGATAATTGGCCCAACTGGTGCTGGTAAAACTGTTTTAATGAATTTCCTGTGTGCCCAAGCGATGAAGTTTTCTCCAAGGATATTCTTTTTTGATAAAGATCGCGGTGCAGAGATTTTCTTAAGAGCACTTAGTGGTATCTATACTGTAATAGAACCAAGAACTAAAACAAATTTTAATCCTTTACAACTTGATGATACCTCTGATAATAGAACATTTTTAATGGAGTGGATAAAGTCTTTAATTTCGGTATATAATGATAAATTTACTTCAGAAGATATTGCACGAATTAATGATGCAATTGAAGGAAATTTTAAATTAAGAAAAGAAGACAGATTCTTGAGAAACCTCGTACCGTTTTTAGGGCTTGCAGGTCCTGATACTCTAGCTGGGGCAATATCTATGTGGCATGATAATGGTTCTCATGCTGCAATATTTGACAATAAAGAAGATTTGCTAGATTTTTCACGAGCAAGAGTATTTGGTTTTGAGATGGCTAGCTTGCTCAAAGATCCTGTTGCTCTTGGACCGGTCTTGATTTATTTATTTCATAGGATTAGTATATCTCTTGATGGCACTCCATCTATTATCGTTCTTGATGAGGCATGGGCGTTAATAGATAATCCAGTTTTTGCACCCAAGATAAAAGACTGGTTGAAGGTACTGAGAAAACTAAATGCTTTTGTGATTTTTGCTACTCAGAGTGTTGAGGATGCAAGTAAAAGTACTATTAGCGATACGCTTGTACAACAAACAGCGACACAGATTTTTTTACCAAATCTGAAAGCTACTAGTGTCTATCGGGATGTTTTTATGTTAACTGAACGTGAATATATATTAATTAAGCACACAGATCCGAGTACTAGATTCTTTTTGGTGAAACAAGGAGTCAATGCTGTAGTAGCTAGAATAGACTTAAAAGGCCTGGATGATATAATCAACGTATTATCCGGACGTGCAGAAAGTGTTCTATTGTTACACGATATATTAAATGAAGTTGGGGACAACCCAAAAGTATGGTTGCCTATATTTTATCAGAAGGTAAAAAATGTTTAAGACTAAGCTGTCATTGCTATTAATTGCGATATTTTTACTAAATATAGACTTTTTACTCTCATATCCAGTGCTTGCAGATGGAGTAAGTGGTACTGACAAGACAGAATTTGTTAGCAGATTTAATTCCACTGGCAGTTTTAGTCGTGCCTCTAATCCTAATTGTGGAGCGTTTAAAACAGCTGCAGCACTTGCTGGAATAGCGATTGCTGTTGGCGCAATATTTACTGGCATTGTTTTGATCGTTTCTTCTGCTGGTTTGTTTACCGCTCTTGTTATTGTTGGAATGATAGCTGCAATTGTTGGAGTCTGGAAAGCGATAGGAGGGCTTGTTGTTTGTGAACATAGTTTTGTTAAACACCCAGTTGCACGTGATCATGATGGAAAATACAAAAATTTTAAATTAGAAGACACAGGTTATAGTGGCTGCACCAATGAAAATTACCAAACAGAAGAGGAATATTTTTCTTGTTTGCAAAATAAAGCTCGGGAAGACGTGAACAAAAAAGATTATGACGGGAAAAGAGCAGAAAAAGAAGCCTTAAATTCTAACGTTCAGGAGAGTACAGAGAGTTATTACTGGCCAAAAAATGGTGTGCAATACAGTGAATATATAGAAGTATGTCATCGAAACCCTTTAACTTTTGGTAATCTTTTTAATAAGGTAGACTTTAATTCCAGAGGAAAACCTGGATACATAGACTTTGATGTCAGGGAGAAAGACACTGGATACGTAGATGGGTCATGGTCCTCGAAGGTTGATGGTGGTCTGGAATGTAGAGTTCTCAAAGCAGGACAGAGCGAACCCATACATGGAGCTACATTCAAAGCAGTGAGAAAAACGGGCAGATTGTGTGTGGAGTTAGCCAGTGTTAGCATGCTTGGTATCGAAATGACTCCTTGGCCGCAAGGGGTTGATATGGGGTGCACGGAATTGCCACCTGACCCACTTGCTCCTATGTGTGAAAAATCTGTGATGATATTCAAAAATAAAGATGGTACAGGAGAGGAAAAAGTTCCTATTGGTAATAATGATGACTATAAAACTATTATCAGATCTAAAGAAAAAAGACTCAACGGACAAGGGGGGAAAATTTTTGTAGGTTATGATAATGCTGGCTGTTTTAGCTCGTATGTTTCTGAAGCTTGTTATAACCAGGCAGGGAGTAAATCATTAGCTCCTATTCCCGTAACTTCTATGATAGTGCAATGCATTAAGGAATCGTTAGATAATTTAGTTGCAGGTAAAGGTGCACCAAATGGTGAGAGTTTTATATCTGTAGCACAGAAAAGGCTGAAAAACACTGTAACTGCTGTTTTAGTTTTAGCTTTAATACTGTTCTCTATAAAAGCCATGTCTGGTGGAGTTCAGAGGCCTCAAGAAATGTATATGTTGATCATAAAATTCGCTTTAGTGATTTACTTCACAACAGGCAGTACCATGTCTCATTATTATGGAGAATTAACTCGTCTCTCAAATGGTTTGTCAGAGATAGTGCTAAAAGCATCATCTGAAAGTAAAGGCATATGTAATTATAAAGCAGGTACAGATTATGAATATACTCGTGCAGGAAAGAGGGTATCTTACAGTTATCTTGCACCTTGGGATAGGCTTGATTGTAGAATTTTATTTTATTTAGGTGCCCCTTTAGATGGAATTGGTGGCAAAATTGGTACTGGAGGTGTTGCAACGTTAGCAGTCTTGCTTGGTGCTGCTCCTGTCTTATTAGTTGCAGGTTCGGTAATCGGTATTATTTTTGCTGGTGGACAAATTTTAGTAGCTCTTGTCTGTATATTTATGGCCGTTCTGATGATGATGGTTATTTTGTGGCTGTGCTATGTATTTATTTTATCTCTAGTTGCTTTAAGTGTAATCATCATTTTATCACCTTTGTTCATTCCTATGGTTTTATTCCAACACACCAAAGGATATTTTGAAGGCTGGGTGAAAGAGTTGATTACCTATAGCTTATACCCGGTTATCCTTTTTGCGTTTTTGTCCTTTATGTTCAT
The DNA here is from genome assembly GCF_049435495.1 of Wolbachia sp. wLmal. Classification (NCBI taxonomy): domain Bacteria; kingdom Pseudomonadati; phylum Pseudomonadota; class Alphaproteobacteria; order Rickettsiales; family Anaplasmataceae; genus Wolbachia; species Wolbachia sp. wLmal. The sequence continues at coordinate 462,689 of NZ_CP185405.1, forward strand.
AGCATGTGATAAAATCTATTTTAAAAATTTAAATTTTGAACTGGACGAGTCATATAAAAATGAACAACCGGACAAGTCATATGAAAAGAAACAAGCAGAAATCTCATATAGTAAGAAAAAACAGTGGTTTAAATTGAAAGATGGGGAATGTGATAAAAATGAAACTACTCTTGCATGTATGATGCAAAATTATAGCTTTAAAAAGAGCAGCATACTTGGTCTATTCGACTTTACATACATGGAGTTTGGCAGCTCTCTCATCGGAGAATTATTAAAATTGTGTTTAGTATTATTCCTCTTTTACCACTTTTTAAACATTCTTCCTGGCATGGCTGCTGAACTTGCTGGTAACCATAGAGCAGCACTTGGCTCAGGTCAGACACCTGGACAAATGGTGGGCAAAGCTTTATCTGCTGCCAAAGCTGCTGCTGGGGGTGTTGCTGGAGTTGCTGCTAAGAAGTTGAGTGGTGGAGACAAGAGTAAATCTCGAGGTTCTGGTTCTAGTAGCTCCGAGAGTGTTAACAAAAGCACTGAATGAGTTGGATTTATGCTAAAATTTTTGCTGATAATACCGTTTTTTTTTCTGTCAGGCTGCGGGGAACATCACTGTATTAAGCCAGAAAATTTATCAGGTTTGCGTGAAAAACTAGATATAGTGTCAACAGAGCAGAAATGGGTTGATTCTGGTGTTAATATCTCAGATAGAATAAGAGTAACAGAGATTGATATAGTGCCTAGTAAGATTAATTTTTGTCCTAAGCAGTATGCAGATTTTGCAATTGGGCCTGGGAGAAATGACGTTGCATTACCATTTGCACTTAAAAAAGGCGATACGATAAGCTTTAGTGTGATTGGAAGTAAAGTGTGTAAAGATAAAGAGAGTGAGACAAAAATCAGGTATTTGAAAATCGACGAAAAGTGTAGCGAGCAAGAAACGGAACATTTTGCACATGTTTTAAATCAAGAGAAATGCCAAGGTGGCAAGGATGGGATATGTCCTAATAAATATATAATAGGCGATGCGCAATGGTTGAGTGGAAGAGAGTACTGGTTTTCGAAGTTAGATCAAGATGAAAGAAAAAAGGAAATTGAAAATATTATTAACTCTATAAAACAAGGAGAGAATATAGATTGCAGCAAGCTTTCAGAGAGCAGTGCAAGTAAGATAGATACGCACATTTTAAATTCACTCTGTAGACGTATATGTAAATTTTCTTCTGGTCGTAGAGGCGAGGATTGCGTGTATATTGAATATAATAATATAGAAATTGAGCTATTCAATGCTTTAAATTCTAGTGGTGAATCTGTTGTTGCTGAAATTATTAGTAACGTATTAAAGGGAAAACAGGTAAAAACTGACATTACATTTCTAAAAGTTGGTATGGATAATGAAACTCTTGAACACATTCCAGGTGGTGGTTTATGTACTAGTTGTGATCATAAGATGGAGAATGACCATCAAATACCAAGTTTAACTTTTAGTCTATGTAGCAGAAATGACAAGAGCTGCTACAATACAAATGACAAAGGCGGGTTCAACATAAGAGTAACGAAGAACCATAGTCTGGAAAATAGCTTGTATATAAGTGTTTCCGATAAATTCCCTGAGCATAAGCCTAGTGAAAATCAAGCGGATATATCTGTAGATATCAGCAAAGTTCATGACATGGAAAACTTGAAAGGAAAATTAAAAGACAAAACAGGCACCATATATTACGGAATAAGAGACCATGGCTGCGATTACAGAAATGAAGGTCAGTTTAGCATTAACCTAACAACTCAAGAGCCACCTACAAAAACTTTTAGTGCAATATATAATTTCTTTGATGAAAAAGTGAAAACTGCATTTTTCGGCTCTAATTATAAAGGCCCTAACGCAATTCACTCTGATACTAGTCCTGTAAAGTCTCTTTACGAAAGTTTTATAAAATCAAGCAGAACAAATACCATTAGATCTACTATAATATCACTATTAGTACTATATATAATCTTATATACTCTTTATTACTTTTTTGGATTAACTCATATTTCTATATATGAGTTTTTAATTATATGCGTAAAGATAGGAATCATCGCCCAGCTATTGCAGGATAATAGCTGGGACTTTTTTTATAACAACGCATTCTCTATATTTATTAACACTCCAAAACAACTAATAGAAATAGCAAATTTTAGAGGCACTACTTCAAATGTTTTTGAGTTTCTTGATTTGCCGCTCAATAGGTTCTTGTCATCGCATTCAGTATTGTTAATAGTATCTCTTATATTTTCTGGCCCTTTGGGCATTGTATCTTTTTGCTTGGTGATTTGGGGTTTAATCACAGTGAGCTTATCTATTTTTAATGCCTTATTTTCTTTTATTACATCTATAGCAATAGTTGCGTTATTACTTTCTTTAGCACCTATTTTTATTATTTGTCTTTTATTTGCGTATACTAGGCAGATGTTTCAAAACTGGGTTAAAAATTTAGCAAGATTTGCAATTCATCCAGTGGTCCTTTTAATTTTTATATCACTGATAAGTCAGGTTATGGATTATATTGTGTATTCAGTATTTGATTTTGAGGTCTGCTCTACATGTATACTTAATATTAACCTAAAGATTTTTAACCCTTGTATTTTTTATGGTTATGCTTCCAAATATACACCTAATATTACCGCTATGATGGCTTTTGTTATTTTGGGACACGCTATGAAAGCTTTAGTTGAAGCTTCTTCGGCAATATCTGACTCGTTGTTTGGTGCTTATGTAGCAAGCGAACCTGGAAGACAGTATCAACAAAGCTTAATGGGGACAGTAGGGTTAGATGAACAAAGCGTTCAAAGAAGAGAAAGAGGAGATGCCTCTCAACAATCAGGTACGTCAAGACCTCAAATACCACAAGGGACTCAAAGGTCAACGCCTCAGATACCACAACCAGGAAGACAGCAATGATAAGTAAAAGATTACTATTATTGATACTGTGTCTTGCAATCACTGGTTGTAATATGGATTGTGTCGAGCCTGGGTTGCAGAGCAAAAACACCAGCGTTAATGTGGATGTTCCAGTTCGTAAAGCCGATAAAATTCATTGGGTTGATTCTGGTCAGGTAATTAGTCAGGGTGAGAAAATCAAATTCACCCTCGATGGATCAGTAAATTTTTGCCCTTTTAAAGAAGACAAAAATCCAAGGAAAGTACTTGTGCCAGCTAGCTTTTGTGCTGATGGCTCAGAACCAAATTATAGTAAGGCTGCGGATATTAATAGTGTATCTAACAATTATGGTGTTAATGAAAGTAAAAACGAACTATGTGGTGGCAAAGGATTTGGCAGCAATAGACATTATGTGGACACTGGAATTAAAGTAAATCCTGGTGACAAGTTAAGCTTCAGCTTAGTTCCCAGAAAAATAACAATTGATTACGACAATCCAGAAGGGAAAGGCATCAATTTTGATGACAATTGTTATAAAGCTGTAGAAAATGATCGTAAGGAAACTGTATATAAGAAAGCTACAGTGAGTGAAGTACATCAGGGGGGAGAGTTTTTTTGTGATGGTAAAGATGGTACAAAAAATAAAATACAATTTTTACCTCTTGATAAAACAAAAGCAAAGGAAAGCAAAGTGCTAGTTGGCAATGGGTATACCCCATATGATAATAAGGTGCATTTTAATAAAGGTTATATTCAAGACAATGAACCATGGGTATATGGTTCACTACTTGATTTACGCCGCGCTAAAATAGGATTGAACGAGTTATGTGATGGAAAAAACTGTAGTCTTGATGAGAGAAAAAAGTACTCCTCCTATGAGCTTAACTGCTACCATCAAAATATATGCTATAGTGAGAAGGGTATATGGAACTATGGTTTAGGTCAAGCAGGAGAACGGAACTGTGTCTCCTCTATAAGGTATAAGAAGTACGATAAAGGAAATAAATGTGATATGTATTCTTATCTAGAAAAAATGGAAGGGAATGTTAAAGCAGGTAGTTTTACTGAAGATGATAAATCTTGGGCTGAGGCTCTTGTTGCAAAAATTGGTGATCCTGATGATAAAAATACCGCTAAAGGTATTCAATGTCTTCCAAAGAAAGAGGGTGCAAAAGGGGATAATATGTGTTCGCAAATTGGCGATAACAATAAATTCGAGGATTTTTCTCTGGAATTGAACAATGATTATCCAGTAAATGACGAGGTAACGCCCGGTAGTAGTGTGATGCTCGCTATCGCAGATTATGGTCATTATTACTATAATAGAGGAGGGTACCATGTTAAAGTGACTAGATCATGTGAATATATTAATGGCGAAAAATTATATGTATATTTAGGTGATGAGCCACCTAAAGATTTGCATGGTGTGGGAACTAATGATTTTAAAGTGGTAGGAGTGAGAGAAAGAGTAAACGGAAAAGATGAGTACACCATATTAGATGTAATAAGCGGAGAACACTTTCAGAACAAAGAATCTAAGAAGATATATTTCGGCATCAATGTAAGCAACGTAGAGAGAGATGACATTACAGATAAAAATGGCAAATATTATGAAAATAATAAGTACACAGTAACTTTATTTGTTAAAAGAAAAATTAATGATTTTATTTCATCGAATGTAAACGGAGTATTTAAACTTATAAAAGAAGAAGTAATTGGGGACAGCGTTAAAGATTCATACAAAGGATATGCAAGAGGTCTTCTTCAAGGGGTAAGAGCTTTGCTTACTCTATACGTTATATTTACTGTCGTTGGCTATATGCTTGGAACAATACAGCTAAGTAAATTTGATTTCATTGTAAGAATGTTCAAGATAGCATTTATAGCTTTTGCCTTTAGCGATAGAAGCTGGGAACTTTTTGGTACAACTTTATCCAGACTTTTTATAGATGGTAGCACTTATTTAGTTGATAGTTTTTCTGGCTATGTAGGAGAAGGGGAGAGAAAATTTGCATTCTTAGACTTGACAGCAGGAGTATTATTCACAGCAGAAACTTGGCTAAAGTTTTTATCGTTGATGCTTTCTGGTCCTTTTGGCGTTATTGCATTTTTGGCAATACTCTGCGCTACTTATGCGTTTTTAAAATGCATTATTAGTGCTACATTGAAATATGTAATATCTACTGTTCTAGTAGCGTTTTTACTGTCATTAACACCTTTATTTATCGTATTTATTCTATTTCAAAAGACTAAACCCTTGTTTGATAATTGGATAAAAACGTTGGCTCATGTTTCATTAGAACCAGTCATTTTATTTTCATTTTTATCTCTTTTAAATCAGTTGATGTATTCAGTTTTATATAACCTCACAAATTTTTCTGCATGCTATCAATGTTTAATTAGCGTAAATTTCTTATCGTATGATCTGTGCTTGATGAAATCAATACTGCCTCTTGGATACAGTCCTGGCACTAGCGTTGATGTTGCACTCAGTACCGGAGAAAGGGCTGGTGGACACTTTGCAGCATTACCTATAGACCTAATCCAGGCGTTTACATACCTCATTATTGCCGGTGCAATGGAAGCTTTTGTTTCTATATCGGAAACTATGGTACAAACACTATTTAGCTCTAGTTATGGAGTTACTGGCGGTGTTGGTACAGTTGCTAAGAGCGCATCGCAAGCTATGCTGTCAACCGTTGGCCTTGATGATAAGACCCAAAGTATGATACAGAGTATCAAGCAGAAAATGAGTAAAGATCGGGGAAAAATTGAGGCTAAATTACCTAACACACCAAAGCAACCAGACAAAAAAGAAGATTCTAAAGGAAGTTCTGATAAAACAACGAGTGATAGACCTAAAACATTAAAACAATCAGATCAGCAAAAAAATTCTGATGAAACAATAAGAAGTGATCCTAGTGCTAAAGCTAAAAACAAGGAAGAAAATGGAGAGGAGTAAGATATGAATGATGTTATGGAGTAACTAATTAAAAAGATATTTTAAGTAAAGTTTTAGAAATTTATTCTGTATTTGGAAAAAGTTTAGATATGCAATCACGTTTAGGCAAATGTTGGTTTAGGGTATTACTTCTTGCAGCTTATGTGCTGATCACAGGTTGTAGTAAGAACGATATGCCTTTTCCAAGGTGCATATTTGCTGACTATTTTGGTCCTGAACCTATTGCAGTAAGCGCTCATTTTTCAAGCGATCATGATGCTTTTATTCCAGAAGGTGAAGATGAAAGCGTTATTGATCCTGACACTGGTGAAATTAATTCTGGTTTTCACCATAACCAAGTGGTGAAGTGGAAAGATACTGGATTAGAAACCAATGGAGATAGCTTAATAGTGCGAGTAAATGGTGCATGGACATCTTGGAGTAATAATAACAAGAAGGAATCTAAAAAAGGCAGTTATACCTTACAAAGCTTGGAGCAGTTAAAATATGCAACTAAATTTGAAGGTAAACAAAGTGATAATAGTTTACCTAATTTTCACTTAGTTTGTAATGATTATAAACCTAGCATACAAAAATTTTCAAGTAAGTCTGATACAAGTTGCACTGTAAATTGCAAGTGCATTAATGAAGATGATAGCGCAAATACAGTATCACGTGGTGCTCCATGTTGGTTTACCAATGGTCATGGTGCTTATCTTTTGTTTCAAACGGGGAAAGATGATCCTAACGAAAATCTAAAGTTAATGCGCGATCCTCAATATCCTACTGTACATCTAGGTTACAACTCCGTGGCAGAAAATGGGAGCGGTCTTTTTACTTTAGACAGAGATAGCACTAAATTAAAAGACAGAAATTGTAATGAGTTGAAGTTAAAAAAGGGATGGAAAATATATGTAAAAATATTAGATAGATATTACTTAGATAATGTAGGTGGCTACTCTTTTGAGTTCTTAAGTGGAGTGCAGCAGCCAAGTAGTTTTGGGTTTTTTGATTACATTTATAACTATCTAAAATGTGTATTATTGATTAACGAAAATTGCAAAGAACATTTTAATAGCAATGATCCTGCAGTTGCACAAGCTATGTTCGAAAATATAGCTGAAAAAAGTACGAGCTTTCACAATTTTGTTCTTTCCTTGCTTGTTCTATTTGTAATGATTTCATCGCTTCTTTATCTTTTTGGCATGATACAAGAAACTAAGCATGATATGCTCATCAGAATGATGAAAATCACTCTAGTAATAGTGCTTATATCTCCTGGAAGTTTTAGATTTTTCTATGATCATTTTCTTGTTTTATTCGTTAAAGGTCTTGAACAATTGATAAGTATAATTACTAATTTTGCTCCCAACATGAACACCGGAAGTATTGCTCAAGGAGATGAAGCTAAGTTGTTTAGCTTCATGGAGGACATGTTCAATAAGTTTTTTGCTTATTCTGTTTGGAAAAAGTTTGCAGCGTTTTTACATTACCAAATGTGGGCAAGCCTTCTTATGATACCGGCAATTTTCATAGGGATTGTGCTATACTTCTTGCTGTGCTTATATGCTTACATAATATTTCTCTCTGGTTTTATGGGTATAGCTTTTCTTATAGCCATTATGCCACTGTTTCTAATTTCTATTTTATTTTCACCGCTGAAAAGTCTATTTGAAGGTTGGATAAAATTCTGCATCAGCTTTTGTTTACAGTCGATTATGATATTTGCTCTCTTGTCATTACTGGCTTCCATTATAATGAATACCTTTTATAGGCAGTTAGGTTTTACTGTATGCTACAATAAATGGTTTGAGGTAAGGTTATGTGCTCCAAAATGGGTGTTTGGTGGTTTTTGTATCGTTGATAAGCAGTACTTTGGTTGGACCCCAGGGCAAATTTTCGTACCTTACACTCTTGGAGAAGCTTCTCCGCTGAACGTAGATAAGAACATAGAAGGTATAGAAAAGATAAGCAGAGAAGGTGGTACAATAAAATTTACTGGCGGTGCTGGGTATATCCCTCTTCCACCGGATTACATTGAAAAAGGGTTTCGTTATATAGATTATCCTTTCTTTAACCCAATTCCTGGTACTAAAGAGAATCCAGCAGACCATTATATTGCAGAAAGTGATATGGTAGTAGATAATAGCTGTAGTGTAAAAGATTTAGTGCGTTTAACAAATAGTTTATCCCATGCATCAGAAAAAGCTGATATCTTATTATTGATTAATAATATAAGTAAAAAGACAGAAATCTATTGTAAGCAGCCAGGAAATGAAAGCAGGTGTACTAATTACAAGGAAATCATAGAAAAAGTAATTCTACAGCCAAGTTTAAAAAGTGAAATAAAGTCTTTAGTGCAAGATATAATTAGACAAGATGGGAGCTGCCAATCACAGAATTTTTATAAGGTAAATAGAAACTATCAAGAAAATAGCGATTACCAAAGGGTGCAAGACATACAGAGAGGTTATTTAATCAATGCAGGGGAAATCTTTATACTATTCTTGCTTTCATTTTTAATGTTCTCCTTACGCACGTTCGTACAACAAATGGGCTCAAGTATCGCTGGTGGTGGATTCAGCGTTTACAATATATCTAGTATGTATCAGGCATCGCCTTTGACTGGCATAATGGAAGGATTCAAACAGCAGTGGCAAAATTTTGCTGGTAGAGGACTTGAGTCTTTAGGCAGTTGGGCTACTCATTTACCGGATAGATTAGCCGGAGGTGCAGCTAATCTGCTGGGGAGAGTACCAAGAGTTGGAGGAGTGCTGAAATACGCTATTGATGTGCCACGTAAATTTGTAGGTGCTACTATTGAAGCAACAAAATTTGCAACATCACCTAAAAATGACGTTGATAAACTTGAGGAAAAGATCTACAGGGCATTTGGAGTTGATAAAGAAGATATTGTGCATAGAAGAATTGATAGATATTTAGAATATTACAAAGGGTATGTAGGATCACATTTGGGCTATACAATAGAAGATGCTATGAAGTTTACTTGGGAGCATGGCCTTGATTCTATAGGAGTTAGCCGCCGTACAGGAGAAAAAGATGGTTATCCAAATAACTTACTTTTTAGAGCAAAATCGCATAGGCAAGATTTCTTGAATAAGCTTCATGATGACACCATAGGCCGTAAGAGAGAACCAGAAAAAGACAATCCTGATCAATCAAATGAAGTGACACGAAATTTAGGCACGGAACCAAAAGGTTCAGATGAAATTGATGATTTTGGATCTGCTTTTGAAGGTATGGAAAAACGTGCTGAAAGAGCTAGAAGAAAAGAAGAAAGAGATCGAAAAGACGAAGTTTATAATCTTAAGCCTTTATTTAAAGAACCAAAAAATCCAGAAGAGTACGTTAAGGCACTTTTTGAAATGAATACCCAGGAAGCTATAAAAAAACGTGCTGAAAGAGAGGAAAAAAGAAATCGAGAAGACAGTAAAAGGAAATTACCGGAACCAATGAGGAAACCAGATGCAAAAGGAGATGAGAAGAGGATTGAAGATGAAGACTAATAAAAATTTCAAAGGCCTTGATTATTATAAATTGCAGCAAGACAAAGATGGCAACATAAAGTTAAATGACTACGACGACATTTTAAATGCGCGTAGGGCAAGGGTAGACTTGTTGCGGGATAACACATCACTTGACAAGGATGTCAATTTTGCTAAATTGAATAAAGCTTTGAGTGAGAAATTTGTAGATAATCATAGTTTATTGTCTGAATTTGATAGGGAAGACAAAGAGATTGTACAAGAAAGGATTAAGGTGTTTAGTATTTTAGAAAGTCTTGAAGACCTTAAAAGCGTGAAAAGTGAAGATCTGTTAGAGGTTAGCTTACTGCTGTCAGATCTTAGCTTCATAGAGAGAAATGTTGTACTAAATACCGATCAGAATTCTGATCTAGCAGGATTTAAAAACCTATTTATTGAAAAAAAAGCATCTGGTGAAGAGTATAGTGAAGAAGAATGTAGAGGCTTTCTTGATAATATAGATAAAATCAATACTATAATTAAGTTAGAGTTAGAAAGCAGAATTGAAGGGCTAAATCATGATGAAAAAAATGATCATGATGATTTACAAGATGAGATTGGTCAAGCAATTAATGCAGCAGGCAAATCAGAAAAAGATAACTGATGAGTCTTGTGTTTGTGTTTTTCTTACAAGCGACTCGATAGCTTCTCTCTATTAAACTGCTAAAGCCATATTGACATTAATCATATAGTATAAATAATTAATTATTTTGGAGCTTATTTAATATGCTACGCATCATTGCAGGCAAATATCGCGGAAGAAAAATAACTACAGGTAAGCATTTAGCTGCACTGCCAACTATGAGTATTGTCCGAGAAGCAATATTTAATATGCTTTCCTCAAGAAAACCTATTTATAACTTGAATGTACTTGATTTATTCTGTGGTAGTGGTTCTTTTTCATTTGAAGCGCTTTCTCGCGGCGCTAAACATGCATTTATGGTAGATTCAGATTATTACAATTTGCAATTGCCTAAAAAAACAGCAAAAGATTTTGGAATTACGGACAATGTTACGCTAATTTGCTGCAGTGCTAACTGCTTACCACAACCTATTTCAAAATGTGACATAGTTTTTATAGACCCACCTTACAATAGCAATCTAGTTGAATCAACGTTGAATGGACTAGCTCACTCAGGCTGGTTAAGTGATGATGCATTGATAATTCTAGAGATTAGGAAAAACGAAGATTTTGAGTGCAATAAAAACTTCAGTATAATCTTGGAACGCACCTACGGTATAGCGAGAATAATTTTTCTTTCTCTATTAACTTGAACTTGCATATACTTTTCATTGATGAGTTCCAGTTCTATTTTCGTCAAGTTTCCGGAGAAATTGCTTATTCTGTACTGCCCTGGATCAAAATTTTTATTAAATTCAGAGTCTATTAAATATTCATGTGCTTCTTCAATAAATTTATTTTCTTTTTCTTCGTAACTGGTGTATTTTGTTGTACCATTATTATCCTCACGATAAACTAAATGTTCTTTATGATCAGCATGAATATTTTTATTTTCACAAACCTTTTCAGGATCGTGCTCAAGTACTTTTCTACCAACAATCAATAGCTTATAAGAAATTTCCTATGATTCCTTTTAAGCGAGTTTTGAATTTTTGAAATGTCATGACATTGTTGATACGGTTATCAAGAAACGATAAAGTATCCGCAAAATCTTCTGAATAATCATTGATAAAAAAAAGTATCGTACTTAAGTACACTCCAGCTAATATTGCTCTTTTTGTATAGTAGTTAAAATCTGTTGATTGGTCATGAATGCCATACCAAATCGCACTAATAGTTCTGTATAAAAGTTTACTAGAAAAATATGTATTTTTTGGTGATACGGAGAATGATAAAACATTTTTTAAAAGTTCTCTATAATTCGGTAGCTTAGCATAGTTTGAAAGGTGTATTTGAATGGCTAACTTTACTCGCTCTCGCACTTTCATATCTTCTAAATTAGAATTCCTTAGTTCAGCTTCCATTGAGCTATTTAAGTCCTCTGCTATGTGCTCCAAAGCGCTATATATTCCATTCTGAAATTTGCAAAAGCTATTAGCTAGATTAAGGTCAGTGCACACCTTTAATAGGGTTTCATCGCTTATCCCTTCAAATGGAATAACCCTAATTAGCTTATCTATTATTAACTTTTGTTCCACGCAACATCATACTAAACAGCATGTGTGATTGTACCTGAGATTTTCAAACATTCTACAAAATGCTTCACCACGTTCCTCGAAATTTTTCCATTGATCAAAAGAAGCACACGCGGGAGAAAGTAATATTGTTACTTCTTCTGCGCTATTTAAGGCCTCTTCAAAAGCCAATCTGAATGCATCTTCTAGATTGCAACATTTAACATAATCTACTTTATTCTCCATAACATTTGCAAAAGCTTCGGTTGATTCTCCAATAAGAAAAGCTTTTCTAACCCTTGTAAAATGCTTGCTTAATGATTCTATTCCACCTTTTTTGCTTCTTCCACCAGCGATCCAATTTATGTTTTCATAAGATAAGATCGCCTTTTCGCTCGATTTTGCATTAGTTGCTTTGCTATCGTTCACGAAAAACACATTTCTTATTTTGCCAAGCAGTTCATTCCTATGCCTCAGTCCTGAAAAGGACTTGATTCCATTGATAATAGTGTTGCTATCTACTCCAAGTACCTTACATACGGCATATGTGGCTGCTATGTTTTCTGCGTTGGATATTAGGTTTATTTTCACGTCGCTTACTGATAAGCTATGATTCTCTAGTTTTAACGAGATCTTCTGGATCCCAGTGCCCCTTTTGTCATCCAAGTAGCTGACACTGGGATCCAGATAATTTCGATCTATACCAGTAATCTGTTCACTATAATCAAGCAAATTGTTACCTGCCAATGATATTAGATCTCTTGCACCACCCTCTGTCATCTGAGTAGTTGGCAATGGTTTTTCTTTTTTGGATTCCAGCGTCACGCGCTGGAATGACATCGGGGAATATGTTACTGAGATTGGAATTTTGTCTCCAGTGAATTTGTTGAATATATCAGCAGTAATCTCATTGTCACATCCTATTACGGCAACCTCACTACCGTTTATCAGTTTTAATTTAGTTGCTATGTAGTTCTCCATACTTCCATGCCTATCTATGTGATCTGGTGTAATATTGAGCAGTGCTGAAATGTCCACGTTAATTTCATTCATCAACTCCAATTGAAAAGAGGAGAGTTCGATTACATAAATTTCTGCATCTCTTTCTAGATCCAAAACAGGAACGCCTAAATTTCCACCAATAGCTACTTTTTTCCCTGCAGATTTTAATATGTGCCCTATTAGTGATGTAGTGGTTGATTTACCATTTGTTCCTGTGACGCCTATTACCTTCTGGTTCGTAGTTTTAGCTTCAAGAAATAGCTCAATGTCTGATTTTATTTTGCAATCAAATCTCCTTGCAAGTTTTACTATCCAATGTGGCTCTGTTGGCACTCCAGGGCTTAAAACCAATGCACTGATCTCATGCCAATTGTATTCCTTGGGATGAATAAAATTACATTTTTTATTCATCATTTTTGCATTTGCTATTTGCTCTTCATGATCATCCCATGCATATATTCTTGCACCACTCTTTGTTAGAGCGTTAATGGCGGATAAACCAGTTTTACCAAGACCAAAAACCGCGACGTTTTGATTTTTGTATTTGTTTAGTTGCACTGCTAGATAACTTATGCGAACCATTTTATAAAGATATCGTACAAACTACAACAGACTTCTTGCGTAGGTTATAACTGTCATTCAATAGAAACGAAAAAACTTGCTTGACACCCTTCGCCAGCGCCCTTATCATGATAGTGAAGCTATTGTATTTGCTTTCGCCAATCTGCAGATTAAAAGGTAAGGGTTACTTAATGTATCGGCGTCTTATGTTCAATTTTTTGCAGTATATAGATACTGTATGTCTTTACAAAACTTCATCTACATCTAGATTTTTATCTAAATAAGCTGAACGCGCTTATAAAGCGTTACAAGACATCAAAAAATGCCAATACTCGACAGAGATAGTAAAAGACTAGCTAACTCGGGGATTCTTTGTCTTTTTTTTCTGCTTAGTAAATTTCTTAAACATTTGCAGCGTAGGTTAGTTGCAATTAAAAGCGGCTTAATCTTGCTTGTCAAGCGTTTAAAACATAAAAAACGCCAATATTTTAAAGCGGATAATAACCACGGGGCTTCTTTTGCCTTTTTTTATTTGGTAAATTTCTTAAATATTTATGGCTAAACGACAATCGTCATCCCTAAGTATCCCGCTGCTTGTTAGCGGCTAAGATACCGCGGCAGTATGACGGTTAAGTGGGGTGTCATCCCAGTGTCAGCTACTCGGATGACAGGAGAAGGAGGCTACTTGCATGACACCATTCTTTTTTCTGGATCCGAGTAATCAGGGCACTGGGATGACAAGAAGAGGGCACTGCCGTCATAAAGGAACCAGCGTCAGCTACTCGGATGACAACAAAGAGCTACTTGGATAACAAGAAATATAGGTACTGGAATTGTAAAGAGTTTGCAAATATTAGTTATTACCTGTAGGATATAAAGAAATTAGTAAGGATTTTAATGGGAATAATATGCCATCTGTTACTTTTATTTTACCTGATGGGAGTAAGAAAAGCTATGAAGCTGCAGAGGGAGAAACTCTGCTCAATTTAGCCCACAGAAGTGATCCAGATCTGCTTGAAGGTGCATGTGAAGGTTCTCTTGCTTGCTCTACATGCCATGTAATTGTTGATCCAAAGTTTTATAATGCTGTAGAAATACATAACCCTATATCTGATGAGGAAAATGATATGTTAGACCTAGCTTTCGGCTTAACAGAGACGTCGAGGCTTGGATGCCAAATAAAAATCACAAAAGATATCGACGGCTTGTGTGTAACCATACCAAGGGGTACAAGAAACATATCATTAGATAAACAGGGGAATCATGCGTAAGATTTTTATCTATATTATCATCTCTTTACTTTTGTTTATTCCTGTAGCGTATAGTGGTTTTTGGTATTTTTCTGCATGTAAGGTAAAAAATCTTTTAGCTGAAACAATACTATACATTAACGACGAAAAATTTGATATTTCACATGATTTTAGTGGATTTCCTTCTAACCTAATTTTTCGTGTGACAAACCCAAAATTTTCCAATGAGCAATTAACCATCTCATCTGATGCTTTATTGATAAAAAATAGATTGTTTGATAAATCAGTATATATCTACATACCAAGCAATGAAGTCAACATTGCTGTTCATGATGATGAGAAAAAGAATATAAAATGCCACACAAACGATAGCAGCCACTTTGTTGTTAGACTAAACGATTTACCATCTTCATTGCGATTCAACAAAAATAGTACCGTGATAGACTATATAGATACACTTCGTTACGAAGATTATGGATTAAAATGTGATGTTTTAGAAAATCAGCAAAGTGTTATAACTGAAGTGAATGATAAAAGCAATTACATTCAATTTCACCTCGATAAAGAACCAAGTGGAAATACTAAACTAGGATTTGATTTTTATACTTATCGGTATAAAAATACTGCAAGTCCTGAAAGTTACCTTAGTATCGACACTAAATTTGATTACGAATTTGTAAACCACATCTCAGCTTCCAGAATTAATTTCAACATAGAGAAATTTTTAATTCAAAGTAATAATTTTTCTCTTGCTGCAGATGGTGGAGTGCGAAATTATAATTTGGTTACGTCTTCATTTAAAGACAAAATCAACGTGGCTATATCAAATTATAAAGAATTAATCTCGTTTATGATTGGTGACTCAAAAACTTCAGATGCGTTTGAAAAATTAATGTCTTCCTTATCAGAAAAAACAACTGATGATGGCATTCAATTTTCAATAAAGTACGATGATGATGTAGGGTCAAGCTTTATTGGAAAGTTATCCACCACTGATTTTATGAACCAGCTCAGTAAAATAACCCAATTAATCAAGGATGAGAGCAGTAGTTAGTTTACTTTTCATATTGATATTCCACTCAGGCGTAAACGCTTTTACTCTGGATAATAAACTCAGAGATAAAAGCATGGAAAAACGAGCAACAAGTTTATTTGAAATAATAAGGTGTCCAATATGTTCTGGCGAATCATTGTCTGAATCTGGATCTCAGATCGCGTATGATATGCGAGAAGCAATTCGTAAAAAAATCAATGATGGATACACAGATGAAGAGATAATCTCAGAGTTAAAAAATTCTTACGGCAATTCAATTATAATCGTACCGCCTATAAAATCTAGCACTTACATTTTGTGGTTTATTCCACTTACAACTCTGCTTATTGGGTGTTTTTTAATACAAAGATACATCAGTACAACCACTTAAATCTTTTATATATAGCTAAAGTGACTTAGGTTCTCTAATTGCACATAAGTCAACAATAATTTTCACACAAATCAAAACAGCATATCTTCTCCATAATCCTTGGTAATTTTACATAAGTTAAAAGTAGCATATGGTTCTCTCCGCGGTCTGAGATGACAATAAATTTGTCAAGCCGCATTATACTTGTTAGGCGGAAGTGGACGGCAACATGTTTACCACGAAGTCTAACTAAGTTCTTGCTTGTCCCTTCCATCGGCATTGCTATCTTTATTTTCAATAAAATTATTGTCCTATGCTCTTTTGATGTTTATTGATAATAAAATTCTGTTTTATCAACCAACATCCTATGCATAATTACAGCTAATTTTCTTGCTACTGCTACAATTGCTTTTTTCATTCCTTTTTTCTTTGCAACCCCAGTTTTTTAATTTAAATGTCCTCTTGGTAACTGTAAGCATTGTTTGTGCAGCTTCATATAACATACTTCTACATTCCGCTGGTCCCATCTTTGATATGCTGCCATGCCGATCAACTTCTCCAGAAGAATATTGCCTTGGTGTCAACCCTATATACCCCAGTTGCGGATTAGCCAACGAAGTAAAGCTTAGAAATGCAGCGGCTGCATGGAATATGAAACAAGCGTAGAAAAAATGTGTACCAAAAAATTTATCGGTGATCTGTGGCGAGTATGCTCAATCTCAAATTTGTTTTTCAGAGAGCCAAAAACTGTCTCAATAATCGATCTTTTTCTTAACAAAATCTTCTCATTTAGCACCATTAATGAGTTTTTCATACCCTTTTTATACTGGTTACAAGCTTTAACCCTCTATCGAATAATTCGTGAAAAAGATCTTTTTTGATATATCCTTTATCTCCAAACAATAATCCAGTCAATTTCTTAGTTAAATTTGGCACAGGTATCAACGTTGCCTTTTATCACCGTAACCCCTTGAATTTCGCCAGTTTCATTGATTACTAGATGTACCGAAAAACCACCCATAAGTAGTCTTTCCAATCTTTGCCAACCCTTTGAAAACTTTGTTTCTCGAGGTCCTTTTTGGATGGCAAACAGCGATAGATGTTGCATCTATGTACGAAATCCCTGTCACTTTTGACTGTTCGCAAAACCATTGCATTAAGAGCGCTAAATACCATAAAACCCGCGATTTTAACCTGATAAACCTACTATAGGATGGCAATTTTGGAAACGCTGATTCGTATAATAATTTCAAATAATGCACATAGAAATTTTTAAAATTGTCGCACTTGATATAGCAATATTATGGTAAAAATCTCTGAATGCGTAATCTCTGGCGTCCTGGTTGGTTTTTTGCCACTTGGTAGAAGTTTTTCTGCAAAATTTTCATCGACTGTATTGCAAAAATCATCGACTATACAAAAGATTTCTGTTACTTTTTCTTTCATTGGTAACCTCCTATTTTAGGAATGAATATCAAATACCTCGGAGTTTACCCTATTTCCTTACCTTTTCTATTTTTTCTAATTTACAACTGGGGTTAGCAGTGTTGTGAGAATGGTTGAAAGCGCAAAAGAAAACCTCTCGGAAGTTAAAAATATACTGGTCGATGCAGGTTATACAGGAGAAAATTTTGCAACTAAAATAAAAACGATTATTGGAGCAACTGTAGAAGTAATAAAACGAAGTGAATTACATTCCTTTGCTGTATTGCCACAAAGATGGGTTGTAGAGCGATCTTTCGCTTGGTTAGAAAAATGCAGACGATTGTGGAAAAATTGCGAGCGAAAACTTAACACTGGCCTACAAATGGTCGTTCTTTCCTTCATTTCTCTTCTATTGAGAAGATTTTAAACAGGTTCTAAATCTTTATTTTAAAAATGTCATATTGACCACCGGTACCTGAAAATACTATTCCAATTGATCAGAGCTATCCATTTCCTTAATTTTTGTAACGTTGTCATAGGAGTACTATAACTTTAGTATCAACTATGTTTTATTGTTTTTGCATCTAAAAAAATTTAGCTTATTCAAGCAGCATTTTGCCTTTTTTTGGATGTAGGGATTTTTTAGGAATTGTCTTCTTGAATTCTATGGTATTTTGTTTAACATTGAAACAAGATTCCAGTGTCAGCTACTTGCATGACATTGTTGGTTAATGTTTTATGGCTTTACGATAGCTATGCAACTTATCTTAAAAGCAATATAGTGTTTACTATACAATGAATCAAAGATAGTAAGTAAAGTCTATGGAATTTCAAATCGCTACACATTTTCAACCGGCTGGGGATCAACCACAGGCAATCGATAGCTTAATTGCAGGGCTAAATAGCAATAAAAGAGATCAGGTTTTGCTTGGAGTTACTGGTTCTGGGAAAACTTTTACTATGGCAAATGTTATTGCAAGGACAAACAGGCCTGCATTAATTATGGCACACAATAAAACTTTAGCAGCACAGCTTTATGAGGAAATGAAAGGATTGTTTCCCCATAATGCTGTTGAATACTTCATTTCTTATTATGATTATTATCAACCCGAAGCCTATTTACCACAAACTGATACTTATATCGAAAAAGATTCTGCAATTAACGAAAGAATTGAGATGCTGCGTTATTCCACCGTCTGCTCCCTTTTGGAGCGCAGGGATACGATCGTAGTTGCCAGTGTTTCCTGCATATACGGTCTTGGTTCGCCTGAGAGCTACCGCAGCATGATCATACCGCTTAGTGTTGGAAATAAAATTCGTATTAATGATTTCCTGAGCAACTTAACTGATCTTCAATACAAGCGCTCTGATGCCAGGTTTGAGAGAGGATATTTCAGAGTGCGCGGCGATATTGTTGATATATTTCCTTCCCATTATGAAAATAAAGCTTGGCGTTTATCGTTATTTGGCGATGAAATAGAAGAAATTTCTGAAGTTGATGCTATAACGGGCAATGTTACCAAAGGCGTAAATAAAATCACCATTTTTCCAAATAGCTATTACATAACCCCACGTGAGGCTTTGTTGCAGGCAATTGAACTAGTCAAAAAAGAGCTGCATGAACGCTTGGATTATTACTATTCACAGAAAAAAATTGTTGAAGCAAAGCGCCTCGAGCAACGCACTAATTTTGATATCGAAATGATGAGAACAACAGGAATATGTAAAGGTATTGAAAATTATTCGCGTTATCTCTATGGAATGGAAGCTGGGGATCCACCACCTACTTTGTTTGAATATTTACCCAAAGACGTAATTTTATTTGTTGATGAGAGTCATGTCACCGTTCCTCAGGTTGGTGCGATGTACAGTGGTAATGAGGCGCGTAAAAAGAAATTGATCGACTATGGCTTCAGGCTCCCTTCCGCTTTTGATAATCGTCCATTAAAATTTGAAGAGTGGGAGGGAGTTAGGCCGCAGACTGTTTACATTTCATCCACTCCCGGAAAGTATGAGTTGGCAAAGACCAGTAATGTATTTATAGAGCAAGTTATTCGTCCAACAGGGCTTACAGACCCAATCTGCATTGTAAAACCAATAGAGAGTCAAATTGATGATGTAATTCATGAGGCACAAGTGACAATAGGGAAGGGATTTTGTGTTTTAATCACTACATTGACGAAAAAAATGGCTGAAAATTTAGCTGAATATATGAGTGAATTGAATATGAGAGTGAGTTATTTGCATTCTGATATTGCTGCGCTGGAGAGAATAGAAATTATATACAAATTGAGATCTAAAGAAATCGATGTTTTAGTAGGTGTTAACTTGCTGAGGGAAGGTCTTGATATTCCAGAGTGTGGGTTGGTTGCAATTTTGGATGCTGATAAAGAAGGATTTTTGCGATCAGAAACTTCATTAATTCAAACGATCGGTCGTGCTGCGCGTAATGCTGAAGGTAGAGTAATTTTGTATGCAGATAAAATCACTGGTTCTCTGAACCGTGCATTAAGAGAGACCGAAAGAAGAAGAAAAAAACAAGAAGAACATAATATATTGCACAATATTATCCCGAAGACTATAATAAAACCTATATCAAACACCTTACAAGAGAGGGCAATAGCAGAACCGAAAGTAAATACTAATAAGGATGATTTGAGAAAGCAAATGATAGAGCATGCTGAAAATTTAGAGTTCGAAGAAGCAGCAAGAATAAAAAAATTATTGCAAGGTTAAGTAATATATGATGCTATGGGCATAGTATAAAAATGTAAATAATTTTATTGATATCTTTATATTAATACTTTTTAAATATTTAGTACGGTGCAATATCTGCAATGGACAAGAAAAACTAACACCAGTGCTTTCAGGGTCAAAGACTTTGGCCCCAACCCTAATAAACCATTTAGGTGGTTAAGATATATCTAAAAACCTAAATTTATTTCCCCAAAGCTTCTCACGTACGCTCTACAGAATGTGAGTTTACCTGTTGCACACTACACTCTGTAACCTTTAAAGGGGCACTTCCCTTATGTTGTACAACAGGAGAAGCAGGCGATCCCATAGAAGAAAAACCACTATCTCTATTAGAGTTATCAGGTGACGATAATTGTGCTTCTGCAAGTCGCCGTAACTGTGATTCTTTACTCTCACATAGAAATCTGCTTAGCTCCCTTTTCCCCGAAAGAGTACGCGTCAAATATAAATGCCACTCCTCCCCAGGGGAGAAATAGTTGGAGTTTAGCTTCTTTCGCTCCTCAGGAGAAAGAAATGGGCGTAGTTCCTCTCTCTGATCAGGATTAAGACGTTGTTGCCACTCTGGTCCACCTTCATGCATAGGAGAAGTCACCGCTGAGGATGGATTGCTTCTTGCTCTTATTCTAGCTGGGAATGAAGAAAATGGCTTAGACACAGGTGGTTTTTCAGTTACAGGAGTTTCAGGAGTACTTCGCGTTGTATCACGCCCTACATCATGTCGCTTAAGGTTTACGCCATATTGCTTCTTAAAAAGTGAAGAGAGCAATTTTTTTATTTTTTGAAGACCACCCCCATGTTTCTTCTCCGGAGATTTACTATCTTGTGACTTTGCTTTAGAACACTCATCACTACTTTTTCGATCACTTTCATCAGTAACTTGCTGTTTTTCAGATTCCTCATTAGAAACCTCAAGATTTAAGAATGTTGAATCATCCCATGCTATAGGAGGAGGAGTCAATGATGGCCTATATCTCACTTGCTGATCCCGAATCTCTATTGGCATACTTTCATCTCGTTTATCTATGTACGTGCATGAACTGGATGGCATGTCCGTTTGCTGAGAAGAAGTACTAGCCTGACCTATCTCTCCCCCCAGCACCCCCGAAAAGGCTTTGTTTCTTCCTCTTTTTCTGACCATTGCCTGGAAGGCCCATCTAATGCTCCATCGGGACTCCGACCCCGCTTGGGAAACTTCTGTGTCGGTGATGACAATTCAGTTAAGCCAGAACTTGGACCACCACTTGAAGAACCAGAATCCTTAGGTTTCGGAGGTGAATTACTATCATAACCACTATCTCTGTCTCTTTGGTTGGGCGGTGTTCTTAGTCCACTCGGTCCTGCATGTGTAGGAGAATTGAGTGGAGAATTTACTGTTGAAGAGGATCGACTCGAGCCACGTCTCCTAAAATTTCCAGGATCAACTGCAAATTCAAAACGTTTGTTTTCTTTATTATATGTAATTGCAGACTCCATAATTTTAGGAAGTAACTGAGCAATTCCTTTATCAGAGAAAGCGTAAATTGGGTTTTCACAACTGTTAATATCTGGATCTGCTGTCTTGCCTCCGATATCACTCATAAGATTTTTATATTCCATATTAATTTTGTACACATCCTTACGCTTTAAAAATTCAAGCTGATCATCACACGCTTTTGTTAAAGGTATAAGAACAAAATTATTGCTACTCCCTATTTTTCCTTCATCTGCAAAAATATCATATCCATAAGCATTAATTGGTTTTCCTGTCCATTTAAAAATAAAACCGCCAAGAACATCCTTAAAATTCTCAACTTTAGAATCTTCTGTGCCTGGAGTTCTAAAATCAAGCGCTACTCGCCCCCTCTCATATTCTGCTACACTCCTGACTACCTTATCGCTAATGTTTTTAATATACAACATATCATCTTTATATTCATAAAAGTCTGAACTCTCAAGTCCACACTCCCTTAATCTTGAGTTAAACTCTTTAATATACTCCCCTTTAAGTAATTCAAAAGTCTCTGAATCATACCCCTCCTTCCTCAAATACTCGTCGCTAAAAACAATACAGTATAGATAAGAAGAAGACTTACCTGTTGCTGCTATTCCAAAAGTTTTTCCTACCCATTCATGCGCTTTTTCCTCCGCTATTCCTACTGCTTTTTGTAAACGTGCAACCAGTTTCAATATTACAGCCCTCCTAAACTCATTAACTAAATGAATCTTCAAGTTATGGATTACTTCACGATTTACAGAATCTGCAAGCTTTACTTCCATTACACCTTTTATGTCACTTTTTTTCTTGCTAGGATTAGCACCTAAAACAAATGGAAAGTAATTTAAGTTATAATATTTACGTGCTACCTCACTTCCACTACTGTAGTGCTGCTTTATTATTTCCTCTCCTATTCTATGTAGATATTCTGCTACGTCAGTGTCATCAGCAAATAACCCAACAATCTTGTTACCTTTTACAGTAAAATTAGTATTAACCCTTTCACAAAAATAATTATTTAAGTTAAATGCATTAACCAGCTTTTCTGTAGAACTACTCATAACTCCCCCCATTAAAATGTTTACTAAATAACATTACTTGCTTTTTCCTTTATCTTTACTACTACCGGCACTAGTAGCACTACTACTACCCAGTTGTGTATTAGGCTTACTGCTTTCACTTTGTTGCTCGTAGTTTTTATACTTATCAGGACCAATCCACTCAACCTTTTTATGTGAAGGCCACTTATTACCATACATATTATCCTCTAGTAAAAATATTATGTAACTAGTATACTAAAAACAAAATTAAGTGCAAGCACTTTTTTATATTTTTTTTAAAATTTTTATTCACTCTTTTTTCATAATCTAGTTTCTAGATTCCAGCGTCACGCGCTGGGATGACAAGACCTTTTCTTGTCGCCTTAGTAGCCATTCTAACATAGAATGTCATCCCAGTGCCCAGAACTGGGATCCAGTGTTCTTTATCATACAAGTAGCTAACACTAGCTATCTCAATGGTGTATTACCATTTCCTCTTGCTGCAGGTTCCTCAAGTACATCAGTAAATTTTGACTTAGGATTTTCTTTAGCATCACTTGCAGAACTACGCTGATCAGCACTAGATTTTCCATTATCAGTAGTTCCTGATGAAACTTGAAAATGACCAATTGGATAATCGTGCTTAACATCAGCTTGGGCATTCCCTTGAGCAACTTTTTCTCTAAGTTTAGCAAAAGGGTCATCTGTTTTATGCTCATCAGTAGACTTGGATTCTTTTCCACTAATACTGCTAGACTTATCAGCAGACGTGGTTCCTCTTCCATTAGCGCTTTCACTTGCATCCCTGCTGCGACCAGTAGATGCTCCTATACTTACAAAATCAGCTATTCTCCCTCTCACCACGGGCTCCTTCTCCTGAACTTTCGGTGGACACACCTCTTTCTTCGGTTCCTCCTGCTTCGCTTTTTTCTCTTCTTCCGCTTTTGGTTTTTGTACCTTACTATCCTCATTATTTATAACTTGTTTATATGAAAGGTCTATCGGAATTTTTAGAGATTCCGGTAAAAGATTTTGCTCTTGTTTGCCCAGAGGAGTTGGCCTTGGAGATCCAGATGAAAAATTAAAAAGGGAAACTGGCACTTTAGGCTTTTCTCTTTCATCTACCTTGATTTCTACGTCTTTACGAACTTCTTTAGTTGCTTCTAATGATGTTTTTTCTGCTTTTTTATCTTCTTTTTCTGTAGATGCCGCTACCGCAGCCGCCAACTCAACTCCAAACATCTCTGCGAACATTGTAACAATCCATCCGACAACGGCCATTTGTAACCTGAGTTTCAGATATTGCAATGCAGTTAATCTTTCTAACGCCCTTGCAAACTCTTCTTCTGATAACTCACCACTGCCCAATTTCTCCTGCAATTCTTTTATCTCTTTGTCCAACCTCTGATTGAAACTTAAATCGCGTGCAAAAATCTTCTTGATTAACTCCTTAAGCTTACCACGCAAAAACTTAATTATCGAAAGAAGCCAATTTTTTTCTTTCTTCTCCTTGAGCATTTGGTAGATTTTCGGATCATCTACATCTACTTCAAAGAGGTTAAAGAGAGATTCAAAGAAATTCCAGAAATCTCCGAGTACTCTTCCTTTTTCACCAGTGAAGTAATCCTCAACATCACCTTCTCCGATACGTAGCTCTGCTTGAGATGAGATTTCATCGATACAACTAGAAGCCTGACGCTCACACTCGAGCCTTCTGAGAAAATCTTGTCTGGTGAGCTCCTCTATGGCTGCTTTTAGTTCATTTAACTTCTGCTCTGCAGAGAAATCTTGCTCCCTGATTTTTCCTTGGAAGATTGAGCTACCGTTTCCGTTATTATCTGAAAAATTTTCCATTATTTTTGCCTCCTCAATAAAATTAATGCCTTTGTCGTTACCTGAAAAGCTTTCCACCATTTTTACTTCCTTCATAAAACTTAATAATTTAATTCTACAGTACTAAATATTTAAGAACTATTAATGTAAAGATGTCAATAAAATTATTTACATTTTTACACTATATATATTATATCATGTGCTATTTAACCTTTCAATAATATTTTTATTTTTACTGCTTCTTCAAACTCTAGCATGCGCTTTCCTTAAATTATCCTTATTAATATTTGCTTTTGCCTCTATCCCACTTTTTCTTGTAAAGTATTTGATATAGATTTTATTATACTCTTTGGCATAACATTTGCAACATACTTTATCTGTAAATGGAAATTGTTATACTTGCAGCTAGACACAATTTGAAATAATTTACACTATAAAGTTAAGGAACGAGATCCCAGTGTCACGCACTGGGATGACAGCAGTCCTACGTCATACCGCGATTCATTCGCGGTATAGATTCCGCTAACAAGTAGCGGAATGACGAATTTTTGTTTTTCAAATTATCGTAAGTCACTTTAGCTATATCAGAGCAATAGAGGCAGTGCGTAGAGGAGCTCACCAGACAAGATTTTCTCAGAAGGCTCGAGTGTGAGCGTCAGGCTTCTAGTTGTATCGATGAAATCTCATCTCAAGCAGAGCTACGTATCGGAGAAGGTGATGTTGAGGATTACTTCACTGGTGAAAAAGGAAGAGTACTCGGAGATTTCTGGAATTTCTTTGAATCTCTCTTTAACCTCTTTGAAGTAGATGTAGATGATCCGAAAATCTACCAAATGCTCAAGGAGAAGAAAGAAAAAAATTGGCTTCTTTCGATAATTAAGTTTTTGCGTGGTAAGCTTAAGGAGTTAATCAAGAAGATTTTTGCACGCGATTTAAGTTTCAATCAGAGGTTGGACAAAGAGATAAAAGAATTGCAGGAGAAATTGGGCAGTGGTGAGTTATCAGAAGAAGAGTTTGCAAGGGCGTTAGAAAGATTAACTGCATTGCAATATCTGAAACTCAGGTTACAAATGGCCGTTGTCGGATGGATTGTTACAATGTTCGCAGAGATGTTTGGAGTTGAGTTGGCGGCTGCGGTAGCGGCATCTACAGAAAAAGAAGATAAAAAAGCAGAAAAAACATCATTAGAAGCAACTAAAGAAGTTCGTAAAGACGTAGAAATCAAGGTAGATGAAAGAGAAAAGCCTAAAGTGCCAGTTTCCCTTTTTAATTTTTCATCTGGATCTCCAAGGCCAACTCCTCTGGGCAAACAAGAGCAAAATCTTTTACCGGAATCTCTAAAAATTCCGATAGACCTTTCATATAAACAAGTTATAAATAATGAGGATAGTAAGGTACAAAAACCAAAAGCGGAAGAAGAGAAAAAAGCGAAGCAGGAGGAACCGAAGAAAGAGGTGTGTCCACCGAAAGTTCAGGAGAAGGAGCCCGTGGTGAGAGGGAGAATAGCTGATTTTGTAAGTATAGGAGCATCTACTGGTCGCAGCAGGGATGCAAGTGAAAGCGCTAATGGAAGAGGAACCACGTCTGCTGATAAGTCTAGCAGTATTAGTGGAAAAGAATCCAAGTCTACTGATGAGCATAAAACAGATGACCCTTTTGCTAAACTTAGAGAAAAAGTTGCTCAAGGGAATGCCCAAGCTGATGTTAAGCACGATTATCCAATTGGTCATTTTCAAGTTTCATCAGGAACTACTGATAATGGAAAATCTAGTGCTGATCAGCGTAGTTCTGCAAGTGATGCTAAAGAAAATCCTAAGTCAAAATTTACTGATGTACTTGAGGAACCTGCAGCAAGAGGAAATGGTAATACACCATTGAGATAGCTAGTGTTAGCTACTTGTATGATAAAGAACACTGGATCCCAGTTCTGGGCACTGGGATGACATTCTATGTTAGAATGGCTACTAAGGCGACAAGAAAAGGTCTTGTCATCCCAGCGCGTGACGCTGGAATCTAGAAACTAGATTATGAAAAAAGAGTGAATAAAAATTTTAAAAAAAATATAAAAAAGTGCTTGCACTTAATTTTGTTTTTAGTATACTAGTTACATAATATTTTTACTAGAGGATAATATGTATGGTAATAAGTGGCCTTCACATAAAAAGGTTGAGTGGATTGGTCCTGATAAGTATAAAAACTACGAGCAACAAAGTGAAAGCAGTAAGCCTAATACACAACTGGGTAGTAGTAGTGCTACTAGTGCCGGTAGTAGTAAAGATAAAGGAAAAAGCAAGTAATGTTATTTAGTAAACATTTTAATGGGGGGAGTTATGAGTAGTTCTACAGAAAAGCTGGTTAATGCATTTAACTTAAATAATTATTTTTGTGAAAGGGTTAATACTAATTTTACTGTAAAAGGTAACAAGATTGTTGGGTTATTTGCTGATGACACTGACGTAGCAGAATATCTACATAGAATAGGAGAGGAAATAATAAAGCAGCACTACAGTAGTGGAAGTGAGGTAGCACGTAAATATTATAACTTAAATTACTTTCCATTTGTTTTAGGTGCTAATCCTAGCAAGAAAAAAAGTGACATAAAAGGTGTAATGGAAGTAAAGCTTGCAGATTCTGTAAATCGTGAAGTAATCCATAACTTGAAGATTCATTTAGTTAATGAGTTTAGGAGGGCTGTAATATTGAAACTGGTTGCACGTTTACAAAAAGCAGTAGGAATAGCGGAGGAAAAAGCGCATGAATGGGTAGGAAAAACTTTTGGAATAGCAGCAACAGGTAAGTCTTCTTCTTATCTATACTGTATTGTTTTTAGCGACGAGTATTTGAGGAAGGAGGGGTATGATTCAGAGACTTTTGAATTACTTAAAGGGGAGTATATTAAAGAGTTTAACTCAAGATTAAGGGAGTGTGGACTTGAGAGTTCAGACTTTTATGAATATAAAGATGATATGTTGTATATTAAAAACATTAGCGATAAGGTAGTCAGGAGTGTAGCAGAATATGAGAGGGGGCGAGTAGCGCTTGATTTTAGAACTCCAGGCACAGAAGATTCTAAAGTTGAGAATTTTAAGGATGTTCTTGGCGGTTTTATTTTTAAATGGACAGGAAAACCAATTAATGCTTATGGATATGATATTTTTGCAGATGAAGGAAAAATAGGGAGTAGCAATAATTTTGTTCTTATACCTTTAACAAAAGCGTGTGATGATCAGCTTGAATTTTTAAAGCGTAAGGATGTGTACAAAATTAATATGGAATATAAAAATCTTATGAGTGATATCGGAGGCAAGACAGCAGATCCAGATATTAACAGTTGTGAAAACCCAATTTACGCTTTCTCTGATAAAGGAATTGCTCAGTTACTTCCTAAAATTATGGAGTCTGCAATTACATATAATAAAGAAAACAAACGTTTTGAATTTGCAGTTGATCCTGGAAATTTTAGGAGACGTGGCTCGAGTCGATCCTCTTCAACAGTAAATTCTCCACTCAATTCTCCTACACATGCAGGACCGAGTGGACTAAGAACACCGCCCAACCAAAGAGACAGAGATAGTGGTTATGATAGTAATTCACCTCCGAAACCTAAGGATTCTGGTTCTTCAAGTGGTGGTCCAAGTTCTGGCTTAACTGAATTGTCATCACCGACACAGAAGTTTCCCAAGCGGGGTCGGAGTCCCGATGGAGCATTAGATGGGCCTTCCAGGCAATGGTCAGAAAAAGAGGAAGAAACAAAGCCTTTTCGGGGGTGCTGGGGGGAGAGATAGGTCAGGCTAGTACTTCTTCTCAGCAAACGGACATGCCATCCAGTTCATGCACGTACATAGATAAACGAGATGAAAGTATGCCAATAGAGATTCGGGATCAGCAAGTGAGATATAGGCCATCATTGACTCCTCCTCCTATAGCATGGGATGATTCAACATTCTTAAATCTTGAGGTTTCTAATGAGGAATCTGAAAAACAGCAAGTTACTGATGAAAGTGATCGAAAAAGTAGTGATGAGTGTTCTAAAGCAAAGTCACAAAAGCAAGAACGTGATTCGGTGTATTCAAGTGCAAGTACTCCTGAGGGTTCTGTAAGTAAAAAACCATCTTTAAGTAATCCACCCTCAGGAGTGACTTCTCCTGTTACTGAACCAGATGATGGCGGATTTCTCAATAGACCAAAAATACGAGCATTACGTTCTAAAACGAATGGTGGTATTCCAGAACCCTTGCCACAAGATGCCGTAAGCAAGCCAAATGTGCCCGGGGACCGTAGTTCTAAAATTTCTGTAGATAGTGGTTTAGGGTCGCTTGAGCGGTCACAGTCACTGCCACTTACTGAAAAGTCTAGTGGTTCATCTCAGCGGAAACAAAATATATTGAAGCAATTTTTTAGTGCGTTCCTTTCTGATAAGGGTAAAACAACAAAAGATATTCTGTTTGATGAGGAAACATTCTCACGTTTTTCTTTTGGAATGCAGAAGGTACTATCTTTATCTCTTTCTTGTGATATGGTAAGTAATCTATGCCGATTTTTTCCTATTAATGAACATGAGGAGCTAATAGTATTAGCTCGTTCTGGAAAAGTGAAGAAATCACGAAGTCCTGAGGAGATTGAGCAACTATTCTCATCTTTTTCTCGTGAGGAGAAGGAAATATGCTCACTTCTTTTTTTTCCTGAGAAGCAAAACGAAATGTGTGAAAATCTTTCTCCTACCGCAAAGGAGCAAGTGGACTTATTTTGGACGATCCCTGATGAACGAGGAATTAGTGGTAACGCTTCTACAAGTTCTAAAGATAGTGGTGTTTCTTTAGGATCGTCTTCACAAAAATCGACTAGTGATACTGGAAGTGATGAAGATGGACTAGAAGCTAGTGGTGGGTCGTCAGTCTCATCGAACTCCAGTACTTCCACTGTTAGAACTAAAATGGATGCTACTAAGATCGAGCAATACTTGCAGGAGAAAAAAGTTAACAGCCGTACCTAATCCACTGCTCTCAGCCACCTAAGTGTTTTATTAGCTGACCCTGAGAGCACTGGTGTTAGTTTTCCTTGTCCATTGTAAGTATTGCATGGTACTATCCACTTGATCATCGTGGCGAGCTTCTGGGAACATTAAAATTTCGTACTCGAAATCGCTGAGCCATACTGCTTGCTGTGGCAAAAAAAACCTACCAGACTCTATCACCGGAACAATTTTGAGTGAGTTTGTCATTGTGTGGAATTATTTCGATAATCGGTAGATCGCTATTTGCCTTTAGCTCTTGTGTTAATTGTTGACCACTCGTTTTTGCTTCGATCAAAATTGCGTGTGGTGCCCATCTTGCAGCTAGTGACAGAACTTGCTCTTTAAGCTTTGGATACTCAAGCTTTGCTCGATATACATCAAGTAGATAGAATTTATTATCTATTTTTGCCCAGGTGGTGCAGATGCTAAAGTCGCTGGAATCGTTTGTTGAAACTGCAGTGTCCCAGCTTTGAGTTACATGTGAGGGATTATCAGGGAAATTTTTATAGCGCTTTAACCACTCTTGTTTTATTATACCGCTTGAAAGCGGCAGGGGGTTTTGTTGGTATTGAGCAGCAAAAGCGTAACTCCCGAGTTCAACTTTTATCATCTCAACTTCTTCTCTTCCTCCCTCCAGGGGATATAATAACTCATTCTCTTCTCTTGAGTATAATACTCTTGCAGGTAGTGTCATTCCAGCACTTGATGCTGGAATCCAGTCTTTTGCGGTTGAATTTTCTGGATCCCAGTGTCTGGGCACTGGGATGACAGGAGGGGGGTTGGAATGACACCAGTATGGTTATTAATTGAATAAATAACCTCCTTATTTTCAGAAATCATTGGCAAACAAATGTGATGCCATATGTTTTTTGGCTTAGATAAGAGGTGCCCAGTTAAGTCTTCCAGGTGGGGCCTATGCATCACAAGCACAATTACTCCTTTTTTTCTATCGTTGAGTCTCGTTACTAAAGTCTGATCGAACCAGTTTGTGGCACGTTTTCTAAATGTTTCACTCAAAGCTTGAGCAGGGTTAAGCGGATCATCCACAATAATAAAGTCACCACCTTTACCGGTTAATGTTCCTCCAACTGATGTTGCGATTCTGTATCCTCTCTGCACTGTTTGGAATTTATATTTAGTGTTCTGGTCTTTGGATAGTTCTACCTCTGGAAATAGTTCTTTATACCAATCAGATTGCATTATGCACCTGGTATCGAGCGAATGTTTTTCACTAAGCAACTTAGAATAACTTGCAACTATTATTCTTGCAGTTGGCTGATTTCCCAGTATCCATGCGGGCCACGCAACACTCATACATATGGACTTCATTGAACGCGGAGGCATATTGAATATTATGCGCCTTACTTCGCCAGCATTCGCTGCTTCCAGCCTGTCTGCTATGACTTTTATGTACTGATAATCATTATACTCACATCCCTGCACCACCGTTTGAAAGCACAGTTCAATGAATTTTAGAAAATTTATATTATCCATATGTGTATTTTAGTGAATGGAATGTAGACTTTAATAGTTTTGATTTGTCTTGTAAGATTGAGGTGTTACAATGACAGGCTTACAATGCTGCTAATTTAGTAAATAACCTACGAGTGCTATTTCTTCAACTTTATCGAAGTAAAGAATTGATTTCCATTGCGGTAAATGAGCAACATTATTGAATCTTTACCGTTTTTCTTTACTGCTGAATCAACTTGTTTTTGAAAATCATTAGTATTTTCTATATCGGTTCCATCTAATTGGATAATAATGTCTCCTTTTTTAATACCACGCAGCGTGGCATTACTGTTACTATCTACATTGGTAACTATCACACCTTTTGTAGGATTACTTTCTTTTGATTCTTTTGGCAGATTTGAAACAGTTAAACCGGTTACATAATCAGATGTTGATTTATTTTCTTCTTGATTGTTATCTTGGCCATCATTTGTAGATTCTCCGATCACAACTTTAATATTAACCTCTTTGCTCTTTCTAAGTAACTTAACTTGCACTTTTTTCTCAGGTCCAGCTCTTGAAACCATTTGAGGTAATTGTGTCATTCTATCGATTTTTTTACCGTCAAATTCTAATAATATATCACCTACTTTAATCCCACCTTTTTCTGCAGGACTATCCTTTACTATACTTGCAACCAATGCGCCTTTTATATCTTTTAAACCTAAGGACTCAGCAAATTCTTTCGTTATAGGCTGAACTTGCACACCAAGCCAACCATGTTTTATTTTTTTGCCACTTTTTAATGTGTCAATAATTGATATAGCTAAATTAGATGGTATGGCAAAACCTATACCCACGTTGCCGCCAGACTCAGATGGAGAATAGATAGCAGTATTAATACCTATAACTTTCCCATTTAAATCAAATAACGGTCCTCCAGAGTTACCCCTATTAATTGCAGCATCAGTTTGAATAAATTCATTCATAGTGCCAATACTAATGTCCCTGGACCTTGCAGATATAATTCCCGTGCTTACAGAGCCACCCAAACCAAATGGGTTACCTATTGCCATAACCGTATCACCAACCCTTGCTTTATCAGAATCACCAAATGCAACAGAAGAAAGATCTTTATCAGAATTAATCTTAAGCACAGCAAGATCAGTTCTTGCATCATAGCCTAAAACTTCTGCTTTGAAATAAGTATTATCGTTCATAGTAACTGTGATATCTTTGGCGTTTTTAATAACGTGATAATTGGTTACTATAGTTCCACCTTTATCTATAATAAACCCAGAACCAAGCAACACCACCTCTTTGTTAACACTAGGGCCCCTATCCATAAAAAACTGATCAAAATGCTCAAAAAACTCTCTAAAATCATCAAAAAAATTATTTCCTGGCATAGATGGAACTCCAGTCCTGCTGTTATTTTCTTGTTTGATGATTTGTTCGCTTGAAATATTTACAACCGCAGGAATGAGTTCTTCCACTAAATCGGCAAGTCCTTGATTACAGTTGCATGCAGTAGTGCTAGCATCAACGACCTTTTTTGCATTCCAATCAAACATATTAGCATACGAAGAAAACGCAATTAGAAAATATGCAAATATAGATAAAATAAATGCCTTACTTTTCATAAATTATTTCCATCCTTTATTTAAAATATCTAAAAAGTTATTGTTTGGTGAAAGTACAAATTTAGTATTATTTTCGGCAAATGATTTACTGTAAGCGCTCATAGAGCGATAAAAGTTAAAGAACTCTTCATCAACCTTAAATGCCTCATTATAAATTCTAGTTGCTCCAGCATAACCACGGCCCCTTATTTCGTACGATTCTTTTACTGCACTGGAGATAATTTCCCTTTTTAATTTATCAGCTTTTGATCTAACTTCCTGCCCAGCTTGCTCTCCTTCTGCTCTAATTTCTTTTGCTTCTTTTTCCCTTTCAGTTTGCATACGGCGAAATATTGCAGAACTATTTTCTTCTGGTAAATCTGCTCTCTTAATTCTTACATCTATTATTTCTATGCCAAATTTTTCAGCTTCAGAATAAACTCCACGCTGAATCAATTGCATAACCTCTGATCTTTTTTCATTCAACAAGCTAATCAACGAAAATCTGCCTATATTTTCTCTTATGTGTGCTTCTATAACCGGATATAATCTTCTAACCAGACCTGATTCATTCCTCACAGCCTGGTAAAAAGTAACAGGATTTGTTATTTTATATTTTGCATACGCATCTACTATAATACGTTTTTGATCCGCTGTTATCACTTCCCTTGGGATCTTATCAGGACTTAAATCTAAAACTCTTTTATCAAGAAACTCTACACTATTTATGAATGGCAACTTAAAATATAAGCCACTTTCCCTAACATCCCTTACAACTTTACCCAGTTGTATAACTATTGCTTGCTTTGTTTCTTGCACAACAAATATTGAATTAGATAAAGCAATCAATAAAACAACAAATACAGAAACAAAAACAATTTTAATATTACTACTCATGGTCATTTTCCTAAATTTGTAAGAGGTAAATAAGAAAACATACCTTTCAGATCATCAGTTACAACAACTTTGTCTACCTTACTGAAAATATTTTCCATAGTTTCAAGATAAATACGATTCTTAACGAGAGAAGGATTCTGTCTATATTCCTCATAAAGAGATAAAAAGCGATTTGCATTACCTTTTGCTTCATTTATTACTTCATTTTCATATGCTTGTGCATCTAATTTTATCTTTATCGCTTCACCCTTTGCTCGAGGTATAATATCATTATTATAAGCATATGCTTCGTTTATAGTACGCTCTTTGTCTGCACGAGCACTTTGTACATCTCTAAACGAACTGATTACTTTTTCTGGTGGATCAATTTTTTTCATTTGAACAGATAAAATCTCTATGCCCATTTGGTATCCATCAAGAATCTGCTGCAATAGAATTCTAGTATCTCTAGAAATTTCTGGTCTGCCTTGACCAAGTGCAAAAGAGATCGTATTTTTACCTATTATTTCTCTCATGGCACTTTCAGCAGCATTTTTAACACTGAAACCGGGTTTGTAATCCCGCACTTTGAATAAATAGTCCTTAGCATCTCTAACGCGCCATTGAACCTCGAAGTTAACGTTGACTATATTTTCATCTCCAGTTAGCATCACGCCTTCACCGCGATCTGTATCTCGCCCATAAGAACTACTTACCCCAATTTCTTCACGATTTACTTCCTTAACGTTCACTTTAAAAACCTTGCCAATAGGGTAGGGGAAGTGATAACGCAAACCAGGTGTTTCCGTATTAGAATATTTACCAAAGGTAAGTTCTATACTTTCTTCACTAGGATGGACAATATAAAAGCCAGTGCAAGCATAGAACAGCAAAATAATGAAAATGATGAAATAAGGTTTTTTGCCCCTGTTTCTGGTTAATCCATTAAGAAAGAACCTTATATCAGATACAGCTTTACTTAAAATATCTTCATTATTAGGAGTTTTGTTCCCTACCGGTTTCTTTCCCAGATTCCAAGGATTATTATCATCAAACATAATGATTGATTCTATAATTAATACGCTAATATTACTTCTTTAATAAGAAAATGCAAACATAAATTGCTATTTTGTTTACAAATTAATCATCAGGATGGAAAACATGATCGTACACTTCCTTTTCTCTATGTAATATGGTCGACTCTATGGAATTTTCTGGCTTTTTTTTGAATTCTTTGTTGTCACTCTTTAAGTGCACTACGTCTTTGTGAAAATGGGAATTATACCTAAATAGTAAAGCTATTATTATTAAAGTTATAACAGCCAAAAAGATGAGTGTTCTTTTTCTATACTTCATAAATGCTGCAACTTCTTGACCTAATTTTCTATGTTACCACAAAACGCGTCAAGCGAAATTATTTGAAGACAAATAAATACTGGCAATCAATTTAACACTAACTTAAGAATCAAGGAATACAATTATAATATATTTAATTAATGGTGAGGTTTAAAATGTTACATAATGAAAAAAATTCAAATTCTGTTGGAACTTAACAAAACCAACCAGAAGATAGTTTTGATTTGAATAAAACGATGCAAAATCTACCAAATTCAGATATTGCTAATGATCCCAAGAAGCTAAAAGAAAGAATTACTGACCTGTTAGAAGGGGATACAAAATTCTCTAAGATGAAACAAGGAGATAAGATTCTTGTAGTAAGTGCAGCAAGTGGATTATTTACGGCAGTACTACCACTTTTGGCAGTTGGTGCAACACTTGCTATACCAGGTGCTATAGTTGGTCTTGCTTTATATTTCGCTGTAAAAGTCGCTGTAAAAACAGTTCAATCTGGATATAAAGGGCTCAAGTGGTCAGCAGAAAAAACAGTTGATGGGGCGAAATATACTGCTGGGAAAGTTAAGGACGCATCAACATACGCTGCCGGAAAAGTTAGAGATGGTGCTGTGCATGTTAAAGATAAGGTGAAAGAAGGTTATGAACATTCAGTAGATTCACTGAAAAAAGGCGCTAGTTTTGTAGGCGAAGGAGTGGCAAATAAGTTCCATAAGGCATCTGGTGAGACGGACTATTTAGATAAGGTAAAAAGGTTTACTCCAGATGCAATTAAGAAATCTGACGAAATAAGAAATGATATGAAAGCAATTTTTGCTGATAAAGGAAATAATTCTGGGTTAGTGAAAAATGTACTTTCTGGAATATCGTCAGAAATTGATTTAAAAATGGCAGAGAAGGCAAAATCAGGGGAGATTGAACATACTTCTGGATGGCAAGTACAGAAAGAATTCATTAATAATTTAAATGAAAAAAGCTTGCATAACTTGTTAACACAAAGGTCATTACCTAAAGGTAGTTATTTCATCGACAGTGTTTTCTCTGAACATTACGATGAAATTAAGAAGGTTATTAAAGAATGTAGAGAAAATCATTTGTACTCAAGCGTAAGCAATATGTTTGACAGAGCAGAGAAAAAAGCTAACAGGCCTTCTGTCAAAAGTTTAACTAGGTCTGTGTCATCATCATTCTCTTCACTGGGAAGAAAAGGCTCTGAACAATCTAACAGCTTGTCAAAAAGCAATTCACTAAATTCTATAGGAACTGAAAGTACTGCTACTGTCTCTGATTCAGATTCTCAGAACTTTGCGACAGTCCGTAGAAGCAATTCATCTAGTAGCTTAACTCCTAAGCTTACTCCAGTTGCTCCACCAGAACTACCTAGAAGCGCCTCATTGACTAACTTAAATGGACAAAGTTCTTTCAGTGAAGATGTTCTCAGTGATCCTATTGTGGAGCAAAACCTGGATAGTTTGAGTAACAGAACTCTCACTCACAGTAATTCTACTGATAGTGGAATGGGTTCTGGTTCTTCTACGCTAACAAGAAAACAAGTTCTTCCTTTAAAAGAAGAATTTGACAGAGAACTCGAAGAAAAGTTGGCAAAACGACGCGCATCTCTAGATCAACCTAGTGCAGAACCTGTCAACTCAAGAGCTACAGCAACTCCAGGAACAGTGTAATAAGTAAAACTTCTACCTTCTCCAAAAGGATGTTACTCAATGAGTAACGTCCTTTTTTTGTTTTTAAACTATAGAAAAATCCTAGATCCCAGCGGTATGCGTACAACCGTATGAACATTGTGATTTCTCTGCTAGGAAAGGTGTCATCCGAGTAGCTGACACTGGGATCCAGGAAAGTTTGCTTGTAAACAAGCAAACTAGCACAGAAAGTGGTTACAACATTTTCGATGAGATTATATGGAAAACTGGATTCCAGTGTCAAGCACTGGAATGACATCACAGGGGCACTGGGATGACACCCTTACGTTTGAGGCAAACTAGCTATAACACTTAACATACTACCTTTGCAAACAAATGTTCATACAGTACGCGCTGGCGTTATTTTCTCTTGATGAATAAATCTTGGTAGAGTATAGTAGCAATGCATTTATGTAGCTACTAATGAATAATTTAGTTTTGGTTTATACAACTTTTTCAAATTTTGAGGAGGCTAAAACTGTTTCTGAAGAATTGTTAAACGAGAAATTAATTGTATGTGTAAATATATTTCCCGAAGTGAATTCTCTGTATTTATGGGAAGGTAAAATTAGTAATAGTTGTGAAGTAGTGGCAATTATGAAGAGCAGGAATGATCAAGTTGATAAAATTGTAGAAAAAATCGAAGCAATGCATTCTTATGATCAGCCAGCTATTGCTGTGATGCCCATAGAAAAAGCAAATAAGTCTTTTACTAATTGGGCTAATAGTGTTATTGATGTAAGTAGTATTGGGGTGTAGCCAAGTGGTAAGGCAGCGGTTTTTGATACCGCCACGCGAAGGTTCGAATCCTTCCACCCCAGCCATATTGAAGTGGGTGTGAAATGATATCACTTTTCTATAAATTAAGATTATTGAATTATATATTAGGTAGTCTAAAAGATATAATTGTGAAACTGTTTCTCTTCACAATGTATCTTTACACATTCAGCATTGTGCTCATGTTTCTCAGCAATGGTTTTTGGTATGCTGTAGAATTTTGCTCTTTCAAAAATGCGTTTTACCGTTTGTTTCAATATTGCAAGTGGTATTATGAAAATAGGGAAGATCTCGGTTACGGAATTTCTATTCGAATATTAGTGGCGTTTCTTACTCCGCATTTTCTCTATAAATTATTACTTGGCACAGGCTGGAAGTCCTTTTTAAAGGAAAAGATAATACAGATACTCAACACAAGAAGAAAAAAGGGTAGTGAGTTCAGTAACAGTAGCAAACCAAGTGGCAGTAGTTATAGTGATAAGAATAATTACAGCAATAACAGTGGTAACAATGAGCGTCAAGCTCAAGATGCAAAGCGAAAAGTAAACATGATAAAGCAGCTATTAATCAAAGATATAGAGGCAACTATAGATAGGAGATTGAATTATATTTTTTTCGGTAAAAGGAGTAAACCTCATTAAGTATATAAAAAGGCTTTATCTAGTAAGGCTTTTAAGGTTGGCTGTATTTTATTTTTTACGTATACCGGATCACAATCAGCCAATATACATGTGTGCACAAAATCTTGACTAAAGTCTGATAACCAAGAAATTGCCTTACGTTTTTCTACCAAGCTTTCTGTTTTTTTGCAGTGACTTGCTGCATCAATCATTGCCTGCGCTATTACTGATTTCCACAGCAAATAATACCTTTGTATATCATCTGACGTACTATTTGTTTCATAGTGGTTAAAAAATTCTTTAAAATTGAAGTTGTTTGACATAATGATACCTCTTTGGATTGAAATTTGAAATGATTTGAGTTTATGTCGCCACAGCAGATTCCGCTAACAAGCAGCGGGATGACGGTTGTCAGGCCAGCGCCCCTATGATGTCATTCAAGTAGCTGACACTGGTTCCTTTATGACGGCAGTGCCCCTATGGTGTCATTCCAGTCTGGGATCCAGGAATTTTGATTGGACACTGGGTTGGTAAGCATAAAAGTGTTATGTAAAATACAACGTTCTTGATGGGATTGTGTGAAATGCTGGATTCTAGACTGGAATGACACCATAGGGGCACTGACCTCTCTTGGGCTCTTTTAGCCATAAACATTAAGAAATTTACCAAATAAAAAAAAGGCAAAAGAAGCCCCGTGGTTATTATCCGCTTTAAAATATTGGCGTTTTTTATGTTTTAAACGCTTGACAAGCAAGATTAAGCCGCTTTTAATTGCAACTAACCTACGCTGCAAATGTTTAAGAAATTTACTAAGCAGAAAAAAAAGACAAAGAATCCCCGAGTTAGCTAGTCTTTTACTATCTCTGTCGAGTATTGGCATTTTTTGATGTCTTGTAACGCTTTATAAGCGCGTTCAGCTTATTTAGATAAAAATCTAGATGTAGATGAAGTTTTGTAAAGACATACAGTATCTATATACTGCAAAAAATTGAACATAAGACGCCGATACATTAAGTAATCCTTACCTTTTAATCTGCAGATTGGCGAAAGCAAATACAATAGCTTCACCATCATGATAAGGGCGCTGGCGGAGTTTGTCAAGCAAGTTTTTTCGTTTCTGCGGGCTACCTGGTTCTTCTACTGAAATTTTGAAAAATGTAATCTACTCCTATATTCAAATATATCAAGCAGTAATTCAAAATCAGCCATTGCGCCTTTTGCGTTATTATACGCGAGATTGAGCAGCTCTTTGTCCTGATATAAATCAGCAAATTTAAATTCCATACATCCTGATTGTTTTGTGCCTAAAATATCTCCGCTGCCTCTTAGCATCATATCCCTTTCAGCAATGTAAAATCCATCTTGTGACTCACACATGATCTTTAACTTTGAAGATGAGCTTTTACTTAAATTATCGTATAATAATACACAAAAAGATGGCTTGTTTCCTCGCCCTACTCTGCCTCTTAACTGATGCAATTGTGATAACCCAAATTGCTCTGCATTTTCTATAATCATGATGGTTGCATCTGGCACATCTATACCAACTTCTATCACAGTGGTTGCAACAAGCAGAGAAAATTCATTCCTTTTGAAGGAAAACATAACTTGATCTTTCTGCTCCTGAGTCAATTTTCCGTGTATTATCCCGACTTTATCAAGAAATGTTTTTTGTAATTCCTGAAAACGCATCTC
Source organism: Wolbachia sp. wLmal (assembly GCF_049435495.1). Taxonomy (NCBI): domain Bacteria; kingdom Pseudomonadati; phylum Pseudomonadota; class Alphaproteobacteria; order Rickettsiales; family Anaplasmataceae; genus Wolbachia; species Wolbachia sp. wLmal. Next base: position 502,080 of record NZ_CP185405.1, read on the forward strand.
TGCTGCAGCAACATTGGTCTCTTCGTTTTCTTCTATATATGGACAAATCCAATATGCTTTTTCGCCCCTGTTTATAGCACCTTTTAGCTTTTCAATAACATCTGGCACCCTACTAATGTTCATAGTTACAGTTTTTATTGGCAATCTGGATTTTGGTTTTTCTTTCAAAATTGAACATTCAACGTCACCATACATAGCTTGCTGCAAAGTTCTTGGAATGGGAGTTGCAGTAACGAAAAGTATATCGGCATTTTCTCCTTTTCCTACCAAGCGATTTCTCTGCATCACTCCAAATCGCTGTTGCTCGTCTATGACTGCAAGCCCTAAATTTTTAAATGTAACGTTAGCTTGAAATAGTGCATGAGTGCCAATCACTATATTTAAAACACCACTTGCAAGTTCGTTCATGATAATCTTTCTTTCCTTGCGCGAAGTTTTACCAGTAAGCAGCGCAACTTTTATATCGGTACAGGATAAAACTTCCTCAATCCAATTATAATGTTGCTCCGCCAAGATAGTAGTCGGTGCCATTAGAGCTGCCTGCATGTTGTTTTCTACCACATTTATCATCGCAAAAAGTGCAACTACGGTTTTGCCACTACCAACATCACCTTGCAGCAAGCTTATCATGCGATACTTGGATTTTTGTCTCTCTGAGATCTCATCTATTGCACGAGTTTGATCATTTGTTAATTGAAACGACAATTCATTTAAAACTTGCTCTTTGTATTTACTCAATATTATAAATTCTCTTCCCCTTTCTTTCACATGATTTTTTCTTGCAAGTTTCAGCGCTAGCTGATACGCAAACAATTCATCATAAGCAAGCCTTTTTCTACAAACCTCAGCTTCCACCAATGAGCTTGGTCTGTGCAACTTTATGATGCTTTCCCTCCAACTCAACCATTTTTTTTGCTTGATTAATGTATCATCTATCCACTCTGGTAAATCAGGCAATTCCTTTAGATTAGAGCTTATTATGTTCCCAATGCGCTTATTGGTAATGCCACGGCATAATTGGTAAACTGGCTCTATGCAAGCTATTTTTTTAAATTGGTTGATGTCAAGCGACACGTAATCTGGATGAGTAATTTGCCAATGTTCAGCAAATTTTTCGAGTTTGCCACTGATGATCACATTCGCTCCAATTGGAAATAGTTTATATAAATACTTAACTGAGTAATTAAAAAAGACTATGAATATATACTGACTCTCACTTTCAACGACTATTTTATATGGTCTACCTCTAAAAGTAGGCGACTGATGTTCATAAACTTTTGCAATGAAAGTTGTAAATTCTCCAACTCGAGCATCAGATAGTAACTTGCTTCTATCCACATAACTAAGTGGCTTATAAAACAGCAGATCCACCACCTTGTCCCCACCACAAAGTTTAGGCAATATTGCGGAATGGAACTTAGGTATATTCTCCAGCCTGCTATTTAGAAAAATCTGATTGCTCATTGAGATTCATACATGTGTAAAACTGTTATAGAGCCTTTTTAAAATCTTGTCACCTTATGGTCAGGTATGCACTATAGCTAGCACAGCTCTCTAACGTCATACCGCGATTCATTCGCGGTATCTCAGCATAGATTCCGCTAACACGTAGCGGAATGACGATTTGTCGTTTTTAAAATCGTCGGTAAGCCTAAGTTACCCCTAACTATATTTGCTATCATAGGGCTTATAGTAGGTATTTTATTAACTTATTAATCATTTTTATGTATTATTATACCATTAGCAGTCTATATCAAGGTATTAATGATGAACAGCTCTACACCAAAAGAAAAGGAAAATCCAATAGTTACACTAAGAGCTCAAGCAGAAAAGTTTGGTTTTAGCAGGTTGAGGGCTGGTAAAGATGATGCTGAAGCGAATTCTGGTGCAACTATGTACGTAGATCTTCCAAGAATGAAACTTGTTATTCAGAACAAAGTTATAACAAAAGAGCTTGTTGATGAATTATATAATAAACATACCAACCTCATTTCAAATGACAAAAATAAGTACCGCCAATTTGTAAAACAAGTTTTTACAGAGCTATTTGAATATGCTGAAGCAGAAGTTCCAAATGATTCTATTCTAGAAGAACTAATCACTAATTGTAACCAGGCTGCTTATGTGGGTGCATTGTATGGTAAAGGAGGACCTATCCTTCATTTAGCTGAAACATATGGGTTATTGTTTCAGTCTAATCATGTAACACATATTAATTGTAGTGATCCAAGTCATGCGGCAATCAGAATTGAAGAAAAAATTGCAGTTCGCACTTTTGCAGAACTGGAAGAAGAATTATGTAAATTGGATAGCTCGCTAGAATTCACACTTAAGTCTCAAGGTGATAAAAATGTAACATATGAAGATGGTAAATTGTCACTTACTGTTCCTAAGAGACTGAAGGACTATAATATAGGTGATAAAAACTTGTTTGACGTTATAAAAGAGTGTTTTCAGAAATTTTGCGAGAGGCTTGGATTTTTTAAAATAAAAATAGAGCATGGTTTAGGCGATCCACTAGAAGTAAGCGACCATCTGGAAAATATGGCCCCCTATTCGTAGTAATGAGCACGGCCTGGATTAAAATATCTTGAGCTTGTTTGCACAATCAATCACTTCAGCATTTAGAAATTGTTTTTTAAACCAGGTATACTGACGTTTCGCGTAGTGTCTTGTGTTTGTTTGAGCAATTTGTATCGCTTCGTCTAAAGTAATCTCATCTTTCAAGTACTTTATAATTTCTGGCACTCCGTGTGCTTTCATAGCTGGCAAATATGGGGCTAGGTTCATGCTAAGTAGCTTTTTTACTTCATCAATTGCTCCATTTTCAATCATTGTAATGAAACGAGAATTTATTTTTCGGTATACATCTTCACGTTTAGGCAGAATTGTATATATCTTAAAATTATTGAATAAAGGAGGCTGTCTATTCTCTTGCCATACAAAAATTGACTTGCCAGTTTCAGTGATAACTTCAAGTGCCCTTGAAAGGCGGTGCGAGTCATTCATGAACACTTTACCTTGAATCCTTGGATCTTTGCTTAGCGCTAATTTGTAAAACTCCTCTTTACTTAAATTTTTCCTTAATTCGCTTACATTTTTCCTCACTTCCTGACTTATTTGTGGCATTGATGATAAGCCTTTGATTAAACTGCTGATGTAAAGCCCGCTTCCTCCAGTGATGATAGGTATTTGAGCATTTTCTAATGCGTGATTAACTTCTTTTTCTAAATCTTCTAACCATAGACCCACGGAATAATTTTCTTTTGCTGAAACATAACCATATAGTTTATAAAATTCTTCTTGCTTTGGCGGTTGAGCAGTAATTATGGGAATTTCTTCATATACCTGCTTTGAATCACAATTTATTATACTAATATTTCCATATTTTTCTATCAGGTTATCGCATAATTCTGATTTACCTGAGGCCGTAATTCCTGTAATAATTACTATATTATTTTTCATTTATATTAATTTAATTAACATATGATAAAGTGTAGTAAAAGTTTGGATTCTACAATCTAAAGTTTGGAGATTTTTATGGCAGAAAACAACGACAATAATTCATTTACTAAGCGTTTCACAAACAGGACTCCTGGCGGTACAGGGGAAGGTTTTTCCAGTAAGTATTCGTCTCAAAACACCAAAGAACGGGCATTAGGGGAAAAAGGAAAAATTTCTGAATTAGCAGGCAAAAAAACCGAATCCAAGGAAGCTTTTTCTGAAAGTGGCGGCATAAAAAGTAAAAGCAGAACTGTCAATGAAAGATCTTTTGCTGATGCAACAAAAAGAAGTAGGTCAGATCTTATATACTTAGTCCGTGGTAAAGATCGTGGAAAATCAGCGTGGCATTATGTATTAGTTGATAAAGAGAAAAGAGAAATGTTTCTAGCAAAAAGCAGAACTGGCTCTATAGATGTTGCAGACTATGGAGAGATTTTGTATTCAGGATGGGGAGAGGATCCACCACAGGCAATAATTGATAAAGTCAATGAAGAGTTTGGGTTGTAGTAAATCTGCATAACAAATGGTAAGCTGCGTTGCATTACGTTTACAAAAACTAGCAGTTACTATATAAGATACAGTGCAACAAAACTGATCTAGTTGTTATGAATAAGTTTTTAGCTATATGGTATCTAAAATAATAAATGCAATACAGAACAATTTATTAGTGTGTTTTCCAACAGAAACAGTGTATGCTCTTGCTTGTAATGCACTAGATAATGAATCTATAGGAAAAATATATCAGATAAAGAAACGCTCTCAAAATAAACCACTGTCTATATTTGTTAGTGATATTTACAATTTGACAAAAATAGCAAAGGTAAAGGAAAGATATATTGATTTAATAAACCGCTTTTCTCCTGGACCAATTACCTATATTTTACCACTTAAAAACAACAACATATTGCCAAACGAATTCTTTAAAGATAGTATAGGTATCAGAATTCCTGAGCATCCTATTGCAATTTCAATACTAAACAAACTGAAAGTTCCAATAGTTGCAACTAGTACAAATATTTCAGGAAAAGAAAGTGTATGTAAGGCAAACGATATACCACAATCCATTAAGCAACATTTATCTGTAGTGATTGAAGATGACGAACTAGTTTCTGGTATAGAATCTACTATTATTGACTTAACCGAAGATAAGATTAAGGTTTTAAGGGAAGGTGCAATTTCATTACAAACAGTAAACAACGCATTTTCAAACTAAAATCTATAGGAGAAAGAATGAAAAAAGTAATAGGCCACAACCAAGCCAAAAAAAAAATAATGAACAACTTATCTGTTCAGTCTTGGCTGATCTGTGGTAAAAAAGGTATAGGAAAAGCAACACTTGCAAAATCCTTCTCCAATTGGTTACTCATAAAAAACTATAATGAAGTAGCATTGGACTTACACATTGTTGAAGGTGATACTATCGGAATAGAAAAAGTCAGAGAAATGAAAAACTTTCTACACTTAAGTCCCATTCAATCAGAACACAAAATAGCTATAATAGATAGCTTAGAGGCAATGACTAATCACGCTAAAAACGCAATATTGAAAATATTAGAAGAGCCGCCAAAAAATTCTAAGATATTTATAATTAGCCATAAGCCATATGATATACAAACCACTATCTTGTGTAGGTGCTTTCAGCTAAATTTACTCCCATTAACTTATGATGAAACAAAGCAAGTTGCTTCATCTCAATGTAAATTTGATAATCAAACGTTTGACGAAATGATTACTTTATTTCCTGGAATGCCAGGAATGATAATAAATACAATAAGTAGTGATGCTTATGAAGCATACAAATGCTTTTATAAATTTCTTCATGATTTAAAGAATCCCAATATGATTAATAAAGTAATTAATAGCGAAATCGAACTAGAACTAGCATCATATATAATTCAGGCCTTCATTTTAGAAAGCATAAAGAGAGAGGTAAATGGTGTTGAAATTCTGCTAAGTCAGTGGAAAAAAATAGGTGAACTTTTCGTTGCCGCAAAGCAACTCCACTTAGATAAAAAGCATGTTTTAGCTAATGTAGTTAATATCATGACATAAGTTTACAAAGTATAATACTTTTAACATAAATTCATGATAAAATTCTGTTAATTTAATACTCGAAGTATATAATTTGACTGATAATAAATTAACTGTATGGCAATCAATAGAAGTTTTGACGAAAGCCATATTGAACATGCAGAAAAAATTAAGCTTAATTAAGAATATAGCTTCAGATCAAGACATAACCCTAGAAAAAGGAAAGGAGTTGTTAAGTGGCATTTATGAAGCAAATTTTAAGCTAAACAAGACAATCAATATAGCTACTTTGCCAAAAATTGGCTATCATATGCTAAATGGTGAGCTTGTTGTACGTAATCATATTACGGAAGAGGAAGTAAAGATTCCTGGAGATTTTCATTACCTTAAAGTCGTAAAATCCGATCATGATAATTATAAATTAACGTTTTGTAATTTTTTAGGTAATGAGTTTTTTGAATATAAAAAGTATGATCCACAATATTCTGGTATTTCAGATGAATATAAATTTGTGGATTTTGGTAGTGTAAAAAAGACTCATAATCTAAAATTTAAGGAATACATTGGTCATGCACCTAAATTTTTTGCTGCAGAAGGGCCTATTGAGCCTGGATCCCAAAACCATGTAATTGATCTATTTGAGCTAGTCAAAAGTGGTAAAGGTAGAAAAGTGGGAACCTTTGCTGATGAATTTGGTTATTTTGATGATCAAAATAAATTACATTATTATAATTATCACAAAAGTGTAGAAAGTAATACTTATGATCCTGAAAATTTCAGTGTAAAAGTGATAAATATAGATGTGAGCAAAATCGATAAATTCTACCTCATTGCAGAACAAGGTGATATAATCATTCATCCTATTTGGGAAAATTTAGACATATTTTAAAGTTTTTTTTAGAGTATCTAAGCTTATTGTTATTATAATGATCCGATTAGGTCTGGTAGTATTGTGTTATGGAAGATAAATTGCTTGAATCAGTAAAAAACAAAAGTTATTTCAGTAAAGCAGTCGAATGGTACTGCCATAGGTATCTGTTTTGTGTAGCAGAAAGATCTTGGATGGCATTAATAGTATCGCTTCTCCTAGTATGCTTATGTTTATTAACATTAAACATATACCTGTTATTTCCTATTAAAAAAGATTTAAATTTTGTGAAGTATATGAACCACACAGAAGATGAGTTCTCTGCAATGCATAAGCTTAGTTTCAGTAAAAAGGAAGATGAATACACTTCCACAGCGAGGTACTTAATAAGTAAATACATTGAAATATACGAGTCCATTAAGATCGTTGAACCGAAGTACCAAGAAAATTTTATAAGAAACAATTCTATACATAAAATCTATCAAGGCTTTCAGGAAAAAACGAATAATGAAGCTGGTAATTTGTCTTTATCTAAAAGAAAAATCGCCAACATAAATGTAATAACATTATCTATTGATCGATCGACCAAGGACTTAGTTACATTTGCTGGAAATGCTACTGTAGTTTTTACAACCGAGCAAAATAAGGAGGATACTGTGGAGATTAGCTTCACTTTGTCGAATATAAAAGCAACTCTGGCTGGTATAATACCATTTAAATTTATTGTTAATGGTTATAAATACAGATTTTAAAATATTACTTGGTAGCTAAAAAAAATAACCAAAGTGCACATAGCAGTAATAATTGGAGGTAAAACTAGAAGAATTGGTGTTTTTTTAATAAAGTAATTCTGAGAAGGTTTTAAGAAAAAGGCGTTGTAAATTATCGGTAAAAAGTACAGAGCGTTGAGTATAGTACTAACAATTAACACTAGAGTTACAAACACAGAAAGTATTACATTGCCAGAGTTGAAAACAGCTTGAAAAATGAGAAATTTACCCCAAAAAGTCGGAGCAGGCGGCACCCCTATCATAGACAATGCACCTATAGCAAATGCTGTCATGCTAATTGGCATACTGCGTCCTATACCGTAAATCTTATCTATATATTTCTCACCTGCTCTCGTTATTATTGCTCCGGCAACGAAAAACAAAGTGATTTTTGCAAATGCGTGGCAAACTAATTGAAAAATTGCAACCCTCATGCTGAGATCACTAAAAATTGAAGCGAATAATATAATATACGACAATTGAGAGATGGTAGAGTAAGCAAGCAATTTCTTTAATTCTTTTTGCTTTAGTGCAATCAATGATGCAGTAATAATAGTAAATCCAGCAGCGTACGGAAGCCACCCTCCAGCAAACCAATTTTGCTGCACAAAACGTTGCATGTTATCGACGCCGAAAGTGTATAATATAACTTTTATGATGATGAAAACTCCGGATTTCACAACAGCAACAGCATGCAGTAGTGCGCTTACAGGAGTTGGTGCAACCATTGCTTTTGGTAACCAAAAATGCATTGGCATTAATGCAGCTTTTCCTATTCCGTAAATCAGCATAGCAAAACACACTGCAATGAAAGTGATGAGTGAAGTATCAAATTTGAATATTCCACCGCTTACAAAGTCTAAAGTATGAAATTCATGATATAAAAGGCCTATTGCAGGAAAAAATAATACCAAAGAAGAGAAAAATAGCACGCCAAAGTAATAGCGTCCTGCAATCATTGATTCATTTGTTGAGTTGTAAGTAACCAGAGGGTATGTACTAATAGTTAGAAGCTCATAAAAGACAAATGTAGTGAGCAAGTCTCCAGAAAAAGCAATAAACATTGCACAGCCAATCGTTATTGAAAAAAAGCATAGAAAACTTGAGTGATTGCTATCAGCATAGTTATTCTGCATATAACATATTGCATATATACTGGTCAGCACCCATAAAAACGATATTAATAAACTGAATATTACTCCGGTAGACTCTAGCTTTAAACTAATGTGCAAATTATTACCAAAATCCATGAGAATAAATTGAGAATGATCACCATATACCCAATATAAAGTGCACAGACACGTATACGTAAACAGAAGTACAGAAGAAGTGACAGTAATACTATTGTTCACTCCGGGCCATTTACCAGTAAAAAAAATAACTAACGCACTTAAAAGTGGAATCAACGCAGTAATTAATAAATAATTCTCAGTAATTGAAAATGGTAAGGAAAGAGACGTTAAAACACAGTCCATTAAATAATTCATCTTTTTGTTTAGGTAAAGCTAGAATTATACTAAAATCATAGAAAAACCGCTATGTTTTTTTGGCAAACTAGTCGTTTGTGTATGCTATAGCTATACTGCGATTCATTCCACAACTGTACGAATATTTGTTTTTGTTAAACACAACAAAGATGTCATCCCAGTGCCCTGACTACTTGGATCCAGAAAACTTAGTTTCAACTAAGTGGCTGCATAATAAAGGCTGGATTCCAGTGCCAAGCACTGGAATGACAGCAATCTACGTCATACCACCGCGAACCGTCATACCGCCGCGGTATCTCAGCCGCTAACTAGTAGCGGAATGACGGTTTTTCAAATTGTCGTAAGTCAGTTTAGCTATATAGATAGCACAAAGTCAACTGCATAAATTGAAAATATCTGCTAGACGCAAATTACAACAAATGCAGTAGCGTAATCTCCATCGTCACTTAAAGAAAGATGAATTTTGGAGATAAAATCCTTGCTAACGGTAAGATATGGCTTGCCTCTTACATCATTGTATATTTCTATATCTTTCATTGTAATACCCTGACCACTACCTCGTGCTTTAACAAAAGCTTCTTTTGCTGCAAAGCGTTTAGCAAAATACCTTGCTCGCATTTCTTGACTATTATACTTTCTACTTAGCTCTATTTCCTTTTCAGTGTAGATTCTATTGAGAAATTTTCCCCCGTATTTTTGTAATATTCTCAATATTCTTGGTATATATACTATGTCAGTGCCGATACCGTGTATCATTTTGCGCTAAAGTGATTTATTGCTTCCTCAATCTGCATTTCCTTTACCTCTCCAGTTGCTCTATTTTTTACTTCAACTATATTTTCACTTACTGCTTTCTTTCCGACAATTATTTGCCACGGCAAGCCTATCAGATCCATTCTAGAAAATTTTACTCCTACACTCCCTTCCGTATCATCGTAAAGCACTTCATCGCTTTTCAAAGCTTTGTATATTTTATCTGCAGCCTCCGTTACTTTCGTTTGTAAATTGATTAAACCAATTCTGAAAGGAGCCACCGATTCTGGCCAGATAATTCCTTTATCATCATGAAAAGCTTCTATTATTGCACCAACAAGCCTTGAAACCCCAATGCCATACGAACCCATATGTATATTGACATTTTTTCCATCTTGAGAAGTAACACTTGCCTTCATAGGCTTTGAATATTTGTCGCCAAAATGAAAAATATGCCCTATTTCAATACCTTTACTAACATTTAACTGCTCTTGTGATATAGGGCAAGTCTCAGGATCATGCATATCATCTGCAACTGCGTATATACTCTTTAAACTTTCAATATCTTCACTCTCTAGTAGTTCAGAAAATTTATTGTCATAATATAAAGTGCTCTCACCAGTGTTTGCCAATATATGAAACTCGTGGCTCAAATTTCCTCCAATTGGCCCCGTATCAGCTCGAACTCCAATTGGAGTAAATCCCATGCGTTTGAAGATTTTTATGTAAGTTTTGTACATCAAATTATATGAATTCAGTGCACCTTCGTAATCTACATCAAAACTGTATGCATCCTTCATCAAAAATTCCCTGCCCCTCATAACACCATAACGTGGTCTTACCTCATCACGGAATTTCCATTGAATTTGGTATAAACAAAGTGGCAAATCTTTGTAACTTTTTACCACATCTCTAATTAAATCAGTTGCTACCTCCTCATGCGTTGGACCAAAAAGCATATCTTCCTCATGCCTATCCTTTATGCGTAGCATTTCCTTACCGTAATCATCGTAACGCCCTGATTCTCGCCAAAGACTTGCTGGTTGCACACAAGGCATTAATGCTTCAATAGCACCGGATTTGTTCATTTCATCTCTGATAATATCTTCAATATTCTTAAGCACTAAGAGACCAAGTGGTAACCACGTATAGATGCCAGATGCTATCTGCTTTATTAAACCTGCACGCAAAGAATATTGATGGGAGATAATTTTAGCATGGGCAGGCTTTTCCTTTAGAGTTGGCAGGTAATATTTGGATAAGCGCATATAATAGATCTGATTGTATTAAGTAATCTTAATACAATCAGACCTGTAGGTAAACTTATTTTGAAAAGGAAGGGAAGTGCATGGCTGACCATTTCATAGTTATCATAGTCCTTGTACAACATTTTCCTTTTGGCATCGCAACGCTTTTCCACCAAACTGTGCTATGCGATCCTCAACAGAAAGAGGAGGTGAATCTTGCACCTCATTATCCACTGAGTCAACATTATTTACTTGTGGTGAATCAACACACGAACTTGGCGGTACCGGTGACTCCTCTGTTTCTTGTTCAGGATGTATCGGAGATGTGGCTCTAGATCCTATACCACTGTCAAGATCCCCGCTTCCTTCTTCCTTGCTTGATAGGGAATTTGTGTGTTTTGTCTGCTCCTCTTTTTCCTGCTCTATCTCTTTCTGTGTGTCTTTGCTTTCATCTGTAGTCCAATCTGAATCGCTAATAGAATCAGAATGCTCACTTTCACTATCTGAGAGTTGCATGACTGCTGCTCTCTCCTTAAGTCTCTTTGTCCAATCTGAATCATTATCATCCGACTTCTTTCTCTCTGCTTGCTCCCTATCTATTCTTGCAGCAAACTCTTCTGGTGTTTCTTTTTTGTCAGTGCCCCCACGACTTTCTAATTTTGCTTTCAATTCATTTGTAAAATTTTGTTGCTGCCCACTCTTGTTGCTGCTCACTCTTTTTAACGTAGTACCTCCTCTTATCTGTTCAAACAGAGTAGAATGATTATTATTCTCAGGTTCACAGCCTTTCTTCGGTGCATCATTCTTAGGTTGCTCCGTACGCTTGGAAGCTGTAAAAAAATGCGGAGGCGGAGGCGGAGGTGGTAGTGCAGCATCTTGTGGCAATGGAGGAGGTGGTGGCGGTGGTACACTGACACTTGGATTTGATTGTGTACCCAATGTTACTGGAGGTGATTGAGGAGTAGGTACATTTGATTTATTCTCCAGATTAGTACAATTTTTACACACAAATTTTTGTGGTTCTTGAGATGGAGTATGGCCGAATTTCTGTCCATTAAGACCTACTTCTTTCTTATTATCATCTCTAGAAATAGCCAGTTTAACAAGATATGTCACTGAAATAAGTGCAACAACCGTAGAAACAGCAAAAATTGCTAAAGGAACTGCTGCAATAGGGCCAGAACCAGAAACTGCTATAATAACATAAGGAAGATATTGACCAGATATGAAACTAAATATAGATGATAATGAAACAGCAATTAAAGGTTTCCATATAGTCTGCTTAGTTTTAGTAAGCTCCTGACTATCTTTTAGCAATGAAGAATTATTGGATATCATCATTTCTTTGCCTCACTTGTTAACGATAATTTAATAATAACCCAATTAATAATTTCTGTCAATAATTAATTATGAAAAACAAAGTTGCAATTTGAATAGATAAGCTATAAGTAATATACGACCAGCAATAGCCATACAATAGACTTCTTGTATAACCCACACTAAGTAGAAAAAAGGTGTCATCCAAGTAGCTGACACTGCTCTCCTTTGTCATTCCAGTGCATGACACTGGGATCCAGTTTTCCATATAATCTCATCGAAAATGTTGTAACCACTTTCTGTGCTAGTTTGCTTGTAAACAAGCAAACTTTCCTGGATCCCAGTGTCTGGGCACTGGGATGACATCATAGGGACACTGGGATTACACCCTGACAATCGTCATCCAGCTACTTGTTAGCGGCTAAGAGATACCGCGAATGAATCGCGGTATGACGGTTCGTGGCGGCATGACGATAACCTCGTCTCACTGCCATTAAGTTAAGGAAAAAAGATAGATTTTATGGGATAATGATGTATACCAATAAGTTTAAAGGTAGTATGAGTAAAAAATGCAGTAATAAAATTTATTCAAAATGAATTGGCAAGTCTAGAATTTATAGAATCCCATAAATCATCTTCAAAAGATTTTATGAGAAAGAGGAAGTTATCTTTTATTGACATATTTATCTTAATTTTAAGAAAAAGTGTAAAGTCGCTGCAAGTAATACTAAACGAATTTATTTTATATAGGAAAAAAGACTATACCGTTACTGCTAGTGCTTTTAGTCAAGCAAGAAAAAAAATGAAACACAGTGCATTTTCAGAAATTAACGAAGGTGTGGTTTCCTTGTACTACCAAGACCAAAAATTTAAAACTTGTTTTGGCTTTAGAGTGTTAGCTCTTGATGCCTCCAAAATCATTTTACCAACAAGCGTTGAAATAAAAAATGAATTTGGCTCAAGAAAAATACGTAACCAAAAACCAAAAGATTTAGGTGATTATGCAAGTGCAACCTTTGCGGTTTGTTAAGATGTGCTAAATAATGTTGCCATAAGGTCAGTGTTAGATAGAGGTAACACTCATGAAATTAACTTAGCAGATGAAATGCTTAAAGTTGTAAATACTAATGACTTACTGATTTGTATATTTATCTTATAAATTTCTTTCTAGCCTTACAAAAAGAAAAATTGCTTATGTCATTCGATGTCCCAGATCATCTTTTAATGAAGTGAATGCTATGTTTGAAGAAAAAAGCCCATCTAGTGTTGAGGTTACCATATGTGCTCAGCGTAAGATAAAACAAGAAAATAGTGGAATAACGCTTCAAAGTGGTACTGCCATCTGGTGAAATTGAAGTGTTAGCTACATCATTAATGGATGAACAAAAGTTTCAAACTGGAGGATTTAAGGAGTTATATTTTTTACGCTGGGGAGTTGAGACATTTTTTGCAAAACTCAAAGGAAGACTAAGTCTAGAAAATTTTACAGGAAAAAGTGTTGAGTCTGTTAAACAGGATTTTTGGTCAGCTATCATTATTAGCAACCTAGAAAGTGTTATGACAAAAGATGTAGAAGAAGCGTTGAATATGGACTTAACCGATGATAAGCTTAAGAGGAGCATTAACAAATCTGTCTCATTTAACGCGATCAAAAACTTGGCTTTCGACATTTTTGCTACGGAATCAGATACTGACTGCATTATGGATCAATTATCAAAGCTATTTTTGATGAACACTTTGGTGGTAAGAAAGGGAAGGAAAGTTGATCGTCATAAGGTACCTTATCTTCGTTCGTTCAATTACCAAAAAAGGGTTAGAAAACACATATTTTGACTAGAGGTAGTATTCATATCTTCTGATAATAACTGGGTAGCTTATTGCCATAGCTCCTGTAAAATGACTTCTAAACAAACTATTTCTTAAGTAATTTACACTTCAGAGTTTATCTGCTTTAAAGTTTACTCTATTCTGTTTCAGCATTTGTCATAAATCCTTAATTATTTCTGACTTTTTAGTTCAGTTTTTAACCATTCTTTCCTTAACTTAATGGCAGTGAACCTCGTCATCCCGCTACTTGTTAGCGGGATCTCTTGTTAGCGGCTGAGATACCGCGGCGGTATGACGGTTCGCGGCGGTATGGACGTAGGAAAACCTTTCTTGGGTCAGCTATAGAGACTCTCATCTTTAGCGAGCTTCAAGGTAATTGGTTGCTATTTGCGAAAATATTCGCATAATTTAAGTAACATTACTTAATAAAAATTAACTATGGAGCTTAATAAGATTGCAGCATCGATTTTACTTTCTGGGCTAATCATTATGATAGTTAGTAATGTAGTTGATATGCTTTACAGTCCAGAAGAATATAAGATTGAACACCAAACGATAGTAGCTGCTGGCAGCAATGAGTTCCAGCAAAAAATCGAGCAAGTGGCGCTTGATATTGGAGCGCTCATGCAGAATGCTAGCTTTGAGAAAGGTAAATCAGCAGCAAAAAAATGTATAGCCTGCCATAGTTTTGAGAAAGGTGGAATGAATAAAGTAGGACCAAACTTATGGAACATAGTTGGAAATAAAAAGGCCCATCTTGGTAACTCATTCAATTACTCAAAAGCAGTGCTTGAAAGAGGTGGAAAATGGGGGTATGAGGAGCTATTTGCCTTTTTAAAGAACCCAAAAGCCTATATAAAAGGTACACGTATGGCATTTGCAGGTATTTCCAATCCACAAGAAATTGCAGATCTAGTTAGTTATTTGCATCAATTGAGTGATAGCCCGGTTGCTTTGCCAAAGTAGTATGGATTATTGTAAATTGTTTGATGGAAATAATGGTCACATAGCATATCGAAAGCTACAAGGAAAGAAAGCTTCTGTAGTTTTTTTCGGTGGATTTGCATCCAATATGGATGGAACTAAAGCAACTGCTATTTACAAATTTTGCCAAGAAAATGACGTAGCACTTGTGCTATTTGATTATTTTGGTCACGGTCATTCAAGTGGTAATTTTATTGATTACACGATAAGTGATTGGCAAAAAAATTGTGCTAAAGTAATGAGTGAATTAACTAGCGATAAACAAATAATTATAGGTTCAAGTATGGGAGGATGGCTAATGTTGCTCACTGCCCTTCAATTTCCAGAAAAAATTGCAGCACTAACTGGTATATCGTCTGCTCCCGATTTTACTGAAGATTTGATATTCAAGCAATTGTCAGGCAAGCAAAAAGAAGGACTAGATTCTAAAGGTGTAATAGATTTTACTTCAGAGCATTGTACATACAAAATAACTAAAAATTTGATCGAAGATGGCAGAAAGAACCTTCTTTTAAACAAAAAGACAATAGATATAAACTGTCCTGTGCGCTTGCTGCATAGCATTAATGATAAAGATGTTCCTTATCAAACTTCATTGAATTTAGCTGAAAAAATTAAGTCAACCGATGTTGAAGTACACTTAATAAAATCAGCAGAGCACAATATGTCTGACAATCATTCACTGGAAGTTTTATTTAAGACCATTAGAGAATTTTGTAACCAGACTGCATTCTGTGATTTTTAGCAAAACACGATCTTTCATTTGAGCTTTCTTCAATTTAAAATAAATACAGAAAATTGCTGCCTATAGCTAAACTGACCTACGACAATTTGAAAAACCGTCATCCCGCTACGTGTTAGCGGCTGAGATACCGCGGCGGTATGACGGTTCGCACCATCACACTTTGGAACCTTACAGATATTGAGCAAATCCAATAATATCCTTGATTTCTTTTATATTATGGGTTGCAATTTCTGCTGCTTTCTTTGTGCCTTTTTTTAATATTTCATGTAAATGGAATTGGTCTTTTAAAAGATCATTCATTTTCTCACGTATGGGTGATATAACACTGATAATTAAATCAGCTAACTCTTTTTTGAAGTGCTTCATGTCATGTTTGTTCACTTCTTCACATACTTTTTCTGCATTTACATTACTAAGCACTGAATAAATGTTTATCAAATTGCTTATTTCTGGTCGGCACTTTAAAGTAGCAAAGCCTAGAATTGAATCTGTTTTTGCTTTTTCTATTTTTTTGACAATTAAGTCATCCGTATCATCAAGGTTAATGCACGAATGTTCTGAAGGATCAGATTTACTCATCTTGCTTGTGCCATCCCTTAAGCTCATTATCCTTGATGTGCAATCCAAAGTTAAGATTTCAGGTACGATGAAATAATCCAGCTTATAATGATTGTTAAAAGCTGATGCAATATCACGTGCAAGCTCCAAATGCTGTTTTTGATCATCACCAACAGGAACGTATTTAGTTTGATACAACAATATATCTGCAGCCATAAGTACTGGATAACTATATAATCCAAGAGAGGCTTTTTGTTTATCGCTGCCAGCTTTATCTTTAAATTGAGTCATGCGATTAAGCCAACCAATTGGTGTATAGCATCCAAGCAGCCAGCCCAGTTCTGCATGACCACTAACTGTGGACTGACTAAAAATAATGGACTTTTCTGTATCTATTCCGCATGCAATATAAGCTGCTGCTGTTTTGAAAATATTACTTTTTAATTCACTTGCGGGAAGCTTATTTGCTGTGATTGCGTGTAGGTCGACAATACAAAAAAGAGATTTGTATTTATCCTGCAAGTCTATCCACTGTTTGATTGCACCAAGATAATTACCTAAATGTAGTACGCCACTTGGCTGGATACCCGAAAAGACAATACTTGTCATTATACATTTACCTCATGCTAATCGCTTCCACAATCAGCAGATTTCTTAGAAAGAATAACCATTGCAGGACGGAGCAACCTATTTTTGATAGTATAACCAGTTTGTAGTACTTCTACAATGGTGCCAGGCTTTTTTTCATTGTCTTCCCTTTCCACAACAGCTTGGTGTAAATTACTATCAAAAAGCTCACCAAGTGGATCTACTTCCTCTATTCCATGTTTTTTTAGATCATTTATAATTTTTTGATAAGCTACTTTAATCCCCTCATGAACAGGATCACCGTCTTTCAAAATTTCCATTACTCTTTTTAAATTGTCGCACGAGTCGATCATATCACGTGCAAGTTTTGTGACTGCGTAGTCACTTGCATCGCTAGTTTGCTTTTGCATTATACGTTTGACGTTTTCATTATCTGCAACAGCACGGCGTAAATGATCTTCAAGCTGAGCTGCACGTTCTCTTAATGTATTGAGATCTTCATTTAAATCATCAGTTTGCTTATGGTTATCACTTTGTTGGTCGTCACCTTTCTGCCTACTTACCATATCAGCAAACTTCTTCTTTTTCTCCTTACTGCTATCTGACATATCATTACCCTTAAGAATCTAATAAATATATAACAATTAATCTGAAAATATCAAGCGCCAGCTACATTCGTCTTTCTATGCTCGCATTTAAAAAGTTAATTAAAGTAGTTTTATAAAAAGAATCAGAAAAAGTACTAATATCATTTTGTGCCATATTAATGTAGTGTCTAGCTTTTTCCATAGAAAGCTGAATGGCATTATGGTGATTAATATAGTGTAATGCTTGGTCAAAATTGTGTCTAGCTGAAGAAAAGCATTTTTCCCAGAATTTTTGCTCTGCTGGACTGCCCTTTTCGTATGCTATAATAGCAGGTAAGGTGACTTTACCTTCGAAAAAGTCTTTTCCGATTTGCTTTCCAGAAGTGCCTTGACTAGCAGTATAATCGAGCATATCATCAACTATTTGAAATGCCATACCAAAATTAAAACCAAAATTCTTTAGCCTCTCTGTTTCGTCATCTGTTGCACCAGATACTGTAGATGCAGCTTCACAGCATGCAGAAAATAAAGACGCTGTCTTTTCTCCAATGATATCAAAATAATTTTCCCTGATTGTGTGGGGGTCAAAACGTGTTGTCATCTGCTTTATTTCACCCTTCACAAGTAAATACGATGCTTTAGATAAAATGGAGAGAATATTTAAATTTCCACACTCTATAAGCCATCTAAATGCTAATGTCAACAATAGATCACCAACTAAAATGCTTGATTTATTCCCCCAAATCTTATTCGCTGTTTTAACTCCATGGCGTGCCTCACTTTCATCGAGCACATCATCATGAAGTAAAGTAGCATTGTGTATAAACTCTACCGATGCAGCAACATTGATCCTATTCTCCCCAGAATAGTTTAGCATTTTACATATAATAAAAACTAGTTTAGGCCTTATTTTTTTTCCACCTGACCTAACAAGATGAGATATAATATCAGTAGCAAGCTTAGCATCTTCATCATTGACATTTTTGAAGACAAAGTCACTCATAGCTGACAAATCAGAAGATACAATATCGTCTAATTTATCGCTGTTTGTTATTAGCATTTTAAGAGACTTATGCCTCTTGCCCTTGTGCTTTCTCGTTCTCTACTTTCTTCTTTTCTGTTTTCTTTGGTTCTGTTTCTAAAGTTACTATGCCTTTTTTGATAAACCACAGTACTCTTTCAGTTGCTTGCGCGCCTACGCTTAGCCAATGCTTTAATCTATCAGCCTTCACCACAACACGATTTTTATTGTCTTTTGGTAACATTGGATCATATTGTCCTATTTTCTCAATAAAACGCCCATCTCTTGGTGCTCGTGAATCAGCTACAACTATCCTATAAAAAGGGCGTTTCTTTGCGCCAAACCTCGCCAACCTTATTTTAACTGCCATGTTAACCTTTATTCATATATTAGCTACAATTTTATACAATGAGCCGTTTTAAGTCAAATGAATTATACAACTTTTGCACCTTATAATATAATTACCAATAATGTAGGGCAGTGCCGGGCGCACAGCTATACGAACATTCATTTTTGAAGGTAAATTGCACAGCAAATGGTGTCATTCCAGTGCTTGACACTGGAATCCAGCCTTTTTTTAATCATTAAAACGTTGTATTTTAACATAAAACGGCTACTTTTATGCTTACCAACTTAATAAAATTCCTGGATCCCAGTGTCTGGGCACTGGATGCGTTTGAAGCAACTTATAAGATTTTTGACTATATATCATCAAGTATAGCGTGATTAACTTCGACTTTATACTTTGATTCCAGATAGCTAATTAATTGCTCTTTTAGCGATATCATCACACGTTTTCCAGTGTCAAGCATGTTTAATTTGCCATTTGATGAATGCATTTCTTTTAGAACACCTATTATAATTTCATTATTGTATTGAATAGGATCTGTCACTGAACCAGTTGTTTTCATATTGAAAATCTCTTCTACAAAAGAAAAGGGGTAGTTTTGTTGATCCACTTTATTGCGGTGCATCTGCTGACCTTTAACTAATTCCACACCTTGAATTTCTTCCAAATCTGTTTTTTCTCTTAGTTGAACTGCAACCTCTTGCCCGAATTTAAACATTCTTTCTTTTATAAACTCACTACGCCAAAGCTCTACCGCTAATGCCCTGCCTTCTTCAAAACTTTGTGATTTAGGTGGAACGATATCGATGATTTTTACACTAACAACAGCGTCCCCAACGCCCTTAAAATAACCTTTCTGATCCTTTTCTCGCGAAAAAATGAAAGAAATCAAATCACCAGAATCTCCTACGTTATTACCGCTTTGATCTTTTCCACTCGCATCTACTGGACCAATAGTTTGTATAGGTAAATTATATTCACTCAATATTTCTTCAATTTCTGAACCATTGTATATCTTATAGTTCACTTGGTTTATGAAATCATTGACTCTTTCAAAAGACTTTTGGTTAGTTAGAACTGACTTTATGTCTTTTTTTAAATCAACTAAGTCTTCATCAGAGATTTGATGCGCACTTTCCACTTTTACTATGTGCCAACCAAAACTGCTTGCTAAAACTTCACTTACTTCACCTACTTTAAGAGCAAACACCTTCTCTCTCACGTCTTCTGGTAAAAAATCCTTAGTTATATTATTTACTCTAGTTTCCTCAAGTTTTGCTTTGCCAAACTCTTCTACTATCTGTTCAAAGCTTGTTTTACCCTCCTCAAATGCTCTTCTTGCTGTCTCAGCTTCTTCTTTGGTAGAAAATATTGCATTGAATATATCTCTTTGATTTTTAAGTTCTTGTTGTTCTATTATACCATCAACTTCTTCATCTGAGATCTTGATTTGATCTTCAAAATACTTTTGGCCTAGGGAAATATATTGCGCAGTTCGATACTCAGGATAATAAAAATGGGATTTATTTCTTTCGTACAAATCAAGTAAGGCTTGATCATCTGGTTCAGGAATGTTTGTAACTGCATCTTCAGTTATTTTAACAATATCAACTACTCTAGTTTGGTAGCGACTTTTGTATATCTGCTCATCAATTTTCTCGCCAAAAGTTACTGGATAATTATCTTTAAATAATGAAGTCATGAACATCATTGCAGGCAGGACTTTCTCTAGCTTTGCTATATACTCTTTCTCTGTCATATGCAGGTCATTTAGCGTTTCATAGAATTTATTTTTGTCAAATTCACCTTTATCATTTTGAAAGTATTTGGTGTTTTTAATATGGTTTTTTATAGATTCTTCTCCAACTGTCAACCCCAGCTCACTAGTTAGGTTAAACAATAGTTTTTGCTCTATAAGTGCGTTAAGCAAATCATATTTCAGCTTTTTTACTTGTTCTCTACTCGCATCAGATCCAGAAATTTGTTTTCCATAATTTTGATATAGCGACTTATACTCATCTGACGTTATAACTTCTTTTCCAACCCTAGCTACCTCTTCTTTTTCATCATCACCTGATAAAAGGTTGCCAACTCCCACAAAGATTAACAAGCAAGCTAAAAGGACAACGGTTATTTTAGTGAAAAAATTTTTAACATTCATTTTAAACTCAGTTAATTAATGGTTAATTATAGAATAGTGATAATTTAATACTTGTAAACCTGTTGCTTTATTAGTTAATATATATAATATATTAACTTAAAATTTAACTCTCTAATCTTAAATAGGAACATATGTTTAACTGAGTTATACTATACCTTAGGAAGGGGAAATATTTTGTTTGAAATATGCTTAAAGGTAAGCGCATTTAATTAACTTAAGAGGTGGAAAGTGACAAACAAAAAGTTATTGAATGACAAAATTAATGCTTTTTTAGTTTTAATAGTTTATATTTTGGCCCTGTATAACAGTAAGGGATACTTTAAATGAGAGATGCTTTTTTGATGTCAATGGAATCTTCTAAGGGCAATAACGATAGAAATAAACAGTTTCTAGTGCAAATAGCTGCTTGGTTAGTAGACAACACTGGTTTAACTTTTAATCAAATAGCACAATGTTGCAGATTGGCCCTTGAAGAAGTACAAGACATAGCTGATGAGGAAATAGAAGTAGAAAAATATAACCCTATTATTTCTGGAATAATTACTGAAAAAGAAATCGATGATTGCAAAAAAAATCCAAATCGTGTACCAAATTTGATTATAAAAAATATAAAAAAAGGGAGTAAAGCGATTGGTAGCATTCTTGGCTTTGCCTCTACGGCAAGACGTAGAGATAAACCTGATGCGATTTATTATTTAGTAAAAAAATTTCCTATCTTGGACAATAACGTTATAGCTAAATTAATTAGTACAACAAATTACACAGTTGAGCAGGTAAGAGATGGATCTCATCATAACATGCAAAGTATAAAACCCCAGGATCCTGTACTACTCGGCTTATGTAGTCAAGAAAATTTAGAAGCAGAAGTGGAAAAAGCAAAAGTAGAAGAGGAGAAGCAAGAAAGGTTAAAAAAATATAAAGAATAGCTATTGAAAATCCTCAAATTTTTGTGTTTTGTTAACATTAAATTAACTTGACTTGCTAGTGTTTATTAGTATAACGTAAGTAAAGTACGGGGTTTAATGATAATTAAGCTTAATACGCACTGAAACTAACTCAGCCTAGTTTATTATCTTATAGTCACATTTTAGGTTAGTAAGCATCAATTAAAATTTTTGGAGGATTATGACAACAATCAATGAAGATGTTTTGGCAAAAGGAAAGGTTACAGCTCAACCTGAAAAAAGTGAGCAAATTTACAATAACGATACAGTAAAACAGATGGTCAATGAAGGTACTGAGAAAAACAGAAAAACATTAGATCTGAGCGAATTAAAAGAGAAAACAGCGGAAGAATTGTTAGAGTTAGCTGAAGAAAGAAAAATTTCAACTAACGGTAAAAGCAATGGTAGAATGCTAAAGCAGGAAATAATATTCAGCTTAATGAAAAAAATGAGTGAAGAAGGAGGCATAACCACAGGGAGTGGAATAGTGGAAATATTGCCTGATGGTTTTGGTTTCTTACGTTCAGCAAGTGCAAATTATGCCCCAAGTACCGATGATGTTTATATTTCTAACGGGCAAATAAAGAAGTTTAATTTACGTACAGGAGATATGGCATATGGAGAAATAAGGCCACCTGGTGATAAAGAGAGATATTTTACTTTAACTAAGGTTCAAAGTATAAACTCTACTGAAGTAAGTGAATTAAGAAAGTACGTCCATTTTGATAATTTGCTTCCTCTTTATCCTGAGGAAAGCATAGTACTTGAGTGTAATAATGGTGATGATAAAAAAGGCTTAAGCATGCGTGCTATAGATATAGTAGCTCCTCTTGGAAAAGGGCAAAGAGCGTTAGTAGTTGCTCCACCTCGCACAGGAAAAACAGTATTGCTTCAGCAAATGGCTAACTCTATAGCTATAAATCACCCTGAAGTAGAATTAATAGTGTTACTTATAGATGAAAGACCTGAAGAAGTAACAGATATGATACGTTCTGTAAAAGGTGAGGTAGTAAGTTCTACATTCGATGAGCCTGCTTACCGTCACGTACAGCTTGCTGAAATAGTAATAGAAAAAGCTAAAAGAATGGTTGAGCATAAAAAAGATGTGGTAATTCTACTTGACAATATTACTAGACTTGCACGTGCTTATAATGCGGTTATTCCTTCGTCTGGGAAAGTTCTAACTGGTGGTGTAGATTCAAACGCACTGCAGAGACCAAAACGCTTTTTTGGAGCAGCTCGTAATATTGAGAATGGGGGTTCTTTAACTATAATCGCCACAGCTCTTATAGAGACTGGTTCAAAAATGGATGAAGTTATTTTTGAAGAGTTTAAAGGTACAGGAAATGCTGAGATCATACTTGATAGAAAACTTTCTGATAAACGTATATTTCCAGCTATTGATATTACAAAATCCGGAACAAGGAAGGAAGAGCTATTAGTTGATAAGGCTATACTAAATAAAATATGGGTGGTGCGTAGGATACTCAATCCTATGGGACCCGTTGAAGCAATGGAATTTTTACGTGACAAACTACTTTTAACAAAGAGCAATGCTGACTTTTTTAACTCCATGAATCACTAAAAGTAAGCCAGTTATGATGGATATGCTGAGCAAAAAGTAAAACGCTCCTATAGCTAAAATAATTTGGATTTACCAAAATATATTTATAGTTAAGTTGGAAATTTACCTTAAGTTAGCGCGTGACACTGGAATGACACCCTTGGTGGCAGACAGCTAAAGGAAAATATCAACTAGGTTTATAATCTATCACTACCGTGTTTGCAATTTTGTCGTGAAAAGCTTGTTTATGTTCATCACCTACTGCACATACTAAAACTAAGATTAGTATAGCTAAGAATAAAATGGGATTACAAAGTGATATGCAATAAATTATAAAAAGAGCTATAGTCCTTTTCATTGCTTGCATTGTAGTGATTGACTCAAATGTATCTTTGTCTTTTACACGCATGCTAAATAACAAGTGTCCTGGAGTGCCGCCAAATTTTACTAGTATGAATATATGAAATATACATGGTATCATTAAAAATAAAGAAAATACAATTGTGGTGATTACAATTATTGCACCCATGATCCCTTGTATTGCGTGTGTAAGTGAGAAACCCACCGCCATTAAACCAAATGGTATTGCGATAAATAAAATACAATCAACTATAAATGCTAGAGTACGTCTTGTCATCGTTGAGTAGTTTACTTTTTTATCCATGTACTACCTATAAAGAAAAATATCAACTAGATTTATAGTCTATCACTACTGTTTTTGCAATTTTATCGTAAAAAGTCTGTTTGCGTTGATCAAATACTGCAAACAAAAATAAAATTAGCACAATTAAAAGATATAGAAAAGTATAACCATGATAATGCAGATGAAGCAAAAAGCGAAAAATAATCCAGATGCTTCCCTTAGAAATACATCTTATTGTTGCTTGCATAAGGGTAACATTTGTAAATGTATTAGCATCTTTAATATGCATACCACACAATAGTTTTCCTGGGGTACCACCAAGTTTTGTTACCATTAATATTTTGGATATTGTTAGTACTAATGTTGCGACCACTGTAGAAACTATAAATGGTATTTCTGTTGCTAGTTGTGCAAGTTCCTGAAAAGAGTCTTTATCTTGATCTTGTAATGATACGATGAATACACCATAGATAAAACCGAAGATAAAATGAGGGGAAAATATGATGAGGTCAAGTATTTCTGCTACAATACGCCTTGTAAATCCTACATAATTTACTTTAACATTTATTTCAGTATTCATAACCCCACCTATATTTCATAATATCATCATATGATATAAAAATACGTTATTAAATAACCGTAAATATACTAACTTGGGTAATATTAGCTACTTGTGCCACTCTATTATTTAAATTAATATTAAATCATTTATAACTAGGGAAGTTATGTCAACACTAATCACAGTTGCATATGGCGACGGTATCGGACCAGAAATCATGGAAGCGGTGCTGTCGATATTGCGCGAAGCAGAAGCGGAAATCTCAATAGATATTATTGAAATAGGGGAGCGTGTTTACAGTAAAGAATGGTCTCACGGAATTTCTCCAAGTGGTTGGGAATCAATTGAAAGGACAAAAATATTATTAAAATCTCCGACAACAACTCCTCAAGGTAAAGGGCACAAAAGCTTAAACGTTGCACTCAGAAAAAATCTAGGGTTGTATGCAAATATCAGACCATGCATTTCATATCATCCTGTTATAGAAAATAAATTCGATAAGTTTGATATCGTAGTGATACGTGAAAATGAAGAGGACGTTTACACCGGAATAGAGCATAGGCTCACTGGTGACTCTTACCAATGCACTAAAATTATTACTAGATCTGGCTCAGAGAAGATATGCAGGTACGCTTTTGAATATGCAAAAAAACACAACAGAAAAAAAGTAACTTGCCTGACTAAAGATAACATCATGAAAATGACTGACGGAACTTTCCATGCCGCGTTTGATCGCATTGCAAAGGAATACCCAGATATAAAGGCAGAACATTATATAGTTGATATTGGAATGGCGCGTGTTGCAACAGAACCGGAGAATTTTGATGTTATAGTAACCGAGAACTTATATGGCGACATATTATCAGATATAGTCGCACAAACCTCTGGATCTGTGGGGCTTGCCGGAAGTAGCAACATCGGGAATGAATACGCAATGTTTGAAGCAGTGCACGGTTCTGCCCCTGATATTGCAGGAAAAAACATAGCCAATCCTTCTGGTCTTTTAAATGCTGCAGTGCATATGCTAATTTACATAGGTCAAGTGGGTACTGCAAAACTAATCTACGATGCATGGCTCAAGACTTTGGAGGATGGAATACACACTGCCGATTTATATAAGGGGAAAAGAAGTAAACAGAAAGTTGGTACCAAAGAATTTGCAGAAGCTGTTATAGATAATTTAGGAAAGAAACCTGCTGAGCTTATAATTGGCAGTGGTTCGGATAGTAAAATAAATAAAGTACAAGACAATTACGAACAAGATTACAAAGTTAAAAAGCTAGTGGGTAGTGATATAACTCTCGCTTGGGACAAATCCAGTAATGTTGATCAAATAGTAGGATTATTTGAATCAAGTAATCTGCAAATGATAGCAATATACTCAAAAGGACTTGCGATTTGGCCAGGAAACTCAAAACCTTCAAGTGACCAAATAACCTATAGGTTTATCGCAAATAATGAAAAGCAAGCTATTACAAATAGTGACGTAAATAACTTGCTAATCAAACTCGAAGAACACAATTTTGACGTGGTGAGAATGGACAAATTGTATTTGTATGATGGGAAAGAGGGGTTTTTCTCTTAATGATCGTTTGACATTCTTATGATTGCATAAAACATTTAAATAGATTGTACTAGAGATATAATTTATTTATGTGAGATGTAGTAATGGGTCAACATTTTAAGTTAACTGGTCAGGAGTTTTGTGATAATGCTGATCTGTTCAACGTATTGGAAATAGAAGCTAAGCAAGTTATAGGTAAGGATCATCAAGAGCTTAGTAGCGTTTTAAAAAAACAATATAGAAAATTGATTCTTGTACACCACCCTGATAAAGGTGGAAATGAAGAAAGATTTAAAAATCTTGACAAAGCTTATAAAGAATTAAATGCATATATTGAACCTTTAAAGTCAGGGGACCCTTGTGTTAAAATTAGCGTTGATGCTGAAAGTGATGGGCATTTAACAGCGCGTGAATTCCATTATAGGAAGAAATTATTTGAAAAATTGAATATCACTGAAGAGGAAGTTAGAGGAAGGAATTTTGCTGAGCTTGCTTCTATACTTAAAAAAAAGCAGCTCGCTAACACAGGATCTGCAACACCAAAATAAATTAATCCATTATATAAATTCTTGGCCAAGATATAGCTCACTTTTCGATGATAAAGTCAAAGAGCTGAGAAATGAGCTTGACGAACACTTGCTTAAACCTAACATACAATTATTTAGTTATATCGCCCCTTTAACAAAGAATGGAAGTTTAATAAGGGAAGACAAACAAGCGCTAATGCAAAAGTTTATAAAGCGTAGAGACGATTTGCTATCTAGTACTTTAAAGAAAAAAGTAAATACTTTACTTTTTTTAGCTTTTGCTGAAGCAATTTATTGCTATTGTTTCTTGCCTACTTGGTTAATTGCCAGTGATACCTTGATATGTTTATGCTTGCCACTAGTAACATTAAATCTTATTATGACAGGGATTTTATCTGCTTTAACACAACATTACGAAAAAAAATACAAAAACTCTGAAATTTCTACTGATCAATATGTAAATAGAATAAATTGTATTTACTTATGCTATAAGCTTTTTGTTTTTTACCCTTTGCCTGTCTTTTTTACTTCTTTAATGATAGAGGGTTTTATCTCTGGCAGTTTTTATGTTGATGTGACAATATTTGGTACTTTGTCATTGTTAGCACTGCTAGCTACTGAGATATTTAGTCCTACATTTTCAAAGGCTTGTGAAATATACACTGAAAAACACATGAAAGATTTACTTGAGGAAGATCTAAGAGATAGAGTGCAAAAGGAAACTGATCTGTTAGGACGGTATGATCCACGAAGGCTATTAATGCCAATAATTATGCCTCTTGTTAGAAAGTGTTTTACAGAGGTGGCAAGCGAATTTGCTGAGAGGAATTTCGATGAAGTGAACACTAATATGTCTGATGTTAACACTGAACAGCCACCTAGACCTCAAGCGGTTGAATTTGCATAGTAGAATATTACGGTATAGTATAAACTTTTAGCTCTATGCATGGACTCAAAAAAAGTAGAACTAATATTTGAAAAGTTTCAACAATCAAATCCTGCGCCAAAAATAGAGCTAAATTATACCAATCATTTTACGTTACTGGTTGCGATAGTTTTATCAGCGCGGACAACTGATGTAAGCGTTAATAAAATTACAAGAGAACTATTTAATATCGCTGATACGCCAGAAAAAATGCTGAGCTTTGGGCAGAGTGAGCTGAAAAAATGCATAAGCAGTATTGGTTTATATAATTCCAAAGCAAAAAATATAATCGGGCTTAGTAAAATATTGGTAGAACGATACGACAGCAAAGTACCTACTAATTTTGATGATTTGGTGTCTTTGCCTGGAGTGGGGAGAAAGAGCGCTAATGTGTTCTTAAATTCAGGGCTTGGCATTCCAACATTGGCAGTTGATACTCACGTTTTTAGAGTGAGCAATAGAATTGGGCTTGTGGAAGAAAAAGATGTGTTTAAAACAGAGCAATCTCTTTTAAATGTGGTTCCCAAAGAATACCTGCTTTATGCTCATCATTGGCTAGTTTTGCATGGTAGATATGTTTGCAAAGCACAGAAACCTTCGTGTGAAACGTGCATAATTCATGATTTATGTGAATTTGAGTGCAAAAGGTATAAAGTCTAGTATTTCTTCTTTTGTCATCCAAGTAGCTATAGAAACGAAAAAACTTACTTGACACATTTTGCTGGAATGATACAAGTTATTATTCAAACAACAGTTATGCAAGAGATCTGATTACATCTAAGCTAACAATGGACCGCTAGATATATTACTAACCACGTTGACCTGATTCAATATTTTATTAGTGGGATTGAAATAATTTTCTATAAATTCCTTATATATAGCTGTTAACCTGTGTATATCGTTTACTGATACGCATTCGTTTATCTGATGTGCAGTTTTGTTGATTATACCAAATTCAATCACTGGACAAACATCTTTGATAAACGCAGCGTCAGATGTGCCACCACTTGTGCTAAGTATAGCATCAATGTTGGTAACCTTACTTATTGCATCAAGCATAATATCAGTATTCCTATCGGGAGTAGAGAGGAAAACGTCCCTGCTGCTATGCATAGAAAGCTTATAATCGTTAGTTACACTAGAGCATATTTCATCAATCAGCTTATATAGGCCACCCGGTGTTTGTTTATTGTTATATCGAATGTTAAAACATGTAGTTGCTGAACCAGGTATTAGATTGCTAGTATTATTTCCAACATCGATAGTAGTAACTTCGCAATGTGAAGGCTGAAAATATTTATTACCATGATCAAAAGTAGTATTTTTTACCTTACTCAATATCGATATTACCTTATATATTGGATTATCTGCTAGGTCTGGATAGGCAACGTGCCCTTGTTTTCCATGGCAAATTAATTCAAATGTTACAGAACCTCTTCTGCCTATTTTTATGGTATCACCTAATTTCTCACTACTGGTCGGTTCAGCAACCACACAGAAATCCACCTTTTTTTGCTTACTTTTCATCCATTCCAAAACTGCCTTTGTTCCATATTCTTCCGTGCTTTCTTCAGCACTGGTAATCAATGCACTTATCGAACCATTAAATTGAAACTTCTCTGCAATCAAATTTACCATAGCAGCAATAAACGCAGCTACTCCGCTTTTCATATCAGCCGCCCCTCTTCCATATAATATACCATCCCTCACTTCTGGATTAAATGGACCAAATGCCCAATCTTTTAACTGACCCGGTGGTACAACATCAACATGCCCAGCAAAGCACAAATTTGGTACTCCATTTATATATTTCGCATAAAGATTTTTAACTTTATCACCAAACTCTAAAATTTCACAATCAAAGCCACTCTTCTTGAAGATTGTTGCTATATACTCTATTGCCCCGCCGTCCCTTGGTGTTATACTCTCAAAAGAGATCAATTTCTTAGTTAGCTCTACAGGGTCAATTTTCATGTCAATCTTAAAATACTTATATTGCTATATTGTAAACACTCTATGCACTATTTAAAACAAATATTACATCAAGCCGAACAAACTTTTCTAAGGGAAGTAATAACAGATTACCACCTTGCTGATGATATCTATGAAATATGCACACGACACGGAAATGACATCTTTCTAGTTGCAGATGAAAATACAGCAAAACTTTTAAACAAAAACGTATTTAATAAAATTTCTCATTTAATTATTCCAGCCCCACCTGTCATTCCAGTGTCACGCGCTGGAATGACACCAGGTGGAGAAATGACACCAAGCAGAGCTGCCTCTCTTGAAACCGTAAATCTAGTTAGAAACAAAGCAAAAGACAGTGACTTAATAGTTGCATTTGGTAGCGGCACTGTTAACGATATCTGCAAATATGCAAGCTACCTCGAGAAAAAAGATTATATATCGTTCCCAACAGCCGCTTCTATGAATGGATATACCTCTGCAAATGCTTCAATATTAGTAAATGGATATAAAAAATCGTTCAAAGCACATCTTCCAAGAGCAGTATATATAGATATAGACATACTTGCCAATGCACCACTGCGTCTCACATTAAGCGGATTTGCAGATTTCATTTGTCGTTCAACAGTTCAGGCTGACTGGCTACTATCTCATTTGTTGTTTGGCACAGAATACAATGAATTACCTTTTACACTTGTTCGCGATTTGGAGCAAATTTTGCTAAGAGAGTATACGGCGCTTACTAAAAGAAGTAGAAAAGTGGTCCTATTACTTATGGAAGTTCTACTAATTTCAGGACTTGGAATGGTAATATCAAAAGGCAGCTATTCTGCAAGCCAAGGAGAGCATATGATAGCTCACGCAATGGAAATGGTAACAAGAGATCATTCCTTACTACATGGCGAAAAAATTGCTGTTACGACGATTACCATGGCTAATTTGCAGGAAAAGATATTATCAATACAAAACCCGATTATCAAACCGACCACTTTAGATGTAAAACATATAACTCAGTGCTTTGATAATATCGAATTTGTAAGAACTTTTGAACAGAAGCAAATTATGCAGCAAAAAATCCAAGAGATTATTTGTAAAGAATGGCATAATATTTCCAGTTTAATTAAGCAAAATTTACTACCTGCAAAACACCTGCAAAAAATATTTGAAGATCTATCAATTCCACACTTACCAGAGCACCTCAGTTGGAATAAAGAACAATATTGTAAAGTGGTCGATCTTGTGTTTACAACAAGAGATAGATTCACCTTTCTTGACTTAGCTAACTGCATAGAAGAAAGTTAAGTTTTGTAGTGAAATTCTGTCATTTAAAGAGATCATAGGCCAAAAGCTAAACCCTTTTCACAATTTCTTATCCATTGTCTCTTCACCTGAGTGGATACACAACTCACTCCAAGTAGTTGACACTGGGTTTCACCAATAGCACTATCTTGCTAAACATAGTTTAGTGCGAGTGGCTGAGGAGGGACTCGAACCCCCGACCAAGAGATTATGATCCTCCTGCTCTACCAACTGAGCTACTCAGCCTAATTGAAAACCTTGCTATACATGCGACCTACATGTTTTGTATAGTATTTCAAATCAAACAAAGATTCAAGTTTTTCCGAGTTAATAACCTTAAGTAAGAGTTTATCTTGTTTCAATTCGGCCAGAAAATCACTGTTGTTTTGTTTCACTTTCATTGCATTGCTCTGAACAATTTTATACGCCTCTTCCCTCGCCAAACCACTATTTACTAACTCAAGCAATACACGCTGTGAGAAAACTAAACCTTTTGAAGAATTTAAGTTCTTTTCAATGTTTTCCTTATTGATCACCAATTTATCTATCAAATCTGTTAATCGCACTAAAGCAAAATCCATTGTTATACAAGCATCAGGAGCAATGCATCTTTCCACAGACGAGTGCGATATATCACGTTCGTGCCACAATGCAACATTTTCTAACGCAGGAAACACATAGCTGCGTATTAAACGTGAGAGCCCAGTTAAATTTTCACTTAAAATAGGATTACACTTATGCGGCATAGCAGAACTCCCCTTTTGCCCAGTGGAAAAATGCTCAGAAATTTCGCCGATTTCAGTTCTTTGCAAATGACGAATTTCAATTGCAATATTTTCCATTGAGCTTGCAATCACTCCCAAAACTGAAAAGAATATGGCATGTCTATCACGAGGAATGATTTGAGATGATATGGTTTCAGGTATGAGTCCCATTTCTTTCGCTACATACTCTTCAACAAACGGATCAACATTTGCAAAATTGCCTACCGCACCTGATATTTTACAAATTGAGATTTCTTTTTGCGCGCTAGTTAATCTCTGATAATTGCGTTTAAATTCAGCATAAAATCTGGCAAATTTTATTCCAAGAGTTGTTGGTTCTGCATGCATTCCGTGACTGCGTCCAACACAAACAATATCTTTATAGTCCTCAGCTTTTTTTTTTAATGCTGCAAGTAAATTTTTTAGATTCTCGAGCAAAATATCACAGGACTCTTTCAGTTGCACCGCAAGGCATGTATCCAAAACATCAGAACTTGTCATTCCATAGTGGAGATAACGAACATCAACTCCCGCTTTTTCAGCAACATATGTCAGAAAAGCTATAACATCATGTTTTACAATGGATTCAATTTCGTTGATACATTCAACATCAAATTCAATAGCACCAGAGAGGTTCTCAGCAATATTATTCGGAATCACTCCTAACTTTGCTTGAGCTTCACACGCTAATTTTTCTATTTTAAGCCATATATTAAATTTATTATTTTCCTCCCAAATGGAAGACATTTCTTTTCTGCTATAGCGAGGAATCATTTTTGATTTATTCCAATAATGGTGTCATTCCAGTGCGTGACACTGGAATCCAGATATAAAAGTATTTGCAAATTATTCAATGGACAACGGATTCTAGAAGCATAAAATAATGTCCATGATGAAATAAACTGGATCCCAGTGTCACGCACTGGGATGACAGGAGGGGAGCACTGGGATGACACCAGCTTAGCCATGGAAGACATTTCTTTTCGGCTATAACAAGGGATCAGCTATCATCACCATCAGCAGCTTCTTTATTCGCATCTTGCTCTGCCTCTTGTTGCTCAGATTTCTGATTTCGCAATTTTACTTGCCTTAGCTCATTTGCATCTGTTTCGGATTTCACGACGTATATAGTAATTGGTACTACTACTTCACTATGTAATTCTACGTTTACTTGGTATTCACCCAAGTTTTTGATGCTTATTCCACCAAAAGATAAACTACGGTGATCTATCACATGTCCTTCTTGTAGTAAAATTTTCGCAATTTCACGTGTTGTTACAGAACCAAAAATTTTACCATCCTCTGAAGCTTGCTTTATTAATACCACAAACTTATCACGTAGTGACAACGCAAGCTCTTTTGCTACATTTAATCTTTTTATATTCTCTTCTTCCAGTAATAAACGTTGCTCCTCTAGCTTTGTTAAATTTTCCTTGGTAGCTTTCACCGCTTTTCTTTGTGGAAAAAGAAAATTACGTGCATAACCTGGTTTAACTTTGACAACTTCACCAAGCTTACCTAAAGTCCTTATATTTTCCTTTAAAATTATCAACATAAATTACCTAAACTTTTTTAGTACAGTAAGGAATAAGAGCTAAAAAACGTGCCCTTATAATCGCTAAGCGTAACTTCCTTTGTTTTTTTGCACATACGCCTGTTAATCTTCTAGGTAATATCCTACCATAGTCAGAGGTAAACTTGGATAATAAATCTATATTCTTATAATCTATGTCTTCATCTTTAGACGCAGCAAGAGGGCAAACTTTAGAACGCCTAAAGCCAGTCCTATTATTTACAGATACGTAAGAATTATTAAAACTATTTCGTCTTTTCATCATTATGCGCTTTGCTCCTCAATTTGTTTATTCATCATATGAGATTTACCTTCAAAAATTTTATCAACCTGCACAGGAAAGTGGCGAATAATGTTCTCATTAAGTTTCATTCTACGCATAAATTCATCCAGAATGCTTGCAGTAGAACTTATGCACATTATACAATAATGACCGCTCTTCATTTTATTTTTGTGATATGCAAAATCCAAAAGACCCCAATGTTCATACTTGATTAATCCTGATGCTTCAATGTTTTTCAAAAGCATTTCCAACGCTTTGCTCGATTGAGTTGGACCGTTTATTCTAAAATCTTTCAAAATATCTTGAAAAATCTTTATTAGATGTTCTGAGATATTTCTCTTCAAAGCATTTACTGCGTTATGGATAAACGCACTTTTAGTACTGCCTCCTAGAAATTTTGTAAAATCTTGCATTATTCCTAAATCTTTTAGGTCATCTTTCAACTCTCTATCGATTTTTGACTTCACTTCTTTCAAATTTGAAAGATCTTCTTCCAATTCAACCCATAAAACTTTTGTAAGATCTTCCAAGAAATCAGAGTAAGCAACTAGACCTTCTTTAATGTTTTCAGCACGCACTTCTAACTCTTGTGTTGTAAGCTTGTCATTTCCTTTTTTCAGAATATCCCTGATTTGCTGGAACATAACATCTGCTTTAATATTTTTCAATGAAACAGCTAGCTCTTGGACCATCTCCTCTACTTCTTGCTGTAACAATCCCTGTTGTGCTATAAAAGTAAATTCATAAAGATTCACTATATCTTCCTTTAATACCGATTAAACATTTCATTATATAAAGCTTTTTTATATAAGCAAGTTATTTGTATTAATTTCTACGCCTTTAATCCAGCTTAAGTTAGATATTTCATAAATAACTTGAGGAGCAATTGAGTATGCACCTGGTAATAAGATGCTCACTTTATGTTTTTCGAGAAGAAGTTTTAGCATTATTTTGGTTCTGCCTTCATCTTTCAATATTGTGTTTAATTCCATAGCGGCTTTTTGCGAATCCGTGCACTCAGTGGTGAGAACTAATTCTTTTATTATAGAAGTGACTCTTTTTGTAAACTCAGATATATCCTTGCCTGCTAATCTTGTCGTATTTTCCGAAGCTTCAAGATCAATTATCACAAATGTTCCTGGTGAAAATAAATCTCTTTTTTCTTCTATTATTTCATTATTATAGAATGCTATTTCAGAAACGTTATGGGGATCAGAAAGTGTAAGGATAACAAACCTTCCACGCTCTGAAGTTCTCATACGTGCATTTAATATTACCCCAGCAGTTTTTGCTGTTCTATTTTCTCCGATAAACCCAATATTTAACTTTTCCAGAAGAGTTCTAAATTTTTCAAGTGGATGATTAGTTAAATAAAATCCTAGTGAAAATAACTCATGTTCTAATTTTTCCTCCTCATCAAAATCTTCCACATTCTCAAGTTTCGGTTTGAGGACATCAAGACTACCAAACAAAGCAGCTTGACTTGATTCTCTATCCTGTTTGTTTTTATTTGCAAAGTAAATCAGCATGTCCATTGACTCATATAGCTGCTTTCTGTTCTTATGCACGCTATCGAATGCTCCGGATTTAATTAGGCTTTCTAGCGCTCTCTTATTTATTATATGACCTGAATTTTGAATGAATTCCCATATGTCCTTACAAGCGCTTGAACGTACGTTCACTATTCCTTCCGCTATAGAAAAACCAACATTCCTCAAGGCAGCAATACCATAACGTATGCGTTCATCCTCTATTGAGAATTCAGCTTGAGACTTGTTTATATCAGGTGAAAGAACGGTAACGCCACTAAACTTTGCTGCATGATAAAATAAATTCAGTTTATCTCTATCATCAATATTCAGATTCATTAGTGCTGTAAAAAATTCTAATGGATAATTAGCTTTAAGGTAAGCCGTTTGATAAGATATAACCGCATATGCTGCAGCATGAGATTTATTGAACCCATAACCAGCAAATTTTGCAACAAGGTCAAAGATATAACTTGCCCTGTCATAATCAACGCCATTTTTTGTTGCCCCTTGGACAAAAAGTTCACGTTGTTTATCCATCTCTTCCTTAATTTTCTTACCCATGGCACGTCTTAGCAAATCTGCTTCTGCGAGACTATATCCAGAGAGAATACGCGCTATTTCCATCACTTGTTCTTGGTAAATTATTACCCCAAATGTCTCTTTTAATACTTCCTCAAGTAACGGATGAATATAATCTGGCTTCTCAAGTCCATGCTTTCTTGCAACATAAGTTGGAATGTTATCCATAGGTCCTGGACGATAAAGGGAGATTAAAGCGATGATGTCCTCAATGCAGTCCGGTTTTAGTTTAATTAAAGCTTCTCTCATTCCCGAACTTTCAAGCTGGAACACTCCAATTGAATCACCGCTTGAGAGCATCTCATAGGTTTTTTGGTCATCTAAAGGAACTGAAGAAATATCGATCTTTTGTCTATCACGATTAATTAAACGACACACATGATCTATTAGCGTTAGCGTACCAAGTCCAAGAAAATCAAATTTTATTAGCCCAGCTTTCTCCACATATTTCATGCTGTATTGAGTGATTGGCAGAGCCGAATTTGGATCGTAGTACACAGGAACAAAATTTTCCAACTTTTGATCACATATTACAATTCCAGCAGCATGAGTTGAAACGTGACGATATATTCCTTCAAGCTTAAGAGATATATCAAGAAGCTTTGCAATTACCTCATCACTATCCCGTTCTTTCTGCAGATTTTGATCAAACTCTATCGCTTGCGATAAAGTTACAGGATTTACTGGATTAAATGGAACCATTTTAGATATTTTATCCACTTGAGAGTAAGGCATTTGTAATACCCTCCCAACATCACGCAATACTGCCCTTGCCTGCAATTTTCCAAAAGTGATTATTTGAGCAACATAACCGTACTTTTTCTGAACATAATCAATAACCAGGTCCCTTTTCTCTTGGCAGAAATCGATATCAAAGTCAGGCATCGATATACGATCAGGATTCAAAAATCTTTCAAATATTAGGCCAAACTTTATTGGATCAAGGTCTGTAATCTGTAAGCCCCAAGCAACAATTGAGCCTGCACCAGAGCCTCTTCCTGGACCAACTGGAATGCCATTTGCTTTGCTCCAACGAATGAAATCAGAAACTATCAAAAAGTAGCCAGCGTAGTTCATCGAAGTTATCACACTCAGTTCGTAATTCAGCCGATCGTAGTATTGTTTAAGGTCTATGTCTGTCTCATTCGCAATACGGAATTCTAATCCTGCAACTGCCTGCTCCCTCAGTTCTTCATTCTCAGTTTTATTTTCTCGACAAGGAAATTTAGGCAAAATAGGCTGCCTGCTTCTTGGCATGTAAGAGCACCGCTTAGCTATCACTAAAGTGTTATGAATTGCTTCGGGAATGTCGCTGAACAGCTCCTCCATTTCTGCCACAGATTTGAAATAATGCTCGGTGGTTAGCTTTTTCCTGTTATTTTCGAGAGCATAACTACCCTCTGATATACACGTTAATATATCATAAGCTTCATAGTCAGATCTATTTGTAAAGAATACATCATTTGTTGCAACCAGTGGTATATTGCGCTGATAAGCAAAATCTATTAAAGTTTCTTCAAGCTCTAGCTCCTTGCTCAGCCCATGACGCTGCAATTCAACATATAAATGACCATTGAATGCTGAAAGCAGTTTTTCAACCGTTTCTTTATCTTGCCCCAACAATAGTTGAGCCAAACATCCACCGGTTAAAGCGATCAGACCCGTACTTAAATTCAATAGCTCATCAAAATCAACGTAAGGAATATCGCTGTTATTCTTGCGCTTTCTAAAAGACTCACTCACCAAAGTGACTAAATTAGTGTACCCTTGCTCATTTTTTGCAAGCAATAATATAGGTAAATTTTGTTCTGAATGTTTAACTATAATATTGCATCCTATTATTAGCTGTATTCCCCTACTTGCCGCATATTCTGCAAACTCAAGTGAACCAAATAAATTACCTGAATCAGTAATTGCAACCGCTGGCATTTTATTTCGCAAACAAAGGCCGATCAGCTCCTCAATTTTAACCGAGCTTTCAAGCAGCGAATAAACACTATGAACACGCAAGTGTATGAACATAAAAAACTTTAGATCAACAAAAAAGGATAACATTAATTTACTCATGAGAACATAATTTTCATGAGAACAAAAGCCTATAAAATACAAAAACTTACTTGACAAACTCCGCCAGCGCCCTTATCAT
Organism: Wolbachia sp. wLmal; assembly: GCF_049435495.1. NCBI lineage: Bacteria > Pseudomonadati > Pseudomonadota > Alphaproteobacteria > Rickettsiales > Anaplasmataceae > Wolbachia > Wolbachia sp. wLmal. The sequence continues at coordinate 539,750 of NZ_CP185405.1, forward strand.
GATAGTGAAGCTATTGTGTTTGCTTTCGCCAATCTGCAGATTAAAAGGTAAGGGTTACTTAATGTATCGGCGTCTTATGTTCAATTTTTTGCAGTATATAGATACTGTATGTCTTTACAAAACTTCATCTACATCTAGATTTTTATCTAAATAAGCTGAACGCGCTTATAAAGCGTTACAAGACATCAAAAAATGCCAATACTCGACAGAGATGGTAAAAGACTAGCTAACTCGGGGATTCTTTGTCTTTTTTTTCTGCTTAGTAAATTTCTTAAACATTTGCAGCGTAGGTTAGTTGCAATTAAAAGCGGCTTAATCTTGCTTGTCAAGCGTTTAAAACATAAAAAACGCCAATATTTTAAAGCGGATAATAACCACGGGGCTTCTTTTGCCTTTTTTTCGCTTGGTAAATTTCTTAATGTTTGTGGCTGAACGACAACCGTCATACCGCAGCGGTATCTCTAGATCCCGCGGCGGTATGACGTAGGGATTGCATTAGCTATAATTCTTTAGTTTTCACTTTTCTTTTAACCTTGCAATGATATTTTCTTTGCCGATAAAAATTAATAGTTTAGCGAGCTCTGGTCCTGTTTCTGTTCCTGTTAAAGCTGAACGCAACTGCGTAAATAGGTTTTTTGCCTTTATATCCACTGTTTGTCGAATAGTTTTGACCCATTCTGACAACGTGTTTTCATTACAATCACCTTGGGGCAATGCATTGAACGCAATTTTTATAAGCTCCTTATCAAGAATCACAGGCTCTATATCAGATTTGCATATTTTCCACCACTTGGCCACCTCAGAAAACCTTTCTATATTGTTCCTTATAAAATACCAAAACTCTGAGGAGTCCACTCCAATTTGATTTAAACGGTCTTGCAACATTTCAAATGGCATTTGTTGCAGAACTTTGCTATTTAGCTTATATATTTCACTCAAGCTGAATTGTACAGATGCTGAGCTAAATTTTTTAATATTAAATGAATCAATCAAAGATTGCATACAGGCACAAGCTTCAATTGGATTGGATGTTCCGAGCTTCACTAAATAACTAACTAGTGCCATCGGTTCAATTTCATCTTCTTTTATAGATTTGATATCTAGCACGCCGGCTCGCTTGGATATCTTGCTATCATCAAAATGTAGCAGAGAAAGGTGAGCAAATGTAGGGATTTTCGCTTTTAATGCTTTAATCATTTGGAGCTGAACTGCGGTATTAGTTACATGATCTTCCCCGCGTACAACATGGGTTACATTAAAGTCAACATCATCAATAACAGAAGGTAACATGTATGTGTAAATTCCATCTTCTCTTTTTACCACAGGGTCACTTATGCTACTGGTTGCAATATTTATTTCACCTTTAACTTCATCATTCCATTTAACAACCTCATTTCTATCCAACTTAAATCTAAAATGTGGTCTTCTTCCTTCTTGCTCATAACTAATTTTCTCTTGCTCAGTTAGAAGTAACGCGCTTCTGTCATATACAGGGGGAAGTCCTTGTTTTAACTGCAATTTTCGTTTAATGTCTAACTCTTCTCTTGTTTCATAGCATGCATAAATATGCCCTTCTTTTATTAACTGCAAAAACACCTCATTGTAACGCTCAAAGCGCTCTGATTGCTTGAAACTTGCATCCCAATTGATACCAATCCATTTCAAATCTTGTATGATATCATTTATATATTTGACATCTGAACGCTGAAGGTCAGTATCATCAAAACGGAGTAAAAATTTTCCATTTTGATTGCGTGTGTACATCCAACAAACCAAGGCAGTTCGTACGTTTCCTACGTGGAGGTAGCCAGTTGGGCTTGGAGCGAATCTTGTTAGCATTTAAACAGCAATATTGTTTACTCTAATTTATTTTAATTTTATATAAATATATGGCTAAAGCAAGTGAGATCTGCTAATACAATTGAGCGAGAGAAGAATAAGTATGGCTATAGCATTGTGGCACCTTTGATATTTGATGGATTAAGACCATATGATAAATTCAAGAAAATTCACAGCTTGACGACAAAGGCTAATGTAGCATTATATTGGTATCATGACTAACTTAGAAAAGATGAGAGAAAAACTGCAAGATCAAATAAATTATCATAATGTTTTGTATCACCAAAAAAATAAGCCAGAAATAAGTGATGCTGAATATGATGAACTGAAGAAAAAGTTAGCTGAAATAGAGCCAGAAATTTATGCAACACAAGATAGTGTTGGTGCTCCACCTGATGAGAGGTTTTCTAAGGTGGAACATCAAGAACCTATGCTTTCCCTTGAGAATGCTTATGATGAACAAGGTGTAGAGAAATTTTTGTCTAAAATAAAGAGGTTTTTAATTGAGGACAAAATAGAGATATTATGTGAACCAAAAATTGATGGGTTGTCGTTTTCTGCAATTTATGAGGATGGAAGATTTGTTAAAGCTGCAACTCGAGGTGATGGTTTTGTAGGGGAAGATGTCACTCACAATGTTGCAACAATAAAAGGCTTTCCTAAGTTTTTGCAAGGTGTGCAAGGAAGACTAGAAGTAAGAGGTGAAATATACATCAGTAACAGCGACTTTTTAAAGTTAAATGAAAACGATGAATTTGCCAATCCTCGAAATGCAGCCGCTGGTTCTCTAAAGCAATTGGATGCAAACATTACAGCAAGCAGACCTCTTAGATATTTTGCTTATTCTTTGATTGGTGGAGCAGAGAAAAGTCAAAGTGAGGTACTAAATAAGCTTGAGGCACTTGGTTTTTGCGTAAATGAGCATCAGTCCTTAACGAGTAGTTTAGATGGAATGCTGAAGTTCTATAATGAAGTCTATAACTGTCGCTATAACTTGGATTATGATATTGATGGAATAGTCTATAAAGTAAATGATTTGGTACTACAAAATCGTCTAGGGAATACTCACAAAGCACCGCGCTCAGCACTTGCATACAAGTTTTCTGCGGTTTATGCAAAAACAAAGTTAAATAAGATATTTATACAGGTGGGCAGAACAGGGGTTTTAACTCCAGTTGCAGATTTAGTGCCAGTCAATATTGGTGGGGTGCTAGTTAGTAGAGCAAGTCTGCATAACCAAGATGAGATAAAACGTAAAGACATAAGAGAGGGAGATATTGTAACAATCAAAAGGGCAGGGGATGTAATTCCCCAGATCGTTGAAGTAAGCAGAGATTCTCGTCTTCCAAATACACCTGAATTTGTGTTTCCTGAAGTATGCCCTGAATGTGGTAGTAAAGTACGTCAGGTTGAGGGAGAGGCTGCAGTAAGATGTCCTGAGGAATTTGCCTGTAAAGCTCAAATAATAGAAAAACTAAAGCATTTTGTATCGAAAGATGCATTTGACATTGTTGGCCTTGGTGATAAGCAGATAGAGTTTTTTTACGACCTTGGTCTGATAAAACAAATTCCCGATATTTTTACTTTAGAAGAAAGATTGGATGAATTTAATCTGGAAGAACAGTCTGGTTGGGGCAAGAAATCAATAGCTCATTTATTAAATGCTATACAAAGCAGAAGGGTAATAACTCTAGATAGGTTTATATTTTCTTTAGGTATTAGATTTATTGGCCAAGTTGCAGCAGAATTGCTTGCAGATTATTATGTTTCTTATGATAATTGGTATAATTCGATGATTGAACTGTCATCAGATAATACTGAGCTAGTAGGTATAGACGGCATAGGAAAAAAAGTAGCTGAATCTTTGGAATCATTTTTTTCTAAGGAATATAACATCAAAATGTTAAATGATCTTACTGCTTGTCTTCAAATTCTTTCTGTGAGCTCCAACTCTAGTGACTCTGTTTTAAATAATAAAATTATAGTGTTTACTGGTAAGCTACTTGCTATGAGTAGAGGAGAGGCAAAAGTAAGAGCCAAAACTCTAGGAGTAAAGGTCAGCTCACATCTTTCTGCTAAAACTGACTACCTAATTGCAGGAGAAAAACCAGGATCCAAATATAAAAAGGCAGTGGAATTAGGTGTAGAAATTTTAGATGAAGACCAGTGGCATAAAGTGATAAGTTTGGGAGTGTTCAAATGAAACTTGGATTGTATATTAAATCAAAGTTGCAAGACTATTTAGAGAGTAGCCAATTCTTTCCATCCAAGAATCATTTTATTGACTTGCCTCAATTTTTCAACAGAAGGCAAGTCTTCTGTGCTGAGCGGTAAGCGGACAGTTTGATGTTCTATAAGACCAATATCATGCAAAAGTGCTTTAGTGGGTGTTGGGTTGCTGGCAGTAAATAACGCTTCGCAAGCCTTTTGCCAGATATCTGCCTGAGGGTTCCTGCCATTGAGGCACTTCTTAACGTATTCATGCGCTATGCGTGGCCAAACATTGGCAGCAACGGAAACCAGGCCAGCCGCACCATAAGCGGCCATATCAGATATCATATTATCATCTCCGCAAAAGACCTCAATATTTGGTGCAACTTTCTTATACTGAGTTAAAGTATCAACAGTGCCACTTGAATCTTTGATAGCCCAAAATTTTTCGTGACTGGATAAGTTGCGTACAGTTTCAGCATGAAGACTCACTCCTGCTCTCGATGGAATATTGTAAAACATAGCCGGCATATGTGCTTTCTCAAGCAGCTTTTCAAACCATAAAGTCTGCCCCATAATTCCGGGCTTTGCATAAATGGGAGTTGTCATTAGATAGCCATGAATAGGCATACCCTTGCAAAAATCAAGCCATTCAAGAGTCTGATATAGATTCACTCCTGGTACGCCAATTATAATTTTTGTATTTAATTTTAGCTCACATACAAATTCAACTAACTCGCGTTTTTCAGAATCAGTAAGCGATAGGCTTTCACCGGTGCTACCCAGCAACACTACACCATTTTCAGCTTTAACTTGCATTGTCAGTAAACGCTGCAAACTGCTATAATCTATGCTATCTCCATTGCAATTAAAAGGAGTAATACAAGCAGTCCATAAAAATGTAGATTTCAATTTAAATTGTTAAAATGGTATTTCATCATCGAGTAGTTCATCTTTTATATCGTTGTCAAAACTTTCGTGTTTATCTTTTTGTCCTGTTTCACCTTGTTTGTATTCACTTGGCTTGTAATCAGGATTTGGCGCACTATTTCGTGAATCCAAGAGAGTAAGAGCGCTATTAAAATTATATAGAACTACCTCTGTTGTGTATCTTTCACCACCGTTTTGGTCAGTCCATTTTCTAGTTCTCAAAGAACCTTCAACATAAACTTTACTGCTTTTGCGTGCAAAATCTTTGACGATTTTTACTAATCCTTCACTAAAAATTACGATATTATGCCACTCTGTCTTTTCAGAGCGCATACCGGAAAGTTTGTCAATCCAACTTTCAGACGTGGCTATTGAAAAACTTGCCATTTCTTTTCCATTTTGTGTAGTCCTAATTTCAGGATCTTTTCCTAAATTACCAACTAGTATGACTTTGTTTATGGTACCACCAGACATAATTATGCTCTAAATAAACCCTTTCATTATCTTATGTGAAAATACTATTGTCAAATTTAATTAAAAGTGCGCTTGGAGGGATTCGAACCCACGGCCTTTGCCTCCGGAGGGCAACGCTCTATCCAACTGAGCTACAAGCGCATATATATTTAAGTTATTTAATAGACAAGCCATCCAAGTCAAATTTTTGTTTTGGATAAAGCGTAAACATAATACTCCCATATCCAAAATATACATTTTGAGAATCATTCGCATGCTTTTTTATTGCTTTTTGATCTACGGTCCATACAAAAGTTACATAATTTTCATTGACTGAGTGCACTTTTAAATCCTTGGTATTTATAAACAGTTTTCCATTTACCCATATTTTCCATGTATCGGGAGAAAGATATAAAATTGAGTCTAAACTCACTACCTTACAGTTGAAATTATCTGATACCTCCTCTTTTGCAGCTCTTGAAGATCGTAAATTGAACTTTTCCATTTCATTGACCATTCTATTAACTGGCTCTTCATCAAAAAAAATGCTTTTTACGTTACTATATTGTGACAAAACGTCAAAGTCACTTTCCACTGCTTCTCTTATTATATCGTCCCGATCTGTATAGCTTAGTTTTTGATTGTTGATAAAGAAACACTCTTTTGCACGCAAATTTGCTATATCAATAAAATCGTCGATTTCTTGATTGCCAACTTTAAGAATACTTTCAAAATATCTTTTTTCTATCATCATTCCATACTGAGAATGATGACAAACCATTTCATCATTACCTTGTTTTTCTATATATACGCATAAATTTCCACTATTTAATCCTAATATTTTATGCTCAATAAAATCTTCATTGCCAATATATTGTCGGCAAGAATACTCCTTACAAATTTCTATGCTTTCTATGATATCTTCACAACTGCAATATGCATTAACATTGGAAATGAGTAGCGTAAAAATAAAAAACAGCTTTATGTTCATCACCTTATCTACTTAATATAGTATACCAATCAAAGACTATATTAGCTCTCACTATCTCTATCATATTACCATTCAAAATCTGATTCATAGTTGCAGCATCAATATTTCTCTGCTTATTTAAAATAAGAGATTTGATCATAACATAACCGGGCAGATTTGGAATAGACTGTAGAAATAAAAAAATATGCTTATCGCTGATTGAGCTTAAATTTAGGACCACTTCACTTTTTATTACTTTTGTGCGTTCACTTTTGTTGTGGAGCTCAACTTCTTCGGGTATAGAAATTGATATTTCAGGTTCTAATATATAGTGCTTTTTATATAACTTGCTAAGCTCGAAATTTAAATTTGCAATGTATCTGCTACTATGTAAATTTGAAGAAGAAATTTTTTTCCATAAATCTAGGTTTTTATTTAGAACAACTTCCTTTTTTTGAATTCCAGTAATCTGTAAATTAATAGAACGTATTTTATCAATCGCAATTTGGTTTTTATTATAAATCTTTTCGTTATAGATAACAACATATGTTAATAACCCTATTAATCCAACAGATAATAACAAATACGATATAAACTGAATTGTAGCTTTTCTTTTTAATTGAGAGATAGTCATTAATCTACATTGCCTCTCCTATTTCAACATCAATAGATAGATTTTGCTCTTTAGCAGCAGGTAAGCTAGAAATATTAATGTCATAGGTACGAAAATTATCGTTTAAATTTTTTCGTAGTTTCTCGTATTGATGAGAAATATTTTTACCGGATTGAAAATTAAACTTTAAAGTTGTGGTAATATAACTTTTTGCCTCATTATAATTCCATTCAAATGATCGAAGCTCTATACCTGGTATTTTTAACTTTTCTACATACTTAACTTGTGTAAGAGGAGAGTATTCTATTTTTGATAAAATATTATTGATATTAATAAAATCATAAATTTCATCTATTTTTTTTACATTATAGCTTTGGCTAAGTTTTGTTAATTGGTTATTTAAGGTGTTCTGCTTTGCTGATAAATTATCAGCGACATTGAAATTTGAATACAAATTTAGCAAACAAAGGGTGTTTGTTATAACTAAAACCAGGGCGAAGTATAGAAAAATTCGAGGAGAGTTTAAATAAAGGTAATTGAATAGATAAAATTCTTTAGTTTCCTTTGTATTAAAAATAGCTGCTAATTTATTCTTAAAGCTATGAAACAAAATTATGGTATCGCAAAAGTTATCTTTTTCACTTATAGCTAGTTCTGCTCCTAATAGTTTGCCTAACTCATATGGAGTTAATATGTTCACACTGTTCTCTGAAAAATTTATGACTGATAAACTAGCTTTGATATCTTCTGACACTATGATACAAAGGTCGATAGGGTTATTTTTTTCAAACCCAAACTTAGTTAAGGATCGAATAGTATCTTGCACTTCCTGATATATTCCACCAGCGATAATTCCTGGTAAATTATCATTAGTAAATGATGTTAAGCGCGTAAATACCATTTTATTCTCTTTAAGAACCACTTGTCTATAGCCTCCCGTTTTAGTTGCAGCAACTATAATTTTCCAATTATTAGGATCTTTATGTAGAATCTTTTTTGTTGTATTACTTATTTCTATAGGAAACATTAATATTCCCTTAAAGTTGGAGCCTATCTCAATAAACACATTCAACCAATATTCTACTAAATGCTTTGCTTTTGATGAAACAAGAAGATAGCACCAGTTTTGATTGAATTTGTTTGGCTTCTCAACCAAAAAAACTGAACTTATGTCATTATTACGAGAAAAATGCTCCATCTTTGTTTTTGCTGATAGATAGGCACTAATCTTGTTTGCCCTTGTAATAAACTGTAGCGAGTAATTTTGATCTGCATGATTAAGCACCAGGTATAAAGGTGCTTTTTTATCTGACGAAAGACATGAAATTAAATCGGAAACTGCTTTATCGTTTTTGCCCTTAACAAAATACCTTTTATTTAAAGTATTATTTTTAAAATATAGTAACATTATGCCTTCTTCTCCAATAGAAAGCATAAACTTACTTTTGGATTTTGAACTAAACATATTAACAAAGCATATACTTATCTAGAATTAAAAAGGCAATTTATTGAAATTCATTAAACGTTAGAGGGAAATGTTGTTATAAATTTTCGCAGCAACATTATTTATATTATAATTTTTTTATAAAATTACTACTAATATTAAGTTATTTAGATAACAAATTAAGAAAGTTCATTAAGACGAATTTGTTGTTTTTCAAATTGTAGGTAAACCTAAGCCACTTTAGCTATATCTGCCGATTGACTTTAATTAATAAGAGTTATTAATCTATTTACTATTCTTGTAATATTATTTCTAATGGTAAAGAAATATATATTTTTCTGGAACAGTTGTTATTTCAGATACAGAATTTATTGTAAGTAAACTAACCATTTGCTGAAGAGCGCTCATCTTCTGTGGTACTTGATGATGGAGCAACTAATTTGCTCAAAATCTCATCTTTTGGTCCCATAGCGTAAATGACACCATCTGACATGAGGATCACCTTATCAACTACGGACAATAACGGTAGCTTGTGAGTGATGATAACAGTAGTAGTATTTTGTTTTCTTGCAATGCCAATTGCATTAATTAAGCATGCCTCTCCATTGCTATCTAAGTTAGCGTTTGGTTCATCAAGTACTAAAAGTTTTGTGTGACCATAAAAAGCTCTGGCAAGTCCAAGAAGCTGTTTTTGGCCGCCAGAGAGCGTTACTCCTCCAGGACCTCCTATTGTTGTATCATATCCATTTGGTAAGCTTAGTATTAGTTCATGTATTCCTGCAATTTTTGCTGCTTTGATTATTTCTTCAGGATTTGGATCTGGCCTCATGCGAGCAATATTAGCTTTGACACTAGTGTTAAATAACTCAATATCCTGAGGTAAGTAGCCAACATAATTACCAAAATTTTCTCGATTCCAAGTATATACATCAGCGCCATCTAGTCTGACTATACCAGATATTGGCTTCCATACACCAACAGTTAATTTTGCGATAGTGGATTTACCAGAAGCACTTGCACCAATAACACCAACTACATCTCCAGGATCTATAATGAATGATATTCCTTTTACTGTCGGCTTATTGCTTCCATAAGGAGTAAAAAATACTCTATCAAATTCCAATTTTCCTTCAGGTTCTGGTAGGGCCATCGTTTGCTCTCTTTTTGGCGATGTTAATATAAGTCTTTGTAGCCTTCCATATGACATTCTAGCCTGATTTAAAAACTTCCAAGTATGAACCGCAGCATCAAATGGTGCTAATACTCTACCCATTAAAATTGAAGCAGCGATGATGCTACCGGCAGTCTTATGAGCTGTGATTGCAAGTAATGCACCTGTTCCAATCACTGATATTTGCAGAGTTGAGCGCAAAAATTTAGTGATTCCAGTAATTACATTAGAGCGATTTTGTGCTTTAATTTGCATTGCTCGGTTCTGATCATTTTGTTTACACCAATCAGAGACTATGAATTCTGACATGCCCATAGCTTCAACCACTTCTGCATTTCTTGTTGCAACATCTATAGCATTGATATTCCGTATAGTTTCTTCGTTGGTTTCTTGTAATATTCGTTTAGTGGCAAGTTCATTCCATATTGCCATAGAGACTAATATAATAATTCCAGTAATAGCTATAAACCCCGTGGAGGTATGTATCATGAAAATCACAACAAGGTAAATTAACGACCATGGAGTATCAAACAGTGAGAATATACTATTTCCTGTAATGAAATTTTTTATCACTCCGAGATCTCGTATTGCTTCACCACTTGAAGTTGAGCTCTGCACTGACGTTAGCCTGATTGACCTTACTATCAGATCTGGTGTTGCAGTTTTATCGATCCAATCACCTATTTTTGCCATGGCTAAATATCGACAAGTTTCAAGCATTGCAGAACATGCAAATGCAGATAAAGTGATAATTGTCAGCATAGTTAGTGTTGATATACTTTCGCTCGATATCACCCGATCAAGCACTTGAGAGGTATAAAGTGGTAGGAATAACATTAATAAATTGATTCCCGCACTAAACCAAAAGATAAACCAAAATGCACTTTTGCATTTTTCTAGGCAAATATATAGAGTACTTTGCTTCAATTCTTTTTTTATTGATGGCGTAATTTCCACAATCTTCCTCTTAATTTGATTACATGCACCATATACAATTTTTATTACAAAAATATTAATAACGGTAGTTAGCTTACTTTAAGTGAGTAAAATATTAATATATGTGAATAGGAAATATAAACAATGGTAAAAAGAAGTATAGTTAATATTTCCTTCATTGCCTATAGCGAAGCTACGTCATACCGCGATTCATTCCATAGCTGTACGAACATTCATTTTTGAAGGTAAACTGCACAGCAAATGGTGTCATGAAAGTAGCTGACACTGGAATGGCTTTGTTGCATCGCTACTTATGAAAGGCTAACTATAGTTAGGATTATAAGTAACCTATTGAAAATTTTGTTTTTTTTTGCAATCAATCTGATCAAATTTAAGAATAGTAATTTATTATTTACATTAATAAATTTAATTCTATTGAAAATAGCTAAAGCATTGAAATTCTTGAATTTTAGCCGGATTAGTGAGTGGTAGTGAAATTTCTTTTACTCAAATTTAGGTATTCACTGACCGTTCTTGTTATAAATACCAGAATAATAAGCTACTGATATTCTCTACCTTTTTTATCTTTATCCATCATAGCTAGCGATGCAATAAAGCCCACCGATTCATTCTACTGCAACGCAGAAAATTCGTACAATTGTGCATAATGTGGGGCTTCTGGCTACATTTTTCTATTGAACTCACCTTTTCTCTATGTGACAGATTTCGTATTAAATTTTAAATTTAATGCGCCTAGATATACAAGCATTCCTAGCAAAACCATAGGTATAGAAAGCAACTGCCCCATAGTTAAATCAAGCCACAAATAGCCAATTTGATAGTCTGGTTCGCGAAAAAACTCAACGAAAAAACGTGCTATTCCATACCACATAACTGCAATACCAGTTAACGCACCGTGATACAGTCTTATTCTAGTTAAGAAAAACAGTGAATTTGCAACTGCAAAAAGTAGCAGTCCTTCAAAAAGTGCCTCATAAAGCTGGCTTGGATGATGCAGCAAATTATCACCACTCTCTGAAAATACCATACCCCATGGCATAGTTGTAACTCTGCCAAATAACTCTCCGTTTATAAAATTGCCTATGCGACCTAAAAATAAACCTATGGGAACTCCGCAAGAAACTAGGTCCAGTGCATAAAATATAGGAATGTTATGTCTTCTGCAGGAGATTATTACTGCAAGCAAAACTCCTATAGCACCGCCATGAAATGACATCCCTCCTTCCCAGGTCTTCAATATCTCGATAGGGTTGCTTATATAAAGAACTGGATCATATATCAATACGTAGCCAAGTCTACCTCCAAGGATAATACCTACAATAGTGGCTGTTAATAACGAATCGTAAAAATTCTTAGTAAATATTTTTTGGTCATCTAGCCTATGTAAATACCAATATGCAAACACTATACCCAAAACGTAGGCTAAGGAATACCAATATATAGAAACAGGACCGATGCTGAAAATTACTGGATTTAAAGACATATTTTGCTATAAATTATTTTTAGACAATCTACTTTTTTCACGATCCCACTCTCTCTGTTTTATGGTTGCTCTCTTATCGTAGAGTTTTTTTCCTTTTACAATGGCAATTTTAGTTTTTGCAAATCCTTTATCGTTAAAATAGACCGAAAGCGGCACAACAGTTATCCCAGCAGTCTTGATTTGACCAATTAGTTTATTTATCTCCTTTTTATGCAAGAGTAATTTACGTTCCCTTTTTGGTTTATGATTTTTTCGGTTCGCAGCTTTATATTCTGCAATATGCATATTGTGCAGCCATACTTCGCTATTCTTTTCAACAACGTAGGCGTCGGAAATATTTACTTTTCTTTCTCTTAGCGATTTAACTTCACTGCTTAATAAGACCATACCCGCTTCAAATTCTTCTAAGATGAAATATTCAAACCTTGCTTTCCTATTTTCTGCAATAACTTCCATATCTAAAGATATCTTTAAGCTTCAATATATTACAGAGTTTTTGACTTAATTCATAATAAAACAGTTATCCCAATAAATATAAGGTGCCAGGCTAGTCTGATAGCAACAGGATAACAAAAATCAAGTAAGTGCTTTTTCTGTCTCTCTAGGCACAAGTTCCTTTACTTCTTTCATTTCAGTTTTAGGCTTTGACATTATATATTGACCAGCACCAACTATGAGCGCAGATCCTGCAGCTAGTCCAATTATTGCTGGTACAGATAGGGCAGTAGCAAATGCAAGTGCAACACCAACTATCACTGCAGTTACAAAACACACAATAACACCTTTTACAATTGCATTTTTTGCAGATTGTTCTTTTTCTTTCACAATTGCATTTTTTCCAATTTGTTTTTCTTCCTTTTTCTCTGGAAGCTGCATTACATCTTTATTTTCAGTAAGATCCTTTGGCGTTTTTTTATTCTCATTTTTTAACGTTTGCTTTTTTTCCGCTTCCTCTAAAAGCTGAATTATACCTTGATATTTAGTAAGGTCTCTTGGCGTTTTTCCATCAACATCTTTTAATGAAGGGTCTGCTTCAGTGTGTAGCAGAACTTCCACCACTTTTATTTTGCCATTTTCAGCAGCAAGATGTAAAGGAGTACGTCTATCACCATTTTTTGCATCAACAATTGCTACTTTTCCAGTTAGAATGGTTACTACATCTTCGTGGCCATAGTGAGCAGCAATATGTAAAGGAGTAATTTTATTATCATGTTCTGCATTAATATCTGCTCCGTTTTCAATCAGAGCTTTTGCTACATTTGCACAGTTCCAATAAGAAGCAAGATGTAACAATTTGACTTCCTTAGAATTTTGACCACGAGATATAGTAAATATGTAATTTATGCCAGATCCACTATCATTGTCAGGTTTACTCTTTTTCCACTCTTGACATAAATCTGGATCTTCTTCTTGTAACTTAGCTTTTATTTTTTCAACTATATTGTCCTTGCTCAAATCTGAAAGGTCATTTATTTTTTTAATATTTCCATAAATTTATCATATTCCATAACTTTCTCACTTAAAATACATAACTTAGTTGTTATATCTTTTAACATAGAAGTCAAGAACCTAAATATTCGTTATTATCTTTCCTTAAAGAGTCATTTTAGTTATATTACAGACTATGAAAAACCTCAACTTTAGGAAGGAAATCAAGTTTTTTTCTCTGTCATTTATAATTTTATTTGTTCTATGGACTGTATTGTCTGGTTATTTTGAGCCGTTTTTTATTTTTTGTGGAGTGTTTTCCTGTATATTCACATCGTTTATCTTTAGAAGGTTGATAAACGCTGAAAGAGCTCTTAGCCAGATTTTAAATAGTACGAGTAGACTGTCGTTTTATAAGTTAGTAAGTTATATACCATGGTTAATGTACCAAATCATTTTATCAAGTGTTTATGTAACAAAAAAGGTGCTACAACTCAAATCTAAGCTTGAACCGATTATTATCCTAAGAAAATGCAAAGGGCATAATGACGAAAGCATTGCGTTATTTGCCAATTCAGTCACAATCACTCCCGGAACTTTAACTATCAATGTTGAAAGTAAGCAGAAAACATATTTCTCTACCATGTATTTGATAGATGAAGATCTTGAAAGCGGCATTTCTGAAATAGAAAATAAAATCTTAAAAATACTACGTTCAGTTAAGTAATTGCTTTAAATAAGTTAACAGCATCCTTATATTCCCTTACAAGACTTTCAAGCATTTCTTTTGGAAGGCTATTGTTAACAATAGAACATAAATAATTATACAAATCTTCTAACCTTAATACGTTATTTCTCTTCTTGCTGTTGAATTTATACGGAAAAATACCTTCCATAACTTCAATAGTAGTAGCCTTGTTTAAAAATACATTTTCACTTGTCACGCTTATTCTTGCTAAAACAGTGTTAATTTCAGATTCGTCACTCGTATAAAAATCTGATAGCTGAGTTATTCTAATAACGTACAAAGTTACTATTTTTGACAAGCAATTATCAGCATATTCACAATTTTTTATTACCTCCCACTGAGTAACCTGAGATTTACCTATTTTTGCATTGTTCGGTAATTTACTCATTGAACTTTCTCCATTTAATCCAGTGTAATAAATTATACTAATACTTTGTTAAATAAATAATAACGCGATTACAAAAATAGCACAATATCTAAGCATTAAAGCTAGTTTTAGCTGGGTACATGGGGCTATTCGTTATTTTGTGTTGTCCAGTGAGGTCCAAAATTAGAGGTCCACTTATATAAAGAGTTTAGTCTGCCTTCTTTGCTATAAAATAAGTTTTCTTTTTGAGCTGTTTTGTTAGTATTAACTAAATTCTAAACTAACTGTGCTATAATGAAAAAGATAAAACTCGGAATACTAATTTCAGGTAGGGGGTCGAATATGCAGGCCTTAATAGAAGCATGTCAAGATCAGAATTTTTCCGCAGAAGTTGCATGTGTTATCACAAATAATAGCGAAGCTGCTGGTCTGAAAATAGCAGAGCAAGCAGGAATCTCAGCGTTTATTGTTAAAGATAAACCGCTTGATGCTGGTAAAATTCACGAAATACTTGTTCAACATAAGGTTGATTTAATTTGCCTTGCAGGGTTTATGAGAATTCTCAAAGCTGATTTTCTGAGTAAATGGCATAACAAGGTGATAAATATTCATCCCTCTTTACTTCCGTCTTTTAAATGCCTAAACGCTCAAGAGCAAGCTCTAAAAGCAGGTGTAAAAATTACAGGTTGTACTGTACATTATGTCACTCCTGAAGTCGATGCCGGAGCCATAATTGCTCAAGTTGTTGTACCAGTGTTACCAGCTGATGATATTCAAAGCCTCTCAGAACGCATTCTAGCTGAGGAGCATAAGTGTTATGTAGAAGCAGTAAGGTCAATAGCAGAAGATATATGACTGTAATAATTATTGACCTTGAGCGTTTTTTCCAACTTCAACAAAAAATAAATTTTCAGGTTCCAGTAAAGAACTTGCCAGTTCGTTTACTTCCTCTAATTTAACATCATTAATGATATTCGCATAATTATTTATACGGTTAACATCACGATCATTTATCTGCATATTATCTAGCAGCGTTGCTGTATTTGTGTTATTGGACAGGAAAAGGACAAGATTATTTACCAAGCCAATTTTTGCATCCTTGAACAATTGTTCGTCAATTCCTTGCTTTTTTATTCTGCTAAATGTATCTTTTACTGCTGATATAGCTTTGCCAGCAGTAGAACTATCAGTACTTATAAATCCAGATATAATATTTCCATGTTTATTGGAAATAATACTTGCATAAACACCATAAGTAATACCCAAGTTTTGCCTCAGTTCTGTCATTAATATTGAATTCAGCCTCATGCCACCAAGTGCATCAATTAAGACACCAGCGTTATAATAATTAGGATCTTCATAAGCTATACCTTTTTGAGCAAAAAGTATCACACTCTGTGGTATATCCATAAAAATATTCTTACTTTCTGCAGAACCAAAATTATTTTTTACAGGTATTTTTCTAACTTTTGATCTTTTTGACGGCAATTTAGATAAATATTTATCTAATAGCGTAATAATTTCTTCTTTTTTTGTACAACCAGCAACACTGATAACTATGTTATCTTTAGCAAAATTACGCTTTATGTATGTTAAAACATCGTCTCTAGCAATGCTCATTATAGTATCAAGAGTACCGTACACACTTTTTGAGTAAGGATGTTTTTTAAACAATAACGTATCTAATTCTTTTCCAGCAACAAAATAAGGATTTTTTTCAAGATTATTAAAATCAACTTTGGCTTTCTCGAAAACTCTATTCAACCCTTCAGGGTCAACTTTAGGATGCATTATAGTATCGCTCAGTAATGAAATTGCTTCCTCTAGATTGTCAGACAAAGTATTTAATGAAACCCTAAATGCTTCTAAATCAGCAATAAAATTTAAACTAATCCCTTTATCTTCAAGCTTTTTCGCAAAATCTTTGGCATCATTTTTTCCTGCCCCTTCTTGGATTACAAGAGAAGTAAACCAAGCAAGCCCCTGTTTTTCCTTATTCTCATACACATAACCTGCATCCTTGAACGATATATTTAGTGAAACTTTTGGCAAATCATGATTTTCTACAAATAAAAACTTAAATCCTTTACGGGTAGTGACCTCCTCTATATTTAGGTTACCACTTGCTTGTAAATTAAAGCCTAGACAGAAAAAAAATAGAAATATAATTTTACTTATTCTCATTATTATCTCCTTTTGGTAATAAACGACCAATTAACTTATTAGCAGAAAAAATAGCACGGATTTTATTATTTACATCCTCTAGATTGACATCATTAATCTTGCTATATGAAATATCTATTTCATCAAGTGGAATACCAAGTGCAAGGTGTGGCACATAGAACATCGCTATATGAGTTAAGTCAGATAGATTATCAAACTGTGCTGCCTTATACCTATATTTTGAGCTTTGTAATTCCTCGCTCGTCACCCCTTTAGATACGAAGCCATTAATAGCATTATCTAACTCTCTTTCAACAATATCTAAATTAGCGCCACTTTTTGGAATTATCATAATATCAATGTAGCCATCACTAAAAGCTAGGCTATTATAATAAGCAAACACTGATACTGCCACATCTTTATCTAAAACCAAATCTTTATACAGTTTGCTGGATTTGCCGCCACCTAAAATGTCAACCGCTAAATGAGCAGCAGAGGCTTCATTTATGTGATCAAATAAGGGAACACGATAACGAAAATATAAAACTGATTCTTTTACTTCAGTGCTCTCTAAGGTCACCGATAGACCTGCATTATGCACTGGATCCTGATTTGGGTAATGTCTCATTACAGGCTTAGCTTTAATTTCGCCATATTTTTCTTCTGCTAATTTCACTACTTCATCAAGTTCCACATCACCCACAATCAGTAATATTGCATTGCCGGAGTGATAATAGTTATCATGAAACCTCGTTATGTCATCCAAATTGTAAGTTTTGATATCGCTCTCCCAGCCGATAACAGACCTACCATAGCCAGTACGGTAAAATGCACTATCCATTTCTTCCCATAACAAGTTATGAGGTTGGTTATCAAATCTCATCTTTCTTTCTTCTAATACGATGTTTTTTTCTCTATCTATTTTGTCTTGAGTAACATTAAAGCTGCCCATTCTATCTGCTTCAACTTCCATTGCCAGTGGTAAATCTTTTTTGGGGACCAACTCATAATAACAGGTATATTCTTTAGTGGTAAATGCGTTAAATTGAGCCCCAATGCTACTCATAGTGGCTTCTATATCTGTGAACTTCCCTGTAGTTTCAAACATTAAATGTTCAAAGTAGTGAGCCAATCCTGCTTTGCCGATTGGATCATCCATTCCCCCAACTTTGTATATTACTGCATGTAAAACGGCTGGAATCCGATGATTAGAAACAACATAAACATCTAGTCCGTTACTGAGTTTAGTATATTTTATGTTGTGCTCTATGTTTAAAGCATTCGAAGAAATTGGGTAAGTAAAAAAAAGTACAGGTAGTATAAGAAAACTAAAAAACTTATGAAGCATTATTTCGACTTAATATAAAAACAATTATTTTATTCCTCATTTTGTTTAGAAATAAGCATATCGTATATATACCACTTATATAACAATGTAAACATTCCACAAACTATAGATAAATCTGCTAAATTAAAGGCTGGCCAATACCAATCATCAATATGAAAATATATGAAATCATATACAGCTCCCCAATAGATCCTATCAACTACGTTTCCGATTGCTCCACCAATCATCAGAGAAAAACCAAGGTAAGTTGACTGATCGTCAGACTTGTATATCAAATATGCAAGTATACCAATTATTAGTATTGAAAATGCTGAAAAAAAGAAACCGCCATGTGGTAAAGCGCTACACATTCCAAAACTAATACCTGAATTCCAAACTTCAACTAGTTTTATAAAACTAGCGATCTCAATTGATTCTCCTTCATCAATCAATGAGTTTATGTACAATTTGCTCGTTTGGTCAATCAATACTATAATTAATATAACAACTAAGCATAACTTTTTCATAAATTTGCCTTTAACCTATAAACTTTAAGTATATCATAATTTATCTGTTCTGTTAACTCCTCAATACTATGGAATTTTTTTTCTGACCTTATGAATTTTAAAAGTTGTATATTGACTTTATGACTGTATACGTCTTCATCAAAATCGAATATGTGCATTTCTATTATAGGCTTTTTCAGATCCTTAAAAGTAGGTCTCATACCAATATTGACTACTCCATATAACCAATTTGGATTACTATCAGGAAAAGTCACTCTAGCGTAATATGTGCCAAACTTAGGTTTTATCATGCAATCTTCTATAGGAATATTTATGGTTGGAAATCCTATTTCTCTACCTCTACATGCACCTTTTGTCACAACACCAGAAACTTGATAAGGCCTGCCGAGCAATTTATTAGCAATTTCTATTTCGCCCCTTTGTACATACTTCCTTATTGAAGAAGAAGAGCAAATTTTGCCATCAATTGTTAATGGCTCTAATTTAGTCAAAGAGTATCCATATATTTCAGAATATTTCTCTAGAGTTAATATATTACCCAATCGTTTATGACCAAAAGTGCAATTTTCTCCGACAATTATGTGTTTAGCGCCATATTTATCTATTAAAATCTCACTGATAAAGTCATCGCAGCTAACCTCAGAAAAACCTCTATTAAAATTAATAATATATAAGTAATCTATACCATAGCTGCTGATTAGTTCCTTTTTTTGTTCTTGGTCTATTAACCTAAAATTGTTTCTACCAAATAAAACAGTTGATGGGTGAGGCTCAAAAGTTAAAACTGCAGAGGGTAATCCTCTTTCTTGTGCTACCTTCTTTAGAGTAGAAATTGCAAACTCGTGTCCTAAATGAATGCCATCGAAATTTCCGAAGGTTAGTGCTATATTATTTTCTATTCCTTGCTCACAATTATAAATAATTTTCATACAATTTGATGTTTTTACATGTTTCTTATATATAATAACTATATTTTAGTAAGCTACGGAGATAAATTGTGAAAAATGTTGTGATATATGTAAAGAAGGGCTGTCCATACTGCATAAGGGTAAAGGATTTACTAGATAAAAAAGGTGTGAAGTATGAAGAAATTGATGTGCTCAAAAACTCAGATCTATTTAACGACATAAAATCAAAGTATAACGTTAGAACAGTTCCACAGATTTTTATCAACGATAAGCACATTGGGGGGTGTGACAAATTGATGGATCTTGAAAAAGAAGGAAAGTTGGATGATATGCTAAATAATAATGACAATCATACTGATGTCACAACCTACACAAACAGCAATGATGAATGTGGAGAGTGTGTTATACCACATGATGATTTTATGTAACTTTTTATCTTGTTTTGTCGTGTAATACGTAAATGAAAACTAGTATGCTCACTTTAGACAATTCTTAATGAATTAAAAATATAATGCATTCAGTGAGTTTTTTTAGTGGGAAAAATGACAAAAAATATTTCAATTATTAGCAGAAACTTAATTAGTATCGAATTAGTTAACAAACAAGATTTAGAGAATTTCATCAAGATTTTCACAGTGCTTGATAAACATATAGCAGCTAAAACACTTTTTACAGAAGAAGTGAGAATGGAGTATAAACAACACAACGGCATAGAAGTTGTTGAATTGCTAAAAGATACAGACTTTACATATCATGAGGTTAAAAATGTATTGAACCACCTGAGTAAACATGGAATGAAGGTGCCCAGCAGTGTTATAGCACACACCCTTTTCGCTGCATACAATCATGCACTTGAATTTAAGGATGTAGCATTTTCCTTTTCTGAAGGCTCTCCACAATTTAACATCAGAGTGAGTAAGAACACCTTCATAATAACTCCTATGAGTGAGGAGAATTTGGAATTGAATTCACAAAGTAGCAAGAAATTAATAGAGTCGTTACAGAGCGAAAAAAATATTTATGATTGTATAGTAGAAGAAAATACCATTAAAGTTATAGTGCATTCTGAAATACGTCAAGCTATAAATTTGATTATAAAATCACTGATAAAGTCTCGCCTTTTAGCAAAAGAGGAAGAAGGAAAATTCAAAGAGAAATTGAGACAACTTGCTTTTAAGGATCAAGCTTTTGTTGAGTATTCCAGTATCAAAACCATCAGTAGGTATCCACATAATCATCCTCTGAGAAAGCATGAAAGTGTTACTAAGGATATAGAAAATATTTTATGTGATTTCATAGCAAATGAGAATAGCGAGTTCGCTATAGAGCGGTTAAATAGGCTGAGCTCAGCAGTTTCTCCGGATACTCCAAGAATCATCACTAAAACTATAGATAAACTTGTTAAGTTTCACTAAGATATACGAGAGCCAATAGATTTCTTGTATTACCTTTTGTCATCCAAGTAGCCAAGGCTACTTGGTTCTTTTTTTTGGTTCCAGCACTATGTACATAGCTGTACAAACATTGTAGCCGTTATTCAAGTAGCTATAGAAACGAAAAACTTCCTTGACAAACTCCGCCAACTCCCTTATCATGAAACTGAAGCTATTTATTTATCTTCTCTGTACAGGTTAAATGACAAAAAAACCCACGTATCTGGCGTCTCGTGTTTAATTTTTTGCACTATGTGCACCTTATGTCTTTATAAAACTTCTAGGTTTTTACCTAATATAAGCTAAAATGCGCTATTTAAAACATAAAAAACGCCAACTTAAAAAATGGATAGTGAATAACTAGCTACCCTAGGGTTTCTTTTGCCTTTTTTTTCGTTTGGCAAATTTTTAACATTTATAGCTAAACGACAACCGTCATCCCGTTACTTGTGAGCGGCTGAGATACCGTGGCGGTATGACGGTTCGCGGTGGCATGACGTAGAATTTTATACTCACCAACTCAGTATTCCAACCTGGATTGTATCTTATCGGTAAAAAAGAAGAGCTATTTTAGGAAGTTTTTATAGGACTAAAACCAAAGAAAACTTGCATATAAGTTTATCAAGATGTAGAATTGAAGTTATTTTAAAAGAATAGGTTAATTATGAATCTTGTAACAAAATCTGCTATCGATTTTACTGCTTCATCTGTTCTCTCTGACGGAGAAATTGTTGATGATTTCTGTCTGAGTAAGCGCATAAAAAATAAGTATGCTGTCCTTTTTTTCTATCCACTTGATTTTACTTTTGTTTGCCCAACTGAATTGATATCGCTCAATAATAGAATAAATGAGTTTGCAAAGCGTGGTGTTGAAGTGATAGGAATAAGTGTAGATTCAAAATTTTCACATTATAAATGGCGAAACACTCCAGTTAATGATGGTGGTATTGGAGAGATTAGCTACACTTTAGTGTCTGATATCAAAAAGTCTATATCAAGAGACTATGGGGTCTTATATGATGACTCAATTGCGCTGAGAGCAACTTTCGTTATTGATGATAAATTTATTGTACGTCATCAATCGATAAATGATTTGCCTTTAGGGCGTAATATCGATGAATTCGTTAGAATCGTTGATGCAATTAAACATAATGAAGAGCATGGTGAGGTGTGTCCAGCAGGGTGGAAAAAAGGTAAGCCAGCAATGCAGGCAAGCGATGAAGGAGTAGCTGATTATCTAAACTCATACAGTGAAGAATTATAAATTTAGTACAAAAGTTCTTATTATTGGATCTGGGGCAGCGGGTTATGCTGCCGCTATATACGCAGCACGTGCAAACTTAGAGCCAATTGTAGTAACAGGAATGCAGCCTGGTGGTCAGCTTACAATTACTACAGATGTTGAAAACTATCCTGGTTTTGTTTCAATACAGGGTCCAGAACTAATGGAGCAAATGAGGTTGCATGCAGAAAAGGTTGGAGCAAAAATAATAGATGATGAGATAAAAAGCGTTGAACAACTTGAGGATTCTAATGAGTATAGGTTTAGATCTTCTGGTAATACTAATGACTACTACTCAGATGCAATTATAATTGCATCTGGTGCGCAAGCGAAGTGGCTTGGTCTCAAGAGTGAAAAGGAATTTCAAGGTTACGGAGTTTCAGCTTGTGCAACTTGTGATGGTGCATTTTTTAGGAATAAAGTTGTAGCTGTGATTGGTGGTGGAAACACTGCTGTTGAAGAAGCAATATTTTTAACTCGATTTGCCAAAGAAGTGATATTAATACACAGGCGTGATAAATTAAGAGCGGAAAAAGTAATGCAAGATAGGCTCTTTAAAAATGATAAAATAAAAGTAATGTGGAACCATACCGTAGAGCAGATTCTTGGAGAAGAAAATCCAAAAAGGGTTGCTGGTATTGCGATTAAATCAGCAGAAACCCAAGAATTAAAAGTGGATGGAGTGTTCATTGCAATCGGGCATGCACCAAATACGGGTATTTTTAAAGGCTTTGTTGAAATGGATCAGCAGGGTTATATAATTACAAAACCTGAAACAGCTTTAACTAGTAGGGCAGGAGTGTTTGCTGCAGGTGATGTTCAAGATAAGATATATCGTCAGGCGGTAGTTGCAGCAGGAACAGGGTGCATGGCTGCACTTGATGCAGAGAAGTTTTTAGAGTCGTAATTAATTAACTCAGAATTAGGATTTTATAGCTAAGGTGACTTAAGTTTACCGATAATTTTAAAAACAAAAATTCGTCATTCCGCTACTTGTTAGCGGAATCTATGCTGAGGTACCGCGGCGGTATGACACCTTTCTTGGGTTAGCTATAGATAAATCGCTTGCAATTTTCCTTTTCTTTTACATAATTATATTAGTAAATTATTAGGTAGGTTTAATATGCTTTATGGAGAGAATAGGACAAATACTAATGGTTACAGATATCAGAGAACTCTAGATGCACCGACACAAAAGTTATTTAAAGCTATTGATGATGAAAATCTAGAAGCTTTTAAACAAGCTATAGCAGAAGGTGCGGATGTTAATGCGTTTGATAAAGAAGGCATGACACCTTTGATGTCCATAGTTATTAATTTGTCTGCAGGCTCTGAAACAGAAAAAGAATATCAGAATATGATTAGGTTGCTCCTACTGCACCGGAGCATAGATGTTAATATTTCTGAACAAAATAATAACAATACAGTTTTGCATCTAGCAATGTGCTTTCAATAAAAGAAAACTTTACAACTCTTACTAAGTCATCCAAACATAAACACTTATCTAACCAATAAAAACCATCAAAATCCTGAGGAATGTGCTAGACAAAATCGTACTGGGCATTTGATAATAGAAATACAAAAAGCACAGAAAGGAAAAGAATTATTAGCTGCTCTTTCTAGCGGAAATATTTGCCAAGCGAAAACACTATTGAATCAAGAGCTTCATCCTAATTGCTGGAGAAGAACCCAAGATGGAAGAATAAAAACACCACTTAGCTTAATTATTCGATTATGTTTACGAACGATAACAGAAGATGAAAAAGAAGTATTGACAAAACTTTTAAAACATAAAGACCTAGATTTTAGTTACGAGCAGTATGCACAATTAAAGCAAACAATTGAACAAGCTATTACAGAGCGATTAACCGGTACTATTAATAAAAAAGATTTAGATGATGTAAAAAAATTAGTAGAAGATAATGACTTCATGAATTATGCAATTATTATTGCTGCGTGGAGAAATGTTAATAATCCAATCGAGTCTATTGTAAATTATCTAAATGAAAAATTTCCTGCAAATACATTACAACCTTTGGCAAGTACGAATGATATACCGGTAGGTTCTGAGCAAGTTATACAAGAACTTAAAGGTGAACTTGAAAGAACGAAAGCTCAACTCATAGAAAAAGAACGAGAGCTGGATAGGGTCGTACGCGAAAGAACGAGAGGCATTGACAAAATTTCACAGTTAAAAGAAGATTTAAGGCAGGAAAAATCGGCTCAAAAAACAAAAATCAATGATCTAAATAGTGAAGTAACTCGACTTAATAGAATTGTGTGTGGAAGAGCAAGCGACACTGTCGAAATTTCACGATTAAAAAGAGATTTGAAACAAGTAAGGGAAGAAAGAGATAGGCTTTTATCAGAAAATAGACTGCTCCGTAGTAATAAAAACGAAAAATCCTCGCAAGCAATTTCTTCTGGTAGAAAACTAAGCAACTACGCTTCTGCATGTTTTATATTGCTTGGAGTATATACTGTTGTTGCATGTTTAGTAATAGAAGATTATCCAGGGATAATAAGTGCTTTCTTTACAGCAGTTGCACTGGCTTTTTTATTTATTAGGATGTTGTAATTTATATAAAGCAAACACAATACTTAGTGATGTTGAAAGCACTCAGCTTGGTGGTTTAGAACGAAGTTAAAGTTTTGATTTCTTCTCCAGGCCCTGCTGAAAATTTTTGTACATGTTAAAAACATCTTGATAATTGAGGTGAGTGTAAATTTGAGTAGTTTCCAGGCTTGAGTGACCAAGCAGTTGTTGTATTGATCTTATGTCAATATCTTCCTGAAGCAAATGAGTAGCAAAACTATGGCGAAATGCATGTGGAGATAAAATTTCTGGTAAATTTAACATTCTCCTTATTTTTTGCAAACGATTGGCCACATAAGTTCTTCCCAATTTTTTTCCTCTTACTCCCAAAAAAAGATATTGTGCTTCATCATTAATGCCAAGATAAGGACAGGCCTTTACATATTCCTGTATACATTTTTTTACTACCGGAAGAATGAATACCTGCCTTTGTTTATCTCCCTTACCTGTTACTATTAAACTTTCATTGTTAATATCACTAACCCTAAGGTTCAACGCTTCACTGATTCTTAAGCCTGTACCATATAGCAGGACGATAATTGCAATTTCTCTTTTTATCACCCAAGGTTCGCCCAGGTCGGATAGTTTCATTTCTTTCAATAAAGTTTTTATATTAGGTATTGATAATGCTTTGGGCAGAGTTCTTCTCTGAATTGGCCTTGATAAGGAAAATACAGCTTCATTGTCTATATTGTGGTTATTTTTTATGTACTTGAAGAAATTTCTGATTACTGAGAGTGCTCGAGTGTTAGATCTTGCATTCACACCTCTTGCGTAACGAGAGGTAAGCCAACTTCTTAACTCAGGTATGCTTAAATTTTTCAGAGTACCAACATTTACTTCTCCACCAATGTGAGTATTTAGGAAACTTATAAGATCCTTCAAGTCCCTCATGTATGACTCTAAAGTGTTTGGTGAATAAGATCTGTTACACCTCAGCCACTCATACCATTTTTCAATGATTGAACCGAGGTCCACAATTATTTTTTAAAGAAAGCATCGATGCACGCATCTCGAAAGGCTTCATTTATATCAGGATGAGAGTGACAAATTCTGTATATATCCTCTGCTGCTGCACCATATGCCATTGCAACCGCTGCTTCGTTGATCAGCGTATCAGCGTATGCTCCTATGATATGCACACCTAGTATTGTATCTGCTCTGCTACAAGTCAGCACTTTCACGAATCCTTCAGCATCATCAGTGATTTTTGCTCTGCCGTTTGCAGCAAATTGACATTTACCAACTTTGTACTTACGGCCAGCATTTTTGAGTTCCTCTTCGGTTTTACCAATCGAAGAAACCGCAGGGTGAGTGTAAATGACAGATGGTATGATTCCATAATCAACGTGAGGTGACTGTCCTGCTATTATCTCTGCAACTGCCACTCCTTCTTCCTCTGCTTTATGAGCAAGCATTGCTCCACCGATCACATCACCAATAGCAAATATTCCTTTCACATTAGTTTCATATCTGTTGTTAACTTGAACGAAACCGCGATTATCTTTTTCTATTTTTTCATCAATACCGAGATTCTCAGTGCATGGTTTGCGTCCTACTGCAACCAGCACCTTATCCACCTCTATAGTGTTTGTTTGATTATCTTTTACAGAGCAAACTTTCACACTCAAAGAATTACTACTTTGTTTTATCTCCTCAACTTTAGTGCTAAGTAAAAATTTTATTCCTTGTTTTTGTAGACTAGAAAGTAGAGACTTACTTAATTCTCCATCCATTGCTGCAGCGATTCTGTCAAAAAATTCTACTACAGTGACTTCAGACCCTAGCCTCCTCCATACAGAAGACATTTCAAGCCCTATTGCCCCGGCTCCGATTACGACAAGTTTTTTTGGTACTTCAGTTAAAGATAGTGCACCGGTGGAAGAAATAATGTCTTTCTCATCGATATTAATTCCTGGCAGAGAAATAACGTCAGAACCGGTTGCAATTACTATATTTTTTGTTTTCAGTGCCTTGCCTTCAACTGAAACTTCAAGATTGCCTTGATCAAAAGAAGCAAGCCCATTGATTTTAGTGATTTTGTGAAGGTTAAACAGATATTCTATACCTTTTCCAAGTTCCTGAACTCTGGCGTCCTTATAACCTAGCATTTCTTTTAAATCGAAACTTGCATCCTTAATTTTTATGCCAAGCTTCGACAGATCATTTTTCGTGTGAGCATACTGATAGGAAGAATGAAGCAATGCTTTGGAGGGTATGCACCCAACCCGCAGGCACGTACCACCAAAAATGCTATTTTTATCTATACAGGCAACTTTTAATCCAAGCTTTGCAGCAGCGATAGCGCACTTATAGCCTCCTGGGCCACCACCTATAACAATTAAATCATAATCAGTCATAAAAAACAAACCTATTTTCTAAAGAATAAACACCTTTTTCCTCAGTTGTTACATATATCTTATTGCGAGTAAACACTGGAGTGTGAAACACATTACCAGGTACTTTTACTACCTTTCCTGCACTTTCAGATCCCGGAAAAGCAAACATTGAACTTTTATTGCTTGTCACCCACAGTGTATGGGCATGCATAATTGGAGCAAATAGTTGCGTATTTTCTATTAAATCAGATGCCCAGACTATTTCTCCATTTTTTATATCCAGGCCAATTATTTTATCATCTTTAGTAACTATAAAAATTCTTCCGCCTTCTTTTTGTTTCTCTGCAGGAATAAGAGGACTGTAATATGATTCAATGTCTGATACACTTTTTACTTGCAGTGACTTTGACCATAAAATATTTCCTGATTTTACGTCAATACCATAAATATAAGAATTATTTGTAGCTATTAAAGTATCGCCAAGCACTCTCGGTGTAGTAGTTACATCTGTGAGCTGTGTATCCAAAAGGTTTGTAGCCAATTTTTGGCTCCACAATTTTTTACCGTCTTCATTAAAAGCTATTAACTCACCATTTGAAAATGGTGCTATTATTTTATCATTAGAAATTGCTGGCGATATGGAATACAAACCTCGAACCTCATTGATGCCGTTTTGATAAGTCCAAACGAAGCTGCCATCTTTTATGTCAAACACGTACAGATAATTATCAATAGTCAATACTACCAATTTATTGTTTATTACTGCTGCTTTCCCTCTTACTGGAGCTCTCAATTCTTTTTCCCACTGAATCTCGCCGGTTTTTGCATCTATTGTGTGTAGAACGTTATCCACTATAAAGAAAACGTTTCCTCTGTGACGCAATAGGCTCATGTTACTAATTTTTTTTCTGTGTGAGAGGTGTAATTTCCAATTCATAGCCTTTGAGTTATCAATATCAAAGGAATATAAAGCGCCGTGCTTGTCTGATAAAATAACGCTATTTTCTGTAAGCACTGGAGCTACATATCCTTGAGATAGTTTTTTATCCACTAGACTTATTCTCTCGCTTGCCATTGTGTAACTGCTACACAATAACATTATCATGACAATTATTACTTTCATTATTTATTGAAAACAAGATTCATTAATATACATCTTAAGAACCTTAATTACAACGGAAATGTTCTTGCTGCATGTTAAAAACGTTGATTTATGAACGAAGTATTATATTATTATGTGAGATAATGTATACTCTCAGAGGTAGTACACCTCATCCACTATGCGGCAACGTGCATAGCTGTACGAACATTGAGATATAAAAGTAATTTATACCAAGAAGAAAGATGTCATCCAAATAGCCTCTTTTCCTGTCATCCCAGTGCTTGACACTGGGATGGCTCTGTTGCATCGCAACTGAAAAAATCTGGTGGCTACTGACAAAATTCATTATAAAATAGCCATTTAACCGCTTAAGGAAAAATATGCCACAAAAAATGAGAGTTAGTAACTGCCATGAATATAACAAATTTCTAGAAAAAAGAGGAAATATTTTTCGTTACATCGATAAAGCTATCGAAAATTGGTATGAAAATAGTCCAAAAATGCAGGGCGGCAACTATATTTATAGTGATAAAGTTGTGATTTTAGTGCATATAATCGTTAATCTTTTTAGAATTGGCTTAAGACAAACAGTCGGGTTTATAAAAGGATATTTGCAACAAATAGGAAGAGATTTGGCAGTTATCAGCTATTCGCAAGCTTCAAAAAAAACTTAATATTAAGATCAATGATTGCAGAAAATAATATGGAAGATATCGAAATTGCCATAGATAGCACAAGCATCAGCATTTATAACAACACACAGCAAGGAAAATAGCGCTGACAGAAAATATCGTGGCTATGAACAGACAAGAAAATTGCATGTAATGTTGAATATAAACAGCAAAAAAGCCATAGCTGCAGAATACAGTAACGGTCTGATCACTATGGAGCTTGCGATTTACTTAAAGGAGTTAATTTTCAGCATGCCATAAAAGCACTATATGCAGACAGAGCATATGACAGACATAAACTCTATAAATTGTGTGATGAATGCGGCATAAAGATAAAAATTCCTCCAAAAAAACAATGCAGCAGAGCATCCAAAGTATGGCAGAGAGAAATGCTGCAATTAGACTAATAAAGTCATACAGCGAAGATGGAATGAAGAGGTGGAAAAGGCAAACAAACTACGGAAAAAGATCTTATGTAGAAAGTTTTTTCTCGCGACTGAAACAAACATTCGGGTTTAATTTTCGGAACAAATCTGAAATTAATCGTGGGAAGGAACTGCTACTCAAGTGTTATTTGCTTAATCAATTTACTGACATTGGTATGGCTAAATTTGAAATGGCTACATGAATTTATCGTAAATTACCACCGCATAGTTGTAACATTGTACCATATTACAATGTTCGTACAGTTGTGTGCGCGACCGGGGGTTTTATACTATTCTAGAAGTAACATACGGAAAAGGGGGGATTCGAACCCCCGACATATTTTCATATGTGCACGCTTTCCAAGCGTGTGCTTTAGACCACTCAGCCACCTTTCCATGCTTATTCATAATATTGAAAATTGTACTGCTAAACAATATAAAAACCTGGTATATAGGGTTCACCACGAAAATTCACAGTATTGTTAAACTTGCTTCTGCAAGTTGGAAATGTTTTATCGCAACCTGCGAGTATTGAATATTTATCTCCAGCAAAAATTTGGTATGGAGGCGAAGTAAACAACGTAACTACTTTATTTTTATATTCTTTTACTACACCTTCAAACGCTATTGAGCCAAAGAATTTTACTACTCCGTGCTTATAATATTCATCACTCTCAGTTAAATTCGTGTCTTCAAATCTTCTTTCATCTATTACTTTAGTGATTGTACTTATTTTACTAAATTTTTTAGTATCGGCTTTACATTTATCATCGCAAAATTGTGCTCTGCATGCAGGAGAGTATAATTCTGCTATGCTTCTCTCAAGCTTTGCTGAGAGCCCTCTAATTTCAGCAATAAATCTTCCACTACTTAATGTCACTTTACCAAAAATTCCTGAATGTAGATTCATTGTTCCCTGGGTCAAGTCTTTATAATTCACAAGAAATATCTCAATATTTGCAAAGTCGTACTTTCCTGATAAAACATCTTTTTCTTTGATATCAACACTATTTAATATTCCCTCAATTTCCAAATTATCAGTCTTTAAATCGCTGTTTAATATTATACTACTGGCTGTAAATCCACTTGAAGATTTATAGAGTATATTATCAATATTTAAGTCTTCATCATAGTCAGTGAATCCCATTACTTCTCCACCTGCGAGCTTTAATTTCCAGCACGTAGCAGTGGTAAGTAATTCTCCAGCTAAATGATTTTTAGTGTGGTTTGCATAGGGGCCTCCTGCTTAATTGATTAAATTTGAAAGTAGCTATACGGCCAGTAGAATAAGGGCAGTGTGTTCTTTTCTCATCATCTAATACCAATTCCCACTGCACAATAAACGGATAGATAACAATGGAAAAAAAGCCATACTATTGCCTTTCTTTCTCACTCCACAATTAAATAACTCTACAATATCGCTTATTTGATTCACTAATAATGAGAATTGGTATAAGTAGCCATAAAGCGTTATTCCGGTGACCATAGGATGTCATTCCAGTGCTTGACACTGGAATCCAGGAAATTTTGCTTGTAAGTAAGCAAACTGATTTGGTGAGCATAAAAAGTGGCTGATCTTATGCTGAAAAACGCTTTTGATGAAGTTGCATGGAAAGCTGGATCCCAGTGTCTGGGCACTGGGATGACATCCTTCTTGGTGGAGTGTCCTCAAATCACAATGTCCGTACAGTTGTGTGTCACGCACTGGGACGACAGGAGAGAGGACACCATATGTTTATTTGATCGACAAATAAACACTAACAGACAAGAATACACCACAGTTAACTGTGGTGTGTACTGGCTGGTTAGAAAGAAAACTTCACACCAGTAAGAAGGAGAATTCCTTGGTTAGAAGGTACATCAGCATCAGACTCATCTTTCAGCTTACCTGTTTCGTTAGTCATAAAATAATGGAGAGCTGCGTAAGGAACAAATTTGTTTTTACTGCATGCAGGAGACAGATCATATTGAACGCCAAGTGCGCCATCATGAAGCATATCTTTGTCATTCATTCTGCTGCCAAAATACGTCAAACTTGTGTAGATATTCTCATGTTGATACCCAGCTCCTACAGTCCAATACATGGTACCTATACTATCTTTACCAAATTGAGCTTTCAGCCCTTCCACTCTTTTGCCATCAGTAGCATCTTTACTATCAATTTCCGTATAGGTATCACCAATTAATTTTTTAATACCCTTCGGTTGACCAGATTTGCCCAAGTATGCAAAAGAGGCAGCAAACTTTACGCCTTGATCTTCA
Source organism: Wolbachia sp. wLmal (assembly GCF_049435495.1). Classification (NCBI taxonomy): domain Bacteria; kingdom Pseudomonadati; phylum Pseudomonadota; class Alphaproteobacteria; order Rickettsiales; family Anaplasmataceae; genus Wolbachia; species Wolbachia sp. wLmal. The sequence continues at coordinate 571,399 of NZ_CP185405.1, forward strand.
TTAATCTTATAATCAGCGCTTACACCAAAATTAACACCCATCAGGTCATTATACTCCACAAATTCCTTATAAAGATGCTTATCTTTACTTGGTTGCTTTGGAAAGCCATACTCACCAACTGCAGAAGTTTTAACTTTTACATTATATTTATCAAAGTCATATTCATATGATGCACCAGCACTTAATATGTGCTCATAGTCTGGACCGACATGCCTTATCTTATCTTTTACCTTATCGTTTTCCTCTTCTTTTTCTTTCACAATAAACAAGCTACTATCATAACGAGGTGCATAACTGATGCCAAACCTTGCGCCCATATAATTTGGTGAGTAGTAGGCAACTCTAAACGGCAGTGTAGTCATAACGCCTTTGTTATATTTCCCTGCCATGCGGAAAGAGAATTTTTCACTTTCACTCGAAAAACTTTCAGTGTAAAGACGTGGTGTTACATAAAATGGAAAGCTAGCAGCGCTTCCTTCTAAGTTCACTTTTCTGAACCAGTCACTATCTGCAGCTCCGTCAACAGTCGCAATTCTTGTTGCATCAAGCCTCATCAGAGCCTCAGGACCAAATTGGTAACCAAGCTTCACGTCACCATATTTTGAGTTAACAAACACATGCGCACTTCTGCCTTTTGCAGCATAAACACCCTGTGAAGCTCCCTTACCTTCGGTCACTGGAACATGAAACTGCACGTCAGCACCATAAAGAAGACCTAAATCTTCATTCTTATTTTCTGCTCTGAGGTGCAATATCGCGTCAGCAATCATACCCATATCGTTGCTGTAGTCACCAATATTTCCTATTCCTTCATAGAATATTGGATTTGCTCCTCTTGTTATATCTGGAGTGGCATTATAATACTCTGTAGATCTGTTTGGCATAACGTTATAACGTTTATAATCTGCGCCACTTGGTCCAGCTTTGCCATAACCTTGAACATCAACAACACCACCAAAAGTTATTCTTAAATTACTTTGCCCTTGATTGGTATCGACAATATCAACTCCACCAACTGAAACAACAGGACTTGCCTTACCTTTTTCCTCTGTATTTTTGTTAACAACTTTTATATCCTTCTTTACATCTTTAGCTTCAACTTTAGCATTCTTAGTTTTAGAACGCTTAGTTTTTGAAACTTTACCTTTTTCTATATTAGAATTCTTAGCGTTTAGAGCTTTCGCTTTTGAATCCTCTATAAGCTTTGCTTTTTTCTCATTTGCTAGCCTGATCTCCTCTTTTTTCTTAAGCTCTTCAGCTTTTTTTCTTGGATCAGCATTACATATTCTGTCCATCTTTTCTTTCAGTTTTTTATTTGATGTTTTCATAACTTCTGTTTTTCCAGAAGTTTTTGTGCTCTCTTGCTTTTTTATTTCCTTCATACTCTCATCAGGAAAGTCAGCTGCAAAACTGCTGAAAGAACATAAAGTTAATAAAGAAACTAGAGCAGTTCTAGTATACATAGACTTTTTCATGAAGTGCCCCCAAAAAATTTCGAAATCATATCTTAAATGTAAATAGTATAAAAACGTTGAAAATTCAACTTAAAGCAACCTTATAACGAAAATAAAAGTAAAATGCAATACCTTAAAAGCAACTTTCTTAATATGCTCAACGTGTACATTAACCAAAATTTAGTACAGAGGTTCGCTTGTTAGTGCATTATAACTCGACTATTTATTCTATGGAAGTAAAATTTTTCCACCACAAGTTCTTTCCCATTCTTCTTTAAATTTCTTTAGGTATTCTTTTTTTTCACACTCTAAAAGCAGCTCTTCCACACTTTTGTTGTAGCTTTCAGTAGTAATCCTTCCCTGATGATGCATGAACCTTAAGTAAATCAAATAAGTGTTAATTACATCTGTTTCACAATAATCTCGAATCTCTTGTATCTTGCCGCTATCGTATAAGTCCATAACTTGTGACCCATCAACTCCAATCTTACCAAGAAGATTAAATGCTGCACAAACTTCGTTCATTTTTACTCTCGCAGAAGCTCCAAAATCAGAGAGGGATTCAAGCAAATCACAATGCCAATCACTGCTATATCTCTGATTGTAACTATTCCACTTATCGCCAGCTTTATGAAAATATTCTGCTTGAATGCCATGGACCATAGCACGATACTTCAGCACTGGTATATCAAAAGTGCGTCCGTTGAACGAAACTAATCTTGGCTTTTTCTCTGATATGTAGTTAAAAAATCCTTTCACTAGCTCCTTTTCACTGGAATTTAGTGTGCCTCCAGATCTTATTTCTTGCAGTGTGAACACTTCATAACCACTCTGGTAGCTTATATTGCAAAGTAAAAAACTAATAACTACAACAAGGTGAAAAGGCTGACGCAGAAAAGAGTTTTGCCCGTTTGTTATTTCAAGATGATATTTTGTTAATGCATCCCTCTTCTCTTCTACACTACTATCATCACTAATATTGAGTAAATTTTTGCAGGAATTTACATCTGGTATAGTTTCAATATCAAATACCAATAAAGAATTAAGCATTGCCTATATACTCCTCCGGACGGTCGATCCAAGGTCGCACTTTCACAAATAAAAAGAGGTGTACCTTGCACTCAAATAATTTTTCTAGTTCAGCACGCGCTTCGGTATTAATTTTTTTAATATTACTGCCATCTTTTCCTAGTACTATTTTTTTATGACTATCTTTCAACACAAATATGATCTGTTTGATGACTAAACTCTTATCTTTTTTTTCCTCAAATTGTTCAGTTATAACAGCTGTAGAGTATGGCAATTCTTCACGCAAGTTCAAGAATAATTTTTCTCTCGTAATTTCTGCTGATAAAAAATTTGTCGAGGAATCGGTTATTTGATCTTCTTCATAAAACCAGGGGCTCACCGATGCAACTTCAGACAAGTAATTCATCAAATCAGAAAGTCCATCATTCTTTAATGCTGATATCATAAAAACCTTTTCAAATTTATAAAGCAAATTCAGATGCTCATGCGCCATCTTTAATTCAGGCCTTTTTACCAAATCAGTTTTATTGATAACCAAAATGCATCTGCCTTTTGTGCGCTGCAGCCGCATAAATATAGTCTTAATTCTTTCTATATTTTTCAAATAATTGCTTACATCAACAAGCAACAAAGTGATGTCACTATCCTTAACTGCCGACCATGCAGATTTGACTAAAGCTTTTTCAAGTTTTGTTTCTGCTGAGAAAATTCCTGGGGAGTCAGTAAAGACAATTTGTGTGTTGTTGCATGTTGCAACACCCCTTATTTGCGTCCTTGTTGTTTGCACTTTAGGGGTGACAATTGCAATTTTCTTGCCTATGATGCTGTTAATTAATGTAGACTTCCCAGCATTTGGTAAGCCAGCTATGGTTACAAATAAGCATTTTTGTTCTTTCACAAAGAAAATTATAAAGAAAACTGAATGCCCGCGTCAAGCTACTTATATGACAAGAAGGATGACAGAACCCTTTTTGGTTAGCATGCAAAAAGGAAAAAAAACTTATTCTACAAATTAAAAATACAATATACTCAAAAACTTTTCAGAAAATCCATAGGAGGGTTTGCTAATGAAGGTTCTTGAGTTGACGCCATTGCCTGAACGACTGCTTGATTTAAGGGTAACGTTTTAACCATAAGGTCACTAACTCCTTAATATGTGTGTTCATAATTTGATTTTCCACGAAAGACATAATAGCAATAACCAGTGTAAGTTAAAATGATTGGTAAAAGCGGTATTATAACAATGAGCATTAAAGATAAACTTGGCCCAGAAGCGGCTGCATCCAGAATGGTATATTGAAAAGGTATAATCCATGGGTAGATACTAATTCCTAAACCTAAATATCCCATAAAAAAAATAGCAATACTGAGAAAGAATGGACGGTACTCCCGTTTAGTATTCTGAAGATCAAACCACAGCATGAAAAATAGCCAAGATGTGAGTAATGGAATAGAAAATAAATAATAAAAATTTGGCATGCTAAACCAAAAGTTTTTAATGCGTTCATTTAAAAATGGTGTCACTACACTCACTAGTCCCATGAAAATACCTACAAAACCAAGCGTATAAGAAGCAACCTTGCGTGCCCATTCTTGTGTTATATTTTCTGTCTTCATTATGAGCCATGTAGAACCTAAAAGTGCATATCCAAATATCACAGCAATGCCTGTCATTACACTAAAAGCACTTGCCCAATCAAATTGGCCACCAGAAAAGTTGCGTCCGTTTACTTCTACACCATGTATAAATGCACCTAAAATCATGCCTTGGCAAAATGCAGCACCAAGTGACCCAAAATGAAAGGCATAATCCCATAATCGCCTGTATTTTCCTTCTGCCTTAAAACGAAACTCAAAGGATACTCCGCGCACTATAAGGCCAAGCAGCATAATAATGATTGGAATATAAAAAGCAGGCATTAATATTGAATATGCAAGAGGAAAAGCAGCAAACAACCCTCCACCACCCAATACCAACCATGTTTCGTTTCCATCCCAAAATGGTGCAATTGAGCTTATCATGTGATCACGGCATTTATCTGACGGTGCAAAAGGAAGTAAAATACCAATACCTAAATCAAACCCATCCATTAAAATATACAGTAAAACAGCTATGGCAATTAGTAATCCCCAGATTAGGGGTAAATTAATTAAGGAAGAAAAATCAAACATGATTGTTGTCCTTTCCAGATGTACCAGCATCAATCACTGAAGCTCCAATACCGTGTTTATAAAATTGCTCTTCTTCTTTAATGACAGGAATTCCTTTGTATATAAGTTTCAGAATATAGTAACTACCTGCTCCAAATATAAGGGTATACATAACGATAAATGCAATCAAAGACCATGCAACCTGAGGACCGGTAATCGCAGATGAAAATGATTCAATTGTGCGCATAATTCCATATACAGTGTAAGGTTGACGGCCAATTTCAGTAGTAAACCAACCTGCAAGTAACGCTATGAACCCAGACGGCATCATTGATATCCACCATCCATGTAAGAAACAACTTTGGAATAATTTGCCACGAAGATACTGTATAACACTTACTGACCCAATTATGATCATTAAAATTCCAACTCCAACCATTATACGGAAGGACCAGAATACCCATACTACAGGTGGTCTATCTTCTTTTTTCCATTCCTTTAATCCTTTTACTTCTCCTAAAAAATCATGTGTTAAGATCAAGCTGGCAAGATTAGGAATTTTTATCTCGTAGTGATTAATTTCATTTTGCTGATCCGGATAAGCAAATAAAAGTAAGCCAGCCCCTTTTTCGGTTTCCCATATACCTTCCATTGCAGCAATCTTAGCAGGTTGATGCTTTAGTGTATTTAATCCATGCCTATCTCCCATGAACAGCTGAAATGGTGCAGCTAAAGCTACCATAATGGTTGCCATACCAAGCATAATTCTTGCTTGAGGAGCATGTCGTTTTCTCCAAAGATAAAATGCTCCTACACCACCAACCACAAAAGCTGTTGTAAGATAGGCTGCTGTTACCATATGAACAAAGCGATAAGGGAAAGAAGGATTAAAAATAATCTCTAACCAATTGGTTGGATATAGGAGACCATTCTCACCAATCGTGAATCCAGCGGGTGTTTGCATCCAACTGTTGGCCGCAATAATCCAAAAAGCTGAAATAAGCGTTCCCACTGCAACAATACAAGTAGAAGCAAAGTGCATACGAGAACTTACTCTATTCCATCCAAATAGCATAATACTCAAAAAAGATGCCTCCAGAAAAAAGGCTGTTAAAACCTCAAAGGAAAATAGAGGGCCGAGAACATTGGCTATGCGGTCAGAAAAAATCGACCAATTGGTACCAAGTTGATATGACATTACAACTCCAGATACCACCCCCATGCCAAAAGCAACGGCAAAAATCTTGATCCAGAATTTATAAACATCACGGAAACGTGTATCACCAGTCTTAAGCCAACACCATTCCAAAAAGGCTAGAAAACTTGCAAGCCCGATCGTGAAAGCAGGAAATATAATGTGAAAGCCTATTGTGAAGGCAAACTGAATTCGAGCTAATGATAAAGGATCAAATTTAAACATTTTACCTAATACCCATGTATTACAAATAATAGCCAAATCTGCCTATAATTCAATCCATTTTTTCACAAAATTGACCTTACCCAGAAAAAGTAGAGAGAAAGTTAAGACGTTTTTGTCATGAGAATAAATTGTGCAGGAATACAACTGTTCTCCCTTGTCATACCGTCACGGTATCTCTAGATCCCGCTAACACGTAGCGGAGTGACGATTGTCAGGCCAGCGCCCCTATGATGTCATCCCAGTGCTCCTTTTTTTTGTCATCCCAGTGTCAGCTACTCGGATGACATCATCCTTTTTTTTGGATTCCAGCGTCACGCGCTGGAATGACACCTTCCGTATAAACATTAAGAAATTTACCAAGCGGAGAAAAAGGCAAAAGAAGCCCTGGGGTTATTATCCGCTTTAAAATATTGGCGTTTTTTATGTTTTAAACGCTTTATAAGCGCGTTTCAGCTTATATAGGTAGAAATTTTAAAGACATAAGGTGCACATAGTGCAAAAAATTAAGCACGAGACGCCAGATACGTGAGTTTTTTTTGTCACTTAATCTGTACAGAGAAGATAAATAAATAGCTTCAGTTTCATGATAAGGGGGTTGGCGAAGGGTGTCAAGTAACTTTTGCATTTAATCCATTTCTATGGCTTATATAATAATCGTTATTGTAGTATAATTTAGAATAATGCAATAGATACCTAAATGTTTTAGCTATTAATTATATGTTGCACAAAAGCATATATTGCCCTACTATCCAAGTAGGTTAGAAATAAAGAGGTTTTTATGAGTTTTACTTTACCTGAATTACCATACGATAAAACAGCTTTGGAGCCTTATATATCTGCAAAAACCTTAGATTTTCATTATGATAAGCACCATAAAGGATATTTAAATAAACTCAACGAGCTAGTTGAAAATACAGATTATCAACATGTAAAAATTGAAGAATTAATAACAAAAGTGCATGGTAATAGCGGCAACTTGCCTATATTTAATAATGCAGCACAAGTTTGGAACCATACTTTTTATTGGAATTCAATGAAAAAAAATGGTGGTGGTAAGCCTAAAGATGGTAGTCTTTTAGCAAAAAAAATTCAAGACGATATCGGTGGCTTTGATAAATTTTATGAAGAATTTTTGAGTCATGGAGTAAGCCAGTTTGGCAGTGGATGGGTATGGTTAGTGCTCGAAAAAGGTAGGTTAGGAAAGCTCAAAATCACCAAGACTCCAAATGCAGATTTGCCAATAATTTATGGCCAAGTGCCACTACTCACTATGGATGTGTGGGAGCACGCCTATTATTTAGATTGTCAAAACCGTAGAATTGACTACATAAAAGTTTTCCTTGATCATTTGATTAATTGGGATTTTGCAGAAGAGAACTTAGAAGAATATATGAGATGAATATACCCCGGGTAACAAAATTAGATAATGGTCTGCGCATAATAACTGAGCAGGTGCGTGATATTGATTCCGTAGCTTTAAGCATACGAGTTGGTGTTGGCAGTAGAGCAGAAAGTGCAAAGCAAAATGGAATATCCCATTTTTTAGAACACATGGCTTTCAAAGGGACGAAGACAAGAACTGCCTTTGAAATTGCAAAAGCTTTTGATGACATAGGTGGAGTTTTCAACGCTAGCACCGGTAGGGAAAGCACCACCTATTATGCAAAGGTCCTCAAGAAAGACATAAAAACTGGTATTGATATATTAATAGATATATTGATGAATTCCACGTTTCCAGAAGATGAATTGGAACGTGAGAAGGGTGTTGTAATACAAGAGATTTTTCAAACTAATGATTCACCAAGTGACATTATTTTCGACAAATATTTTGAGGCAGCTTATAAAGACCAACCATTTGGTAGGTCAATCTTAGGCACGCAAAATACTGTAAAATCTTTTACTCGAGGAGATCTAGATAATTACATAAATGAGCATTACTTTGGTGAGAATATGCTATTTGCCGTTGCAGGAAATGTTGAACATGAAGAAGTTGTTGCATTAACCAAAGATTTTCTCTCAAAGATTCATTCTAAAAAGCTGAAAAAAAGCCAAAATGCGAGCTGTACTGGTGGTGAGTATTTAGAACATCGTAAATTAGATCAGGTACACTTGCTAATTGGTCTACCTAGTGTTTCTCGCCATGACGATAAATATCACACGTTTCAAGTGCTTGATTCTATATTAGGGAGCGGAATGTCATCACGTTTATTCCAGGAAGTAAGGGAAAAGCAGGGATTAGCTTACTCTGTTTATTCATTTAATTCCAGCTATACTAATACAGGAATGTTTTCCATTTTTGCTGGTACAGACAGTAGTAACTTAGATAAGCTTTTAAAATCTATAACGACAGAGTTGAAGAAGTTGTCTACAGATGATCTGAAGGAAGAAGAAGTAAATAGAGTGAAAGAGCGAGTAAAATCCCAAATTTTAATGTCACGCGAAAGTGTTAGCTCACGTGCTGAAACATTGGGACACTACTACGGTAACTATAATAGGTACATCAGTAAAAATGAATTAATAGAAAAAATTAGTGCAGTTACCACTGCTAACGTAAAAAAAGCAGCAGAAGAATTGTTATCTCAGCATGAAAAAACCACTCTAGCTGCAATTGGAGAAATTGAATCATTGCCAAGTTACGATAAAGTGGTTTCTATGCTTAAAGCTTAGTGTACTTTAATTATGTTGCTTAAGCTCACTAAAAAGTTCAATGAACGGTTGCAAAATCCTCTCTATAAAAAGTTTACTTTCTGGTTCATCGCGTATATTACTTATCAGTTTATTCAAAGTTTTCTCGCTGTTTCGTAAAAATAAATAGCTTTCTACTGCTTGCACACCAGACAAGACAGTCAAAATTCCTCCTATCACTAGACAAGCAGCTATAGCAGGTACGGTACCCACTGCAATTGCAGTTGCGATTAATGATAATCCAGCTAAGAATGTAACGGCTGAAACGCAAAACGCTATTTGATGTTTTTCTTTATTGTTAACCATAAATACCTCACAAAAACTATATTTTTAGCATACCAGTGTTGTCATGTATTGTCAAGTTTTTAAAGAAGATTAAAAAATGCAACGCACATGTGCAAAAGACGCTAACTATGGATTAGCCAAGGAAGAAAGAGTAGGAAGAGGAAGGCTTTTTCTGTTTTAGGGAATATAAAATAAGCGTAGAAAAATATGAACTAGGTGTATAATTCACAGTGTAGTGGTATCCATACGCGTCAAGTTAAGGAAATAAAGGTATGAAAGAGATAGAATAATAAGGTATAAGTTCTCCCAGATATACTTTTAGTGAGAGAACCAATGAATAAAATAACTTGCTTATCAAAAAAGCTCAAAGAATTTTTTAATGAAAAAGCAGAGAAAATCTCAATTACAACAAGGTTTATAAAAAGAAAGAGAAAGCTAAAAGGTTCATCATTCGTAAAAGCCATGGTCTTGGGTAATATAGGAGTTGATAATTGTAGCGTAGAAACAATGTTTCAATTACTAAACGAGGACTCGATAGATATAACAAAACAAGTTTAGATTTACTGAAGAAGCAGTGGAATTTATGAAAAGGATGTATAATGAATCTGTGATTCTCTTTAAAAATATCTTGCAAGTTGGTTGCAAAATCTTACAGCAATTTAATAGTGTTAAATTATTGGACAGTAGCTATACCTAACAGTATGGAAGAGATGTATAAAGGTTATGGTACTAGCTACAGTGGCTATGAAAGCAATACTAAGTCTGGAATAAAGTTACAATTAGTTTTCGACTACATGAATCAGATAATAGACCAACTTAATTTAACGGAGGGGGTAAGATCAGACCAGGGATATAGGAAACATTTAAGTAATATATTAAGCAATGATTTGCTAATATCTGATCTCGGTTATTTTGTGCCAAGTTCTTTTAAACAAATCAATGAAATAGGAGCTTATTTCATAAGTCGTTGATACCAACATATATGATGTAGAAACAAATCAAAAAATGGAGTTATTAGAATGTTTAGAGGATAAGTTATTTTTAGAAAACGAGGTATTGTTAGGAAAAGAAGCAAAAATTAGAGTAAGAATTATATGTCAGAAACTAACTGAATATGGCCAGAAGAAGGAAAGCTAATAGATTAGCAAGATCGCAGGGATATACATCCTCTAAAAGAAATCAAAAATTGTTGAACTGGTCAATATTTATAACTAATGTTCCAGAAAATAAAATTAGTGCTGAGCAAGTATTAACGATTTACAGAGTAAGGTGGCAAATTGAGTTATTATTTAAATTGTATAAAAGCCATACCAGGCTTGATAAGCTAAAAGGAAAGCCATGCAGAGTATTATGTGAACTATATGCTAAATTGTGCGCAATTCTTATATTTCACGGCATAGTTGGTTGCACAGAAGTGAAAAAGAATACAGAACTTAGCTTAACAAAGGCATTTATTGAGCTAAAAAGGCGGGTTAGAGAGTTATTTTTAGTATTAACCAAAATTAATAGTTTAAAAGCATTTCTTAAAAAACTCACTATAACTTGGTCGCGATTTTCATTAAAAGACAAACGTAGAAGGGCTAGAGTATCCACTTTAACCTCTCTAAATTTGCTCACAATCTCTTAACTTGACGCGTATGGTTACATGGACATTGTCACGATGAATTATACAGGAGGTGTGCATGAAAAGCACCAAATTGGAGAGAAGCCGTATGAGGCGCAAAGTCTCACGTACGGTTTTGAAGTCGAGTGAGGAGGGGCGACCTTCTTCACTTAGACAACAATATGCAGATGAAACTACGGAAGAAGACTTAAGGAAAATAGCAGAAAAAGCACCAATAATAAAGTTAGCCTACGATGAATTAGACAGGTTTAGCTGGAATGAAAAAGATTTAGTAGCATATGAAGAAAGAATAATGGATCTACGTAAGGAAGAAGCCATTCTTGAATACAGACTTGAGGAAGGTATAGAGAAAGGAAAAATCGAAGTTGCAAAAAATTTACTTAAAGCTGGTGTATCTGTTAATTTAATAGCTGAATCCACTGGCCTTTCTCAAGCTGAAATTGTACAGCTTAAGCAAGAAGTGGCCTAAGTATCACGGTTTTCAGGGCTTTTTTAGCTCGGCAGTGGCCTAAAAAGTCCATTTTTCACTTTATAAAATGTTTATATTTTACCACCTACTTTATTTGAATAAGTTCTTCTGCCACACTCTGAACGGATACTTGAATCAGGCTCAAGTTGACAAGTAGATGTTATCTTATTATAACGAATATTTATTAATTTAATCCTAACTTAAGGAGGTATTTGTGGTAGCAAGTGATAGTGTTTTAAAAAGGTATGCGTTAGCCTATATAAAGAAATTAGGTAATGATAATAATATTGGAGGGTTTCTACGGCGTTGTAGTAATACACCGAATTCAACTTGGAGCGAGGAGAATTTTAAAAATGTGTATGAAGAATTTACATATCGAAATTCAAGCAATAGGCGCGATACAGGAAGCAGAAATGGTCGATATGACGCAGGGATAACACACAACCTACAGGCCCTCGGACTACACGTATACGATGATAGAGGTTTAGATTTTTGGGATTATTTACTACTTCGCGGCCTGTTTGATGATCATACTACAGTTATAAATAACCTTGGTTTCATTAGTGATAGCCGTCAAAGCAGAGAAGAAGATAGAAAGTTATTAGCTTTAAGTATAGTAGCTGTAGTTGTGTGTGTTGCTTTCCATGCTGTTATGTGTTTTTGGTATAACAGAAGCAGAAAAGTGGCTAGAAAAGAAGAAAAAATAGATTACCTGGATAGTAAATTTAAAACGTTCAGAAATATAGAATTTGCGGTTGGCGCTGTTTCTTTGGCAGCTTTGGTAGCTTGTGCTGTTTACCCAGTCTTATCAGCGTGGGGTTTAGTTATCCTTGGCGCTAATTCTCTTGTGTGTTTTGCTGGTGGTTTAGCTTTTCATATGAAGCATGAGGAAGAGTCAGAAAATATCGAGAAAGCTAAAGGAGCGGTAGATAGCTATCTTAGACAAGGGCATGGTTATGGAGATTATTCTCGTTATGATGCACCACCTCCTTGCTTTTCTCAAGATCCTAATACTACTCCAACTGCTCCTCCTCGTAGTGAATTTGATAATTCTAATGCGAAACGGCAGTTTGAGAATTGTGAGGGGTTCACGTATGATAGAAATCAATGGTCTTATTATTGGCCAAATTAATTGAATCAAGCCACAAAATCTGCTAAAGTTAACTTTATGAAAGCACCCTTAGCTCAGTTGGATTAGAGCATTTGACTACGGATCAAAAGGTCGGGCGTTCAAGTCGCTCAGGGTGCACCACATTTTATAGGAAGCAGAAGTCACACTTGAAATTAATATATGCAATACCTATCTTTAAAGGTTAAGCACTAAACTATTATATATGAGCAAAAAAGACTACTATGAGCTACTGGAAGTAGGCAGAAGTGCCAGTATTGATGAGATAAAAAAAGCGTATAAAAAATTAGCGTTAAAATATCATCCTGATAGAAATCCTGGCAATCAAGAAGCAGAGGAAAAATTTAAAGAAGTAACAGCTGCATATGAAGTTCTGTCTGACTCTGAGAAAAGGGCAGGCTATGACCGTTATGGCCACGAAGGTGCTTCTGGTGGATTTCAAGGCTTTAGCTCTGCAGGAGATTTTAGCGACATATTCAATGACTTCTTTGGTGGAGGATTCGGTGGTGGTGCAAGTAGATCGAGAGCAAAAAGAAGTACAACAGGAGTATCTGGAGCAGACCTACGTTATGATCTTGAAATTACCTTAGAAGATGCATTTAAAGGAATACAAGCGCCTATACATTATGTGACAAATGTAAAATGTGATACATGCCAAGGCACAGGTGGCGAAGGAGCAATTAAACCAGTTCAGTGCCACACATGCCAGGGAAGCGGTAGGATTAGAACTCAACAAGGCTTTTTTACCATCGAAAGAACATGTACTACATGCTATGGGGAAGGAGAAATAATACAAAACAAATGTAAGAAATGTGGTGGAAGTGGACGTAGAAGAGATGAAGTAAATATATCCGTTTCAATTCCAAAAGGCATAGAAGAAGGAGCTAAGGTAAGGATAAGTGGTAAAGGAGAAGCTGGAACAAAAGGTGGAAAAAGTGGAGATTTATACGTATACGTGAAAATAATTTTCCATAAAGTCTTTGCTAGAAATAAAGCAGATTTACACTGTAAAGTGCCTATAAGAATGACACTAGCAGTGCTTGGTGGTGAAATCGATATTCAATCAATTGATGGAGCTAAAATAAAAGTAAAGGTCCCTGAAGGCACTCAAACTGGTACCAAACTACGTTGTAGGGAAAAGGGTATGCCATATATGAACTCACGTGCTCGTGGTGATTTATACGTACAGGTAATAGTTGAGACTTTAAATCCAAAAAATTTAACTAAAAAGCAAATTGAACTATTAAAAGCGCTTGAAGAAGAGGAAAATGCAAGTGTACAACAGCAATCTGAAGGGTTTTTTAGTAAAGTAAAAAAAAATAAGAAATCTGCTAAATGACATAAAGGGGTAACTGTTTACGGGTTTTCATTTAATCCTGCAATTCTTTGACCCTATTAATGGAAAACTTAACAATAGTGTTATTATTAGCCAACAGAAACTTCTTAGTTCCTTAAAACTATGTAAAAGCAATAAATTTCTTTATTTAAGGTCGAAGTTTTGCTATTCTCAGGTTTTAATAATTTAAATTTAATGAATATAAACAAAAATGAGTTTTTATTTCTTCCGCTTGGGGGAGTAGGAAGAATCGGGATGAATGTTAGCCTATATCATTACCAAGGTAAGTGGATTATGATCGACCTTGGTGTTGGTTTTGCAGATGAAACTATGCCAGGTGTTGAGCTACTCATTGCTGATATAGATTTTATTGCTCAAAGAAAAAAAGATTTACTTGGAATAATAATTACACATGCACATGAGGACCACTGCGGTGCAGTGCCCCACTTGTGGGAAGAGTTGCAGTGCTCCATATATACAACAAAGTTTACGGTTAATTTTCTTAAAGAGAAACTAAAAGAATTTCGATTGGAAGGTATAGTGCCTGTGAAAGAGGTAGACATAAATGGCAGCATAAATTTGGGTCCTTTTACCGTCGAGTTTATAAATGTAACTCATTCAATTCCTGAGGCAAATTCAATATTAATTAGCACTGAAATGGGTAGTGCACTCCATACCGGAGACTGGAAATTTGATCCAAAACCTGTTGTTGGATTAACTTCTAATATGGAGCGTCTAAAAGAAATTGGCGATAAGGGTGACCTGCTTGCAGCAATTTGCGATTCAACCAATATATTAAGCAAGCATCACCCTGAGTCAGAAGGTGAAATTTATAATAATATTTATAACATAATAAAGCGGTCTAAAAAATTAGTTGCTGTTTCGCTATTCGCTTCAAGTGTGGCACGAATTGAAACGATAAGCCAAGCTGCAAAAGCACTAAATAGAAAAGTAGTTTTACTTGGTAGATCTTTATGGAGAATAGTGAAAGTTGCGCAAGGTAGTGGTTATTTAACTGATTCTCCTCAGTTTCTTGAAGCAAAGGAAGCAGTAAATTTTCCAAGGGAAGAACTGGTGCTACTTTGCACAGGTTGTCAAGGTGAGCCACTGGCAGCTACCGCAAGACTTGCTGCTAAGAGTCATCAAGCATTTAAAATGCAGCAAGGTGATACCATGATCTTTTCGTCAAAAATCATTCCTGGAAATGAAACTCGTGCGCACAACATGCTCAATGCCTTTATTGAGATGGGGGTAGAAGTTATTACTGAAAAAACAGAGCATGTTCATGCTTCTGGGCATCCAACAAGAGAAGAGCTAAAGGAAATGTATTCTTTAATAAAACCGAAGATGTCTATTCCAGTTCACGGCGAATATATTCACACGCATGCACATGTAAAATTTGCTAAAGAGTGCGGTGTGGCAAAAGCAATAATGATTGCACCAGGTGATATTGTTAATTTGGAGAACGGAGAAAAGGTTGATTCAATTGATGTTGACTACTTTGGTATTGATGGTATGCTGCTACGTCATCCGGAGAGCAGTGTTATAAAAATGCGTAAAAGAATGAGAGATGCCGGAGTTATTGTGGTAACAGCAGTTGTAAACAAGAAAAATAAATTGCTTGCTAAACCAAAAGTATTTGTACCTGGTGTTTTTGAAGTGCTAGAAGATGCAGCTACCATACAGAAAATTGTCAAGAAAGTTGAGTTGTTGTTTAGTTTGCAGCCAACAAAAAAAATTAAAAATAAGATTGAAAGTTCAATATTGAGTATCTTAAAGGAATATTTACTAAAAAGGCCTATAATTGAGGTTCAGATAGAACAGGTATGAAATGAATGAAGCTATTCGTTCATCTGGTGTTATTTATTTCGTTATTTATTCCTTATTTTACAAAAGCTGCTTTATATGTTGATATAAAAAAAAGCAGTGTTGGTAACATTGGTCTTGTTGTATCTAAATGTACATGTAAAACAGCGTTGGAAAGCGAATTAAGCGAAAATATTGCAAAGGTAATAGGAACAAATTTATCTAATTGTGGCTTATTTAATGTAAAACGTGGCGCGGAAGCTGAATCTAAATCTTGGAAAAGCGATACTGTAGTCACAGTAAGTTTAAGCGAAATATCTGGTAGTGCATTAGAGCTATCATTTCGTTTATTTGACACTTTTACAAAAAGAGAATTACTTACTCAGTCAGTTGTTTTTCCAGCAAAAGACTGGAGAAAAATTGGTCACCTCGTTTCGGATGTGATACATGATAGATTAATTGGTGAGAAAGGGCACTTCAACACAAAAATCACGTATATCGCTGAAGAAAAAGATAGCAACTACAAATCTGTGCGTAAAATTGCTGTGATGAATCAAGATGGAAGTAATATAAAATACTTAACAAATGGCGATAGATTTGTGTCAACACCGAGATTCTCACCAAATGGAAAGGGTATTGTTTATATCTCGTACGCAAATGGTAAAAGTTATATAATATTAAAAAATTTAAAAGATAACACTGAATCAATAATCAGCGCATTTGAAGGAGTTGTTTCTGCACCAAGATTTTCTCCCGATGGTAAATCTCTTTTAATTTCCCACTCATTGGGTGGTGAAACGAATATATTATCTTTGGATTTAAGTAGTAAACGAACAAAAAAAATTACTAAAGGTTCAGCTATAAGCACTTCTCCCTCTTTTTCTCCAGATCAAAAGTATATGGCTTTTAGTTCTGATATAAGTGGGAGTCAGCAACTGTACGTTATCGATTTTACTAACAAAAGTAAAAAACCTAAAAGAATTAGTTTTGGGAGTGGAAGATATGCTACGCCTGTTTGGTCGCCAAAAGGAGATCTGATAGCTTTTACAAAGATTCAGTCAGGAAAATTTTACATAGGAGTTATGAAGCCAGATGGCAAAGAAGAACGTCTGCTTTCAGAGGGGCATAAAATTGAATCCCCGGCATGGCTACCAAATGGTAGAGAAATCATTTTTACAAGAACAGAATCACCAAGCAACTCTAAACTATATTTAGTAGACTTAGTAAAGAAAAATCAAAAAATGGTTTCCACTCCCACAAATGCTTCTTTACCGGATTGGTCTTATTTTTGAAAGTAGATCTATTATAGATTTGATATGAGCCTTATTTTACTTTAATTGCTTATAACCTTTGGCACTACGAAATACCCATGCTCAGGTTTTGTATTGGACAATATCTCTTTTTTAATGTTTTGAGAATTTATAACATCATCGCGTACATGAATGTCCTTGTCTATACTGCCATAACGCATAGGAGAAACACCTTCAGTATTAACTTGCAATAAAGTATCGTGTATCCAATCCAGCATTGTCAGTTCTTTGGAGTAGTGATCAATCTCGTCATTTGATAACTTAATCCTTACAAGCTGTGCAATTTTAAGCATTTCTTCCTTGGTAATTGTTATTTTTCTCTTATTTGCAAATTCTATTAGTGAAGTAATAACGTCTTCTGTTGACTTAGCTGGCATTTCTACCTCCTTGGATGAAGTGAGTTAAAATATTTACAACCGAAACAACTTCTATTTTACCAGTTTTTTCAAGTTTGTGAAGTATGGTATCCGTAATCACTAATTTATCTAAAGAAGAGGAAGAGATTTTCTCAACTGCACTTCCTGAAAGCACACCGTGTGTGATGCATGAAGTTACGGACTTTGCTCCGTAACTTTTTAAAGCAAGAGCTGCATTACACAATGTTCCACCAGAGTCAACTATATCATCAACAATGACACAATTTTTGTTTGCAACTTCCCCTATTATGTTCATTACTTGAGATGTGCCTGCTTTCTCCCTATATTTATCTACTACAATAATCTTATCACTTAACCCTATCTTGTACTTTTCCTCTAAAGTCTTTGCAAAAGCACGTGCTCTACCAATTGCTCCAACATCAGGTGCAACAATTGCCAAATTTTCCGTGTGTATAGAGTCAACAAATGCTTCAAAGCAGTTCAAATTAGTTATCGGTACATCAAAGAATCCTTCAATTTGACTTGAGTGCAAATCAATAACTGCAACACTACTTGCACCTGCAGTTTGAATAAGATTTGCAACTAATTTGGCACTTAAAGCAGACTGCACATTATTGTTCTTGATAATTCTATCTTGCCTGCTATATCCATAATAAGGAATAATTACTACTATCCTTTTGGCTCCTAATCTATTTACTGCATCAATTATGAGCAGAAGCTCCATAAGGTTATCATTCACAGGGGGAGAAAGAGATTGTATTATATATACTTCTTGATTATATAGATCATTTGCTACTTCTACATTTACCTCGCCATCGGTAAACTTTGATATCCAAGCAGAGGATGGTTGAACATCTAGCCGGTTAACTACTGATTCCCCTAATTCCTTACTAGCATTACCTATTATTATCTTCATAACGCACTAATTGAGTTTTTAAGATTATACAGAAATTGTAAAATAATTGAAATGTAAGTGTCTTTATCTAGCATTCTTGTCGGTGAATTAGGTACCTCTTGTACAATGACCTGTCATTTTCACGCGTTGTTTCAATATACAGACCCAAATTGAAACAACTATACAAAATCCTGCTTATGTTTCAAGATAAATGACTTTAATGAAATATAATTTATCTAGTCATTTGTATCTGCTAACATACTACACTTCCCATTGTAGAGCCTCTGCAACTTACTGAAATTTATAATCGCTTTATAAAAAGTTTTATACTCTTTGCTTAATTGGAGGCGCTACCTCTGCACTTTCTGCTCTGTCTAGGGTACTACTTGGTTTTTCTGCAGTAATTTTTTGAATGCTACCATCTACCTTATTCTTGATATCTGCTCCATATGATCTTAATACTTCAATAGCTTTCTCGTTTCCACTATTCAGCGCAATATCCAAAGCATCCATTCCATCATTATTTTTGTGGTTGATAAAATTCTCTAACTCAAAGATTTTTATATATTGCTCAATGATGAATTCTACCACTTTTCCAGGGCAATTATTAGCGGCAGGAAAGAGTACTGCATTGTTATTATTGTCTTTCTTTGTTACATCTGCTTTGAGCTTGTCTATCAAATACTTGATAATTTCTATTCTGCTATCATCTTCTGCTTCAGTGCACTGCCTAGCAGCTAAAAACGGAGCTGTTCGCCCATTATTGTCCACATCTTCAATATCTTGTCCCTTATCAATTAAGGCTTGTATTATATTTTTGTTCCCATATAAAGCAGCAAAGTGAAGAGGAGTATACCCTTCGGTGCTTTCTCTTTCATTAATCAATGCACCATGGCTAGCTAGTAATTCTATAAATTCTGGCGTATTTGCAAAAACTGCAAAGTGCATTGGTGTTAGATCATCTTTACCATGATTTTGAGTTTTTGCATTAACGTTTGCTCCATTTTTTATCAGCAATTTTGCTATTTCTAATTGTTTGCGTCCGATGGCAATATGCAGTGGCGTACGATTGCGTTCATAATGATCATTGACGTTTGTGCCACACTTTATTAGTAGTTCTGCAGCTTCAATATTACCTTCCTGAATTGCAACGTATAAGGAAGCATATCCATCTTTTGTTTTCTCTGTCATACAAAATTGCGAACATGTTAGTTCATATATTATTAAGGATTATTATTAAGTTTTTATTAATACAATATTAATGTAGCAGGATGACGAGCTTATCGTCATCCCGCCGCGAACCGTCATCCCGCCGCGGTATCTCTAGATCCCGCTAACAACTTACTATTACCCACAAATAAAAACATAATATTGTATTTACTCAAATAATTTAATTTTATTAACCTGAAAGCTTATTAGATTAAAATTATTAAACTAAGAGTTATAATTTTAGCAACTAAAAGCTGTAAATTGCACCATATAAACAGTTATTTCAAGCAAAAGTTATGCCATTAAGAGCTATGCAACAAACATTTATATTTGTGGGTAATAGTAAGCGCTAACAAGCAGCGGGATGACGGTTTTTCAAATTATCGTAAGTCAGTTTAGCTATAGCTACAAGTTTCATTCTTCCCTTACAAATAACTTTACTGCGTCCTTTTTTCGGATTCAGAATTAGCAAGAAACGTTCTTGTAAGGTGGTCTACTAAAATTTTGCTTTATAAAACAATGTCTGAACTATGCAATTAATACGTTATCAACACAACTGATTCATAAAAGCAAATATTATAACCACGAAGAGAGAAAATGTTATGCTTAGTTTAATAAGAAAGACCTTGAGAAAAAAATGACTCATCAGGTAAACGATTCGAAATTGAAAGAGAAAGATGAAAAAAGTATTTTAAAATTAGCATCAAAAATAGAAGGCAAAAAAAGTAGCATTGCTGAAGAACTAGAAAAAATATCTGAAAAGGAAAAACAAAGGATTCTTACTACGGAAGTAAGCAAACATCGGGGTAAAGAACCAACTATTATATCACTTGCTTATGCTATACTACGTAAAGATAGTATAGCTGTTGAGAAAATGTTAAGAGTAGCCAAAGAAAACGGTATTCTGAAAGACATTCTTAACACAACAATAACCATAAAACATAAAAATAATCAAAAAGTAACTGATAAGTTACTTGCCGCATTACATGATCGCAAAGTTATTCAAAAAATTTTAGACATAGCTAGAGAAAATGATATTCTGAAAGACATTCTTAATGCAACAATAACTATAAAATATCCAGATAGTGAAGAAAAAATCTACACACCACTTACTTATACAATATCATGTAAAAGCAACGAAGCTTTTAATACAACAAGAGCTATAAATCAAGATGGTCAGGAAAAAACTCACATCCCATTTCCTACCCTTGATAAAAGAGAAACTGAATTAAAATTAAAAGAAAAAAGACAAAGTAGAAGAGATGAGGGATTAAATTTTAACAATGGTAGTAGTGACAAAAATGTTGAAATAAAAGTTAATGGGGATATCTTGTTGCAGCATAGTAGTGGAATTGAAAATGAAATAAATCATACTGCTGTACGTAATGATGTAAGGGGGGTAAAGCCTCTAATAGAAAGTAGAGTAAATGTTAAAGTACAGAATATAAATGCAGTGATTGCAACTTCTGTGACATTTAAAATGATTGCAACTTCTGTGACACTTGAGTTGGTAGCTAGTAAAATAACATGTGTACTGTCAAAACCCACCACTAAATTGGAAGAAGTAGCTATAACATATTTTCAAGGTTTAGCACTATATTTGTGAAACTTAATTTATATAGTGCTAAACAAGATGCTGATTAGTTTTATAGCTAACCCAAGAAAGGTTTCCCTACGTCATACCGCCGCGGTATCTCTAGATCCCGCTGCGGGATGACGATTGTCGTTTAGCCATAAATGTTTAAGAAATTTACCAAATAAAAAAAAGGCAAAAGAAGCCCCGTGGTTATTATCCGCTTTAAAATATTGGCGTTTTTTATGTTTTAAACGCTTGACAAGCAAGATTAAGCCGCTTTTAATTGCAACTAACCTACGCTGCAAATGTTTAAGAAATTTACTAAGCAGAAAAAAAAGACAAAGAATCCCCGAGTTAGCTAGTCTTTTACTATCTCTGTCGAGTATTGGCATTTTTTGATGTCTTGTAACGCTTTATAAGCGCGTTCAGCTTATTTAGATAAAAATCTAGATGTAGATGAAGTTTTGTAAAGACATACAGTATCTATATACTGCAAAAAATTGAACATAAGACGCCGATACATTAAGTAATCCTTACCTTTTAATCTGCAGATTGGCGAAAGCAAATACAATAGCTTCACCATCATGATAAGGGCGCTGGCGGAGGGTGTCAAGTAAGTTTTTTCGTTTCTAACGATTGTTAACATGCTGCAAAAAACTATGCAAGAGGTCTACCACTTTATTAGGTATTTGTGCAGTTATTGGTGTTATCAAGATACTCCCTAATCTTCTTCAAGTCCTCCCAGGCTAAACGTTTTTGTGCTGGTTGGCGAAGTAGGTAGGCTGGATGAAATATAGCGGCTGTGGTGATTGAATTGGACAAATATTGGTTAGTGTACGTATGAAATCTGCCACGCAAATTCGATATAGTTTTTGTGCTGTCAAGAAGGCTATAACATGCGATTCCCCCGACTAAAATTAGAATTTGCGGTGAAACTAGTGCAACATGCTTCTCAACAAATGGTCTGCACATATCAAGCTCTAGGTCGGTTGGCTTTCTATTGCCAGGTGGGCGCCAAAATACAGTATTGCTTATGTATACCTTAGTGCGATCAAGATTGATTGCATTTAACATTTTATCGAGCAACGTTCCACTTGCACCACAAAATGGTATGCCTTGAAGGTCTTCATTTGCTCCTGGAGCTTCACCAACGAGCATAATTTTTGCATTTGGATTACCATCGGAAAAGACAGTATTAGTTGCAGTTTTTTTTATCTCACAACCTTCAAATGATTCAACTGCACTTCTTAATTCATCCACACTATTACATTTGCTTGCAAGTTTCCTTGCTTCGATTATCCAGTCACTTGGAAACATGTCTTTTCCATCTTTAGTGTCACCCCAGCGCGTATCTGCATCTTTCTTCTTGGTCCCAGTTTGGATAACAGAGGGTTGTACACTCTCTTTGCTCTCCAATTTTTTTTCCTCTTCACCCTCCATTAGTGTGCAATCAACGCCCACTTCATGGTAAAATTTTAATAATTCTAGGTCTTTATTGCTCATAATGCTTTTTAACCTTTTGTGCTTTTTTCATGGCCATATCATACTTTAATTTAGATAAATGTCTAATATATAATATGCCGTTTAAGTGATCTAATTCATGCTGAATACACCTTGCAAGCCAACCACTAGCTTTTAGCGTCTGTTCTTCGTTATTTAAGTCTCTGTATTTCACAGTTAAATACTTTGGACGCTTAATTTCATAGCTTTGCTCTGGAATTGAAAGGCACCCTTCCTTGAGAGTCACTTGTTCATCAGATAATTCCGTAACTTCTGGATTAATCATGCAAAATTTGCCAGTTGATTCATATCCTGCTGGCTCATTTTCAATTGTTTCTAGCTGAACATCCACAACAAAAATTCTCTTTAACACTCCAACTTGCACTGCAGCAAGGCCAAGACCTTCTGCATCGTACACAGTTTCGAACATGTCGTTTACTAATTCTTTAATTTTATCGTTTGTATCTGTTACTTCACTGGCACGTGTGATTAGTCTTTCATCAGGGGCAATTACAATTGGTAATATGGACATAAAAATTATAATTCTATGTTTTGCTTTTCCTTTTGTCCAGAATTTAGTGTATATTAAAATGTTGCTATATCTATAATAGAAATATAAATTATTAAAGAAAGCTACAATTTAAATGAAATTGCGTAATAAGGTTAACTAATGTACTCTGCAGTAATAGCAAAACCAAAGAGAAATGTTTTTGCTGTTTTAGACATAGGCACAACAAAGATTATTTGTCTAATCGTTAAAATAAATGGCAACTTCAGCTATAAAGTAACAGGAACGGGCTATAAGATTGCAGAAGGTGTAAACGGTGGGTCGATAACTAATGTAAAACACGCAAATTACTCCATCTCATCAACTATAGGTTTAGCTGAGCAAGTGTCAGAGGAAACTATAGACCAGATATATGTGAGCATTGCTGGATGTGGCATCTCATCTTTCAATGTACATAATGAAATTATTGCAGCTAATCATGAAATTTCTGACCGGGATATAAAACGTGTAGTTTTTCAGACGTTTGAGAAATATATTGAAGAAAATGTTATCATTCACAATATACCACTGAAATATAACTTAGATGACATGACTGACATAAAAGAAGTTGGTGGATTGTACGGAAAAAGACTATCTGCTGATGTTAATGTTGTCACTGCTTCGCGTCCAGCGCTTACCAATATTGAAAACTGTATTACCAATAATGGTGGATTAAATATGGCAGGTTGTATTGCTTCTGCATATTCTGCAGGTCTTGCGTGTCTCAGTGAAGATGAAAAAGAGCTCGGGACTGCTATTGTTGATATAGGCGGTGGGTGCACTGCAATTGGAATTTTCAAAAGAGGGAAACTTGTGTATGCAAGCAGCGTTCCAATTGGTGGTGTTCATATCACTCGAGATATTGCTTACGGGCTATGCACAAGCATAGAACGTGCAGAGTATATAAAAATACTGTATGGCAGCACTATCGTAACTTCAATAGATGAGAATGAGTACATTACAATGCAAAACAACGAAAATGATGAACCTACTCAAGTATTCAAATCTGAGCTTATTAACATCATAAGACCAAGAGTTGAAGAAATACTTGAAATGGTAAGAGAGCAATTTCAAGAGCAGAAAGATCCAATTAATAAAGTAGTGATCACAGGTGGAACTAGTCAACTCACAAGCATGAAGGAAATTGCAGGCTATATATTCAATAAGCAAGTTCGAATTGGGTGCCCTGAGTCTTGTAGCGGTCTTGATGGCGAATATGATAAAAATCCTGTATTTTCTGCTGCTATAGGCTCTATAAAGCTAATAGTTGACACTTTTTATAAAAATAATTCTGGTATTTTAGGTCAGGATGGTAAAATGAGTAAATTGTATAATTGGGTTAAATCAAAAGTTACAGTCTAGATTTCTGTTTTACCACCTTTCATACAAATGACTTGACACTAGGATCCATAGGACTTATTTTTATAATATGTAAAATTATTATGTTTATGTACTTGCGAGTAAGCGTACCAATTACAATAAGACATGGAAAATATGAACATAACTATACACTCACAAGAAGATTTTGAATTTATGCGCAAGGCTGGCAGGCTTGCTGCTGAAACTCTTGATTTCATTGCACCGTACGTAAAGGTAGGGGTGGCAACTAATGAGTTAAATGATCTATGTCATGATTTTATAATTAATGCAGATGCAATTCCAGCACCACTAAACTATAGGGGGTATCCAAAATCGATTTGCACTTCAAAAAATGCAGTTGTGTGCCATGGTGTTCCCGATAATAAACCACTTAAAGATGGAGATATTTTAAATATTGATGTCACGGTGATTTTAAATGGCTGGCATGGTGATACAAGTCGCATGTTTTGGGTTGGCAAGCCATCAATAAAAGCAAAACGCTTGTGTGACGCTACTTATCATGCATTGATGGAAGCAATCAAACAAGTTAAGCCCGGCAATAAGTTAAATGAAATAGGGCTTGCTATAGAGAAATATATTAGAGATTTTGGATATTCTATCGTACGCAGCTACTGCGGACATGGTATAGGAAAAGTCTTTCATGCTCCACCAAATGTAGTGCATTTCTATGATCAAGATGAAAATCTCGTCTTGAAGGAAGGTATGTTTTTTACAATAGAGCCAATGATTAATGCTGGAAAACATGAGACTCTGCTCAGTAAACTCGATGACTGGACAGTAACAACACGCGATCTTTCACTTTCTGCTCAATTTGAGCATACGATTGGAGTAACAAAAGATGGTGCTGAAATATTCACATTATCACCTAAGAATTGGCATTTCCCACCTTATAATTAGATTTTTTTAAATTCTGCTATACTGCAATTATACTTGATTTACTTTGGGTGGTTTTGAAGAAAGCTCACCCTTAATTTGCGATATAGCAACTAGCCCAATTAATGCACAGAAAATCATGTAAAAACTAGCTGAAGTCTCTTGTCCTGTAACCTTGATAATTGTTGTGCATATAAATGGTGCAAGGCCGCCAAAAAATCCAGCAGCTATATTTCTTGATAAACCAAATCCACTGTACCGAACCTTTGTTGGAAATAATTCGCACATAAGTGCACTGACAGGACCAAGCGATGCAGCTATTGGAATTATAAAAGAATGTGTGCCAGCAAGTAATTGCCACTACATAACATTGAAAAAACTGGATAACTCACTATTACAAAAGCTATAAATGCAAACTTCATAACTTTTTCTCTTCCTACCTTATCAGAAAGTATTGCAAACAATATTGTCAATCCTCCAAGTGCAATTTGACTCAGTATTTCCACTATATGATTAAAATGAGTATTTACTGTTAATATTTTATTCGTAAGCACATTGAAAAAGACCAAATATATATAGAGAGACGCATTTTCAACCAAGTCAATACCTATTGATATTAGAACAGGCTTTTTGTAATTGTTTAATAACTCTTTTAATGGCAATTTAGACGGATTTTTTGTCTTTTATACTCTGGGCTTTCATCAAGTATATATCTCATATATATGCTGATTAATCCCATTGCTAAACTGAAAATGAAAGGTAATCTCCACCCCCAAGATTCAAAATCAGATACTTTTTTGCATATGAGTACCGCTATCAAGCTTAATACTGAACCAAAAATTGCGCTTAATACTTCAATGCTGCCAAAAAATCCTTTTTTGTTTTTAGGAGCATGTTCTATTAAAAATGGTGCATTTCCTGCTTCTCCTCCAAGAGATATACCCTGCAATAATCTTAAACACACTACCAGCATTGACGCTAGTATTCCAATGCTTTGATAACCTGGAACAAAAGCAATTAATACGGTTGACAAAGTCATTAATATAATCGAGAGCAATAAGGCAACTCTTCTGCCATGTTTATCACCAATGTGACCAAATATAGCAGCACCGACTGGTCTCATTAAGAAACCCACTGCAAACACTCCAAAAGCCTTCAATACGCTGGTTAGTTGATCATCCGATGGAAAAAAACACACCACCTATTATGTTTATTAAGTGGCCAAAAAGCATGTGGTCATACCACAATAAAGTGTTACAAATCAAACTTGAAAATATTACTTTTGTTATTTGCTGCATAATTTCCCTATAGCCTGTTTGATCTTATATATAAAAAAATGTGAACGTTATGTGAATATTATATTAACAATATTAAACCTTGATTTTAATATTATTGCTCATATATTCCGATAAGATACCATATTTTGGCAAGAAAATCTATGTACATAAATAAAATTGATGTGAAGAGTAGAGTAGAGTAGGATATCTACACCAACTGTACTTAAATTTTTTGATATGATACACACTCCAGTTTTGTTAAAAGAGATGCTATCACTACTATCACCGCAGGATGGTGGCATATACGTGGACGCCACATTTGGAGCTGGAGGGTATAGCAAAGCAATATTGGAGTCAGCTGATTGCAAAGTATATGCAATTGATAGAGATGAAACGGTAACTAAGTTTTATGATGATTTAAGCGTTAGATATCCAGATAGAATAAAACTATTCATTGAGAAGTTTAGTAATATTAAAAGTATACTAAGCAGCGTTGAGCCATCTCCTGTCATCCCAGTACTTGATACTGGAAAAAATAACTGGTCACGCGCTGGAATGACATCAAACGGAGTGGATGGAGTGGTCTTTGACATCGGAGTTTCATCTATGCAGCTTGATAACGGAGATAGAGGGTTCTCATTTTTACATGATGGTCCACTCGATATGAGCATGGATAACTCTTCTTATATAAACGCTTCAACGTTTGTTAACGCTTTACGCGAAGAAGAAATCGCAAATACTATATATAACTACGGAGGCGAACGTCATTCTCGCAAAATCGCAAGAGCAATAGTAAATGCACGGAAGAAGAAAAATATCAAAACTACATTTGAGCTTGCGGATATTGTACGTTCCGTGGTATTTCGTGGAAAAAGCAAAATTGATCCTGCAACCAGAACATTTCAGGCAATCAGAATATGGGTAAACGATGAGCTGGGAGAACTTGAAAAGGGCATTAAAGCTGCATCTGAGATTTTAAGTGAGAATGGCAAATTAATTGTCGTCACCTTTCATTCCTTAGAAGATCGTATAGTCAAAACTTTTTTTAAAGATTTATGTGCTACTGATTGCAAGACATTCTCTCTTCTAAATAAAAAAGTGATCGAAGCAAGTATAGAAGAAGTAAGTGCAAATCCGCGTTCACGCTCAGCAAAACTAAGAGCTATACAGAGGTTGTCATGAGAACTTTCTGCATCATCTCAATAGTTATGTTTTTTCTTAGCATTGTAGGACTATTTAAGGTAAAATTACATGTTCAGTCATTAAATAGAGAGCTAATAAAAATAAAAAGTGAAATTAATTTAGTGCAAAGTGATATAAAAGTTTTACAAGCAGAATGGAGCTATTTGAATAATCCAAAAAGGCTTGCAAGCCTTGTAAAGAAATACCTGAAAAATAACTCTTTAATACTGGCTAGCCAGGTTAAAAATCTTGACTCTCTAAATGGCCGCAGTGTACTAGCACAACTTAAAATCCATGATCAACAGTGAGATTAAGTCTTATTTTTTACAGATGAGCACATCACAATAAAACTTACTTTGTATTCGTTCAGGATAGCGGCAAGGTAGTATAACCATAGAGTAAAAGTGAGTTTACAACAAATGGTGTCATCCCAGTGTCAAGCACTGGGATGACAAAGGAGAGTAGTGTCAGCTACTTGCATAACACCATTTGTTGTGCAACTTACTTTAGTATGAAATTGCTTGCGTAAGATTTTGGCAGCTTCTTAACATTTTTTGGGTCAGGTAAGGGAGCAGTATTACTACTACCCCCTCCCTTAGAAACGCAGCATGCAGGTTTCCCCACACTACGCTTGAGCCCCTTATCTAAGTTCTTCTTTTCTAGAACCGGCTTGTCCTTCATGATTCCTCAGGAAACATCATTCTTAATGGTGACACCAACAGTAGAGAACCTTCTCTTGAGAAAGAGCTTGCTAACATTCTTGTTCGTTTCACTCTCTCATCAAAATACTTTTTCCATTTTAAGTCAAGGGGATTTGCATCCGCTCTGATTTTAACATGTCGTCTGATAGGTATATCAATCAGCTTAAGCAGTCTTAAATACCGTATCTCTTTTGGTTTGTTCTTGCATATGGGTGCAGCAAAGACCCATCGGCGTTGACCCATTACTTTGAAGTAACGATTCTTTATCCAACGTAATCCTTTACGAGGATGTCTTTTCTTTGCCCATTTCCATAAACTATGCCAAATTTCATTGTCGACCTTTCTAAACGCTTTTTTAGCACACACATGGTGATAGTAATTTCCCCATCCTCTCAGTAGAGAGTTGAGTGACTTAATTACTATAGCCTGAGTGTTCGCTATATTTGCTTTTATCAATGTACGTGCTTTATTAAGAAGTCTTTTAATACTTTCTTTCGAAGGTTTAATAATTAACTTCTTATTATATCTACGTACATTACAACCAAGAAAGTCAAACCCTGTTGTGATAGATGTAATCTTTGTCTTTTCTTCTGAAAGAATTAAACCTCGCTCATGAAGAAAAGATGATACTAAAGGCTTAACTTCATTTTCCAGTACTTCATGTGTGAAACCTGAAATAATAAAGTCGTCTGCGTATCTGATTACGTTCACTCCACTTCTGATTTTGTTTCTTCTTCTACTGCCGAGTTTACCAAATCGACTTTCCAATAACTTTTCAAGTCCGTTTAAGGCTAAATTGGCTAGTATTGGAGAAATTATACCACCTTGCGGGGTACCTGCAGTTGTGGGATACAGAGTTTCGATTCTAGGAAGCCAGCTTTTAACCAACTATGCAGAATTTTCTTCTCCATAGGAATATGCTTCATAAGCCATTCATGATTAATGTTGTCAAAGCATCCTTTGATATCACCTTCAAGTATCCATTGTAGTTGATTACGACTTGCCAGTAACAAATGACAAGCTACTGTAGCATCTGCACAGGATCTTTTAGGCCTAAAGCCATAGGAGTGACGATCACTGATTGTTTCAGCTATCGGTTCCAGAGCAAACAGATATAATGCTTGCATGGCTCTATCTTTTATCGATGGTATTCCAAGAGGTCTTCTTTTGCCATTAGATTTACTGATATAAATCCGTTTTAGCGGAGAAGGTTTATATCCTCTTTGCTTTAACTGCTTTATTCCTTGAAATTTAGCATTGCAAGTTGACCATAGTTGACGATCTACACCCGCTGTGTTTTTTCCTTGGTTTTCAGTTACTCTCTTAACAGCCAAAGCTTTTCCGCTAAAAGAGCGTGTGAGAAGATGTTGTAAAGTTTTTACCTTACCCCATCTTCCTTCTTGGACAGCCTTAACAATACGTCTTTGTAGCCTCACAATAACTTTCTGGCATTTCTTCCATGGCAACTGCTTCCATGCTTCAAAGCTTTCGGTAGATGCACTTACAGGTTTACTTGTAATCATCTGCTTTCCTACCTTAAGTGGTTAACAAAGTTTCTTGTCACGAGGGACCAAACGGAAGTCTGCTCGTTTTCACGCGAATTAATGTTACAAATTCTATCCATTTCGTTACAAAATGGCATTCGCTTTCTCCATTCTCCTTTACCTGCACTTCCGTCAGCATTCCTTGCGGTTTGCTTGCCATGTAGGCGAAAATACAGGCTTACCCTGTTCCTTCTGTCATACAACAGTGGGTTAGGTGACTTCTCTATACCGGTGATTTGCGTACATCTAGAAATGAGAAATGTCACATTACCTTTTTGGTTAGAGCTTATCAGCATCTTTAGCTCCTTCATAATTACGATACTTTGAAGTTTCACTTACGTTCACCATACCACTAGCCTAGCTCTCCAACCACATGATGCTTGTAGTTTATGCTCCTCTCACGATTGAGCATCTTCTTTTTCAAGAGGAGGTTCATTGTCCGCATCGCTTGGCACCAACCGGTTGCCCGATTCGCACTGATGCGTAGACTCAGATGGCAAAACATCTGGTTTAATAAGTTTTAGAATCCTTTCAGTTTCTTTCTGAATGAATTCCTCTCCTTTTAAACAATATGACCGAAGACTTTCAGGTCGCACCATCTCAATTATATACCTGTTCCCACTAGAATCCCTGCAAAGAACATCAACTATACTTTGCTTATCAGAGGCAATTTCAGCATCTTGAATAGTGCTTAAGAATTCTACTTCTTGTATAGTGTTGACTTCAGTACATCCTAAAATATCGTTTAAAAAATGGATAAGAATATTCTTATTTTTTTTTCAGTGCCAAAGATTTTTTTGAAACACAAATCATTGCGAGGATCGAGAAATTTTGAAAGAGCCATAGTAAAAATACTGAGAAAAGATTAATAATTATACACTATTATTAACAATTATTCAACCATATTTTTGAAGATAGCTAGTTTCTGTATTTATTTTAAATTGAAGAAAGCTCAAATGAAAGATCGTGCTTTGCTAAAAATCACAGAATGCAGTCTGGTTACAAATAAACTATTTTGACAGTTAATGGGGTCTAGTTTTGATGTATGGACTATCCAAAGAAAAGGGTGGTATCATAACTTCAAAAACTTTTATGCTTTCTTCATTCAGAAATTCATACTTACCCTGCATTATTCCTGACGGTACATTTAAGTATGTTCCACTTGTGTATTTAAATACCTCTCCAGATTTTATCACAGGTTGTTCTCCGATAACACCAACTCCGGCAACTTCATTTACTTTTCCCTTATAATCTATTATTTGCCAATGACGACTTAACAATTGAATAGTTGATTGGCTTTTGTTTTTTATCTTAACGTTATACATCCATACATAGCAATTTTCATAAGGAATGGATTGCTCTTCAATGTAAATTGGTAAAACTGTAACTTCAACAAAGTTGGTAGTTAGTGTGTATTCCATCATTATAAAATATTCATGATAAGAAAATAGTATTTTAATTATATACTTTTTTCATAGATTTTTCAAGTATACTTTAATTAGGAAGTATCAATTTATAGTATGAATGAACCAGATGCGCTTAGCAAAAAAGTAATAGGAATAATAGGTGGTGGACAATTAGGTAAAATGACTGCTATCGCTGCAACAAAACTTGGACAAAAAATACATGTTTTTGCCAGTGCTAAGGACGATCCGGCTTGCTCTGTTGCTGATGATTTCACAATAGCAGATTTCTCTGATAAGAAAGCGCTTGAATCTTTTGCACAGAGTGTGGATTTGGTCACTATTGAGTCTGAAAATATTCCATGTAGTGCAATTGATATCGATGTAAATTTTTATCCGGGTAAAAAAGCGTTACACATTGCGCAAAATAGGCTTAGAGAGAAAGATTTCATTAGAAGCTTGAGTATAAAAACTGCTAAATACAAAAGTATACAAAATTATAATGAGCTACTGAAAAGCAGTAGAGCTTTTGGCTATCCAACAAGGCTGAAAACAACAGAAATGGGTTATGATGGAAAAGGGCAATATGTGCTTGAGAATGATTCTGAAGTGAAGCAATTTGCTTCCTTTGATTGGAATACAGAGTACATTCTTGAAGCAAGTGTTGATTTACTGAAAGAGGTTTCAATAGTCGTTGCAAGAGATAAAAACGGTAAAGTAGCTTTTTTTCCTATAGCAGAAAATTACCACGTTGATGGAATACTTGATACTTCAACAGTGCCAGCTAAAATAGATAGTAAATTAACTCAAGAGGTACAACGAGCTGCAAAGAAAATAGCAAATGCGCTCGATGTAATAGGAATTCTGGCTATTGAATTTTTTGTTACTAAAGATAACGAATTGTTAGTTAATGAACTAGCTCCCAGACCTCACAATTCTTGCCACTGGAGCTTGGATGCATGTAACGTTAGTCAATTTGAACAGCTAGTTAGGATAATATGCGGGTTACCTATGCAGGAAGTAGTATTACGCTTTCCTTGTATGACGAAAAATGTAATAGGTAATGATATATATGATTCTCATAAGTATTTGAGCAACGAAAAAGCTAGTTTAACCATATATGGGAAAAAAGAGGTTAGGGATAAGCGTAAAATGGGACATGTCAATATAGATTTAAGTTAACAGTTTTTCTACGTCATACCGCCACAACTGTACGAACATTGTGATATGATGAGATGTTACATAGTAAACGGTGTCATTCTAGCACCTCTTTTCCCGTCATTCCGCTGCTTGTTAGCGGGATCTCATTTTACTTTATGAGGGTGTCATCCGAGTAGCCTGACTACTTGGATCCAGGAATTTTATTAAGTTGGTAAGCATAAAAGTGGCTGATCTTATGTTAAAACACAACGTTCTTGATGAGATTACAGCAAGGCTGGATTCCAGCGTCAGCTACTTGAATGACAGCAGTCCTACGTCATGCCGCCGCGGTATCTCTAGATCCCGCTAACACGTAGCGGGATGACGGTTGTCGTTTAGCCATAAATGTTTAAGAAATTTACCAAACGAAAAAAAAGGCAAAAAAAGCCCCATGATTGGCTAGTTACTTACATTATACTTTCAAGTATGGCGTTTTTTTATTCTAAACGTTTAATAACCGCGATTCATCTGCTTTTAAGCCGCAACTAATCTAAATTATAAACATTAAGAAATTTACTAAACAAAAAAAAGGCAAAAGAAACCCTAGGGTAGCTAGTCATTCACTATCCACTTTTAAGTTGGCGTTTTTTAATGTTTTAAATAGCGCATTTCAGCTTATATTAGGTAAAAACCTAGAAATTTTATAAAGACATAAGGTGCACATAGTGCAAAAAATTAAACACGGGACGCCAGATACGTTGAGTTTTTTTGTCATTTAATCTGTACAGAGAAGATAAATAAATAGCTTCAGTTTCATGATAAGGGCGCTGGCGAAGGGTGTCAAGTAAGTTTTTTCGTTTCTATTTCCAATAAAAGTTTGTATGCAATAACACAGAAGCATGCACTGCTATTCCTTCATTTCTTCCAATATAACCTAATTTCTCTGCAGTGGTTGCTTTGATATTTACAAATTCATCATCAATTTCTAATGCTTTTGATATGAATTTCTTCATTTCTACTTTGTAAGGCGATATTTTAGGCTCTTCACAAACTATAGTAATATCTAAATTAGACACGCTGTACCCTTTTTCTTTTGCTTTTTTAGCAGCAAAGTCAAGAAAGTGAGATGAATTGCAATCTTTCCATTCAGAGGAACTAGGAGGAAAGTGCTCTCCTATGTCGCCACATCCCAGTGCTCCGAGTATTGCATCAACGATTGCATGTATTGCAACATCACCATCAGAGTGCGCTTCTATTGCCATGTTGTGTTCAATTTTCACACCGCAAATTTTTATAAAGCTTTCAGCACCATTTTGAACTTTAATGAACTTATGTATATCATAACCGGCTCCGACACGAAATTTTGGCTCTTCAAAAAGAAGCTTTGCCATATTGATATCCTCTTTTGTGGTTAACTTAAAATTGCTTTTCTCACCTTTAATAATCGCAACATGTTTTTTGTGCTCTACCATTAGTGATGAATCGTCAGTAAATTCTTTGACTGATTGATGGCATGATAATAATTCTTTGAAATTAAAAATTTGAGGGGTTTGTATGGCTCTGAGCTTTCCTCTTGAAATCGTAGATTCAATAAAACTCTTACTCACCAATGACATAGTGTCTTCAACTTCTATTGCTGGAACTACTCCTGTATATTGATCATTAATCATAGATTCAACCAAGTTATCTATCAGAACATCTGACACAAAAGGCCTACAAGCATCGTGTATAACTACAAAATCTGGGTTAATTTTTTGTAAGCCTTCAAGCCCTAGTTTAACTGAACTTTGCCTGTTTTCTCCTCCGTATACAGGGCTTAGTAATTTAGTGTCTGTAATTAGTGATATAGCTTTCTCATAGAAACTTTCATGGTCTCTATTAATTGCTATTCTTATGTAATCTATATATTGGTTAGCCAGAAATCTTTTAATCGTATGAAATAAAACAGATTTACCTGTCAGTTTTATATATTGCTTAGGAATCGTAGAATTGCATCTACTGCCTACTCCCGCTGCAACTATTAATGCTGCTATTTTGTATTTCTTAGCGCACATATTTCTTTTTGTAGAAGCTTTCCTCTCTATCCAAGATTCTTTCCGAAAAATAAAATTTCTGACATCATATAAAAGTTACTTCCCCTATTAACTAGCATAATTATAATAGCAAAAGAGATATTTAGAGAGCTCAAAATCTATCTTTGCCTGCGGATTAAACAACTGAATTTTAGTAAAAAACGATAGTATTACAAATCGTAAAATACTTTCAACATAGGAAAAATAAATTGCATATTTTTCAGTAAATTAGCTATGCTAAACACATGCAAAAACGTCATATAACTATTTGTTTCATACTGCTTTTTATAATAGGGATGTTATTCCTGATGCGTCCTATGATTTTTCCATGTTTAATATCTATTATTATTGCATATTTGTTTAATCCGCTAGTAGTCAAGTTTGAAAAGTATAGAATACCACGTTCATGTTCTGTAATTTTTATAATACTTATTTTATTAATAGCTTTTATACTAGTCATAACATTTGTTTTACCTATTATATGTGTTCAAATTACTTCAATATTAAATTTCTTAGTGAGTAAAGTGCCTTCATTAAAGCTTAAAGTAATCCCCTCTGTATTAGAATTTCTTAATATGAAAATCGAGGATAGCTTATTTGATCATTTATCTAAAAATCTAGCAGAAAATTACAGCAACTATGTATCTTATTTCATGAATGCTCTTGATATTGCTAGTAACTTTATAATCCAAGTGTTAAGTTCAAGCTTTAACACGGTATCATTAATGGTGATTACTCCTGTAGTGTTTTTCTATATATTACGTGATTGGCCTTTAATTATAGAAAAAGCTAGTAAATTAATCCCTATTCCTTACAGAGGAAAAATTGCAGATTATTTTTCCAAAGTGGATTTCATTATATCTAATTATCTAAAGGGGCAGGTAAATGTATGTATTGTCATGATGGTCTTTTACTCTGTGAGCCTGAGCATAATCGGATTGGAACACTCTATTGTTATTGGAATTTTATCAGGAATGTTAACGTTCATACCTTACGTAGGGCCATTATTATATACCATTATTGGGTTTTTGAGCGCTATCACTCAATTTAGTGGATGGTTTGAAAGTGCTGCTGTTTTGCTATTATTTGGTGTTGGACAATTAATAGATTCAAATATATTAGTTCCTTTATTAATAGGAAAAAAAGTTCATATACATCCAACTGTAATTATTCTGGGAATTACTATATGCGCTTCATATTTTGGATTTACAGGTATATTACTTTTTATTCCAATAATAGCAATGTTCAATGTATCAGTAGAATATGCAATCAATAAATATTTTAAAAGTGAGCTTTATAAAAACGGCTAACAGACCTTTTGCATAATCAATTTATGGTAAGAGGAGAAATGAGCCCAGAATACCTGACACATTTGAGGAGCGTAAGTAAATTTCTGCGCAAAAATTACTACCAGAAAGAGGTTACGTAAGAGGTTCAACGTGCAATTAAATTTATTTAACAACAATCAAGCTGATTATAGCCGGCAAAATTACATCATCTTAGATGAAAATAAGCACGTATATAATTCGGTAGTTAATGATTTATCTTGGAAATGTCTGATTCTTTTTGGACCTAAAAGCTCCGGTAAAACTCATCTTGCTCATATTTGGCAATCAATAAACGATGCAATCTTTATCAATGTGAATAACTTCGTAAGCGAGATTAGGTATAGCGATGCTTTTATTTTAGAAGACGTACAAAACATTAAAGATGAAGCAATGTTATTACATTGTTACAATTACATGAAAGAAAACGACAAGAGGCTGCTAATCACTTCTTCAATTTCACCAAAAAAGCTTAACTTCAAACTAAGAGATTTAAGTTCTCGAATATTATCAACTATCAGCGTAAAAATTTTGCCTGCAAGCGAGGAATTATTAAGAATTATGCTAATAAAACGATTTTCAGATAAACAGTTAAAAATTGATTTAAAAGTGATTAATTATATTTTAGCAAGAATAGAACGTTCTTTCTATAGCATTGATAAAATTATAGAAAAGATAGATAATGAATCTATAGGGTCAAATGTGACCGTTCCTTTTATTAGCACTTTATTAAAAAAAGATGCCATTTGATTTCTTCTTTTGTAAAGGTGTATATTAAAAATTTATTAACACCCATAACACTAACGTAATTGGAATCTCTATCTGTCCATGTTAGAATTATAATCAATGTTATGTTATAATAAATATAGATAGATACAGCTAAGAAGTATTCTATATTTACAGTAGAGCTCACCTTATAAGGTGTTTTTTATAGATTTAACGTTATAATTTAACTATGATAAGAGTAAGATTAAATTTAAGAAAAAGGTTAAAGCAAAAGTTTGTGATGTTCACTCTATTGATAAATGCTTTATTTGTCTCATATTTTCTCATAAGAAACACAGGGAACACTTCTAATCAAATTATAGCCAAAGAAATAAATATAGGAGCTGATAATGAAAAATAAACAGTCGCAAAATAAAAAAGAAAATCTTTACATAACATATTACATAGATGCTTTAGCTTCAGAGAGGTCCGCTGCACAAAATACTCTGGAAAGTTATCGTTCGGATTTACACCAGTTTGAAGAATTTTTATTGGAAAGCGGCACTACCTTGGTTGGTGTAAACAAAACCAATATTAAAGATTATGTGAAATCTTTATGTACACAAAAAAAATATAAAAGTAGCTCTATATCAAGAAAAATATCCGCTATGAGAAATTTTTACAAGTGTCTATTCAATGACGGAATAATAGATTTTAATCCAGCGCCGGCTAATGATGCTGAATTAAAGAATCCAAAAGTTTCTCGTCCTTTGCCTAAGTATTTAAGTGTCGAAGAAATATTTTTGCTAATGGACACAGTGAGAGAATCAGCAAGCGAATCGAATAAAGAGATAAGCAGTAAAAGGCTATGTGCGATTTTAGATATCCTTTACTCTTCTGGAATGCGTGTTTCTGAACTAATTAGTATGAAATTATGTGAAGTGTCACATTTAATAAACAGTAATAACAAAGAACGCTATATAATAATAAAAGGAAAAAGTGGTAGAGAGAGGCAAATTCTTTTTAATGAACAAGCATTGCAGAGCCTTAGAAATTATTTATCAGTTCGTGATAATCTGATCTCTAAAGAAAAGGAATCCGATTGGCTATTCCCAGGTGATAAACCTAATAAACCAATTACAAGGCAGAGGGTCGGTCAATTAATGAAGGAGTTGGCAAGAAAATGCAATATTGATGAAAATAAGATCTCTCCACACGTGATTAGGCATTCTTTTGCTACCCATCTACTAAATAGCGGAGCAAATATTGTGTTGATACAGAAAGTTCTTGGCCATACTAACCTTTCTACAACACAAATATATACTCATATTGCTAACGAAAAGTTAAAGGACAAATTAGCTGATTCGCATCCTATTACTCAGATGATCAATAATTAAATTTATTGTTTTTAATTTGTAATAAAGTTAAATTTAAATAAATTTATGTGAGTTTGTGATTTCAAGTTTATTGTTTAATTTCTTTCTTATATTATGGGAGGTATTCTATACTTTCATTACTCTCCCTGTAATTTTCTTTTCTGAGTGTGTAATAACCATTTTCCTCGTCTGTTCGGTGAGAGTTGTATTATTCATGCTGCGTTTATTATGTGGCATTAAATATGAAGTGAGGGGAATGGAAAACATCCCTAAGCAACCTTTTATCATTGCATCTAAACACCAATCTCCATTTGAAACATTTATTTTTATACTGCTATTTAGAAAAGCGGTTTTTATTTTAAAACGTGAATTGAAATGGATTCCATTCATTGGTTTGCATCTTATGGCGCTGAAAATGATTTTTATTAACCGTTCAGATGGTATCAGCTCTATACGCCATATAATCAAACTAGCAAAAATGCGTATAAAAGAAA
Organism: Wolbachia sp. wLmal; assembly: GCF_049435495.1. Taxonomy (NCBI): domain Bacteria; kingdom Pseudomonadati; phylum Pseudomonadota; class Alphaproteobacteria; order Rickettsiales; family Anaplasmataceae; genus Wolbachia; species Wolbachia sp. wLmal. The sequence goes on from NZ_CP185405.1 coordinate 609,673, forward strand.
ATAGAAGCATAATAATATTTCCTGAAGGTACAAGAACAACTATAAACCAAAATATAAAATATCAACCAGGTATTGCTGCTTTATATAGCGTATTATCTGTTCCTGTGTTACCGGTTGCTTTAAACACTGGTTTGTTTTGGCCAAAAAGCATACTTTCTCTGAGAAAGAATCCCGGAAAGGCAGTAATAGAAATATTGCCCCCAATATATCCTGGGTTAAACAAAAATGAATTCTTGCAAAGTTTAGAAAAAATTATTGAAGAGAGAAGCAGTAGATTAACCATAGGAAAAACTGATATTGCAAATTAACAAAAAAACTTTATAATTAAAAGAAAAGTACAGTATTTTAGGTATTAATATATGGCAAATCATAAGAGTGCTAAAAAAATGATAAAGGTAATAGCAAAGCGCACTTTAATAAATAAGATGCGGAAAAGTAAAACTCGCACCTCTATTAGAAAATTGGTTGATATAATCAAGTCTGGCGACAAAGAAAATGTTGTTCTGGCATTTCGGAATGCTGAATCTAATTTACACAAGTGTGTGAATAAAGGTGTTATTCATAGGAATACTGCTGCGCGTAAAATAAGTCGCTTAAATGCAAAAGTAAAAGCATTGATGACCGCTTAATACGGTTAATGTAAAGTTAACTGCATTAATATATACTCCTCAGTTTGTATATTCTGTATAAAATTTAAGTAGCTTAAGTGATGGATAAAAAAGTGCTATTAGAACTGAGTAATGGATTAAAAATCGAGCTACCTGTATTAAGCGGAACAACAGGTCCTGATGTGTTAAATATCAAGGATTTATATAAGATGACAGGATTATTCACTTACGATCCAGGGTTTGTTTCTACAGCTTCATGCTCTTCTACAATTACATTCATTGATGGAGATGAAGGAGTTCTTAAATATAGGGGACATAATATAGCTGATTTGGCAGAGAATAATAATTTTACTGCTGTGATTTATTTATTGCTCTATGGTGAATTACCCAGTTCAGAGCAACACAAAAAATTTCTTCTCAAAATACAAGAATCATCCAAAGTATCAGAGCAAGTTACAAATGTAATTAAAGCATTTCCAAAAACTGCTCACCCTATGTCAATCTTAGTTGCATGTTTTGCAAGTTTGTCAGCATCTTATCATGAAAAGCATGGCAACAATGTCAATGGTGAAGACCTAGATTTTGGAATTTCTGCAATAGCACAAGTTTCCACAGTTATTGCAATGATTTATAGGCGTATCAACAATCAGGAATTCATAAATGCTAACAATGAATTAAGTTACAGTGAAAATTTCTTAAAGATGATATTTGGCGATGCTGTTGATAATGATAAAAGCGCCCTTTTTGCAAAAGCTCTGGATAAAATATTTACTCTCCATGCTGATCATGAACAGAATGCTTCTACGGCGGCTGTCAGATTGGTGGGATCGGCTGGTTCTAATCTGTTTGCAAGCCTCTCTGCAGGAGTTGCTACACTTTGGGGACCAGCACATGGTGGAGCTAATGAGGCAGTTATAAATATGCTAAAAGAGATAGAGCAAAGTGGAGATATAGATAAATTCATCGAAAAAGCTAAAGATGATAAAGATCCATTTAAATTGATGGGATTTGGACATCGTGTTTATAAAAATTATGATCCGCGCGCGCGTATATTGAAAGGCGCTTGCCATGAGGTTCTAAGTAAACTAGAACAAAATAATGAACTGCTTAAAATTGCAAAAAAACTTGAAGAAATAGCTTTAAAGGATGAATATTTTATCGTGCGTAAGTTATATCCAAATGTTGATTTTTACTCAGGTATAATAATGAATGCTATTGATATCCCCTCAAATATGTTCACGCCTATTTTTGCACTTGCAAGAACCACTGGTTGGGTTACTCAGTGGTATGAAATGATGAATGATAAAGAAACTAAGATCTGTAGACCAAGGCAACTCTATTTTGGTAAATAAATTTATTTTCACTTCATTAGACTTCTTGCATAACCCAAACTAAGTAGAAAAAAGGTGTCATCCGAGTAGCTGACACTGGTTCCTTTACAACGGAAGTGTCCAGAGGTGTCATTCCAGTCTGGAATCCAGAAAAAAGGATGGTGTCATTCCGTATCCGTTCAGCCAATGACGTCAACTTAAGAACTTTCATTAGCAAATTCTCCTAAAGACATGATGGCGTTTAGGCTTATCTACTTTATTGCGGCTGTCCAGGTCGGATTTTAACTTTAGCGCGTATACTTAAAAAGGGCTTGAAAGTTTTTTGGCGCAATAAGTACCTGATAGAGTTTCTGCCTCATTGCACCAAATAAAACTGAAAAATTTAAACGATACTCAGTAATTTGATCTGGGTTCCAAGGCCCTTGTGCATCACATATATGAAGCGATAATATATTGCACATGACCAAGTTTGCCCAAAATTCTTGTAATACAGCCTCTCCAGAAAAATTCTCTAACTCTGCTCCTACCTTGAGTCGTTTCCTCTATGTGCCACCTTAACACATAAGCTTTGCTCCAAAGTCTCGGTCAAAAACTCTGTTTCTCAGTTGGCTAATGTCAGCACTATAACTCTTACTTTCTGTCCTTTCATTTTATTTTTTAGCTTTTCATTTTCTAATATAAAATCAAAATCTAATTCGCCAGCGTTCCCATAGCTTACTATAATTTCTTTTTTGCAAGCGAAAAATAAAATCTACTTCCAAATCATAATGCTGCTGAATGAATTTTACTGAAGACGATCATAGATAAATAATAATTTCTCTTGATTTAATAAACGCATTTGAGTGATAACTTCGGGTAATTGCTCTGCCGCCAACGTTTGTTCACCTATATTCCAAGCTGCAAGACGAGCACTACAAATCAGCGAAGTACACAAATCAACAAACAAATTGCCAATGGTGCCTGTTGTTCCATTTGGTTCAAACTCGGATACAATTTCTCCAGAGCTGGGTAATCTCATACCAGAACCATCTGCTGCAATAAGTCTATAGCCTCTCCAACTCAGGTTCATCCTGATAGGCTGTTTGGATGCTTAAATTCTTGAAAGCCTGTATGGCAAATCTTATATCTTGCTTTAGAAAAAGCTTGCTTTGAGGGTACATGTCAATGGCTCCATAAGTTCACATTCTATTCCCAAACTTTTTTTAACTAACTTTAAAATCATAGAAAATACTGTCGAAAAAGCTTGTTCGTGTAAAACTCAACACAATGGATTTTCTGAAAAGTTTTCGAGTATATTATATTTTTAATTTGTAGAATAAGGTTTTTTCCTTTTTGCATGTTTCACCTAAAAAAGACACATTTTAAACTTTTTTGTTGCAATAAAATAGAAACAAAAGTGCTGTTTCTTGCACTCTTTGGATAATTTAATGATAAAAAATTTAGAGAGAAATTTTATACACTATCGCTGATATTTTTCCTTAAGTTGATGCCATTGCCTGAACGGATACGGTTTCCCGTCTTCACCATGCTATATAGAAAAAAGTCTGGATTCCAATTTGCATGACAATATGGAGTATCTGCTTCTTTCATCCCAGTGGGATCTTTTATTCCATTTTATCAACAGTTTGTTTTGCAGTATCAAACAATTTTAATCCTATAATCCCGAATGTAACTAAAATAAAGCATATTACTTCGAATAAATTAACTGGTTCATCAAATAGGTAAACTCCAAGTATCGAAGCTCCTATAGCGCCCACTCCAGTCCAAATTGCATAGCATACTCCGATAGGTATAGAACGTGTAGCGAGCGAAAGTAAATATGTACTAAGAGCCATGGAGAGTATGCTAATTATTGATGGTACGAGATGAGCAAATCCATAACTATGCTTAAGTGTTATGACCCAGAACACTTCAATTAGTGACGATAAGAGTAAATATATCCAATTCATGCATAAATTTTTAGGTTTAAATAGAGAGCTTTAGCCCTATGCTTCCTATTACAATTAAAACAATACATAAAACTTGAGATAAATTAATATTCTCTGTGAAAGTGGTTGCGCCAATTATAGTTATTCCAATTGTGCATATTCCAGAGGAAACTGCATAGCATACTCTAATAGGTAAAAAGCATGCTGCAAGAGATAAAAAATAAATGCTAATGATCATAATTACCAATGTTGCAATCGAAGGCACAACTTTAGTAAAACTGTTACTAAACTTTAGTGTTACAGCCACAGTATCTCTAGGATACTAGACAGCAACAAATATAACCAGCACATTTTCGTAACACTTCAATCTTGTATTGTAACAGAAATTGTTAGTTAAAACTACACTAAAGTGCAATAGATCTCTCTTTCGGAATTGCTTTAATATCAAACTTAAAACAACATCCTAAAAAACTTTTCTACGAAATTCAATTCCTGCACGTCATTTGCTGCATAAAGTGGTGTGGTTTGTTGCTCAATACCTGGTATTTCTACAAAAACTTCGCCCACTTCTTGACCTTTTTTAATGGGTGCAGGTATCATATCTTTATATTCAATACGCACCTTAATTTGGTCATGCAATTTGCGGTTGTAAGTTATGGTAACATCGTTTGCAACTGTAATAGGCACTTTTCTATCTTTTCCATAGAGAACATTTACTTCCTCAACTACGCTGTCTTTAACGAATATTTTCTTAGTGTTAAAATGATTTAAGGAATATTGTATCAATCTTTTTGCTTCTTCTATTCGCTCTTTCTCAGTGTTTAAACCATTTACGACAGCAAAAATTCTCCTATCATTTCGTTTTGCAGATGCTACAATGCCGTAACCACCAGCATTTGTATAACCGGTTTTTAAGCCATCAACCCCAATATCGTGAAAAAGTAGAAGATTTTTATTCTTTTGTACAATTTCATTATATGTCAAATATTGTTCGGAAAATAAATCATAATATTCAGGAAAATCGGTGAAAATCCTTTTTGCCAGCATTACCAAGTCTTTTGCGTTCATAAAATGATCTTCATCTGGCCACCCGCTTGAGTTGACAAAATGACTGTCATTCAGATTCAAATTTTGTGCAACTTCATTCATTTCAGCCACAAAATTCTCTTCTGATCCTGCAATGCCCTCGGCTAGTGTTATGCAGGCATCATTGCCTGAGACTATTGTAATTCCTTCAAGTAATTCCCTCACCGTAACGGATTGACCTTCTTTCAAAAACATAGAAGAGCCTCTCCTTTCCCACGCTTTTCTACTTACTCGAAATTTATCCTCCATGTGTATTATTCCAGCTTTTAGATAATCGAAGGCTATATATAAAGTCATTAGCTTGCTCATTGAAGATGGGGCCATTTTTTCATCAGAATTATGGTCAAAAATGAATGAGTCTGAAGCTAAATCTAAGACTACTGCTTGCTTTGCTTTGGTTCTAAACTGGTATGAGTATGAAGAAAAAGGAAGTATAAAAACTAATAGCAAAATTACCAATCTGCTTAACATATCTATAATTTTAAATTTATAGTGTACTAATTAATAGTATAATTTTACAGGGGCATTTCAATAGATCTCTTGCATAAAAATTCCTTGACAAGCCTTGCCAGTCCCCTTATCATGAAACTGAAGCTATTTATTTATCTTCTCTGTACAGATTAAATGACAAAAAAACTCACGTATCTGGCGTCCCATGTTTAATTTTTTGCACTATGTGCATCTTATGTCTTTATAAAATTCTAGGTTTTTACCTAATATAAGCTGAAATGCGCTATTTAAAACATCAAAAAACGCCGATTTAAAAAATGGATAGTGAATAACTAGCTACCCTAGGGTTTCTTTTGCCTTTTTTTCTGTTTAGTAAATTTCTTAATGTTTATAATTTAGATTAGTTGCGGCTTAAAAGCAACTAAATCGCGGTTATTAAGCGTTTAGAATAAAAAAACGCCATACTTGAAAGTATAATGTAAGTAATTAGCCAACCACGGGGCTTCTTTTGCCTTTTTTTTATTTGGTAAATTTCTTAAATATTTATAGCTAAACGACAACCGTCATCCCGCTACGTGTTAGCGGGATCTATGTTAAGGTATGGCGGTTAAATAAGGGATCTATGTTAAGAGATACCGCGAATGAATCGCGGTATGACGGTTCGCGGCGGGATTCCAGTGTCTGGGCACTGGGATGACAGGAAAAGGGGCTACTTGGATGACAGCAGATCACCTCTTCACAAAGATTTTATCAGTAATACGCATATCAATAATACTCCAATCGCTGAAAGTAAAATCAGTTGTATTGTGTAAGTGGTTTAAATAGTCCCATGCACTATAAGGGTTATCTTCAGGCAGTTTTACTGTGGAATCGTTATCAAGTATGATATTCCATCTTCTATTCCCTATATAAGCAAAAGAAGAAATGTGGTCTCTTAATTGAGTTTTACTCTCCAACACATCTCTAACAAATTCTAGGTTTGATAACGAGTTTTGTCCTGCAATTACAACAAGATCATCTACTAGATAGTCATCTACGATCACTTTGCCTTCGAAATCAATTACCGAGGTTTTGTTATTATCTTTCCAGAGAGCAAACGGTTTATGCTCATCTATATTAATGCGTAGAGTATTGGGCAAAATTCTGTGAACTCTTACGTGTTTTATCCACCTGCTTACGGATTGTATGTTACCGGCAAGTTTTGAAAGTGATATATACAGGATAGGTTGCGTTCTATCTGTCAAACTTAGAATATCCTTTTTGTTTGTAAATTTATTGCCGCTCACGACTACTTCGTCGATTGAAAATCCACTACTGAGTAATAAACTAGATAGGCAGTCATTATACCAAGTAAAGTAGTAATTAAATCGATTTATTATTTTATCAAGTGAGCTGTAAAGTATTAGCGTAAGAAAAAGTGCTGTGATAATAACCAAGGCACACTTACGCAAAAAACTCCTTTGGCTTCTAGTAATACTGCTCAACATGACTTAAATCCCTAATATTTTTGTGCTGCAAACTATCTTCAATAATAATTTTAACTAATTCATTAAAATTGATTCCTTTTGCCAATTTTGCAATTTCTGGCACTAACGATAACTCAGTAAAGCCAGGATGTGTATTAATCTCAAGCATTTTTAAAGTGTTATTCTTGGGATTATAACGAAAGTCTGAGCGGGAAATAGTTTTGCATCCTAAAAATTGATGAACTTTCAGTGCGTGTTCCAAGGTCATTTTATATATATTGTCAGGAATTTCAGCAGGAAATATATGTTCTGCAAATCCATCTGTATACTTTGCTTCATAATCATAGAATTTATTTTTTGGTCGTATTTCCATAGTGCCAATTGCTTCATCCAGCAATACAGCAGTATGTAACTCTATGCCCGGTATGTATTCTTCTACGATCATCAAATCTCTTGTCATAGAAGTAGCTCCTTCCTTGTCATCCAAGTAGCCAGATACTGTTTTTTTTTCCTGGTCACGCGCTGGAATGACATCAAATTTCAGTTTTAAATAATCCTCATGTGAGGAAACAATATGTACTCCGATGCTAGAGCCTTCATTAATTGGTTTTAAGACGTACGGATAATCGATTTTAATATTATTTTTTAGTACATCTTCTCGGCTAATTACATAACCTTTTGGAGTATCAATACTAAGGGATCGAAATATATGCTTTGACATCACTTTATTTATAGCAACGGCAGAAGCCATAACTCCTGAGTGTGTATATTTTATACCTAAGATTTCCAATAAACCTTGAATGCAGCCATCTTCACCATAAGGTCCATGCAGAGCGATAAAAGCAAGGCCCGAATTAATTTTTCTAAGCTTTTCAGCAATGTTGCTGTCAACATCTATTTCTATTGCATTATATGAAAGGCTATCGAGCGCCTTCTTTACTGCTTTTCCGCTCATAAGCGATATTTCTCTCTCACAAGAAAACCCACCACTTAAAATTGCTATAGTTGGAACCATAAGCATTCTATGTTTTACTATATAGCATATATAATGGTTACATTAAGCTTATTAAATACCTACTTTGGCTAACTATAAGACCTTCTTACTTTCCTTTAAGCACTTTTTTTATCCACTTCAAATAGCGTGCTCGGCAACGGTACTGGCGTGTTTGCTGCACCTTTATACTGTTCACAGACAAGCTTTTCTAAATCCTCAGCAGATTGTTCTTTTGCTTCTTCTTTTTTCACTACTCCACTAGTTACTAAATCAATTAAGGCTATAGTGTGTATTATCATTCGATTATTTAGCTCAAATATCTTTTTTGTATCAAGTGAGGGGTTTCTAATTAAGGCAGATAGTGCATGCATATATTTGTCTATATCAGAAAGACTTCTGCTTGTATCATAGTTGCTAACTAATATATATTCCTTCAAACGCTCAATTTCTTCTGGAGTAAACTTGTAAACTTCATCAAGTTTCCTTATTAAAGATATAGTAAGTATTCTACTTAGAACTCTTAATTCTCTAATAAATTGTACTCCTTCTCCTTCAGGATAAGACATCTCTTCCTTTTTATATTTCTTGAATAATTCTTGATCATAAGACTTCTTAAAATCTGACATTATTGCCAATGCTAACTCTTTTGAACCTAACTTATAAGCTTCGTTGAAGCTGCTTGCGCTGGCATCTTGTGCACCGCCTGCAGTAATTCCACAACTCCAAGAAATCTTTTAAACAAGCTATAATACTCTTTTATCATCTCTTCCAGCAATATTTTAATATCATCTTCGGTTAACTTTACTGTTGATAATAGATCACATGTTTTTTCAAGATTACCGTTCGCTTGAAAAAGTAACCCTTCAATCTTTTTAATGGTTTCTCTTTTATTTATACTCATAACTTACCCCCAAGATTTAATGCTAACAGCTAGTTTTATAATCAAATATTTCAAAAGTCAATAAGCCTTTTTCCTTAATCCTTAAATTAATCGATACTAATTTATCAGCATAACAACTTAGATAACGCAACTATTTTCAGCAACCAAAAACAATAACCCTGAAATACAAAAAGTTTCTTTTCCTTCAGCAGTATTATTCTAAATTTTCCTCAAAATAAGTTGTTTTATCCTTTTTTTCCTTATACTCTTCTGCAGTATAGAGAGGTTGCTTCTTAGCTGTGATATTTGGCCATTTTTGTGAGTATTCTACGTTTATGTTGTAAAATGATTTGAAGATTTTTTGTTCACTGTTCAGTAACTCTTCATCTAGTTCTAAAATATCTTTTATGGAATCATCAGTTACAATTGCATCTACTGGACACTCAGGTATGCACACTCCGCAATCAATACATTCATCTGGGTTAATCACGAGCATGTTTTTACCTTCATAGAAGCAGTCAACGGGACATACTTCCACACAATCCGTATATTTACATTTTATGCATTTATCTGTAACAAAATGCGTCATAAAACACTGTATATTTGCATTATCTTGGGTACACTAAATTGATAAGAAATTCAAGCCTTTTATGAAGATAAATAAATTGAACAACAAAGAATTAGAAGTGTGGTTAAGCTTGGCTAGAACTATAGGACCAACAAAGTTTTTTAGTATACTAAGAACACATGGATCGCTAGATGAGGTGTTGAAATATCTCAATAGGGTGGCTAATAATAAGGTGTATGGCATTCAAGATGCACGAGAAGAAATCAATAATGCAGAAAGAATTGGAGCTAAAATTATACCCGCATGTGACCCAGATTACCCTGATCTTTTAAGAAATATCTCTAGTTGTCCTCCTGTAATAACTGCGCTTGGTGATATATCATTATTAAGCCGTGAGATAATTGCAATAATCGGTGGGCGTAACTCTTCAATGAATGGAAGAATTTTGCCAATAAGTTGGCACTTGATTTAAGCGAAGCTGGTTTTGTTATTGTTTCTGGACTTGCAAAAGGAATCGATACTGCAGCAAACAGTGTAATATACAAAAATCATCCCACTATTGCTGTTACAGCAAGCGGAATTGATGTGGTGTATCCAAAAGAGAATTTTGATCTATACAAAAAAATCACTGGGAACGGTGGGTTAGTAATTACTGAGCTTCCATTTGCTACTAAACCAAAGCCTCAATATTTTCCTCAGAGGAATCGAATTATATCTGTTCTATCGCTGGGTGTTGCAGTGATTGAAGCATCGAAACGTTCTGGCTCTCTAATAACAGCAGATTTTGCTTTAAATCAAGGGAGAGAGGTGTTTGCAGTTTCTGGTTTCCCTTTAGATTCACGCTGTAGTGGTAGTAATTATTTAATTAAAAACGGTGCTAAGCTTATCGAATCCGCTGATGACATAATGGAGAGTATTAGGTTTAGTTTACCTCCGCAGCAAAAAAACCTATTTGATGTTGAGCACCATTTTGTTAACCAAAAACAAGAAAAATTACAACAGGCAAAATCTGTTATAGTTGATCATATTAACTCTGTACCTGTTGATATAGATGAACTTATATTAGCAAGCGGACTTTCTGCCAACATAGCTCTAATGGCTCTTTTAGAACTAGAGTTGGAAAACAAAATAGAGCGTTCACCGGGGAATAAAATATCGTTAATTTTCTAGATTACTTTAGCTATACTAGATGCTCGTACAGACATATGCTTGACACTGGAATGATGCCATTTGTTATAGGATTCTTAGTTGCTGATTTTAGAATTGATAAGAGAAAACTTTTTTTCAACTTGTTGTATAATTTTATAAAAGTGATCGAAATCTAAGCTTGCACTGCCAATTAAAACTCCTGATAAATTTGAAATATTTAACAAATTTTCTATATTTTCTGAACTGACTGAACCACCATATATAATGTGTTTTTTACTAGTACACAATTTTATTACCTCTATCATCTCAGCAATTGCATCATTATTTGGCACATGACCTGTGCCTATTGCCCATATTGGCTCATATGCTACGGTATATTCACCGTGTGTTGGCAAGCGGTTTTTGCATTGATATTCTATTACTTCTTTTGTTTTTTCATTCTTATAATCTTCTGAATTTTCACCCACACAGATAATTGGGTGTAAGCCTGATTCTATTGCTATTTCCGACTTAAGTTTTATTTCACTATCTTTTTCATTGGCCCTTTCAGAATGCCCAAGTATTACGTAAATACACCCTAGTTCTTTTAACATTTCTGCGCTAATTTCACCTGTGTAAGAACCGAACTTTTTATGATGGCAATTCTGTGCTCCTATATTAATATTATTGTTCAACTCTATACTGCTTGGAAATGATGTAAAAGGAGGGCAAATCACTAGCTTAGAGGTAATTTCGTTGCTCTTGTTGTTAAGTTTGCCTATAAAGTCAACAAATGAAGAACGCATTCCATTCATTTTCCAATTTGCTACTATTAAAAAGGACATCAACTTTACTTATATGGGCGAGAGTGCCGGCTGTCGGACTTGAACTGACAACCTACTGATTACAAGTCAGTTGCTCTACCAATTGAGCTAAGCCGGCGTTAAACACATTAATAATATACAATTATCAATGAATTTTCGTCAACTAATTTTTAAAATACTGTATAATGAAAATAATATGAAAAAATTTTTACTGAAGCCAAAAAAGAGTCTAGGGCAAAATTTTATTTTATCGAGTGAGATAACAAAAAAAATCGTCGCTTTAGCTGGTAGTCTGGAAAATTTTAATGTCATTGAAATTGGTCCTGGATATGGTGCATTAACAAGAGAAATATTGGTGCATAATCCAAAGTCTCTACTTTCTATAGAAAAAGATAGAGATTTAGTAAAACACCATGACCAACTGCCAAATGAGCATCAAGGAAAGTATAGAATTATAGAAGCGGATGCACTGCATGTTACAGAAGAAGAGCTGATAGAGCGCCCAGTTAAAGTTATTGCTAACTTGCCTTACAATATCTCGGTAGTGTTATTTTTAAAGTGGTTAAATAATATAAAATTTTTTACGAACTTGACATTAATGTTTCAAAAAGAGGTAGCAGATCGCATTACGGCAAGACCCAATTCTAAAGATTATGGTTCCTTATCAGTGCTAAGCCAGTTGCTATGTGATATAAAAAAGGAATTTGATATTGAACCTAAAGAGTTTTTTCCAAGACCAAAAATACATTCTTCAGTAATTACAGTAAATCCTTTGCCTACCCCAAAGTTTGCAGTAAATTTGGAAACCTTAACAAGATTAACACGTGTCGTTTTTTCTCAAAGAAGAAAGATGCTGAGAAATAGCTTGCAAAATATAACGAACCACGCTGAAACTGTCCTTGAAAACGCTAAATTGAGCGGAAACCAGCGTCCAGAAAACTTAACTATTGAGCAGTTTTGTTTGCTGGCAAATAATGTAGAATGCTTATTTTGCAATAAAATGTATTAGCAACTATATAGCTTTTCTATCTCCTAAAAACAGTTAGAGCTATACAATTAAAGGCTCCTAGCTAATTTTGCCTATTGCAATTTAATTAATTGGCGTATAAGCTTTAAATAAAGCCTATGAAAAAAATGGAAGCTTGTTATTCATTTGACGATATACTTCTTTTGCCAGCCTATTCTAATGTATTGCCTTGCGATACAGATACAAAAACTTATTTAACAAATAATATAGAACTAAATATCCCTCTCATATCCTCTGCGATGGATACTGTTACTGAATCGGGCTTTGCAATAGCTATTGCCCAACATGGAGGAATAGGTTGCATACATAAGAATTTATCAATAGATGAACAAATTTTAGAAGTAAGAAGGGTGAAAAAATATGAAAGTTGGATCGTGTATAACCCAATTACGATTTCACCAGATAAAACGGTTGCGGAAGCAATTTCATTAATGAGAGAGCACAATTATTCTGGCATTCCTGTAGTTGATCAACGCAAGTTAGTTGGAATTTTAACTAACCGAGATGTGAGGTTTATTGAAGACCAGAACATGAATGTAAAAGTTTCCGAAGTGATGACAAAAGATAAGTTAGTAACAGTGCGGGAGCAGGGAGTGAATAGTGCCTCAGCAATGAAATTATTGCATGAAAATAGAATAGAAAAGCTTTTGGTTGTAGATGAAAATTCTTGTTGTATAGGTTTAATTACGGTTAAAGACATTGAAAAATACAATAGATACCCAAATTCATGTAAAGACAGTAAAGGGCGTCTCAGAGTTGCCGCTGCAATTGGCACTGGTAAAAAAGATGGTATAGAAAGATGTGAAGCTTTGATCGGAGAAGAAGTTGATGTAGTTGTTGTGGATACTGCTCACGGTCATTCCGAAAACGTTATCAATACCATTAGGGAAATAAAAAAGATGTATCCTAATACGCAATTCATTGGCGGAAACATTGCAACAAAGGAGGCTGCTGAAGCGTTGATTGATGCGGGTGTTGATGCAGTGAAGGTTGGAATAGGACCAGGATCAATCTGTACAACCAGAATAGTTACAGGTGTTGGTGTGCCACAATTCTCTGCAATCAAGAATGTTGCAGAGGCGTGTAGAGCAAGAAACGTCAGACTAATTGCTGATGGTGGGGTAAAATACTCAGGAGATGTTGCAAAAGCTATTGCAGCTGGTGCTGACTCTGTGATGATTGGTTCGATTTTTGCTGGCACTGACGAAAGCCCAGGTGAGATTATTATGTATAAGGGCAGAGCATATAAAAGCTATCGAGGAATGGGATCTATTAGTGCAATGAAACGAGGTTCAGCTAGCCGTTATTTTCAAGATAAAGATTCAAAACTCAAATTAGTTCCACAAGGAGTGGAAGGAAGAGTTTCATTCAAAGGTCCAGCTTCAGGAGTAATCCATCAATTGATTGGCGGATTGCAAGCTGCAATGGGGTATACTGGTAATAGGAATATAGAAGAGATGAAAAAAAATTGTAAATTTGTTACTATTACTGCATCAGGATTAAGAGAGAGTCACGCTCATGATATAGTCATTACACAAGAAGCTCCAAATTATGCTTATCAAACGTCCAATTTGTCAACCGATTCGGAGTAGTCCAGAAAAAGTAGAGAGAAAGTTAAAACGTTTTTGGAGTAAAATAAAACGTTTTTTCAAAATATGACAAATAGAAGAGAATATACAGCAGAATTCAAATTAGAAGCTGTTAAGCTGGTTAAAGAAACAGGTCAAGCAAGTACAAAAATAGCAAAAGATCTAGGTATAGATGGCAGTATGTTAAGTAAGAAAATATGATGGAAAAATGTCTGGAGCATACGCATTTCCAGGCAAAGGCTCCTTATGACAAAGAAAGATTTGATCTAAAAAAAGAACTAACAAGAGAAAGAGACATTTAAAAAAAAGCCCTGGGCAAAGAAAAAGAGTAAAGTATTCTTTTATATAGAAATTGCTATAAAACACAGGAACTATGTAGGGTTTTGTACTGGTGGTATGGGTTGCTAAGGAAAAAAGCAGTAAAGAATTAGCAAAAGAAGGGCTTCTAGCAGATATTCAAAAAATACATCAAGCTTCTAAATGCAGATATGGAGCCCCTAAAATTCACGCTGAATTAAAAGCTTTAGGCAAAAATTAAAACAGTACAAAGTGTTATGCAAGAAAATGGCATTAAAGCCAAGTTTAGACGAAGGTTCAAAAATAAAAAACAGCAAATAAGCAACCGAGTTGTGGCTCCGAACACATTGGATCAAAATTTTACTACTGATCAGCCAAATAAAGTTTGGGATTACCTACATAAAAACTAAAGAAGGTTGTTGGCGGCAATAATTCTCACGCATGGTGGTTAATGAGTAACATGATAATTAGTTATAGATTCTTTATTGATGGCCGTTGATAAACGCAAACCCGATAAAAATCTGCTGTTACATAGCGATCAAGGGTCACAGTATACCTCTCAAAATTACCAATTTCTATTGAATACAAAAAACATCATTTCCAGCATGAGCCATAAGGGCTGTTGTTACGATAACTCTGTTGCAGAAAAGTTCACTTAAAAGGGAGCTGCTTATTGATACTTCTCGCCCAACAAACCAGAACTGCCATATTTGAATACATAGAAATCTTTTATAACAAATAACGTAGACATTCTACTATTAACTATTGCATTCCTGCACAATTTATTCTCATGATAAAAACGTCTTAACTTTCTCTCTACTTTTTCTGGGTAAGGTCAAATAGAGAATTTTACAAAAATCTATTTTTAACTTACAATCAATTATTACAATTTTAAACCTACAACTTATGTATAACAGACTTATAGTCAAATCTTTTTCAGTATTATGCATCTGTTTATTTGCTTTGTACATAACACTGCCAAATTTCTTTGATAATAAGCTTTTTATTTCGAAAAAAAGAATAAACTTAGGCCTTGACCTGAAAGGAGGGGCATCTTTGCTTTTAAACATAGACTTAGACTTCTATTTTAAGGAAAAGCTAAGCATGCTAGCTAACGAAATAAAAGAGACATTGCTAACAAAAAATATTGAATCTAACGTACAAAATAGCGTTATAACTTTAAATAATATTGATGATTATAAAAAAGCATCTGTGTTGATTAATGCGATAAATCCAAATTTAGAGCTAAATAGAAAAGATTCTTCAATTCTCATTTCGTATAAACCCCATTATAAAAATTCTTTGATCAGTGAAGTAGCTGCAGAATCAATAAACAATGTCCAGCGCCGTTTGGACAAACTTGGCACAAAGGAAGTCAGCGTTCAAAAACAAGGGCAGAATAAAATATTAGTGCAGGTGCCTGGAGTAGAAGATACCAAGCAGATAAAATCTCTGCTTGGCAAAACTGCTAAGCTAGCTTTTCATTTGGCAAACACTAACATAGCCAGGGTGCAGGATATAGACCATGAAACCACTGTCATGCTCAAGGATTCTTTAGGTAATTCTTATCCAATATTCCGCAAAACTGAAATAGGTGGTGATTCGCTGGTTAACGCATCAGTTAGATTTGGTCACTTAGGTAAACCAACAGTGCATTTTAAATTTGACAGCATAGCGAGTAAAAGATTCGCAAAAATCACTAAAGAAAATGTGGGAAAACCTTTTGCAATTGTTCTGGATAACACAGTCTTAACAGTACCTACAATACGTGAGCCAATTTTAAATGGAGAGGGAGAAATTAGCGGTAATTTCACTGAAAAACAAGCAAGCGAACTTGCAATACTTTTAAAATCTGGAGCACTGCCAGCACCACTTAAAATAATTGAAGAAAAAAACATTGGCCCAAGTCTTGGAGAAGAATCAATAAAGGCAGGGGAAATGGCAGCAACAATCTCTATTATAGCCGTGGCTTTATTTATAATCATCACTTACGGCAAATTAGGTGTATTGGCCTCTGTTGCACTTTTTTCTAATGTAGTTCTTATATTATCAATTCTCACTCTGCTTGAAGCAACTCTAACTTTACCTGGAATTGCCGGTATTGCACTTACTGTTGGTATGGCGGTGGATGCAAATGTTTTAATATTTGAGCGAATTCGTGAGGAAATCAAATCTGGCAAGAGAGTGGAACGTGCTATTGAAGAAGGGTTTAAAAACGCTATAAAGACAATACTGGATTCAAATATCACTACATTAATTGCTGCAGGAATAATGTTCATTATTGGCAGTGGAGCAATAAGAGGCTTTTCTGTCACTCTATCAATAGGAATTTTATGTTCGATGTTTTCTGCAATCACAGTCACAAAACTCCTGATAGAGTTGTGTATGAACCCGAAGGAACTAGTGCTTTGTTAGTCAACCACCTTCATTCCCACAACGTTATATCCTGAATCGACGTGCAAAATTTCTCCAGTAGTGCCACTACTTAGGTCGCTTAATAAGTATAGCGCTGCCTTGCCAACATCCTCTATTGTAACATTGCGTCTGAGCGGAGAATTATTTCTATTCCATTCTGATATGGAGTGAAAATCGCTTATTCCAGAAGATGCTAAAGTTCTGATTGGACCAGCGGAAATTGCATTTACTCTGATATTTTGTGGCCCGAGATCACATGCTATATATTTTACACTTGCTTCAAGTGCCGCTTTACATAAACCCATAACGTTATAATTTGGCATAACTTTTTCAGCGCCATAATAAGATAAAGTAAGCAAACTACCACCACCTGACATCATTTTTTCAGCTCTTTGTGCTAAAGCAGTGAAAGAATAGCACGATATATGCATTGCATTGAGGAAGTTATCCAGTGAAGTATTGACATATTTACCATCTAACTCATTTTTATCGGAGAATGCTATTGCATGCACCAAAAAGTCAAGAGTACCCCATTTTTTCTCTATTATTTCGAAAGCGTTATCTATGATTTTTTCATTTGAAACGTCGCAGTGTAATATTAGCTCCACATTTAGTTCATCTGCTATTGGTGACAGTTTTTCTTTTATTATTTCATTCTGGTAGGTGATTGCAAGTTCTGCTCCGTGCTCTGAGAGAGTTTTTGCTATACCGTATGCTATTGATCTCTTATTTATTATTCCGGTTATTAATCCCTTTTTGCCTTGTAATAGACTTGTCGTCATAGAACTATCTGTTTTTTTATAATTTGGAATATTAACTAGGTAAAG
This sequence comes from Wolbachia sp. wLmal, assembly GCF_049435495.1. Classification (NCBI taxonomy): domain Bacteria; kingdom Pseudomonadati; phylum Pseudomonadota; class Alphaproteobacteria; order Rickettsiales; family Anaplasmataceae; genus Wolbachia; species Wolbachia sp. wLmal. Next base: position 627,091 of record NZ_CP185405.1, read on the forward strand.
TCAAGATATCACTATGTTTTAAAATATTTTTTGCAGTAACTTGAAGTCTATAAACAGTAATCTTGATTCTTCTACAACAAAGCCATCCCGTATGACATTTTGTCTATACCTAATTAAGCATATCAATAAGCAAGTAAATCTTAATATAATCTTATTATACTTATAAATACGCTGTATAGAATGAAAGTGTGGATGATTTCATAACTGCAAGAAGAAAAGATGATGCTGTGGTATCTGTTTGTCAGGATAATAAGAAAAAAAACGTGTTAATTTTAGGGCTCAATCAAGCCGCAAGGAATTTGTTAAAATACGAGGAAGGGAATTTGCTTAATAAGCCGTTAATCAATATTTTAAGTGCAAGAGCAGCTGACGACATGAAGAATTATTTAGAGTATACTGAAAATGGGCACGATTTACTTGATATATTACCTAAAGTGATAAATTTTTCCTTAACTGATGCTAAAGGAGAAGATGTCAGGACAAAAGTAAAAGTTTTCCGCACTGCACAATTTGCCAGTAATAAAATAAATTATGAGCTGTTAATACGTGATATCAGTTTGTCCCATAAATTAGGAATCTTTAGAGATGAATATCTAATAGGTAAGAAATATAAAAACCATGACTTATTCGATATACCGGGCAATGAGTCCACTATTCTAGAGTTATACGTTATATTGAATTTCGCCTTTCAACATCAAATTAATGCAGCTATAGGAATAATTGGCTTAAATAGTAGCTGTAGCGAGACAAATGATGCACTGAAAGTTGTCATAGAACATTTTTATAAAAATTGCCGTAGTGATGATTTTCTAGGGTATATTGATGAGAATAAAGTGCTTTTTGTTTTGATTAACTGCGATGTAAAAAGTACATCTAAAATAATTAATCGTATACATTCTGCCATTAATAAGCAGTTATTAATGCAAAAATTACCAAGTGTATCAATAATTTATGGGAATATAGCTCAAAAACAGGCAGCAAAATCTACCAGCGGTGCCTTCTGAAAAGTTGTTTTTTATTTATATTGAGTTTAAACTTAAATTTTTATAAAGATTTAAGTTTATTTATGAAGTTAAAGTACTACCTGGTAGCACTGCTTTCATCATTGTTTTTGCAGAATAGTGCTAGCTCTAAAACAATTTTGGATAAGGAAATATTTTATGCAGAACTAGACGGAAAAATAGATTTGAGATTCGGCTACGCCTTCAACAGAGATTCTTTCAATGCTAAGCCTAAGGATAAAACTTCAAGTTATTCATACTTGCGCTTTCTTTATTTACAGCAAGTTTATCCAAATACTCAAATGGGGGTTAATGTTAAGGCAGGGGTTTCTGGTATTGCAAACCTAAAAGCGTTAGACATAGAAAAGTTAGACATGGAGGAATGGTATTTTATCATAAAAAACCAGGAACTTGGATCAATTGAATATGGTAAAAGAAGTTTAGTTGGTCAGAGCATGTTAATTAACACTTCAAAAATTTATGCAGCTGCTGGAGGAGTAAATGGTCATTGGACAAACTATGCAAATTTGCGCGGTGATCATAAAAAGGATGGTGACCCTGGATATGATCAAGACAAGGTGTTCTGGGTCAAGCCCAATATTTATAGCGATTATAATGAACTCGAACTAGGGTTAAAACAATCATCAATTAACTACATCTCCCCTGAAATCTATAACTTTCAACTCGGATTCAGTTATGTTCCAGGAAAAAATAACTTACAGTACAGCAATTTAATTGCTGCTGGCCTTTCCTATAAAAACAGCTTGTCAGATGATATAGGTTTTACTACTGCCTTAACTGGTGAATTTGCAAGAAAAAATTTAACTGATTGCTCAGATGGGACTTCTAAAAATTATGAATGCCGCAATCAATTACTACACTGGAATTTTGGTTTGAAGCTAAAATTGTTCGATCTTGATTGCATTTTTTCGTATGGTAATGGTGGTAAATCTGGTGAGAAGCGTAATCCTGAAACAAATAATACGTATTATATGAATGCAGGTATCGCTTACCGTTCTGATTCTTACAAATCGAGCTTAACATATTTTAGTAGTGGTAGGGATATTGCAGGCGAAGGTACAAACGAGTTAACATCATATGCTTTAAGTCTTGAAAATTCTCTTTTTTTAGGTACTTCATACTATTTCGATATTGTAAAGTTTAGTACAAAAGAGCCTAAAATAGAAAATAACAACTCTGGTTATGTGTTCTTGGCTGGACTGAAATTAAGTTTTTAATATTGCCTCCTTCCAACACTCTTTTCTGTCATCCAAGGTAACCGTTCACAGATTTCCACTTAATTTTTCAATCTCACTCATGGAGAGGCCAGTAAACTGACCTTACCCAGAAAAAGTGGAGAGAAAGAAAGGAGTTTTTTTGGGTAAAATAAAATTTTGGAGGATTAGAAATGGTAAGAGAATATACAGCAGAATTCAAATTGGAAGCTGTTAAACTGGCAAATGAACAAAGAAAGGTAGGTCAACCAGTTGCAAAAGTAGCAAGAGATCTAGGAATAAGGGATAGTGTATTAGGAAAATGGATGAAGAAATATAACGAAAAAAAGTCAGCGGCAAATGCATTTCCAGATGTAGCACCTTATGACAAAGAGAGGTTTGATTTACAAAGCAAGAGTAACAAGGGAAAGAGACATTTAAAAAAAAGCCCTGGCCAGTCAAAAAGAGTAAAATATTTTTTATATAGTAACTGCTATAAAGTACAGGAATTATGTAGGATTTTCTGCTAGTGGCTACTATAAGTGGACTACAAGAAAAATAAGCAGTAGAGAATCAGCAAATAAAGAGCTACTCGAAGCTATTCAAAAAATATATCAAGTTTCTAAATGTAGATATGGAGCTCCTAAAATTCATGCTGAATTGAAGGCTTTGGGTAAAAGTTGCAATTTGAAAACGGTGCAAAGTATTATGCAGAAAAATGACATCAGGGCTATACTGAGAAGAAAGTTTAAAATTAAAAAACAACAAACAGATAATAGAGCTGTAGCTCCCAATATATTAGACCAAAACTTTATTGTTGATCAACCAAATAAAGTATGGGATTACTTACATCAAAACCAAGGAGGGATGGCTATATTTGGCAGCAATAATTCTCACGTATGGTAGTTAATGAGTAGTGCAATAAATAAACAATTGGTTATGAACTCTTTATTAATGGCCATTAATAGGCGTAAACCTGTTAAAAATCTACTGCTGCACAGTGACCAAGGTTCACAATATACTGCGCAAGGGTATCAATATCTCTTAGCTGTAAAGAATATAGATGAGTAATAAAGGCTGTTGTTACGACAATTCTGTTGCAGAAAGCTTCTTTAGCTCATTGAAAAGAGAAATACTTATTGATACTTCACAACACTCTGCTCAACACACTAGAACTGCAATATTTGAATACATAGAAATTTTTTATAACAAACAACGTCACTATTAACTATTGCATTCCTGCACAATTTATTCTCATGATAAAAACGTCTTAACTTTCTCTCTACTTTTTCTGGGTAAGGTCATCATAGCATTAGTTAGATGCATTAGAATTGATCATGATGATGTACATATAATGTTTAGGTTTCAAGAACTTGCTCTGGAAATGCAAAAAAAAATGTTCAACATTATGTCGCGAGTCAAACTTAGGGTATTTGGCGTCTCATGTTTAATTTTTCGCACTACGTGCATCGCATGTCTTTAAAAATTTCTGGGTTTTTACCTATATAAGCCGAAACGCGCTTATAAAGCGTTACAAGACATCAAAAAATGCCAATATTTTAAAGCGGATAATAACCCCAGGGCTTCTTTTGCCTTTTTTTTATTTGGTAAATTTCTTAATGTTTATGGCTAAACGACAATCGTCATCCCGCTACGTGTTAGCGGGATCTATGCTTTGAGATACTGCGAATGAATCGCGGTATGATGGTTAAGTAAGGGATCTATGCTAAGAGATGCCAAAGACCTTCATGAAACTTTGCCCATTTGGCTTCTCTAAAGATTTCGTTTACAGAATCTAGTAACTCAGCTATGCAGAATAAAAAAAGTTTGTATGGTATACAAATAGTGTGTTTTTTTTATAATTATTTTCTATAATACATAAACCTTTGGTCCAAGCTGTAAATGCCACCATAGGCATTAAAAGTTAATTAACAAACTGCAATGTATAATGAAATAAAGAAACTTGTAAGACTTTGATCTTACAGATTATAAACTTGTCATAAAGTTTAATAGTGTCTGTTACTGCTTTTAGGTGTGAGGCTAGAGGGTTATTAGCAGTAACAGACACTATTAAACTTATTATAGAATTTACTTAAAGTAAATACTTAATTTAAAATATTATAATATTTTTACTTACAATAGATTTATGTAAATGCTTTTTTCCTCAATTAGCATTGTACTATTATACTTGTTGAATGCTAAAAAATTATTAACCATCACTAATCTCTATTTGCATAGTAAGTTTATATATACTATTATACAGTATATCACTTAGTTTTATAGCAAACAAACAAAAGATATGGTGAAGTTATTTGCACTATTGATAATATTTTACTCAAATATATCTGTTGCCTCTGCTCCTACTTCCTGGCAATTTGGATTTCCTGCTCCTGCAACTGAAGTAATGGAGGCTGTAGTTAGGTCACATTCGTTTGTGATGCTTGTGATGGTTACAATAATGCTTTTTGTGTGGGCGCTGCTTGCTTATATAGCGTTTCGCTTTCGTAAAAGCAAAGTAACAAACATAAGTAAAACTACCCATAGTGTTCCTTTAGAAATTATTTGGTTTGTTATACCAACTATCATTGTTGGAATATTAGCCTTTGAAAACGCTAAATTACTGAAGCTACAGGAAGAAATACCGAAAGCTGATATAACACTGAAAGTTATTGGCCATCAATGGTATTGGAGTTACCAATATCCAGAATATCAAGGTGTGTCATTTGATAGTTATATTAAGGGAAAAGAAGACTTTATCGAAGGAGATTTAAAGCTATTCTCTGTTGATAACAACATCGTTTTACCCATTAATACTAATGTTCGTTTACAAGTTACAGCAGGAGATGTGATACACAGCTGGGGAGTACCGGCTTTTGGTGTAAAAATTGATGCGATACCAGGTAGGCTGAATGAGGCGTGGTTTAATATCAAAAAGTCTGGTGTTTATTACGGGCAGTGCTATGAATTGTGTGGTCAAGGCCATGGATTTATGCCAATTGTTGTTGAAGCAGTAAGCAAAGAAGATTTTAATAAGTGGATTGAAAATAGAAAATTAGTGAGTTAAATTTGGAGTATAGATATGAGTGACGTACCAAGGGGCATAAAGCGTTGGTTGTTTTCCACTAATCATAAAGACATAGGGACACTGTACATTATTTTTTCCATATTAGCTGGAATTATTGGTGGATTATTATCGGTGATTATTCGCACTCAGCTAATGCACATTAATATACTTAACAATAACTATCAATTATATAACGTAATGGTTACAGGGCATGCGTTGATAATGGTGTTTTTTATGATAATGCCAGCCCTCATGGGAGGATTTGGTAACTGGTTTGTACCTCTCATGATTGGCGCACCAGATATGGCATTTCCTCGTATGAATAATTTAAGTTTTTGGTTATTAGTGTCATCTTTTATTTTGCTCATTCTCTCAGTGTTTATTGGTGAAGGTCCAGGTACAGGTTGGACTTTATATCCACCTTTATCACAGGTAATGTTCCATCCAAGTGCAGGAGTTGACCTTGCTATACTTGCACTCCACATTGCTGGTATGTCGTCAATTGTTGGGGCGATCAACTTTATAGTTACTATATTTAACATGCGCGCAAAAGGAATGTCATTAACTAAGATGCCACTGTTTGTTTGGTCTGTCTTGCTAACAGCATTTATGTTGATTGTTGCCTTACCAGTACTTGCCGGTGCTATAACTATGCTTCTTACTGATCGCAATGTTGGTACTTCCTTTTTTGATCCTGCCGGTGGTGGTGACCCTGTGTTATTTCAACATTTATTTTGGTTTTTTGGTCATCCAGAAGTTTACGTAATTATTTTTCCTGCATTTGGCATCATAAGTCAGGTTGTATCAACTTTTTCTCACAGACCTGTATTTGGTTACATAGGGATGGTTTATGCAATGATAGGTATAGCAGTATTTGGCTTTATGGTTTGGGCTCATCATATGTTCACTGTTGGGCTTAGTGCTGACGCTGCTGCATTTTTTAGCACTACCACAATTTTTATCGGTGTTATAACTGGTGTAAAGGTCTTTAGCTGGATTGCAACTATGTGGGGTGGAGCAATTGAGTTTAAGACCCCTATGCTATTTGCACTAGGTTTTATTTTCATGTTTGTTGGCGGTGGCATAACGGGAATAATTCTTTCTCATGGTGGAATAGATAAGCTCCTGCACGACACCTATTATGTTGTTGCTCACTTCCATTATGTCATGTCACTTGCTGCATTATTTGGAGCTTTTGCTGGCTTTTATTATTGGATTGGTAAAATGTCGGGTAAACAATATAATGAGCGCTTAGGTCAAATCCACTTTTGGCTTACTTTTATTAGCACCAATATCACTTTTTTACCTCAACATTTCTTAGGATTAGCTGGTATGCCAAGGCGTATACCTGATTATCCTGATGCGTTTATCCCTTGGAATTATATATCCTCAATTGGTTCGTATATGTCCTTTGTTTCAGTTATGTTTTTTGTGTTTATAGTTATACATCTTTTTAAATGGGGCAAGAAAGCTGGAGATAATCCTTGGGGAGGTGACACCTTGGAATGGACGGTATCTTCACCACCGCCTTTTCATACTTTCGAAAAACCACCAGTGGTAAAATAGAATGTACACAAGTGTTTTGCTAAATGTTGAATCAACAATACTGGATTTTTGGCGTTTGCTGAAGCCAAGGATAATGTATCTTGTGGTATTTACTGCAGTTGCTGGTATGGTTACTGCACCAGGTAGTATGCACCCTTTTCTAGCACTAATATCTCTTATATGTGTTGCTCTTGGCTCAGGATCTGCAGGTGCTATAAATATGTGGTATGACAGAGACATAGATCTGCTCATGGAAAGGACAAAAAACCGCCCTATACCCTCAGGTAGAGTTTCTGCAGAAAGTGCGCTTGAATTTGGTATAACTCTTGGAATATTGTCAGTATTTATCATGGCAATAGCAGTAAACTATATTTCTGCTGCTTTGCTTGCTGTTAGCATATTATTTTACGTTTTCATATATACAATTTGGCTAAAAAGGCGTACTCCGCAGAATATCGTTATCGGTGGTGCAGCAGGTGCTTTCCCTCCAATGATTGGCTGGGCAGTTGTGACTAATTCTGTAAGTTGGGAAAGTTTCATTTTATTTTTAGTAATTTTTATGTGGACTCCACCACACTTTTGGGCCCTATCTTTAAATAAGTCTGAAGACTATGCAAAGGCATCAATTCCAATGTTCAATATTGTTTATGGTCCGGAAAAAACAAGAAAATATATATTAATTTATAGTGTTTTGCTGGTGCTAACTAGCTTGCTTCCGGCTCTATTTTTGAAAAAGGCTTTACTTTATCTAAGCATGGCAACCTTTGAAGGTTGCGTTTTTATTTGGTACGCTGTATCTGTTATGAAGTTCAAGAATCACAGCTCACAGAAAAAAATGTTTTCTTATTCAATTTCTTATCTATTTTCCCTATTCGCCAGTATTATTTTTTGTTCTATTGATTTATTTTAGTTATGAAAGAACGGCAGAAGCATAAAAACTATTTTTTACTTTTCCTTTTGGTAATGCTCGTTGTCACACTTTTTTTTGTTTCTATAATAAAATTTAAAGGTGCAGCTTAAACTACCTTTAGAAATTGTGCTTTCATAAAAGCAACTATATACTTTGTTAACCGATATAAGCAAAGGTGAGTAAAAAAGAAGTGACAATATATACGGATGGGGCGTGTTCTGGTAATCCTGGAGCGGGAGGATGGGCAGCTATCATATTATTTCAAGATTACAGAAAAGACATTTGTGGTAGAGAAGAAAATACCACAAACAATAAAATGGAGTTAACAGCGGTGATCAATGGGCTGAAAGTATTGAAATTTTCTTGTAATATTAATTTATATACGGATAGTCTTTATGTTAAGCATGGCATAACAGAATGGATAAATAAGTGGAAAATGAATGGCTGGAAAGCAAGTAATAAAAAATCAGTAAAAAATATGGAATTGTGGAAAGAGCTAGACAACGTTGCTTCACAACACGAAATTGATTGGAAGTGGGTTAAAGCACACAGTGGCGATAAGTATAATGAGGAGACTGATAGTTTAGCAAGAAAAGCAATAATCGATGCTTAAAAAAATTACTATATTATTTTCCGTAGCTTTATTATTCATATTGTGCTTCTTTATTTTTTTTAAGCCTTTAGAAATCAATATTAATTATATTGATTTTTATGTTAAATATAAAATATCAAAAATATTTGTTGGCTCAAGCGTTAATATGGAGAATACCTCAGTTGTTTGGCAGAAAGATGGCAAAGATCCGTATTTAGTCATTGCGGATTTGGCAATAGCAAACCCTAATTTTACTATAAAAGTTCCTGAGCTTTTTGTACATTTTAAGTTAAGTTCCTTATTTAAAGCTAGCACAAATCTCTCTCAGGTTTCAGCTGATAATGTGCATGTATGTATCAAGAGAGAAGAAACTAATGTTAATCCGCAAAACTCATTAGACCTTTTGGATAATCATTATTTAAGTAGTAACCGCCTTCCTTCGGTGTCATTCCAGCGCGTGACGCTGGAATCTAGAAAAAAAGAAACAAGTAGTCAAGCTACTTGGATGACAAGGACGAGTGCTGGGATGACAGGGAAGAATTTCAAGATGACAGAAAGTAGTGCAAAAAATCTATTAAAAACAATAAGGGAATTTTTTTTTGACTTAAATGCGGATTCAAAAATTGAATTTACTAACATCGCTATTGATAAAAGCACAGAAGATGAATTTTTTATTGATAAATTATATATAGGGAAGGGGGAAGATTTTAATGTTTTAGATATTCATGTGAATACAAAAGATGGAAAGGGATTTTTGGATGATTTATCAATTACGATAAAAAATCGCAACAATTTGCTAAATGTGTACGGGACATTTTATGATCTAAAATTGGGACTATTGAGCAAGTTTTCTACATTAGTTAAAAGCTACAATTTGGACAAAAATATAGGATTCAAAGGAAGCTTCTCAGTGAAAATTAATAAAAAGGATGAAATTGTAGATGGAAATATATACGTATTAAATACAGAAAATTATTTGAACAAAAATTTGGCCTTAACTAATGTAAATATAAATTTAACATATAGTGATGGAATTATTAGTGTAAAAAACTTTCATTTTAAGTTAAATGGCACGTATCTCTCTTTAATAGGCAAAATGAACTTTAGTACAAGCCATGCTTTGCTTAGAATTAATATTAGTAAGTTTGCTGCAAAGGATTTATGTACTTATATACCAAATAGTGTAGTAAATAGTAAATTTAAAAGCTGGTATTGTGATAATATTGATGGGGATGTTTTAAATACCATTGTAAGTTTCAATGGCAAAATTAACAATTTGGTTGATGACGATCTGTCAGACATTGTAATTGTTGCTGATATAGAAAACGGTAGCGTAAAATTTGATGAAGATCTTGAGCAAGTAAAGGAATTAAAGGGTGATTTGATCATCAAGAATAACGATCTTGAAATTACTGTAAATAGCGCTAAGTTTCAGAATTTCACTGTTAATGGTGGTGATATTGAAATGAAATCTCTAAATAAGGAAGATTCAGTTCTAACCATTAATGGCAAAGCTGTAAGTGATGCGTATGGTTTATATGAGCCTATAAGATTTAAGCTGGATGATGTGGTGAAGGTTGAAAGGGATAAAGTAAGTGGAATGGCAAAATCCGTATTTAATTTTCGCATTTTTAATCTAAATGCTGATGACAAAAAAGTAGACTTCTCAGCAAATTTTCATTCTGAAATTGACAATTTGGCCGTCTATAATGCAAGTCTTGGTAAATATGATATTAAGATTAGTTTTGGCAGTGACTTTATAGATTTAAATGGTAGTGGTATGGTGAATAACACACAGCTATTATTTGACCTGAAAAGTAGCAATAGGAATGAAAGTTTCGCCTGGAATTTGACCGGAGATTTACCCGCTCAAATATTTAATTTTGATAGTGGCTATGTCAGTGCAAATTTAGAGTCAGTGATAAATCAAGATAAGACGGGGTATGTTAATGGTGATATAGATTTATCAGAATTTGAATCACATTCAAGCTACTTAGGGTGGAAAAATCGCTTTGAAGATCACAATAAAATTTTGTTTTCTACAAGGTTAAAAGGAGCAGGTGAATTGTTAGTAGATAAATTAGACATTGTAGGAAATGACCTAGATATAAAATTCAGCGGAAGAGTAGAAAATGGAAATTTATATTTAAATTCTAGTAGCTTTAAATTGCCTGATAATGATTTTAGTATAGAAATTGAATCAGGTAAGGAGAAAAATGCCATAACTATTTATGGTGAGGAAATTAACTTAAGTGATATTTTAGGCTTGCTTGGCAAAAACAGTAATGGATTAAATAAAGATATAGAGATTAGTATGAATGTTGACAATGTAATTATGAAAGAAGGCATCGTTATCAAAAATGCTAAGCTGAATGTAACCTGTACTAAAGGTAATTGCAATGGAAGTCAATTTACAGGGCAGTTTCTGGAAGATAGCAGCAACATACTAGCAGAATACAGTGGAATAGGGCTCGAAATATATGCGGATAATTCAGGTATGCTTTTGCGTTCCTTAGGCATTAGTAAATCAATTAAAAACGGCAAATTGTCTTTTTATCTCTCTCCTCAGAGAGAAAGTGGAGAACATTATGGTACGTTATCCATTAGCAATTTCTACATCAAAGATGCTCCACTACTTACTACTTTATTGTCGATGTCTTCATTGCCTGGCATTGTAAATGCCATAAAAAATGAAGGTGTATACTTTTACAAATGTAATGCACCTTTTTCATACAAAGATGGCACTATTGAAATTGAAGAATCTTGGCTTGAAGGGGCGGAGTTAGGTATTAGCACTGGTGGTAAGCTCGATATTAGAAATTATAAATTCCAGGTTGCAGGACAAGTAATACCATCATATTCAATTAATAAATCTTTGTTAAAAATTCCTATAATTGGAAAACTTCTTACTGGTGGGAAAAGTAGGGGAATCGTTTCAATAGACTATAAAGCAAGTGGTGATGACAAAAACAATAACGTATCTGTTGATCTTATCTCTTCGCTAACTCCAAACCTATTAAAGAGGTTATTGGGAGTGTTTGATCGCATTATGACAAAAACTAACGAAAGTGGCTTAAAAGGTGGTGTAAAAAAGAAATTTGGTTCGATATGACCAAAAGGGAAGTTATTTAACAAAATTATGGACAAAAATGCAAGAATTTCAGAATGATCTACCTGGTTTTTTATTTAGTTGTTTAAGTAATACCACTCCCTTTAACCTCTCTATATTTGCTGAACAACTAAAAAGGGTAGGGGGGTGGTTGTAAATTGTATCTGTTCAGCAGAGTGGCAAAATAAGGTAGACGAGAAAAGACAACTATAGGAACAAATGGGTGTCATGCCAGTGCGTGACACTGGTTTCCATCCAAAAGGGTGTCATCCCAGTGTCAGCTACTTTCATGACATCGTTTACTATGTGCCATATTGTAATGTTCGTACAGTTGTGGAATGAATCGCGGTATGACGTGTTGCTTGGGTCAGCTATAGTATAAATATACTAGGGGTTATAGTTTTCTTATGCTGCCTTTTTGTTATTAGACAACCACAATATAAAGGAGTGAAACGGATGCAAACAGTAGTGCATTTCTGCACCAAACGTATTACCTTTAACGAATAGTAAAATGTGAGATTTTTTGGAACTACCGTGGAGCAATTGCTCCACGGTTTCATTCTACTTAGAATCCACCCATGCCACTCATTTCTCCTGCACCCATAGGAGATGAAGCATTTTCTTTGCTTGGTACATCAACTATCATAGATTCAGTAGTAATCAGTACACTCGCAACAGATATCGCTGTTTCAAAAGCAATGCGCACCACTTTTGCTGGATCAATCACACCAGCTGTAAATGCATTAGCGTAATTCATAGCCTCAACGTTGTATATAAGCTCTTTATCATTCTGCTTAATCAAATAGTCAATTATAACAGCAGATTCAAGACCAGCATTTTTGACTAACCTTCTAATTGGAGCACTGAGAACTTTCTTGATAATGTTTATGCCTATTTGTTCCTCGTCACTTGCACCTTTTAATTTGTCGAGAACAGATGAAGCATAAAGAAGCGCAACCCCACCACCTGGAACTATACCTTCTTCAATTGCAGCTCTTGTTGCATGCAGCGCATCTTCGACTCTATCTCTACGTTCTTTAACTTCCACTTCAGTTGCTCCACCAACTTTGAGCACAGCAACGCCACCTGATAATTTTGCTAAACGTTCTCTTAGCTTTTCTTTATCATAATCAGAAGTTGAAGTTTCAATTTGAGATTTAATCTGCCCGATTCTAGCTTTCACACTGTCAGAATCGCTATTTTCGCTGACAACTGTGGTATTATCTTTAGTAATTTTAACATTTTTAGCCGTACCAAGATCATCAAGCGTGAGATCTTCCATCTTGATTCCAAGTTCATCTTTTATGACGTACTTAGCACCAGTTAAAGTTGCTATGTCTTCGAGCATCTCCTTTCTTCTGTCACCAAAACCTGGAGCTTTTACTGCAGCAACTTTTAAACCACCACGCAATTTATTGATAACTAAAGTGCTTAATGCTTCACCTTCGATATCCTCTGCAATAATAACCAAAGGTTTACCAGATTTAACAATAGCTTCAAGAATAGGAAGTAAAGGTTGAATAATATTTAATTTTTTCTCTGTAATTAATAGATAAGGATTATCAAGCTCCACGATCATTTTTTCATTATTTGTAATAAAATACGGAGAGAGATAACCGCGATCAAATTGCATGCCAGTGGTCAGCTCAACTTCTAACTCTTTTGAACCTTTACTCTCTTCAACAGTTATTACACCCTCTTTTCCAACTTTTTTCACGGAATCAGCGATACTGTTACCTATATCCTTATCACCATTTGCAGAGATTATTGCAACTTGTGCCACTTCGTCTATTTTCTCTAGAGAAATTGTACGAGACATTGACGCAATTTCCTTTAATATTACATCTTTTGCCTTCTGTATTCCGTTTTTAATACCAACACGATCGTTTCCAGCAGCAATTGATTTTGAAGCTTCCATTATCATGTTGCTAGTTAGTATTGAGCACGTTGTTGTACCATCACCAACTTTGTCGTTACATTGAGAACAACTTTGTGCAAAGATGCTTGCTATCGCAGCGTTTAATGGTTTTTCAGGCTTGATACCCTTCATCACCTTATAACCATCTTTTGTAATTTCTGGTGCTCCATAGGGCTTATTAATCCCTACTGTTTTTCCTCTAGGCCCTGCAGTTATTGCCACCGTTGAATCCACTATTGCTGCAACTTCACGAAAGGCTTCTTGCAACTGCTCACCTGATACTACTACATTAGTCATTTTTATCACCTCTTGTTAATAAAAAATTTAGAAAACTATAATAAAATCATTTACAATGCGCCATGTTGCGCTTTGTTTCAGTTTAGTAAAATAAAGACTGCTACTTAATGACAGCAAGTATATCGGATTCCTTCATCACGATAAGCTTCTCATTATTATGTTCTATTTCTGTACCAGCCCATTGGCGATAGAACACTTTATCACCAGCTTTCACAGTTAAAGTTACGCGTTCGCCACTTGAATTGCGCGAACCTTCACCAATTGCTATAACTTCACCTTTAGTAGGTTTCTTTTCAGCACTTGATGGAAGCACAATTCCACCTTGCTTTTCTCCGCCAATAGGCTTGATCAGCACGCTATCATCTAATACATTTAAACTTACACCTGACATTTGTTTTTCCTCATCAACAAATTAACTTATAAGTTTATATGTATATACTCGTAAGTTAGATTTCAAGGGCTGGAGCTTGTAAAATATGCACGCCAAAAGCAGTTTCTAAAAGAGCCTAATGTTATATAATAAAATTTAGATTTATTTATAGAGATTTCATGAGTTATATACCATTTTTAAGTCGTGGTGTGATAGTGCTATATGGGCCTGACACTAGAGATTTTCTGCAGGGTATTATAACCAATGATATTAATAAGTTGGATAGCCAAAAAGCCATTTACTCTTTATTGCTTAGCCCTCAGGGAAAATATCTATATGATTTTTTTCTTATTGAATATGGTAAATACACCCTCTTGGAGTGCGAAAACATGCACTTGCAGCAAATAATCGAGAAACTGGATTTGCTTAAAACTTATTTGAAAGTGAAAATTAAGGACGTTAGCGCACTATATAAGGTTGGAGTTTTGTTTAATACTAAGTTGGCGGAGTGTAGTAGTGAATCACAAGTTATTTTTCAAGATCCAAGGCACAAGCTGCTAGGAATGAGGATCATACATAAAGATGAAATAAAAGAGCCGGTTGGGGATTTTACTCAGTATGAAAAAGTCAGAATTCAAAATCTCGTTCCAGATGGAGTGAAAGATATGGTGCAGAATTCATCGTTTCCGCTGCAATTTTTAATCGATAAAGTAAACGGTATAAGCTTTAATAAGGGGTGTTATATAGGTCAGGAAGTTGTAAATCGAATGAGCAGACAAGAAATATTCAGAAGAAAACTTTACCTTGTTGAGGGGGATAACGCACTTCCAGATATTGGCACTAAAGTGACAAATGAAAACAATGAGGAAATAGGGGAACTGCGCTCTAGTGTAGACAACATTGGATTTGCATTGCTTAATACTGGAAAGAGCCATGCAAATTTATATGCAGATGGAGTTAGGTGCGTTAAGACGTTGAAGTCTTAAGGTAGCGCATATAGAAACGAAAAACTTGCTTGACACCCTTCGCCAACCCCCTTATCATGAAACTGAAGCTATTTATTTATCTTCTCTGTACAGATTAAATGACAAAAAAACTCAACGTATCTGGCGTCTCATGTTTAATTTTTTGCACTATGTGCACCTTATGTCTTTACCAAACTTCTACCTACATAAGCTGAAACGCGCTTATAAAGCGTTTAAAACATAAAAAAACGCCAACTTAAAAAATGGATAGTGAATAACTAGCTACCCTAGGGTTTCTTTTGCCTTTTTTTTCGTTTGGCAAATTTTTTAACATTTATAGCTAAACGACAACCGTCATCCCGTTACTTGTTAGCGGGATCTAGAGATACCACGGCGGTATGACGGTTCGCAGCGGTATAGTAACTCGTCATCCCGCTGCTTGTTGGCGGCTAAGGGATACTGCGAATGAATCGCGGTATGACGGTTCGCGGCGGTATGACGTAGAGCTCGCGTTAGCTATACTTTTATACTCACCAACTCAGCTGGATCCAAGTAGTCAGCTACTCGGATGACATCTTTGTGTTTGAGGCAAAACCAGCTATAACATTTCTTCGCAAACAAATGTTCGTACAGTTGTGCGCGTGATGCTGGAATCTAGACAACAATTAGATCCTATTGTCAAGCAATAAGCTACATGTGCTATTTATTTAGTAGATTAAATATGAAGTTTAAAACTCTGCTATTGACTTCCTGTAGAACTAGTGAAAACTAAACTTGCTTAAAACCACTTAATTAATTATAGTTATAAGTTTAGGTACAGTAAAATGACAGCTTTTGTCCCCTTGATTATTTTTTTGATCTTGTATCTTGGAAGTGGTGCTTATTTTTCTTTTATCGGAACTGATAATCCACTTCATCAGGTTTCACCAGTAGTCTGCTTATTACCAGCACTATTTTTTGCTGTCTCACGTGGTACAAATAAAATTCAGCATAACATCGATACTGTTATCAAGGGCATGGGTGACAAAAACACCCTTACTATGTGTTTAATTTTTTTATTTTCTGGAGCATTTTCTGCGGTGACTCAATCAATCGGTAGCGCAGACACTGTTGCTAATTTAATTCTTAATTTCCTTCCAGCAAGATTACTGCTGCCTGGAGTATTTTTGGCTTCTGCTTTTATTTCAACTGCAATTGGCACATCTATGGGAGTTGTTGCGCTGATGGTACCTATAGCTGTTAATCTGGCAAAAAGTGGAGCTTTTGGTCTCGAAATAGGAACTGCAACTGTAGTAGGTGGTGCCGTGTTTGGCGATAACCTTTCGATGATATCTGATACCACCATTGCATCTGTTTCTTCACAGGAAGCTTCAGCAAAAGATAAACTTAAAATGAACTCTAAAGTTGCACTTATTGCCAGCATTATAACACTCATCTACCTAGCAGTTGCCTCAAATAGTACAAAAATTATTTCTATATCAAATTTAGATTATTATTCTATAATAAAAATTATTCCTTACATTTCTTTAATAATCATGGGGCTGCTTGAAGTCGCCACTTTAGTAACAATAACTATAAACATAATTATTGCCGGTGTGCTAGGAATAACTTTTTTTGACTATGCTATCATTCAATTTCCTCATGACGTGTATGACGGTTTCAAAAAAGTAAACGAAATAGTGATATTTGCTCTATTTATCGGTGGATTGAGCCATATAATGTACAAGCAAGGTCAAAAAGCGTTGCATAAACTCATCGATGAAAGCAATATCACAAAAACTAAAGCTGAATTTGTGATAGCAGGAATTGCGTCTATGTTTACTGCCTTAGTTGCCAATAATACCATTGCTATTTTACTAAGTGGTGGCATTGCAAAAGGGCTTGCACAAAAACACAGTATTGCGCCACATCGCAGCGCATACTTATTAGATGTTTTTGCTTGTACTACAAAAGGTATCTTACCTTATGGTTCCCAACTATTGCTAGCAGGTAGCATCGCCTCTGTATCACCTATTTCTTTATTAACACAGGTATATTATTGCTTTATTCTAGCGGCAGTTACAATAGGCGAAATAATCATCAACAGCAGAAAAGAGAAACATTGTGCGGCTGCAACTTAGAGTTTCTCTTTTTTTACCCATAAGGAACGGAATTACTTGACACCCTTCGCCAACCCCCTTATCATGAAAACGAAGCTATTTATTTATCTTCTCTGTACAGATTAAATGACAAAAAAACTCAACGTATCTGGCGTCTCATGTTTAATTTTTCGCACTACGTGCATCGCATGTCTTTAAAAATTTCTGGGTTTTTACCTATATAAGCCGAAACGCGCTTACAAAGCGTTTAAGACAGCAAAAAACGTCAAATTGACAAGGGAGAATTTGAATGCTAGCTACTACGGGGTTTCTTTGCCTTTTTTTCTGTTTAGTAAATTTCTTAATGTTTATAATTTAGATTAGTTGCAGCTTAAAAGCAGCTGAGTCGTGGTTATTAGACGTTTAGAATAAAAAAACGCCATACTTGAAAGTATAATGTAAGTAACTAGCCAACCACGGGGCTTCTTTTGCCTTTTTTTCGCTTGGTAAATTTCTTAATATTTATAGCTAAACGACAACCGTCATCCCGCTACGTGTTAGCGGGATCTATGCTAATGCCCTTTTATTCTTTCAATTATGTTATTTCCATTTAAATCTGTCTGTTCCGCAACTTCAGTGAATACAGTTGAATACTCCCTAAAACTGATCGTCATAACTTTACCCTACTTTGAATAATATTTTGATCATTACATATTGTAACAAAAAAAAATCAACTCATTTCTTCTAACGGCTCTATATTAAAGATAGAAAGTCCAGAAGCAATGACGTGTGCTAAGGCCTGCACGAGAAACATTCTTGCAGCGGTGAGGTTTAAGTTGTCTTCCAGTATGAAACGCATGTTTAAATCACTCTTGCCATACCCCCATAAAACGTGAAACGCTTCTGCAACTTCAAGTAAGTAGAAAGTAATTCTGTGTGGCTCACAAAGCCTTGCTGCAATTTCTACCACATCTGGCCACTTTGCTAAGGTTTTTATGAGGAAGAGCTCTCCACCTGTCCTTAAAAGTGAAGGATCTGCTGTTGGGAGCTCTTTTGGAGCATTACGCATTAACGAATGAGCACGAGCATGCGCATATTGCACGTAAAAAATAGGGTTGTCTTTTGACTGTTCTTTAACTTTAGCAAAATCAAAGTCCAAGACCATATCATTCTTGCGTGTTAGCATTATAAAACGAGTTATGTCCCTGCCAACTTCTTCCACTACATCCCTTGCTGTGAGGAAATTTCCTGATCTTTTGGACATCTTAACAGGTTTGCCATTCTCGAAAAAATTCACAATATTATGCAGTTTTACCTCTATTTTTGCTTGATCATCACTTAGCGCAGAGACGACTGCTTTAAGTCTTTTGACATAACCGCCGTGGTCACTACCAAGCTCTACGATCATATTGTTAAAACCACGTGATATCTTATCAAAATGGTAAGCAATATCCGAGGCAAAATAAGTCCAACTGCCGTCCTCTTTTTTCAGTGCGCGGTCAACATCATCGCCAAATTTTGTAGAGCGAAATAACATTTCTTTTCTGGAAGTCCAATTTTCACTTTCTTTGCCTTTTGGTTTCTCCAGGTACCCTTCATACACTAGACCCTTGTCAGACAATATCTTTATACTCTCTTCAATTTTGCCACTTTTTTGTAGCTCATACTCTGAAGTAAAAACATCATGATTTACTCCAAGTAAGTTCATGTCTTCCTTTATGATTTCTAAGATAGAACTTAAAGTATAGTCTCTAATCACTTGATTATCTTGCTTTTCTAGAAGCTCTGCGCCATATTTTTTGGCCAGCCCAGTCCCTATTGGTTTTAAATATTCACCTGGGTATAAACCTTTTTCGATGCTGATTTTTTCTCCCAGAGTTTCCTTATACCGCAAATATACTGACCGAATTAGCGTATCTATCTGCGCTCCAGCATCATTAATATAGTATTCCTTAGTAACTTTATAACCAACTTTTTTCAATAAATTTGCCAGAACGTCACCAAATACTGCCCCTCTTGCATGACCAATATGCAGTGGACCAGTTGGATTTGCAGATACAAATTCAACATTGATGGCCTGATTGTTCCCTATATCTAGGGTGCCAAACTCTGTTTTTAGCTCATTTATTTGTTTTAAAATCCCATGCCATACTTTTATTTTTAAGTGTATGTTGATGAAACCAGGGCCCGCTATTTCCACTTTTGCAACTTCATCAAAAAGTTCAAATTCTTTGGCTAAAACCTCTGCAATTTCAATGGGATTCTTCTTTTCATGCTTTGCGAGTACCATAGCAACGTTTGTGTAAATGTCTCCATGTGCTCTGTTACTTGGGGGTTCTACGATAAAGTTTGTTGTATCTGTATTTATAATACCCCTTTGCTTCAACTCGTTTAATTTACTCAAAATTAAGGAAGAAGCCCTTTTGAAAATGTTCATCAACTAGAAAAACTATGAAAACCTCCAACAATATAGCGAATAAGTGGGGCTAGTTGAAGGTTTATCTTAACTATTTTATCTTCCTGGATCAGAGTTTATATTAAGTCGTTGCCGTAACCATGGTAAGAGAAAGCCATACCTTCACTGTAACCATCATTACCAGCATCAGGTTCTTTAACATCATCAGTTACTACCTGATCTTCAGTTGTGATTTTATCCTTGATCGTCTCGTCTACACCCTCATCACTATAAGAAAATTTGTTAGTATATGAATAGCGATTATTGATTTTATCACTATAGTTATGTTTTAACATAGAGACCTCCTATACAGTCAAAATTGGAATTACATTAAGATAGAACAAGCTATGAATATAACGTGAATGAAAGAAACTACAGATCACGAAATTTCCGGATAACTATGGAACCATTATAAAATAATAAAATTAAAAATTTAATAATTTTAATTATAAATCTAGCATATCAACTAACGGTATGATTTAAATTTTCTTTCAATTCCACTGTATCTTCGCCAGTTTTGCATATAGCCCGTCTTTACTTATTAGAGAGTCATGAGTGCCTACTTCTTCTACTTTTCCATGATTAATTACTATAATCTTGTCAGTCTTGAGTGCGGTTGATAGCCTGTGTGTAATTACGATTGTTGTTCTGTTTTGCATTAACGTGCTCAATGCTTTTTGCACGAGGTTCTCACTTTTGTAATCAAGGGCAGAGGTTGCTTCATCCAGTATTAAAACCTGAGGATTGTTGAGTATGGCCCTTGCTATTACAATACGTTGTTTTTGTCCTTCAGAAAGTTTTAATCCTCTTTTTCCTACAAATGTATCAAATTTATCAGGCAGCTTATCAATAAATTCCATCGCATAAGCGCTGATGGCTGCTTGCTTCACTTCCTCATATTCGGCACCTGGTTTGCCATATAGTATATTTTCCATTATTGAGCAAGAGAATATCATGTGATCTTGTGGCACTAAGCCAAACAACGATCTGAGGTCATTTAGCGCAATTGACTTAATATTGTGCCCATCGATAGTAATGCTACCTTTGTTTGGATCATGAAAACGGAGCAGAAGCTTTAAAATGGTGCTTTTACCACTGCCAGATGGTCCAACAATTGATACTGCTTGACCTGCCTCTATAGAAAATGATACGTTATCTAATGCTGGCTTATCAGCATAAAAAAATGTTACACCATTAAACGAAATTCCCTTTTGAACACTACAAATTTTTATAGGATCATCGGGATCTGCTATAGAGCTTTTCATATTTTTAAATTCAAATAAACGCTCTACTATTCCAAGACCTCGTTGTAAATCACTGATATTATCGCTCAAATTATTTATAGCTCCTGCCGCAAGCGCTGAATAAAACACAAATGAGGAGAGTTCTCCAATAGTTATATTATTGCTTAAGACTTCTTTAATACCAAAAAAGAGCAAAACAACTAGTGAACCTATCACACACGTGATAACTAGAGTTACTAGAATAGCACGCAAGAGTACTAATTTTACGTATGATTTTGATACTGAGTTTAAATACTCCTTAAAACGGGTTTTTTCATTTTCTTCGAGTACAAACGATTTGATAGTCACTATAGATCTAAAATTTTCCTCACTAAATGACGCAAGCTCACTTAATTTATCCTGGGCAAAGCGTGCATAGCTACGCACTTTTTTTCCAAGTGAGGTCATGATAATGAGTAGTATAGGTATTATTGCGGCTGCATACGCAGTTAGTTGTATATTTGTATATAATAACATAGCAACACTGCCAATCAGAATCACAAAATTTCGTAATATGGTTATTAAGCTGCTGTTTATTATTGATTGCAGCACAGAGGTATCAGTAATTAACGCTGAGATAACATCTTGTACGCCTGTGTTCTCAAAGAAACTTGGTTGCAAGTTAGTGATACTGCTATATAAGTCATATCTGATTCTTGCGATAACTTTCTCGCTGCCAATGCCAATGAAATATAACCGAGTAAATGCAGTGAGAGAAATGGCTAAAACTATAAGTATTGCAACTAATAGTTTGGTAGTAAAATCGTGCTCTGTGCCAGAATCAATTATATTGCTTAAGCCTCTGCCAAAGAGGAGGATCGTTAAGGCTGAAAATAAAACTGCAATAAAAGCTATGACAAAATAGGATAGATTAGGCTTTATATAGTAAAATAACTGCCTAATATTAGATCGCATCTTATTTTAAAGTTTCTAAAGTTAAGTATATAGATTTTAGTTTCAGGGGAAAGGGGAAAGGTGTAGTATGAAGCAATTTAGGTTCTGCAGCTGTTGTGATTTTAGTCCACCAAGAAAGGGTAGTAGCTCGCAGAAACAAAAAACTTACTTGACACCCTCCGCCAGCGCCCTTATCATGATGGTGAAGCTATTGTGTTTGCTTTCGCCAATCTGCAGATTAAAAGGTAAGGATTACTTAATGTATCGGCGTCTTATGTTCAATTTTTTGCAGTATATAGATACTGTATGTCTTTACAAAACTTCATCTACATCTAGATTTTTATCTAAATAAGCTGAACGCGCTTATAAAGCGTTACAAGACATCAAAAAATGCCAATACTCGACAGAGATAGTAAAAGACTAGCTAACTCGGGGATTCTTTGTCTTTTTTTTCTGCTTAGTAAATTTCTTAAACATTTGCAGCGTAGGTTAGTTGCAATTAAAAGCGGCTTAATCTTGCTTGTCAAGCGTTTAAAACATAAAAAACGCCAATATTTTAAAGCGGATAATAACCACGGGGCTTCTTTTGCCTTTTTTTCGCTTGGTAAATTTCTTAAACATTTATGGCTAAACGACAACCGTCATCCCGCTACGTGTTAGCGCCGCGGCGGTATAGCTATCTTCAAAAATATGGTTGAATAATTGTTAATAATAGTGTATAATTATTAATCTTTTCTCAGTATTTTTACTATGGCTCTTTCAAAATTTCTCGATCCTCGCAATGATTTGTGTTTCAAAAAAATCTTTGGCACTGAAAAAAAAATAAGAATATTCTTATCCATTTTTTAAACGATATTTTAGGATGTACTGAAGTCAACACTATACAAGAAGTAGAATTCTTAAGCACTATTCAAGATGCTGAAATTGCCTCTGATAAGCAAAGTATAGTTGATGTTCTTTGCAGGGATTCTAGTGGGAACAGGTATATAATTGAGATGGTGCGACCTGAAAGTCTTCGGTCATATTGTTTAAAAGGAGAGGAATTCATTCAGAAAGAAACTGAAAGGATTCTAAAACTTATTAAACCAGATGTTTTGCCATCTGAGTCTACGCATCAGTGCGAATCGGGCAACCGGTTGGTGCCAAGCGATGCGGACAATGAACCTCCTCTTGAAAAAGAAGATGCTCAATCGTGAGAGGAGCATAAACTACAAGCATCATGTGGTTGGAGAGCTAGGCTAGTGGTATGGTGAACGTAAGTGAAACTTCAAAGTATCGTAATTATGAAGGAGCTAAAGATGCTGATAAGCTCTAACCAAAAAGGTAATGTGACATTTCTCATTTCTAGATGTACGCAAATCACCGGTATAGAGAAGTCACCTAACCCACTGTTGTATGACAGAAGGAACAGGGTAAGCCTGTATTTTCGCCTACATGGCAAGCAAACCGCAAGGAATGCTGACGGAAGTGCAGGTAAAGGAGAATGGAGAAAGCGAATGCCATTTTGTAACGAAATGGATAGAATTTGTAACATTAATTCGCGTGAAAACGAGCAGACTTCCGTTTGGTCCCTCGTGACAAGAAACTTTGTTAACCACTTAAGGTAGGAAAGCAGATGATTACAAGTAAACCTGTAAGTGCATCTACCGAAAGCTTTGAAGCATGGAAGCAGTTGCCATGGAAGAAATGCCAGAAAGTTATTGTGAGGCTACAAAGACGTATTGTTAAGGCTGTCCAAGAAGGAAGATGGGGTAAGGTAAAAACTTTACAACATCTTCTCACACGCTCTTTTAGCGGAAAAGCTTTGGCTGTTAAGAGAGTAACTGAAAACCAAGGAAAAAACACAGCGGGTGTAGATCGTCAACTATGGTCAACTTGCAATGCTAAATTTCAAGGAATAAAGCAGTTAAAGCAAAGAGGATATAAACCTTCTCCGCTAAAACGGATTTATATCAGTAAATCTAATGGCAAAAGAAGACCTCTTGGAATACCATCGATAAAAGATAGAGCCATGCAAGCATTATATCTGTTTGCTCTGGAACCGATAGCTGAAACAATCAGTGATCGTCACTCCTATGGCTTTAGGCCTAAAAGATCCTGTGCAGATGCTACAGTAGCTTGTCATTTGTTACTGGCAAGTCGTAATCAACTACAATGGATACTTGAAGGTGATATCAAAGGATGCTTTGACAACATTAATCATGAATGGCTTATGAAGCATATTCCTATGGAGAAGAAAATTCTGCATAGTTGGTTAAAAGCTGGCTTCCTAGAATCGAAACTCTGTATCCCACAACTGCAGGTACCCCGCAAGGTGGTATAATTTCTCCAATACTAGCCAATTTAGCCTTAAACGGACTTGAAAAGTTATTGGAAAGTCGATTTGGTAAACTCGGCAGTAGAAGAAGAAACAAAATCAGAAGTGGAGTGAACGTAATCAGATACGCAGACGACTTTATTATTTCAGGTTTCACACATGAAGTACTGGAAAATGAAGTTAAGCCTTTAGTATCATCTTTTCTTCATGAGCGAGGTTTAATTCTTTCAGAAGAAAAGACAAAGATTACATCTATCACAACAGGGTTTGACTTTCTTGGTTGTAATGTACGTAGATATAATAAGAAGTTAATTATTAAACCTTCGAAAGAAAGTATTAAAAGACTTCTTAATAAAGCACGTACATTGATAAAAGCAAATATAGCGAACACTCAGGCTATAGTAATTAAGTCACTCAACTCTCTACTGAGAGGATGGGGAAATTACTATCACCATGTGTGTGCTAAAAAAGCGTTTAGAAAGGTCGACAATGAAATTTGGCATAGTTTATGGAAATGGGCAAAGAAAAGACATCCTCGTAAAGGATTACGTTGGATAAAGAATCGTTACTTCAAAGTAATGGGTCAACGCCGATGGGTCTTTGCTGCACCCATATGCAAGAACAAACCAAAAGAGATACGGTATTTAAGACTGCTTAAGCTGATTGATATACCTATCAGACGACATGTTAAAATCAGAGCGGATGCAAATCCCCTTGACTTAAAATGGAAAAAGTATTTTGATGAGAGAGTGAAACGAACAAGAATGTTAGCAAGCTCTTTCTCAAGAGAAGGTTCTCTACTGTTGGTGTCACCATTAAGAATGATGTTTCCTGAGGAATCATGAAGGACAAGCCGGTTCTAGAAAAGAAGAACTTAGATAAGGGGCTCAAGCGTAGTGTGGGGAAACCTGCACGCTGCGTTTCTAAGGGAGGGGGTAGTAGTAATACTGCTCCCTTACCTGACCAGTTTACTAAGACTAAAGGCTTCGAAAAACGTGCTCAATATTATGCTGCCAAAGCCTACTCAAGTCAAGCTGATCAAGGTGATGATTATCATAACCTCAAAGAAATTATCTTTATTGCTGTTGCTGATTGTATTATTTTTCCAGATAAGGCTGAGTACAAATCTAATCATGTCATCTTAGATCAAAATAGCTTTGAACATGACTTAAAGGATTTTTACTTTGTATTCATAGAACTACCTAAATTTACAAAGACAAAAGAAGACCAATTGGAGAGTATAGTTGAAAAATGGTGTTACTTTTTTCGATATGCAGCAGAAACAAACGAAGAAGACTTAAGGAAAATAGCAGAAAAAGCACCAATAATAAAGTTAGCCTACGATGAATTAGACAGGTTTAGCTGGAATGAAAAAGATTTAGTAGCTTACGAAGAAAGAATAATGGATCTACGCAAAGAAGAAGCCATTCTTGAATACAGACTTGACCTTGCTAAAGAGGAAGGTAGAAAAGAGAGGAAAATTGAAGTCGCAAAAGCAATGCTGGCTAACAATGTTGATGTCAACACTATTGTCAAATTTACTGGCCTTTCTATTAGTGAGATTGAAGAATTAAGTGTGAACGGTTACTAATTAAGAACTTTAATTATCAACCATAAATCACTGAATTTCGCTAGTAAATTTGTTGCCATTGTCCATATTGCACAATTGTATATAAGATATAGTATAACAATAGTGTCCGTTCAGCTAATACCAATTCCCACTGCACAATAAACGGATAGATAACAATGGAAAAAAAGCCATACTATTGCCTTTCTTTCTCACTCCACAATTAAATAACTCTACAATATCGCTTATTTGATTCACTAATAATGAGAATTGGTATAACTTTGCTATTTTTCTCTCTAGATTCTTGCAAAGTTCTACAAGATTAACCACATTACCTCACGGTTTCTCTATGATTATTTTTTTAGATTACTTGTTTACCTTATTTGCCGTTCTCCTGAACAAATATACATAAGCTATAAAAACTATCTAATAGCTACCCAAAACCCTTATTTCCCACTCAAGTTCAACATTAAATTTATCCTTTACTGCATCTTTTACTTTGTTGCCAAGGTTTTCCAAGTCAGATGCAGTTGCATTATCGTAATTGAGCAAGAAGTTACAATGTTTCTTAGAGATTCTAGCTCCACCAATATTTAACCCTAGGCAGCCAGATTTATCAATTAACTCCCATGCTCGGTAGTTTTTTGGATTTTTGAATATGCACCCAGCAGTTTTTCCTCTTATTGGCTGGCTTTTATTTTTCCTCTCAATAACTTCCTTTAACTTTTGCAGTATAAGCTCATACTCTGAGTTTACTCCTTTAAACTCAGCTTCAACAAAAATCCAATTTCCTTTTAGGCTATGTCCACGGTAAAAATACCCCATTTCATCGCTGGAGAACTCATATAGGTTTCCATCCTCTAGATTCACTGCTTTTATGGATTGTACAACACTTGCGATATCACTACCATATGCACCTGCATTCATTTCTATTCCGCCACCAACTGTTCCTGGAATTCCAACTAGAAACTCCAACCCACTAATCTGCTGATTTCCCGCAAAGTGAGCAAGGTTGCTGAGCAGCACAGCTCCCCCAGCTACAATAGAGTTGTTACCCTTACTTTTAATATATGCAAACTCCTTACCTAATTTTACTGTTATTCCTCGAATGCCACTATCTCGCACTATTATGTTGGATGTTGCACCAATAACGCTAACTGGCAGTTCAGTATTTTTAATCAAGTATGTTAAATCTTCAATATCACATGGTTTAAATAATACATCAGCTCGTCCACCAACATTTAACCACGTCGCTTTAGACATTAAGACATCATAACGATAGATTCCACGTACTTTAGGTAAGCTTATAAGCATTTTGATTTCAACTCTAATCCTGCATCCATACCCATTTTCTCCGCATCTTCTATAAATGAAGTGCGCTCAGTGAAGTATATATTTTTTCCACTTGCTAACATACAACGAAGGTGTAGCATATTTTCGCTCACATATTCAGCCAAAGCTGCAAGTGGTGTAAAACATGAACCATTCACTGTCTTCATAAAACTGCGCTCTGATTTCACTCCTATAAAAGACATATTATTATTAATTTTCTCTAAAAGATCGATAATTTTTACATCATTCCTTCTACATTGAATACAAACCGCCCCCTGCCCCACTGCACTTAACATAACTTTTGGTGGCAATACCTCTGTAATCAAGTGATGTTTTTCTAATCTTATGAGTCCTGCTTCAGCTAGAATTATTCCATCAAAACTTTGATTTTGCAATCTGGTTGTTACATTTCCACGTAGCGGTACTATATTTAAATCTGGTCTAACATTTAACAACTGAACTTTTCTTCTTATTGAAGAAGTGGCAATAGTAGCCTGCTGTGGCAAAGACTCAAGGCTATTGTGTTTATGAGAAATAAACGCATCGCATGAACTTAGCCTTTCTAAAACACAAGGAATTGTTAAACCCCCTGAGAAAAACGCAGGCATATCTTTTAGCGAATGAACTGCCATGTCTATATTATTTTCGAGCAATTCAGTCTCAATTTCTTTAATGAATAATCCTTTGCCTCCTATTTCAGCAAGATTTGCGTTTGCATACTTATCTCCAGAAGTTTTTATTTTAACAATTTCAATAGATAAGTTAGGAAAAGAATCCAGCAACTTTTGTTTTGCTTCCAAAGCCTGGGCAACTGCAAGCTTGCTTCCTCTGGTACCTATTTTGACTAGCATGTGTACGATTGTTTGTCTGATGTCATTCAAGTAGCTGACTACTTGGATCCAGTTTATATAAACCTTCGCATTTATTGTACTTTAACTTAAAACCAAAAGCAACTTTGACTTTACAAAATAATAACCTTTTATATGCATAAATAAGCTTACTGGATTCTAGTACTTGCATGACAAGGTATAAACCTTATCGTCATACCACCGCGAACCGTCATACCGTCACGGTATCTCTAGATCCCGCTAACACGTAGCGGGATGACGGTTGTCGTTTAGCTATAAATATTAAGAAATTTACCAAGCGAAAAAAAGGCAAAAGAAGCCCCGTGGTTGGCTAGTTACTTACATTATACTTTCAAGTATGGCGTTTTTTTATTCTAAACGTCTAATAACCACGACTCAGCTGCTTTTAAGCTGCAACTAATCTAAATTATAAACATTAAGAAATTTACTAAACAGAAAAAAAGGCAAAGAAACCCCGTAGTAGCTAGCATTCAAATTCTCCCTTGTCAATTTGACGTTTTTTGCTGTCTTAAACGCTTTGTAAGCGCGTTTCGGCTTATATAGGTAAAAACCCAGAAATTTTTAAAGACATGCGATGCACGTAGTGCGAAAAATTAAACATGAGACGCCAGATACGTTGAGTTTTTTTGTCATTTAATCTGTACAGAGAAGATAAATAAATAGCTTCGTTTTCATGATAAGGGGGTTGGCGAAGGGTGTCAAGTAATTCCGTTCCTTATGGGTAAAAAAAGAGAAACTCTAAGTTGCAGCCGCACAATGTTTCTCTTTTCTGCTGTTGATGATTATTTCGCCTATTGTAACTGCCGCTAGAATAAAGCAATAATATACCTGTGTTAATAAAGAAATAGGTGATACAGAGGCGATGCTACCTGCTAGCAATAGTTGGGAACCATAAGGTAAGATACCTTTTGTAGTACAAGCAAAAACATCTAATAAGTATGCGCTGCGATGTGGCGCAATACTGTGTTTTTGTGCAAGCCCTTTTGCAATGCCACCACTTAGTAAAATAGCAATGGTATTATTGGCAACTAAGGCAGTAAACATAGACGCAATTCCTGCTATCACAAATTCAGCTTTAGTTTTTGTGATATTGCTTTCATCGATGAGTTTATGCAACGCTTTTTGACCTTGCTTGTACATTATATGGCTCAATCCACCGATAAATAGAGCAAATATCACTATTTCGTTTACTTTTTTGAAACCGTCATACACGTCATGAGGAAATTGAATGATAGCATAGTCAAAAAAAGTTATTCCTAGCACACCGGCAATAATTATGTTTATAGTTATTGTTACTAAAGTGGCGACTTCAAGCAGCCCCATGATTATTAAAGAAATGTAAGGAATAATTTTTATTATAGAATAATAATCTAAATTTGATATAGAAATAATTTTTGTACTATTTGAGGCAACTGCTAGGTAGATGAGTGTTATAATGCTGGCAATAAGTGCAACTTTAGAGTTCATTTTAAGTTTATCTTTTGCTGAAGCTTCCTGTGAAGAAACAGATGCAATGGTGGTATCAGATATCATCGAAAGGTTATCGCCAAACACGGCACCACCTACTACAGTTGCAGTTCCTATTTCGAGACCAAAAGCTCCACTTTTTGCCAGATTAACAGCTATAGGTACCATCAGCGCAACAACTCCCATAGATGTGCCAATTGCAGTTGAAATAAAAGCAGAAGCCAAAAATACTCCAGGCAGCAGTAATCTTGCTGGAAGGAAATTAAGAATTAAATTAGCAACAGTGTCTGCGCTACCGATTGATTGAGTCACCGCAGAAAATGCTCCAGAAAATAAAAAAATTAAACACATAGTAAGGGTGTTTTTGTCACCCATGCCCTTGATAACAGTATCGATGTTATGCTGAATTTTATTTGTACCACGTGAGACAGCAAAAAATAGTGCTGGTAATAAGCAGACTACTGGTGAAACCTGATGAAGTGGATTATCAGTTCCGATAAAAGAAAAATAAGCACCACTTCCAAGATACAAGATCAAAAAAATAATCAAGGGGACAAAAGCTGTCATTTTACTGTACCTAAACTTATAACTATAATTAATTAAGTGGTTTTAAGCAAGTTTAGTTTTCACTAGTTCTACAGGAAGTCAATAGCAGAGTTTTAAACTTCATATTTAATCTACTAAATAAATAGCACATGTAGCTTATTGCTTGACAATAGGATCTAATTGTTGTCTAGATTCCAGCATCACGCGCACAACTGTACGAACATTTGTTTGCGAAGAAATGTTATAGCTGGTTTTGCCTCAAACACAAAGATGTCATCCGAGTAGCTGACTACTTGGATCCAGCTGAGTTGGTGAGTATAAAAGTATAGCTAACGCGAGCTCTACGTCATACCGCCGCGAACCGTCATACCGCGATTCATTCGCAGTATCCCTTAGCCGCCAACAAGCAGCGGGATGACGAGTTACTATACCGCTGCGAACCGTCATACCGCCGTGGTATCTCTAGATCCCGCTAACAAGTAACGGGATGACGGTTGTCGTTTAGCTATAAATGTTAAAAAATTTGCCAAACGAAAAAAAAGGCAAAAGAAACCCTAGGGTAGCTAGTTATTCACTATCCATTTTTTAAGTTGGCGTTTTTTTATGTTTTAAACGCTTTATAAGCGCGTTTCAGCTTATGTAGGTAGAAGTTTGGTAAAGACATAAGGTGCACATAGTGCAAAAAATTAAACATGAGACGCCAGATACGTTGAGTTTTTTTGTCATTTAATCTGTACAGAGAAGATAAATAAATAGCTTCAGTTTCATGATAAGGGGGTTGGCGAAGGGTGTCAAGCAAGTTTTATTTCTAGCGGTTGTTGCCAAAAACTATACAAGAAGTCTATTGAAATTACGTATATCAATCGTTGTAAAATCACACAATTGCTCTGTAGAGCTATGCCCTGTAATAATTACTATACCATTTTGCTCAGAGCGTATTGAGATTAGGTTCAGCACTAATTCACACGTTGCACTATCAAGATTACAAAATGGTTCATCTATCAGCCAAACGTTTGCATTAGAAATCAAGAGGCGAGCAAGCGCAACTCTCCTTTTCCAGCCTGCAGAAAGTTCGCCATATCTAATATTAAGTACAGGTTGCAACTGCAAGCAACAAATAGCTGCCACAATCAATTCTCTAGTATTTCGTATTCCTGCCCAGAATTCTACGTTTTGAGCAACAGTTAAGCTATCTTTACAGGCATTCTTATGGCCTATATAGACCATAGAAGGTATATAGGATTTTGGATCATCATATATATCTTTTCCGCAGTGCCTTATATTGCCTGATACCGGCGGTAAAAGTCCAGATAAACTTCTAATTAAGCTGGTTTTACCACTACCATTTGGACCAGTGATTAGAATCTTTGATTTTAGCTCAGCTCTAAAACTGAGATTCTTAAATAGTACCTTATTATTACGAGCGCAGGATAAATTTTCACATTCAAGCATGGATTATCTGCCCTTCCCCTTATGTTTACCTTGAGTTGAAGCCTGAGCCTTAACAAACAGCTCCCAAAATCCTTTCTGTCCGCCTTCTCTATGTATCAATTGTGCAAAACGCTGCATTAAACCATTACCCATCATAACCATCTTTGTCCATTTACCTACCGGTTTTGCTATGTCAACTATTTCTGGATCTTCTTTATAAACTTGCACATCTTTTTGTTTCTCGCGTAGCGTTTCTTGTTGTTTCATCAACTCTTTTTGCTTATTTTTTTGATATAATTCATTGAATTTTCTGTCTTCTTCCCACTCTTCTTTAAAAACTTTTCTAGGAAATATGATTTTTCTAATGCGATTTTTGTATATTTTTCTCAAAAAGAGAAATACTGCAGCTACAGCAAGTAATGTTACGCTATATAATATGATCTGTGTAAGTGGCATTTCCTGTATCTAATTCATTAAAAATACCCTTACTATTATACCATAATTATAGAAATTGTGCAATTTTTTTGCGGGTAAAGACAATATAAAAGCAGTACTGCTCTATTTCGAAAATTGCGCAAATATCTGACGAACGGGCTTGTATGTAATAAGGTTTATTTCTATACTTCTTAAAGAATTTAGAAGTAAAACAAATATGAACTGCTATAAAACTCATACGTGCAATGAACTGAGGAAGAACGACGTAGAAAAGGAAGTTACCCTTTCTGGATGGTTATATCGTAAGCGCGACCATGGTAACCTAATTTTTGTTGATTTAAGAGACTTCTACGGAATCACTCAGCTAGTATTTAATAATGACAAAGACTTTTTTGATGAGATATCAAATTTAAAATTAGAGAGTGTAATTACTGTTACAGGAATAGTTGAAGCTAGAACTGAAGATACGGTAAACAGCTCTATTTCTACCGGAGAAATCGAGGTGATAGTCAACAATTTGCGCGTTGAGTCGGAAGTTGAGTTCCACTTTGATGAAGAAATAGCAAAAGAAGAAAGAAGTATATTGGCAAGCATTACCGGCGAGCAAGAATACCCAGAAAACATGAGATTTAAATATCGATTTCTTGACTTAAGACGTGAAAAAGTCCGCAACAATATTATTTTGCGCTCACAAATTATTGCAGAGCTCCGCAAGCTCATGATAGAGCGAGGATTTTTAGAGATTCAAACTCCAATACTCACTGCTTCCTCTCCTGAAGGAGCACGCGACTACCTAGTGCCAAGCAGGCTAAATCCTGGCAAGTTCTATGCATTGCCACAAGCTCCGCAGATTTTCAAACAGTTGCTCATGGTTTCAGGGTTTGATAAATATTTCCAAATTGCACCGTGTTTTCGTGATGAAGACGCAAGGGCTGACCGTTCTCCGGGAGAGTTTTATCAGCTAGATCTTGAAATGTCTTTTGTAACTCAAGAAGACATCTTTCAGATTATTGAGTCTACCTTATATAGAGTGTTTGCCAAATTTTCTCGTAAGTCTGTTGATAAAGATTTTCCACGTATTACATATAAAGAAGCAATGCTTAAATATGGTTCTGATAAGCCAGATCTGCGCAATCCACTATTAATCAGCGATGTTACAGAAATTTTTCGTGATTCAGGGTTCAATATTTTCAAAAGCAATATTGAGCGTGGTATGGTAGTGAGAGCCATCCCTGCACCTAAAACAGCAGAGGAACCACGCAGCTTCTTTGATAAAAAGATAGAACATGCGCAAAAAGAATTCGGTGCTAAGGGTCTCGGATATATAACGTTTGATAAAGATGGAACTGCGAAAGGCCCAATTGCTAAATTTCTTGATGAAAATAGGCTAAACCACATAAGAGAAGCAACAAACATAGAGCCAGGAGATAGTGTATTTTTTGCTTCTGACAAAGAGAATGAGGCGGCAAACATTGCAGGAAAAGTACGCACTCTTTTAGGGTCAGAACTCAGTCTTATAGATGATAATATCTTCAAGTTTTGTTGGATCATTGATTTTCCATATTTTGTATATGACGATAAAAGTAAAAAAATCGATTTCTTTCATAACCCATTCTCCATGCCACACGGTGGTCTGAAAGATT
Organism: Wolbachia sp. wLmal; assembly: GCF_049435495.1. NCBI lineage: Bacteria > Pseudomonadati > Pseudomonadota > Alphaproteobacteria > Rickettsiales > Anaplasmataceae > Wolbachia > Wolbachia sp. wLmal. The sequence continues at coordinate 660,393 of NZ_CP185405.1, forward strand.
TAGAGGACAAAAATCCACTGGATATCCTTGCTTACCAATATGATCTTGTTTGCAATGGAATAGAACTGTCAAGTGGGGCGATTCGTAATAACAAACTGGATATCATGTATAAAGCTTTTGCCACTGCAGGTTATAGCCGGGGAGAAGTTGATACAAGATTCGGTGCACTTGTACGTGCATTCAGATTTGGTGTTCCTCCTCATGGTGGAATAGCACCAGGAGTTGATAGAATAGTTATGCTGCTTGCTGATGAGCCAAATATTCGTGAAGTAATCTGTTTTCCTATGAACCAGCAAGGTGAAGATGTTCTAATGGGTGCTCCTTCCAAGGTGGAGGATAAGCATTTACGTGAATTATCCTTGAAGGTTATTGAATGAAAAATTTTATAGCAAGGAGCACCGGTTAATGATATATTAGGTTATGTTAAATTGAAAGACCATGAATAATATCCAAAAAGCAATACTGTCGGGCATGATCTGTAACATGATTGTGTGGTATGAACTCACTCTTTTTGGAGTATTAACAGATACAATCATCAACGTTTTTTTCCCATCAGAAGATCATTATTTGAGTACACTCAAATTCCTTGGTGTTTTTGCAATTGGTTTTGCGTTTAGACCAATTGGTGCAGTAATTTTTGGTTATATGGGAGATAAGTATGGCAGAAGAAAGACTTTACTTACTTCAGTAATATTAATTTCAATATCATCCACAATTATGGGAATTATACCTGGGTATAAAGAAATAGGGTTGCTTTCACCTGTATTGCTTGTGTTTTGTAGAATAGTGCAAGGAATAACTGCAGGAGGTGAAACAAGCATTAATACAGCATTTACGATAGAGCATTCAAAAGATAAAAAAAATCTAGGTTTCTTAGGAAGTATGAAGCCCTTTAGCGGAGCCCTTGGAACGCTCTTATGCATAACAATGATATTTATCTGCAAAAGAGTTACAGGTGAGAACTATGAAATATGGGGATGGAAGTTGCTTTTTTATTTTTGCTTTTTTTTGGGGACAATAGGTTTTTTAACTAGGTACATATTAAAAGAAAGCTTAGCATATAAAACTAATAAGTACGCTAATAATTTAGCACATTCACCATTGTTAGAACTAGTAAGAAACTATAAAGGACCGCTTATTATTTCAATCAATCTGGGAATTGCTCAGAATGCAATTGTCTACGCAGCAATAATGTTTTATAATATATCAATAAAAGAGCTAGTTATTTTATCTATTAGTGTTAAAGATTTAATGAGGATAGTAATACAGGTTGTATTTGCAGCATCTGCGGTACTTTTTGCAATTTTATCTGATAAAGTTGGAAGAAAACGCGTAATGATTCCTGTACTGATTATGCTATCTCTGATTGGTACATGTGTATTACCATTATTATCTTCCGTTAACCACTATGTCGTAATAATAACTTACTTATTGATTACTATACCAGTAGGTGCATCTTTTGGAATATATGGTTCTGTTATTTGTGAACTGTTTCCAACAAAAGTAAGATGCACTGGCGTAAGCTTAGCAAATAATATATCTGCAGGAATTTTTGGTGGCCTTTCTCCATACATATGCATGTGGCTTATAGAAAAAACCGAAACAAAACTTGCAGCAGGCATTTATCTTACTGCCTGCGCATTAATTAGCCTAATATCTGTGCTTCAAATTAAAGCCAAAGACAGAAAAGTTGATTGGTGAAATCGTTTCAGTCGAAAAATAGCGCTTCAATGGATTTTTCGATGTGTTTAGTGATAGGAGCGGTGATAGTGATTTCTTTATTGTTTGGCAGTTTTAAAGATAAAGAATGCGAATGAAGGTGAATTTTATTTGCTATCCCATCAATAAAAGCTTTTTTACCACCATATTTACCGTCACCAAGAATAGGGCAATTTATATGAGCTAAATGTGCACGTAACTGATGGGTTCTGCCGGTAATTGGTTGTAATTTTAAATAAGCAACATTGTGTTTGGATTTTGCTATAATTGAAAAATGCGTAGTGGCATTCTGAGGTGAATTTTCATCAACGACCACTTTTTCTTGACCCGAAACATATTTTTTCACCAATGGATAGTCTATTGTTCCACTATCCTTGCTCGGTATGCCAGAAGTTAATGCTAAATAAGTTTTTTTTACTCTTCGTCCTTTAAATTCTTCCATAAGGTATCTGGCAACATTAGCGTTGCGTGCGAATATTATCACTCCACTCGTATCTCTATCTAGCCTATGGACAATTTTAAATGTTTCTCCCTCTCTTATTTGGTCAAGCAAATCACTCATGCTAATCTTTACTTTTACGCCACCTTGAACGATGACCCCTGCGGGTTTGTTTATAGCTAGTATATATTCGTCTTCATATAATATGTTCTCTCTTAGTAGATTCACTAACTTTTCATTATATTTGCGATCAGAATTAGCGTTTTCAATATAATGCAAGTGCTTCAGCGTTATAGTTTGCCCAGAATTTACTCTATCACTGGACTTTGCTTTGCAATCATCAACTTTGATTAATCCTTTCCTTAAAGATTTTTCAATTACAGATTGCTTTAGATCAGGAAAGATTCTTCTGATGTACCTATCCAGCCTAACGTTATCGTCTTCTATTAATATGGTTTTTATACTTTGTAGCATTCCATTATTTATAATGAATATCTAGTGAAATGTCAATTATCGGTGTCATTCCAGTGTCAAGCACTGGAATGACACCGAAGGGGCTACTGCCGTCATAAAGGAACCAGTGTCAGCTACTCGGATGACAGGAGAAGGAGACTACTGAGATGACAGCTAGCCTGACAACCGTCATCCCGCTGCTTGTTAGCGGGATCTAGAGATACCGCGAATGAATCGCGGTATGACGGTTCGCGGCGGCATGACGTAGAGCTTGCGTTAGCTATACTTTTATACTCACCAACTCAGCTGGATCCAAGTAGTCAGAGCACTGGGATGACAAAAAAAAGGAGGGCACTTGGATGACGGGAGAAGGAGCTATTTGGATGACATCGTTTACTATACAATGTTTGTACAGTTCTGGATAAAAAAATTAGCTAACAAATTTATAAACATCAGTATACAGCTCATCAACGCTTGGTTCTTTACTATTTTTGGCAAAATCTTCCGACTTTTTTACTAAATCACGTATTTCCTTATCAATTACCTTGCACTCTTCTTCTGAAGCCATTTTATTATCTGTCATGTATTTCTTTAAAGTGCTTATAGGGTCATGATTTTGCTTCATATCTTCAACTTCTTCTTTTAAGCGATAAGTAGCAGGATCTGACATTGAGTGACCGCGATATCGATATGTCTTCATTTCAAGCAGGATAGGCCCTTTTCCGCTGCGTGTGTGTTCCGCTGCTTCGCTTGTAGCCTCATAAACAGAGAAAAAATCCATTCCATCAACTTGTTTTCCAGGAATACCAAAACTTTCTCCTCTTTTATATAACTCTGTTACTAAAGTTGACCTTTGCACGGAGGTTCCCATTGCGTATTCATTATTTTCTATGATGTAAACCACAGGCAACTCCCACAAAGATGCCATATTAAACGATTCATATACTTGTCCTTGATTTGCAGCACCGTCGCCAAAATATGTAAATACCACATTATCTTTTTTCTTATATTTATTAGCAAATGCTATTCCTGTGCCAATTGGAACTTGTGCTCCCACTATTCCATGCCCGCCGAAGAATTTTTTTTCAACGTCAAATACGTGCATCGAACCACCTTTACCTTTCGAGCATCCTGTTTCTTTGCCGGTAAGCTCTGCCATTACAACATTTGGATCAGAATCACATGCGAGCATTAAGCCATGGTCTCTATAACTTGTGATAAAAGCGTCACCTAATTTTGATGCAGCTTGAGTTCCAACTGCAACTGCTTCTTGTCCTATTGATAGGTGACAGAACCCGCCTATTAATCCCATCCCATATAATTGTCCTGCTTTTTCCTCAAATCTGCGTATGAGTAGCATTTTCCTGTAGAATCCAATTATCTGTTCTTTAGTGAAATTTTCTGCTTTCATATCGATTTCTTTTTCATTAAACTAACACAATACCAGGAATTTTAAATTTTTGCTAATGAACTATTACCACTGGCTTGAGGCTTTTCACGTTATCTCTGTTATCATGTGGATGGCAGGTATGCTTTATTTACCCAGGCTTTATGTCTACCATGCAACTGTAAAACCGGGATCGGAAAATGATAGCTTGCTTCAAACAATGGAAAAGAGGCTACTTAGATATATCATAAACCCTGCAATGCTTTTCTCACTTGGTCTTGGAATTACACTAATGGTTATTAGGGAAGCGTATCGTGAAGGATGGTTTCATGTAAAAGCATTTGCAATACTTTTGATGTTAATTATTCATATGCTACTTGCAAAATATAGGAAAAATTTTGCAATGGGTTCGAATAAGAAGTCACATATTTATTTTCGCGTTTTAAATGAAGCAGTTACAGTATTGATAATAGTTATAGTTATTATGGTTGTTGTAAAACCTTTTTGATTGACCTTACCTAAAAAAAGCAGAAAGCTCGTATCTGTTTAGATGCATGGCTAATGCTGAAACAAAAATTCCAGTGTTCCCTTTCTTGTCATCCCAGTGCTTGACACTGGGATGGCTTTGTTGCATCGCTCTTCGGATAGTAGGTAACGCACAATAAATTTATGAAGCTATCTCAAATTTAGCCATACCAATATCAGTGAATTTATTAAGCAAATAGCATTTGATTAGCAGTTCTTTTTCTCGATTTATCTCAGATTTATTCCTAAAACTAAATCCGAATGTTTGTTTCAGTCGCGAGAAAAAACTTTCTATATAAGATCTTTTTCCATAACTCATCTCTTTTTTCCACTTCTTTATACCATCTTCATCATATGACTTTATGAGCTTGACTGCAGAATTTCTCTCAGCCATACTTTGGATGCTCTGCTGCGTTGTTTTTCGGAGGAATTTTCGTTTTTATACCATATTGATTACACAGCTTATAGAGCTTTTCTCTGTCATATGCCCTATCTGCATATAGTACTTTTATGACATACTGAAAATCGACTTCTTTTAGCAAATCACAAGCTCCATAGTGATCAGCCATTACTGTATTTTACAGCTATGGCTTTTTTGCTGTTTGTATTCAACATTACATGCAATTTTCTTGTCTGTTCATAGCTGCGATACTTTCTATCTTCGCTATTTTCTTTGCTATGACCAGGAGTGTTGTTGTATATACTAATTCCTGTACTATCTATAGCAATTTCGATATCTTCCATATTATTTTCTGCAATCATTTATCTTAATATTAAGTTTCTTAAACCTTCTTGATGATTGTGAATAGCTGATAACTTGCAAATTTTTCCCAATTTGCTCAAGGTATCCTGCTATAAACCCAACTGTTTGCCTCAGGCCTATTCTAAATAAACAAGTTATTATGTGCACCAAAATTACAACTTTATCACTATAAATATTGTTGCCACCTGGTATTTTTGGACCATTCTCGTACCACTTTTCTATGGCGTCATTGATATAACAAAAAATGCTTCCTCTTTCTTGGAGAAATTTGTTATATTCATGGCAGTTACTGACTCTCATTTTTTGTGGCATATTTTTTCTTCAACAGTTAAATGGCTATTTATAATGAATTTTGTCAGTAACTGCCAGTTCTTTTCACTTGAGCGATGCAACAAAGCCCACTGGGATCCAGGAATTTTGCTTATAACTGAGCTGATGAGCTAAAGGTAGTTGTCTTACGCTAAAACAAACGTTTTTAATTAAGTTACATAGAAGCTGGATCCCAGTGTCAGCTACTCGGATGACAGGAGAGGGGACTGGGATAGCAAGAGAAGAATTCTGAAACGACAAACCTCAAAAAAAACTTATGTAAAATCTAGCATTAACGAAAATTATACTTTTTTCATGCATGCTATGGTTTTTATAATTAACGGAGAGTGTGATACGGCGTTAGGTGATCGATTGAATGCTAAGACAGAACAAGAGCTCATAGACGACGGTGCTTTTATAAATGCTTTAGTAGAAAAGCTCGCAGCAGGTGTTGGTAATAGTGGTGTTTATACTAAAACTGCTGCAAATACTGCATTTGTTAAAACTGATGGTTCCAATATTTCAACTCAAGCAGATAAAGGAAAAGCTTTAGCAGATGCAATACTTGCTGTACAAGATAACAATAAAAAATCAGCTCTAGTGGATAAATTAGGAGGATTTCTTGATGCTGCCGATGCAGTGTATGGTGCTAGTAGCAATCAAGCAGCAAAAGCTTTCTTAGCTGATAAATATCCTTTTGTTAAAACTGCAGATCTTGGAACAAAAGTTGCAGAAAAAGCTGTCGTGGATGTTCTAGTTCCTGCTCTTGCAACAGTTGGTACTGATGATACTAAGAAGGTTTATACTAAATCAGTAGCAGATACTGCGTTTGCTAAAATCGATGCTTCCAACCTTACAGAGGCAGCAAACAAAAAAGCTTTCGCGGAAGCTATACTTCCTGCACAAGACGGCGACAAATCAATTTTAGTGGATAAATTGGGGGACGCCATAGCTAGCACAGATAAAGCAGAGTATAATGTTGGAACTGAACAAACAGCAAAACAGTTCTTAAACAGTAGAGGGCTAATTCCATCAGAGGATGTAATATTTAATAGACTCACAAGCGATGACAAATTCAAAACAAGCGTTACAATTGATGTCAATGCTAGTAATAATGGATTTCAAGAAGCTGTAAAGAACGTAATGTCACAACCGAAATTTGACATTCCAGCAAGTGATAATGTTGCACTTGACTGGACTTGGTAATTCAGCGCTAGATCCAAGTAGTCACGCTACTTGGATGACGTCATACGGTCCTCGGATGACGAAAAAAAGGACTCGGATAACACCCTACAATGTCATTCCAGCGCGTGACGCTGGAATCCAGGTCTTTTTAGCTATCATAGGATGACAGAAGCAGACCCTCCACTTTGTCATTCCAGTACCCTCTTCTTGTCATGAAAGTAGCTGACACTGGTCTCCATCCAAGAGGGTGTCATCCCAGTGCCTTGACTACTTGGATCCAGAAAAAAGAATGGTGTCATGAAAGTAGCCTCCTTCTCCTGTCATCCCAGTGCCTATTTCTTTGTCATCCCAGTGCTTGACACTGGGATCCAGGAAAGTTTGCTTGCTCACAAGCAAACTAGCATAGAAAGTGGTTACAACATTTTCGATGAGATTATATGGAAAACTGGATCCCAGTGTCAAGCACTGGGATGATATCATCCTTCTACGTCATTCCGCCGCGGTATCTCTTAGCCGCTAACACGTAGCGGGATGACGGTTGTCAGGGTGTCATGCAAGTAGCTGACTACTTGGATCTGGTAGACTCAAATCACAATGCCCGTAAAGCTGCGACCCTAGAGCTACTATCTCTCACCCACTGCAAATATTGCACGGTACTATCCACTTGATCATCGTGTCGAGTTTCAGGAAACATTAAAATCTCATACTCAAAATCGTTCAGCCATACTGCTTGGTGCGGCAGAAAAACCTTGCCAGACTCTATAATCGGAACAATTTTGAGTGAGTTTGTCATCATGTGGCATTATTTCGATAATGGGTAAATCACTGCTTGTCTTTAGCTCTTGCACCAATTGCTGACCACTCGTTTTTGCTTCAATCAAAATTGCGTGTGGTGTCCATCTTGCTGCTAAGGACAAAACTTGCTCTTTGAGCTTTGGATACTCAAGCTTTGCACGATATACATCAAGTAAATAGAATTTGTTATCTATTTTTGCCCAGGTGGTGCAGACGCTAAAGTTGCTCATGTTGCTTGTTGAAACTGCAGTGTCCCAGCTTTGAGTTACATGCGAGAGATTGTCAGGAAAATTTCTATAGCGCTTCAGCCACTCTCGTTTAATTATACCACTTGAAAGTGGCAGAGGGTTTTGTTGATATTGTGCAGCAAAAGCGTAACTTCCAAGTTCAACCTTTATCATCTCAACTTCTTCTTTTCCTCCATCGAGGGGATATAGCAACTGACCTTCTTCTCTTGAGTATAATATTACGGGTGGTGTCATTCTAGCACTTGATGCTGTAATCCAGCTTTTGTACTCATTTGTAGTTACTCGGGTGACAGGAACAAGAAAAGGAGGCGCTGGCTTTTTGATTGAATAGATAATCTCCTTATTTTCAGATATCATCGGTAAACAAGTATGGTTCCATATGTTTTTCGGTTTGGAGAGAAGGTGCCCGGTTAAATCTTCTTGATGTAGCCTATGCATCACAAGAACAATTACTCCTTTTTTTCTATTGTTGAGCCTGGCTACTAAAGTCTGGTCAAACCAATTTGTAGCACGCTTTCTAAACGTTTCACTCAAAGCTTGGGCGGGACTCAGTGGATCATCCACGATGATGAAATCACCACCTTCACCTGTTAACGTCCCTCCAACGGACGTTGCGATTCTGTATCCTCTCTGCACTGTTTGGAATTTGTATTTGGTATTTTGATCTTTGGATAGTTCTACCTCTGGAAACAGCTCTCTATACCAACTAGACTGCATTATACACCTTGTATCGAGCGAGTGCTTTTCGCTAAGCAGCCGAGAGTAGCTTGCAACTATTATTCTTGCAGTTGGCTGATTTCCCAGTATCCATGCGGGCCACGCAACACTAGCGCACAGGGACTTCATTGAACGCGGAGGCATATTGAATATTATTCGCCTCATTTTGCCAACATTTGCCGCTTCAAGTCTGTCTGCTATGACTTTTATATACTGATAATCATTATACTCACACCCCGGCACCACCGTTTGAAAGCACAGTTCAATGAATTTTGAAAGTTCATGACATAATGTTGAAACCAACGCGTGACGCTGGGATGACAAAAAAAGGAGCACTGAAGGCTATAGGTTGCAAGCGAGACGTCATACCGCCACGGTATCTCGGCAGATCCCGCTAACACGTAGCGGGATGACGAGGCTTATCGTCATGCCACCGCGAACCGTCATACCGCCGCAGACCGTCATACCTTAACATAGATCCCGCTAACAAGCAGCGGGATGACGGTTGTCGTTTAGCTATAAATATTAAGAAATTTACCAAATGAAAAAAAAAGGCAAAAGAAGCCCCGTGGTTGGCTAATTACTTACATTATACTTTCAAGTATGGCGTTTTTTTATTCTAAACGCTTAATAACCGCGATTTAGTTGCTTTTAAGCCGCAACTAATCTAAATTATAAACATTAAGAAATTTACTAAACAGAAAAAAAGGCAAAAGAAACCCTAGGGTAGCTAGTTATTCACTATCCATTTTTTAAATCGGCGTTTTTTGATGTTTTAAATAGCGCATTTCAGCTTATATTAGGTAAAAACCTAGAATTTTATAAAGACATAAGATGCACATAGTGCAAAAAATTAAACATGGGACGCCAGATACGTGAGTTTTTTTGTCATTTAATCTGTACAGAGAAGATAAATAAATAGCTTCAGTTTCATGATAAGGGGACTGGCAAGGCTTGTCAAGCAAGTTTTTATGATTTATCTAACGAACTTTACACTTGCTAAAGTTGTACCATCTTGGTAACTTTAACTGAAAGAAGTTATTTTTTATCCAATATGAAAAAAGCCTTTATATTCACATCCTTAATAGCAATTATATTGATAGTTATTACTTATTTATACAGAAACGACGGGACTAATGACTCACAAGTGGTAAATGTTTATTCATCGCGCAAAGAAGAATTAGTACGTACTTTGTTTGATGAATTCACGAAAAATACAGGTATTAAAGTACGTTACATCATTGATGATTATTCTCAGCTACTTTCAAGAATGGAAAACGGTGGTGAAGCTGACTTATTTTTGACTGCTGATGCAATCAACTTAATTCTAGCAAAAAAAAGAGGACTTTTATCTCAAGTAGATTCAGAGGTTTTAAAAAGTGTTATACCTGCAAGATTTAGAGACAGTGAAGATTATTGGTTTGGTCTTACGAAAAGAGCTAGGATATTGGTTTACAATAAAGAGTCAGTAGACCCTAAGGACTTAAGTACTTATGAAGATTTAGCAAATGAAAAATGGAAAGGAAAAATATTAGTGCGTTCTTCTACAAGTCCATATAACAGATCGTTAATTGCTTTTATGATTGCAAATAATGGTTTTGAAAAGACGAAAGAATGGGTAAGCGGAATTGTGAGCAATATGGCAAGAAAACCAAGTGGTGGTGATACTGATCAAATTTACGCCGTAGCAGCGGGTGAGGGAGATGTTGCAATAGTAAACAGCTACTACTTTGCGAGAATTCTTTCATCAGAAAATAAAAAGAATGTTGCAGACAAGCTAGGGGCTTTTTTTCCTAATCGCAACGATCACGGTGTAATGGTAAACATCAGTGGTGCAGCAGTAACAAAAAACGCAAAAAACAGGGAAAATGCTATAGTCTTATTGGAATTTTTAGTAAGCAAGCAGGCTCAAGAGTTATACGCTAAAAAAAACCAAGAATATCCTATTATTGAAGGCGTTGAAACTTCCGATATACTAAAATCTTGGGGAAATTATTCACAAAGTGATTTGCCTCTAAGTGAACTTGAGAAGCATCTTTTTGAGGCTGTTATGATAGCGGATGAGTGTAAGTGGAAGTAATCCCCAGCGCCACTAAACATTGGGATGAAAGATTTATGCTAATATACCTTACTCTTGACTCGCTGAACTTTTTCTTCCTTCTAACTTAATTTTGACTTTACTATCTTTTTCCGTTCTTTCACCAAAACAATTGCTGCACAAGAAGTCTATTGAAAATAGGTAATAAGAAAGTAGAATAGGTTCAAGTAGTTGAAAAGGAAACTATGAACAAGAGAAGGAATTTGTTAAACATCTCAGACCTTACAGTCGATGATGTAGAAAATATAACTAAGTTGGCCAACCAGTACCTTAAAAAAGAAGTTGCAAATAGTCATATCTTGGAAAATAAGACAGTAATAAATTTATTCTTTGAAGATTCAACGCGTACACTTGCGTCTTTTGAAATAGCAGCAAAAAGCCTTGGAGCAAATGTTGTAACTTTGCCAATAAGATCTTCTTCTATTAACAAGGGAGAAGATCTAAAAGACATGATCAAAACATTAAATGCAATGAATCCTGATTACATAATAATCAGGCACAAAAGTAGTGGTATCATTAATACACTGGCAAAGTATGTTAACTGCTCGCTAATCAATGCAGGCGATGGAAGTAGTGAACATCCAACTCAAGCTCTTGCAGACTATCTTGTAATCAGCAATCACAAAAAGCAAATAAAGGACCTCAAAGTTGTGATATGTGGAGATATTCTGCACAGTAGAGTTGCAAGATCAAATATAAGATTGCTAAAAATGTTTGGAGCAGAGATAAACTTGGTCGCACCACCAACTTTGATTTGTAAGCATTTTCCTGAAGTAGATTCAGTCCATTATTCATTAATTGAAGGTATAAAGGATGCTGACGTAATTATGCTTTTGAGATTGCAGAAAGAGCGCATGAATAATAGTTCTTCAGAGAAAGAATATTTTTATTTGTATGGACTTGATTCACAAAAGCTATCATACGCAAAACCAGATGCGATTGTTATGCACCCAGGGCCAATAAACAGAGGGATTGAGATTAGCAGCGATGTAGCAGATTGTGTTATTTTACAGCAAGTAGAATTTGGATTGGCAATACGTAAGGCAGTGTTGCACCATTATAGGCCTTGCTAATATTAAAAGATGCTACACAACTAATGCAAAAAGGGGGGCATGAAATGACAAGGCTTGTAAATGGTTTGAGAATGGCCATTAAGATGTTAAGGCCGAGGATATGGTGTGGAAGTTTTTACGAAAGCCTGAAGTCAATCAACAACCTTGCAGAACGGCAAATTAGACGGCTATCGTAAAAACAGCTTTTTCACCTGGTCGGAACATGGAGAAAGATTTGTGGAAAGAATGTTGTCGATATTTTTGACATCACGTCTCAATGGCCAAAATCCCTTCCAAAAGTTACGACTGCTTAGTTCTTTATTCATTCTCACAATCCGTGAACGGTTACAACCTGGATTCCAGTGGGCTTTGTTGCATCGCTAGCTATGATGGATTAAAGATAAAAAAGGTAGAGAATATCAGTAGCTTATTATTCTGGTATTTATAACAAGAACGGTCAGTGAATACCTAAATTTGAGTAAAAGAAATTTCACTACCACTCACTAATCCGGCTAAAATTCAAGAATTTCAATGCTTTAGCTATTTTCAATAGAATTAAATTTATTAATGTAAATAATAAATTACTATTCTTAAATTTGATCAGATTGATTGCAAAAAAAACAAAATTTTCAATAGGTTACTTATAATCCTAACTATAGTTAGCCTTTCATAAGTAGCGATGCAACAAAGCCATTCCAGTGTCAGCTACTTTCATAACACCATATTACCTTAACAAAAGCAAATGTTCGTACAGATGTGCATCAGCTACTTTCATCTGCCACCTGCAAATTGCAATGTTCGTACAGTTATGTGTCACGCTACTTGGATGACACCGTTGAAAGAAATGAACCGCCTTTTCAAAATTGTTTTGAATAGAGGAATAACATTCACAAGTAAAATTTCATATTACCATTTTTTAATTTATGTATTATAATAAGCTTAATCTATAAGAAAAACAAAGTTGGAAAAGTTGGAAGAACTAAGCAAAAACTGGGTGATAAGAACGGGAAGATTTTTATCTTCATTGTTTTTTTTACTGTTGATTGCGCTGTCAATACGTAGTTTTTTATTCGAGCCATTTCATATACCTTCTGGTTCAATGAAAAGCACCCTACTTGAAGGGGATTACATTTTTACTAGTAAATATTCATACGGTTACAGTAAACACTCCTTTCCATTTTCTCCAAACATTTTTAGCGGCAGGATTTTTTATACCCCTCCAAAGCGTGGCGACATAGTAGTTTTCAAACCCACAAGAAATGACAGCATCAGGTTTGTTAAGCGAGTAATAGGAACACCAGGTGACAAAGTGCAAATGATAGAGGGAGAATTATACCTAAATGATCAGAAAGTAGAGCGAAGGCAAATTGAAAGTTTTTTTGATTATGAGTCAAATCGTAACATACCAAGATATATAGAAACGCTTTTAAGTGGCAAGGAACATGAGATTTTGGTAGATGACATTTCTAATAAGCTATCATATAACACTCCGGTTTATTATGTACCTAACGATCAATTTTTCGTTATGGGAGACAATAGAAATAATTCTTTAGATAGTAGGTTTCCTGAAGTTGGTTTTGTACCAATGGAAAATATCATTGGGCGTGTAAGCATAGTTGGTTTATCATTTAAATTAGGAAAGGTCGATTGGTTACCATTTAATTTCAGGTTACCTGTTGCTTTGAGATTAAATAGGGTATTGCACAAGGTTGTGTAAGCTTTTTCTACCTATTTGTTAATTCACACAACTCTAAAGAAGAATTTTCTAACTCGGCAATAGTGTTGTTGATTTCATTCAAGTCATTGCCTTGTAAAGCGTTTTTTGCATTTTGTAATAGGTTTTTCAACTTTTGATCAGTGGAAAAGTTATTATTGTTTTCAACCAAGTGTATGAGTTTATTTCCATTAATTTTAGCACCTGCAAGGGAACGAGCCTTCATATCTTCGTCAAAACTGTTTATTGACTGGTTAACCATATTTTGAACATCAGCTTCACTCAAGCCAAAACTTGAATTTACTTTAACTGTCTGCTCAATTCCAGTAGTTTTTTCTCTTGCAGTAACAGTCAAGATTCCGTCAACGTTAACTGTAAATTCTATTTCAACTCTTGCAGAACCTGCAGGCAGTGGCGGTATACCTTTTAGTTCAAACTGCGCTAGAGATTTGTTATCCTCTATCATTTCACGTTCTCCCTGACAAACATGAATTTTCATTGCTGTTTGCCCATCAATATAAGTTGTAAACTCTTTTGTTTCTGAAACTGGCAGTGGCGTATTTCTTGGTATGATTTTTTCAACTATGCCTCCCATAGTTTCTATGCCAAGTGATAAAGGTAGAACATCCAGGAGAATATTCCTATCTTTTGAGCTCGAAATTAAATCATGAGCCTGCAGAGCTGCCCCAATGGCAACTGCTTTATCTGGATCCACGTCATTTAGTACTTTATTTCCAAAGAGTTTGACTAGTGAATTTTGAACCAATGGTGTTCTAGTTGCACCACCAACTAAAATTACTCCTTTTATATCATCAATTTTAAGATCTATATCACTTATAGTACGAGTGACTATATTGATAGTCTTATTGACCAAAGAACTGATTGCCTGCTCGAATTCTTCTCTGGTAATTTCGCACTCAAATGGCTTGCCGTTAACATTAAATTCGAAGATACCTATAGTGTGATTGCTTAGGTACTCTTTCACAGAGCGTGATTCGATAAGTAAGGAATTTAGTTGCTTAGCCGTCTTTTCTCTATACTTATCAATCACAATTGAACTCAGCAAATGATCAAAATCATCACCGCCGAGTTTGGTGTCACCACCAACCGCAAGGACTTGAAACACTCCTTGATGCAATTTCAATATCGAAATATCGAACGTTCCGCCACCAAGGTCATACACTGCATATATTCCACTGCTATTGTTCTTTTCAATGGAGTAAGAAAGCGCTGCAGCGGTTGGCTCGTTAACGAGGCGAAGAACTTCTATGCCAGCTAATTTTGCCGCATATTTAGTTGCGTTACGTGCTGAATCGTCAAAGTAAGCTGGCACAGTAATCACTGCTTTTTTTACTTCCAGCCCCTTAGACTTTTTTACCCTCTCACGTAAAGCTTTTAATATCTCAGCAGAAATCTCAATAGGAGTAAGATACTTTTCCTCTGCGCATTTTATTCTAATAACTTTTTCGCTTTCATGATCCATTTCAAAATTGACGCCTTCTTTATTTAATTCTTCAACACTTTTACCCATTAAACGCTTTATTGAGTAGATTGCATTTTGACCGACATCGTAGCCAGTTTTCAATGTATTATTTTCATATGAAAGAGCAGAAGGCAGCAGTTCTCTTCCTTGTTCATCTTTAAATATCTCCACGTTGCCAGCTTTATTTACCATAGCAATCAAAGAATTGGTGGTGCCAAGGTCTATACCAAAAACTACTTCACTTGAATTTGGTTCAGAAATTTGAATTGGTTGCATTCTTTTTCACCTCCTCAAATGACTTATATAAATATTTCAATCTTAAGACTTGTGTAGCAGCTCCATCAAAATTCTTTACAGCAAAAGTGTTAATTAGGTTTTTAACGCAATCTTTTATTTTTTCATCAATTATCCTGCTTGCAAATTGTAGATCATCGCAGTCTAGTAAGTACTCTCTTATTTCCATTGATTCATTTAATATTTCAGAATTTGGATGATCCTTTGGGCTTCCCACACCAAAAAGATTCAACAAATGCTCAGCACGTTCTAGTGGTGACTTTAGCACTTGATAAGCTTTGTTGATATTTTCCATGTTTTTGGACTGTCTTTCATTTATATCAGTCTTGCTTAGCTCAATATATTTTTTCTCTAACTCATCAAAGCTGATATTGAAAGCTGGTTCAATTTCAAACAATGCAAAATAGTTGCTAGACATGAAAACTCTCTCCACAACCACATTTTCCTTTCTCATTAGGATTTTTGAAAACAAAACCCGATGAAAATTTTTCTTCTACATAATCCATTTCAGAGCCAAGAATAAACATGACGGATTTTGGGTCGATCAACACTTTAACTTTTTGGCCATCACTACAGTTTTCTTCAATTACCGACTCTAAAGGACGAGTATCATATGCATATTCAATATCATATTTTAAACCAGAACATCCTTTTTGCTTAATTAGCACTCTTATTCCTATTGCTTCTTCCGGTTTCTCAAGGTTAGTATGCTTCTTTTGGTCCAATAAATACCTTATCCTTTCTACTGCTTCCGCAGTTATAGTGATAAGTTTTTTATTCTTTTTTACAGTTTCACCTCCGCCTACTTCTTGATATTCACTCATGCTTCTTAATTCTTTTGCTTACTTTGATAATCATGAATAGCAGCCTTTATAGCATCTTCAGCAAGTACCGAACAGTGTATCTTCACTGGAGGTAAAGACAACTCTTCCACTATTTGAGTATTCTTTATCTGTGTAACGTCACTGATGGTTCTTCCCTTTATCATCTCTGTTAACAAGGAACTTGAAGCAATGGCAGAACCGCAGCCAAAAGTTTTAAATTTTGCATCTTCAATAACACCTTTGTCATTGACCTTTATCTGCAATTTCATTACATCACCGCACGACGGTGCACCAACTAGACCAGTGCCAACACTTGGATCATTTTTATCCAGAGAGCCAACATTCCTTGGATTTTCGTAATGATCTAAAATTTTCTCATTATAACTCATAAAATTACCTGTGAACCGCTATCCTACATTATAACATATTTAGGTTAAAAACTAAAGTAAAATACACTAGCAAACGGTATATTTTACTCACAGAATAACACAAAAGTGAGTGTATTTAACTTTACAAATACACTCAGTGCATGTCATTCTTTATATTGTAATTTTAAAAGGAGCATTCCCTTGAGTTTATTTGGTAATCTTTATAAAGGCCTGTTAAAAACTTCTTCTCGCTTTAGCGACGGAGTGAAAAGTATTTTCTCTGGCAAAAAAAAAATAGACCAGTCGCTTTTAGACGAGCTAGAAGAATTGCTAATTAGCATGGACATTGGTCATAAAACTTCTAAGTTGATTATCGATAGGCTCACAAGCATCAAGTTTGACAAGGAAGTTGAACATAATATTATCTCGCAGCAGTTAATGAACGAAATAGAAGCTATATTGAGCCCAGTTGTACAGCCGTTAATTTTAAATAAAAAACCACATATAATAATGGT
The DNA here is from genome assembly GCF_049435495.1 of Wolbachia sp. wLmal. Classification (NCBI taxonomy): domain Bacteria; kingdom Pseudomonadati; phylum Pseudomonadota; class Alphaproteobacteria; order Rickettsiales; family Anaplasmataceae; genus Wolbachia; species Wolbachia sp. wLmal. The sequence goes on from NZ_CP185405.1 coordinate 677,281, forward strand.
ATGCGGAGTAAACGGTAACGGTAAAACCACAACTATAGGTAAGCTTGCATATAAATATAAGGAAATGGGAAAATCCGTTATGCTTGTTGCATGCGATACATTTAGAGCGGCTGCTAGTGAGCAATTAAACATTTGGGCAGAACGTTCTGATTGCTTAATTGTTACTGGAGAGTACGGTAGCGACTCTGCAAGTGTGGCATACAGAGCTGTAAGTCAAGCTACAAAAGACAACGTTGATGTTGTTCTAATTGACACAGCAGGAAGGCTGCAAAATAATGTGAACCTTATGGAGGAGTTATCAAAAATATATAGAACGATAAAGAAATTGGATGACGCTGCCCCTCATGATGTTATTTTAGTTCTTGATGCAACTACCGGCCAAAATGCTTATAGCCAATTAGAAGCATTTAGCAAAATGGTTAATGTTACCGGGCTAATCGTAACAAAGCTAGATGGCACTGCTAAGGGTGGAGTGGTAATTGGACTTGCAGAAGCTTATAAGATAAAGTTACATGCTATAGGAATTGGCGAAAACATAGAGGACTTAAGGGAGTTTACTAGCAAAGAATTTGCTGAAGCGTTATTTAATTGTAATTAAAAATTTCTCTTAATTCCCTTACGTGACCAAGCTTAATTATCTCAATATCGTGAGAAGAGTAATTACCATTTTTAGGCATAATTGCTTTTTTGAATCCTAACTTTTGTGCTTCTTTTAGTCTGAGATCAGCATGCGAGACATTCCTAATTTCTCCTGAAAGTGCAACTTCACCGCAGATTATTGAAGAAGTTGGCAGCGGTAAATTTACTACACTTGAAATAAGGGAAGCAGCAACAGCAAGATCAGCCGATGGTTCCTGTATTTTGAGTCCCCCTGCAATGTTTAGGTATACCTCTTTATCATGCAAAAACATTTTGCAACGAGCATTTAGCACTGCGATGATCATAGCCAATCTATTAATATCCCACCCAACTACTGCCCTTCTTGGGGTTGCCATATTAGTTCCTGCTATTAATGCTTGCACTTCCATTAAAATTGGTCTTGAACCTTCAATTCCTGCAAATACGGCGCTGCCAACTACTTCTCTGTCATGGGCCATCAGAAACAATGATGATGGGTTATCAACAGGCACAAGTCCTGCTTCAGACATCTCAAAAACACCAATTTCATTTGCAGGGCCAAATCTATTCTTAATAGTACGCAAAATGCGGTATTGATTGCTATTTTCACCTTCAAAATATAATACCGTATCCACCATATGCTCCAAAGTTTTAGGTCCAGCTATTTGTCCATCCTTAGTTATATGGCCAACTATTAAGAGGGAAATACCATATTGTTTCGCAAGAATGGTTAATTCATGTGCGCAAGTGCGGACCTGAGTTACAGTTCCTGGTGCTGATGTAATTCTGCTATCATACATTGTTTGTATAGAGTCAATTACTAAGAATTTAATACTTTTATTTTCCTTTATTGTTGCTACTACATCAGTTAAAGACACTGTAGATAAAAGCTTAATTTTAGGTTCATTTATCTTAAGACGCTTTGCTCTGAGACTCACTTGCTCTAAAGATTCCTCGCCAGATACATAAAGACATTCAAAAGAGGAAAGTTGCACAACATTAGCTGCAATTCTAAGCAAAAGGGTGGATTTCCCAATTCCAGGTTCGCCACCAATTAAAATGCTAGCACCTTGAACGATACCCCCACCAAAAACTCTATCTAATTCTTCTATTCCTGTTAAAAAACGACTTGGAGTGATAATTTCGCTACCCGATAACGTCTTTATTAAAATTGGTGCAGATATACTTCTTTTGCTCGTTTTTACTGCTATTTCCTCAACAACTGTATCCCAATTGTCACATGCAATACACTTCCCTACCCACCTGCCAGTGCTATGACCACAGGATTGACATACATATACAGTTTTCATCAAAGCCAAAATTATTTTGTTGTAATTGTAATAAAAATTAGCTGAATATGCGAAGTAAATCTATAGCTAACCCAAGAAAGGTTTCCCTATGTCATACCGCCGCGGTATCTCAAAGCATAGATCCCGCTAACACGTAGCGGGATGACGATTGTCGTTTAGCCATAAATGTTTAAGAAATTTACCAAGCGAAAAAAAGGCAAAAGAAGCCCCGTGGTTATTATCCGCTTTAAAATATTGGCGTTTTTTATGTTTTAAACGCTTGACAAGCAAGATTAAGCCGCTTTTAATTGCAACTAACCTACGCTGCAAATGTTTAAGAAATTTACTAAGCAGAAAAAAAAGACAAAGAATCCCCGAGTTAGCTAGTCTTTTACTATCTCTGTCGAGTATTGGCATTTTTTGATGTCTTGTAACGCTTTATAAGCGCGTTCAGCTTATTTAGATAAAAATCTAGATGTAGATGAAGTTTTGTAAAGACATACAGTATCTATATACTGCAAAAAATTGAACATAAGACGCCGATACATTAAGTAATCCTTACCTTTTAATCTGCAGATTGGCGAAAGCAAACACAATAGCTTCACCATCATGATAAGGGCGCTGGCGGAGGGTGTCAAGCAAGTTTTTTGTTTCTATTCCCAATGTTATATGGTTATGTAATACCAATTCTCATTACTAGTGAATCAAATAAGCGGCATTGCAGAGTTGTTTAATTGTGGAGCTGGCAAGAGAAGTAATAAATTTGCACAAAGCACCCTCAAGCAGAGCAATTGTATCGTATATTTTATTGCGCAAAATGTTCTGTTTTATATATAACCAAAGCCTCTCAACAGGATTGAGCTCAGGTGAGTATGGAGGTAGGCATATAATGTCGATATTTTTAGGTACCTTTAAATTTTTTCCAACTAGCACAATCCATAACAAGAAAAGCCTCTCGTGTTTCTAGATATTGCGACATCTGCTCAAGAAATATGTCTATGCAATCAGTGTTGACATTTGAGCTAGAACTCTCTCCATTTCTAGGATTAACCGCACTATAGAGATAGAAATTTTGCCTACCTAATTTTGTTTTAACCTGTGTTCTAATCCCCTTTTTAAACCACCCATGTCCAACCTTTGAATGTGTGCCAAACCGTGATTCATCAAAGAAAAATAGCTTCATTGAGATTTTTTTTTGAATTCCTCTTGTTTGCTTTTATCTTGTCCATTATGAACTGGTCTTGGTGTAATATATGAGAATTTCATCTTTTGCATATAGCGGTGTACTGTAGATTTGCTGATATTTAATCTGAACTTTTCCTGGATTCTTATTCTCATTTCTTTAATGGTAATATTAGGATTTTCTTCTATCCACTCTTCAATTTGCTGTAGTTGAACCTGATTTAATTTAGTTTTTCTACGGCGTTGTGGAGGAGCAAACAGTTTTTCTTCTCTGCCAAATTTTAGGTCATGCAGTAAGTGCCTTTCTTGAAATGCAATATATTTTTGCTACAGCCGTTATACTGTACTTTTTTGCTGCAATTACAGCATTTAGTTTTTTTGAAACATATGCATTATTCCTTACTTTCTTCAGCATTTCTTTTGCTGATTCTACTACTTTTTCATCCAATAATTTTGATCTTAATGCCATTTATACCTCAACTATTTTACTTACTTCATTATCGCTTTTCTTCCATCTTTGTCCATCTGTTTGCCGTGTAATGGGAATTGGTATAAATAGTTTATTCTGGTGCTCTACAGTCTAAATGGAATGCTTAAATTATAGATTCTTTATTTTTGTGTGTTATCTTGAGTTAACACAAATTCACAGTAGTATTATGATAAGTAAGTTAAAAAAGCTTAGCGCTGGATTTTCTTTGACAGGCTTGATTGGCCATGGTGATAATATAAATATGCAAGGAGCAAAAAATAAAAAGAAGAAGTACCCAAAATTTTTGGATAAGACGTTTGCATTGATTGATGCAGTGATAAATTTTATTTTAAAACGCGAAAGTAATAACGTAAATCAAGTCCTGAAAGTAACATGGGGACCACTATTTTTTGGTCTGGTAGTAATACTCATCTTTTTTGGGATAGGTGGTATTTGGTCGGCTATAGCTCCAATTGACGGTGCGGTGCATGCAAGTGGAGAAGTTATTGTATCTTCAAATAGAAAAATAGTTCAACACTTGGGCGGAGGAATAATAAGCAAAATTTTAGTAAAAGAGGGTCAAGCAGTTAAAAAAGATGAGCCTCTAGTTTTGTTGAGTGATGTTAACGAGAAGGCGAATTTAAGTATCATCAAAGAGAAGCTCTTATCATTTTTAGCAACAGAAGCAAGGCTTCTTGCAATCAGAGTAGATTTGGACACGCTCGAGTTTCCTGATGAGGTTAAAAAATTATCTCACGATGAACTTGTAAATAAAGCGATAAAGAATCAAGTAAAGTTGTTCAACTCTCAGAGAAAGAGCATATTGGGAAAAACAGACATACTGCAACAACGTATAAAGCAGTTAAATGATGAATTAGCGGGGCTAAACTTTCAACTAAATGCAGCTCATAAGCAATATGACTTGATAACTGAGGAGTTGGAAACAAAAAGACAATTACTTGATAGTGGCCATATAAGCAAACCACACATTTTAGCTTTAGAAAAGCAGTTTGCTGAAATTGAAGGCAGAGTTGGACATTACCATTCTGCAATATCTCAAGTGCAGCAAAAAATTGGAGAGAACGAATTAGAAATTATAAACGTGAGAAATGATTCTCAAGAAAGAGCAAACGCTGAACTTAAGGAAGTTAGTACGTCTATTGCAGACTTGAAAGAGAGACTGATGGTTGCTGAAGATTCATTAGCACGTACAATAATTAAATCGCCTCAAGATGGGATAGTCACAGATATAAGATACCATACTGAAGGTGGTGTTATACAATCTGGAGTTCCGATCATGAGCGTAGTGCCATCGGATGACGACCTAATAATAGATGCTAAAATTCAGACCAGAAACATAGAAGAGATACTGTCAGCACAAAAGAAAGATAGCAACATAGTCTCCATTGATGGGCTAGAAGGGCTAAAGGTTAAAGTTCGTTTAAGTGCTTACAGTGCACGTCGTTTAAGTTTAATTAATGGTATAGTAAGCAATATTTCTCCCGATGCCCTTGATGATCCAAGGCTAGGGCGTTATTATTCAGTACGTGTAGTGATACCAAAACCAGAGCTTGCTCAGTTTAAAAACGTATACCTATACCCTGGTATGCCAGCAGAAGTGTACATAGTTACTCAATCTCGTACTCTTTTATCATTCTTGTTTACGCCTATAATTGCAACAGTCGATAGGTCTTTTATAGAAAGGTAGCTCACTCGTTAAAGTAGTAGTGAAAGTGCCGTAATAAAATTTAGGTACATAATTAGACAATAGGCTTCTTGACCTTACCCAGAAAAAGTGGAGAGAAAGAAAGGAGTTTTTTTGGGTAAAATAAAATTTTGGAGGATTAGAAATGGTAAGAGAATATACAGCAGAATTCAAATTGGAAGCTGTTAAACTGGCAAATGAACAAAGAAAGGTAGGTCAACCAGTTGCAAAAGTAGCAAGAGATCTAGGAATAAGGGATAGTGTATTAGGAAAATGGATGAAGAAATATAACGAAAAAAAGTCAGCGGCAAATGCATTTCCAGATGTAGCACCTTATGACAAAGAGAGGTTTGATTTACAAAGCAAGAGTAACAAGGGAAAGAGACATTTAAAAAAAAGCCCTGGCCAGTCAAAAAGAGTAAAATATTTTTTATATAGTAACTGCTATAAAGTACAGGAATTATGTAGGATTTTCTGCTAGTGGCTACTATAAGTGGACTACAAGAAAAATAAGCAGTAGAGAATCAGCAAATAAAGAGCTACTCGAAGCTATTCAAAAAATATATCAAGTTTCTAAATGTAGATATGGAGCTCCTAAAATTCATGCTGAATTGAAGGCTTTGGGTAAAAGTTGCAATTTGAAAACGGTGCAAAGTATTATGCAGAAAAATGACATCAGGGCTATACTGAGAAGAAAGTTTAAAATTAAAAAACAACAAACAGATAATAGAGCTGTAGCTCCCAATATATTAGACCAAAACTTTATTGTTGATCAACCAAATAAAGTATGGGATTACTTACATCAAAACCAAGGAGGGATGGCTATATTTGGCAGCAATAATTCTCACGTATGGTAGTTAATGAGTAGTGCAATAAATAAACAATTGGTTATGAACTCTTTATTAATGGCCATTAATAGGCGTAAACCTGTTAAAAATCTACTGCTGCACAGTGACCAAGGTTCACAATATACTGCGCAAGGGTATCAATATCTCTTAGCTGTAAAGAATATAGATGAGTAATAAAGGCTGTTGTTACGACAATTCTGTTGCAGAAAGCTTCTTTAGCTCATTGAAAAGAGAAATACTTATTGATACTTCACAACACTCTGCTCAACACACTAGAACTGCAATATTTGAATACATAGAAATTTTTTATAACAAACAACGTCACTATTAACTATTGCATTCCTGCACAATTTGATGCATCATTCTTTTTGTAAAAAACATTCCACACTTTCTCTCCACTTTTTCTGGGTAAGGTCACTGACTCAATACCCAGTCAATATCCTTTCCACCAGTTCTTTTACTGCCGGTACGTAGCCATTCTCATAAAATGGATCTTGCTTAAATTTGTACACATTGTGCCCGGAAAACATGAGTTCGTTCTCAATATCACCATCGTGCATAACGTTTTGCAGTGTTTTTTGTACGCAAAAACTACGCGGATCTGGCTTTCGTCCTGTTGAATGGTCACCATGATCTTTCCAATTGCTAAACAAACAATGGCTCAAACATCCCATACAATTGATTTGATCTTCTCTTATTTGTTTAAATTTATCTGGCGTCACAAAAATAACAGTTGAATCTGGGGTTTTCATTGCTTCTGTGTACCCTGCTTTAGTCCATGTATTTGCCAGTTCTTTGTCTTTTGCAGTAAGGTAGATCTTCCTACCTCTGCTACCCATTGCAAATTCACTATTGGATTCTTCGCTGGCATTTTCTGAAAAATTTACTTGATGTAATTTTCGTTCCTGTAACTCACGTATAAAATTATTCCTCACCGCAGATGAATAAAACCCTGTTGGACTGAATTTATTTAAAAATACATCACCTTCTTCTAAAGTGAGTAGCTTCTTTTTCCACTCTGCAGAAATTGGGCTTTCTTTCGTCAAAAGTGGACGAGTGCCAAACTGAAAAGCTATTGGTCCAATTTGCAGATTGTCAAACCAATGTTCCCAATCTTTTAAATGCCACACTCCTCCTGCCATAACAATTGGTGTTTCTGAAAGACCGATCTCGTTCATGAAAGATCTAAGCTCTGCAACTCTTTCAAATGGAGCCTGTGGTAGCTCTGGGTCTTCACTGTTACTGAGTCCATTGTGCCCTCCAGCAAGCCATGGATCTTCATACACTACTCCACCAAGCAAATAGGAAGATATTCTTTGGTAAGTACGCTTCCATAATGCTTTAAAAGCACGCACCGATGAGATAATAGGGTAATAATAAACCTGATATTTAGCTGCAATTTCTCCAAGCCTATAAGGCATACCAGCACCGCAGGTAATACCATGAATCAAACCTTTCGCTCCTTCTAATATGCCATGAAGCACGCGTTCTGCTGCTCCCATCTCCCAAAGTACATTCATATGTACTCTTCCATGACCTTTTGATATTTCATTTGCTATTCTTGCCTGACTAATTCCAGCTTTAATACTATATTCAATCAATTCGCTGTGTTTTTCATTTCTTGTTCTGCCTTTGTAAATCAGCGGCACCAACTCGCCGTTATCATCAATAAGCTTAGCATTTGCACCAGAAAACGTACCCACAGCATCTGCTGCAGCAAATGCTCCGCTTGATCTCCCATCACTAACTGCAATGCCTTTACCACCTTCGATGATTGGCCACACTTCCTTTTCTGAAATTACTATCTTTTTTATCTTATTTTTCAAAACTTCCTCGCAATCTTTCACTCTATTTTACTTAATTACTAAAAAAATGATAGCTGTTTATTTTTTCTTGTATCATTAAAGCTTCTGTAGCTACTCATGCTGTTGTAGTTTGAGAGCAGTTCCCATCGGAAGGGTGTCATTCCAGTCTGGAATCCAGCTTTTATGTTGTATAGTGCACAATCAATTTTCCTGGATCCCAGTGTCTGGGCACTGGGATGACACCATAGGGGGCTACTTGGATGACAGGGGAGGGAGGCTGCTGGGATCCTGACAACCGTCATCCCGCTGCTTGTTAGCGGTATCTAGAGATACCGCGGCGGTATGACGTAGAGCTACGTGTTTAGGTTTGATGAATCCACTATATCTTTTACTTGAGAAAAAACATACTCTTTGCTTACACTGGTATCGATAATAAAGTCACTCATCTTCCTTTTCTCCTCAATAGATAACTGAACATCGGAGATTAGATTAAGCTTTTCTTTATCTATGTTGCGTTCGTTAAGTCTTTGAGCTTGCACAACGCTATCTGCATGAACAAAAACAATAAGGTCGCAATATAAATAAAATTTTGTTTCTAATAGAAGTGGCACATCTAAAACTAAAAGTTTTCTATCGATCTTTTTTTCCTTGGCAATAAAAAATTCTAATTCACGCAGCACAGCGGAGTGAACCAAAGATTGAAATTGTTTCCAATTTTCATCGTAGGCTAAGAAATATTTAGACAGTACTGTTCTATCTATTTCACCATTTACTACCACTCCAGGAAAATTTTTCTCTGCATAACTTATTATGCTTTTATCCACTTTATAAAGTTGGTGTACAACAGAATCAGCATCAAATACAGCAGCACCAAACTCTTGAAAGCAATTAGTTACAAAGCTCTTTCCTACCCCAATTCCGCCTGTTAGACCTATAATCATATAACAAAAACACATTAGACTTCTTTCGAAACTATAGCTAAGGTTTCTCTATATATATTAACTAGATTTTCTAGATCCCAGTGTCAAGCACATAACTATACGAACATTGCAATTTGTAGGTGGTGTCATTCCAGTCTGGAATCCAGCTTTTATGTTGTATAGTGCACAATCAATTTTCCTGGATCGAAGTAGTCAAGGCACTGGGATGACACCCTACTTAACCGTCATACCGCCGCGGTATCTCTTAGCCGCTAACACGTAGCGGGATGACGATTGTCGATAAATCTAAGTTACTTTAGCAACAGTTATTCTCCACTAAATTACTCTGAATTTTGGTTATATTATTTGCGGATTTCACTGCTGAAATCTCAAATTTTGAGCTTGTGTTCAAAAATGATTCAACTGACCTGCCAAAAAAATCATATCTCCATCCCTTGAATAATTTATCTGTCTGTCCAGATATTGACCCGGTTAACTCATTTTTTGAAGAAACTAATTTCCTTGATATGTTACTTTCTTTACATTTACTATCTAAAATAATTGAGAGTATATCAAGTACAGATTTGTCATAATTACTCGATAAGGTGTTGTTTTGCTGCATCCAATTTCTCTCATTTTCATTAAAAATATTCACAAACTCTAGTAAATCTGCATCTTTTATATTTTTTGCATTCCTCTTGAGATCATCTAAAATTTCATCAACATGCTCTATATTTTTTTCAATAAAATCAGCTATTACAGCATTATTGATTATTTTATTACGGTTCATATTATAGCGCTGTGCTAAGGTTTCTTGCCACTCACTAACTGCTTTAACAGTTAGTATCAATCTTGGATTTACTTCATAATTAAATTTAATCCTCTTCCATGCATCTTTTGGGCTATGTAAATACTTATTTATATCAACTATTGATTCCATCTCTTCTTGAAACCAACCCATCCTATTATTTTCTTCAAGTTTATTGCACAATATTTGGTATAGGTCATATAGGTGTACCACGTCGTTTACTGCATAATCTAACTGATCTTTGGACAACGGACGCCTTAACCAATCTGAATTTTTAGCTTTAATTTTATCCAGTGCTATTCCTTGATATTGCTCCACTACTTTTGAGTAACCAATAAAGTCATGATAATAATGACAAAACATAGCAGCAACTTGGGTATCAAAAGTGGGAGTGGGAATACATTTAAACACAGTGAGTAAGGATTCTATATCCTGCCGGCAGCTATGAAACACTTTGGTTATCCCCTGATTTAGCATTATTTTCTTAATGAATGATAAATCAATTTCTGGCACTAGTGCGTCTACAATAAAACTCTTCTCTCCGTAAGAAATTTGAATTAACGATAATTTTGGGTAGTAGATTAAATTATTTCTAATGAACTCCGTGTCAACTGCTATAAATTTTGGCTTTTTTGCTATCAACCCCTCACCTATGTCCTCCAGCTCCGACGTTGTATTAATTAACATATGTTTTTTATTCAGTGGTTCTACTTTACCACTTATATTAAATTTTTGCAATTAATGACTTCTTGCAGAACTTTCTATCACTCATTGGCATCACACAAATAGCCTTTTCCATCCCAATCCCAGTGCTTCCTTCTCCTGTCATCCCAGTGCCCTGACTACTTGGATCTAGCAAGCTTTGCTTGCAAATAAGTCTAATACGCGTCGCGTTTTATGCCAAAACACAATTGGAGTTACATGCAAAATAGATCCCAGACTGGGATGACAAAAAAAGGAGCACTGGGATGACAGCAGTCCTACGTCATACCGCCGCGGTATCTCTTAGCCGCTAACACGTAGCGGGATGACGATTGTCGTTTAGCTATAAACATTAAGAAATTTACCAAGCGAAAAAAGGCAAAAAAAGCCCTGGGGTTATTATCCGCTTTAAAATATTGGCGTTTTTTATGTTTTAAACGCTTGACAAGCAAGATTAAGCCGCTTTTAATTGCAACTAACCTACGCTGCAAATGTTTAAGAAATTTACTAAGCAGAAAAAAAAGACAAAGAATCCCCGAGTTAGCTAGTCTTTTACTATCTCTGTCGAGTATTGGCATTTTTTGATGTCTTGTAACGCTTTATAAGCGCGTTCAGCTTATTTAGATAAAAATCTAGATGTAGATGAAGTTTTGTAAAGACATACAGTATCTATATACTGCAAAAAATTGAACATAAGACGCCGATACATTAAGTAATCCTTACCTTTTAATCTGCAGATTGGCGAAAGCAAACACAATAGCTTCACTATCACGATAAGGGCGCTGGCGGAGTTTGTCAAGTAAGTTTTTCGTTTCTATAGCTACTACCACGATTGTATAGGTAATTCTTCACTTATAATAATGATTCAAGCCTTCAGCTCCTCAAACACTTCACTTGCTCTATTTAAAACAGAATCAGGAAAACCAGCAAGTTTTGCTACATGTATTCCATATGACTCATCTACAATGCCTTCAATTACTTCATGTAGAAAGATAACCTCTCCGTTCCACTCTCTTATTTTTACACAAAAACATTTCACGTTCTTCAAGTATTTGCTTACTTTAGTTAATTCATGATAATGAGTTGCAAAAATGGCGCGGCACTTATTTACATTGTGAATATGTTCAATCACCGCCTGTGCAATAGATAATCCATCATACACCCCTGTGCCCCTACCAATTTCATCAAGTATCACCAAGGAACGGTCCGTTGCCTGATTTACTATCGTTGCTGTTTCGATCATCTCTACCATGAAGGTAGAATAACCAGCTGTTATATTATCCGTTGCGCCAACCCTGCTGAATATCTTGTCAATCACTCCAATATGTGCACTCTCTGCTGGCACAAATGACCCCATGTGAGCTAAAATTGCAATGAGAGCGTTTTGCCTCAAGAAAGTGCTTTTTCCAGCCATATTAGGACCAGTAATTAGATATATACCAGCTAAATTGATGCTATTTGCAATGAATTTATCGTTAACTTCAACCACTGGATGTCTTCCGCTACAGATATTGAACTCTTTGCTGTCATCAATAATGGGTTTTACGTAATTATTTTGCACTGCAAGCTCTGCAAATGCGGTTCTAATATCAAGTTTTGCCAAAGCATTTGCAGCAAGAGCAATTTTTTCAGACTCTTTAGCAACTTCACTACACAGTTCACTAAAAATTTTCATTTCTAAGCCGATTGCAGCATCACGTGCCGTAAGAATTTTATTTTCTAATTCTTTCAATTCATTAGTTGTGTAGCGCATGCTATTTGCTAAGCTTTGCCTATGAATAAATATATCCGAAGTTATTTTGTGATTTGCCGACACTTCAACGTAATAACCAAGTATGTTGTTGTGTAATATTTTGAGTGCGGCAATGCCAGTAAGATCGCGATAAGATTCACGGAGCTTAGTTACCAACTTATTACTGTTGTTCAATATATAAGATAACTCAGATAATTCTGAGTTGTATTTTGAGTGAATAAACCCTCCTTCTTTCACGGAACTGAGGTTATTATCAAGTATAGCACTATTTAACAGTTCAAATAGGTCTTTATGATTGCCAAGGCTCTTATGTATTGTGCTGAGTTCACTCTCGTCACTACTTATCACCTGAGTAGTAGACACTGGTTCCTTTTCTCCGGTCAAGCACTGGAATGACATCTGAGAGTTAATTTCTGATTTTTCACTTAAACAATAATTATGCAAGGTAGACAGAAACTCAGACAACTCTAAAGTTTTTCCTAGGCCTATTTTTAATAGGTTCATATCCTTTGGTGAACCACGCCCTAGTATTAAGCGCGATAAAGACCTTTCAATATCTGGAATGTTAGATAATATCTCTCGTATTTTTTTGCGTGAATCATGATTATTTACAAAAAATTGAGCAGTGCTGAGCCTCAAATTGATTGCCTTGGAGCAAGCAAGTGGTGAAGCGAGCATTTGTTTGAGCAGGCGTCCACCAGAAGCTGTAACTGTGTGATCAATAACTGAAATTAGTGAACCTTTCTTTTCACCAAATTGAGTTGAGAATAACTCAAGATTTCTCCTTGCTGAAGCATCAATAAGCATGAAATTTTGTTGCTTATAGGTTTTCGGGAATTCAAGCCTTGGAATGGGGCCCCTTTGTGTTACTCTGACATATTCAAGCAGTGCACCGCACGCCATGATTTCTACTTTGCTGAAATTTCCTATACTCCCAAGTTCCCTGATTTTATAAAACTCGCATAACGTTCTGTGAGATTTACTATACTCAAAAAAGCTCTGTGCGTGTTGCGTAATTGATATTTTATAATTTTTTAAAATCGATCTAATTTTTTCGTCCTCAGTGAATTTTTCAGAAATTAATAATTCTCTTGGTGATATACGCAATAAATCACTATCTAGAGCTTTCAAACTCGTTAAAGTGTGAAAAAATTTTCCCGTCGATAATTCAAGCCAACTAATAGCATATTCGTCATTTTGTTCAACTATGGACGCGAGATAATTATTGCTTTTATCCTCCAGTAGTGAATCTTCTATAATTGTACCTGGAGTTACAACTCGCACTACATCACGTTTTACTATGGATTTATAGCCCCTCTTTTTTGCTTCATCAGCAGTTTCTAATTGATCACAGATTGCTACTTTGAATCCTAAATCTATTAGCTTGTGCAGGTAAGATTCACTACTGTGTGCTGGCACTCCACACATTGGTATTTCTTGCCCACACGAATTACCTCTCTTAGTGAGCACTATATTCAGCAATTTCGCAGCTTTAATAGCATCATCGAAAAACAATTCATAAAAATCTCCTAGCCTATAAAATAGCAGATGATCTTTGTATTGAGCTTTCAGGTTCAAATACTGCTCCATCACAGGGGTGTTTTTTTCTTTTACGAAGCTCATAATATTTTTTAATATATTGTATTGATAAACGTTATTATAGATTATATTGCACATGTGGATAACATAAATTTTAAATAGGTGTATAGAGGGAAAAATTTAAAACAATTAAATTTCTTGGATCCAAGTAGTCAGGACACTTGGATGACATAAAGAGTAGGAGTATTTGATGACAAAAAAACAAAAAACGCAGTTGTCATTCCAGCGCGTGACGCTGGAATCCAGAATATCCTAATTACAAGGTTTATTATTTAGTTTGAAGAATACTATAGCTTTTTCTATGTAAGTTGTGGCCCCTTTTTACCATTTGCGACAGTTGTATCATCAACAGATATTTCAGAGCTAACAGTGCTAATAGTTTTTTCTATCGCTTTAGCCTGTTCATAGTCTTGACTCAAAAAATACATGGCCAGTCCAATAGCTATACTAGCAACAAGAGAAGATGCTATCATTACACCTAGTATCATACCACCAGAAAGACTTACTGCAACACACACACCAGCTCCAAGTACAACACCAAGAAAACCACCAATTATTACGCCAGGCACCAAACTGCCTACCATAGCGCTTTCTTTTTTCGTATTAGCTTGTTTTTTCATACTTTTAATAAGCACTTCTTTTGTTTTTCCTTGAGCTAAATCTGAAGGAATTTTATTATCCGCGTTTTGTATCAAAGGATTTGCACTATATGTAACAAGCAGGGTGGTTATTTCTTCAGTTTTATTACCTATAACTGCATGATGTAGTAATGTATTTCCCTTTTCATCTTTAAAATTTATATGAGTACGAAATTCTTCATCTAGATTTCTTATTGGGTTGTTTTTTGCATATATCCTAGATTGTATTGCTCCATCTAAGTATTGTATTACTTGTTCTAGTGATTGCTCGCCAGGATTTTGTATAAAATGAAGCAGAATTTCGTGTACTATCGCTTCCTTTGTAGTTTGTGGGCATTGTAAAGCGTAATTAAATGTCTGTGTAGTAATAACTTCTTCTTTTCTTTTTTTAAGAACAACCCTTAAATCTTCAATCGCCTTTTCACCATCTTTTATTCCAAGAATTATTGAATCCAAATTATTTATCATGCTATCCTCCTCGGTTTGATTGCATTGCTCATTAATAAATAATATAATAAATCCTGCTAAAAGTCAAGCAATTAATTAATAAGTTAATATAATCCTCCAAAAGGGGCTCCTTACTTTTTGTTCAGCATGTCCATTGGATCAGACTCTTTAAGCTTGCTGTTTGCTGAATTTATTCATCGCAATAGCTACAATGTGCTATCGAAGTTCTCTGTAATCTTAGTTGGTTCTTCTAGAATATTCAAAATATCAGTTGCACAATAAACCCGATCTCTCTTTCCTTGAGAAGTTTGTGAAACGATGCCTAAATCTTCAAGCTTTACGATTGCTCTTTGGGCTGTTGTAAATACGACACTTAAGTTTTCAACCACTTTCCTTATAGTAAAGTAAGGGTTTAAAGACTATTAACTAAATCATTGTCCCATTCAAATTTTGGTGGCAAGGGGCTTGGTATAAATGCCTGATAACCAGCGAATACCTTGCCTGATGGTGATCCTTTAATGTACATTCATTCAACCTAGCACACTATTTTTATAGTATATATTATTTTCAAATAAAGTCAAAAATGAAAATAAGGCTTTATCTTATTTGCGTGCATGAAAATAAGAAACTCTCTTATTATTGATTTTGCTCAAAAACGAAAATAGAAGAAGCTGCTGAACTTTATATATCCTGTTTTTCTGGAGAACTGCTATAAAACTTCTGAGTGAAGTCACTTAATTTTTACACATCTATTGTAGAGTAAGAAGAACCGAATTTGAAACAAAAATGCTAACTGATGCTTGGACTTTACTGACACTTACACTACTTGAAACTATACTTAGTGTAGACAATTTAATCTTTATTTCTCTAGCAATAGATAAGGTACCAAATGCGCTGAGAGAAAGAGTGCGCCTTATGGGCCTTGGATTAGCACTATTAATGCGTTTTGTAATACTATTTTTTACATCATCTATATTATCAATGCAAAAACCTATATTTCACACTGCATCAGCAAGGGATTTACTTATGATCGCAGGGGGATTATTCCTTATTGTTAAGAGCTCTATGGAGTTACGGGATGACATCTTTGTATGTAAGAAAAATAAAAAGAAAGCAAACGTTAAATCAAAATTTTTTTTAGTTGTGCTACAAATTATATTAATAGATTTAGTTTTTTCGGTTGATTCGATATTAACTGCTATAGCACTAACTTATAACATGGTAATAATTGCTACAGCATTTACATTTTCCATGCTAGCAATGCTGTTTTTATCAAGTTATACCGCCCAGTTAATCAAATCTAACCCAGGGTTAAAAATAATCGCCATTTTATTTGTTTTACTTGTCGGTGTGTACCTCATACTTCATGGATTTCATATAGAATTACCAAAAGGATATTTGTATTCTTCATTTATGTTTGCACTGCTTGTGGAAATTATAAGCAAAATAAAGAAAATTAACCGTCATACCGCGATTCATTCGCGGTATCTCTAGATCCAGCTAACAAGCAGCGGGATCTTTTTGATTTACTCCCACTCAATAGTTGCGGGTGGTTTAGAAGTGATATCATAAACAACTCTATTTACTCCGGGAACATTATTAACAATTATACTGCCGACATTGCGTAAAAAATCCCAAAATACTAGCAAGTGTTGATCCTTATCTTCAAATGGAAATGCATCGGCTGTCATACCATCAGATGATGTTACAGCCCTTAAAGCACAAACATATCCATACGTACGACCATCTCCCATAACGCCTACAGTTTTTATTGGTAATAATACAGCAAAAGCTTGCCATATCTTATCATATAGATCGTAATTTTTCATCGTATTAATATATATTTCATCTACTTCTTGCAATATTTGCACCTTTTCTTTATCAACTTCACTTATAATCCTCACTGCAAGTCCGGGTCCAGGAAATGGATGTTGAAATATTATCTCGTCTGAAAGCCCAATTTCTTTTCCAAGTAGCCTTACCTCATCTTTAAAGAGGTAACGTAAAGGCTCCACTAACTTCAGATTCATCTTTTCTGGCAACCCACCAACATTATGGTGAGACTTAATTGTACTAGTGTTGTCTGAGGCATGCCCTGACTCAACTACATCAGAGTAGATGGTACCTTGCATCAAAAAATCCACATCACCTATTTTTTTTGCTTCTTCTTCAAACACTTCAATAAAAGTGTTACCGATAATTTTTCGCTTTTCTTCTGGATCAGTTATTCCCTTCAACCTACTCAAAAATAAATTTGATTTATCAACGTAATTTATCGGAATCTCTTTCAACATAGCGATGGTTTGGTTCTTGCGTAACAACCCAGTATCGATAAAAATACAGTTCAATTGTTTTCCTATAGCTTTATGTGTGAGAGCCGCTGCAACGCTTGAATCAACCCCACCACTTACTGCAGCGATTACTTTTTTCTCTCCTACTACATTTTTGATTTTTTCCTTTTGCTCCTCAATAAACGACTTCATTGTCCAGTCTCTTTTGCAATTTGCAATATCCAAGAAGTTAGAGAGCAATTTACTGCCATTTGTTGTGGGCTTAACCTCAGGATGGAACTGAGTACAGTAAATCTTCCGCTGTTCGTTGACAATCATTGCAATTGTTTGATTTATCACACCTGATGCGATAACAGTAAATCCCTGTGGTATAGTATCAACACTGTCCGCATGGTTCATTAATACATCCACTTCAGAATTAACATCCCAGGTATCCTTTACAATGGGGGATTCTTTTAGTATCTTGATTTTAGTTCTACCAAACTCCTGTTTAAAACTCTCTTTTACTTTTCCTCCAAAATAATGACAAATGAGTTGCTGTCCATAGCATATTCCAAGTATAGGAACGTTTGTTGCCTCATTAAGTTTTATAATTTCATGTACTACTCTACTTGTTTCAGAACAATCATCATTTACAGATTGTGGTCCTCCAGAGAGAATAAACCCATTGAATTTTGATATTGTTTCAAAACTGATGTTGCTTGGAAATATCTCACAATAAACACCCATTCCTCTTACTTGTCTTGCGATAAGCTGTGTAAACTGTGAACCAAAATCAATAATGGCAATTGCTGACAATTTGCTCCTCCATATTATTTAAAATGATATCTGATAATAAAGAAAATAATGGAGTAAGTAAACCAAGACCTGTTTAAAAGCTTTAACGCGTGGTACAAGTTAGCTATATAGCTAATTTTCCTACACCATACCGCTGCGGCGCTAACTAGTAGCGGAATGACAGCAATCTACGTCATACCGCCGCAGTATCTCAGCCGCTAACAAGTAGCGGGATGATGATTGTCGTTTAGCTGCAAACATTAAGAAATTTACCAAACGAAAAAAAAGGCAAAAGAAGCCCTAGGGTAGCCAGTTATTCACTATCCATTTTTTAAGTTGGCGTTTTTTTATGTTTTAAACGCTTTATAAGCGCGTTTCAGCTTATGTAGGTAGAAGTTTGGTAAAGACATAAGGTGCACATAGTGCAAAAAATTAAACATGAGACGCCAGATACGTGAGTTTTTTTGTCATTTAATCTGTACAGAGAAGATAAATAAATAGCTTCAATTTTATGATAAGAGGGCTGGCGGAGTTTGTTAAGAAAGTTTTTTTGTTTCTATTCCCAATAAAAGTTTGTTATATGGTTATGCAAGAAGTCTATTTACCCATTTGCTTAACTTTCTCTCTACTTTTTCTGAGTAAGGCCGCTATTGGCATGACAGACATTCATCGTAGTCAATATCTGTTTTTTGTTGCAATATTTCACTTTTTTTGAATATGTCATGCGAGACCTTATCGGCTCTCTGCATTGATTGTGATCTGCAGTAATATAAGCTCTTCAACCCTTTTTTCCAAGCAAGCATGTGTATTTTGTGCAAGTAACGTTTATGTACGTTGGCAGGTAAGAACAGATTTACTGATTGAGATTGACAAATATACGAAGTTCTATCACTTGCATGTTCTATAATCCATCTTTGGTCAAGCTCGTACGCTGTTTTAAATGTCAATTTTTCATGCTCACTAAGAAAATCTAAATGCTGAACGGAACCCTCGTTTGTTGAAATTGAAGACCATATTTTATCATTGTCTTGATTTTTTTCTGCTAATAGTTTTTGCAAGAATTTATTTCGCACTACAAATGAGCCTGTAAGTGTCTTTTGTATGAATACGTTTGCTGCGTATGGTTCTATTCCAGGGGAGGTATTACCTGCAATAATGGAGATCGAGGCAGTAGGAGCAATAGCGAGTTTGTGTGTAAACCTTTCCATTAGATCAACTTCTTTGGCATCAGAACATGCTCCCTTTTCTTCTGCTAATTTTTTAGAAACTATATCTGCTTGCTCGCGTAAATACTTAAATATTTTTTTATTCCATTGTTGTGCTGTTACTGATTCAAAAGGAACCATTTTGCTTTGTAAAAATGAGTGAAAGCCCATCACACCAAGACCAATACTGCGTTCTCTGGCTGCAGAATATTTTGCTCGCTGCATTTCATTCGGTGCTTTATTTATGAAATCTTCCAATACATTATCAAGAAAGCGCATTATATCTTCTATGAAGGGTTTATTGTCTTTCCATTCTTCGTAGTACTCAAGGTTTACGGATGATAGACAACACACAGCAGTGCGTGACTTATTCAGGTGATCATAACCTGTGGTTAAAGTTATTTCACTGCATAGATTTGACATCTTGATGTCTAAGTTGAGCTTTTTGTAAGATTCTGGCTTATTGTTATTTGTTGCATCAAGGAAAATAATGTAAGGTTCTCCAGTTTCAACTCTTGCTGTTAATATTTTGATCCATATATCCCGCGCTTTTACAGTTGAAATAACCTTATTGTTGTGAGGGCTTATTAAATTCCATTCTTGATCATTCTCAACAGCCTGCATAAATTTATCTGTTACTATTACAGCATGATGTATATTTAACGCTTTGCGATTTGGGTCACCGCCTGTTGGCTTGCGTAAATCTAGAAACTCTTCTATCTCCGGATGAGATACAGGAAGGTAGACTGCTGAACTTCCTCGCCTTAGGGATCCCTGACTAATTGCAAGCGTTAGAGCATTTTGCACTACAATAAATGGAACAATTCCTGATGTTTTGCCGCTACCCTTTACGCTTTCGCCTATTGAGCGTAAATTTCCCCAATAACTACCTATGCCTCCTCCACGTGCAGCAAGCCAAACATTTTCGTTCCATAGATCAACTATTCCCTGCAAGCTGTCTTCGGTTTCATTAAGAAAGCAAGAGATAGGTAACCCTCTCTTAGTGCCACCATTGCTGAGTATTGGTGTTGAAGGCATGAACCACAAGTTGCTCATGTAGTCATAAAGACGCTGCGCATGTTCTTTATTATCAGAATAGTAATTAGCAATACGTGCAAAGAGGTCTTGATAACTTTCATTTTCTATTAAATACCTGTCTGATAGAACTGCTTTTCCAAAGTCGGTTAATTTGCTGTCCTTCGCGTAATTAATGGTAATGTTATTCATAAAGTTCCTTTTATTCTTTTACTATATATAGATACTTAAAAGTCATTTTGAGCGATTTTTAAGTTAGGTTTTTCAGATTTTCTTGTTGATGCTGTAATGCAAACAAGATAACGTCAACCTGACTGCCATATATTTTACAGTAACTCGTATAACTTATTTGCATATTTATTTCTTTTGCAACATGTTGAACATAACTTTCTGAGTGACGAAAATAGTCTCCTTTATTTACAAAGTCAATACCTTCACCTTCCTTTCTTCTTATTAAACATACAATAACTCCTTTTTTGCTCGTAGATCTTTTTGCTAATTCCAACTCTTCTTGAAAGTCATGTAGATAATGTAGCACTTCAGCAAAGATAATTACATCATACTGCTGGTTTTTCTCTTGTTTAAGAAACTCTTTCATTTCCATATGTATTAATTCATTGTAAACAGGCTTACCTTTTATAAAGCATCCTCTTGCGATATTTAGCATTCTACTTGAAATGTCAATTCCTGTTATATGGTTTCCAATACTATTTATTTTCAAGAAATGACCACATATTCCAGTTCCACAACCAAGGTCGAGTATATTGAGCTCAGAAGTGGAGTTGTTGAAGATTTTTGTAATTATCATGTGTACAAGTTCATGCCCTCTATATTGTTTGGCAATCAACCAATGCTCAACAAAATATTCACCTGTGTAATCAAAATATTGTCTTATGAGGTTTTTTGGCAATTCTGTAATAGGCGCTGAGTTTGTCATTTTTTTTATATAGTAAGACGCCTCCTCGTGGTCATTATCTAATTTTAGTGCCCTTGTTAAATAATTATAAGCTTTGTTAGTATTCCCTACCGCAAAATGACACCTTCCGATGTTATACCAGACTATAGGTAAATGGGGGTAAAATATGCTAATTAACCAAAATCGTAACTTTGCATCTGACATGCTACCTTTATAAAAGTGATATAAACCGATTTCAATGTTGGTGTTTAACAGGTTCTTAGATTTTTTAAGAAGCACTGTCATTTCTTTATGAAGAGTATTATATTTATTCACAATGAAGTGTTTTACTTTCTTAATATTTAATACGCCAATGAGCTTAGACATACAATTTAAAGCAACGTTTTTTATAAAAGAGAGATTACTTTTCATACGTTAGAAATACTCCGAATGTTTATTATCATTTTTAGGCAATTGATTTTAACACATTTTATCTTACAAAATATCTTTTTTATTAATTTTTACTGTATATATAAGTTTACCACATATTTCTCAGATTATACTGTTTAGGATTGCTAGTATATTGTTGTTGATAATATAAGTAAATGTTTTGTGCAAAAAGGCGTTGACATATTATTTATTAGGTTATAACATACAAAAGATTAATTTAGTTTTTAGATGTTTGACAAGTTTTATGGTAGAGATTAATTTAATCTCAATTCAATTTTAATAATATTTAACTCTGCATATTCTGCATATAGTCGGATAAATAAATTATTAAGAGCACTTGATGGATGCCTTGGCGTTAAGAGGCGATGAAGGACGTGGCAGGCTGCGATAAGCTGTGGGGAATTGTCAACAAATTTTGATCCGCAGATTTCCGAATGGGGAAACCCAACTAGTTTAGCTAGTTATTACGTACTAAGTATGTAAAGCAAACTTGGTGAACTGAAATATCTAAGTAGCCAAAGGAAAAGAAATCAACCGAGATTCTGTTAGTAGTGACGAGCGAAAGCGGAAAAGGCTAGTGATTTAAGAATAAGAATTAGAATACTCTGGAAATAGTAACCATAGAAGGTGATAGTCCTGTATAAGTAGAAAGTTTTTAAATCCTTGAGTAGAGCGGGGCACGTGAAATCCTGTTTGAATATGGGGGGACCATCCTCCAAGCCTAAATACTCCTTAACGACCGATAGTGAACAAGTACCGTGAGGGAAAGGTGAAAAGAACCCCGGGAGGGGAGTGAAATAGAATCTGAAATCAAGTGCTTACAGACAGTTGGAGCTCTATATCAATTTATTGATATTTAGAGTGACAGCGTACCTTTTGCATAATGGGTCAGCGAGTTAATCTATGAAGCAAGCTTAAGCCGTTAGGTGTAGGCGTAGCGAAAGCAAGTCTGAATAGGGCGTTTTAGTTTTATGGATTAGACCCGAAACCAAGTGATCTAGTCATGACCAGATTGAAGGTGTGGTAAAACACACTGGAGGATCGAACCAGTTAATGTTGCAACATTATTGGATGAGTTGTGATTAGGGGTGAAAGGCCAATCAAACTTGGAAATAGCTGGTTCTCCGCGAAATCTATTTAGGTAGAGCGTTGTATGTATGTTGTTGGGGGTAGAGCACTGGATAGACTAGGGGGATTCACCGTCTTACCAAATCTAACTAAACTCCGAATACCAACAATTAATTATACAGCAGGCACACTACGGGTGCTAAGTCCGTGGTGAAGAGGGAAACAACCCAGATCACTATCTAAGGTCCCAAAATTACAGCTAAGTGGGGAAGGAAGTAGAAAAACCATTACAGCTAGGAGGTTGGCTTGGAAGCAGCCATCCTTTAAAGAAAGCGTAACAGCTCACTTGTCTAAATAAGTTTTTCTGCGCCGAAAATGTACCGGGGCTAAAGCTGTACACCGAAGATGTGAGTGCTTGTTGATTTCGATCAATAGGCGCGGTAGCGGAGCGTTCCGTAAGTCTGTGAAGGTGGTTTGTGAAAACTGCTGGAGATATCGGAAGTGAGAATGCTGACATAAGTAGCGTAAAAGAGTGTGAAAAACACTCTCACCAAAAATCTAAGGGTTCCTACGTTAAGTTAATCTGCGTAGGGTTAGTCGGTTCCTAAGGCGAGTCCGTAAAGGAGTAGTCGATGGCAATTAGGTTAATATTCCTAAACCTCTTAAGTGTGACGGGTTTCGTATTTGTATAGATCTTATTGGATTGATCTATGCTTAAAAGAAGCTCCAGGAAATAGCACTTATATTTATGAGGCCGTACCGCAAACCGACACTGGTGGATGAGTAGAGTATACTAAGGTATTGAAAGAATGATGTTGAAGGAACTCGGCAAATTGTACCTGTAACTTCGGAAGAAGGGTAACCTGCTTTTAGGCAACTATTAGTAGGTGGCACAAAATAGGGAGTAGCGACTGTTTACTAAAAACACAGGACTCTGCAAACACGTAAGTGGAAGTATAGGGTCTGACGCCTGCCCGGTGCTGGAAGGTTAATAGGAAGGGTGCAAGCTCCGAATTGAAGCCCCAGTAAACGGCGGCCGTAACACTGACGGTCCTAAGGTAGCGAAATTCCTTGTCGGGTAAGTTCCGACCCGCACGAATGGCGTAACGATTTCTCCACTGTCTCCAACATCACTTCAGCGAAATTGAATTCCCCGTGCAGATGCGGGGTACCCGCGGTTAGACGAAGAGACCCCGTGCACCTTTACTATAGCTTTACATTGCTATTAAAAGTGTGATGTGCAGGATAGGTGGGAGACTTTGAAGTTATGGCGCTAGCTATAATGGAGTCAACCTTGAGATACCACCCTTTACACTTTTGATATCTAACTATGTTTCATTATCTGGAACTAGGACATTGTATGGTGGGTAGTTTGACTGGGGCGGTCGCCTCCTAAAAAGTAACGGAGGCGTGCGAAGGTAAGCTAGAGCTGGTCGGAAATCAGCTTGATAGTATAATGGCATAAGCTTGCCTGACTGCGAGGCTGACAAGCCAAGCAGAGACGAAAGTCGGTCATAGTGATCCGGTGATTCTGTATGGAAGGGTCATCGCTCAACGGATAAAAGGTACGCCGGGGATAACAGGCTGATGGTGTTCGAGCGTTCATAGCGACGACACCGTTTGGCACCTCGATGTCGACTCATCACATCCTGGGGTTGGAGAAGGTCCCAAGGGTTCGGCTGTTCGCCGATTAAAGTGATACGTGAGTTGGGTTTAGAACGTCGTGAGACAGTTCGGTTTCTATCTGCCGTGGGTGAAGGAAATTTGAGAAGGTCTGACTCTAGTACGAGAGGACCGAGATGGATATACCTCTGGTGTACCAGCTGTTATGCCAATAGCATCGCTGGGTGGCTATGTATAGATGGGATAATTGCTGAAAGCATATAAGCAAGAAACCCTCTTCAAAAAGATTTCCCAATTAAGGCCGTGGAAGACTACCACGTTGATAGGCTAGGTGTGGAAGCATGGTAACATGTGAAGCTAACTAGTACTAATAGCCTGATTGATTTATTTGCTTCCTATATGTGTGTATGCAGTGTTAAATATTAAGTTAAAATTGTTAAGTTAGAAATTTTTATTGACTTGGTGGCTATAGCAAAAATGAACCACCCGATCTCATCTCGAACTCGGAAGTGAAACTTTTTAGCGCTGATGGTACTTGAAAAGGGAGAGTAGGTCGCCGCCAAGTTTATAAAAATTTCTTTGTTAATTAGACAGTAGGTATACTTATATTTTAACTTTCTTGTTTTGTTACTATTCTTTAAGTTTTTACTTTAACTACGATATCTTTTTTTTCTTATATGTTCTTGGTCATTTTCTACATTATTTAGCATTGTTCCTACTTCCCCTAATTGATTCCCTTTTGAGGGAGAATTACTGATTTCTGGTAATATTACATTACCTCCCACTTTTTTAAATAATTCTTCTTGTTGGCGAAATGCTGACCTCCAATCTGTTCCTGTTCCTTTAGGAAGAAATAAGAATTGATACATCTGACCAAAGCCTGTGTTATTTACCTCCTTTATATGCTCTACCATTCACCACACCCATTAACTATTTTTAAAAATTTTACCTATATTATCATAAAAAATATAGTTGTAAATACCTTAATTGAGATTTTTTTTATTTTATCTTTTTTAAGCAAATAGTTAGATCTTTTTGTAAATTTTTATAACTTGCTTGCATAATGTTTCTATGAGTTAGTATTATGTAGTAGTGCCCTATATTACTTATATTTAAAATGCTAATTCTAGCAAGCATTCGTAGTTGCCTTTTTATTTTATTTCTTTTTGCTGCTTTTCCGGTTTTTTTACTGATAGCCAGACCTACTCTAATAGTATGAATGTACTTTTCAGGTTCTCTTTCTTTTATAGCGTACAGTGACATATAAAGCCCACGATAAAAAAGACTGTTGAGTGCTAACTTATTTTTGAAAGCAGAAGAAAAATCTTTTTTTTTATACTTACTATGCGCATAATTTGTTACACCCTAATGAACGGCGCCTATTAAGGATTTTTCTTCCAGCTCTTGTTGCCATACGTGAACGAAATCCGTGTCTGCGCTTTCTTATCAAATTTTTTGGTTGAAATGTTCTCTTCATTGTTTTTATATTAATATAATTATTTATTTTAAATTGTTTTACTTTATTGTCAAATAATGGTGAACTTGTATGACATTTTCGTAGAATAAAATTTGATACATAGAAGAATGAATTCGGTGATAGTCATACCTGTCTTACTAATCCTTTTATTTTGTTTTAGTAGGTTTCAAGAAGTAAATAAGGTTAAATCTTATCTATATCTTGGTTGTGTATGGATGCTAACTTGGTTGTTAGTATTCTATAATAATTGTTTTGTAACTTTTATTTCTATAGCGTTACTTTTTTTCATGCTTGCTTTTATCTTTAAAAATAAAAGAAATAAGATAATAAAACTTTCGTTATTTGTGGCTTTGGCCATATCATTTTTTATCACTTTATTTATAATGCTGTCTATTTTTATTCAATCCATTAGTTTTTTTAATAAAGTAGCTATTTCAGAATTCTTGTTTTGCTTGAAATGGGGCCACAATGTAGTCACTATCAATGAAGAGAAGATAGGATATTTTGGTATAGCGCCGCTTTTAGTTGGTACATTACTTATAACTATTATAGCAATGTTAGTTGTCGTTCCGCTTGGTTTATTTTCTGCAATATATATTAGTGAATATGCGAGTGAGAAAGTGCGTTATATTGTTAATACAACTTTGCAAGTTTTGTCTGCTATTCCTACGGTTGTATATGGATATTTCGCGGTTGTGTTTTTGTCTTTCTTTATAAAGCAGGTAGCAAATTTTTTTGGTTTAAGTATACACTCAGAAAGTGCCTTAGTTGCCGGTTTATCGATTGGGATAATGATTCTTCCTTTTATTATTTCTTTACTCGAAGATGCCATAAGATCTGTTCCAAAAAGCTTGCGTTATGGCTTCATGGCACTTGGTGCAACTCCAGCGGAAACTATATGGCATATAACAATACCTTATGCAATGCCTACAATTTTAAGTGCAATTTTATTGTCAATTTCAAGAGTGATAGGTGAAACAATGATTGTGCTAATGGCTGTGGGAATCAACGCAAATTTGACTTTTAACCCTCTTAATTCAGTTACTACCATTACCGTGCAGATCGCTACATTACTTACCGGAGATCAGGATTTCAATAGTGTACAAACTCTTGCTGCTTATGCGCTTAGTTTAGTATTGTTTATTATTACTTGGCTATTAAATGCATTTGCATTGTTTGTAATGAAGCGTAACTAGTAAGCGTTTTAATGTTGCAAAATTTCTATTAATAATATAAAATTTATTTTCTTTAGAAGTTCTTTTATGGAATTATAGTGTTAGGTGATAAAAATAAAGAGATGAATATAGGTAGAGCGATTAAGGTAACTCAAGCAGTTGTTGATATAAAATTTGAAGGTGAATTGCCTAAAATATTTAATGCTTTAAAAAGCAAACTAAAATATAAGGATAAGGAGCTGGTTTTAGAAGTTTCGCAGCATATAGGTGACAATATAGTTCGTTGTATTGCTATGGATAGCACAGATGGCATGTCAAGGGGGGATGAATTTGTTGATACAGGTGCACCAATATCGGTGCCAATTGGGCGTTCAACTTTAGGAAGGATTTTTAATGTTGTTGGAGAGCTTATAGATGAGTGTGGTCCACTGAAGGGAAAGTATAACTTAGAACCTATACACAGAGCACCTCCAAGTTTTACTGAACAGAGAATACAGGAAGAAGTTTTAGTTACGGGAATAAAAGTTATAGATCTTCTTGCACCTTATCTTAAAGGAGGAAAAATTGGCTTATTTGGTGGAGCCGGTGTTGGTAAAACAGTCCTAATAATGGAATTAATTAATAATATAGCAAAAGCTCATAAAGGATTTTCTGTGTTTGCCGGGGTAGGGGAGAGAATGCGTGAAGGTAACGATCTTTATCACGAGATGATCACTTCAAATGTAATAAATATAAATGAGCATGAAAAATCTCAAGCTGTTTTGGTTTATGGTCAGATGAATGAGCCTCCTGGAGCAAGGGCTAGAGTTGCTTTAACAGCACTTACTATGGCAGAATATTTCCGTGATAAGGAAAATCAAGATGTTCTATTTTTTGTGGATAATATCTTTAGATTTACACAAGCTGGTTCTGAAATTTCTGCTTTACTTGGAAGAATACCGTCAGCTGTTGGTTATCAGCCAACCCTTGCAACTGATATGGGTGCAATGCAAGAAAGAATAGCTTCAACAACTTCTGGCTCTATTACTTCTGTGCAAGCTATATATGTTCCTGCGGACGATTTGACTGATCCAGCCCCAGCAACTACATTCTCTCACCTTGATGCAACCACAGTGTTGTCAAGGCAAATAGCTGAAATGGGAATATACCCTGCTGTTGATCCACTTGATTCAACTTCTCAGTCTTTATCTGCTGAAATCATTGGTGAAGAACATTATAATGTAGCTTCTGAGGTGAAACGTATATTGCAAACTTATAAATCACTGCAAGATATTATCGCAATACTTGGTATGGATGAGCTATCTGATGAAGATAAAATTATTGTTGATAGGGCTCGTAAGATTCAGAAATTTCTTTCTCAACCTTTTCACGTTGCAGAAATATTTACTGGCATGCCTGGTAAATTTGTTTCACTTTCTGATACTGTTTCTAGTTTTAAAGGGATTGTTGAAGGCAAATATGATCACTTACCAGAGGCTGCTTTTTATATGGTGGGGAATATAGATGAAGCAATAAAAAAGGCTGAATTAATACAAGCTGAAGCTAAATAAAAGTTAAAGATTATGAGTACTTTTAAAGTGCAATTTTTCTCTCCTGATGATCAAATTTCATTCAGTGGAGTGGTTTCTCTTTCAGTAACTGGGCTCGAAGGGGAGCTTATGATTTTAGCTCACCATGCTCCTTACTTAATTTATTTATTGCCTGGTATGATTACTGTTAAAATGAGTAACCAAACAGAAAAGAAGGTTGTAATTGATAGTGGCGTATTAGAAGTTGCAAATAATAATTGTAGCATTATAACAAGTCAAATTCAGGTTTTTGATCGTGCAATTCATGATGAGAAATCGTTTAAAAATAAGAGAATTAGTATATATTTAAGTTATCTTGATGAGAAGTTTCTTTCTTAGTTATTTTAGGCAAAAAGTCAATTATCATTCAAGTGGCTATAAGATTTTTGCTCAGGGGGCTCTTTTTGTCATCCCAGAAACCCCGGGGTGTCATCCCAGTGTCGGAGTACTTTAGGTGTATGATCCCAGAGTGTGGTGGTATTGGACCATACACCTAATCAAATAAAAATTAAAGAAGGAGAGTTGGTTGTAACGGTTGGAGATAACGACTTTGTTTTACCTGGAATTTACGTTGGATAAACTACAAAAAATAACAGGTAAAAATCAACGTAAATTTAAGATAAATCGATTTTATTAGTATTATCAAATCAAAATCTGTTTTTAATTAATCAATAATACTTTTTTACATATTTTCATCCCCTTTCATGGATTTTTTAATTTTATAGATGATATCTAATATTATTAGAAGCATTGTAAAATATCTTATGAGAAAAATTATAAAATATATTAGCATTATTGGTATTGCATGTTTAGTATTGTTATTTTTTATATCTAATGTGGAAACACGCGTAAAAACACAGGAAGAACAATTATTCCTAGCTGTAGAAGATGGTAATGCACAAGAAGTAAAACTATTACTCAAAAATGGTGCAGACCTAAATTGACCTTACCCAGAAAAAGTAGAGAGAAAGTTAAGACGTTTTTATCATGAGAATAAATTGTGCAGGAATGCAATAGTTAATAGTAGAATGTCTACGTTATTTGTTATAAAAGATTTCTATGTATTCAAATATGGCAGTTCTGGTTTGTTGGGCGAGAAGTATCAATAAGCAGCTCCCTTTTAAGTGAACTTTTCTGCAACAGAGTTATCGTAACAACAGCCCTTATGGCTCATGCTGGAAATGATGTTTTTTGTATTCAATAGAAATTGGTAATTTTGAGAGGTATACTGTGACCCTTGATCGCTATGTAACAGCAGATTTTTATCGGGTTTGCGTTTATCAACGGCCATCAATAAAGAATCTATAACTAATTATCATGTTACTCATTAACCACCATGCGTGAGAATTATTGCCGCCAACAACCTTCTTTAGTTTTTATGTAGGTAATCCCAAACTTTATTTGGCTGATCAGTAGTAAAATTTTGATCCAATGTGTTCGGAGCCACAACTCGGTTGCTTATTTGCTGTTTTTTATTTTTGAACCTTCGTCTAAACTTGGCTTTAATGCCATTTTCTTGCATAACACTTTGTACTGTTTTAATTTTTGCCTAAAGCTTTTAATTCAGCGTGAATTTTAGGGGCTCCATATCTGCATTTAGAAGCTTGATGTATTTTTTGAATATCTGCTAGAAGCCCTTCTTTTGCTAATTCTTTACTGCTTTTTTCCTTAGCAACCCATACCACCAGTACAAAACCCTACATAGTTCCTGTGTTTTATAGCAATTTCTATATAAAAGAATACTTTACTCTTTTTCTTTGCCCAGGGCTTTTTTTTAAATGTCTCTTTCTCTTGTTAGTTCTTTTTTTAGATCAAATCTTTCTTTGTCATAAGGAGCCTTTGCCTGGAAATGCGTATGCTCCAGACATTTTTCCATCATATTTTCTTACTTAACATACTGCCATCTATACCTAGATCTTTTGCTATTTTTGTACTTGCTTGACCTGTTTCTTTAACCAGCTTAACAGCTTCTAATTTGAATTCTGCTGTATATTCTCTTCTATTTGTCATATTTTGAAAAAACGTTTTATTTTACTCCAAAAACGTTTTAACTTTCTCTCTACTTTTTCTGGGTAAGGTCACTACTTGGATGACAGGTAGTAGTGCGAAAGTCTCTTACAACTTACTTTTAATTAGTCTAACCCATGCGTGCCAATCCCTCTCACCAAGATTGCTTTCAAAAGATAGGAGATCCTTTACAGCTTTTGAGCAAATTTCTTCACTTGGAATTGATAACTCCTTATTCATTGCTAACGTTAAACATTGAGTTTTGCACGCTCGTTCTAAATGATATGTGTAGAACATTGCTTCTTGTATAGTCCGACCACACGTTATAGATCCATGATTACGCATTAACATGACAAAATTTTCTTTCAGATCAGCTATTAACCTCTTTCCTTCTGCATCGCTAAGTGCTAGGGAATTATAATTATGGTAAGAGATTTTATTGTAAAAGTGCAGTGCCCATTGACTTATAGGAAGCAGCCCATCTTTGAGAGAAGAAACCGCTACAATAGAAGGTGTATGCAAGTGAAAAATTGCTTGAATATCTTTCCTTGCTTGATAAACAAAACCATGAATTATATAGCCAGTTCTATTATATTGATATTCTTTGCCTTCAATTACATCTCCATCAAATGATACTTTCATTAACGAACGTTCATCTACTTCATCAAAACGCATACCAAACGGATAAATACAAAACGACTTTTGATCTTCAGAACGCACTGAAAGGTGAGTATATGTATGATCATCGAACTTAAGGTAGGACAAAATCTGATAGGCATAGACTAGATCCCTTTTTACTCTGCTCTTTGTTAACAACACAATCCTCTGTTAGAATCTTCTGAAGGTTTATACGCGAAAAGAGACTTGTAGTAAACTAATAAGTCTATGCCACTCTGTCTTGCTTTCTGAATACCAAACACTTTTGTGTTGTAGCTTGCTTAAAAATAGTTATCGTTATTATAGAGTTTATATACAGAATTTATGTTTTTAAATTACATAATATCTTAACTACAAAAATAATTTTCTATATAATATTTCATATGTTTTAAAGCTTCATTTTTATGTTATTATGAATGTAAGTTTCAAGATTGAAAATAATATGGTAAATATTAACACAAAAAAACAGCCAGCAGGATTTTTCATATATCTCTCTGGTCTTTCGGGAAGTGGTAAACTTTCCACAGCAATAGAATTATCCGATATGATAGACGCATTAATTGTAAATAGCAAGTTCTATAACAATGTTCAAGCTTGCTCTATATACGATGGTGTCTTTGAACGTGATCAAATACCTAAAGAAGTTCAAGATAGAATATATGGCATTATGCAAATTATGCTTCAGGTAATAGAAAATTATCCGATTCACTCAAAAAATTACATATTTATTGGTGAGTTGATGGAAAATAATGGCCAGAACATGAGGATGTATGATTCAATAGTAAGGCTTAGTAAAAAAATGAACACAGAAATCCTTCCTGTGGTACTTAGGTGTGATCTACCGACATTACAAAAGCGTATTGCATTAAAAAGGCAAAGAAAAAATAGGAAGGTGATTAATCTAAATAGCATGATAGAGCAATTTAGGATTAACAATTTATTTACACCACCGAGTGCTATAGAGATAGAAAATTCAAATATGAGTATAAAAGAAGTAGCTCAAGAGATAGTAAACCAGATGCACAAGCTTAGCCAAATTGCGTGTATGCAAAAAAATAGTCTATAGCAATTTCATATACTGAGGCTCATTTAAATATAGAGCTTCAACTTCATTTAATTTTTGCTTGTTCTTCAGTCTATAATGAACTAATAGCCCTGCATGGCTAGCATTTAAATTGCAATCCATATGTGTACTGCTTGTAGCGTAACCAGGGTCACATGCTGCAGTTGGACCAGACAGCGGCAATAAATTGAAATCAAATAACTGTGTATAAAACCCTTGAGCATTTTTGATTATAGCTCTGATATTTTTTTTGCTATTTGCACAAAGCAAAGATATTGCGTAGGCTTGAACTTCCAGCGCACTAACCCCGTATAACGGCTTATTTGTAGCAAGATTTATACCTTGTGCAGCTGATATACCAACTCTAATTCCAGTGAAACTTCCTGGTCCAACTACTACCGCCAAATGATCTATTTTATCATAATTATAGTTGTGCTTATCAAATAAAGTACTTAGTATTTGAAAAAATGATTCTGCATGACTATTGCTGGTGGAATTGTGCTCTACAAAACAGTTACCATCATAATCAACTATTGCTATTGAACTACCAATACCTACAGTATCAATCGCTAAAATAGACATTACTTAAGCTTATCATAGAGTTTTGAAAATATTATAGTAAAGGCACCATTACCCATAACATTTGCTGAAGTGATTATTGGATCAAACACTATATACAATGCTGTAATTAACGAAAGCATTTCTGGAGAGAATTTGAGATATTTCTCAAGAATAGGTAGCATTACCATAATTCCTCCTGCCGGCACTGCCACGATAGCAAACTTAAATAACAAAAAATAGAGAAGAAAAGTTACATAATCTATTGTGAACAATGAATAACCGGAGGCAATTATCATTGATAATATTATGATAAAAAAGCAATCACCTACTAAATGAAAGCTAGCAGTTATTGGTACAACAGACGATGCTATGTCAGGTTGCTTTACATTTTTTTTGCTTCCTTCAAGAGTAAGTGGCATAGTTGCATTACTAGACATTGTGCCCATTGCAGTAATAAATGCCGGTATCATATTGCCTATACTAGCTATCCAGCTTGTGATCTTGAATGAATTTGCTGCTCCATATAAGAGGAAAACATAAAGGTAGGTTGCAGATGCTATAATAATGAAAATTATTGAGTAATCCTTAAATATTATAGATAAAACTTGATCATGCTGCATTTTTAAAGCAAGCCCAAGTACAAATATTGGAATAATCGGCGTCAAAAACGTCTTCAAAATAAAGAGAGTTAAATCTAACATTTTGTTCGAAAGCTCTTTGCTTTTCTTGGGTAGCAGTGTGGACACTACTATGCTGGACACAAATCCACAGGCAAGGGCATAAAAATTAGAAAGCAATGCAGGCAGCCTAAACGACCATAAGGGAACAATTGTTTCTTCATACGTTATATCTTGTATTGAATGAGTGTTTTGTATGATAAAATGCCCAACAGAATAAGCTATTAAACTTGAAGCCAGATTTGACAAGAAGATCATTATAATAAGTAACAATATGAACTTTATAGCTGACTGCTTAAGATTGTTAACACTGCTAAAGATTAACGCAAAAATAATAAAAGGCATTATAAATAGCAAAACCTCTTTTATACTCAGGCTCGTTGAGTACAAGAAGGTTTTTGCTTCCATTGGAACTAAATGACCAAAGAATGCAACTGAAGTGATCACCGTGAGTAAGATTAATAGTTGTAGCACGTTCTTATATACCAATGTCCTATGGACATACATATGGTAAGTTAGTTGTTAAGTAAAGCAAAACTGTCTAAACTGCACAGCAAATGACGTAATGAAAGTAGCTGACACTGGAATGACAAAGAAGAGTGAAATTAGCACTTATTTATTGTTTGTGTCGTTTTCAGTAAAAGCTTCCTCCCATGTGCCTTGAGTTGCTGCGCGGCTATATTCTGTTACTCTATTTTCAAAGAAATTCGTATGTTCCACGCCATTTAGTATTTCATCAAGCCACGGAATAGGATTATCATTGACATCATATATGGATTCAAGACCTAATTGCATTAACCGTCTGTTTGCTACGTAGCGTATGTAATTGCGCACTTCTTCTGCGGATAGTCCTTCAACGTCTCCGAAATCAAAAGCAAGCTTTATAAACTCATCCTCAAGTTCAACAATAGTGCGACATGCAGAATATAATTCCTCTTTAAACTCGTCGTCCCAAATTTCATTATTCTCTTTAATAAATGTATTAAACAACATGATAATTGAATTGGTGTGCAAAGTTTCATCACGGGCTGACCAGGCAATTATTTGTCCCATGCCTTTCATTTTTCCAAAGCGTTGAAAATTGAGCAAAATTGCAAATGATGCGAATAACTGCAACCCCTCGGTAAATGCACCAAACACTGCTAGAGTTTTAGCTACATGTTTTTTATCGTGTTTTTTGCTTTCCTCGAATTCTAACATGTATTCATACTTCTTTCTCATAGCATCATACTTTAAGAATGCTTGATACTCGCTTTCTGGCATGCCAATTGTGTCTAAAAGATAAGAATAAGCTGCAATGTGTATGGTTTCCATATTGGAAAAGCTTGCAAGCATCATGCATACTTCTGTTGGCTTAAATATATTTGAATAATGCCTCATGTAGCAGTTATTTACTTCAATGTCTGCCTGAGTAAAGAATCTAAAGATCTGGGTTAGTAGATTTTTTTCTACACTTGAAAGTTTAGTTTTCCAATCCTTCACGTCATCAGCGAGCGGAACTTCTTCAGGTATCCAATGTATCCTTTGTTGCTGTAGCCACGCATCATAAGCCCAAGGGTAATTAAAAGGTTTGTATATTGGATCTGCTTTTAACAATGACATAAGACACCTATTATTTTCTAAAGTAAATATTATATTAAGTGATATTTAGGATCAGTCAATTTAACTTTTTGAAATTTGACGGCAGGTAATTTATTAGTGT
This sequence comes from Wolbachia sp. wLmal, assembly GCF_049435495.1. Lineage (NCBI taxonomy): Bacteria > Pseudomonadati > Pseudomonadota > Alphaproteobacteria > Rickettsiales > Anaplasmataceae > Wolbachia > Wolbachia sp. wLmal. The sequence continues at coordinate 712,295 of NZ_CP185405.1, forward strand.
ATTATAGCTTCAAGTAATTTATCAATAGAAATGCGAGTATTAATATCCTTTGTTTTATTATTTTTAGTAAGCTGCACTCACACTATTCACAATCACGGAGCTCCTGGCATTAGCGTTGAATTGTGGAGCAAGATAAAAGTAGGTGACGATAAAGAAAAAGTGGTTCACACTTTAGGATCACCAACATTAGTATCAAAGTTTGATGACAATGTTTGGTACTATGTCTCATATAAAATTAAACAAGCTAACTTCTTAGGAAAAAGGAAGTATAGCAGTAAGTCTCTGCAAATTTCATTTGATCAGGACGGTAAAATTGCAGATATAAAAGAAACTGACATCTTAGAGAGATCTTTGGCTGTTTCTGATTGAAAGTTTGCTCAGATCTTCCTACGTCATACCGCGGTTCATTCCATAACTGTACGAACATTGCGATTTTGGCCTACCAGAAGGGTGTCATGAAAGTAGCTGACACTAGTTCCTTTATGACGGCAGTGCCCAGACTACTTGGATCCAGGAAACTTAATTGCAAGTAATGCATTGGGTTTGGTAAGTATGGGTTTTGCGTTATAGAATGAAGCACTTTTGGTGAATTTGTAAAGAAAACTGGATTCCAGTGAGCTTTGTTGCATCGCTCTTCGGATAGTAGGTAACGCACAATAAATTTATGAAGCTATCTCAAATTTAGCCATACCAATATCAGTGAATTTATTAAGCAAATAGCATTTGATTAGCAGTTCTTTTTCTCGATTTATCTCAGATTTATTCCTAAAACTAAATCCGAATGTTTGTTTCAGTCGCGAGAAAAAACTTTCTATATAAGATCTTTTTCCATAACTCATCTCTTTTTTCCACTTCTTTATACCATCTTCATCATATGACTTTATGAGCTTGACTGCAGAATTTCTCTCAGCCATACTTTGGATGCTCTGCTGCGTTGTTTTTCGGAGGAATTTTCGTTTTTATACCATATTGATTACACAGCTTATAGAGCTTTTCTCTGTCATATGCCCTATCTGCATATAGTACTTTTATGACATACTGAAAATCGACTTCTTTTAGCAAATCACAAGCTCCATAGTGATCAGCCATTACTGTATTTTACAGCTATGGCTTTTTTGCTGTTTGTATTCAACATTACATGCAATTTTCTTGTCTGTTCATAGCTGCGATACTTTCTATCTTCGCTATTTTCTTTGCTATGACCAGGAGTGTTGTTGTATATACTAATTCCTGTACTATCTATAGCAATTTCGATATCTTCCATATTATTTTCTGCAATCATTTATCTTAATATTAAGTTTCTTAAACCTTCTTGATGATTGTGAATAGCTGATAACTTGCAAATTTTTCCCAATTTGCTCAAGGTATCCTGCTATAAACCCAACTGTTTGCCTCAGGCCTATTCTAAATAAACAAGTTATTATGTGCACCAAAATTACAACTTTATCACTATAAATATTGTTGCCACCTGGTATTTTTGGACCATTCTCGTACCACTTTTCTATGGCGTCATTGATATAACAAAAAATGCTTCCTCTTTCTTGGAGAAATTTGTTATATTCATGGCAGTTACTGACTCTCATTTTTTGTGGCATATTTTTTCTTCAACAGTTAAATGGCTATTTATAATGAATTTTGTCAGTAACTGCCAGTTCTTTTCACTTGAGCGATGCAACAAAGCCATCCCAGTGTCAAGCACTGGGATGACATCACTTTTGCTTCAATATTCGCACATTAGCGGAGGTAAGCCCATTGCGAAAATCAGTATGTTAAGGCATGATTTTTAATAACCTCAACATCGCTAAATTCAAAAGTTTGGTTGCCTATAATTTGAAATTTCTCATTTCCCTTTCCTGCAACTAGCAGAATCATACCCTCGTTATAGGCAATATCTACGCCTTTCTCTATAGCTTCTCTCCTACCTCCTATCTCCAGTGCATCAGGGCAATGTAGCAAAATATCGTGGCGAATTTTTGCCGGATCTTCATCACGCGAATTATCATCTGTAATTATTACTTTATCTGCATACATTTGTGCTATTTTGCCCATTTCTGAACGTTTCGTCTGATCGCGATTTCCACCGCATCCAAAAACTAGAATTATTTTTTTGTTGATATGCCATTTTAAAGACAATAGGGCTTGTTTAAGCGCACTTGGAGTATGAGCGTAATCCACGAATGCAAAAGGTTTCACTTTTTCCATTCTTCCTGGTGGAGAAACGAGTTTTTCTACGCATATTTCTCTGTAATTTAATCCAGATATACCAATTGCACATAGCAGATTATATGCTTGAAATTTTCCTAAAACTGGGAAAAATGTATTGTAAATTTGGTTATCAATTTTTACTGTAAGATGTTGACCATTAGGGGTTGATGTTTGCTCTAATAAAGTAATATCAGAGCCTTTTTTTCCATAAGTCACAACTTTATTACTGCGTTTTTCAGCTATTTTAAGCAATGCGCCGTATTCATCTATATCCGCATTTAAAATCGCTGTTTTTCCTTCTGGTAATACTTCGTAAAATAACCTTTTTTTAGTTTCTAAATATCCACCAAGACTTTTATGGTAATCTAAATGATCTTGCGAGAAATTAGTAAAAGCTGCAGCACTCAACTTTAATCCATGGATTCTATATTGATCAATCCCATGACTTGATGCTTCTAACACTAAGTGCTCTACGTTTTTATTATCTATATCACGTAATGCTGCGTAAAGGTCATCTGCACCTGGAGTGGTAAGACTGTTGCTATTACCTTTTCTACCATTATTGATGCATGTTCCAAGTGTTCCAATAGACGCAGCATTATAGCCAGCGTTTTGCCAGATCTGGCGGCAAAATTCTACTACTGAAGTCTTGCCATTTGTGCCTGTTACAGCAGCAACATATTTTGGCTGTTTGAATTGATAAAACCTGCTGACTATTTCGCTGTATATTTCTTGAGGGTTTGGGTGGAAGATACAGATTCCAGCATCACGCGTTGGAATGATACCAAGGCTTGAAGCTTCTGTTATGCAATCACTTGCAATTATCGCTTTAGCTCCACAAGATAATATCTGATCTATGTAAATCCTATCCCTTTCTGACACACAAACAAAAAGATAACCTTCCTTGATTTTCTTGGGATTATATGTGACGCCTTTGGTTTCAATATCAAAGTTAACATCAATAATGTTATGCAGTAATTCTCTCAGTTTCATGTCCTACTTCATCGTTTTGAAAGTCTAAACATGGTAACCTTTTTAGTGCGTCATTAAGGTCAAAGATCAAATCTTCAGGATCTTCCAGTCCACAAAATATCCGTATAAAACTTCCACCATAATCTGAATTCATTACAGATCTTGACATAGATCTACGATCTATTGGTAATATCAAACTGTCGCACCCTCCCCAAGAAGCACCGATACCAAAAATTTTCATGTGATCAACCATGCAGCTTAGTTCTTCACATGAATATTCTCTACCCAATACTATACTGAATACGCCGCTTGCTCCTTTAAAGTAACTTTTCCATAATTCGTGTTGAGGATGGGAGGGAAGTGCTGGGTACAAAACTTTTTTGATTTTTAAATGTTTTTCTAGCCACTTTGCCACTTCCATTGCTGTATTTTGGTGCCTTTTTATACGTGTGTGCAGTGTTCTTAGTCCCCTATGTGCAAGGTAGCAGTCGTGCGATTGAATGGTTACCCCATAATTTTTATGGCTCTCATAAAGCAATTTAAAAGTTTCACCTTCAGCAACCATAGCTCCCATCACTAAATCTGAGTGACCGGCTAGATACTTTGTTACCGCATATAGTGCAACATCAATTCCATAATCAAGCGGCTTAAATAACAAAGGAGTGGCCCATGAATTGTCGCAAACGGTTACGATTCCACGTTCTTTAGCAACTTTTACTATATGCTCTATATTCGAAATCTCAAACGTTACAGAACCAGGAGTCTCGATCATTATCAATGAAGTACTACTCTGAATTAAATCAGTTATATCCTGTGTTGGATCATAAAAAGTTACTTCTATTCCCCTGTTTGGTAACTCATTTTCGGCAAATCTCTTGAGTCGGTAATAACTGTTATCCTGAATTAAAACATGAGAACCTGCTTTAGTGAAAGTCAAAATAGCAAAAGTAAGTGCAAATAGTCCGGAAGGAAAAATAAGCGCTTGTCCACTCCCTTCAATTTCAGCCAGTGCATTTGAAAAATAATGAACAGTGGGAGTACCAACATTACTATAGCTGTAATCTCTTGCAACATCATCGTTGATTACATCGTATATACTTTCTCCATTTGCTGCATTTAAGTAGTCCTTGTAAGTAGGGAATAATATGGTAGAAGAATGATAAACTGGCGGGTTCATAGAACCTTTATAGTCATTAAATTTTCTTCCTGCTTTAACTAATATAGACTCTTCCTTCACATTTTTATTATTTATTTTTTAAATTGTACTCATCTTGCGTATACAAGTAAAGAGAAATTGCATGTATTAGCTCTATCTCACCCTTCAATAACTCATAAATCAACTTGTGTCTTTTTAGAACGCTCATTCCAATAAAGCCGTCAGATATTAATATTAATTTAATGTGCGAAGGTAATGTTGAAGATGAAGCAAAATAATGATCAGCATGCTTTGCTGATTCATCGATAATGTTGATATCAATTACATCTATCGAATCGCGTATCTTTTCTTCTATTGTTTTAATAATATCCATAATGGTTTCTTTAAGCAACAATATGCTCCTCTTGTCACCCCAGTATCAGCTACTTGGATGACAATCGCAATTACTTATTCTCTTCTTTATTATCTATGTCTTGATAATCAGAATCTACTACTTTTTCCTCTTTATCATTTGGATTTCCTTCTGATGAAAAGCCATTTTCAGCACTATTTTGTTGAGATGCTTGATACATAGCTTCTCCAAGTTTCATAGATAATTGAGAAAGATTAGTGACTTTCTGCTGTATTGAATCAGCGTCATCAATGTTATCAGATTTACTAACTTCTTTTAATTCGTTAACTGCATTTTCAATAGCAGATCTATCTTCTGGTGAAACTTTATCACCATACTCTGTCAGAGACTTTTCTGTAGAATGGACTAAGCTATCCGCTTGATTCTTCACTTCAATAAACTTTTTGCGCTTTTCATCTTCTTGCGCTTTTTCTTCAGCTTCTTTTACCATGCGATTTATTTCATCATCAGATAAACCACCTGAAGATTGAATGCGTATTTTTTGCTCTTTTCCAGTAGCTTTATCTTTTGCAGAAACGTGTGCTATTCCATTTGCATCTATATCAAATGTCACTTCAATTTGTGGCCTTCCGCGCGGAGCAGGAGGTATCCCTTCCAAACTAAACTGACCGAGTAGCTTATTATCAACTGCCAGTTTTCTTTCACCCTGATGCACCTTAATTGTAACAGCTGTTTGGTTATCTTCTGCAGTTGAAAACACCTGAGATTTTTTAGTAGGAATTGTAGTATTACGCTCAATAAGTGGAGTGAATACTCCTCCTAGAGTTTCAATACCAAGAGAAAGTGGGGTCACATCAAGTAGTAACACATCTCTTACATCACCTTGAATGATCCCCGCCTGTATTGCAGCTCCAATTGCTACAACTTCATCAGGGTTAACTCCTCTATGTGGATCTTTGCCAAAGAATTCTTTAACTTTCTCTATGACTTTTGGCATACGAGTCATGCCACCAACAAGAACCACTTCGCCAATTTGACTAGCAGATAAACCAGCATCCTCAAGAGCTTTTTTACAAGGAGCCATAGTTCTTTCGATTAAATCATTCACTAAGCTTTCAAGTTTTGCTCTCGTTAATTTCATATTTAAGTGTTTTGGACCACTTGCATCAGCTGTAATAAACGGTAGATTTATTTCCGTTTCCATTGCACTTGATAATTCAATTTTCGCTTTTTCAGCAGCTTCTTTGATTCTTTGCATAGCCATTGGATCATTTTTCAAATCAATGCCGTTACTTTTCTTGAATTCATCTAGTAAATAACTCACTACTCCATTATCAAAGTCTTCACCTCCAAGATGGGTATCACCGTTTGTTGCTTTCACTTCGAAAACTCCATCACCTATTTCAAGTATTGAAACGTCAAATGTACCACCACCAAGGTCATATACTACTATTGTGTGTCCATGTTTCTTATCAAGACCATAAGCAAGTGCTGCAGCAGTCGGTTCATTTACTATTCTGAGTACATTTAATCCGGCAATTTTTCCTGCATCTTTTGTTGCTTGACGTTGAGAGTCGTTGAAGTATGCTGGCACTGTTATCACAGCATCTTTTACTTCCTCTCCAAGATAAGCTTCTGCTGCCTCTTTCATGTTTTGTAGTATAAATGCACCAATTTGACTAGGAGAATATTCTTTATTATCAGTTGTTTTAACCCATGCATCACCACTTTTTGCTGCAAATACTTTGTATGGTACACTTAGATTTTTCATCTCAGGATCACTATATTGACGGCCTATTAATCTCTTAGTAGCAAAAAAGGTATTACTTGCATTGGTGGTTGCTTGCCTTTTTGCTGGAGCACCAATCAACCTTTCTCCTGAAGAAGTCAATGCAACTATAGATGGAGTAGTTCTTGCCCCTTCTTTATTTTCTATTACCTTCGTATCCTTGCCCTGCATTATTGCAACACAAGAATTTGTTGTTCCGAGATCTATGCCTATTGCTCTTCCCATAATGAGTACCCCATTGTAAATATTATCTGATATAAGAATATATAAGTATAGGGCTCATTAATTACAAGCCCAATTTAGGTTTCTAATTAGTTATTAGAACTTAAAAGGCGCGAAAGCCACTTAGTCAGCCAAAAATTGCCTCGTAGTTTATTTGAATTATCAGCTTCTTCATTGCTGCTATCCCCAATTTGGTATCCAGAGTTCTGTAATGGCTTATAACCGTTTAAATTAACATCATCTCCTTGTTTTAAAACAAATGTATTTACATCTAAACTGTTATCAATACTAACGTTCAATGTAATATTAAACTCTTTTTCGATTGTAGAAACTGTATTGCGTTTGTTATTAAAAATGTGCGCTATAACTGCACTGTGTGCTACTAAATCAAAAGACTTATTTCGATTCTTGTTAGCAATATGTTGTAAATCCCTTAGTATTGATGAAACAATTACTTCGTTTGATTTTACTCTTCCAGTACCTTTGCAGTGTAAACACTCTGTAGTATTAATTTCTTGTATGTTTGGTTTAATTCTTTGTCTTGAAAATACCATTAAACCAAAGTCATTTATGTAGCTAAGTTGAACTTTAGCTTTATCATCTTTAAACGCTTGCTTTATAGCAGACTCAATAGCTCTGCAATACTGATATTTCAACATATCAATAAAATCGACTACTATTAATCCTGATAGGCCCCTAAGATTCACCTGTCTTGATATTTCAGGTACTGCTTCCATGTTGGTTCTATAAGCTGTTTCTTCTATGCTATCTTCTCCTGTCATCTTTCCTGAATTTACGTCTATTGAAACAAACGCCTCAGTTAAAGTTATTATCAAAGACCCACCAGATGGCAATTCTACTCTATTGCTATATAACTCAGAAATTTGATCTTCGATTCCGTAGTAAGTAAAGATCGGAGCATAACCTCTATACAATCTATAGCGCAACTTACTACCTTTTAGTGCATTGTTAGCATATTGCCTAACTGCCTCAAAAGCTTCCTTTCCAGACACTATAACTTCTATACCATCGCTACAAAAATCACGAACAGATCTCATAATTACATCTGCTTCATTGTAAATTAATGATGGAACGTTTACAGAGAAGGCATTTTTTTGAATGCTCTGCCACAATGAGGATAAGTAATTGTAATCCTGCTCAATTTCTTTCTTATTTTTTCCTGAACCAAAAGTTCTTACTATTAAACCTGATCTTTTTGGCAAGTTTATTGAACTCAGTATCTCCTTTAACTGCTTTCTGACATTAGCATCTTCAATTCTGCGGGACACTCCACCTTTGCTCATGGAATTTGGCATGAAAACACAGTATCTACCCACTAAAGTTATGTATGTTGTAAATGAAGCTCCTTTATTGCCTCGTTCCTCTTTAGTTAGCTGGACCAATACTTTTTGATTTACTGAAATAACATCTTGTAATTTGTATTTTTTATATAAAGGTACCTCTCTTACAAAACCACTACCTGATTCGTTGACATTCTTACTAGCTGCAGAATCTGAAGAAACATTTGCTGAGGCTTCCTCTATACAATCGTCATTTGAGTAGCCCTCAAAGATAGTTTCCTTTTCTTTTTCTGGAATGTTGAAGTAATCTAGAGATATCTCGGAAAAAGACAAAAAACCTTGCTTATTTTTTCCATATTCAATAAATACGGCTTGCAAAGAAGGCTCTATACGCTTTATATAAGCAACGTATATATTACCTCTTAATTGTTTTTTTTCCTTGAATTCTTGTTCAAATTCTACAACCTTGTTATTAATTGACAAGGCAACTCTTACCTCATTAGAACAGATAGAATTTTCTATCAATAATACCCTTTTACCACTATTTGTCACTTATTTACCGTTTGCTTTTTATTCTGAAGTTAACTTTATGCTACTTAATGCACTGTTGATTGTCAAGGATTTTGCAATCTGCATTATTCGATTGACTTTTAGTATTTTGCGTAATAAACTCGCGTAGAATTTATTATATCATTATAAGTATGGCGAAAAAAAATGCTTCTTTGCTCGTTAAGTTAGTCAGCACTGCAATCAAGATAACAAAAACTGGTGAAGAAAAATCAACTGGCTATTTTTATGTAAAAAAGCGTAATCCAAAAAAGCTCACCAAAAAACTGGAGTTTAGGAAGTATGACCCAGTAGTCAGAAGGCATGTGTTATTTAAAGAAGAAAAACTAAAGTAATTTTTTTATAAGGAGTTTTATTATTGTGCAAAATTTACAATTAAGTTATCCTATAATAGTAGAGTTGGGGGATGTGAAAGATACAAAACTGAAATTAATAAAGGTCATTGCACAATTAATAAGTAAGAAGTACACAACACAGAAAAAAGCAGCAAACGCTCTAAAGATTGATCAACCTAAAGTATCTCAAATCAATAGGTCAAAAATCGAAGGGTTCTCCTTAGAATACTTGCTTAACTTATTGATTGTATTGGGCCAAGAGATAAACGTAAGAATAAAGCATAATTCTAAACCTGCATAATATGGTATCCGTTCAGCGGAGTGGCAAAATAAGGTAGACAAGATAAATCAACCCCGGTGTCAAGCACTGGGATGACGAGGTATAAACCTTATCGTCATGCCGCCGCGAACCGTCATACTGCGATTCATTCGCGGTATCTCTAGATCCCGCTAACAAGTAGCGGGATGACGATTATCAGGCCAGCACCCCTACGATGTCATCCCAGTCTGGGATCCAGGAATTTTATTAAGTTAGTAAGCATAAAAGTAGCCGTTTTATGTTAAAATACAACGTTTTGATGATTATGAAAAAGCTGGATTCCAGACTGGAATGACACCATTTGTTGTAAACTCACTTCTTCTTGATTTGCAGAACAATAAAACAGTAAGCTAAAAGGGAACTTATTACTCAACAAAACAAGACTTAAAATTTTGTGCAATGCTATTGATTATAGCTAGATATGCATCTTTTCCAGGCTCTATGTCTGATCCAATAGGATCAAGAACTACCATTTTTGCATCATTAGAAAGGGCGTTAAGCTTTATGCTATCTTCCTGTGAATGAGCAAATATACATTTAACGTTTTCTTCCTTCATTATCTTTTTTAGCTTCATTAAACTCTTCATACCTATGTAGGAATCCTCTTCTATGGAAAGAATAGCGCTTGGATGATTTAGACCGAAATATTTTTCAAAATATTGATAAGCATCGTGAGTGACGATATATTTTTGATTTTTAAAATCATTCAGTTCTTTCATAATTTCTTTTACTTCTTGGTCTATTTTTTTTATAGCTTTTGTTGCATTAGAACTGTATCGATGGGAATTTTCTTTATCTATGTTAGACAATGTTGCACTTATAGAAAGTATCATGCTCTTTGCATTTTCGGGACTCAGCCAAATGTGTAAATCTTTTTCATCTTTAATGTGAGTAATTTTTCTAGAAAATGAATGTGGCCGAGTAGGAAGTAGGTTGATTGCCTTTGACAATTGCACTAGTTCTTTATTATTTTTGGCGAAAGTTTGAACAAACGTCTCTAAGTTATCGTCAACATAAAATATAACGTCACTTGATTCTAAATTACTCGCATCAGATGGCTTTAATATATAATTATGTGCAGATGTTGCATAGCCAAGCAATTCCGGTTCTAAAATCCCTTCTGTAACAGAAGCTACAAGTGAGTGGATAGGTTTGATTGTAGCTACAACTTTTAAATTGGATGAAAAGGCGATATTATAGTATAGTGTAAATGAAAGTAATAGAAAAAAAGTCAGTAAATGTCTCATATAAACGTTGAGAAGAAGTTAAATTTTGTCAATAAATTGAATAATGTCAATAATCGTGTTCTAAAAATAGAAAATCTTGCTCTCGCATATGATGGTAAAAGAATCCTTGACAATATCAATATGTTCATGGAAAGAGGAGACATAATTACAATACTTGGTCCAAATGGTGGAGGTAAAACCTCTTTAGTGAAAGCAATTGCTGGTATAAATAAAAATTATACTGGAAATATTGTGTTAGCTGAGAACACAAAAATTAGCTACATGCCGCAAAATTTTAGTATTAGTAATTTGATGCCAATAACAGTTGAATATTTTCTTTTAAATAGCTCCTTGAAAAGACTAAAGAAAAATCAATCCATTATTACAGAAACGATAGAGTTGGTTGGTATCGGTAACATTTTGAAGAATCAAGTGTTAGAAATTTCTGCAGGGCAAACACAATTATTGCTACTTGCACGTTGTTTAATTGCAGAGCCTGACTTGATCATTCTAGATGAACCAGTTAGTGCAATGGATATTAACGCGCGGGCTAAATTTTATGATATTATAAATAAAATAGCAAAAAAACGATTGGTATCGATTCTTATGACTTCTCATGATCTTAACTCTGCTCTACCGTCCTCAGATTACATAATTTGTATAAATAATACTATCTATTGCCAAGGCAAGCCTGATGAGATTATGAAAAATAGAACCCTAAATGAAATATTTAGCAGTTACGCAGCGAAATGATTCAAAATATTTTGCGTCTTCTGCACATAACTACGGTGCTGACGCGTTACAATATATTACCTTATTTACTTCCACCATCAAAAAAATCAATAAATAAAATACAAGGCCACAAGCTAAAGTGTGCTCTTGAAAAATTAGGTCCGGTGTTCATTAAGTTTGGGCAGTCTATCTCATCACGTACTGATGTTTTAAATGAAGATATAACAAATAACTTGTTATTGATATGTGATAGATTGCCATCGTTTTCACATAAAATAGCAGTTAAAACTATAGAAAGTGAGTTTAATTGTAAATTGAGCGACATTTTTTCAAGCTTTTCTGAAAAGCCAATTGCAGCAGCATCGATTTCTCAGGTGCATAGAGCAGTTACAACTGAGGGTAAGGAAGTTGCTGTGAAGGTTTTAAGGCCAAATATTGAGAAAACATTCTCAAGGGATATAAAAATGCTTTCTTGGCTCGCAGAAATTGCAGAAAAATTTAGCGAACAATCAAAAAGGCTGAGGCCAATTGAATTAGTTAAAACTTTTGCTGAAATTTGCCGATTAGAGTTAGATCTACGTTTTGAAGCTGCTCACTCTTCGGAACTAAAGGAAAACACAAAAAATGACAGAGGTTTTTACGTACCTGAAGTAGATTGGAATAGAACTTCGAAAAAGGTTTTAACATTAGAATGGATAGAAGCAACGCCAATATACGAAGTTGAAAAACTGAATAATCATAAGCAAATAGCTATCAATCTTATAGAATCGTTTTGTAATCAGGTATACAGGGATTGTTTTTTTCATGCTGATATGCATCCTGGAAATCTAATGGTTGATAGTAATAACAATATTATTGCTCTGGATTGTGGAATCATGGGTAGAATAGATCGTGAGACATGCTATTACGTTATAGAGATACTCAAAGGCTTTTTAAATCGGGATTATGATCACGTTGCAAAAATGCACTTTAAAGCTGGTTACGTTTCATCACAGCATAGAAATTTTGTCACAGCTTGCAGGGCAATAGGTGAACCCATTATTGGGCAGCCTATACAGAAGATTTCATTTGCTAGTTTACTTGCTCAGCTATTAAAAATAACTGGTGATTTTGATATGAAAGTTCAAACACAATTGTTATTGCTGCAGAAAACTATGATTTTACTGGAAGGGACATGTAGAAAGATCTACCCAGAAATCAATATGTGGAAAGTAGTTGAAGCGTGGATAAGCAGTCAACATGAAAGTAAAATAGGGTATAGGGAAAAAATTAGAAGTTCTTATCCTGTAAAAACAATCCAAGGGATATTTAGCCTTATAGAAAAATTAAACCTAATAGCTGATAAAAAATTAGAAAACATCCAAATTAAAAATAAATCAAATGGAAAAGTCTATTTTTTATTGTGGTTTGTAATTATAATTCTAATCGTTAAACTTTTAATTTCTTAAACTATGGGAAAAAACTGCGTCAAATCCAATTTTTATTCAACTTAATTTTTAATCTGCAGGAGCCGAGTTGAGAATGTCCAATTTTCCACTTTCTTTATGTATCTGTTCAGCAGAGTGGCAAAATAAGGTAGACGAGAAAAGACAACTATAGGAACAAATGGGTGTCATGCCAGTGCGTGACACTGGCCTCTTGTTTCAATGTTAAACAAAATACCATAGAATTCAAAAAGACAATTCCTAGAAAATTTCTACATCCAAAAAAGGCATAAGTTATGTTAATGCTGTTTGAATGAGATGATATAAGGATAAGCCAAATTTTTACAAAGAAAACATTTCAAGCAGCAAGACACCTTTGATTGAAAGAGAGCACCAAATTTATGGGGTGAGTAACTGCGCTATTTCAACTATAGTATTTTCTAAAACGAATGATAAACGTCTAAAATGGTATTACCAAGTAAAAGGTGTAAGTCTGTACATTGATGCATTAGAGGTCTGAGGCAACTTTTGATGGTGTGCCAACAATGCTCTATCGGATTTAGATCAGGTGAATATGTTGGAAGATAAAGCAAATGACAGCCAAAAGACTCTATTAATGACTTTGTTTTGGGAGTTTTATGGAATGTAGCATTATCCATAACTATGGTTGTATCACGCTGTAATTGTGGAAGTAATCTTCGCTCTAACCATACATTAAATATATCTTTATTACACCCTCCTGTGAAGGTCATTGGTGCAATAAACTTCTCATCCACCTATTATACTCACTCTTTCCCGCTTTTTTCCTGGAACATCAGCATATATTTTTTCTCCTCTTGGAGCTCGTGCATATTCTCGGTATAGTCTATTATCAACTCCTGCTTCATCTATATATAAAATGCTACAGTGGTCTATTTTTGAGACTTTATCGATAAATTGCTGCCTATCTTCTTGATTGCGCTCTTGATAGAATGTGACTTTTTTTTAAAGGTTATTTTTAGCTGTCTTAATCTATACCAAATTGCACTTATCCCAAAGCCAAGGTTTTGTTTCATTTCTGCTAGTGTGTGATCTGGGTGTTTTTTGACATATTCTTTGAGTATTTCTGGATCTATTTTTCGAATAAAACCAGTACTTTTTACCGCTTTGAGACCTTGGCCAGTAGCTTTCTTTTTTAGCCATCTATATAGTGTCTATCTCAAAAACCTCTGCAACTTCAACCTTTGACTTTCCTTTTTCTACCAAAGACACTGCTTTTTCCCTTAAATCTACACTATATACCATCGCTTTCCCTACTTTAAAAAAACATATTATACCTTTATCATTCGCTTTTGAAAATACTATAGTTAGCGGAATGACGGTTTTTCAAATTGTCGGTAAATCTAAGTCAGTTTAGCTATAATTTCCTAAATTTGCTCACAATCTCTTGACTTGACACATATGTTTTTTCCCAAATGTTACTATCTTCCTCCTTTTCCTTTCTCAATTTGTGCAACCATTTCCTTTACATTTGCATGCGTGAGAAGGGAATTTTTGCTGATATGAGATTTTGGATCAGATTTTGCTGTTACGTGTTTCGTTGCAGATCTTTTATTCTCTGTTAGAAATGAATGAGATTGTTTTTTCTTCACACCGATATCCGCTTGTGCTGCTGGAGTGGTTTTGCTTTCAGCAAGCTGTACATTAGCATTTCCTTTTGCTTGATTTTGCTCAAATTTTTCTTTTAATGCCTTTACTTTACTGCCCATCTCGCGATTAGCTCCTCCTTTCATAGTAGCTGCTGCTACTTTTGGTATCGCCTTACCAGCAGCTTTTTGTGCTGATTTCCTATTGTCTTGATTTTCAGATTTTAGTGGTACTCTTTCAGCTGATTTTTTAAGAATTACTCCTACTACTTTTGGCTCTGTGCTTACTTTTTGATTAGCACGGCTTAGATTTTTAGGCTTTGGCGGTACTGCAGGTTTATCTTTGATTACCACTTTCGATTCTTGTCTAACTTCTTGACCAGTAGTAAACATTTTTTTTGGCACTTGCGGTGGTTTTGGTGGTACGAGGGATTGAGGTTGTTGTTTCTGCTTACGTTCTTTTTTGCTTCTATATGTTCTTTAGGAACTGTTGCATAAATTGGCTCTTCTTTGGGCGATTTTGAACTCTGCGAATTTTCTATTAAAATTTTACTCTTCTTCTCTTGATAATTTGATATCTCTTTGTATACAGACTCTTCATTTAATGAACTTCCATAGCCTGAATCTTCTCTCTGCTCACATAAAGGATTTTCCTTTTGCTTTTTCTCTTGATAATTTGATATGTCTTCATATTCAGACTCCTGATCTAATGAACTTTCATAGCCTGAATCCTCAGAAGGATTTTCCTTAGCATCAGGCATACTAAAACTATTAGCTCCTTTTAGTAAAGAAGATGTAGACTTTGCCTTGCTTTCTCCATCTGAGGATATTTCTGATTTAAAGCGTACCTTCCTCGAATCTGGAGCAGCCGGAGGTGCTGTTGTTGGTCGCTTTATTTGCCTCATGCGATTACCACCTAATTTTTCTTTCGGCTGTTCTTCTTTTCGCAGCTCAAAAGTACCTTCCTTTTGCTTTCTACCTTCCAAACTCACTTCGTGTGATCTATCTTTTCCTTGACTCTTTTCACTTTGTTCTAAATTTAAAGAATCTTTTAAAATATTATTTTTTCTGAAATCTTTTTCTAATTGTTCCAAGAGATCAATTTTTTTTAAAATTCTTGTATACTTAGCTGCTGTTTCTAAAGTGAAACTTGACAACTCATCATTTACAAAATTACTTATACTACTGTTCTTGGTTGGAAAAATTTTTCCCAAAATTCTATTCATTAATGTTTTAAAAAGACCTAATGGCTGTTCTACATAATTGTTCAAGTCAGTATATATAACCATACGCGTCAAGTTAAGGAAATAAAGGTATGAAAGAGATAGAATAATAAGGTATAAGTTCTCCCAGATATACTTTTAGTGAGAGAACCAATGAATAAAATAACTTGCTTATCAAAAAAGCTCAAAGAATTTTTTAATGAAAAAGCAGAGAAAATCTCAATTACAACAAGGTTTATAAAAAGAAAGAGAAAGCTAAAAGGTTCATCATTCGTAAAAGCCATGGTCTTGGGTAATATAGGAGTTGATAATTGTAGCGTAGAAACAATGTTTCAATTACTAAACGAGGACTCGATAGATATAACAAAACAAGTTTAGATTTACTGAAGAAGCAGTGGAATTTATGAAAAGGATGTATAATGAATCTGTGATTCTCTTTAAAAATATCTTGCAAGTTGGTTGCAAAATCTTACAGCAATTTAATAGTGTTAAATTATTGGACAGTAGCTATACCTAACAGTATGGAAGAGATGTATAAAGGTTATGGTACTAGCTACAGTGGCTATGAAAGCAATACTAAGTCTGGAATAAAGTTACAATTAGTTTTCGACTACATGAATCAGATAATAGACCAACTTAATTTAACGGAGGGGGTAAGATCAGACCAGGGATATAGGAAACATTTAAGTAATATATTAAGCAATGATTTGCTAATATCTGATCTCGGTTATTTTGTGCCAAGTTCTTTTAAACAAATCAATGAAATAGGAGCTTATTTCATAAGTCGTTGATACCGACATATATGATGTAGAAACAAATCAAAAAATGGAGTTATTAGAATGTTTAGAGGATAAGTTATTTTTAGAAAACGAGGTATTGTTAGGAAAAGAAGCAAAAATTAGAGTAAGAATTATATGTCAGAAACTAACTGAATATGGCCAGAAGAAGGAAAGCTAATAGATTAGCAAGATCGCAGGGATATACATCCTCTAAAAGAAATCAAAAATTGTTGAACTGGTCAATATTTATAACTAATGTTCCAGAAAATAAAATTAGTGCTGAGCAAGTATTAACGATTTACAGAGTAAGGTGGCAAATTGAGTTATTATTTAAATTGTATAAAAGCCATACCAGGCTTGATAAGCTAAAAGGAAAGCCATGCAGAGTATTATGTGAACTATATGCTAAATTGTGCGCAATTCTTATATTTCACGGCATAGTTGGTTGCACAGAAGTGAAAAAGAATACAGAACTTAGCTTAACAAAGGCATTTATTGAGCTAAAAAGGCGGGTTAGAGAGTTATTTTTAGTATTAACCAAAATTAATAGTTTAAAAGCATTTCTTAAAAAACTCACTATAACTTGGTCGCGATTTTCATTAAAAGACAAACGTAGAAGGGCTAGAGTATCCACTTTAACCTCTCTAAATTTGCTCACAATCTCTTAACTTGACGCGTATGATCAGTAAAACAGGCACGAAATACATTGCTTGGAAGAAATAAGGAAGTGAAAGAACAGTTACTTTTCACAATGAGAAAGTGCAGCAGTGAAGAAAACTATGAGCTTGCTGCTATATATAGAGATCGGGTAAAGTTTCTTGAGCAAATTCAAATACAGCACACGGATTTTTCTTTTGAAAAAGATGCAGATTTCTTC
The DNA here is from genome assembly GCF_049435495.1 of Wolbachia sp. wLmal. Taxonomy (NCBI): domain Bacteria; kingdom Pseudomonadati; phylum Pseudomonadota; class Alphaproteobacteria; order Rickettsiales; family Anaplasmataceae; genus Wolbachia; species Wolbachia sp. wLmal. The sequence goes on from NZ_CP185405.1 coordinate 729,399, forward strand.
AGTATTGTACGTGAAGAGGATCTAGCATGTATTAGTGTGTTATCGTTCAGAAATAAAGACAACTACGGCAGCACTCCTTACTTTGCCGAGAACTGTGGTGATCACTCAAATGATGAAATTTTATCCACCTTTTTGGTCAATTTTTATAATTCAGCTAACATACCTCCAATACAAATTTACGTTCCAGATTCTATTGTGGATAAGGAAATTATAGAACAAGCACTATATAAGGTTGCTCAAAAGCCAGTAAAAGTTCTGCATGCAAAGAATAAAAAAGAGCGTGATTTATTGAAATTTGTTTATGATAACTCTCAGCATAGCTTAGAGCAGAAGCTTATCGATTATAGAAATAACCTAGAAAAGCTTGAAGAGCTTAGCAAAATCTTCTTGTTACCAAACATTCCAAAGCGTATTGAGGTTTATGACAATAGCCATATATTTGGAAACCAACAAATTGGTGTAATGGTTGTTGCAGGGCAGGAGGGTTTTTTAAAAAGTGAGTACAGAAAATTTACTATAAAGGAAAAATTTTCAGGCGATGACTATAAAATGATGAGGGAAGTGCTAACCAGACGTTTCTCCGGCAATATAAAAGGCATAATACCTGATTTTTACTGATTGATGGTGGACCAGGACATGTTTCCATAGTACAGAATGTACTGGAAGTATTGAATATAAACGTTCCTTTTGCTTGTATGGCAAAAGGTCCTGATCGTAACGCAGGAAATGAAAGATTTTATATGCTGGGCAGGGAAGAATTCAGTCTGGCAAATGACAGCAAAGTCATGCTTTACTTACAATCGTTGCGTAATGAAGCCCACCGTTTTGCGATAACTTCACATAGAAAAAAACGCGATAAACAGTTTATAGTTTCACAATTAAGCAAAATACCCGGCATTGGCAACAAAAGAAAAAAAGCGTTGATGTCTTATTTTGGTTCAGTGAAAAATATAAGCAAAGCTTCTCTGGCTGAAATTCAAAACGTACCTGGAATTAGTAAAGGTTTAGCAGAAGTCATTCTTAAATACGTGAATTATAAGAGAGGAGTACTGGAATGACACAAAACCCGTTTTATTATTAGGGAATTTATATCTTAAAACCGCAAAAAAAGGTGTGCGTATTTGTGAAAAAAAATCTCCATAAAATTTAATGTGGTGGGACTAGTGCGATTCGAACGCACGACCTTCGGATTAGGAGTCCAAAGCTCTATCCTGCTGAGCTATAGTCCCGTGTTTCCTACCATTCATGTAAAGTTATAGCAAAAAATCCTTTCTTTTCTAGATTTCTTGCATAACCAATTTATGACGACAAAAAACATTTCTGTACTTCTTGAGTATAATGCTATTATATTTAATAACATGGTTTAAGTAAGATTAATGCTAGTTAACAATATTGGTTATTTCTATAACAATCAAAACGACTTTGCTTTAAGCAATATAAACATTAAAGTAAAGAAAGGAAATGTTGCATGTTTATTGGGGCATTCTGGCTGTGGCAAGTCAACAATTTTGAAATTAATTGCGGGGATAGAAAATCCAAAATCTGGAACTATTTTTATAAATGATAGGTTAGTTGCAAGTAATAAGGCATCAGTCGCTATAGAGCATAGAAATATCGGATTGATTTTTCAGCATTCTGCATTATTTCCTCATAAAACAGTAGTAGAAAATATAACCTTTGCTATCCGCAGCTCTTCCAAGAGAGAAAAGCACCTAATTGCATTGGAAATCTTGAAGTTACTCAATATAGAAAAATATGAAAATATGTACCCTAACGCCTTATCTGGAGGACAGCAACAATTAGTTGCAATAGCAAGAGTGATGGCACAAAACCCTGATGTTGTGTTGTTAGATGAACCATTTTCTAATTTAGATATACTGCTCAAGTGCCGAATAAGACAACATATATTGTCCCTTTTCAGAAGTAAAAATATCCCTGTGCTAATGGTAACTCATGACCCGCAAGAAGCATTGAAAGTTGCAGATTTTATCTACGTAATGAAAAATGGTAAAATTATTCAATCAGGAGTTTCTAGCGATATATACCATAAGCCTAAAGATGATACGCTAGCAAAGTTTTTTAGTGAGCTCTCTTCTACTCTACAGTTAAGCGAAAAGTTTCCACTTATTCGCTGCAAGAAAATAATCTAGTTTGGGATTGTTATAAAATAATTAAAAAACCTTGATTTATAATTAAATAAAGGTGATATAATCTATGTGTTACTTGACTTCAGTCAAGTTTTAATATTTAAAGGTCAATATTTTAAATGGAGGTGAAAATGAGTTTAGGACCATGGCAATTGTTTCTAGTCTTAATAATAATTTTAGTTCTGTTTGGTGCAGGCAGATTACCGCAAGTTATGGGTGATTTAGGAAAAGGCATCAAAAACCTTAAACAGGAGCTTAAGGACTCAGAAAAATTATCGTCTAATGAACCAGATCGTTAGCGTCCTCATACTTCGTGACACGCACCTTAGTGCATGTCATCTGTTTAAAAACTTAGTCAGGTTAAAGAATGAAAGAGATGAAGTGTTGGTATGAAATAAATAACAAATATTGAAATACAGCAACAACTATGTTAGCTTAAGAGGAATATTTTATTAAAGGATAATTGTGCAAAAAAGTGAGAAACTAACTAAAGATAAAAAACTAGCTTCTGATATTCTAAAAGAAGTTGCAGATACCAATAACAATGATAGCGATAAAGTAACTTTGTTTAACATTAAAACAGCTTTGCATGAGCGTGGTTTTGGTATTTTAATAATCATCTTCTCCTTGCCGCTATCGGTGCCTATACCGGTTCCACCTGGTTATACAACTATTCTTTCTATACCTTTAATCTTATTCTCACTGCAGCTTCTATTTGGGTTTGATTCTCCTTGGATGCCGCATTGGTTGGAAAGAAGGTCTTTTCAGCGTTCAACACTAGCTTTTGTGGTAGAGAAAACTTCTCCAGCATTAAAAAAAATAGAAAAGTTCATGAGACCGAGAATGTCTTTTATTTTCTATGGGCCCGGTGAAAAAATTTTAGCTTTTATAATGCTGCTTTGTGCGTTATCAATAGCTCTTCCACTACCTCTTACTAACTTCATTCCTGCAATTGGTACGACTCTTATTTCGCTTGGTATCATGAGTAAAGATGGGTTTCTATCCATATTGGGAGTTCTAATATCATTGTGTGGGTTATTGCTTACTCTTGTTGTAGTAGTCAAAGGGCCACAACTTATCATTGGGGCATTTTCTTTTCTCAAAAGCTTCGTATATGGTTAGGCTTTACAACACCTTAACAAAAAAAAAGGAGCTTTTTACACCTATCGATAAAGATCATGTGAAAATGTATGTTTGCGGACCAACAGTATATGACACAGCACATATAGGCAATGCACGGTCTGTTGTTGTGTATGATGTGTTATTTCAGCTACTTAAGTTTTGTTATGGCAAAGTTACCTATGTGCGTAACATAACCGACATTGATGATAAGATAATTAATGCAGCAAGTGAAAAAAATAGCAACATAGAAAGTATAACCACATATTACATTAAAGCTTTTCATGATGATATGGAAAGCATAAATTGTAAAAAACCAACATACGAACCAAAAGCAACGGAAAACGTAGATTATATTATAAAATTAATTGAACATTTGCTGCAATCAGGCCACGCTTATGAATCTGACAAACACGTGTATTTTAATATAGAATCTTACCATGAATATGGTGCTTTATCAGGAAAAAAAACTGATGAATTGGTTCCAGGTAGCAGAGTTGAAGTTAATGAAAATAAAAAGCACCCGGGAGATTTTGTGCTGTGGAAGCCTGCAAATGATATTGACTACAAACTTTCAAGTTATTGGAATAGCCCATGGGGAGAGGGCAGGCCTGGATGGCATATAGAATGCTCAGCAATGTCATATGCTTATCTTGGCAAAGATTTTGATATTCATGGTGGCGGCATAGATTTACAATTTCCTCACCATGAAAATGAAATTGCACAGAGTAAGTCTGCATTTGCTGGATCAATGTTTGCAAAATACTGGATACATAACGGCTTTCTTACAGTAAATGAAGAAAAAATGAGCAAGTCCTTATTTAATATAATCAAAGTAAGAGATTTGCTTGATAGTGGAATAAAGGGTGAAGTAATACGTTATGCACTGCTCAAAACTCACTACAGAAAACCACTTGATTGGACAGAAAACGTTATTTCTGATGCACAGGAAACCTTAAACAAATTTTATCGGTTATTACGTGGTTTAGATACAATAAATATTGATGAAAGTAACGCAGAGATTTCTAAAGATTTTATAGACGCTTTAAAAAACGACTTAAACATTCCTGAAGCTCTAGCTATATTACATGAAATGGCTGCAAAAATTAACAAAATGAGTAATGAAAGTGAAAAGCTTAAATTAACTGAGAGTTTTGTTAAGAGTGCCAGATTTATTGGTCTTCTTGAGTCAAGTTATGAAAAGTGGTTTGCTGTGGATGTAAATCATCAAGAAATAGAAAGGTTGATAGACTTAAGAAAAATTGCAAAAAAAAATAAAAATTACGATACTGCAGACAAAATAAGAAATCAGTTGAAACAAATGGGGATTACAATTTCTGACAATGAAGATGGTACAACAACCTGGTAAACTCATATGGAAAATTACTTTCTGTTATTCACAGATAGTCTAGTATCGTCGTTAGTTTTACCCATACATCAAGGTTTTGTGTTCAATACGATGCTTTATTTCAGGTCGTATTACACTCCACTACTGATGTTATTTTTTGGAGTACCAGGATCAAGCCTTGGTGGAATAGTTAACTGGTACTTAGGTAGAATAACAATCTCTATACAAAAATCATACCACAAACTAGAGAACGAGCATAAAACACCAAAAATCGTAAGAAATCTACTGATTTGTGCAGTTGCATTACTTTCATGGGTGCCAGCACTTGGAAGTGTGATTCAAATTTTATCAGGTTATTTCAAGTTAAACCTTTATATCCTTGCCCCTTTAATCATTCTATCTAATTTCTTCTATTTGTTATATCTAATACTTACTTTTGGAGTATAACAGCTATAGTACTACAGCCATTAAAGCCCACTTCTGTCATCCTATGCCCTGATAGAAGCGGAGCTATAAATTAAATGCAAAATTCAGTAGTCATAGGATGCACCATGAGCTAAAAGCAATTCCACAAGCTCTTGGTGATTATTATTAGCTGCATAATACAATGCTGTTTTTCCTTCATTATTTTTAGCGTTAACATCGGCGTTGTGTTTTAGCAGTATTTTTGCCACAGCAACTTTTCCCATTACGGCAGCAAAGTGTAGTGGCGTATCGTCATCTTTGTTCTTGGTATTAACACCTTTTTCGGCAAGGTATTCTACTATTTCCAAATTTTCACGAAAAACAGCACAGTGTAATGGAGTCAAGCCATCTTTATCCATAGCATTGACATTAGCGCCTTTGTTTACAAGATGTTCTACTACATCTAAATCACTATTACTAGCAGCTAAATGCAGAGGTGTTTTATAATAAATATCCCTAGAATTAATATCAGCTCCTTTCTCTATAAACTTTTTCACTACAGCTAAGTAGCCTAGATAAGCAACCGAGTGTAGAGGAGTTGTACCGTCATTATCTTTTATGTTAATGTCTGTACCCTTTTCATCTATCAAGTATTCTACTACATTCAAGCTTCCATCCTGAGCAGCATAGTGCAACAGAGTACTGCCGTCTTTGCTCTTAGCACTAATGTCAGCACCTTTACTAACAAGGTACTTTACTACATCTAATCTTCCATTATAAACAGCAAAGTGTAATGGAGCGTGACCAGAATTATTTTCAACATTAACAGCCATTATCAATTTACCTGGGAAATGTGTTGATATATGTGTGAGTATAGCCTTAATTGCTTTAAAATCACCACTTGCAGCAAGCAAGTGCAAAGGAGTACTTTTCTTTATAAAAAATGGTTTCCTATGTATACAAGATGAGTTAAAGTAAAAATCATCAATCAACTTACCATATTTACTTGCATATTCCCAAATAGACACAATGTGACTGATTGCTATATCACCACTATTTATCAATTCCAGAGCTTTTCTAAGAACTTCTTCTTCCCGGACTGCCTTTTGTAAATTCAACTCAGTTACTTTCTGCACTAGTCTGTGAATGTTTGCCACTCCTTTTTTTAAGTCAATTATTGAATATCTATCGAGTAGCTCAACAGCCTTCCATAACTTTTCCTTATCCTCTGCTATTAACTTTGAAAAGACTTCTTCTATATGAATCTTGTCAGGAGCAAGATAAGCCATTACTTCTAGAATCTTCAATGCTTCTGGCCCACATTCTCTTTTTGCTATAGCATCAATCGTAATTTTCCAAGCTATGAATGTTGTTTTAGTATAACGGTCACTTTTATATTTAGACTCAAAGTCGAGCAGTTTCTCTGCTTCTTTTTCATACCTTTTTAGGTAGTCACTAACCCCAACTCTTTCTTCACCTCTGCGACTTAATACAATGTTGCTTTCATTTATATATGCAATTGCTTGCCCCAAAGCTAGTGGGAAATATTGTAACTCCTCTGTTAGTTTTTTTATTTCTTCATCTTGTAAATTATCTTTTATATTTAAAGCCCTCTTGACAAACCTTATAGCCTCCGTTTTTTTGAATACACCTAGCTGTATTGTTTTTATTTTTTCCTCGTCTTCTGCTATTCTCCAATCTTTATTACGAGAAGTAATTAAAATGTAAGGTTTTTTATGTCTAGGGTGTAAAGATGAAGGTAAAAACCTTTTAATGTCTTCATATCCCTCAGCATTATCAAAAATGAACAGGCTTCTCCTTCCCCTTCTTGCAAAAAAAAGCATATACTTCTCTAACAATGTTTTCTATCGTCTTGTCCCTTTCGTGCCTATCTCTGGTAGGAATGCCTAATCTATTATTAGCTAAATCCAGGAAAGAATTTTTCATAGTTTCAGTGCTTTCAACATCTATCCAGATAGCATTAACATAATAATCCTTTCCATATTTGTAAGTATATTTCCTAGCCAACTCACTTTTACCTACTCCTCCAAGACCGCTAATAGAGGCAACCTGCGATATCACCGCTTGTTTTTTTGCACTTCTTTGTAGCATATTATGCAGAGCTGTTAACACTCTGCCTCTACCAGTAAAAGATGCCACTGGCTCTATTATGCCAAACCAAACCGCCCCTAAAATTTCCTCTCTTATTCTTTCAAGAAGAGCTTTTGCTTTCTCATATGATAGAAACTCCTCTTCTTCTTTTTCCAGCAAAATCAGCACTTCTTCCTGGTAACGGCTGTAGAAGTGACTTGCATCAGTATTGCTGAATTCCTTGCCCAATTCACTCTTAATAATTTCACTAAGTTCAGTTCCGCTTGGCAAATTGACTGCAAATACTAATTTATTTAAAAAGTCTTCTATTTCTTTATCGCTGACTTCTCTACCTACCTCACGCTTTATAAAATTCTTATTCTCCTGCAAATATGAGATAATGCTATCATCAAATTTATATCTTATACCATCACCTACATCCAGAAACTCATCTTGTGTGTCTATTCTTATGACTGAAATTTCCTTTCCTTTATTCTTCCCACTCGACATCATTCTCAGCTTTCTTACTGGATGCGATGTCGAATCCGCGGAATCAAAATCATCATTTGTAATAATGACAAAATCCTCTATTTCACCCTCAAACTCTCCACTACTTTTGATCTTTAAATAAGCAATGAGATATTTTATTAAGCCAAACGCACCATTCTTTCCCGGTGTTAATAAGTCACCTATGCTGATCTTTTTGTGCCTACCCTGCCTGTGCTTGACTTGTATGAATCTATGTACTATTTTCCCATCTTGTTCATACCGAAGAACAATATCATCAAAATCCTTAGCTGATTTTTTTCTCTGTGAATAGGCGGAAAGAATACTCTCTATCTACTGCATGTTTAGGAAACAGCATTAGCCATCTCGCTTGATACATAATACCATGAAAGGTGCGCTTAACCGCCGGGCAGGATAATCTTACAGGCACCTCACTCTAATCTCTCACTCAAAATTGAATTCACCACATCAGGGCTGGCTTTTCCTTTGGTAAGTTTCATAACTTCGCCGACAAAGAATCCGTATAACTTTGTTTTACCGCTTTTGTATTCTTGAACTTTATCTTGGTTGTTATTGACGATTGTGTCGATAACTCCTGATATTTGACCTCTATCGGTTATTTGTTTTAGGTCTTGCTCTTCTATAATTAAAGATGCAGGTTTGCCAGTTTCAAACATACTATCGAATACCTGCTTGCCAAGTTTAGCAGAGATTGTTCCATCAACGATAAAATCTAAGAGTTCGGACAGGGCATTGGCTTTGATTGGGGAGCTCACAATATCAATACCTACTTTATTCAAACGACCAAAAAGCTCTACGGTTAACCAGGTAACGGCGAGCTTTGAATCATGTTTTTTTATCAATTCCTCAAAATAATCAGCAATTGCTTTATCGGAGGTAATGACGTTTGCATCGTATTCGTTGATACCCAATTCCTCAATGTATCGCAGCTTTTTTTGATCTGGTAACTCGGGTAAAGATGATTTAATAGAATCGATTTTATCCTGGCTTACCTCAACAGGTAATAAATCAGGCTCAGGGAAGTATCTATAGTCGCTTGCATCCTCTTTGCTTCTCATCACTTTTGTTTTTCCCAAAGCAACATCAAATAATAAGGTATCTTGACTTATTTCTTCTCCACTTTCTAAAATTTCAATTTGTCTTTGTATTTCATAGTCTATAGCTTGCACAATATAACGTATCGAGTTCAGATTTTTTATCTCACAACGAGTGCCAAATGTACTACTGCCTTTTAGGCGGACAGAAACATTTGCATCACAACGAAGTGATCCCTTTTCCATATCACCATCACACGAACCAATGTAACGCAAAATCTGCCTCAATTTTTTCATGCATTCTGCAGCTTCCGCAGATGAACGGAGATCTGGCTCTGAAACAATTTCCATTAAGGCAACCCCTGCACGATTTAACTCTACATAAGTTCTGCTTTCCCCATGAACGCTCTTTCCTGCATCTTGCTCTAAATGAATTCTCGCAATTCTTATTTCTTTTTCATTGTCGTTGATAAATACTCTACCGTTTTTAACTATCGGCTCAAAAAACTGAGTTATCTGGTAACCTTGCGGTAAATCAGGATAAAAATAATTTTTCCGATCAAAGTAAGAACACTTATTAATTTCTGCAGAAAGTGCAAGACCAGTGCGTATTGCTTGCTCTATGCAGTAATAATTTAGTATTGGCAGCGTACCTGGCATTGCCGCATCAACTAGAGAAACTTGAGTGTTATGCTCAGCACCAAATTCCGTTGATGAGCTAGAAAATAGCTTCGTATTAGAAGAAACTTGAGCGTGTACCTCAAGCCCAATTACCGCTTCCCAATCCTCTTTCGTCATGTATTTTATTTAAATGATAATCTTAATATTCTGCAAAATTAGCACAAAAAGTCAAAACAAAACTCATGTTAGCTAAGTGGTATGCAGATTGTTTTACCCATAGAAACGGGTTAAATGCAAAAGATTACTTGACAAGCTTCGCCAGCCCTCTTATCATAAAATTGAGGCTATTTATTTATCTTCTCTGTACAGATTAAATGACAAAAAACTCACGTATCTGGCGTCTCATGTTTAATTTTTTGCACTATGTGCACCTTATGTCTTTATAAAACTTCTACCTACATAAGCTGAAACGCGCTTATAAAGCGTTTAAAACATAAAAAAACGCCAACTTAAAAAATGGATAGTGAATAACTAGCTACCCTAGGGTTTCTTTTGCCTTTTTTTTCTGTTTAGTAAATTTCTTAACGTTTATAATTTAGATTAGTTTCGGTTTAAAAGCAACTGAATCGCGGTTATTAAGTGTTTAGAATAAAAAAACGCCATACTTGAAAGTATAATGTAAGTAATTAGCCAACCACGGGGCTTCTTTTGCCTTTTTTTTATTTGGTAAATTTCTTAATATTTATAGCTAAACGATAACCGTCATCCCGCTACTTGTTAACGGCCGAGATACCGCGAATGAATTGCGGTATGACGTAGGATTGCTGTCATTCCAGTGCCAAGCACTGGGATCCAGCCTTTATTATTTGGTTGAAATTAAGTCTTCTGGATCCCAGTGGGCTTTGTTGCATCGCTAGCTATGATGGATTAAAGATAAAAAAGATAGGGAATATCAGTAGCTTATTATTCTGGTATTTATAACAAGAACGGTCAGTGAATACCTAAATTTGAGTAAAAGAAATTTCACTACCACTCACTAATCCGGCTAAAATTCAAGAATTTCAATGCTTTAGCTATTTTCAATAGAATTAAATTTATTAATATAAATAACAAATTACTATTCTTAAATTTGATCAGATTGATTGCAAAAAAAACAAGATTTTCAATAGGTTACTCATAATCCTAACTATAGTTAGCCTTTCATAAGTAGCGATGCAACAAAGCCATCCCAGTGTCAGCTACTTGGATGACACCATTCTTTTTCCTGGATTCCAGTGTCTGGGCACTGGAATGACATCATAGGGGCACTGCCCTTTTGGATGGAAACCAGTGTCAGCTACTTAGATGATACCTTTTTTCTACTTAGTTTGGGTTATGCAAGAAGTCTATTGCATTCCTGAGCAATTTGATTCATTATTCTTTTTGTAAAAAATTTTCTTAACTTTCTCTCCACTTTTTTGGTAAGGTCACTTTAAAGGAAGTCTAATAGATGCTACATAGAAATCCAGATGAGTTTCTAAAGTCTATTCCAAAAGATAAGCGCATAATGTGCCTTGACATGGGAGAAAAGCAAATAGGCATAGCATTTAGCGATAAAACACAGCTCATAGCCACAGCTCATAGCATATATCACAGAAAAAATATGAGCAAAGATTTAGGTTATCTGCATAGAATATTCAAAGAAAATGAATCTGGATCAATGGTAATAGGACTACCATTAAAAATGGACGAGCAAGAAACTAAATGGTGTAAAACTATAATCCAATTCACAAATAAAATAATAAAAAAATATAAAGTAAATATATACTTACAAGACGAAAGCTTCTCAACATCTATCGCAACTCATACACTAAAAATTACTGGAATATCAATCACAAAATCGAAAAAAATAGATGATAAAATCTCCGCATGTATTATTTTGCAACGAACGTTAGACAAGATAAATACAATCAAATAGTTTTTCCAGATCTGGAAATCTTCAAACTGAATCCCATATAAAAGTTACTCAACAAAACAAGAACCTTTCGTATAAGCATGACAAATTGCTACAGCAAGAGCGTCAGCAGCATGGTGGCATTTTATACTCAAATTTTTAACTATTTGCTTCACCATAAATATAATCTGATCCTTATCAGCATGGCCATTTCCGGTAATGCTTTTTTTTACATAGTTTGCATCATATTCATTCATAGTTAGCTTTGTTATTTTTAACGCTAAAATTACAACCCCTCTTGCATATCCTAAAGTTAGTGAAGATTTAGGATTTTTATTAACAAAAATTTTCTCCACCGCAGCTTCATTCGGAGAGTATAGGGAAATTACTTTCTTTAATTGTTCAAAAATTATATGTAGGCGTTCACCTGTACCCAATTTACCATCAGTTGATATGGTACCGCCGCCCAAAAATTCAATATTATTTTTTTCGTTCAGGCTGATAATGGCCCACCCAGTCTTGCTTATTCCTGGATCTAGACCTATTATTTTAACCACTTAATAAACGCTTAACCAATAGACAAACAAAAATAAAAATATCCAGACTACATCTACAAAGTGCCAATACCAGGAGGCAAACTCAAAGCACAAATGGTCCTGAAGTGTAAATTGGCCTTTCCGTGCTCTAAATAAACACACTGATAAAAATATTATTCCTATTATAACGTGTGCGCAGTGAAAGCCGGTAATCATATAAAAATTGGATGTATAAATAAGCTTTTCTCCTGTTTCTTGTAGAGAAAAACTCGCTTCATGATACTCTATTGCTTGCACTATTATAAAAAAAACTCCAAGCAATATAGTTATGGACAGCATTTTAATCATGCTCTTTTTATCATTTTTAAGTAAAGAGTGATTTGCCCAAGTAATTGTTGTACCAGAAAGCAATAATATTAATGTATTCATGAATGGTAGTGACCACGGATCAGGTGGCAAAATTCCCTCAGGGGGCCATTCAACTTTTTTTGCAGGAGAAAACGCCTCAAATAAAAAAACTGGATCAAGCCAGGCTTTAAAGAATGAACAAAAGAACACTATAAAAAATATGACCTCCGAGAGAATAAACAAGTACATTGCAAATTTGAGTCCATGTTTTACAATGGCAGTGTGACATTTGTCATAAATGGCCTCCCTTATTACATCTCTCCACCAATAAAACAGCACCCCTGATACTGCGGAGATTCCCAAAACTAAACAAAACATTCCGACAATTTGTTTATGAAGCGCGCCAACTAATCCAAGTGCAAGAATAAGAATTGCTGCTGATACAGCAATTGGCCAAGGGCTTGGATCCACTAAATGAAAATCATGTTCTTTACTTTTCATAGCATTTTAAAAAATACTTATTGAGGATACAAATTAGCTTAAAATTGTCAATGTTCCTTAGGAAATTGATTGAATCTTGAAAAATTATATGCAACGTTCAAAAAATCTAACACAAATTGTGCAGTTATTCTAAACAACTCAAGCATTCCGCTCTTTTCGTTTTCTCTTGCTCTGCTGCAATATCCATCAACAATATTTTCCAAAATAATGCATCCAGACTTTACTGAATCACTGTAACAAAAATTAAACCAATCCCTATATCTATTATTTTTCTTGAATCTATTTTTCATACCTTTATTTCCTTAACTTGACGCGTATGGTTTAATTAAGTGTGAACTGTTACACGAAAATTTTGTAAACAGATTAATATACCCTGTTTTTGCTATTCATCTAAAAATGGAACCATAGAGTACGTTGAGGAGCGTAAGCAAATTTTAATGCAAAAATTACTATCAAAAAATAGATTATGCAAGAGGTCTAATTATTCTGCCGCAATTTTGCTCTATCACACTTGCCACATTTAATATTCCAGCTTCATCATAATAATTTCCAATCACTTGCAAGGCAAGTGGTAAACCCTCATTGGAGAGCCCAACAGGAACAGAAATAGCAGGCAATCCTGCCAGACTCGCCGGCACAGTAAACACATCATTGATGCACATAATTAGCGGATCTGGCTTTTCATTTAAGCCAAAAGCTTCTGTTGGAGCAGATGGCACAAGTATGTAATCTATTTTTTCAAACGCTTTTATAAAATCATTTCTGATTAACGCCCTGATACACTGTGCTTTTTCGTAATATTCATTGTAATGACCTGAGGAAAGCGCATAAGCGCCAATTAAAATTCTTCTTTTCACCTCTTTACCGAAACCTTCTGCTCTTGTTAGTGAATACATTTCTTCAAGGGTATCAGCATCAACCCTGAACCCATAACGCACACCGTCATAACGAGCAAGATTGGATGAAGTTTCAGCAGAACAAATTAAATAATAGACTGGTATTGCATATTTAGTATGTGGCAGAGTAACGTCAACAACTTCAGCGCCATTTTCTTTTAAATAGGAAGCAACTTTCTCCCAATTATGGACTATTTCCTCTGAAATTCCATCCATCCTATATTCTTTTGGTATACCAATACGCTTACCCTTGACATCACCATTTATAAAGCTAGAAAATTTAGGCACTGGCTTTTCGCTTGATATTGAATCTTTTGTATCATAGCCACAAATTGCTTCCAGCATTAATGCTGAATCAGAGACAGAACGAGTAATGACTCCTGCTTGATCTAGAGAACTCGCAAATGCAATCATACCAAAACGCGAGCACCTTCCATAAGTTGGCTTTATTCCAACCACTCCACAATAAGCTGCTGGTTGGCGCACAGATCCACCGGTGTCACTCCCTAGTGCTCCAGCGCATAAAAATCCAGCCACCGATGCTGCAGATCCACCAGATGATCCACCAGGAACAACTTTTTCCCCATCACTTTTTCTAATCCACACATTTTCAACAGGGCCAAAATAGCTGTTTGTGTTCGCAGAACCCATAGCAAATTCATCCATATTAAGCTTACCGAGCATGGCTGCTCCACTTTTTAAAAGCAAGTCAGATACTGTAGATTCATAAGTCGGAACGAAATTTTCCAGCATTCTTGAGCATGCTGTTGTTTTTATTCCTTTTGTACAGAATAGATCTTTGATGCCAACTGGTACACCCATGAGCGGTGAGATTAAATCATCCTTTTGCCTAGAGAAACATTCATCTGCAGCTTTAGCAGCTTTCATTGCTATCTCTGGGGTTTTTGTTATAAATGCATTTAATTTCTCATTTTCAATCGCGCTAATGTGCGCCTTTACAAGTTCAACGGCAGAAAAATTCCTTTTTCTGAGCCCGTCATGCATTTGTGTAATACTTAACTTCCTTAGTTCGTTCATTAATATTTAATTTTTAGCAAGACGTTAATTGTAACATGGCACGATAAAAAATCCATACATTTATAGTTACAGCTAGAAATGTAGCTAAGGTAACTTAGATTCACCGACAATCGTCATCCCGCTACTTGTTAACGGCTAAGAGATACCGCAGCGGTATGACGTAGAAGCTATACTTTTATACTCACCAACTCAGTATCCAATCCGGATTGTATCTTAAAAAGGTCAAAAGACTATAATAAGCAAAGGAGTGATACTGTGTCTGAGTGAAAATCGTTGAGATCCCAGTGTCTGCTGCTTGCATAGCATTTATTTACAAAAAAATAGTCATGCAAGAGACTTTGCTTGGATATTTGATATAATTTAGGTCTATTAAAGCAAAAAATACTAACATGAATGAAGTGATAACATTTGGTTGTCGTCTAAATTTTTACGAGAGCGAGTTAATCAAAGAAGCATTAAAAAAAGCAAAGAGAGAAAATGTTGTTGTGGTGCATAGCTGTGCAGTGACAAACGAAGCAGAACGTCAGGTAAAGCAAAAGATACGTAAGATTTACAAAAATGATCCAAATAAAGAAATTATCGTAGTTGGTTGTGCTGTTCAGTTGGATCCAGAAGTTTACAGTAGCATTCCTGGTGTAAGTAAAGTGCTCGGTAATCAAGATAAGCTAAAAGCTGAAAATTACTTACTAAATGACGATAAAATCTTGGTCAGTGATAACCAAGTAGAACCTGTTCTAATTAATGGATTTGAAGATAAGTCAAGGGCATTTATTGAAATTCAAAATGGTTGTAATCATAGCTGCACATTTTGTTCAATTACTGAGGCAAGAGGGAATAATCGATCTGTGCCAATAAACAGTATTATAGAGCAAATCAGGATCTTTGTAGAAAATGGATATCAAGAAGTAGTGTTTACAGGGGTTGATATTACTGACTTTGGTACAGATTTGTTGGGTAAGCCATCACTTGGTTCAATGATTAGGAGAGTTTTAAAGGATATACCAGAGTTGAAGAGGCTAAGACTTTCCTCTATCGATGTTGCTGAAGTTGACGACGAATTAATGGATTTAATAGCTAATGAGTCAAGACTTATGCCTCATTTACATTTGAGTCTACAATCTGGTAATAATTTAATACTAAAGAGAATGAAGCGTCGTCACAACAGAGAACAAGTGATAGAATTTTGTCATAAAATGAAGAGCTTGAGGCCTAATATGGCATTTGGCGCTGATATTATTGCTGGATTTCCAACAGAAACTGATGAAATGTTTCAGGATACGGTTGATCTACTAAAAAAAATAAATGTAGTTTACCTACATGCTTTTCCATATTCAGAGCGGAAAAATACACCTGCTGCACGGATGCCGCAAATACCAGAAAATGTACGTAAAGAACGGGTAAAGCACCTAAGAGAGGTGAATAAGGAAATGATGAGCAGTTTTTATCAATCTTTGCTCAGCACCGAGCAAAGCGTTCTGGTTGAGCAAAATCATATCGGTAGAACAGAAAATTTTGCATTAGTAAAGCTTGAACCAAAAGCTCAAGCCAAGAGTATTGTGAAAGTTAATGTTAAAGGAGTGGAAAATAATTATCTAATCGGAAGTATCTTACCTTAATTTTTTGTACATTAAAGAAATATATGATATAGTAGTTATACTATAAATGATAATTATGGGTTCATTTGTGATAACTAAAATATCTATTGCTTTATTTTTAATTTTCATTCCATGTGTCTATTTTTTTATTACTTATATTAGTAATAGTACACACATTGAGCAAGTACAACCCTTAAAATTAGAAACAGACAATGATGAAAGTGTGATACGTTCTGAGGAGGTTACTGCAAAAGAAATACCAATAAAATATCAAGAACTTGAAAGTAGTCCACCTTCTGTTTTCCAAGTAGCTGATCAGAAAAATATGTGGTCACGTATTGCAGATCAAGCTGAGCCTACAAAAGAAAAATCAAAAAAACTTGATTTTTATGTTAGCGCTAACGGTGGTAAGGTATACCATGATAATTCAGAAATATTTGTAAAGGGTATAAAGGCAATAGGGGAGAGAGTCCTAACTTTAGTTGAAAGTCATTATGGTTTTACAATAAAAAATATAGTGGCAGATGAAATTAAAAGTATACAGCAATTTGATGGTAAAATTGATTTCCAGTGGTTTAGCAGCATGTCTTTAGGTTACTATGCTAGAGAAAATGGTAAAATTGATTTTGAAGCCGCGTATTCTATAGCCAATATTGAAGATAGTAATTCTCCTCCGGTATTTGATAAATCAGCAAGTATATTTGCGTTTTTGTTAAACTTCTATTATAATCCCAGCGTTCAGGATACACAGTTTGCTCCGTACATCGGTCTTGGTATGGGACCAACAGTTTTTAGATTAAAAAGGATTAATGGGTCACCCCAAAATTCAATGCCACTGAATGTTCCTTGGTTTGCTTATCAAATAAAACTTGGTGTTGATTATTCAATAATCCCAGAAATCAAAACCTTTCTCGGCTATCGTTACTTTAGCGTTCCGATACCTGTTGCAGATGACATATCTACTCACAATATTGAAGTTGGTTTGATATTTAATTTTTAGTGATAATTTAATATATATATAAATTCTTATCTTTTCTATCTAACAAACCAAATGTTGGTACGATTGTTGCTTTTAAAAAAATGACAGTTTCTACTGTTCTAATATTATTCGCTAGCCTTTTTGATTTCTGATGCAATAAGCTTTGCTTATCTTCTCTATGTTCTATAAGCCCGCCGATTACCATAATTTCACCGCTCTTAATTTTTAACATAGAGTTCATTTCTCTGATTTCAACAATTGGAATGTCGCTATTTAATTTCATTTTACTCTGCTGTGCGACGTACTCTATATCTGGATCTTTAGTGTAGCCGTTAATTCTTGATAAAGTTGGATGTATATCCATGAATATTTCACTAGTATCAATGTTAATGCTTGGGTGGATTATTAGCACAACACCTATTGGGACGCTATTCATCTTGGTAATTAAGGTCTGATTAGAGTTTCTAGTATCTTTTTGTATATCGGAGGTAAAATAAATATGGTTTTTAGTAAATGAAATCATCGCTTGCTGATTATTTATAGCATGTACTCTGGGGCTTGAAATTACAGTTGAAGTGCCAAATTTGTCTAAATTTTTTACTAAATCTCCTAGATCATTTGCACCAAAGTTCATTGCTAGGTTAATAATGGAGTTATCTTGATTTATTATAGACTTAGTTCCATCTTGTAAGTCATTTAAGTTCATACCAGAAAGGTATTTGTCATCTAGCACAACTTCAACTATTTTTGCCTCTATCATTACTTGAGAAGACGCTAACTTCTTAACCTTATTAATATATTCTTCAACAGCTTTGTGGATATCTTTTCTAGCATTCAAAATAATAACACCAGCTTCTCTGTTGGATGAAAGGAATTCGCCATCATCCACCCCGTTAACATCCATTATTGCATTCAAGCCTTTTTCTAATGAATTCCATAAGTCACTACTGTATTGAGACTTCATAACATTGTTATAGTCCCTATCAACGTTACTTCCATCACTGTTAGTAATATTGTTATTAATGACGAGACTGCTTTGAGCAGAATGTTGAATATTGATGAAGTCTACGTAATAATTTTGTGCGTATGGCAAGTCCTGCTCAATTCTAATTACACCATTACTTGTTGAGTAACGCAGTTTGGCGCTATTTGCTATACTCTGAATTACTTCGTTTATATCCTTATCTTTTAGCTTTAAAATAATATTACCTGATATTTTTGGGTCCATATCCAAGTTAACGTCAGAAAGTTTTCCTATCTCAATCAGCAAATCCTTTACTGATACTTCTTCACTAACATTAATAGAAATAAGCTGATTACTGATTGTGAGATCGGGAAACTCTATTGGTAAAGGCATAATTTCTGGTATTGCCGGTTCATTAATCTCCAAAGAGGTGTTATATTGTTGCAACGGATAATCGTGCTTATAATTGTCTATGTTAATAGGATATTGCTTGGTAGGTAGATGTGTGCAAGAAATAATGAAGAGGAGTATTAAGCATTTAAAAATAGCCATTAGAACAGCATACAAAATCTATACTAATAGATTTCTATAAAAATATTAAAAATGTATTTAATCTCATTTTCATCGAGCAGATAATTGTCGTGTATTAGCTTTGGCTATGTATTTTTTGTATACTCTTCTTGTACTTAAATGTAGACCAGCATAGCCCTAATTTTTTTATATATTTTACTTCTTTCTCTGTATTTAATAATAGGCTTGAAAATAAATGGTAAGCCTATAATTGTTAAGCTTAGAGCTAGGGTTGAAAGTATACAACAGGCTTTGTGTTTACTATGTAGCTCTTTCAGGTAAAGCATCAAAAATCTACAAAATTTTTTGTAATTTTCTTCGATGTTTTTTTTGCTATGAGCCTTGCTAATGAACATATCTATTGCGGTATGACCGTTATTGCACTTAATGTTAAGGTCTGCACCTTTTTCTGTTAACAACTGAGCTATATCAAAATAATCCTTTTGAACAGCAAGATGTAGAGGTGCAAAACCTTGTTGCTCACAAATGTTCATATTGGCTCTAACTTCCAATAACATTTTCACAATTTGTGTATGGCCTTTTTTAACTGCGAGTAGCAAGGGAGTTCTGTTACATTTAGTAACAGCATTAACGTTTACCTTAAGCTTCAATAAGAGCTTAACTGTTTTAGTGTTACCATTATGGCTAGCTTTATGCAGCCTAGCGTTACCATTAAAATCTTGATCGTTTGCTTCTATTCCCTTTGAAACAAGAAATGTTACCATTTTTCTATTATTATGCTCAATAGCGCAATCTAACGCATCAAAACCATGGTTGTTTTTTGTGCAAAAAAACTCTTTAAGTTTAATTTTATCGTTACTTGCTTGCTGTTTTTTTGCAATAAGTTTTACTATTTGCATTTTGTTGTTATACGCTGCTAGGAAAAGCGTAGTGTTATTTTCTGCATCTTTGGCTTCTATATTTGCACCTTTCTTTATCAGATATTCTATAATTTCTGCTCTGCTGTCATAATGTGCGGTGCATTGATAAATGGTTAAAAACAAAGGAGTACGAAAATTGTTATCTTCACATTCGAGATTTGCTCCGCTATCAATTAAAATTTGAACACTTTTTTTAGAACCGTATAGTGAAGCTATATGAAGAGGAGTATAGCCCTCTTTGACATCTTTTTCACTAATTTTTGCGCCTTTTGTTATCAAAAAATCTATTAATTCCGTGTCATCTTGTAGTGCAGCAAGGTGCAGTGGAGTGAATCCATTTTTATCCTTGGAATTAATTGTCAGTTGGTTAACAAAAAGTTTAGCAACTTTCTTGTGTCCATGCATAATGGCGTAATGCAGAGGGTTTCTATTTTCGTTGTCTACGACATTGAAATCAGCTTCGTGCTCTAGTAATGACTTTACTCCAACTAAATCGCCTTCTTTTGTGAACTTATGCAAGAGAGTGATTCCACTTGCATCTTTTGAGTTAATATCAAATCCATTTTCTACTAATTGGTTTATATCTTCCTCACGCGCCATATCACCTAAATCTCTAATTAAACTCTTTTCGCGTTAATAATACTCCTACTTGATTAAGTTTAAATGAATCTGTGAGAAATGGCTAGTGCATTCTTGCATAACAAACTTTTGGCAGCGCATTGGATGAAACGAAAAACTTACTTGACAAACTCCGCCAGCCCTCTTGTCATGAAACTGAAGCTATTTATTTATCTTCGCAATCTCTGCAGTGGATTAATGACAAAAAACTTAATGTATTTGGCGTAAATCATGCTTAATTTTTTGCACTATGTGCACCTTATGTCTTTATAAAACTTCTACCTACATAAGCCGAAACGCGCTTATAAAGTGTTTAAGACAGTAAAAGACGTCAAATAGACAAGGGAGAATTTGAATACTAGCTACCCTAGGGTTTCTTTGCCTTTTTTTTCATTTGGTAAATTTCTTAATATTTATAGCTAAACGACAACTGTCATTCCTGTAAAGGTCAAGTATCCCGCTACTTGTTAGCGGCTGAGATACCGCGGCGGCATGACGGTTCGCGGTGGCATGACGATAAGCTCGTCATTCCGCTACGTGTTAGCGGCTAAGAGATATCGCGGTGGTATAGCTATAAATTGTTGATATCTTTTTTATATCACATTTTTAACTTACAATAGTTAGCCAGCGTTTCTGACATTAACCAAATTTTTCAAATTCTGCACTCACCACTACCTATAACTCACTTTCACGCAATATTGATCGTTCTTAAAAAGCAATCTAACATTTTTTATTCCTTGATTGCGAAGCTTTGATGCAGCTGATTTAGCAGCCTGAGCACTTTTAAAAAATGCAACATATCCCTTACTTTCTGCACTGTCTTGTTTTGGGTGACGTTTCTGTATTTCTTTTTCATACTGCTTTCTGTAATGAGGAGTATTTTGTATCAATTGTTCTGACATCTTTCTTAGGTATTGGACTTTTACTTTTGCAAGCCCAGATTTATGAAATCCTAAGACTTGGGCTGCTTTTTCTGATAAGTCTATTATTCTACCTTCAATAAATGGTCCTCTATCGTTAACCCTTGTAACAAGCTTTCTTCCATTTTCTAAATTAGTGACAAGAACAAAGCAGGGTAGGGGCAAAGTCTTATGCGCTGCAGAGATCAAGTGACGGTTAAACACTTCACCATTTGCTGTAAGCGTGCCATGATCTTCTATTCCATACCACGACGCTGTCCCTATCTCTTCATAGTGTTTACAGTTTTTTGGATAATAAGTTATACCATTTATTGTGTAGCTGCTGCCAATTTTGTAATGACCTGCAGTGCAATTAAACCTGTTGCTAAAACTGCAACTACTCATCAAAACGAATATTAGACATAGGAAGGCTAGGTTTTTTATCATTGTATTCGGTAAGAGGGTTCGATACTATGAGGATTTTAAATTATACTATAATAAATTTAGTAATGAGTAAACATCTACTGCTAAATATTAACAAAACTCAAGAAGGAATAATACATATTATTGGTATAGGTGGAATCGGAATGAGTGCCATTGCTGAAATTCTTCACAATTCCAATTACAAAGTTCAAGGCAGTGATGCGCAGTCAAACAACAATGTAGATAGATTACAAAAGCTGGGTATAGAAGTTTACATTGGTCACAATGCTGATAATATAAGCCAAGCTCAAATAGTTGTATATTCTTCTGCGATAGAATCTGATAATGTGGAGTTAATTGCGGCAAAAAATAACAATAAAATCGTTTTGCATAGATCAGACATGCTTGCTGAACTTTTAAGAGATAAATATGTGATAGCGGTTTCAGGTTCAAGCGGAAAGACAACAACAACCGCTATGATTGCTTCCATTTTTGATCATTCTGGCATTGATGCGACTGTAACTGTAGGAGGGATATTAAATTCCTATAAGAGCAACTTCAAACTTGGAGGGAGTGACACTTTTCTGATCGAGGCTGATGAGTCTGATGGAACTATGCTAAAAATCCCTGCAAAGATTGCTGTCATAACAAGTATCAACAATGACCACATAGATTATTACGGCACATTTGATAATATCAAAAATGCATTTTCCCAATTCGTGAATAATGCAGGTTCTGCAGTTTTACCTGATTCTGTAGACATCGATTATGATGCGGGTAATTCTATAACGTTTGGGTTTGAGAATGGTAGCATAAGAGCCAGCAACATCGAACAACATAATAACAGCATGGAATTTGATGTGTTGATTGACAATAACCACAGAATAAAAAACGTAGTACTATCAAACACAATAGGAATGCATAAAGTCAGCAACGCCTTGGCTGCAATATCAGTTGCGATAAAGCTCGGAATTAGCGATGCAGATATTAAAAAAGGCCTTTTGGAATTTCAAGGGGTAGCAAGAAGATTCTCTTTGATTGCCAATATTAAAGGTGTTAAGTTAATTGAGGATTATGCCCATCATCCAAATGAAATATATGCAACTTTAACGGCTGCACGTTCGATCACTAAAGGAAAGGTGATAGGAATTATCGAACCACTTCGTTTTGCTCGCATTCGTAATTTTTTTGATGAATTCATACGAATTTTCATGATGTTTGATTATGTCATCCTTACTCCTGTTCATCCTCCAGAAGATAAGCCTATTCCTGGTTGTGGGATTGATGATATACAAAAAGCTTTAATCAGTAATGGATTTAATAACACAAAAATTATGAATGATGCTTTGCTCATTTCACATTTTATTAGTGATTCGACAAGTCCAAGTGATATAGTATTATTTATTGGTGCTGGTAGTAATATAGCTAAATTGGCAAAGGAAACTGCAGCACTTATTGCGGAAGTTAAGGTTTAATGTAATGAATAAGATAATCAATAACGTATTTGCAAGAGAAATTTTAGATAGCAGGGGTTACCCCACTATTGAGGTAGAAATTGAGCTCTGTGATGGTGCAATAGGCAGGGCATCTGTACCTTCTGGAGCTTCAACCGGTAAATTAGAAGCCTTGGAACTCAGGGACCAAGATGAGAAAAGGTATTGTGGTAAGGGAGTGCTGAAAGCTGTTCAAGCTGTAAATGGGATAATAGCAGATGAAATCATTGGAATGAATGCAGCGGACCAAAATGCAATTGATAAAGCATTAATTGAACTGGATGGAACAAAAAATAAATCTAAACTTGGAGCAAATGCAACTTTGGGTGTGTCTCTTGCGGTTGCAAAAGCAGCAGCAAACAGCTTCAATATGCCGCTCTACAGATATTTGGGAGGAGAGCAGATGAGTGTTATGCCGGTTCCACTCATTAACATAATTAATGGTGGAGTACATGCAGACAATAAGCTCGATTTCCAAGAATTCATGATTCTTCCGGTCGGTGCTGAGACTTTCAGTGAAGCTATCAGAATATCTGCGGAGGTGTTCCACAACTTACGTAGCATTCTTAAGAAAAAAGGTTATAGCACAAACGTAGGAGATGAAGGTGGTTTTGCACCAAATATTGAAAGCACTGAAGAAGCACTTGACTTGATCATATACGCTATAGAATCAGCAGGTTATTCAGCGCAAAGTGATTTTGCACTGGGCCTTGATGCTGCTTCATCTACTTTTTATGAAGATGGAATTTACGAATTTGAAAGTAAGGGGCTTACTTCAGAAGAGTTAACCGAATATTATTGTAACCTTGTGGAAAGATATCCAATAATTTCTATAGAAGATGCAATGAGTGAAGACGACTATGAAGGCTGGAAATTGCTTACTGCAAAACTAGGGAATAAAATTCAATTGGTCGGGGATGATTTATTTGTTACAAATTGTGAACTAATACGTAAAGGAATAGAGGAAAAAATGGCAAATGCTGTACTGATCAAGCCAAATCAAATAGGGACGTTAACAGAAACGTTTAATGCAATTGAAATGGCAAAATCAAATGGCTATAAAACTGTTATTTCTCACCGCTCAGGTGAAACAGAAGACACAACAGTATCTCATATAGCAGTTGCGTCAAATTGCGGACAAATAAAAACCGGGTCGCTATCGCGTTCTGATAGACTCGCGAAGTATAATGAGCTAATGAGAATAGAAAGCACGTTAGGAAAGGATGCTAAATGTTATCGTGGGTTAGCATGGGTTTTATAGACGAAGTAAAATTGTGTTTAAAAGCCGGTGACGGTGGTGATGGCTGTGCAAGTTTTCGTCGAGAAAAGTTCGTTGAATTTGGTGGTCCAAATGGTGGTAATGGAGGAAAGGGTGGAAACATAGTTTTCATCAGCGACGCTAATCTCAACACTTTGCTTCATTTTCGTTATAGAAGACACATTAAAGCAGATAGTGGAAAAAATGGTGCAGGCAGGGATAGATCTGGCACAGCAGGGAAAGACGTTATACTTAAAGTTCCAGTCGGTGCACAAATAATTGATGAAGAAAGTGAAGAGATAATAGTAGACCTTGACAAGCCTGGTATGGAATTTCAAGTGGCACAGGGTGGAAAAGGTGGACTTGGAAATACTAATTTTAAATCTTCTACTAATAAGGCACCAAGACATTTTACTTACGGTCAGCCTGGCGAAGAAAAACATGTATTATTAAAACTAAAAGTTTTATCAGATGTTGGAATTATTGGCATGCCAAACGCAGGTAAATCAAAATTTTTGACTCGCTGCTCAAATTCCGATACAAAAGTAGGCGATTATCCATTTACCACCGTAAGACCCCACTTAGGTGTGACAAAAGTGGATGATAGCGAAGTTGTAATAGCAGATATTCCTGGAATAATTACTGATGCTCACCTTGGAGTTGGGCTCGGGCATAAATTTTTAAAGCACATAGAAAGGTGTAAAATTTTACTTCATTTAATCGATGTAACCCATGGTGACGTTGTTTCGGCTTATAGTTGTATCCATAATGAATTGGAACTTTACAATAGTGATCTTGTTGAAAAAGAAGAGATTGTAGTACTGAACAAATGCGACTTATTGAGGGAAGCAGAAATTCTGGAAAAGAAGAATCACCTAGCTAATTATCTCAATAAAGAAGTGCTGTGCTTATCAATTAATGGTGATTTACAGCCTATTTTAAGATTATTAAGTGAAAAATTGAAAAAGAGTAATTCTAAGGAAATCGATGTATATGATCCTTTTAAAGCGTAAATTTTCTATTTATGGATGTACAAGAATGGTAGCGTGCAACCAGAATTAAGCGTACAGCTGTGCAAACATCGTGATTTGAGTCCACCAGAGGGGTGTCATCCCAGTCTGGGATCCAGGAATTTTATTAAGTTGGTAAGCATAAAAGTAGCCGTTTTATGTTAAAATACAACGTTTTGATGATTATGAAAAGGCTGGATTCCAGACTGGAATGACACCATCATAAAGTGAATCAGTGTCAGCTACTTGCATCTACCATGCAAGTTACCTGAAAATTGCAATGTTCGTACACTTGACTACTTGGATCTAGTATGATTTAATTAACCAAGAAGTAGGCATGAAAAAATTATGTAGTGAACCAGTTTGCATAACACCAGGAGGAAAATATGGATAGAAAGACGAGAATAGAATCAGACAGCTTAGGGGAAGTAAAAGTACCAAGTGAACATTACTGGGGAGCGCAGACTCAGCGTTCTTTAGAAAATTTTAAGATTGGCACAGAAAAAATGCCAGAGCCTCTGATTAAAGCATTAGCAATAGTAAAACTTGCAGCAGCGCGTGTTAATATGAAACATGGTGTTATAGATGATAGGGTAGGGGACGCAATTTGCACAGCCGCGAGGGAAGTAATAGATGGCAAATTTAATAATGAATTTCCGCTTGTTGTTTGGCAAACCGGATCCGGAACGCAGACTAATATGAATATGAATGAAGTGATCAGCAATCGTGCAATAGAGATTTTAGGTGGTAATTTGGGTAGTAAATCTCCGATACATCCAAATGATCATGTGAATTATGGTCAGTCGTCAAATGACACCTTTCCAACAGCAATGCATATAGCAGCAGCAGAGCAAATAAACTGCTTGCTTATTCCAAATCTTGAAAAATTGCATAAGGTGCTGGATAATAAGGTTCAGGAATTTAAAGATATAATAAAAGTAGGACGTACTCATCTGCAAGATGCAACGCCCCTAACACTGGGACAGGAGTTCTCTGGCTATGCAGTCCAGATTAAAAAGGGGATAGAGAGAGTAAAATCAACTTTAAGTGATATATGTGAGCTTGCACAAGGTGGCACTGCAGTTGGCACGGGACTCAATACTAAAAAGGGTTTTGCTGAAGATTTTGCTAGAGAAGTTGCAAAAATCACTAATCTTCCATTTACTTCAGCAGGCAATAAATTTGAAGCGCTAGCAGCAAATGATGCTTTAGCTGAGCTCAGTGGAACACTCAATACAGTAGCAGTCAGTTTAATGAAAATTGCAAATGATATAAGGTTGCTTGGTTCTGGTCCAAGATGCGGAATTGGGGAAATAATGTTACCAGAAAATGAGCCCGGTTCTTCAATTATGCCAGGTAAAGTGAATCCAACTCAGTGTGAAGCGGTAACTATGGTATGCACTCAAGTTATGGGAAATCATGTTGCTGTAACCATTAGTGGTTCAAACGGTCATTTTGAATTGAATGTGTTTAAGCCAGTGATAATTTACAATGTTTTGCAGTCTATAAGACTTTTAGCTGACGCAAGTTTAAATTTTACAGAAAAATGTGTAGTTGGTATTAAAGCAAATGAGGAGAGGATAAAAGATTTACTGAATCAGTCGTTGATGTTGGTCACTATATTAAATACGCATATAGGGTACGACAATGCAGCAAAAATAGCGAAGCTTGCTTATAAAGAAAATATCACTCTAAAAGAAGCAGCAGCAAAACTTCAACTGCTCACTGAGGAAGAGTTTGAAAGGATAGTGAAACCAGAAGAAATGGTAAATTATTTGTAACCGCTCACACTTAATTCTTCAATCTCACTAATAGAAAGGCCAGTAAACTTGACAATAGTGTTAACATCAACATTATTATCTTGCTTTGTCTACCTTATTTTGCCGCTCCCCTGAACGGATACGGTTTAAGACATAAGATCCTTTTTCATAGCAATACTACGTTATCCAGCGTCTGGGCACTGGTTTCTTGGTACTTATTCCGCAATAATTTTTTTTTCCTTCAATAAACTTTGCAGTTCGCCTTTTTCGTACATCTCGCGAGTAATGTCGCAACCACCAATAAACTCTTCCTTTATATATAATTGTGGAATTGTTGGCCAATCAGAAAACTCTTTTATAGATTCACGTATTTCATCATTCTCCAACACGTTAATATACTTAAACTTCACGTTCAATTTTTTTAGGATTGACACGACGAGTCCAGAGAATCCGCATTGAGGAAAATCAGAAGTGCCTTTCATATACAATACCACATCATTTTCTGTTATATCTTTTTTTATTTGTTCAAAATTGCTCATAAATTCACCTTATTTTAAAGTATTAGTTTCCAGTTGCAAGGCGTGTATAGACTGACCTTCCAGAGCTTTATATACCATTTTATGCTGTTCTATTTTTGTCTTTCCAAGAAAACACTTGGAGTTTATTTTTAAATGATAACGGTCATCATCTCCAGCAAGATCATGAATCTTTATATCAGCGTCGGGGAACGATTGTTTGATGATCCTCTCCAATTCGTGAATTGCAATAGTCATTGATTTGCTTTAAATTACAATACTTTCATTATAAATCTAAAACGATTGAGCGCAATAAAAAGTTGCTATCATAAAGAATAGAAGCATACTATAATAATGGAATGACAAGTTATGCAGGGAGGCTTTGTGGTGGGCGAAAGATTTAAATTCACATATCTATTGGTTTTGCTAACTTTTTCATTTAGGTGCTTATCTTACGATGATAAAATAAATAACTTAGAGAATGTTTACATCAAAGCTAACTATTTTGGAGCATTCTTCAATGCAATAGGTTCTCTAGAAGGAAAAGAAGATGCAGGTGACAATATAACAGAGGGGGTTTTTAGTTTTAATAAGAAGGAGCGAATTGAAGCTGGATACAGTCCTAAATATGTTCCAGGGTTTGCCGGTAGTGCTGCAATAGGGTATTTATTCAAAAATATGAGAGTTGAGTTTGAAGGCTTATATTCTCAGACTAACTTATATGATGAAGATTATTCAGATAAGAAAAAAGCAAGATATATTGAACTTCGTCGTCACAATGATGCGTCTACTGGAGCGGAATGCAATTCACCTTGGAGAAGTGGAAAGGTTGATATTCACATTCAAGAAAATTGTAGTGTTGAAGCAGAGTTCAGAGCTGCATTTAAGATGAAAAATGAAGGTTTTAATAACTTAGCTGGAATGGTCAATGTATATCGTGATTTTAATATAGCAAAAATGCCATTCACCCCATATGTTGGTATTGGTGCAGGTGTAACTAGGGTTAAATTTCTAGGAAAAACCAGATATGCCTTGGCTTACCAAGCAAAACTTGGTATCAATCACCAACTTACAGCACAAACTCAAGCATTTTCTGGTTTACGCTATTTTGGTATCCTTGATAACCAATTTAAAGATATTGTACCAGGAATAAAGATACTAGCTGGTGAAGGATATATTCCTGCCGGTGGAGGAAGTAAAGTTGATGAAACTGCACGTGTTGAATCAACAACTGCAACCATTACCAATAGGTTTGGCATATATGGCTTAGAGTTTGGGTTGGTTTATCACTTTTAACTTTATCCAATAAATTACATATGTGAAGATAGTAAATTCAGCGTACTGAGAACATTAGAAAGACGAGATTTTAATTGATTTTCATATTTACTCCAATCTTGTATTGCCTTTCTTGCAACACCTGAATCAACTGCGGCTTTTGCAACAGCAGGAGCTACTATAGAAATTAATCTTGGGTCAAATGGAGTGGGTATTATATATTCACGTCCATAGCCCATTTTACGACCGCCATAGACTGCAGATATCTCACCTGGTACTGGCTCACGGGCAAGCTTTGCTATTGCATCTGCAGCTGCAATTTTCATTTCATCATTTATTGTTGTTGCATGTACATCAAGTGCCCCTCTAAATATATAAGGAAAACCCATTACGTTGTTGACTTGGTTGTTGTAATCTGACCTACCAGTTGCAATTATTGCATCTGGCCTCACAGATTTTGCAAACTCAGGCCTTACTTCTGGATCGGGATTGGCAAGAGCAAAAATAATCGGGTCTTTGCCCATACTCTTTAACATCTCTTCATTTAACACATCTTTTGCAGATAGTCCGATGAATACATCAGCGCCTTTTATTGTATCAAGTAGAGAACGTTCGGAAGTATCAATTGCATATTTTTCCTTCCACTCATTCATGTCCTCGTTTCTACCTTTGTATATTACTCCTTGCTTATCACACAGCACTATATTTTTAGCGCCCATGGACTTTAGTATTTCTAAACATGCAATACCGGCTGCTCCAGCACCATTCATAATGATCTTAACGTCCTCTAATTTCTTTCCGACAATATCAAGAGCATTTTCTATACCAGCTGCAACAACCACTGCAGTTCCATGCTGGTCATCATGGAACACTGGAATATCCATCAGTTCATTCAGACGTTTCTCTATTATAAAACAATCGGGAGATCTTATATCCTCTAAATTTATCCCCCCCCAACTTGGCCCAAGGTACCTTACTGCATTGATAAAATCTTCTATATTTTCTGTACCAACTTCTATATCAACTGCATCAATATCAGCAAAACGCTTAAATAAAACAGCTTTGCCTTCCATGACAGGTTTTGCAGCAAGAGGACCGATATTACCAAGTCCAAGCACTGCAGTGCCATTTGAAATGACAGCAACACAGTTGCTTTTTGCCGTATAATCATAAACAACCTCAGGATTTTTAGCTATTTCAAGGCACGGAGCTGCAACGCCAGGGGAATAAGCAAGTGACAAATCATACTGGGTAGATAAAGGTTTTGTTGGCATGATTGAAATTTTACCAGGTTTACCACCTCTACTGTGATAATTAAGTGCCTCTTGTTTTGTGGTACTATCTAAATCATCGTTCATCATTACATCTTTATATTTTAAGCTTGTATTTTTTAAGTATATGGAGTTTTTATAAATGTTCAATTGTAAACTATTAGCTTGCGAACTCTGGTGTACTTCTGTATAAGTTTACCTGCTACGTAGAATGGTATTACATGCTTAAGAAAAACGTGCCTAATTTGCTTACAATTTCTCGTGCGCTTGCAGTACCAGCAATAATATTAAGTTTTTATATAGAAAATAAATATGCAGGCCTGATAACAATATCAATCTTTGTATTTGCGTGCATTACGGATTTTTTTGATGGTTACTTGGCGCGTGCGTGGAAAGTCCAATCAAAATTTGGCAAGCTATTTGATCCAATTGCTGATAAATTAATAGTGGTTTCAACGATAATTATGCTAGTTTATAAGCAGAAGATAAATGATTTTACAATAGTACCATCGATTATCATCATCTGTAGGGAGATATTAGTCTCTGGTTTGCGGGAGTTTTTGATAGCTACAAATGTTAGTCTACCTGTAAGCAAAGCTGGCAAAA
The DNA here is from genome assembly GCF_049435495.1 of Wolbachia sp. wLmal. Lineage (NCBI taxonomy): Bacteria > Pseudomonadati > Pseudomonadota > Alphaproteobacteria > Rickettsiales > Anaplasmataceae > Wolbachia > Wolbachia sp. wLmal. The sequence continues at coordinate 760,061 of NZ_CP185405.1, forward strand.
TTAAAACATTTTTGCAGATGGTTGCTGTAGTAGCGCTAATAATGAACGATTATTATATGATTCAATATACAGGTGCGATTTGTTTATGGGTTGCAGCTATTATAACTATGTGGTCAGGCTATAATTATATCCTAGCCGGCATCAAACAGATTGATTAAATCTCCTAGGAAATAGTTAATAGACAAGAGTAGTTAATATCTTAGTGATATTGACTCAGAAAGCAAAAAGGTGTATAATTATATTAACTTACAACTAATTAGGTTAATATTATGAAAATACCTAGTGGCAAATTTTCTTCTACTAAAAAGGTTCCAGGAAAGAATAAGAAAAAAAGAGATTTTGAACCATTAGAAGAGTTTTTTTTGGATTTTTGGCCAACAGTTGATAAAGAAGTCAAAAGAGAAAGGCTAGAACAAGAACTATTAGCACTAAAAAAAAGAGAGCTATATAGAAAATGTGCATCATTGGCAACAATGGTCCCATTTACATTGCTGATGGCGATTGAACTGGAAAAAACATATAGCGATCAGGTATTACTTGGCGTGATAAGTGGCGCGCTAAGCCACACTATATTACCTTTTACAGTCTTATCTCTTATTTGTACGCTATATTTAATTTACAATAATAGGAAGATAGCACAAAAAGAACGAGAGTTGGAGATTATTGAAAATGGAGAGGAAGTAAAGGAAAAAGAGCACAATATTTCTGATATAGGTCAGTGTTTGATCTATATTGAGGCTATAATAACTGCACTGGTTATTGTAGGTATGATAATGGGTGAAACATCTTCACTTAAAGCAGCAGAGGATGCAATTTTATTTCTTGCCAATGCAATTGCTTTTCTTGCAACTCTTGTTTCTTATATTGATAAGCATGAAAAAAATAAGAAAAAGGAAACAGAAAAGTCTGATCTTGATGGGAAATCTAGCAAGAAAACTAGCAATATATCTGTAGCCGGATTGGCGCTTGCTGGTTCTTCTGTATTTTTAATAAGAAGGATAATGTTAATAGCATTAGCATCGTCCTTAAATCCTGCTGTTGGACCTACTTTAGGCTTGATAGGTATTGCAATTTTTATGGCTGTACAGGTCTTAACTATACATTCCTACAGTAAGACGCTGAAAGATCCAAAAGTGGAAGGACGAGGTGAATCAAGAAATGCAGGTAGTTCTGACCGTAGTTATAAAGAAGAAGGACCGGCTATTGCCTAAGAAATTTATTTATTTAAGTAATATTTAGGTCTATACTTTATTTTGATCGAAAAAAATCTTATGTATAAGACTTTAATCACGTGCTTTATTTTCCTAATTTGCTCCTTTACACAATCGTATGCGGATGATCTTGAAAAAACTGAAACTGAACTATATGAAGAAGCAGTTGAACTTTTTGACCAGAAAAAATATAAACAAGCTATTAGGGCATTTCATAAGATAGAGGATTTGTATCCTTTGTCTTATTGGGCAATGAAAGCGAAATTATTATCTGGGGTTTCTCACTATAATATGGGTAACTATAGCAGTGCTGCAAGTGATATGGATGATTATATGTATGTTTATTCAAACGGTGAAGATTTACCATATGTATACTACTTAAGAGTATTATCTTATTACATGCAAATTAATAAAGTGCAACTTGGACAGCAAACTGCATATAAAACTTTAGAGCTAGCCACTGAGTACATTAATCTCTTTCCAGGCAGCGAATATGTAGACGAGATAAAGGAAAGAGCAAAATTAATCACAGAACATATATCAACAAAAGAGTATTCTATCGGTAAATTTTACCTGAGGCGTGGTGAATATTTAGCAGCAATTAAGCGTTTCCAGAATATGGCAAGCTATAAGGATTCTAAATATTTTTCTAAGTCTATTAACCATTTAATAGCAGCCCATTCAGCTCTTGGCCTTGACTTAGAAGCTGAGCAGTATGAAAGTATGTTATTAGCAGAAAACCTGCAAGATGCCAAGCCAGAGGCTTGAAAATTTGCTTTAGCTTTTTCTATGCTTTGATATATAATTAGGTTTTTAACTATTTGAATATGGCTGGTCATTCACAATTTTCAAATATAAAACACCGGAAAGGTGCTCAGGATGCAAAGCGCTCTCAAAAATTTACGAAGCTGATTAGAGAAATAGCAGTTGCTGCAAAGCAAGGGCTACCCGAACTCAACCCGCGCCTTCGCTCTGCTATATTTGCTGCACGCAAGGAAAATCTACCAAAAGATAAAATAGAAACAGCAATAAAAAGTGCAACTGGTAACGTTGCTGGAGAAAATTACGAGGAAATACAATATGAAGGTCATGGGCCTTCTGGCACTGCACTCATTGTCCATGCCTTGACTAATAACCGCAACCGTACTGCTTCTGAGGTACGTTATATCTTTTCTCGTAAAGGTGGAAATTTAGGAGAAACAGGAAGTGTTAGTTACCTTTTCGATCATGTAGGCTTAATCGTCTATAAAGCAGAAGGTATGAATTTTGACGATTTATTCAGTCATGGAATCGAATTAGAAGTATTGAATGTTGAGGAAAATGACAAAGAAGGATTACACGTTATAACTTGTGAAATAAAAGATTTTGGTAAAGTACGCGATGCCTTTTATGCAAAATTCGGAGAACCAGAACTTGCTCGTCTTTCATGGCAGCCAAAAGATCTGATTGAAATTAGCGATAAAGAGTTGATTGATAAATTATCTGCATTGGTTGAAGAATTAGAAGATAATGATGATGTACAGTATGTGGAAGGTAATTTTACTTTTGTTGATGCTGTTTAAATGATGAAGCTGATTGTATTTATGCTGCTCTTTATCTTACCGTTATATACCGCTGAAACATCAACAGATCTTGCACAGCCATTCCAGCATGGAATCAGAAAAAAAAAAGCTACTTTGACGACAGAAAGTGATAGAAAGTTGTTATTCATATCCAGTACCATAAAATCTTCCTTTTTTGCCACGGAAGGGTTGGCGCCAAATACAGTGGTGAAATTGATCAACATATATAAAGATTTCGGTGTTGATTTTAAAAAAGACATTGTGCCGAAGAGTAAATTGGAGGTTCTTTTTGAGAGATTGCCTAATAATCAGAAGACTGAAGAAAAAATTTTATATGCTTCACTGACAATAAACAAGAAAGCTATTAGTTTATATCATTATAAATCGCAAGACGGCAAAGAAAGATATTTTAATAAAGAAGGAATAAGCTTAAAAAATGGCGAAATTTTTGCAAATCCTTTAAATGGAGATTATCGCGTATCCTCGAAATTTGGTAATAGAAAGCACCCTATTCGCGGCAAAATTGTTTTTCACAAAGGAGTGGATTATGCAGCTAAACTTGGCACTCCCATATACGCTGCTGCAGAGGGTGTGATAGAATATGTAGGAAAGAATGGTGGCTATGGAAATTACATCAAAATAAAACACAAAAATGAATATTCAACCTGTTACGCGCATATAAGTAGATTTAGTGGCGATATAAAGTTAGGCTCTAAAGTAAAGCAGGGGCAGATCATCGCTTATGTTGGTAGCACTGGTGTTGCAACAGGACCCCATTTACATTACGAAGTTATATATAATGGCAAACACATTGATCCGCTTACGATAGCACATAAAACTGAAGTAAAATTGCCTGATCATGAATTAAGAGAGTTTAAACTATTTGTAAATAAGATAAACAAAACGATCAACAGAGAGAGTTCAAGTGAAAAAGAAGTTTAAAGACAATATGGATAAGAATACGATAAACGATAGAATTTGAGTCAAATTCGGGCTTTTCCTGTACTAATAGCGCTAGGATTAATTTTATCGCTGCTTTTTTTGGCATATGACAGCACAATTGCACTTGGAGTTGCTGCCGTTTCAATTTTGACTTTTCTTCAAGGATTTTTTATTAATGACCCTAATGAAGCAAGAGTGATAGAATTTTTTGGTCATTATATTGGAACTTATTTTAAGTCTGGAATATGTGTAACGCTTCCCTTTTCAAGCAAATATATAGTTTCCCTAAAATTTCAGAATATTAACACAGAAAAAATAAAAGTTAATGATGCAAATGGAAGTCCAATAGAGATTTCTGCAGTAATTGTTTGGAGAGTAAACAGCCCTGCAAAGGCGTATTATAATGTTAACAACTATCACGAATTTGTTTTTGTGCAAAGTGATTCAGTAATAAGAGAATTAGCAAGCAATTATCCGTATGATAGCGAAAGCGATGAGGAATCTTTACGTAAAAATTCTGATAAAATTTCAGATGAATTGCGGTCAATGTTACAAAAAAGATTAGATATTGCAGGAATTGAGATTACAGAAGCAAGAATATCGCATTTGGCGTATTCGTCCGAGATTGCACAAGCAATGTTAAGGCGTCAACAAGCACATGCTATCACTTCGGCAAGAAGGCATATAGTGCAAAATGCAATAGGAATTGTCGAGGAAGTAATAGCTCATTTTGAAAAAAACAAAAGCTTACAATTAGATGGCAAGCAAAAGGTTCAATTGATAAATAATTTGTTGGTTGCCCTAATCTCTGAGCAAGATGCACAACCGACGATTAGTTTAGATAATAATTAGCTTAGGTATACTTTTAATTCTTTTTGGTTGATAGGCCAAACTATGTTATTATTGTAATTTAGTAAAGAAATTTAAGATTATCAACATTTTAAGCTTGATATAGCTAATGCAAGTCAGGTTTCCCTCGTCATACTGCCGCGAACCGTCATACCGCCGCGGTACCTCTTAGCTGCTAACACGTAGTGGATGACGAATTGCTTAACCGTCATACCGCCACGAACCGTCATTCTGCCGCGGCGCTAACAAGAGATCCCGCTAACAAGCAGCGGGATGACGGTTGTCGTTTAGCCATAAGCATTAAGGAATTTACCAAACGAAAAAAAAGGCAAAAGAAGCCCCGTGGTTATTATCCGCTTTAAAATATTGGCGTTTTTTATGTTTTAAACGCTTGACAAGCAAGATTAAGCCGCTTTTAATTGCAACTAATCTACGCTGCAAATGTTTAAGAAATTTACTAAGCAGAAAAAAAGGCGAAGAAAACCTAGGGTAGCTAGTATTCAAATTCTCCCTTGTTCTATTTGACGTCTTTTGATGTCTTGAACGCTTTATAAGCGCGTTTCTGCTTATGTAGGTAGAAGTTTTATAAAGACATGAGGTGCACATAGTGCAAAAAATTAAACATGAGACGCCAGATACGTGAGTTTTTTTGTCATTTAATCTGTACAGAGAAGATAAATAAATAGCTTCAGTTTCATGATAAGGGGGCTGGCGAAGCTTGTCAAGCAAGTTTTTGTTTCTACTGAATGACAGTTGTGGCTTGGGAGGTAGTGCAAGAAGTCTATTGTATTACTGAATTATTAATAATTCAGTAATAGTGCCTGCTATGTAGCTAAAATTTTCCTTTAACTTGAGCTATATGTAGCTAAAATAACTTGGGTTTACCGACGATTTGACAAACGACAAATTCGTCATCCCGCTACTTGTTAGCGGGATCTAGAGATATCGCAGCGGTATGACCCTGACTTGCATTAGCTATGTATAATAAAGGGAATCTATGACAAAAGAATCATTGGTAAAAACTGATATAGTGAAAGTTGAAGACAAAAAGGCGGTAAGAAGCTTTTTTAAAATACTAGGTGGAGTGGCAGATGCTGTAAGATCGTGGATTGGTAACATCAGTCCTGATTTAAGCAACAGTCGCGATATCGATAGTTTAGTCCTGAAGATGAACGAGTGCTTAAATCCAAAGGGAGGGGAGGTTTCAGCACGTAAAAACGCTGTATCTCTTGGTAACTTGTACTTAAGCTTATCAGAGAAAGGTAAAATAAAATTTCTACAAACCCTGGCAGAAAAATTTAATCCGAATAAAGCGGAAATAGATGAGAAAATTAGAGAGTATAAGAAAAACCAAGATCCCGAGTTAAACTATAAATTTGAACAGGATTTAATAAAAATTCTTGAATCACCGCGTTCTAAAATATTAAAGCAATTTATTTCTTTACCAGAAGGCCTTAAGTTTATTGTTGATATGCGTTCTGATGTGCTTAAGCTAAAAAACCAACATAGAAGCTTGAATCCACTAGAGAACGAATTAAAAAATATACTCTATACTTGGGTTGATGTTGATCTACTTGATCTTCGTCAAATCACCTGGGATTCACCTGCATCATTGCTAGAAAAACTTATAAAATATGAAGCTGTGCATAAAATTTCCTCTTGGGGCGACCTAAAAAACAGACTAGATTCTGATCGTCTCTGTTTTGCTTTTTTTCATTACAAGATACCAAACGAACCTCTAATTTTTGTAGAGGTTGCATTGGTGGATAAGATTGCAGATAGCATTCAACACCTTTTAGATGAGTCAGTACCTTCAAATGATCCGAGTAATGCAAGCACTGCTATATTCTATTCAATATCAAACACTCAAGCAGGGTTATCTGGAATCAGCCTTGGTAATTTTTTGATCAAAAGGGTTGTAGAAAAGCTATCACAGGAGTTTAAAAGTATAAAAACATATGCAACTCTTTCTCCAATACCTGGCTTTACGAAATGGCTAAAAAACAATCTAAACCAAGATGTCACTTTATTGGGCAAACTAAATATAAAACAATCTAGTGCAGAAATTTTAGAAAGTGCAGAGCAATTAAAAACTAATGTTGAATGTACAAATGAAACTAAACAATACATGCTTAAACTATGTGCATATTATTTACTAAAAGTGAATAATAGTAATGGAAATACTTATGACCCGGTGGCGCATTTTCATTTAAGCAATGGCGCATCAATAAAACAATTAAACTGGATGGCGGATACTTCTGAAAAGGGTATTAGTCAGTCAGCCGGGATGATGGTAAATTATCTATATGAGTTGCCTAAAATAGATAATAATCATGAAAACTATATGGTTAATAAAGTGATTTCCTGCTCGAAAAAAGTGTCGTCTATGTTGAAGGAGTAAATAGTCTCTTAATAAAGGATTGCCCTCACAACACTTAAAATGTAAAATGGTTCTACTTAAGTAAAATAGCCATAAATGAACAACATAAGAAATTTTGCAATAATAGCGCATATAGACCACGGTAAGTCAACGCTTGCTGACCGTTTAATAGAGGAATGTAACGGCCTTGAAGCAAGAGAAATGATCAATCAAATACTCGATTCAATGGATATAGAGCGTGAACGTGGCATTACAATTAAAGCACAGACGGTAAAACTTAATTATACGGCAAACGACGGTAATCAATATTGCCTAAATCTCATGGACACCCCAGGTCACGTTGACTTTTCTTACGAGGTAAGTCGAAGCTTAGCCGCATGTGAAGGTTCACTTTTAGTGGTAGATAGTAGCCAGGGCGTTGAAGCACAAACCCTTGCAAATGTATATAAAGCTATTGACAACAACCATGAAATAATAGTTGTGCTCAATAAAGTTGATCTTCCTGCTGCAGATCCAGAAAAGGTAAAACTCCAGGTTGAGGAAATAATCGGTATTGATGCAAGTGAGTCAGTTTTAATATCAGCAAAAACTGGACTTGGAATAAAAGATGTACTGGAAGCAATAGTAGCAAAACTTCCAGCTCCTCAAGGTGATGTAAATGCTCCATTGCAAGCAATTTTGGTTGATAGTTGGTATGACACTTACTTAGGAGTAGTAATTTTAGTGCGAGTTAAAAATGGAGTGCTAAAAAAAGGCATGAGAATTGTTATGATGTCTAATAATGCTACATATCAAGTGGACAATATTGGTATTTTCACCCCTAAAAAAGTTATGACGAGTGAGCTTTCAGCGGGTGAAGTTGGTTTTATAACTGCTTCAATGAAGGAAGTAGCAGACTGCAAGGTAGGAGACACTATCACTGAGGAAAAGAGACCTTGTAGTGAAGCACTTCCTGGATTTAAAGAAGTGCATCCTGTGGTATTTTGTAGCATTTTTCCTCATAAAACGGATGATTTTAAATATCTAAGAGAAGCTCTAGAAAAGTTACATTTAAATGATGCAAGTTTTACCTTCGAAGCTGAAACTTCAAATGCACTAGGCTATGGATTTCGTTGTGGTTTTTTGGGAATGTTGCATCTTGAAGTTATTCAAGAAAGGCTCGAGAGAGAATTTGATTTAGACCTAACAGCAACTGCACCGAGTGTTATATATAGGGTTACAACACGAAGTGGTGAAGTTTTGAATATTCATAACCCAAGTGATATGCCAGATCCAACGAAAATTGAAATTGTGGAAGAACCATGGATTACCGCAATCATAATGGTCCCTGACCAATACTTGGGAGAGATTCTATCTCTATGTGAAGAAAGGAGGGGAGAACAGGAGGATTTATCTTACATTGGTAACACAACAACAGCATTGTTAAGATATAAATTACCACTGTCTGAAGTTGTTTTTGACTTTTATGATCGATTAAAATCAATTTCCAAAGGATATGCAAGTTTGGATTGGGAAATTTCCGGCTATCTGGTAAGCCAAATAGATAAATTAAGCTTTTTAATTAATGGAGAGCCCGTAGATGCACTAGCTTGTATCGTTCACAAAAGTAGGGCAGAAAAAAGAGGGCGTGAAATATGCGCACGCTTGAAGGATCTAATACCACGTCAGCAATATAAAATCGCGATTCAAGCGGCAGTGGGCGGAAAAATTATTGCCAGAGAAACGATTAACCCATACAGAAAAGATGTAACAGCTAAACTCTATGGTGGAGATGTAACGCGAAGAATGAAACTACTTGAAAAGCAAAAGAAAGGTAAAAAAAGGTTACATTCTATAGGGAACGTAAATATTCCACAGAATGCTTTTATTCAAGCCTTGAAGATAAGTGATTGATCTTAAAAGACTTTTTGTATAGTTTTTGGCAACAACCGTTAGAAACGAAAAAACTTGCTTGACAAGCTTCGCCAGCCCCCTTATCATGAAACTGAAGCTATTTATTTATCTTCTCTGTACAGATTAAATGACAAAAAAACTCACGTATCTGGCGTCTCATGTTTAATTTTTTGCACTATGTGCACCTCATGTCTTTATAAAACTTCTACCTACATAAGCAGAAACGCGCTTATAAAGCGTTCAAGACATCAAAAGACGTCAAATAGAACAAGGGAGAATTTGAATACTAGCTACCCTAGGTTTTCTTCGCCTTTTTTTCTGCTTAGTAAATTTCTTAAACATTTGCAGCGTAGATTAGTTGCAATTAAAAGCGGCTTAATCTTGCTTGTCAAGCGTTTAAAACATAAAAAACGCCAATATTTTAAAGCGGATAATAACCACGGGGCTTCTTTTGCCTTTTTTTTCGTTTGGTAAATTCCTTAATGCTTATGGCTAAACGACAACCGTCATCCCGCTGCTTGTTAGCGGCTGAGATGCCGCGGCGGTATGACGGTGTAGATAGTATCCCGCTACGTGTTAGCGGGATCTATGTTAAGGTATGACGGTTAAGTAGGGTGTCATCCCAGTGCCCAGACACTGGGATCCAGGAATTTTATTAAGTTGGTAAGCATAAAAGTAGCCGTTTTACGTTACAATACAATGTTTTGATGATTATGGAAAGGCTGGATCCCAGTGTCAAGCACTGGAATAATATCGTTTACTATGTCTATATTACAATATTTGTGCAGTTGTGTGTCAACTACTTTTGTGGCACCGTCTGTTATTCAATCTTTATGCTAGTTTTACTAAAAATTATAGTATTTTAGGTATAATTGCAATATCTAAATTTAAGGTATAGAGATGAACCCTAGGAAAGTTTTTAATATTCTTTTTATAGTATTATTTATTTCTTTTTCTCATGTTGGGAGTGCTGCCGCTGACACTAATACTGATACAACTGCTCAAGTAATATGTAACATTATTGGCTACGTTTGGGGAATAGGCGGACCGCTTATGACCGTAGTGATAATAGGTGCAGCTTTGCTTGCGATATTTGGTAGAATGCCATGGCCAGCTCTTTTTGCACTCGGTATATTTTGTGCTGTATTTTTCGGTGCTAAAACTATCGTCATAAAAGTAATGGGTGGTATAGGCGGCACTGGAAATACTTCTTTGATGGACCAATGCGGAACAGGAGACACAAAAAAGAACTATTTTTTTCTAAAACAGACCTGATGCACGGCTTCAACTATATCTTCCACTTGCGGTAATGCTTTTTTTTCTAGATTTGCAGCGTAAGGTAAGGGGATGTCCTTGCCAGTTACACGTACAACTGGAGCATCAAGGTAGTCAAATCCTTGTTCCATAACAACGGCTGACAGCTCTGCTCCTATTCCTGCAAATGGCCATCCTTCTTCTACACTAACTAACCTATTAGTCTTCTGAATAGAGTTAATAACAGTTTGAGTGTCAAGTGGTCTTAAGGTTCTGAGGTCAATAACTTCAGCTTCTATACCTTCACTCGAAAGTAAATCTGCTGCATTTAAGGCATCCATTAATTTTAATGAAAAAGCAGTGATAGTTACATCCTTTCCTTCCCGTATAACAGCAGCTTTGCCTATCTCAAGTAGATAATCTTTGTTTGATAGCTCAGAGTCAGAAACTTCATGCTCATGTCCATAAGCTATTTCGTTTTCTAGAAATATTACCGGATTAGGGTCACGAATTGCAGCTTTAAGCAGACCTCTGCAATCTGAGGCAAAATAGGGTGCTATTACTTTTAACCCCGGTATATTCGAATACCAAGCTGCAAAGCATTGAGAATGTTGTGCAGCAACTCTTGCTGCAGCGCCATTTGGTCCACGAAATACTATAGGGCATCCAAGTTGTCCGCCTGACATATAATTTGTTTTTGCTGCGGAATTCACAATTTGGTCAATAGCTTGCATAGAAAAATTAAAAGTCATAAACTCGACTATTGGCTTTAATCCAGCAAACGCCGCTCCAACAGCAAGGCCAGCAAATCCATGTTCGGTAATAGGCGTATCAACTACTCTGTTTTCTCCAAACTCTTTCAGTAATCCTTTCGTTACTTTATAAGCACCATCATACTCTGCAACTTCTTCACCCATGATAAGCACATCAGAGTCGTTTTGCATTTCTTCTCTAATTGCTGTGCATAAAGCTTCTCTTACACTTAAGGTTGCCATTTATAAACTTTTATAGACTTTAACTAAAGTAACTGTATCAGAATTACTGGGGATAAGTAAAGTGTACAAATTAAGTTTTACAAACATAATGATTGTATTGCTTGTGTTTTTAATAATATATACTGCTAAGTTAATAATAATTCACTTGGGAATAACAGAAAAATACATGATAATTTTATATTTCAAATAGAATAAAATCCTTTTTATTGATACTGTCTTTTTTTTTGTAAAAAATATTCCTAACTTTTCCACCACTTTTTCTGGCTAAGGTCAGTATAACTTTTGCTTGAAATAACTGTTTATATGGTGCAATTTACAGCTTTTAGTTGCTAAAATTATAACTCTTAATTTAATAATTTTAATCCAATAAGCTTTCAGGTTAATAAAATTAAATTATTTGAGTAAATGCAATACCATGTCTTTATTTGTGGGTAATAATAAGAATAACGAAGGTTGGCTCAGCTACACTTCTATAATTTCAATTTTTATGTTTACCGTATAAAAGAAGTTTCTTCTGTCTGTGTCTCCCTGTTTGAAACCAACCTTATTCTCTCTCTTTCTTGTTCTGAACTTAACCCGCGAAGCGCGTGATCGAAATCTTTCTCACTAATCTTAGACCGTCTTTCCTCAACAGCACACATTTTTGCCTCATTTACTAATTGCTCTAACTTAGCCCCAGAATAGTCTTCAGTCTTTTCTGCAATGTTTTTAAGGTTTAACTCATTATCGGCTTCTGTACCTCGCATATAAAGTTCTAATATTTTTTGTCTCGCTTCTACGCTTGGATTAGGGATATAAACCCTCTGACCTAAACGTCCAGGTCTAATAAGTGCTGGATCTATATCATCGATACGGTTAGTTGCACCAATTACTATTATATCTTTTCTGCTCTTAAATCCATCTATTTCAGTTAATAACTGTGTTAAACTTTCTCGACAATGGTCAGCTGAGGTATTAGCGGTACTTCTTTTTTGAGCAACTACATCTATTTCATCTATAAAGACTATACAAGGAGCATGTTTTTTTGCTACTTTAAAAAGCTCGCGTACAGCATGTGCACCATGACCAACATATACTCCAATAAGATCAGGGCCTGAGATGCTTATGAAATTCATATTTGATTCACCTGCAATTGCACGAGCGATAAGTGTTTTACCATTTCCAGGAGGGCCATGTAATATGTAACCTCTTAGTGAATTAATACTTTTATTTCCAAACAGCTTGCGCATTTTTTCTGTCATTTGGTCACAGCAAATCATCTGCAACCGTTGTTTTAAGGAGTCATCAATTATAGCATCAGCAAATGTTATTCTTTTATCATCTGAATCAGCTAATTCTATCGATATAGGCAGCTCTACTTCCTTTAGTTTGCTGAATACTTGATCATATACAAACCAAACAATAAAAAGGAGAACGACAAGTAACACACAAGGCATAGCTTCACTAACATAATGTGCAGCTAACTCATACCCTTTACTAAGCAACATTGTATGCATATAGGCAAACAAAAAAGCGATAGAGACAATAGTTACCACGCATAGTATTATTATTAACCCGAATTCTGGATTAGATTTTAGGTAAATTATTGAAAGTCTTGAATTTTACTAAATTAGTAACTAATCTTAAAATGCTTACTGCTTTATCGTAAATGCTAAAACAATAAGCTATTGATATTCTTGTTTTTTTAATCTCCAATCCAGAATTCGGGTTAAAAACGCTAACTTGTATCTTCAAGAAGTAAGACATAATAGCTCTAAAATGTCTTGCAAGGAAAGGTAAAGCTGAATGCTAACTTATGCCAGAAAGATACCGTCTTGTTTGCCTTTTTGAGTAGTATCATCTTATTTTTCCTGTAAATTTTGTTTATAACGCCTAAGATTTACGATATTTTAATCCCGGTAGAATATCTTATAAAATCAGATTATATGTTATACCTATGGAAATAGATAGCTTTCAGCAATATTACAACCAAGAAGAAATGAAGACAGTAACATTAGCTCAAATTTATAAAGACTTGGTAATAAAGATATTCGATATAGCCACAAGCAAAATGTAAGCTACTATTAATGGTATTATGGAAATAGCACCAACGATACCACCTACTATACCTACTACCAGAGGTGACGGAGTAGTAAGGCTTAATATAATAAGTGGGAGAGATATAATTGATAGTATTATAGAAATTACACCTACTGTTTTCAGAAGAGATAGAAATCCTTTTGAATCTAAGTGTTCTTTTTCCCTTAAATAATATAAAGAAAATGCTTATACACATTATAGCACAAAGTATTACTGCTGCTATAAGTGCTGCTAAATAAGCTATATTCATTGCAATTATCACACACCATAATAAAAAAGTCAACTCCATATGTTTAGGTTGTAAAATCCCAAAAAGCAGCCAGAATAGAATAAGCAAACATTTACGAATTGAATTTAGTGCAAACAAGGGTGTTGATATCAACCATACTCTGCAGAATCGCAATATGGTATGACTACATGCTTTTTATTGATTTGATTAACATAATCAGCAGAGAGTTTTGTTTTGCAAAAGATGTCTACAGTAACATACTGCAATTATTTGGAATTGTAGGGCTAGGTGCAATTGTAAGGCCACTTGGTGCATTCATATTTGGTCACGTTGGTGACAGGTATGGAAGGAGAATGGCATTAACGATTGCTATCTTGCTAATATCGATTCCGTCTAGTCTCGTTGCGTTTATTCCAAGTTATAGCAAAATAGGTATAACTTCTACTATATTGCTTCTTGCAATCCATGTGACACAAGGGATTGCGCTTGGCGCTGAACAAGGAGGCAGTTCTGTTTATCTCATAGAGCATTTATCCAGTAGGAAAGAGAACTTAGGGATGTATTTTGGAATAATGGGCTTTGGTCGTTCCATTGGTGTACTGCTTTCTGTGGTGATAGTAATTATCTGCAAAAAAACTACTGATTTTTGTATCTGGGGTTGGAGATTGCCATTTGTTTTCTCAGCTATTTTAGGATTAATTAGCGCGTATAGCATATACACATTGGGAGAAACTCCAGCATATGAAAAAAATCGAAAACAAAGAAATTTACCTGATTTGCCAATAATAGAGCTTATAAAGCGCCACAAGAGAGCTCTTATACTTGCTATTTTAATATCTGTACCTGTTAATGTTGCTGTCGGATTTACCATATTTCTTCGAACACTCGCAAAGGAAATAGCATCAGTGGATGTTTATGTAACAACATATATCAACGAAATTGTATTGATTATAACCAGTATATTAATGCCGATATCTTCAATAGCGTTTGGAATGTTGGCTGATAAAGTTGGAAAAGAGCGCACTGCAATCTTATTTATAGCAATTACAATGGCACTGTGTTGTCCTGCGTTATCTATTGCATATTACTATAAAAATTATCTTGTAATTGCGTTGAGCGTAATGGTTCTCTCTATAATAGAAAGAGGTATAGTTCCCATAGGAATAGTTGCATCTGAACTCTTTCCTACCAATGTTAGATTTAGTGGTGTGAGCTTATCACGCAATATCTCTTATGCGTTACATGGAGGATTTACTCCTATGGTTTGTATTTGGTTGACTGTAACATTTCCTCAAACAAACCTTGCTGCTGGGCTTTATATAGTCTTCTGCTTATTGATCAGTGTGGTAGCAATATTGCAAATAAAACCGCAAGATAAAAATTTTGATTTGTGAAAGTTCTCAGTTTTCTCTTAGATTTATACCGTAACCTAAATTAGGTCCTTAGTTTCTCAAAAAAATCCTTTAACAAAAAAGAGCATTCTATTTCTAATATCCCACCATAAACTTCAGGTATATGGCTGCAAAATTGAAATATCTTAGCACCATTTTCAATTCCTCCACCTTTTGGATTATAAGCTCCAAAGTACAATCGTTTAATTCTGGCAAAGGAAATAGCTTGAGCACACATCGGACATGGTTCTAATGTTACGTACATATCAGCATCACAAAGCGTGGGAGTTGAAAATGCTTGTCTGATCGCTAACATCTCTGCATGTGCAGTTGGATCGCTGGATATATTGTGTGCAGAAGAAATGATATTGTCTCCACTCACTATTACAGCACCTATGGGCACCTCATCATTTTTTTGAGCGAGTTTGGCTTGCTCTATGGCAAGCTCCATATATTGATACTTAAACACTAGGCACTTATTTCTTATCAATTGCTGCTTTAACGAACGACACGAAAAGAGGATGAGGAGGAAACGGCTTTGATTGAAACTCTGGATGAAACTGCACACCAATAAACCACGGATGACTCTCTAACTCCACTGCCTCTATACATGTTCCATCTTCTGATATGCCACTGCATAGCAGTCCATTTTTTTCCAAATCATCTTTATAATCTGAATTGATTATGTATCTATGCCTGTGTCTTTCTGAAATAGTAGTGTTACTATATGCATCCATCATTTTAGAGTTTGCATTTATATTACATTTGTATGCCCCAAGTTTCATGGTTCCACCAAGATCGTCATCTTGATCGCCAGCTAACTTAACGATTGGATGTTTACAGTTACGAAATTCTTCAGAGTGTACATCTTCAAGCTTAACAACATTACGAGCAAATTCAATAATTGCAAGCTGCATACCAAGGCAAATTCCGAAAAATGGGATATTATTTGTACGGGCATAATTTATTGCTAATATTTTACCCTCTACTCCGTCATCACCAAACCCCCCTGGAACAAGGATTGCATGAGAATTCTGTAATTTCTCTCCTATAAGTTTTTCATTTATAGGTTTTTCTTCCTTCTCTCTTGAGTTAACCCAATTTATCCTTACTTTGACTTTATTACTAATCGCACCATGATTTAATGCTTCAACTAGTGATTTATACGCATCAGGGAATTCGGTGTATTTTCCCACTATAGATACAGTAACTTCCTGTGTTGGGTGCCTTATGGAATGCACTATTTGATCCCATTCAGTCAAGCTTGGTTTTGGCTTGCTTAAATGAAAGTGCTCCAAAATTTGCGTATCAAGCCCACATTGGCTATACAACACCGGTAACTCATATATATGACTCACATCAGGAGCAGGTATCACATTGGATAAAGAAACATTGCAAAGCTTAGCTATTTTCTCTCTTTGATTATCGAAAATTTCTTTCTCACTGCGGCATAATATAATATCTGGTTGTAACCCCGCGGAATTTAACTCTCGAACTGAATGCTGCGTTGGCTTTGTCTTTAATTCTTGCGCTGCGGTAAGATATGGTATTAAAGTTAAGTGAATAAGGATAACTCTTTGTTTTCCTAATGTGTAGTTAACTTGGCGTATAGCCTCCAAAAATGGTTGGCTTTCAATGTCACCTACAGTTCCACCTATTTCACATATTACAAAATCTAAACCTTCCGTACCATTAAAAATGAACGATTTGATCAAATCTGTTACATGAGGAATGACTTGCACAGTTTTGCCCAGATAATCACCACGCCTCTCTTTCTTCAATAACTCATGATATATCTTACCAGTTGTTATATTGTCATCTTTTGTTGCTTTAATTCCAGTAAAACGCTCATAATGCCCAAGATCCAAATCAGTTTCAGCACCATCTTCGGTAACAAATACCTCTCCGTGCTGAGTTGGGTTCATTGTCCCAGGATCAATGTTGAGATACGGGTCAAGTTTTCTGATACGGATCTTAAAACCGTGAGCTTGAAGAAGCGCACCAACACTCGAAGCAACTAAGCCTTTACCAAGCGATGACACAACTCCACCTGTGACAAAGATAAATTTAGCTTCCTTCATTAATTTTCAAATGGAACAGAAGTAGATTCACTTTCTTGCTTTTTTTCTAATATAATTTTTTCTGCGATCGATTTTTTATGTACGTCTTTTGAACATAATCCTGACAATAGCAATGTGTTTATAATAAACAATCCAGCAACAATAGCCGTTATTCTGCTGAGCGGGTTTTCAGAAGATTTCACCGGAATCATCGAATTGACCCCCTGTTGTGTATTACTAAAACCACTTAACGAACTACTTCCAGGCGGCTGCAAGAGCACTAAAATTACTAACACAACAACCAATATTATTTGAAATATACTTAATACCGCTACTGACATTATAGATAGGGCTGAAAATAAAAATCTTAGCAGCACAAAGCACGTAAGTCAAGAACATCTGTCACCCAAGTAGTTTGAAATCTAAGTATGTATTTACTGCTTACCTTATTTTGATTAACATATGCATAAGACTTTGGGCTTAATATGTATCACATTTTAAAATACAAAGATTATGAACCAAAAATAGACGAAAGTGCTTTCATCGCAGGTGGTTCGCATATCATAGGCAAGGTTGAAATAGGAAGAGATGCAAGCATCTGGTTTAATTGTGTAATCAGAGGGGACGTTGGATCAATAAAAATAGGTAATGGAACAAATATTCAAGATGGAACGGTAATTCATGTGGATAGAAACCCAGGTGGTGACACAATTATTGGCAGCATGGTAACAGTGGGACATTTTTGTGTGTTGCACGCATGCACGGTGCATGATAAGGCGTTTATTGGTATGGGCTCTACCGTGATGGACCATGCAGTTGTGGAGCCTGAAGCTATGGTAGCTGCTGGCTCACTGGTAACACACGGAAAAGTGATAAAAAGTGGGGAAATATGGGCTGGCAGGCCAGCAAAATTCTTCAAAAAAATGTCGAATGAAGAAATTAAACATATTACACAATCAGCACAAAATTATATTATGCTAATGAAGGAATATAAAAACTGAAGTTCGCGTCAAGTGTTTTACTTGACACGTACATTTCGGCTTAACCCTTGTTACTTCTTTTTCCCATTCTCATTTACTTCTTGTGCTTTTGCCCCATCTACTTGAGTACTAGGTAATACTGCATATGTAATACCACCGGCTACGAGTGCAGATGCTACTGCTATACCAATCATTACTAACATCTCTAACTTAACTGTACGTTCAAGTGCAGTAAATGCTATCAGTCCAGCAGCAAGACCCATACCAATAGTAGCAGTGTACCGTGCTCCATTGCCTTGTTTTGGTTGCTCAGTTGTTTTGCTTTTATCTTCTAGTTTTCTATTTTTCTCCTCAGCTTCAGCCAATCGATTTTGTAAGTCTTTTATTTCATCCTTTTTGGCTTCTAACTGAGCAGCATCTGGTTGAGCTTTTAATGCTGTCATTTCATTCTCTTTCTCTGTTAACTTTTGCTGTAACGCCACAGCATCTAATGCTTCCAATTCTGTTATTTTAGCATTTTTCTCTTCTAACAATTGTACTGTGGGATGGCAAGATAGGGCTTTTACCATAATCTCCTCTTTCCCATCGTTAAGGCCTAACAGACTTTCCATTTCTCCTGGGCGACTAAAATATCTGCCACCATTTTTCCCAACGGATTTTACATTCATGATTATATTATCTCCTAGTTCTTCTTGAGGATAAGAACCAGTAATATATAGTTGTTGATCATTTAGCGTACAGCCCACATAAAACTTGTCATCAATTATAGCACCACTCCTACCTACGTCTTTATACTTTTTAAATTCTTCATAATCATCTTTTTTTATAACAAGTACTATTTTATCATCGGCAACCTGTATTGTACCATTCTTTAGGCCTAGCATAACGAACCCCAATTATAATTTAACATTATATAATACCCTTAGAACCTAAGGTCAAGTAATATTTTTATCATAGCACAGAAAATTTATGTTCGTAAACAAAAAATTTTGGCGTAAAATTGCCGTAATTGTGCTATAGCTAAAGTAATTTAGGTTTACCGACCATCGTCATTCCGCTGCTTGTTAGCGGGATCTAGAGATACCGCGGCGGTATGACGTTGCTAGCTTAAAGTTTAAAATTGAGAAATATTTATGTTAAAAGAAAAATACGGCTTTAAAGAAGTTGAAGACAAATGCAACATATTATGGGAAGGTAGTAAAGTTTATAAATGGAATGGTGAAAAGGATAACACTTTCACTATAGACACGCCTCCACCGACAATATCAGGAAAACTCCATATCGGCCATATATTTAGCTATTGCCACACGGACTTTATTGCAAGGTTTCAGCGCATGCTGGGAAAAGATGTGTTTTACCCAATTGGGTTTGATGATAATGGGCTTCCCACTGAAAGATTGGTTGAGCAAACCTATAAAACCCGCGCAAAAGAAGTTGGCAGGGAAAAATTTATAGAGATGTGCCATGAGGTTATTGAAAAATCAAAGCAAGAATTCAAGGAACTATTTAAATCGGTCGGCATTAGTTATGACTGGGATTTGGAATATCACACGATCAGCAAGGAAACTGTGACGCTTTCACAGATGTCGTTTATTGATCTATATAATAAGGGATATGCATATAGAAAAATGCAGCCCATCCTTTGGGACCCGGTTGATAAAACCGCAATTGCGCAAGCAGAAATAGAAGATAAAGTTTTTGAGTCATCCTTAAACACGATAGTTTTCTCTACTCAAGAAAATGAGCAGATCAACATTGCAACTACGCGGCCTGAGTTACTTCCTGCATGTGTTGCAGTTTTTTGTCATCCAGAGGATACGCGCTACACTCATCTGATCGGAAAAACAGCGGTAGTGCCAATAACAGAGGAGAAAGTTTCAATAATAGCAGATGATAAGGTTAAAATAGATAAAGGCACTGGGCTTGTTATGTGTTGTACATTCGGTGATGAACTCGACATATATTGGCAGCAAAAGCATAATCTACCGATGAAAATTATCATCGATCAGGATGGAAGGATGGACCTAGATGATGTCATTCCAGTGCTTGACACTGGAATCCAGGAAAAAGAGCCAATGCCAGCGATGACAGAGGAAGATATCATGTCAGCGTATGGTCAGAAAAAAGAAGAATGGATCCCAGTGTCAGTTACTCGGATGACAGACGATATACTAAATGAAATAAATGGATTGAAAGTTAAAGAAGCAAGAAAGCGGATAATCGAAATCCTAACTCAAAGAGGCCTTTTGATAGAAAGCACTAACATTTCTCATTCTGTTAAGTGTGCAGAAAGATCTGGTGCACCACTTGAGATATTGCCTACTTATCAATGGTTTATCAAGACCTTAGAGCAAAAAGCTCAAGTATTAGATAAAGTAAAAGAATGCAATTGGCATCCAGCTACTATGCGTAAACGCGTGGAAGTGTGGATAGAAGGGCTAAATTGGGACTGGTGCATCTCAAGGCAACGTTATTTTGGTGTGCCATTTCCAGCGTGGTATTCTAAACGTAAGGGAGAAGAAGGTAAAATTATTCTAGCTGAGATAAAGGACCTACCTATAGATCCACTCAAAGATTTGCCAAAAGGGTATAGCAAAGAAGAGGTTATCCCAGATCAAGATGTAATGGATACTTGGGCCACAAGTTCAATTACTCCTCAACTGAGTGCACTGGCAGTAAACAGTGAGTTTAGCTTACCAAATCATCGCTATAATACAATATTTCCTGCAGATCTGCGCAGCCAGAGCCATGAGATAATAAGAACTTGGGCTTTTTATACTATTTTAAAGGCATATTATCATGCAAATTCTTTACCTTGGAAAAACATTATGAT
Source organism: Wolbachia sp. wLmal (assembly GCF_049435495.1). Classification (NCBI taxonomy): domain Bacteria; kingdom Pseudomonadati; phylum Pseudomonadota; class Alphaproteobacteria; order Rickettsiales; family Anaplasmataceae; genus Wolbachia; species Wolbachia sp. wLmal. Next base: position 780,719 of record NZ_CP185405.1, read on the forward strand.
CAGCGGTTGGTGTTTAGCCGATGATAAGAAAAAGATGAGTAAATCAAAGGGTAACATCATCACTCCTCATGTAATACTTGAAACTTATGGAGCTGATGTAGTGCGCTATTGGGCAGCGAACTCAAGGCTTGGAGTTGATACAGTCTACTCTGAAAATACATTCAAAATTGGCAAGCGCCTCGTTACAAAACTTTGGAACGCTAGCAAGTTCGTTTCCATGTTCATGGAAAAGCATCAAGTGATGAGCATAAATTCTGCTCACGGGACAATGGATAAGTGGATATTGTCTAAGTTATACAAAGTTATAGAAAGAGCAACGAACAACCTATTACAATTTGAATACTGCGAAGCTTTGGGCGTAATAGAGGAATTTTTTTGGAAGGATTTTTGTGATAGTTACTTGGAGTTAGTAAAAAAACGTGCGTACGGAAGCAGTTTAAGTGCAAAACAAAGCTTGGCGTATGTACTGAATATTATTTTGCGGTTATTTGCACCTTTCTTGCCTTACATTACAGAAGAGATATACCACCAATTGTATAGTTATAATTCTGTACACAATCAAAGTAATTGGCCGAGCAAAGAAGAACTTATCTACGATAAATATTCAGAGGAAATGGGAGATAATGTTATTCAGATATTAAACATTATCAGAAAGATAAAGGCAGATAATAATGTATCAGTTAAGCATCTGATAAAAAAGTTGATGATAAAAGCAGATCTACGAGAGGATAAATTGAATCAATCCGCACAGAATGATTTGCAGGCAGTTTGCAATGTGGAAACGATAGAGTGGATGCAGTCTGAGCTTGAAACTGAAGACGGAAAATACATAGTGAATATAGACTTATACTGATTTTTATAGCTTTATTTCCTTTAATATCCATGCTATTGTAATCATTATTAATTATGAGGGAATAATAATGGGGGATTTATATAGTAAAGCCAATGCACCTTATCTTATAGCTGGTGCTCTTGCTACTTTGGTATTGCTTGCGTCTGAGACACTTGCTGTTGCCCCTTATGTTAAGTTCTTGTCTTCAGTTGCAGCCTTTAATGTAGCTCTTCCTGTTGCTTTGAGTTTGTCTATACTTTCTGTTCTGGTGCTTGTACTTTCATGTAAAATGATCAGCCAGAATAAAAAGCTTGATGCACAAAAAGCAGAACCTAATGAAAAAAATGGATTAGCTAAAGAGCAAGAAAATATAATACAAAGCTTAGAGCTTCAAATCAAAGAGCTAAATAAGAGGCTTAGTAGTCAATACAATGAAATTGTAAAGCTAATGGGTAGTGCTGCAAAAAAAAAGATGAAGTGGAAGAGCTAAAGGCAAAGATTGCTAGTGCTGCAACAGAAAGTAAAACACAAGGAAAGATTTTTATGAAATTTTGCGCAAAAGGTGAAAAAAGAGGGGAGAAAGCATTTGAGGATTTTATATTTATAAAAGAGATAAAAACAAAATTAGCAAATATTTGTGAATCAATAAAAAATAATATTAATATAGTGTCTTCAGCAAAATCAGGTGATTCAGAAGAAGAGCAAGAAAAAATACAAAGAGGATTCATTTTTCACGGTCCAGGAGGAACTGGTAAGAGTTCAATTGTTGAGGCGATTGGGGATCAGCTGATATCTCTAACTACATTTATAAAAGTTTCTGGAGCTGATTTGCTTGAAAAATCAAATATAAATGAGCTTTTTAATAAAGCAAACGAAAACGCTCCTTGTATAGTTCTTATAGATGAAATCGACAGCTTTGGCAAGGAACGCACTGATGCCAATCGAGTACCTTTAAATTATTTTTTCACTAGATTCGATGAAGCTGATAAAGGTGTGACAGTGTTTGCTACAACTAATGTTAGTCTGAAAGATTTAGATGCATCACTTGTTAGGGGAAGTCGTTTGAGTAGTAAACTCAAGTTTACTATGATAGAAGGAAGTATACTTAAGAATATACTGAAGGGTGGTCTGAATGAAAAATTAAAAAATAAAAAGTACAAGCATGCTATCTTAAGAATTTTAAACGAAATAAGACTTACAACACTCTCTATCTCAGCAGCAGATGTGGAATGTTTTATAAATTATATAGTTGAAAAGTTAAACAACAAGATTGGAACTTCTGCTTATACTATAATTAAAGATTTTTGTATTGAATATAATATTGGAGAGGTGTCGAATAAGCAGACTAACAGGAAAATTGAAAATTCTATAGGAGAATCACAGCAATACACATCCAGACCATCACATAAGCTGAATGACGCTTTATGTGATTCTGGATATACCAGTATTTCTACCCCGATCAATAGCTAACTAGACTTATAAGTACAATGGTACACTTGATACACAACTGAACGTGGGGGGAGGGGAGTAATGAGCAATTTGCTTAGTGAGGCTAATGCATTTTATTTTGTAGCTAGTTCCTTAGCTACTCTTACGTTACTTACATCTTTAGCGCTTATTGTAACTTCTAATGTGCCTCTTCCTCTAATTCTTGCTTTAGCTACATTATCTGTTTTGGTGCTTGCACTTTCGTATAAAATAATTAGTAATAATAAAAAAAATAGAGGTTGAGAGAAATAAATTCGCTCAGAAAGAGCAAGAGTTAGAAAATAAAATAACTCTGGAAAAAGAAGCTGCAAACAAAGAAGTGGAAAAATTAAAACATGAATTAACTCAAGAAAAGCAAAATTTAGACAAGAGAGTAAAAAAAATTGGATCAGAAAGTAAATGAGTCAGAAGTTGAGAGAGAATCTCTTCTTGAAGAAAAAAAATCTTTAGAGAAAAAATTAGAAACAGCAAAGAATCGTACGTTTGAAATAGACAATGAATTGGACAAAACAAAAGAGGAAATAGATAAGCTTGTTGCACGAGAAGAAGAATTACATCTTAAAATCTCGTGTTTACGTGAACAGTTACAAGAAAAAGAAGAACGTATAACAGAATTGAAAGGGAAAATAGACAATAATCAATGCAAAGAATTAGAAAATAAAAAATTGAATGAGGAAGTAGAAAAATTACGTAAAGAAATAAGGGAGTTATACGAGAAAGAAGACACACTTTATAAAGAAAGAGATATATTATATGAGGAAGAAAAAAAGTTGCATACAAAATTAGATGACCTAAAATGTGAAATTAGAAAAATCAATAAAGAAAAGGAAAATTTATCTAAAAAATTGGAAAAGAAATTTGACGAGTTAGATGAAGCAAATGGTTTAATTGAAAATCAGTCTTTTGAGTTAGACGGAATAAGAAAAGATTGTAACAATGAGGTAAAAGGTTTAAAAAATTTACTTTTAGAGCGAGACAGTCAAATAGAACAACTTGAAGAAGATTTGTTGAGAAATGCAGAAGAGAAAAAGGGTTATTTACCGGAAATGTTAGAATCTGTGGTAGACAAGGTAGAAAAATTGGTAAACAATAATGAAGCGATCGGAGATCGTAGTAGAAAAATAATATTACAGGAGACTCAAAAAATAAAGTTTATTGTGAATCACCATCAGAGGAAACGTTTGATTGTTTACTGGAGGATCTTGGATATGCAAGTCGCTCATCCACCCCGATCAAATTGCCAAATTCACTATTGACAGAATCTTATGAACGTAATCAGAGTGAAGGTATTTGCAAAACACAACAATTAGTCTTATAGTCTTATTATAAAATAAATCGTGCAAGATAATGAACCCAATAATATGTGCACTGGATACACAAGATTTAAATAAGGCTATTTCTCTAGTTAATACTCTGCGTGGTAAAGTTGGCATGGTAAAGCTGGGATTAGAATTTTTTGCTGCTCAAGGTCTTTCTGGAGTGCAAGAAGTTGCAAAATGCAATGTACCAATTTTTTTAGATCTGAAATTGCATGACATTCCAAACACTGTAGCTAAAACAGTTGAAGTAATAAAAGTTCTGAACGTTGAAATGTTAACTCTGCACATCAGCGGTGGGACAAAAATGCTTGAAGAAGCGCTAAGTGTAGTGCAAGGCACAAAAATAAAGCTGATTGGAGTGACAGTGCTAACTAGTATGAGCAATGAGGATTTAAACGAGCTTGGAGTAGCAAGAGAAGTAAAATCACAGGTAATTTTGCTTGCAAAGCTTGCAAAAAAGATTGGACTCTATGGAATAGTCTGTTCTGCATTGGAAGCTCAGGAAGTGCGCCGAGAATGCGGTGAAGACTTTAAAATTATTACTCCAGGAATTCGTATAGATCCAGGTCATGACGACCAAAAAAGAACAGCAACACCAAAAGAAGCAATAAATTCAGGAGCTGATTATATCGTCATTGGCAGACCCATTACAAAAACTACAAGTAGTGCGGAGCTAATATTGAAATCCATGAAAGAATTTTAATATAATAACTTAATTTATAAAAATACTAACATATTAATTAGGAATAAGCATGAGTAATATCAATAGAATAATACGCGAAGTAATCAAGGAATTCCGCTCAAAATTACCAGATAAGGAAATAGAGGAATATTCTGGCAAATTGAATAAGCTACATATCTACCAGTGCAATAAGCATATAATAGAAAATAAGAAGCTATATCATTATACAATAAATGGGAAAACCCATGCTATGGGTCAGCATGGGCATAATTTTGTCAAGAGTTTAGAAGTTATCTTGAGGAATAAGCCACAAATTTCCTTAGAAGAGGTAATTGATTTTATGGAAAAATAATTAATTTTGGTATTGATAGTTGTTATGGAGCATTTGAGATGATATTTGAATCTCGCTCTGGTGTTACAATAGATGATGCAGTTAATTTTGTAAAAGATAGCTTATCTAGTAAATTTTATAGATTCCATGGCAGTGGGATTTTCAAAGTAATATTAGAACTTAATCCAGAGAGCTCTCTTGAAGAGATAGAGAAACAATTTAGCAAAGTAGTAGATCCTTACTTTCTTAATGCTTGGAGTCGAGAAAGTGAAAGGGTTTTTGCTAAGATATGTAGGTTATGTAGAGAAGGACATGTGGAGAATATGCAGAAATTTGATTTTAGCAATTTTAATTTAGATCAAGATAGTGCTGGAGTATTAAGAGCACTGTTACAGTATTGTGTTGACGTTTCTAATCAAAAAGCTTTAGGTGATTCACATGAATTGCATAGAGAAGAGATGGAGGGGATATATAAATTTGATGATAATTACGATTTAAATTTAGATAGTGATCATAATGATAGTATCTGGCATTGAAATTATACTACAATAATAAAATAACTGGATAAAAATTATCACCAAAAAAATTCAAAAAAGTGCTTGACATAAAAGAACGAACATTATATAGCGTCATTACCTTTTATTTTACCTCGCTTAATTTAATTGCTGGATTAAGCTTACAGTACTAAGCGTGGCACAAAGTGCCACGCTATTTTTCGGTTTACATTTTCAACAGATAAAAAATGATGCCATTTCAGTGCCAAGCACATAACTGTACGGATATTCATTTTTAAAGGTAAATTGCACAACAGATGATGTCATCCCAGTGCTTGACACTGGGATGGCTTTGTTGCATCGCTCTTCGGATAGTAGGTAACGCACAATAAATTTATGAAGCTATCTCAAATTTAGCCATACCAATATCAGTGAATTTATTAAGCAAATAGCATTTGATTAGCAGTTCTTTTTCTCGATTTATCTCAGATTTATTCCTAAAACTAAATCCGAATGTTTGTTTCAGTCGCGAGAAAAAACTTTCTATATAAGATCTTTTTCCATAACTCATCTCTTTTTTCCACTTCTTTATACCATCTTCATCATATGACTTTATGAGCTTGACTGCAGAATTTCTCTCAGCCATACTTTGGATGCTCTGCTGCGTTGTTTTTCGGAGGAATTTTCGTTTTTATACCATATTGATTACACAGCTTATAGAGCTTTTCTCTGTCATATGCCCTATCTGCATATAGTACTTTTATGACATACTGAAAATCGACTTCTTTTAGCAAATCACAAGCTCCATAGTGATCAGCCATTACTGTATTTTACAGCTATGGCTTTTTTGCTGTTTGTATTCAACATTACATGCAATTTTCTTGTCTGTTCATAGCTGCGATACTTTCTATCTTCGCTATTTTCTTTGCTATGACCAGGAGTGTTGTTGTATATACTAATTCCTGTACTATCTATAGCAATTTCGATATCTTCCATATTATTTTCTGCAATCATTTATCTTAATATTAAGTTTCTTAAACCTTCTTGATGATTGTGAATAGCTGATAACTTGCAAATTTTTCCCAATTTGCTCAAGGTATCCTGCTATAAACCCAACTGTTTGCCTCAGGCCTATTCTAAATAAACAAGTTATTATGTGCACCAAAATTACAACTTTATCACTATAAATATTGTTGCCACCTGGTATTTTTGGACCATTCTCGTACCACTTTTCTATGGCGTCATTGATATAACAAAAAATGCTTCCTCTTTCTTGGAGAAATTTGTTATATTCATGGCAGTTACTGACTCTCATTTTTTGTGGCATATTTTTTCTTCAACAGTTAAATGGCTATTTATAATGAATTTTGTCAGTAACTGCCAGTTCTTTTCACTTGAGCGATGCAACAAAGCCATCCCAGTGTCAAGCACTGGGATGACATCACAGGGGCACTGGAATTTTTGTTTCAGCATTAGCCATGCATCTGAACAGATACTGTAAATTAGCTATATTACATTAGCCCATCAGATGAGTTGTAATGGTTATAATTGTCTGATAAGTGATCTCTAACATCGTGACCTAACTCATTGGCATCAGGCTTAACTTCGTGATCTAACTCATTAGCATCGAGCTTAAACAAAGAAGGATTATCATCAGATTGTTGATTAGACTCTTTCTCTTTCGACCCAAATAACCATGAAAAGAGTGATGAGATAGAATCAATAATGGATTTAATTGCTGAAAAAAAATATTGGATAAGAAATTACTGGGTTGCTGAGTATCCTCTTCGGCTGATTCTGGTTCAGGCTCTTTTCCTGCTGTGTCATCCACATCTTGTTCAGGCTTACTTCTGCTTATGAGTGTCTTATCTAACCATTTGGACATATTCTTGTCTGGATTATGAAAATACATTTTCTCTATGTCCTTGTTTTCATCAACAAAAATTACTACAGTTGCATTCTGACTTAATGACCCTTCATTTAATCTATAACGTTCACTAACGAGCGATTCATGAGAGTTCTTAATGTCTTTGATAAATTGAAATTTTTCTTCTTCTGAAAAGTACTTGCATCTTACGTTATAAGTGGTGCCTTTGTATTTAAAACTAAATATCCATCCATGATCTTCATATTCATCTACTAGTTCACGAATATTCTTGACATTTTGTATAGCTTTAAATTTTTCTTCTTCTGAAAGGTTCTTGTGATATTTATAAAGTGTACCTTTATATTTAAATTTAAACATCCATCCATGGCCTTCATATTCATCTACACCCATCTGCTTGCAAATAGCTTTATAATTTTTTTCTTCTACCTCTCGTCCAATGACATTCGCTATGAGTTCAGTATCCAGAATATTCAAAGTTTGGACTGTTGCCGATGGTGAAAAACGCAATTGAAATATGTGGCCTAGCTCATGACCTAGAACAAAATCCATGGCACTTTGCTTATATGTCAGAATATTCTGACAATCTGTTACTCCTCGTGTAATATATCCTGGACCACCATCTTCATCTATGCCGAGAAGATTGTTATACTTTGTATAATCGCTTCTATTATTAAAAATGTGAACCGTTATATTGTAACTTGCATTACTATTTTTCAAGCAAAACTTTTCTTTAAATGCTTCATAGGTAGTTTTAATGTCTGTTTCTATTTGGTTTTGTTCCTGCTCAGATAAGTTGTCGTATTTTATAGTACAATTTATATACCCGTATTTAACGGTAAAGCTGTTAGACAAAACATCATGTATATTTATGGAAAAATAATTGAACTGCTTTGACTCAGCTTCCTTATACAATTGATGCCCATATTTATCCCTAGAATACTTTGGTAGTTTAGGTACTTTGGCAATTAAGTTTTTGTTACTATCAAAAAAAAGAAATATCAGAATTACCAATCCTAAAATCCTTTATAGATTGCCCGCAAGTGCCATCATTTGCACAATCATGATTATCTTTCTTATTAAACCATGCGTTGGTGTATTTTTCCATTTTGATACCTCACTACCAAACCTTACTATATTATTATCTTGGTAAAAATCATAATAATTCGTTAACTTGTATTTTAAATCTGTATCAAATGTGCTTTTTTCGTAAGGTATCAATTGTGAAGTAATTAACTTTATTTGTTTAAAATTTTGCTAAAATAGCTCTTTTTATACTATGTTTTATATAGCTAAACTGACTTAGATTTACTGACAATTTGAAAAACAAAAATTCGTCATTCCGCTACTATAGTATTTTCTAAAACGAATGATAAACGTCTAAAATGGTATTACCAACTAAAAGGTGTAAGTTTGTACATTGATGCATTAGAGGTCTGAGGCGACTTTTGATGGTGTGCCAACAATGCTCTATCGGATTTAGATCTTACTATTACCCACAAATATAAATGTTTGTTGCATAGCTCTTAATGGCATAACTTTTGCTTGAAATAACTGTTTATATGGTGCAATTTACAGCTTTTAGTTGCTAAAATTATAACTCTTAGTTTAATAATTTTAATCTAATAAGCTTTCAGGTTAATAAAATTAAATTATTTGAGTAAATACAATACTATGTTTTTATTTGTGGATAATAGTAAGGCTTAAAGCAAAATGTAGTACGAACGGTAGGTGGATCTAAAAGATCGAATTACAATCCTGTATACAGCATTTTGCATTATTGTTTGATTATATTTATAGGTACAAAAATGGCTAGAATAATTTTCATGGGAGTAGATGTTTCCAAGGAAGCATTGGATATCTCAATTAATGGCAAGCATAAGCGCATAGCAAACGTGAGTGATGCTATATCTAAGTTTATAGAAACAAATATAGTCGATTTACCCATCAAGTTATGTGTAAGCTGGTGGCTATGAAAAGCTCATTATAAAATTGTTGCAAGATAACTGTCCATAAAGCTCACCCGAATCGGGTATATGCATTTGCCAAAGCTTGCAATCATTTTGCAAAAACTGACAAGTTAGATGCTAAATTACTGGAAAAATACGCTGAATTTGTCAGTAAAGACGGTGAAGTAAAAGGATGTATAATTTCACAAAAGCAAGAGGAATTAAAGGAGCTGGGGCAGTTGAGCGTAATTTAAATGATGCAATTCATGCAAACAAGTGTCGCCTGCAAAGTGCGACGGGAAAAGCTAGAGAATACATAAAAAGACAGATAGGGTTTGCTGAAAAACAATTGAAAGAAATTAGGCAAGACATAGAAGACGCAATAGCTGAATTGAAAGGAAAAAATGAGCTTTTAATCAGCTATAAAGGTATTGGATCAAAGACGGCGAGCGTTCTACTGACAGAGGTGCCTGAGCTTGGTAGATTAGAGAATAGAGAAATTGCATGCTTAGTTGGAGTTGCACCTAAAACTAGTGAAAGTGGAAGAAAAGTTGGCAAAGCTCAAATCAAAGGAGGCAGGTTTTATGCAAGGAAAGCACTATACATGTCAGCTCTTGTTGCTATGCGCCACAACAGAAAAATGAAAGCGTTTTATCAGCGTTTGGTTGATTCTGGCAAAGCTGCTAAGGTTGCATTAGTTGCTGTCATGAGAAAAATTATCGTTTGTTTAAATGCCATGATAAAAAATAACAACTTTTATCTTGACTCTTAAGACGGTAGATGACAGACCATTGATTGTATGGGTTCCATCTGTTATATATAATCTTTTTGAATACGAAGAAAACTGATGAATGAGTATGATATTACGGTTATAGGTAGCGGTCCTGGTGGTTATATAGCGGCAATTAGGGCGGCACAGCTTGGGTTTAAAACTGCAATTGTGGAAAAAGAAAAAAATTTAGGCGGTATATGCTTAAATTGGGGATGTATACCAACAAAATCACTGCTTAGAGCATCTGAGGTTTATAGGCTAATAAAAAGATCAAAAGAGTTTGGTATAGAAGTAAAGGGAGCGAATTTTGATATACAATCAATAGTGAAATACTCAAGAAACGTTGTTGATAAATTGTCAAGCGGTGTTGCATATTTGATGAAAAAAAATAATATCAAAGTTCATCAAGGTTTTGGTAAACTTGCAGGCAATGGTACTATAAAAGTCGTTAGCGATAAGGAAGAACAAGAAATTGTTTCCAAGCATATCATTTTAGCAACAGGCGTGAGGGCACGGAATCTGCCTGGAATAGAGGCAGATGGAGATTTAATATGGAATGCGCAGCACGCTATGACTCCAGAGAGATTACCAAAATCGCTACTAATTATAGGGTCTGGTGCAATTGGAATAGAATTTGCAAGTTTTTATAGTACTTTGGGTGTTGATGTAACAATCATAGAGATAAAGAGCACTATTTTGCCGCTGGAGGATAAGGACATTTCAGATTTAGCACAAGAAATATTCACAAAACAGGGGATAGAAATATATACAAGCAGTAGCGTAAAAGCTCTTACTAAAAGTAAAGACTCTGCTCAAGTGCTACTAAGTAGTGGTGAGAGCAAAGAATTTGAGAGGGTGATTGTTGCGGTTGGAATTCAAGCAAATATTGAAAATATAGGTTTAGAAAATACAAAAATTAAATTAAGCCCTTCTGGCTTTATTGAAACGAATGAATGGTATGAAACTAGTGAATCAAATGTGTATGCAATAGGTGATGTAGCTGGCCCACCATGTTTAGCACATAAAGCGAGCCATGAAGCCGTGATCTGCATTGAAAAGATTGCTGGTAAAAATGCTCATGCGTTAAAAAAAGAATGCATACCAAATTGCACTTATTCTCATCCACAAATAGCGAGCATCGGCCTTACTGAGGAACAGGCAATAAAAGGTGGGTATGATATAAAAATAGGAAAATTTCACTCTAACTTTAATGGTAAGTCTGTTGCACTCAGTGAAACTGAAGGGTTAGTGAAAACGATTATAGATAAAAAAACCGGAGAAATTCTGGGTAGCCACATGATAGGTGCAGAAGTAACGGAGTTAATTAGCAATTTTGCTCTTGCAAAGCAACTAGAAGGAATAGACTTCGACATAAAATCTACGATTTTTCCTCATCCAACCATTTCAGAGATGATACATGAATCAGTGCTTGCTGCAGATGTTAAATAGTTGAACTAACGTTCCATCGTTTTAGAGTTGTCAATGTCTTGAGTAGTAGTTTGATTAGGCACTTTAGTTTCAATAGATTGATTACCACCAGCATCAGAATTCTGTAACTCTTCTTTCAATCCCTTAGCTGCTTCTTTAACTTCAAGCTTTGCCTTTGGATGAAGATCTTCTGGGCCTTTTCCTTTAGTATCCAAACCTTGTTGTAGATTAGTGCTTTTCATTTTATTATGCTGCTCGTGCTCAGGTAGGTCAATGACCGAATTGAAAAGAATTTTTATTATATTTTTTAGCAGTTCTAAAAAACCTCCACTTCTGCCTTCTCTTTGTTCTTGAGGTTTATTTTTCTCATTAGGTTCTTTTTTACTATTACTTTTAGGCATTTTTAACTCAACTATCATAACGCTTAATAAAATTCTACGTGCAAATTGTTAAATAACAGTTAACAATCTAGGATTTATTATTTACAGATGGATATTATTTTAGCAACAGGTGGCACAGGTGGGCATATCTTTCCGGCCATAGCTTTAGCAAAAGCACTAAAGACACAAGGATACAATTGCATATTATTCACTGATAAAAAAACAAATAAAAATACCGACATAGAAAGCTACACCTTACCATTACGTAGACCAAGCAGCAACAAATTTAAGTTTTTCCTTTTCTTGATATACAGCTCTATGTTAGCACTGTATCAAGTAAGAAAATTAAAACCAAAATCGGTCATTGGTTTTGGTAGCTATGCTTCTTTTCCAACTCTTCTTGCAGCAAGAGTTCTTTCTATACCTATAATTTTACATGAACAAAACACAGTTTTAGGGAGAGTAAATAGATTCTTTTTCAAGAGTGCAAAATTAATTGCAACCAGCTTTCCGGAGACTAAATATGCAGAGGGCAATAAATGTATTTTTACAGGAAATTTTGTTGATATAAAAGCACAGAGCCATTCTAGCACTGAGAAAATCCTAAATATATTGGTCATAGCAGGCAGCCAAGGTGCAAATTTTTTTGATGATGTAGTAAGCAGCGTAATTTGTGATTTACCTATTAAAATGAAAAAGAAAATTAGAGTGACGCAGCAATGTACGAAGAAAAATGTAAACAAGGTCAAAAGTCTATACAAAAGTGAAAAGATCGATTGTGAATTGAGTGAATTTTTTGATGATATGGAGAATAGACTGGCCAATGCTCACTTGGTAATTAGCAGAGCAGGAGCAACTTCAATAGCAGAGATCACTCTTGCTAGGCGTTCTGCTATATATATTCCTTACCCTTACTCAAAAGATAATCACCAATTTTATAACGCAAAATATATTGAAGACTCGAGAGCAGCTATAATAGTTAAGCAGAATAGTGAAGCAAAAAAAAATCTAACAGAGGTACTATTTGATCTATTAAATAATTCTCAAAAATTGCGTGATATGACCAATAGTACAGAAAAAACAGGGATAAAGAATGGGACTACTGAGTTTGTTAAGGTGATTGTTCACAGGTTTAGTTGATGGCTGCTTGCTTTTTCTTCAAACACGTCCCAAAGATCCTTTTCTAGCGATATATTATACAATTTATTGATATGAACTACTCCCGTGGGTGAAGTTGTGTTAATTTCGAGCAGGAAGTCATCTATAATATCAATACCAACAAATATTAGCCCTCTTTTCTTTAATTCAGGACCAATTTTGTTACATATTTCATTGTTTCTATCGTTCATTTGAGCGGGCTCAAAACTTGCTCCAAGTCGCATGTTTGTTCTGATCTCTCCACTGATTTTTGGAATTCGTTTCATTACACCAATTGGTTGGCCATAAAGTAGCAATATTCTTTTATCTTTATCTATGTTTTTACAAAATGATTGTGCAATCACAGGGCATTCGTATTTTGCTATCATGAGATCCACTACTACTTGAATACTATTCTCATCTTGTATTCTTATCACGTCGTTTCCTCCATAACTATACAACGGCTTCAGAATAATATCTTGATAGTTGTAGTAGAAATCTCTAATCATTGATATATTTTCAGTAATCAAAGTTGGCGGAATTAGCTCTGGAAATAATGAAGTTATCAATTTTTCAGGACAATTTCTTATTTCTGTTGGATTGTTAATTACCAATGCGCTGGTTTTTTCTAAGATATATGTTGTTGTAATATAACGCATATCAAAGGGTGGATCCTGTCTGATAAATATGATGTCCATTTCATTCAAGTTGATTGCTACATCCTCTTTAGAGATAAAACTAAAATCATCAACGCTGGCTTTCTGAGCCAGAGCAATTGGATGGTTTAGCTTTAGTGCTAAATTGTTAGGAGCATAGACAAAAACTTCGTGCTTCCTCCTTTGTGCTTCCTTTATTAGCACGAATGTAGTGTCAGTTTCAAAATTTATATTTTCATCCATCTGAAAGGCAATTTTCATTTATGTTCTCTACCTATTGTCACAACTGTACAAATGTTATAATTTGAAAGCGATTTTTGCCTAATGGCGTAACTTACTGTACCTGTATCGTACATAACTTACAACTTGTTTTACTCCCTTTACTTTTCTTGCAATTGCTATTACAGCTTTTAATTCCGCTTTATTTTGGGCTATACCCATCAAATAAACAACTCTATCAACCGTATTAACGCTATAATTAATTGACTTAATATTTCTTTTTCCCAGAAGTCTTGTTCTTATTTCCGCTGTTATCATGCCATCTACAGTGGTGTCTAGCATGGAAGCCATTTGAATTGGTACTACTCTTATTTCATTTATCACTTCTTTAATTTCTTTTTGCTGCCAAGCTATTTTTTCTGCTGTAAGTTGTTTTTCAGGAGTGTCAACACTTCCAATGAGCAATACTCTTCCTTCACTTACTTTAACCTTTATGGATGAAAATAGTCCATGTTTTAAGAGCCCCTTATTAATTCTGATGACCATAGTCGTATCATCAATGATATTTCCCAAGGATTTGTCCTGCATTGTTATTGCTGTTGCTGTAGCCACCACACCACCTATTATAAGGGTTGTGCAACCACTTTGTGTAATCAAAAAAATTGCGAGTAAGAAGCTTGTTATTAATCTCATTATTGATTTTCAGGGTTTAGAGCTTTCATTAAGAAATGTTAATAAGCTTTTTTGATTGTGTAAATACCATAAATTAAGTAAGACTTTAAACCTTGAATATTTTTAATGGAATACCTATAATAGGGTACTGAAAATTTCTTGCGGATATGGCGGAATTGGTAGACGTGCCAGGTTTAGGTCCTGGTGAGCTTGCTCGTGGGGGTTCGAGTCCCTCTATCCGCACTTTAAAGTCATGTAACTTAGGTTTTAAGGGAAAATTTATAATCACTAAATACACTTTTGTTTGTGTAAAAACCTGTTCTTAAGGATTGTGTTTAACTTAAATTCTGGTAAAATGACTCTATTAAGATATGAATTAAAATGTTAATAAATGAATTATGATGTCTAATAATATACCTCAAAATACAGTCGAAGTAAGTAGCGTATATACCTACAAAGAGCTTAGTATAGATAAACTAAAGTATGAGTATGAAATCACAGTTGGTAGTGATTATATAAAACAAAAGGTAAATTCCAGGTTGCAAGAGATAGCAGAAAATGCAAAATCACCTGGATTTAGGGCTGGAAAGATGCCCTATGACCTTGTTGTTGCAAATTATAAAAACGAGGCTTTGGAATATGTGATAAATAATACAATTGATTATTGCTCAAGTGATTTGATGAAAAAAATTGGAGTCAAGTCTCACATTTATCCTAAGGTTGATGTTATATCATTACCAGATCTGGGCAAAGAAAATGAGGAGGGCAATTTTGTATACAAGCTATCTTTTGAGTCGATGCCTGAAGTACCGATGATAGATCTTGACAAAATAAACTTAAAGAAAATTGAAGCAAAGATTGAAGAGGAAGATATAAAAGAATTTATTGATTCTATCAAAACAAAGTTCCCCAATTTTGCCTCTGTTGATGATGCTTCTTATCAAGCGAAAGATGGGGATAAATTGATAATTGATTTTGAAGGGCGGATTAGGAATAAGCTCTTTCAAGGTGGAAGTAGCAAAGATTTTGCCGTTAATTTAGGGTCTGGCACATTTATTAATGGTTTTGAAGATCAATTAACTGGTATGAAAAAGGGAGAAACAAAGAACTTTAAGTTGAAATTTCCTGAAAATTACCAAGCCATTTCCCTTGCAGGACAGGAAGCTGATTTTTCTGTGCGAGTTAATGAGATTCAAATTGCCAAAGATTTTGAAAATGATGATGAAATAGCTAAGAGTATTGGGTTTAAAGATTATTCTTTGCTAATAAATCATGCAAAAAAAATGATTGGTGATCAGTGCACCGAAATGAGAAATCTCTTAATTAAAAAGGAGCTGTTTGATTATTTGGATGCTAATTATAGTTTTGATTTACCCACAGACATAGTAAAACAGGAGCAACAAAGAATGGAAGGAGAATTGGGTGCTCAAAATGATTCTCGTAAAGAAGCTGAAAAACGTGTAAAGCTTGCTATGTTATTTATGAAATTTAGTGCAGAACATAAAATATCATTAACTCAAAATGATGTTTTGGGTGTTATTGTAAATCAATATGTCAGTAAAGATGTGCAATTTGACAGAGTACTTAAGCATTTTGAATCAAATAAACAATTTCAAGAATTAGTTAGAGGGCAAGCGCTTGAGTATAAAGTGACAGATTATATAATAGAAAAAGTTAGTAAAGAAGAGCAGATTGTTTCTGTGAAAGAATTAAAGGAATTATTTGATAATATTTAATAGGAAAAGGTATGACTCTTATACCAATTGTAGTTGAACAAACTAGTCGCGGTGAGCGCGCTTATGACATATATTCAAGACTAGTGAAAGAAAGAATAATTTTTGTAACAGGTCCTATTGAAGACAATATGGCCAGTGTAATAGTAGCACAGCTTTTATTTTTAGAATCGGAAAATCCCGATAAAGACATTTGTATGTACATCAACTCACCAGGTGGTGTTGTAACTGCTGGTTTGTCGATCTACGATACAATGCAGTATATAAACCCAGACGTTTCAACTTTATGTATAGGTCAAGCTGCGTCTATGGGTTCTTTGTTGCTTGCAGCTGGTACAAAAGGTAAGCGCTACTCTCTACCTCATTCAAGAATTATGATACATCAGCCATCTGGTGGTTATCATGGTCAAGCAACTGATATAGAAATACATGCTAATGAAATTTTGCGGGTTAAGAAAAAACTAAATCAAATTTATGAAAAACATACTGGAAATTCACTGAAGAAAATTGAAGGAATGATGGAAAGAGATAAATTCATGGATCCTGAAGAAGCAAGGAAAATTGGCTTAATTGACAGGGTGATAGCTGAGCGTACAGATATTGAAATTGAAAATATTAAAGTTAAACAAAAGGTGGGTTAATGGATAACAATAATGATTTACACTACTGTTCTTTTTGCAACAAGGCGCAAGATGAAGTAGATAAATTGATTACTAACTCTTCGGATGGTTTAAAGGTGTTTATTTGTAATGAGTGCATAGAATTATCCCATAAAGCAATAAGTCAAAAGAAAGATAGATCTTTTAATTCAGATCGTATATCTGATATGAAGCTATTACTAAAGAAACCTGAGGATATAAAAAACTTTCTCAGCAAGCATGTTGTAGGTCAAGAACACGCGCAACACGTTTTATCTGTAGCTATGTATAACCATTGTCAATCCATGGTACAATTTCATGCTATAAGTGATATTGAAATCGAGAAGTCAAATATAATGCTTATTGGTCCCACTGGTTCTGGTAAGACTTTGCTAGCCAAAACACTTGCTAAAGTTTCAGATGTGCCATTTGCTATGGCTGATGCGACAACTTTAACTGAGGCAGGTTATGTGGGTGATGATGTAGAAAGCGTGTTGTCGCGTTTATTACAAGCTGCAAATTATGACGTTGTAAAAGCACAGCGTGGTATAGTGTTTATAGATGAAATAGACAAGATTACAAGAAAATCTGAAAGCACTTCAATAACCCGTGACGTTTCAGGTGAAGGGGTCCAGCAAGCTCTGCTTAAGATTATGGAGGGTACAGTTGCTTATGTTCCGCCACAAGGAGGGCGAAAACACCCACAACAAGAGTTTATACAAGTGGATACTAGTAACATACTGTTTATTTGTGGAGGAGCTTTTGAAGGCCTCGATAAAATTATTGAAGCGAGAAAAAAGGGAACGTCAGTTGGCTTTGGAGCAGATATAAGTCAGTCTAAAGAGCAAAAGAAAAAGAATGCTTTACATGATGTTCAACCTGAAGATTTAATCAAATTCGGTTTAATACCCGAATTTGTAGGGCGGGTTCCAATAACTGCTGTTTTAGATGAGCTGGATCATGAAGATTTAATACATGTGTTGACAGAGCCAAGGAATGCACTAATAAAACAGTACAAAGCATTGCTTGCGTTTAGCAAAGTAAACCTTGAGTTTTCAGATGGAGCAATATCAGCTATTGCTAAAAAGGCTATAAGCTACAAAACAGGTGCAAGAATGTTACGTGCTATCTTGGAGTCACTTTTGCTTGACATTATGTATACATCTGGAAACGGAGGCTTTGAAGGTAGCACTATAGTAATCACTAAGAAAATGGTAGAATTAGGAAAAGCAACGGTTAATCATAATAACAATGGCAATGTTATAACGGTTAATGATTAATTTGAGGCATATATTATGAACATTGAACGTGCTGTAAGCTCTAGTTTTACTGCATTGCCAGTATTGCCTTTAAGAGATGTAGTAATTTTTCCAAATATAATGGTGCCTTTATTCATAGGCAGAGAAAAATCTGTTAATGCACTAGAGTATGCAATAAGTAGTAGTAATCACCAAAATGAGATTTTTCTTGTAGCACAGAAAGATGGCTCTGTTGATAATCCAGAGCCTGAAGATCTTTATGAAGTAGGTGTGTTAGCAAGCATTGTACAACCGTTAATAAAATTACCTGACAATGCAGTAAAAGTTATAATCCGGGGGATAAGAAGGGGAAGAGTTGTAGAATATATTAGCTCTCATACTTTATTACAAGCCAGGGTAGAGTTAGACAGTCATTATAAGGAAGATGAAGACAATATTGACTTAGAAGCTTTAAGGCGATCTGTTGTAGACGCGTTCGATAGCTGGTGTAAGCTAAACAAGAAAAATCAGCCCGAGGTTGCCATTAACTCCATTGATCAAATCAAAGAAGTTGATCAACTTGTAGACACGGTAGCTTCACATTTAAATATAAAAGTATCAGATAAACAAAGCATACTTGAGGCTTATGACCCAGAAGAGCGTTTAAAAAAAGCTTTTGCTTTTATTGAGAGAGAAATGAGTATTTTGAACGCACAAAACCGTTTATATAAGACAATTAAATCGCAAGTTGAAAGCACTCAGAAAGTTTACTACCTTAACGAGCAATTGAAAGCTATACAGAAAGAATTAGGCGAATTTGAGAATGGTGATGAAGGGAATATACTCAATGAATTTGAAAAAAAGATAAATGAAACAAAGCTTTCTCAGGAAGCAAGAGAGAAAGCTATAACTGATTTGAAGAGATACAAGAAAATGAATCCCATTTCTCCTGAAGCTACAGTTATATCTAGTTACTTGCATTGGTTGCTTGAGTTGCCATGGGGAAAGTACAAAGATGCAAAAATTAACTTAAATGCAGCTAAGAAAATCTTAGATGAAAATCATTATGGCATAGAGAAAGTAAAAGATAGAATAATAGAATTTTTAGCGGTATTAAAAAGAGTAAAAGAGATAAAAGGTCCTATACTTTGCTTAGTTGGACCGCCAGGTGTTGGTAAAACTTCTTTAGCTAAGTCTATGGCAAGGGCAGTAGGAAGAGATTTTGTTCGCATAGCTCTTGGTGGTGTGCGTGATGAGTCTGAGATACGAGGGCATAGGAAAACTTATATTGGCTCAATGCCTGGTAAAATCATTCAACACATGAAAAAAGCTAATTCATGCAACCCGCTTTTTCTGCTTGATGAAATAGATAAGATGGGTTCTGATTCGCGTGGCGATCCTGCGTCTGCATTACTTGAGGTTTTGGATACTGAGCACAATAAACACTTTACGGATCATTACTTGGAAGTTGAGTTTGATCTTTCAAGTGTAATGTTTGTAGCTACGGCAAACAGCTTAAATTTACCACATCCTTTGCGTGATAGGATGGAAATTATACAATTGTCCGGGTATACTGAAGATGAAAAAATCAGTATTGCTACACACCACCTTATTCCGAAGTTAAAGAAGGAGCATGGTTTGTATCAGAAGGAATGGGACATAACTAATGAGACGTTATACGAGTTGATACGTTTATATACACGTGAAAGTGGTGTGCGGAGTATGGAAAGGGAGCTTGCAAAGCTCATGAGAAAGGCAGTTAAAGAAATATTGACTGATAAAAATAAGAAAATATCCGTAGGGGTTGACAATTTACAAGATTATTTAGGGGTGCGTAAATATACCTTTGGCATTGCGGAAAATGAGAGTTTAGTAGGAATAGTAACTGGGCTCGCCTATACTGAAACAGGTGGTGATATTTTGATGATAGAATCAGTCCTAATTCCGGGCAAGGGAGAAATAAAATACACAGGAAAGCTTGGAGAGGTTATGCAAGAATCTATAAAAGCTGCGTATAGTTATATTCGATCAAATTGTTTGTTTTTTGGTATAAAGCCCGAAAAATTCCAAAATAATGATATACATTTACATGTACCTGAGGGTGCAGTACCAAAAGATGGCCCTTCTGCTGGCGGCGCGGTATGTACGTCTATTGTTTCTCTTATGACGAATATACCAGTTAACAAAAATGTTGCTATGACAGGCGAAGTGACATTGCGTGGTAGAGTTTTAGCTATTGGGGGCTTAAGAGAAAAATTGCTTGCAGCGCTCAGAGGATCAATCAAAACTGTGATTATACCAAGTGAAAATGAGAAAGATATGCAAGAGATTCCGGCAAGCATCAAAGAGGGGATCAACGTAGTTTTTGCTAAGAATATTGATGAAGTTATGAAAGTTGCTTTAATGCACCCTACTACTCCAATTGATGGTGATGATAATCAAAATAGTGTGCCTTCCTCTATAGAAAGTAAAGATGATACTTTTCCTATGTCGGAAACATTGAAGCATTAGATTAAAAAAATATTATCAATCTCCATTTCTCTTTTATCCGGCAAAAACCCACCAACTTGTGTGTCCCATAAGGATATGACTTGCTTTGTTGTTATGTCATTCATATTTTTTACTTATTCTATCTCCCAGTTTTATTCAAGTAGATGATATATTATAATAGTCCTTTTCATGGAAACCTTTTCTGGTAGATTGCTTTCTAGAAAAACCTTGGTCAAGGTGCCAACTGTGGTTTATAATAATATAAATTATATCATAGTTGATTTGCGTTTATCAGAGCTGAGGTATGTTTTATCTTACAAATTTTTTGCCTATTTTACTGTTCCTATTTCTTTTTGTAGGAAGTGGTATATATTTTACTGTTCTTGGCGTGTCAAATGCTTTTTATCAGTTATCTCCACTGGTAGCCATTGTTCCTGCCATAGCTCTGGGCTGGGTTTTATACAAGGGCAATACTGAAGAAAAAATGTATGCCTTTCTAGATGGGGTAAGAGATCGTAATATTATCACTATGTGTATCATTTTCTTACTTGCAGGTGCATTCAGTGAAGTAACTAAAGCAATCGGTAGTGCTGATGCCACAGTTAATTTGGCTCTTTCATTTATACCAACACAATTTTTACTCATAGGATTATTTTTTGTAGCAGCTTTCATCTCCACTGCTATTGGTACATCAATGGGCACCATTGCAACAATTGCTCCTATTGCAGTTGAACTGACACAAGCTGGGATTTCTCCTTCCTTAGGAGTGGCAACCGTTGTAGGAGGAGCAATGTTTGGCGACAATTTATCTATTATCTCTGATACTACAATTGCATCTGTGATGTCTCAAAAGGCTGATATAAAGAAAAAATTAAAACTGAATGCAAAAGTGGCACTAATTGCTTCTATATTCACAATAATTATATTATTTTATAGCTCAAGCAATAGTGCTGCTATTTCAGTTAAGGAGTATTCTTTATTGCTTGTGGCTCCTTACATCATACTTATATTGCTTGCAAACTTTGGAATCAATGTATTTACGGCATTGGTTTTAAGCATAACTTTTGCTGGAATTATTGGATTTATAAATAACAACAATTATGGTTTATTGTTTTTAAGCCAAAACATCACCAAAGGGTTTATGAGTATGCATGAAATTATGCTACTGTCATTGATGGTTGGCGGACTTTCAGGACTAGTAGGTAAAAATTCTAAGGAGCTTGCAGATAAACTTTCATCTTGGGTTATGATACAACGTGGTGGACAAAAAACTGCGCAGTTATTTATTGCAAAAATAGTCAGTATATTTGATATTTTACTTGCAAATAACACCATCGCTATAATTTTTAGTGGTGAAATTGCTAGAGATATTGCTAAGAAATATGAAATACCGCCTCACTATAGTGCAACATGGTTAGGCACATTTTCTTGTGTATTTCAAGGATTAATACCGTATGGCGCTCAATTGCTTTTGGCTAGCACTATTGCTGGAGTTTCACCTTTGGCAGTCATGCCACACGTATACTATTGCTATGTTTTAGGTATTATTGCAGTGTTATATATTGTATTGAACAAAATTGAGAAAAAAGATTGTGCTTAACATACAAGACAATGCTTCACTTTGTAAAAGATGGATATTCCTAGCAGTATGTGCCCTTGCTTGCTCTGGGTTACTGTCAATAATTGTTATTTTTCTACGATTGCCTTTTATCTCCTCTCTTGTTCCTTCTGCACAATATATTTTTGATAATGCGCTGGTAATACACGTGAACTTGTCAATTTTAGTGTGGATGTGCTCTATAATATCTCTGCTCTTTATCATAAACCTACAAAATACCAATAGTTGGTTTAACTTTTCATGGGTTCTATCAACCCTTTCGATGCTGCTCATGTTTATATCCGCATTCGTTCCAAACACTGAAGTTATCAAAAGTAACTATATTCCCGTATTACAAAACAAATTATTTTTACTTGGACTCAGTTTATTTATTGCCAGTATATTAGTAAATACAATGCTAGCATACACATCAAAAAAAGAGGTTTCATTTCTCTCTGTTGGGCAAATTGGGCTAGTTATTATACTTGTATCGTCATTTCTTTGCTTTGTTTTAGCATATAATAATATGCCTCCAGGTCTATATCACTCAGATAATAATTTATTTTACGAATATCTCTTTTGGGGAGGCGGACATTTATTGCAGTTTGCTTTTACTCAAGGAATGTTTTTAGTCTATTTAATAATGCTAAGTTCCAATGATATTAGTTTAGCTTCAAGCAATAAAATTACTATTTTACCACTATTTATAAACACGATTTTAGCTGTAGGCGCACCGTTTGTATATTTTGTTTATCCAGTTGATAGTGCCAAGTTAATACAGTTTTTTACTTGGCATATGAGGATTGCTGGAGCAGTTTTGCCGTGCTTTTTGATAATATTAGTGTGCTGCAACATCAGAACTTTTATTAATAATAAAAGCAACTATTTATTACATTCATTCTTGTTGTTCATTTATGGAGATGTGCTTGGAGTGCTGGCTATTGAAGGAAATGTCACCATTCCCGCTCATTATCACGGTTCTGTAGTTGGGATCACTATAGCTTTTATGAATTTCATTTATTGGCTGTTACCCAAATTAAACTTTAAAGAGATAAAAGGTTCCATGGTAAGATTACAGATTTATGCCTACAGTATAGGGCATTTTCTCCATATCACTGGCCTTGTGTGGCTTGGTGGATATGGTGCTTTAAGGAAGGTTGCAGATCTGCCAAGTATTTCGTCAATGTTAGCACGCACGTGCTTCATTATAGGTGGCGCTATATCAGTTGTTGGTGGAATGTTGTTCGTAATAATTGTGCTTTTACATCTGTTAAAAGGCAAAGCGCGTACCAACTGACCCATAGAAACAAAAAAAACTTGCTTGACAAACTCCGCCAGCCCCCTTATCATGAAAACGAAGCTATTTATTTATCTTCTCTGTACAGATTAAATGACAAAAAAACTCAACGTATCTGGCGTCTCGTGTTTAATTTTTTGCACTATGTGCACCTTATGTCTTTACCAAACTTCTACCTACATAAGCTGAAACGCGCTTATAAAGCGTTTAAAACATAAAAAAACGCCGATTTAAAAAATGGATAGTGAATAACTAGCTACCCTAGGGTTTCTTTTGCCTTTTTTTCTGTTTAGTAAATTTCTTAAACATTTGCAGCGTAGGTTAGTTGCATTCAAAAGCAGCTAAATTGCAGTGTTTAAGACTTAAAAACGCCAATACTGAAAATGGACAATGACTAGGGTTTCTTTTGCCTTTTTTTTATTTGGTAAATTTTTTAATGTTTATGGCTAAACGACAACCGTCATCCCGCTACTTGTTAGCGGCTAAGAGATACCGCGGCGGTATGACGGTTAAGTAGGGTGTCATCCCAGTGTCACGCACTGGGATGACACCCTCTTGGATGGAAATCAATGTCAGATAATTTCATGACACCAGTTGTTGTAAACTCACTTTTTCTCGATTTTTTGGTTTATCTTGTCTACCTATTTTGTCACTCTGCTGAACAGATACACTCAACTGATGGTTAATACATCTTCTATCAAAAATTGTACAAATTCATTGCCATTCCAGTAATTCATAGAGATTTTACCCAAAATAGCTTTAACATTACCCTGCATGATAGCAGAGCCAAGATGAGTATTTGCAGAACGAAATGCAATAGCTCTTACCATAACATTATCATCAGCAATAAAACATTTTATATGGTCAACTCCTATAACTTCAGGCTTTCTTATCTTTGCTCCTTGGATAATAAACCTTGGTTCAGGATTTCCAACTCCAAATGGTCCCAAGCGTTGCAATTGATTCCATAAAGACAAATTTATTGCTTTAGCAGTTACTATACTATCAGCTTTTAAAGTTTTCTCATTTATAGAATTTGAAAATCTTTCAGTAAAAAAATCATGCAAATCATTTATTTTGTCTTCTTTGATTGAAAATCCTGCCGCCATACTATGGCCACCACCTTCAATAATCAAATTTATAAACTTTGCGGAAAGGACTGCAGCACCGATATCAACTCCCAAAATTGATCTACAGCTTGCTTTTCCTATTCCATTATTTAAAGATATCACTACTGTTGGCAAGTGAAACTGCTCCTTTAGCCTTGATGCAATTATACCAATTATTCCCTGGTGCCAATTGCCACTTATCATTATAAAATTCGCACCTGATTGGGCAGACTTTTCCGCTTGTGCTGTAGCTTCCAAGAGAGCCTCATTTTCTAACACTTTTCTTGCATTATTCAAATCTATTAATTTTAGCGCGATTGAATGTGCCTCTTCATCATCATCGGTGGAAAGCAACCTTGCACCAAGCGATGCTTCTCCTATTCTTCCTCCAGCATTTATGCATGGCCCAATACTAAACCCTAATCGAGAAACACTTGGTTTTTCAAGGATTCCCAAAGCATCAAATAAAACACGCAAGCTAACGTTTTTTCTTGTTGACATAACTTTTAATCCTTGTGAGACAAGTGCTCTATTGAGGCCTGTGATCTGCATAACATCACAGACAGTTCCCAGGGCAACCAAATCCAACAGATCAAATAAATCTGGTTCTTTTTTGTTGGTAAAAAATCCTTGCTCACGTAGGCTTTTATTAAGAGCAACAATTAGCAGAAATGACACTCCAACTGCTGCTAGGTTATTATAAGGAGAGCTCTCATCAAGGCGGTTTGGATTCACAACTGCTACGGCGCTTGGTAATTTTTCCGTACCAAGGTGATGGTCAACAACTATAATATCAAGACCAAAAGCCTTTGCATCTTCTATTGGTTGATATGCAAGCGTACCACAATCAACGGAAATACATAAATCAATTCCATTCTTTTTAAGTTGTAATAAAGCATCTGTGTTTAATCCATAGCCCTCATCAACACGATCTGGAATGTAGATTATAGAGTGTATATCGATTGCTCTCAGGTACCTGTTAATCAATGCTGACGACGTTGCACCATCAACATCATAGTCACCAAATATTGCAAGGTTTTCATCATTTTTTATTGCCCGTATTATACGAGAAACAGCTTTATCCATATCAAGAAGGTGAAAGGGATCTGGTAATAGCGATCTGATTAGTGGATATAAGAAGTCGCTTGCATTTTCTATGTTAACACCACGAGTAACCAATATTCTTGCTAATATTTCTGGTAACTCAAATCTCTGTGTAAGAGTTAAGATTTGCCTTTGATCTGCTTCTTGCAACTTCCACAATGCATTTGTTATGCTGCGCTTTTCAATTTCAAGTAGCATATTCTTTCTTTGTAAATAAAACTACTTTACCAGAATTTTTAAGCTTGTTCTATAATTGTATTAGACTTCTGCATAACCTAAACTAAGTAGAAAAAAGGTATCATCTAAGTGGCTGACACTGGTCTCCATCCAAGAGGGCAGTAGCCCCTTCGGTGTCATTCCAGCGCGTGACCAGGTCTTTTTAGCTATCATAGGATGACAGAAGCAGACACTCCACTTTGTCGTTCCAGTGCCTCCTTTTTTTGGGGTTCCAGCGTCACGCGCTACCTTCCGTATAAACATTAAAAAATTTACCAAATAAAAAAAAGGCAAAAGAAACCCTAGGGTAGCTAGTTATTCACTATCCATTTTTTAAATCGGCGTTTTTTTATGTTTTAAACGCTTTATAAGCGCGTTTCAGCTTATGTAGGTAGAAGTTTGGTAAAGACATAAGGTGCACATAGTGCAAAAAATTAAACACGAGACGCCAGATACGTTGAGTTTTTTTGTCATTTAATCTGTACAGAGAAGATAAATAAATAGCTTCGTTTTCATGATAAGGGGGTTGGCGAAGGGTGTCAAGGAATTTTTATGACTTAGTGTCACACGCTGGAATGACATTTGGGAGTTGTTGTCCACTTCTAAATGATAAGAGCCTCAATGAATTTATTAGTTTATTACATGTCTCTTTTCATGTATAAATCTATAGAAAGTTTTATACGGAAGTTGTTTTATGAGCAAAATTATAGAAATCAGAGCACCAAAAACTCTTGGTGGTGAATCAGTTACAGAAGGTATAGTAAAAATAAAGAAGGGTATTGGAGAAGCAGTAAAAGTAGATGACTTGATCTTTGAAATTGAAACTGACAAAACAGCACTCGAATTAACTGCAGAAGCTTCGGGGCAAATAACTGAATTTCTTATAAAAGAAGATGATGTAATAAGTCCTGATCAATTGTTAGCGAAGCTTTCCATGGGAGAAGTAAAAGAGGAAGCGAGAAAAGAAGATAAAAGCGAAAGTGCTGCTAAAAAAGATGCTCCATCAGCTCGTAAAATTATGGAAGAAAATGCAATCAGTGCAGAAAGCGTCAAAGGAACTGGCATGGGAGGCAGAATAACAAAAGCAGATGTGATAGGCCATATGAACAAAGCTGAACAACCTGCAATAAAACAATATGAATTGCCAAAAAGTGTAGTAAATGGAGAGCAAAGAGAGGAACGAGTAAAAATGAGCAAAATAAGGCAAGTAATTGCCGCTCGTTTGAAAGCATCGCAAAATACTGCTGCAATACTGACCACGTTCAATGAAATTGACATGAAGAATGTCATGGATCTAAGAGCAAAATATAAGGACGCCTTTGAAAAAAAATATGGAATAAAACTTGGTTTTATGTCGTTTTTTATAAAGGCGGCGGTGCAAGCATTGAAAGAAATTGCTGAAATTAACGCTGAAATCTCAGGCGATGAAATCATATATAAACATTACTATGACGTAGGTGTTGCTGTTGGCACCGATAAAGGTCTTGTTGTACCAGTTATTCGGGGTGTCGATCAGATGTCATTTGCAGAAATTGAGTTGACTTTAGTTGCTCTTGGCAAAAAAGCTCGTGAGGGTAAATTACAAGTATCAGAAATGGAAGGTGCAACATTTACCATCTCAAACGGTGGAGTATACGGTTCACTTCTTTCCACTCCGATAATAAACCCTCCGCAATCTGGAATACTTGGAATGCATTCAATACAAAACAGGCCAGTTGCTGTTGGTAATGCAGTAGAAATCAGACCTATGATGTACATTGCTCTCTCTTACGATCACAGAATAGTTGACGGCAAAGGAGCAGTAACTTTCCTCGTTAAAATAAAAAATTATATAGAAGATCCAAACAGGTTAGTTTTGGAAGTGTGATTATAAAATAAGTGATTATTAATCTAGTGTTGCTAAAAGCCTAAATATCATCTAGCTCTGCCAGCAGTTTAGCAACTTCCGGATGATCAGGGCCATAATGTTTCTTAAAGATGGATGAAGCCCGTGCAAACAACTCCTTTTGTTTCTTATGGTTACCTAGAGCACCATAGGCGTCGCTTAGGTTTATCAGTAGTGTAGCAACTTTCGGGTGATCAGGGCCATAGTGTTTTTCAAAAATAGGTAAAGCACGTTCAAGCAACTCTCTTGCTTTCTGAGAACTACCTAAAGCATTATGAGCAATACCAAGATTTACCAGCAGTATAGCAATTTCATAATCAGGGATAAAATGCCTCTGAAGAATAGGTAAAATCCATTCGATCAACTCCTTTTGTCTTTTAGGGTTACCTAAATCAGAGTATCCATCATTAATCCACATTAACAAATCTAAAAGATAATCCTTTTCTGTTGTTTGCTTTTCTGAAGAATTTTTTTCTAGCAAATTATCCATGTGTGATAAAAATGCTTCTAAATGTGGTAATAATTGTCGTTTCTTAGCATAATCTTCTAGTTTATCACTGTGGTAAGGAAAACCCTTTTGTAATAGTTGAAAAACAGTCTTTATGTCTTCTTTAGTTTTTCCACTTTTCTCTGACTTTAGCCTTATAACTTCTTGAACCAAGCTGTGTATTAACATACTATGATCTTTTTTGGTAGTTAACATGGAGTAACTTATTAATATCCCAAACGCTTCATGGAAAGTTTCTAAGGAAGGATTATTTTCTTGATTATCAGCAAAGATTTCTAGTAAAGATTGAGGAATAGGACTACCATCTTATACCAATTCCCATTACACGGCAAACAGATGGACAAAGATGGAAGAAAAGCGATAATGAAGTAAGTAAAATAGTTGAGGTATAAATGGCATTAAGATCAAAATTATTGGATGAAAAAGTAGTAGAATCAGCAAAAGAAATGCTGAAGAAAGTAAGGAATAATGCATATGTTTCAAAAAAACTAAATGCTGTAATTGCAGCAAAAAAGTACAGTATAACGGCTGTAGCAAAAATATATTGCATTTCAAGAAAGGCACTTACTGCATGACCTAAAATTTGGCAGAGAAGAAAAACTGTTTGCTCCTCCACAACGCCGTAGAAAAACTAAATTAAATCAGGTTCAACTACAGCAAATTGAAGAGTGGATAGAAGAAAATCCTAATATTACCATTAAAGAAATGAGAATAAGAATCCAGGAAAAGTTCAGATTAAATATCAGCAAATCTACAGTACACCGCTATATGCAAAAGATGAAATTCTCATATATTACACCAAGACCAGTTCATAATGGACAAGATAAAAGCAAACAAGAGGAATTCAAAAAAAAATCTCAATGAAGCTATTTTTCTTTGATGAATCACGGTTTGGCACACATTCAAAGGTTGGACATGGGTGGTTTAAAAAGGGGATTAGAACACAGGTTAAAACAAAATTAGGTAGGCAAAATTTCTATCTCTATAGTGCGGTTAATCCTAGAAATGGAGAGAGTTCTAGCTCAAATGTCAACACTGATTGCATAGACATATTTCTTGAGCAGATGTCGCAATATCTAGAAACACGAGAGGCTTTTCTTGTTATGGATTGTGCTAGTTGGAAAAAATTTAAAGGTACCTAAAAATATCGACATTATATGCCTACCTCCATACTCACCTGAGCTCAATCCTGTTGAGAGGCTTTGGTTATATATAAAACAGAACATTTTGCGCAATAAAATATACGATACAATTGCTCTGCTTGAGGGTGCTTTGTGCAAATTTATTACTTCTCTTGCCAGCTCCACAATTAAACAACTCTGCAATGTCTCCTATTTGACTGGCCAACAATGAGAGTTGGTATTACAAGAAAAGACAATTATTTTAAGGAAGCCATAGAACATCTTTATAGTCTCAAACTTAAGGAAGATCTACCTGAATTTTGGCAAGTCCCTCTTCGAAATTATAACTTTGTCGGCAGAGAAGCGCTGCTAGATAAAATAGAAGAATGCCTGAAAGCTAATGATACAGCAACACTAGTTGCTTGTCATGGAATAGGTGGAATAGGTAAAACACAATTAGCATTAGAATTTATTTGGAGTAAGCTCCAAAAATATAGATGGATAATTTGGCTTGATACACGAGATAGAAATACTTTAATTAACGAGTACATCAAGTTAGGACGTGGACTAAACGTTATTCATGGTTACAGAGAAAACGTTCGTGAAGAAGATCACGCCAAGCATGTTAAGTATTGGCTAGAACACCCTGAACGTGCTGGGTGGCTACTGATATGCGATAACGCTCCTAACTACAAAGATATAGCAGATTTACTTCCTATAGAAGGAGGAAAGATATTATTAACTTCTCGTTATACATTTGGCTGGCCACAACCACAGAACACTATTTCTGTTGATGTTTTTGAACCTGGAGAATCAAGGAGCTACATTTGTAAGATACTAGAAGTGGAAGGAACAAAGCTAGATATAATTCAAGTGGATGCATTAGCAAAGACATTAGGTCATTTACCTTTAGCTTTAGCCCAAGCAAGCGCTTATATAAAGAAAACAGGTATAAATATTTCAGACTATTTGAAATTATATAACGATAGAAAACGAGCTTTATTATCTGATGAAACATTGCTTGAAACATTTCCAGCCGACGCTAATAGAGAGACTGCAGCAATAGTGTATGTTACATGGGACATCACAGTAGAAGCAATAAAAAAAGAATCCTTATTGGTAGCTAACTGGCTTACTGCTTGTGCTTACTTATACCAACTCTCATTGTTGGCCAGTCAAATAGGAGACATTGCAGAGTTGTTTAATTGTGGAGCTGGCAAGAGAAGTAATAAATTTGCACAAAGCACCCTCAAGCAGAGCAATTGTATCGTATATTTTATTGCGCAAAATGTTCTGTTTTATATATAACCAAAGCCTCTCAACAGGATTGAGCTCAGGTGAGTATGGAGGTAGGCATATAATGTCGATATTTTTAGGTACCTTTAAATTTTTTCCAACTAGCACAATCCATAACAAGAAAAGCCTCTCGTGTTTCTAGATATTGCGACATCTGCTCAAGAAATATGTCTATGCAATCAGTGTTGACATTTGAGCTAGAACTCTCTCCATTTCTAGGATTAACCGCACTATAGAGATAGAAATTTTGCCTACCTAATTTTGTTTTAACCTGTGTTCTAATCCCCTTTTTAAACCACCCATGTCCAACCTTTGAATGTGTGCCAAACCGTGATTCATCAAAGAAAAATAGCTTCATTGAGATTTTTTTTTGAATTCCTCTTGTTTGCTTTTATCTTGTCCATTATGAACTGGTCTTGGTGTAATATATGAGAATTTCATCTTTTGCATATAGCGGTGTACTGTAGATTTGCTGATATTTAATCTGAACTTTTCCTGGATTCTTATTCTCATTTCTTTAATGGTAATATTAGGATTTTCTTCTATCCACTCTTCAATTTGCTGTAGTTGAACCTGATTTAATTTAGTTTTTCTACGGCGTTGTGGAGGAGCAAACAGTTTTTCTTCTCTGCCAAATTTTAGGTCATGCAGTAAGTGCCTTTCTTGAAATGCAATATATTTTTGCTACAGCCGTTATACTGTACTTTTTTGCTGCAATTACAGCATTTAGTTTTTTTGAAACATATGCATTATTCCTTACTTTCTTCAGCATTTCTTTTGCTGATTCTACTACTTTTTCATCCAATAATTTTGATCTTAATGCCATTTATACCTCGCTACTTTACTTACTTCAGTATGGCTTTTTTCTATTATTGTCTATCCGTTACTTGTGTAGCGGGAATTGGTATAAGAAGTCTAATAGCAAATTTTTAAGTTCCTCTTTAACTCTTTAACCAGCGGGCTCGCATGAGGAGAGGAGAGTAAAGGTCCTCTTCCATAGATATCTTCACACTTTTTTCTTCTTCTGTAGTTGGCGGACGAGTAAGAAAGTGAATCTTTGGTGCACCACTAATTATTGCCATTGGTGTTTGCTCCGCCCCTTCTCCCATAACTAAAACAGCAGACGTTGCCAGCGCATCAAGAAGATTGACTTGTGTTACTTGCAGTGGTTGATCATAAAGATCTGGCTTGCCTATATAGGAATAAAATGGTTCAAATCCACACCAACCAAGAGCAACGCCCGTAACCCCAAGGCGCATAGGTGTTATGTTACTATCTGTAATCAAAATACCAAGATGTTTTATGCAGTGTTTTGTCTTGAGATAGTTCCATATTGATAGAGCTGTTTTCTGAACATCCTTTGGGTATAAAATATACATTTCATTACCATTTGATTCATCAATACCAGCAGATGGAATTAAGATATTGTCTTTGATTGTTAAATAGATGCCGTAAGAATTATGGTCTACATCAACAATTGCATCAGCTTCTCTTTTGATTAGCTCTTCTTTAGAACAAGCAG
Source organism: Wolbachia sp. wLmal (assembly GCF_049435495.1). Taxonomy (NCBI): domain Bacteria; kingdom Pseudomonadati; phylum Pseudomonadota; class Alphaproteobacteria; order Rickettsiales; family Anaplasmataceae; genus Wolbachia; species Wolbachia sp. wLmal. Next base: position 812,717 of record NZ_CP185405.1, read on the forward strand.
TTTTGCAAACCACTTGTTTTTGACAAATAGAAATGATTTTTGATGTGATAGCAAGAACAACTTCTTCTCCTAGCAACTCTGAAACATAGCGATCAAGAACCTGCTCTAATACTTCCCCACATTCAATGCGGTGGGTATAAATTGCTTTAACATGCATATTAACGTATTAGCCTACATATAGTATAATCTTTCGTTTTGGTGAGAATAGTTTTATGCCATCCATCAAGAAGTGTTAAGTTGAAATATACATCACCTTTATAGGGTTTGTGAATTTCTGTTATGATAAATTCTGAGATTAGATCATACTCCAAAAAAAGATGCGCTATTTGTGCTCCACCAATCACGAAGACTTTAGAATTACTTTGGATTGACAAAAACTCTTGCATAGAAGAAATAATAGTGCATTTTACTCCTCTGTTAAAACAAGAATTTAATTTGTCACGAGAAAAAACAACAGGGATACGATCCTTTAATATGTTTTGAGACATAGTTTCAAATGTTTTTCTTCCCATAACAATAACTTGTTTGTCAGTCACCTGACGAAAATGATCTAACTCACTTGGATAATGCCAGGGCAATCCATTATTTATTCCAATTACCCCCTTGGGATCAACAGCCATAATTCCGATAACTATCATCCCTGTAAAGCAGCTTGAGCTACAAAGAATCGCATGTGATCACGCACATTATGCACTCGAAGGAAATCAACCTTGTTGTGCAATGCAGATGATAAAGCAATTGTTTCTAAATCTCGGTTAAAGACAGGTTCTGTAGGAAAAGAAGAAATAAATGACTTTCTAGAATGACCAACCAGAACTTTGCAGCCAAAATTTTGTAACGTTTCTATACTGCGTAAAATCTGGATATTCTGGTACATAGATTTGCCAAAACCAATACCAGGATCAATAATGATCGAGCTTTGATCAAAACCTAGGGCAAGTAACCTGTTAATGCTCTTTTCTGCCCAATTATTTATGGTATCAATTGGATCAATGTCACTTGGGATAATGTTGTCACTATGTGGTGGTATGGAGAGTGAATGCATAATAACGATACTACATCCACTGCTAGCAATCGCTTTTAAGGTATTATCATCTAGATCTCCCTTCTGATCGTTTACCCAGGCAATGTTGTAGTGTTCCAAAACATTTAAAATAACGTCTGACCAGAAGCTATCAATGCTGACTTTAATGTCACCAACTTTCATATATTGATTAAGGTCATCAAGCACTGGTTTTAAGCGTGCATACTCTGCTTTTGGAGTTTGCATTGAGGAGCCAGGTCTTGTTGATTGAGCACCAAGTTCAACTATGCTTGCACCATCTGATAACAGCCGCAGTGCCTGCTTGGTTGCTTGATCTGCATCATAATAAAGACCACCATCTGAAAATGAATCAGGAGTAATACTGACAATACCTACAAGCTCTGGTGAAAGCGTAAAACTCCTTAAAAAGCAATCCTTAATGTTAGGGTTAACCATACGCGTCAAGTTAAGGAAATAAAGGTATGAAAGAGATAGAATAATAAGGTATAAGTTCTCCCAGATATACTTTTAGTGAGAGAACCAATGAATAAAATAACTTGCTTATCAAAAAAGCTCAAAGAATTTTTTAATGAAAAAGCAGAGAAAATCTCAATTACAACAAGGTTTATAAAAAGAAAGAGAAAGCTAAAAGGTTCATCATTCGTAAAAGCCATGGTCTTGGGTAATATAGGAGTTGATAATTGTAGCGTAGAAACAATGTTTCAATTACTAAACGAGGACTCGATAGATATAACAAAACAAGTTTAGATTTACTGAAGAAGCAGTGGAATTTATGAAAAGGATGTATAATGAATCTGTGATTCTCTTTAAAAATATCTTGCAAGTTGGTTGCAAAATCTTACAGCAATTTAATAGTGTTAAATTATTGGACAGTAGCTATACCTAACAGTATGGAAGAGATGTATAAAGGTTATGGTACTAGCTACAGTGGCTATGAAAGCAATACTAAGTCTGGAATAAAGTTACAATTAGTTTTCGACTACATGAATCAGATAATAGACCAACTTAATTTAACGGAGGGGGTAAGATCAGACCAGGGATATAGGAAACATTTAAGTAATATATTAAGCAATGATTTGCTAATATCTGATCTCGGTTATTTTGTGCCAAGTTCTTTTAAACAAATCAATGAAATAGGAGCTTATTTCATAAGTCGTTGATACCGACATATATGATGTAGAAACAAATCAAAAAATGGAGTTATTAGAATGTTTAGAGGATAAGTTATTTTTAGAAAACGAGGTATTGTTAGGAAAAGAAGCAAAAATTAGAGTAAGAATTATATGTCAGAAACTAACTGAATATGGCCAGAAGAAGGAAAGCTAATAGATTAGCAAGATCGCAGGGATATACATCCTCTAAAAGAAATCAAAAATTGTTGAACTGGTCAATATTTATAACTAATGTTCCAGAAAATAAAATTAGTGCTGAGCAAGTATTAACGATTTACAGAGTAAGGTGGCAAATTGAGTTATTATTTAAATTGTATAAAAGCCATACCAGGCTTGATAAGCTAAAAGGAAAGCCATGCAGAGTATTATGTGAACTATATGCTAAATTGTGCGCAATTCTTATATTTCACGGCATAGTTGGTTGCACAGAAGTGAAAAAGAATACAGAACTTAGCTTAACAAAGGCATTTATTGAGCTAAAAAGGCGGGTTAGAGAGTTATTTTTAGTATTAACCAAAATTAATAGTTTAAAAGCATTTCTTAAAAAACTCACTATAACTTGGTCGCGATTTTCATTAAAAGACAAACGTAGAAGGGCTAGAGTATCCACTTTAACCTCTCTAAATTTGCTCACAATCTCTTAACTTGACGCGTATGGTCTTACTAACCCAGTCAAGAGGAGTCTTTTTAGATTGATCTAGCGCACATCTATTGCACAATGCCTCTTTAACATAATTCTTGACATTTTCTAATTTTTTCGGATCACAATTTGGGTTAGTTTTTTCAGACTCCGAATGCTTGAATATTCCTTTTACTACACTTGGTAATATCCCCACTTCTGCTGCTATATGAAATGGATTTTCATGATCTTTATTGTACTCTAACAAATGAACATTACTTTCAACACTTTTCTTGAAAATAGATAAAAACTTATCAACCTTTCCTGTTTTTGCAGCTAAATGCAGGAGATTATCTCCCCTAATTCTTTGTTTTGTTTTATCAAAAGGGCCGGTGTAACGCCAATTGATATTAGCTTCATTATCTGAAAGCAATTTTGCTATATCTACAAGTCCATCCATAACTCACCTCGCTATATTCAACCAATACTAAATTATACAACACAATTTATGAAAAATAAATAAAATTTTATCTCTCAGAACAAATAAATTCTAAATTGTTACAAACATAAATTTTAGCTATCATCATTTACATTACTGTAACAGACAAATATGCCAGGTATAGTCACGAGATTTGCTCCATCACCAACAGGATTTTTGCACATTGGAGGAGCTCGTACTGCTTTATTCAATTGGCTCTATGCAAAGCATCATGGTGGCAGGTTTTTGCTAAGAATTGAGGACACCGACAGAAAACGTTCAACGAAAGAAGCAATTGATGCAATTATAGAAGGGCTAAGATGGCTCGGTGTGAGCTATGATGGGGAAATAGTATATCAGTCAAAAAGAATAGAGCGGCATAAAGAAGTAGCAAACCTTTTAGTTGAGAAGGGTAGGGCGTATCACTGTTATTGCCCTGAGGATGAAGTTGCAGAAAAGAAAATAAAAGCAAGAGAAGAGGGCAAGATATACAAGCATAAATGTACTACAAAACCTCCTTCTTGTCATCCAAGTAGCCGACACTGGAAAAATATGTGGTCACGCGCTGGAATGACATCGGGTGTGAGGTCAGTTGTCCGCTTTAAAGTGCCAGATTCGCAAGAGATCGTTATTGATGATAAAATATACGGCCAAATCAAAGTAAATAGCAGCCAGCTTGATGATATAGTGATCTTACGCTCTGACAACACTCCAACATATATTTTTGCTGTCGTAATTGACGATCATGATGCTGGAATAACTGATATAATACGCGGTTCTGACCATCTCACTAATACCTTTAAACATCTGCTAATATACCAAGCTCTTGATTTTGACATTCCACGCTTTGCACATGTGCCGCTTATCCATGGGGAAGATGGGAATAAGCTATCCAAAAGGCATGGTGCCACAAGCGTTTGCGATTATGAAAAGATGGGAATATTGCCAAAAGCGATGCGTAATTACTTGCTGAGACTTGGCTGGAGTCACGGCAACGATGAGATTATTAGCGATGAGCAAGCAATAGAGTGGTTTAATTTAGAAAGTATTGGTCGTTCACCTGCACGGCTCGATTTCAAAAAACTGGAGCATTTGAATAACCACTATATTAGTAATATAAGCAATGAAGATATTCTGACTCTAATGCTTAGAGAAAATACTCTAACTGACAAAAAAAAGGGCTATTTACTGCAGGGACTGACAGAGCTAAAAAAAAGAGCAAACTACCTGACCGAACTGCTGGATTTAGCAAAGTTTTATATTCAAGATCCGCCACTTGATTTAAGTGAAGAGGCTGAGCAAATTGTCAAATCTAACCTCGATATAATCAAGTTACTCGCATCATTTCTGTCAAAGATCGGTGATGAAAATTGGAATAAGGGTTCTTTATCTTCTCAGATCAAGGAATGTGCAAAATTGCACGATATGAAAATAAGCGATGTATACCACTCATTACGCGCCCCTATAACTGGAGTAATGGATGCACCTGGAATCATTGATATCATGGTGATTCTTGGTAAAGATGAGTGTATAAGAAGGTTACAAGCAATTTAAATGAAATAAGAAAATTTCTTGACAAACTCCGCCAGCCCACTTATCATGAAACTGAAGTTATTGTATTTGCTTTCGCCAATCTACAGATTAAAAGGTAAGGATTACTTAATGTATCGGCGTCTTATGTTCAATTTTTTGCAGTATATAGATACTGTATGTCTTTACAAAACTTCATCTACATCTAGATTTTTATCTAAATAAGCTGAACGCGCTTATAAAGCGTTACAAGACATCAAAAAATGCCAATACTCGACAGAGATAGTAAAAGACTAGCTAACTCGGGGATTCTTTGTCTTTTTTTTCTGCTTAGTAAATTTCTTAAACATTTGCAGCGTAGGTTAGTTGCAATTAAAAGCAGCTAAATCTTGCTTGTCAAGCGTTTAAAACATAAAAAACGCCAATATTTTAAAGCGGATAATAACCACGGGGCTTCTTTTGCCTTTTTTTTATTTGGTAAATTTCTTAATGTTTATGGCTAAACGACAATCGTCATCCCGCTACGTGTTAGCGGCTAAGAGATACCGCGGCGGTATGACGGTTCGCGGCGGCATGACAATAAGCTCGTCATCCCGCTACGTGTTAGTGGCTGAGATACTGCGGCGGTATGACGTAGGATTGCTGTCATCCCGCTACTTGTTAGCGCCGCGGCGGCATGACGTCTTAACTATAGAAAACTTGTATAGATTTTTCTACTTCTGTGATATCATAAGCCTGTAATGATAAAATAAGTAAATATGGATAAGTCAGCGTATGAGATCATAGAACATGAGTATGACGTGGTAGTAGTAGGTGCAGGTGGAGCAGGGCTCAGAGCAACGCTTGGGATGGCTGCAACTAATTTTTCAGTTGCCTGCATTTCTAAAATTTTCCCTACACGAAGTCATACAGTTGCAGCACAAGGCGGAATTAGTGCAGCTTTAGGTAATATCGGTGAAGACGATTGGCGCTGGCATGCATATGACACAATAAAAGGTTCAGACTGGCTTGGTGATCAAGATGCAATAGAATATATGTGTAAAAACGCTGCTAAAGCTGTTATTGAACTTGAAAATTTTGGCGTACCTTTTTCTCGTACAGAAGATGGCAAAATATACCAGCGTTCCTTTGGTGGAATGACAACTCACTTTGGTAAAGGAAAATCAGCGCAGCGCACTTGTGCGGCAGCAGATAAGACTGGGCACGCAATCCTTCACACTCTATATCAGCAGTGTCTTAAATTCAACGCTGAATTTTTTGTTGAATACTTTGTGATTGATTTAATTATGGATAGCGAAACATGCTGCGGAGTTCTTGCTTGGTCGCTATGCGACGGCACATTACATAGATTTCGTGCGCATAGAGTGGTGTTAGCAACAGGTGGATATGGACGTGTTTATTTCTCTGCAACAAGTGCGCATACCTGCACAGGTGATGGTAATGGCATGGTAGTAAGGGCTGGATTACCACTTGAAGATATGGAATTTGTACAATTTCATCCAACAGGAATATATGGCTCAGGGTGCTTGATGACAGAAGGATGCCGTGGTGAAGGGGGGTACCTCGTTAATTCTCAGGGCGAGAAGTTTATGGAACGTTACGCACCAAAAGCAAGAGATTTAGCTTCCCGTGATGTGGTAAGTCGCGCAATAACAATTGAAATTAGAGAGGGAAGGGGGGTTGGACCAAAAAAAGATCATATGTATTTAACTATAGCGCATCTTGATCCGGAAGTAATAAAACTCAGATTGCCGGGCATCAGCGAAACCGCAAGAACTTTTGCTGGAGTTGATGTCACTAAAGATCCAATACCGGTCATTCCGACTGTTCACTATAACATGGGTGGCATTCCAACCAATTATTATGGAGAAGTGATCACGCTGAAGCAAGGTAAGGAAGAAGTGGTAGATGGACTATTTGCAATTGGAGAAGCTGCGTGCGTCTCTGTGCACGGTGCAAATCGACTTGGTTCTAACTCGCTTCTTGATCTTGTGGTTTTTGGCAGAGCTGCAGCGCTCAGAGCAAGAGAGAAACTAAAATCCGGTACACCACATAAAAAATTGCATTCAGACTGCACAGACTGGATAGTAGATAGATTTAATAAAATGCGATTTGCCTCCGGTGGGCTAAAAGTAGCAAAAATACGCGGTGAAATGCAGAACACTATGCAAAAATACGCATCAGTTTTCCGTGTTGCTGAAGTTTTAGAAGAAGGCAAAAAAGCTATAAAAAAGGTAGCAAAAATGATGCCTGATATTTCACTTGAGGATCGCAGTATGATGTGGAATAGTGATTTAGTTGAAGCACTGGAGCTTGCTAACATGATCCCACAAGCGGTTATTACCATGGAATGCGCAGCTAATCGCGAGGAAAGCAGAGGTGCCCATGCTCGTGAAGACTTTCCTGAACGTGATGACAAAAACTGGATGAAGCACACTATAGCGTGGCTTGAAGAAAAGAAAGGGCAAATTAACGTAAAAATTGATTATAAAAAAGTGGCTGAAAAAACTCTGAGCGGTGAGATTGATTTCATAGCGCCAGAGAAGAGGGTTTACTAGTTACACTATCCCTACACAATTTTTCAACGAGTTTTATTGATATGGCACTCATTTTAGTGTCTGGAGGACTCTCAGTATGCTCTGATTGATTTGATGATTTTTGCACCTCTTGCTCTTCTAAATCGTTGGACTTATTTTCTATATCTTTAACAGAGTTATTGCATTGTGTATCATTTTTTGGTGCATTATCTTGAAGTGTAAGTTGCTTTTCTTCAGTAAACTTTCCTTTAATTTTTCCAAATCCTTCATAAATATTTTCTAAATTCAAGTAAATAAGATAACAAACTCCAATAACTGCTATAATAGATGAGGCAGTTGCAATTGTAATAATTCCTTGAGAAGCACTGAATATTGCTGCACAGGCTAAAGCAGCAAATACAAGCGTTGTCACTGCTTTACAAGCAACATTATTGATGTACTTCACAATATCGCGTGCTTTTAACTTCCTGCCAAAGTTGCACTTCAGTTCAGTTCTCATATCATCTGGAATAAGCGCTCTACCCATTGATTTCTCTATTCCTTTTATAGTTTTATAATACTCTTTGCTCCATAATCTTTCGGGTAGTATTAACTGCTTTGGGTCAACACCATTTTGCAATAATTTTACACAGAACTTGATCGTGTTATCACGGCTCTTAGGATTGACCAAATTATGTTTATCTTTTGTCGTCTTAGTAATTAGCGCTACTTGTAGTGGTGTGCGTTCTTTTTCGTTAGCGGCGTTTGCAGCTTTACTAAATTTCTCTTTTTCCACCGAATTTAAAATCAACTCTAAACATGTAACTTTTTGTTCTCCTTTGAATGAAGCAATATAGTGCAGAGCATTTTTTTCATCTTTATCTTGCACAGTAATATCTGCACCGTTTTTTAGCAATAGTTCTAGGGTTTCATACCTTTTAGTTTTTTCAAATTTCTTAAGTGATCGGTTCTCACTCTTCTCTTGTATGCGCTGGAGTATCTGATGGAGCGGTGTTTGCCCTTCTTTTTTATCATTTACAGCTTTTATAAATTGTTCTTTTTGGCCTGTTTCTAGCAATATATTGAGAAGTTTAAGTTTTTGTTTTGTTTCAGGTTTAACAATCAAGTGTAAAGCATTGTTACCATCTGTGTCTTTAAGGCTAATATCCGCACCTTTTTCCAATAGTTCTTTAAAAAGTTTTTTATCACTATTTTTAATTACTGGATGTAATAGATAATTATCATTACTATCTGGAGTATTTATGGTATGTGGTATAATTTCTTTAATTTTTGCTTCTGTATTGATTCTTATTTCTGGCTTTAATTTAGATTTCTTTTCTTGCTCTGCTAATTTTTCTAAGAAATTACGGTAGTATGTCTTTTGCTCCTCTTTTAAGTTTTGTAATTCTTCTGTAGATAATTCTAAATTATCAGAGCTGGCTCCATGCTCTAACAATTTTGTAAGAAACTTAAGTGTGTTATCGTTACTTCGAATTGTATTAGACTCATGTTTTTCTTTTGTTACCTTGTTAATTAGTGCTACCTGAAAAGGGGTCTGATTTTCACTATTAATGAGTTGTGCTAGATCTTCCTTGGTGACCGTTTTTATTAGGGTACCCAGAAACTTGCATTTCTGTTTCTTTTCCAACGACGCAATGAGGTGTAAAATATTTTTCCCTTCTTCAGCTTTTATGCTGCTAATATCCGTACAATCTTTTAGATATTTTCTAAATTTCCTGTTATTTCCATTTTTGATCGCTTTTAGTAGTAGAGCATTGTTATTTGTTATTTCGTTGCTTATTTCTACTTCATGATCATCTTCAACATCACTGCCGTAGCCACTCTCTGTTTCGCCGTCCCTACGGTTGTGGGTAAAACAATATCTGCTATTGTCAGTAATTTTAGAAATTACTTGCTTTTTTGTTTCATTTGATATTTTTTTCGATCGTTCTATTGCTTTATCTAGCACTGGAAGGAAGCATTGGACATAATACCTATAATATTTTTCTTGTTCTCTAAGTGATTCTTCTAATTTAGTTAGTACTTCAGAGCTAGCACCTTCCTCAAATAACCTTTTACACTTCTTGAGGGTTCCATCTTGACCTCTTGGTTTTTCACGCTTGTGTTCTTCTTTTTTTACCTTTTTCTCTATAATGCCATACAATTGCTCGTCTTTTCTATCCTGCTCTTGCTTTTTATTTTTATCTATGCATTCACCTAATTTATCTGCATTAGTAGTTAGTGCAGTTATATCTATACCCATACTAAAACCTCAATATTAAAAGCTATTTAAGTTGTCAGCACTAAACTAACAACCAAGAAGTTTGACTTTTAAATTGAGCTAAACGTTGTATATGTATGGGTGGAAAGGCAGAAAACTAGTTTCTATTAGAAAATCTGTTATCATAGTCAAATCCTCACTTGAACAGTTGCTACTATTTTAACCATTTAATCTTAAAAAATAATAAATATAGCTAAACTGTGAAACGTGCTATTGGCTAAAATAGGATAAGAAACTATAGCTGCAAATATCCAAATTGATGTTTTTATCAGTCTTCCAGACTTGGTTTTTCTTTTAGTTTTTTAAGTCTTTCTTTATTTAGTATGGAGCTTATCTCTTCTACACTTTTATCAATATCATCATTGATTATTACATAATCATATTTATCACGTTTGCTTATCTCTTTTTGAGCTTCGGCTAATCTGCGCTCTATTTCGCTTGCATCATCACTATTACGCTTTTGCAAACGCAACCTAAGCTCTTCCATTGAAGGGGGAAGTATAAAAACACTCACAACTTTTTTTCTCATGAGCTTGAATAAGTGAAATGCTCCTTGCCAGTCTATGCTGAGTAAAACGCTTATTCCATTGCTTAAGTTTTGCTCTATAAAATTTCTTGATATACCATAAAAATTCTCAAAAACTTTGGCGTATTCAAGCATTTGGCCAGCTTTGCATAACTCGTGAAATTTTTCTTCGGTAACGAAAAAATAGTCTTTTCCATTTATTTCGCCGGGGCGAGGCTTGCGCGTAGTCATAGAAACAGACCTAACTAAATTAGTTGATCGCTCAAGTAATTTTGCTGATATAGTAGTTTTTCCAGCTCCAGAAGGGGAGGATAGAACCAATAATACGCCCTCACTTTTTACGGTCATTTTTCTTTGCATTTTTTAACATGGTGCTTTTTGGATCAGAGTTTAAAAAGCTAGAACCTTCTAAATTAGAATTTGATAAGTTGGTGCCAATGAGAGAAGAGTTATCAAAGACAGTATAGCGCAAATCGGTCTTTTCAAAATTTGCTCTACTCAATGTTGAATTAGAAAAATCGGCATTTTCTAAATTCATATTCTTAAATTCAAAGTAAGAATAATTTACATTAAATTTTTCACCCTGTGATATTTTCTCTTGCAAATCTTTAATCGAAGTTATAGCATTTTCTGAACCTGCAAGTTTTTTCTGTCCTTTATTGTCAATCAAAATTGAATTATCAAATTTGCAACCTGTTAAGTGAGCATCAACAACTGAACTTTTATATATGCTTGAAGAGAGAAAAGACATATCACTAATTGTTGAATTACTCAAATTGCTAAGAAAAAAGCTAGTTTTCCTAAAGGCATTAGCGTGAAGCAAAGAAGATCTGAAATCGCTTTCAATAAAATTTGAATTAGTTACTTTTAAATTGGACCAGCTCGAATTATCAGCTAATAAATTAAAGAATGTTGAATTTTCTATTTCACTGGAATCAATATTATGGCGAGAAAGTGTACTGTTATAAACTTGAGAGTCTTGGATTTTTATCTTATACATTGAAGTTGTAGAAAGGTCTGAATCTTCTATCTTCGCAGAGGTGAATAGTGAATGGTCAAAAAATGAGTCATTCATGTTAGAATTTGCAACTTTAGTATTATAAAACTTTCCGTGACGAATGTCAGCATTAGAGACATTAACTTGATGCAGTTCACTAAAACTAAAATCAATATTGGATAAATCAGCATCATGAAGATTTGCTTCAGAAACATATGCATGTTTTATCTTGGAACCATTTAGTATAGATTGAACAAAACTTGAATTATCGTCATTCACATAGGAAATTTGTGTGTTGCTTAAATTAGCCTCGTCGAAGTTACTGTTAATTATGATAGAAGAATTAAGGCAGGCATCGGAAAGATTGCTACCTGTAAAGTCTGATTCTTTTAACTCTGCACCATATATGTTAGCATTTTTTAATGAAGAAAATTGTATCTTTAATTTATATGCATCCACTCCAAAGAAACTTGCATTATCAAGGTTGTTTTTCTGCATAACAGTATCGTTTATTTCACTATCACTAAAATTTACGTGGCTAACATTCGAGTTTGATAAGTTGGAGAAATTCATTTTCACATTCGAGAAATTAGTATGCAAACCAATTACGTTGTGCATACTTACTTTTTTGAGATCGGAACTGATAAAATCAGCATAACTAACATTAGACTGATCAAATACGATATCTGTTAAGTTTGCAGAAACAAATTTTGTAAAACTCAAATTTGTACCTTTTATTTTAATGCCATGTAAATTAGCATTGGAGAAATTAGCACCACGTAAATCAACATCAATGAAAGACACGTCGGATAAATCGGTGTTAGAAAAATCAGCACCAATCAGACTTACTCCATCAAAAACAGATTTACTTAGGTACAGTTGGTTAAAATTAGCTCCATTTAAGTTAGAACCAAAACCTTTCTTAAAATCTTCTGGCACGCCCTCTTTGTGGCACTGCACCAAAAATTCAGCAAAGTCTTTTTTACTGTAAGATACGTATTTTGCATCACGCAGAGCATTTAAAAAATCACTAATCTGATTTTTTTCATCATTTATTTCGTTTCCATAACATAAATGACCAACTAAAATTAATATCAAAAATCTAATCATCTTGCTTATCGCACTGTATTTCTTTCGTTTTCACAGCCCAATCGTACATTGCTGAGCTTTCTTTATTGTCTATTTTTCTATCCTCCAAAAGATGTGGCATCATTTCGGCAATCGCATTTATTATATTGATCTGCTTTTTTTCGATTGCTATATCAATTGGGGATTGAAAATTATTGTTAACTACTCTAAGATCAGCACCTTGTAATAAGAGAAAGCGCACTATGTCTACCTCACCTTGTTTAACTGAATAAATGAGAGGAGTATCACCCAATTTATTTCTAAACCTTAGTATCTCTTGAATTGTTAATCCAATTTTTTCTAGCTTACTTATTACTCCTCTTAAGCAAGTTAAGTTGTTCTTCTTAATGCAGTAAAAAAATTGCTTACTGTAATCATCAATAAACACAGTTGTAGGAAGATGCTCATTAAGGCTATCATATTGTCGTTTATATATTGACTTGCTTTGTATGTCTTTATGACCCCATTCTTTCATTGGTTCTCTGTTTAGCTTTGTCCATTTTTGTAAATTTTTCTTTTCACTTTCATCTTTTTTAGTTATAGGTTTTACTCTATTGCGGTCCTTGGAATTGCTGTTTGTTTCTTTCACTTTTTTTTCTTCAAACTGACTCTCTACTTTTTCTTTTTTTTCCTCTAATAATTGACTCGCATCACTTTTTGAAAGTTCATTATCTTTTATATCAATCTTCTGATCAGCTTGTAGATTTTTTTGCGGGTTAGCTGTATTCTCATTTAAATCAGCACTTAAAGGCAAAGGCTCTGGTTTCAAATCTTTATTCACTTCTTTATTGGCCACATTTGGTAAATTTTGAGCAAATTTGTCTGTGCTTCCTTCTAGCTGATCATTTGGCAAATCTTTATCAATCCTTTCACCTTCACTTATAGTTTTTTCAACCACGAAAGCTTTGTTCTCGTTGTGTTGCAGTTTCTCTTTATCGGTAGTGCCGTCTAATCTTTTGCTCTCAGCCTCTTGTGTTTGTTTAGCATCGACGTTGCTTTTCAACTCATCTTTTTGATTTGTGCTATCTTGCTTCCTTACACCTACATTTTCGTTTTTATGAACTGATTCAATTTTCTTTTCTTCAAGCTGCTCTACGGCAAACAGGATGGGTGATCCGAATACGACAGCTAATAATATAAAATATAAAATATTCTTCATAAATATCCCAAGCATAAGCTTAATTAAAATGATACTATAATCAAATGATTAATCTACAGTAAAAAATGCCTTAGATAAAAAACCAATAGAAAGGATAAATTACTACACATTAAACCTAAAGTGCATTATATCACCATCTTGCACGATGTAATCTCTGCCTTCAAAGCGAATTTTTCCTGCGTCTTTACAAGCCGGTTCACTTCCATACTTTATGTAGTCTGCAAAGCCTATCGTTTCTGCTTTTATAAAGCCTTTCTCAAAATCAGTGTGGATTACACCTGCTGCTTTATCGGCTGTTGACCCTATTTTTACTGGCCAAGCTCGTGCTTCTTTTGGCCCTACAGTAAAGAAAGTTATCATACTCAGCACTTCATACATAATACGCGCTACTCCATCAAGCCCTGATTCTTGTAAGCCAAATTCTGATAAAAAACTCTGTTTTTCCTCTTCACTACCAAGATTTGCAATATCTGCTTCGAGTTTTGCTGAAATGCAATAAAATTTGCTTTTATTTTCCTCTGCCATTCTCTCTACCTTTTTAGATAATTCATTGCCAGTTATAACATTTGTATCTTCAACATTGCAAACGTACATAACGGGCTTTGTTGTCAGCAATTGAAGCAACTTCATCTCATCTCCATCGATATTCTCCAAACTTCTTGCAGGTTTACCTAATTTTAAAGTAGCCAGTACCTCTTGCATTAATTCAAGTTGTCTCTTTAGCTCTTTATCACCTTGCTTTGCTTTCTTTTCCAATTGAGGAAGCCTTTTTTCTATGCTATCAATATCAGCTAGGATTAATTCCATTTCTACCACTTCAGCATCTGATATTGGATCTATTTTACTGTGTATATGGCTGATATCGTCATCCGTAAAGCACCTGAGCAGATGAACGATGGCATCAACTTCTCTGATATGGCTTAAAAATTTATTGCCGAGCCCTTCGCCTTTACTCGCACCCTTTACCAGACCTGCAATATCTACAACTTCTAATTGGTTGTAGATTACCTTCTCTGAGCCTGCAATTGCTGCGATTTGTTTCAAACGTTGATCTTTTATCGAAATCTTGCCTATATTTGGCTCGATTGTGCAAAAAGGATAATTTGCAGCTTCGGCTGCACTTGACTCTGTAAGCGCATTAAATAAGGTTGATTTTCCTATGTTTGGTAACCCAACTATACCGCAGTTAAAACTCATATTTGCTATGTAAAATTATGACTATTGCATAATTTAAAAATTTCTGCTATACTTAATTAGTTGCTTATTGACAATTTTGTTGGCATAGTAATATATAGATTAAATTAAGGTAAAACTATGACTACAGCTAAGAAACGGAAACTACCAAGTGACTTTCATGATGTTGAGGTTGGAATAAAAAGGCCCAGGATCTCAGGGCAAGAAATGACTCTTTTAAATAGTAACCCTTACCCTGACAATTTCTATGTAGGACAAGCAATTGGTAATGGAAGCTGTTTTTTTGACTCGTTCAGGCAAAGTCTAGAACAACAGACAGGAGAGCAAGTTACTGCCGAAAAATTAAGAAATGATTGTAGGGAATTTGCGCAAAAGAATCCACCAAAGTGGTTTACAAATGCAATTGTCAATAGTCATGATAACAATGGCCAGCACCGTAGTGAAACTGTAGATGATTATACAGCAGGCATTATGCGTAACAGTAGGTGGGGTGATCCTGACGTTGAAGGCAGAATACTTTGTGAAAAGTATAAGGTAAAGCTACATGTTATAGAGAACCAGACTGTTGATAACCAAGATCTGTCTTTGCATGAATTAATAGACAATTCAGGTTCAAAAAGTGCAGGTGAATACAATAAAGTTGATTATGATGATAGTAGTATTGTGCATATAATAAACAAAGGCGGATTGCATTTCGAACCATTGCTTGATAGAAATAAAAGTTTAGCAAAACAACTGCAAGAGGAAACCAAACTTAAACAAGAGCAAGAAGATTTCCTATTAGCAAAAAAACTGCAGCTAGACGAGATCTTAGAATATTGTAACCTTTCAAAGGATATCTCTGAGAGAGCAGAGGTTGAAAAGGGATTTGATAAGTTATTGGCAGAAAATGCTGATGGAAAAATTGGTGATGTTGTAGGGCAGTGCGTTAGTGATATAAAGCAGCGCATAGAGCGCTCTGAGAAGCAAAACCCTTCAAGCTCACCAAGATGTAGTATGGAGGAATCAAGAACAGAAAAAACATTTCATCAACAACAAATATCACAATTAGAAGTGTAAAATAAATCTTCATAACTCTGTATATTTTTATATAGGGCTTTTGCAAGCATTTCATATAATATAAACTTGCAGTACGTACTAACCTAAATGCAAGTTGACCATGAGACTAGTTTAATTATTGATGCCATAGAGGAATTTGGTGGTGAGGCTAGGCTTGTCGGCGGATGTGTGAGAGACTCAATTTTGCAGCGTGATGTCCACGACATCGATTTAGCTACTAATTTGCTTCCCAATCAAACGATTAAAGCGCTAAAACTCTGTAATATAAAAACTATTCCAACTGGCTTAAAACATGGGACTATAACTGCGGTTCTAAATCAAAGATCTTTTGAGATCACAACACTAAGGCATGATGTGAAATGTGATGGCAGGCATGCAAAAGTAGAATTTACCAATAATTGGCAAGCGGATGCTTCAAGGCGCGACTTTACATTTAATGCTCTGTATGCAGATAAGCATGGCCATATATATGACTACTTTGGTGGTATAGAGGACTTAAAAGCGCGAAGGTTAAACTTTATAGGCAACGCTGAAGATAGAATTAAAGAAGACTATCTACGTATTTTAAGAGCATTTCGTTTTCATGCAAAAATATGTGTCGGAGATTTGAGTGATGAAATACTAAACGTATGCAAAAAGCATTCGCATATGATTCAAAACCTCTCTGGAGAGAGAATAAGAGATGAAATACTTAAATTGCTGGAGTGCAATGATCCTTTTCCAACACTTAAGAGCATGCAAGAATCTGATGTTTTGCAAAAGATTATCCCAAAAGAAGTAAAATGCGAAATTCTGTCTTCGCCACTTCTTTTGGGCACTGATGCACTAGTAAAATTAGCGTTACTCCTTAGGACTACTAAAAAAAATGACAGGCTAAGTCTTGGAGAATATGTAAGCAAATTTTTACGTCTTTCAAACAAGCAAAAGAAAAAGCTGCTATTTTTACTATCCAACGATATCAAAACAGAACTCTCAGAAAAAGAGCAAAAAAAATACATATCTTTATTTGGTAGAGAATTATATTGTGATTTAGTGAAAATTTGTGGTGTTGAGTCTGGAGAAAATGTTGATGAATACATTTCATTTGCTAACACATTCAATATTCCAAAATTTCCTTTATCTGGCGATGATTTAATAAGTATAGGTCACCAGCCAGGAAAAAGTTTAGGTAGAAACTTGGAATTGCTAAAACAACATTGGGAAGATAGCTCCTACACTTTAACAAAAGAGGAGCTGGTGCTTTATGCTAAGAGCCTATTCTAACTGCTTTCTGACTGTTCAATGAATGTATGCTTGCAATATTAGGGGAACTCATAGAGGAATTAGGTATATGTTCTTTTTTAGCTTTTTCTGTTAATTGATATTCGTTTACTCCTCCTTGAGTTTGATTACACATTCCCTGATCTGGAGATAAAATTTATCTCTTATGCTTAATGCCAGTTGTAACTCTTGAATCTTATTTGAAAAACATTTCATTTTAGCCTCTGTTAATTTTCCTGTAACAATTTCTTTAAGCAATTCTCCTGAGTCGTTATTATTATTATTCTTGCTATTAAAGCTGTGCAAGATAGAGTCTACAATCTTATTTACCCCTTCTTGTTTGTTAAATTCTAATTTTTTTACGCATTTTCTAACAGAAGGTGACAACTTGGCTTTTAACGTGTCATCTCGTAGTTCTTTACCCATATTTTTTCCAATGTTACAATGTTCGTTGACAACTTCTTTAACCTTAGCTTCTATGATCTCCCTTGCGGATTGTTTCAAATTACTTTCTAATAATTCAAGCAGCTTACTGCTTTCAAATTTGCCATCATCTTGATTTGATAGAGACTTTATAGTTTCATTAAGCACGTTATGGCAAAAGTGTTTCTTTTCAAATTCAGGAAAACCTTTTTTTAACTCCTCGTTTTTCCCAGATAAAAAGTTATTGAGACCCTTATCCCTAGAAAGCTTATTGGGCAAGTTTCGTAATTTTGAAAGAGTTGATTTTGCAGTAGATACTGTACTCACTGCACCTGCCTTTTTAGCCAATTGACCTTCTTTTGCTTCCTGTAGTTTCTTAGTGTCAGCTTTCAATTGACCTTCTAAATCAATCTCCAATCGTTGTTTAGATTTTTGAACACTTTGTAATTGCTTCCCCAAGTTCTCCATTTCACCCAATTGAGCAGTCAATGTATTCACACTTAATCGTAGAGCTTTGTTTTCATGACCTAAGTCACTGACTTTATTTTCTAATTCAGTATTTTTGTCTTTAGCCTGACACAATTTATCAGTCTGTGATTTAAGTAAAGCCACTAATTTGCTAGCTTGCCATTGTTGATTCAATTCAATTAATTTATCCTCCTTGTCCTTTAACCTACTCTTAAGTTCTATTATTTGTGCTTGCAGACTTTCATTATCTTTCCTAGTAGCTTCAATTTCTTCTCCTTGCTCTCTTATTATCACGTATTGATCAAATATAGTTTTCTGTTGTTCATCAACTTTATCCTGCATTGCTTTTTTATCTTGTTTGTATTTGGTTAGTTACTCTTCTCGTTCGCCTGCATCTTCTGTAAGTCCCTTATAACTCTTTTCAAGTCCTTCAATTGCAGATCGTAATTCTCTATTTTCTTCTTTTAAGGAAGCATTTTGTAAACGTTCAAGTTCTAATTCCTGATTTATGCCCTCCAGCTGTTCTTCTAATGCTTCATCATCTTCCTCTGTTATCAATGCTACTCCATCCATACGCGTCAAGTTAAGGAAATAAAGGTATGAAAGAGATAGAATAATAAGGTATAAGTTCTCCCAGATATACTTTTAGTGAGAGAACCAATGAATAAAATAACTTGCTTATCAAAAAAGCTCAAAGAATTTTTTAATGAAAAAGCAGAGAAAATCTCAATTACAACAAGGTTTATAAAAAGAAAGAGAAAGCTAAAAGGTTCATCATTCGTAAAAGCCATGGTCTTGGGTAATATAGGAGTTGATAATTGTAGCGTAGAAACAATGTTTCAATTACTAAACGAGGACTCGATAGATATAACAAAACAAGTTTAGATTTACTGAAGAAGCAGTGGAATTTATGAAAAGGATGTATAATGAATCTGTGATTCTCTTTAAAAATATCTTGCAAGTTGGTTGCAAAATCTTACAGCAATTTAATAGTGTTAAATTATTGGACAGTAGCTATACCTAACAGTATGGAAGAGATGTATAAAGGTTATGGTACTAGCTACAGTGGCTATGAAAGCAATACTAAGTCTGGAATAAAGTTACAATTAGTTTTCGACTACATGAATCAGATAATAGACCAACTTAATTTAACGGAGGGGGTAAGATCAGACCAGGGATATAGGAAACATTTAAGTAATATATTAAGCAATGATTTGCTAATATCTGATCTCGGTTATTTTGTGCCAAGTTCTTTTAAACAAATCAATGAAATAGGAGCTTATTTCATAAGTCGTTGATACCAACATATATGATGTAGAAACAAATCAAAAAATGGAGTTATTAGAATGTTTAGAGGATAAGTTATTTTTAGAAAACGAGGTATTGTTAGGAAAAGAAGCAAAAATTAGAGTAAGAATTATATGTCAGAAACTAACTGAATATGGCCAGAAGAAGGAAAGCTAATAGATTAGCAAGATCGCAGGGATATACATCCTCTAAAAGAAATCAAAAATTGTTGAACTGGTCAATATTTATAACTAATGTTCCAGAAAATAAAATTAGTGCTGAGCAAGTATTAACGATTTACAGAGTAAGGTGGCAAATTGAGTTATTATTTAAATTGTATAAAAGCCATACCAGGCTTGATAAGCTAAAAGGAAAGCCATGCAGAGTATTATGTGAACTATATGCTAAATTGTGCGCAATTCTTATATTTCACGGCATAGTTGGTTGCACAGAAGTGAAAAAGAATACAGAACTTAGCTTAACAAAGGCATTTATTGAGCTAAAAAGGCGGGTTAGAGAGTTATTTTTAGTATTAACCAAAATTAATAGTTTAAAAGCATTTCTTAAAAAACTCACTATAACTTGGTCGCGATTTTCATTAAAAGACAAACGTAGAAGGGCTAGAGTATCCACTTTAACCTCTCTAAATTTGCTCACAATCTCTTAACTTGACGCGTATGGCTACTCCATCAGTCTGAACCCCTCCATCTTTGTTTATCACTACACTTTGGCTCTCTTTCTCTACAACTTCAGGTTTTAAGTCAACTTGAACACTTCCATCTATTGTCTTAAAAGCATCAGTTTGAACTTCATTGTTTGCAGTAGTTTTATCGTAGTACAAAATATTTTCTGCCCATCTATTCCATCTCTTGGGCAATATTCGTCCAATCGTTTTTAGATATAACCAAGCAAATACAGTAGACCAGCTGTATTTTTTTCCTTTCGCTTAATATTAATTTCATAATTAACCTTATTATTAATATTTAGCATAAAATTACCTTATTTTTTAACTTTAATTTACAGAAAATTTTAATAGTAATAAAGTTATATATATTAGTATAAATGTTAAACAAATACTAACACAGGTGTCAAATTATGGTAAAGTCTTTGCCCGCCTAATACACTTTAAGCAGAAATGTACATGTCTGCAAGTACAGCATTTGCTTTTTCTATCGCTCTTGCTAACACTTCCTGTTCATTGTTCTGATTTTTCACATTGATTACCTGAGCAGCCAAGTTTGCAGGAAAAGTGACCAAACTGACTTCCCATAATTCCACTTGTTTTAACACTCTAGCTCCACTTTTATGATCAACATCATACTCTATAGGTATATAGCCGATGGAAAGTCCGTTAATTGCCCCAGTTTTGAGCATCAAATACACTTCTTCTGCTTTCTGAATACCCAAAAGTAAATGTGCGGTTATATACAGGCCAACATCATTTTCATAAATATCTATGATGCTACCTATAGGTTCGTCAAGATTATGCTGCCAAAGGAGTTTTATTTTATTTCTGTTTAAATTTTCCTTAAATGCTCCGGGCAATATCAGATCATTTTGTTTATCAACTATGTTAAAAACGCTCGCATAACCAGAAAATACACCGTTTTCTCCTATACTTTTTATTGACAATGGTGAATAGAGAAATTTCTTATTCATAAGGCCTCCTGTAGTATTGGGAATTTTGTTTCGCAATGCACTGCGATATAATTCTATTATATGCAGTGCTCTAAAAGGGGAAAGCACTTTTCTTAGTTACTAAAAACGCTAACTGGAATCCAGATTGGACACTGGGTTATAAAATTATACGTCATACCGCTGCGGTATCTCTAGATCCCGCTAACATGTAGCGGGATGACGATTGTCAGGCCAGCGCCTCTATGATGTCATCCCAGTGCTTGACACTGGGATCCAGCCTTTCCATAATCATCAAAACATTGTATTGTAACGTAAAACGGCTACTTTTATGCTTACCAACTTAATAAAATTCCTGGATCCCAGTGTCTGGGCACTGGGATGACACCCTACTTAACCGTCATACCTTAACATAGATCCCGCTAACACGTAGCGGGATACTATCTACACCGTCATACCGCCGCGGCATCTCAGCCGCTAACAAGCAGCGGGATGACGGTTGTCGTTTAGCCATAAGCATTAAGGAATTTACCAAACGAAAAAAAAGGCAAAAGAAGCCCCGTGGTTATTATCCGCTTTAAAATATTGGCGTTTTTTATGTTTTAAACGCTTGACAAGCAAGATTAAGCCGCTTTTAATTGCAACTAATCTACGCTGCAAATGTTTAAGAAATTTACTAAGCAGAAAAAAAGGCGAAGAAAACCTAGGGTAGCTAGTATTCAAATTCTCCCTTGTTCTATTTGACGTCTTTTGATGTCTTGAACGCTTTATAAGCGCGTTTCTGCTTATGTAGGTAGAAGTTTTATAAAGACATGAGGTGCACATAGTGCAAAAAATTAAACATGAGACGCCAGATACGTGAGTTTTTTTGTCATTTAATCTGTACAGAGAAGATAAATAAATAGCTTCAGTTTCATGATAAGGGGGCTGGCGAAGCTTGTCAAGCAAGTTTTTAGCCCTGTCTCCTTGCTATAATGTTCATATCGATAGAAAAGCAAAAGAATAGAATGAAATATCAAGCAATATCCTCTATAATTAAATTTTTTGAATGAAGAGATGATGATTCGTATAGGAATTAATGGTCTTGGTAGAATAGGCAGGGGCGTATTGCGTGCTATTTATGAAATAGAAAAGTATAGTGAGCAAATAGAAGTTGTAGCTGTCAATGGATCGCTCGGTGCTGAGCAGCATGCACATTTGATTAAATATGATTCTGTTCATGGCAAATTCAGTGGTGATATTGACTTTAATGAGTCTCAAAATTGGCTATCCATAAATGGCAAAAAGTTTTCTTTATATAGAGAACGTAGCCCTGAAAATATTCCTTGGAATGTTGATGTAATACTTGAATGTACTGGTGCATTCAACAAACGTGAAGAAGCAATAAGGCACAATGCAGAGAAAGTAATTGTCTCTGCTCCAGTTCCGGATGCTGATGTAACTATAGTTTATGGTGTGAATAATGATATGCTCAAAAAAGAGCATAAAGTAATATCAGCAGGTTCTTGCACTACAAATTGCCTTGCTCCGATTGTGAAAGTCCTACACTCCAGTTTAGGTATAAAAAGCGGTTTTATGACTACTATACATGCCTACACGAATGATCAAAATGTTCTTGATGGTAATCATAAAGATTTGCGTAGAGCAAGGGCTTGCGGATTATCTATGGTGCCAACTACAACCGGGGCAGCAAAAACAATTGGTTCTGTCATTCCTGAATTAAAAGGAAAGCTAGATGGCACTGCCGTCAGAGTTCCGGTTAGCAATGTTTCTATGGTTGATTTTACATTTACGACTGATAAGAAAGCGACCGTTAAAGAAATCAATGAAATGTTTAAGGATGCAGCTCTCTCCTCTACGTCATTCCAGCGCGTGACGCTGGAATCTAATTTCTGGATCCCAGTGTCAGCTACTCGGATGACATCAGAGGGTACTAGGATGACAGAGGATTATCCAATGTCAAATGTACTTTCTATATTCGAGGAACCTTTAGTCTCAATAGATTTTGTGCATAACCCTTATAGTGCAATTGTGGATTTAACTGGTACATATGTTACAGGTGATATATGCAGGGTTGCAGCGTGGTATGACAATGAGTGGGCTTTTTCGCTGAGAATGTTAGACATAGCATTATTGAGCTATAGTAAAGTATGAACTGGAACTCAAACAAATACGCCTCATTTTATGAGCACTTTGCGGAACTCAGAAAAAGAGTTATCTTTTGCTTTCTATTTTTTTGCGTTGCTTTTGGTTTTTGTTATTACTTTAAGGAAAATATATACCGTTTTTTACTCGCACCTTTAATAGAAGCAACAAAAGGTAGCGAAGGTTTTTCTTTAATTTACACAGACTTAACAGAGGCATTTTTTGTGTATCTCCAAGTTGCAATAATGAGCGCACTTTTGTTTTCTTTTCCTGTGTCTGCATGGCAATTTTATATGTTCTTAGCACCTGGGTTATATAAAAGTGAAAGGGCAGTGTTGTTGCCATACTTGATTGCAACACCGGTTTTATTTGTAACGGGAGCTACTGTAGCCTATTACTATATATTTCCTTTAGCCTGGAAGTTTTTCATCACTTTTGAACATAGTGGGAAATCTTTCGGTATACCAATAGAGTTTATGCCATCAGTTAGCGAATATTTAGACCTCGTTCTCCAATTTATGTTTGCTTTTGGCACTGCATTTCAAATTCCAGTAATACTCACATTAATGGTGAGAGTAGGGTTACTCACTACACAAAGTTTGTCAAATAAACGCAGAATCGCGATAGTGGTAATTTTTATTATCGCTGCAATCTTAACTCCACCTGATGTATTAAGCCAAGTAGGGCTTGCAATACCTATGCTGATTCTATATGAATTGTCCATTCTGATATGTAGGTATATTGAAAAAAAGAAGACAAAGATTTAAACAAAGAAATCCCTCTTATCTCCTTTATATCACATTTTTAACTTACAACATTCTTATTCAGGACTTAAATATGGAAATGTTTCATAAATTGATTGTAATACTTTGTTAAGTTCAGCCTTACTTTTGATGATCAATAATACTGTATCATCACCTGCTATAGTTCCTATAATTCCTATGTTTTTGCTATTATTTAATGAATAAATAACATACTTCTGATCTAGAAAGTAAGCTAGGCTGCTAGCTTGTCCTGGTTGAGTGTGTAGTACTATTAAACCAAAATCCGAAATTTGCATATTAAGTATCAATGGTAATTGATACTGGTTGATATCGATTACTTTATATACACCAGCAACTTTGGCAATTTTAAGTTTTTTTAATTTTCTTGATAAAGTAGCCTGAGGAATGTTGTGCCCTCTTTCTTTAAGCAAGGTCTGTAAATCGCTCTGCTCTAAAATTTCGTGATTTTGAATAATATTTAAAATATGTTCACCTAGTGTGTTGTCATGCATTATGCATTTTCCTCATATTGAATATGTAATAAGTATATTTGAAATTATATTCATTATTTCTTGACTATTCAATTTTTAATATCTATATTCATAAGATGAATAAAATATGAATATAAATTAGTAATATGAAAAAATATATTTTAAATGCTATTATAGTGATAAGTATTCTATTAACAGGATGCAAGGAAGATAAACACGATAATATCATTAGATTTGCAATTTCTGCAGATTATCCACCTTTTGAATATTATGAAAATGGTAAATTTACTGGCTTTGACATTGAGCTTGCTCAATTAGTAGCAAAAGAGTTAGGTAAAGAAGCAATGTTTAAAGATATGCAGTTTAGTGCTATATTTGCAGCATTACAAAGTAATTCTGTAGATGCTGCTATATCTACTATTGGTAGTACAGAAGAGCGTGAAAAAAATTTTGATTTTTCAAATAGTTATTATACAGGGGAATTTGGTATTCTATATCACAAAAATAAACCCATAGCCGGTATAAACAATTTAACTCACAAGAAGATAGCCGTTCAACTAGGAACTGTCATGGAAATTTGGCTAAAAGAGCATGTTCCTACAACAGCTCAAATTATTGCTATAGACAATAATAATCAAGCTGTAGAAGCATTGAAGTCTGGTCATGTTGATGGCGTCCTAATTGATGAATTCCAAGGTAAAGTATTTAGCAAAAAAAATCCTGGTCTATCATGGTCAGCCATCGCTAAGTCAGATAATGGTTATTCTATTGCTGTGAATAAAGGATCTGATTTAAAGGATAAAATAAACGAGGCGTTAAAAAGTTTAGAAAGTAAAGGTGTAATACAAAAGATAGCAGAAAAATGGCTAGGAGATAACTGATGCAAGAATTAATTTCTAATTTCTTGTTTGTTGGAACAGGCCTTGCCTTTACTTTAAAATTATTGATTGGAGGACTGCTTTTAGGTGTGAGTCTAGGGGGATTATTGTCAGTACTCAGATATAATAAGATCTGTATTCCATTAATTAATGGAATTATATCTGTAATACGTGGCACCCCCCTTATATTACAGTTAAGTGTTGTTTATTTTATGACCCCAACCATTGCAGGAATTAAATTAAACATATTTAGTGCTGGCATTATAGCATTTGGTCTAAATAGCTGTGCTTATATTGCTGAGATTTTACGAGCTGGTATTGAAACTATATCAAAAAACCAGTTTGAAGCAGCTAAGACTTTACAAATACCTAGTTTCTATATGTGGAGAGATATTATATTACCACAAGTTATTAAAAATATTCTTCCTGCAATGATAAATGAGATCATTGCACTCCTTAAAGAAACGGCATTAATCTCTACTATTGGTGGTGTTGATATTATGCGCTCTGCGCAAATGCTTGCAGCAGAACAATTTACTTATTTTATACCACTTTGTCTTGCTGGGGCTTATTATTACGCTCTTGTATTACTAATTGAATATATAGGCAAAAAGATTGAACAGAAAGGTATATATGATAAAAATGCATAATGTTTGTAAATTATTTAATAATATTCCAGTACTTAATAATATTAACCTGATTATAGAGCAATCTATAGTTGGTCTTGCTGGTCCTTCTGGTAGTGGTAAATCAACATTGTTACGTTGTATACAAAAACTCGAAGTTTTAGATTCTGGTAGCATTGAATGCAATGATAGTACTGGTTTTGTATTTCAGGATTTTCAACTTTTCTCACATATGACTGTCTGGGAAAATCTTACATATGCTCCCAAACTTAAAAACAAAACTCAGGATCAAAGTGATTCACTACTTGAGTCTTTGGGTATTGCCTCTAAAAAAAATGATTACCCTAGTAATCTATCCGGTGGGCAAAAACAGCGGGTTGCGCTTGCCAGAAGCTTAATGATGAATCCAAGGATTCTATTATGCGATGAGCCAACGTCTGGTTTAGATGTAGCAACAATAGTCGACGTTGTGGAACTATTACAATCAGTTAGAGATATGGGTATTACTATGATTATCGCTTCTCACAATTTGGATTTTTTAACAAAAATATCAGATCGGATTATTCTGTTAAAAAACGGAAAAATAATTGTAGATATCAATCCTAAAGAAATTGATGAACCAACAAACTATTTAAAAAATAATTATTAAAAGAGAATCACTCATATCATACTGAGAGCTATAACAGATTTTAGCATCGAAAATTACATAATGTATATTATGGAAAACAAAATTACATAATGTAAGAAGCAATGCTAAAAATAAAATCACATAATATAGCAAACTATAGCTAACCCAAGAAAGGTTTTCCTACGTCATACCGCCGTGATATCTCAGCATAGATTCCGCTAACAAGTAGCGGAATGACGAATTTTTGTTTTTCAAACTGTCGGTAAATCTAAGTCAGTTTAGCTATATGTGTCAAGCACTGGGATGACACCCTCCTGATGGGCCAAAATCACAATGTTCGTACAGTTATGGAATGAATCGCGGTATGACGTGTTGCTTTGATCAGCTATAAAGATGATGCTGCGGAAGTTTTTAGTACTTGCTCGCAACTTTCAACAATTTAATAGCACTGGTGTTTACAACCTCTCCGCCGACACGCTTAGTGACAAAAAACCTCACATAAGGTTTATTCGTATAAGGGTCTCTTAATATTCTCATTCCTCTGTTATCTACAATCTTATAAGCTTGTTTGAAATCTGCCATCGCAATTACTGGTAGCTGATTGTTTGGCGCTGGTGGCATATCGGCAGATTGATATACTGGTATTCCCATTAAAGTATCTGGAGCTTCAAGCGACAGACTTGGCTGCCAGAGATACTGACCTGTTTGAGATTTTAGCAGCCTGATATCCTTCAACGTACTCCTGTTCATCAAAAATGACGCATTTTTGGAATAATATTCGTCCAGAGAGTAATACAACATCATTATTGAATCACTATCTAATTTTTCAGTTTTAACTTGCTCTATTTTATTATAACTGTTTCCATTTTCATAAGCTAAAATTCCTTTTGGTTGAAAAGTGCCCTCACCCTTAATGAAGGCTTCGCTTTCTTCCTTACTAAAAGTCTCGGCAATCTTTTCCACCAGCCAACTCTCAACATCGACAAACGCATCATCGAGTAACTTTTGTGATATTTGTGGTTGAGCATATAACTCGTAAGTTGTGACGGAAATCTTTTGGATTTTGGGCGTGTCCGTATCTTTTGCAAAATCATACTTAGACTTATTGCCACCGTCCTCATCATCTACTGTTTCACTGCTCCAACCTGCACCGGCGCGGTCAAAATCTTCTATAATGTAATCCAATGTTTCAGTAGAGATTCTTTGACCGGAGCATATTTGTCGCATTGGGGACGAATCAGTTACGCGCTTGTTTATGCGTTTTACAATATGCGGAGTAACTAGATACCCCCCGATATCACTGTTATCTCCACTGAGGGTTTTGTGTGATAAACCGCTTTCCATTCCCTTGCGGATATAATCAGAAAAATATTTATCGCTTGTGCTAAAATCTGTATTTACTTCTGGGCGTTGAGCTGCAGTTTCGATCAAGTCTAAACGCTCTTTGCAACTATCAATGGCATTATTTACCTTGCATAGCTGCTCAATTGTTGCAGAATCAGCACGCCCTTTGCTTTCAATTTCTTTTAGTTTGCGATCATTTATTAATTTAAATTGCTCCCATGATGAAGCGAGTTCATTGATACGGTGAGCGATATCGGTAAGTGACATAATAGCCTCCTTTGAAAATGAAATAAAAATGGAAATAAGGTAATAGGAATGGCATCCATAGATGTTTCCCACAGTTGTACGAATATTGCAATATGGTACATAGTAAACGATGTCATTCCAGTGCTTGACACTGGAATCCAGTATTTCCATAATCATCAAAACATTGTATTTTAACAAAAAACAGCTATTTTTATGCTTGCCAACTTAATAAAATTCCTGGATCCCAGTGGGCTTTGTTGCATCGCTCAAGTGAAAAGAACTGGCAGTTACTGACAAAATTCATTATAAATAGCCATTTAACTGTTGAAGAAAAAATATGCCACAAAAAATGAGAGTCAGTAACTGCCATGAATATAACAAATTTCTCCAAGAAAGAGGAAGCATTTTTTGTTATATCAATGACGCCATAGAAAAGTGGTACGAGAATGGTCCAAAAATACCAGGTGGCAACAATATTTATAGTGATAAAGTTGTAATTTTGGTGCACATAATAACTTGTTTATTTAGAATAGGCCTGAGGCAAACAGTTGGGTTTATAGCAGGATACCTTGAGCAAATTGGGAAAAATTTGCAAGTTATCAGCTATTCACAATCATCAAGAAGGTTTAAGAAACTTAATATTAAGATAAATGATTGCAGAAAATAATATGGAAGATATCGAAATTGCTATAGATAGTACAGGAATTAGTATATACAACAACACTCCTGGTCATAGCAAAGAAAATAGCGAAGATAGAAAGTATCGCAGCTATGAACAGACAAGAAAATTGCATGTAATGTTGAATACAAACAGCAAAAAAGCCATAGCTGTAAAATACAGTAATGGCTGATCACTATGGAGCTTGTGATTTGCTAAAAGAAGTCGATTTTCAGTATGTCATAAAAGTACTATATGCAGATAGGGCATATGACAGAGAAAAGCTCTATAAGCTGTGTAATCAATATGGTATAAAAACGAAAATTCCTCCGAAAAACAACGCAGCAGAGCATCCAAAGTATGGCTGAGAGAAATTCTGCAGTCAAGCTCATAAAGTCATATGATGAAGATGGTATAAAGAAGTGGAAAAAAGAGATGAGTTATGGAAAAAGATCTTATATAGAAAGTTTTTTCTCGCGACTGAAACAAACATTCGGATTTAGTTTTAGGAATAAATCTGAGATAAATCGAGAAAAAGAACTGCTAATCAAATGCTATTTGCTTAATAAATTCACTGATATTGGTATGGCTAAATTTGAGATAGCTTCATAAATTTATTGTGCGTTACCTACTATCCGAAGAGCGATGCAACAAAGCCATCCCAGTGTCAAGCACTGGGATGACAGAGGGGGGTGGGATGACAGAAGATGATGGAGTGACAGGGAGTAATACAAAAAGTTTCGTCATCCCCATTGAATCGGCTTTAAAATCGATGTTCAAAGTTGAAATTTCCCTAGAAGATGCGGGGAAAATCAGAAAAGGTCAGGAAGTTGTATTAAATAACTTGCGTAATTTAAAGAATCATGATATTTGTTGTACGGTGGTGGGTAGTGTACCTATTGCAATCCGCAGTTTTATTTATGGTTGTGTGAAACCTATTCGTGTTTTTAATATTTAAAATGAGGTTTAGATGTCGATAACATCCGAAAAGAAAAAGAGTTTGATAAATATATATGCAATTAAAGAAGATGATACAGGTTCATCTTTTGTACAATGTGCAATTTTGACCGAGAGGATCAGTAATTTAACTGAGCACTTTAAAGTGCACAAGCATGACCATCACTCTAAGCGTGGTTTACTTATATTGATAGGTAGAAGACGCAAGCACTTAAATTATATAAAGCGTAAATTTGGTAATGAAGCCTATCAGGAATTAATAGAGAAGTTAGGCATTAGAAAATAATCGAGGAATTTAGTATGTTTAAAATTATAAAAAAATCTATAGAGTGGGGTGGTCGTACCTTATCTTTAGAAACAGGAAAAATAGCACGCCAAGCTCATGGTTCAGTAGTTGTAAATTACGGTGATACTTCTGTTTTAGTAACTGTTGTAAGTAAAAAGAAGGAAGAAAATGTTGATTTTCTTCCTTTAAATGTACAGTTTATCGCAAAAAGCTATGCCATGGGTAAGATCCCTGGCGGCTTTTTTAAAAGAGAAGGCAAGCCATCTGATAGAGAAATTTTAATCTCAAGGGTAATAGATAGAAGTATAAGACCACTATTTCCAGAAGGATTTAATGATGAAGTTAGTGTGGTGTGCAATCTATTAACTTATGATACAGTCAATCCTCCTGAAGTGCCAGCATTGATTGGTGCTGTTGCAGCTCTTGCAATTTCTGGTGTTCCTTTTCACTCTACTATAGCTGGAGTGATGGTTGGTTGTGATGAAAATAATAACTATATACTCAACCCTTCTGTTCAAGAGATGAAAGCAAGCAGCTTGGATCTGTTTTTGTCCGGTGATGAAAATTCAATTTTAATGGTTGAATCAGAAGTGAAAGAGCTCTCTGAAGAAAATGTTTTTAATGCAATAAAATTTGGCCATGAACACCTTAAACCTGTCATTAAGCTCATAAAAGAGTTTGCTGATACAATTGGCAATAAACCTAAGAGCTTTGCTCCTATTGATACATCAGATATAACACAAGAGCTCGAAAAATACGGTAAAGATTTTGAAAAAGCATATTCGCAAACAGTAAAACAAGAGCGAGTTCAAGCTCTAGAAGCGATCAGAGAGAATATATTGAATACTCTTAAAGAAACTGGAAAAGACGAAAAGTTAATTACGTATGCAGTAAGAAACTTTGAAAGATCTTTAGTACGTGAAATAATTAGGAAGAAAAGTGTAAGGATAGACGGTCGTAAGCATGATGAGATACGTCAGATAGAAGTTGAAGTTGATATTCTGTCCAAAACTCACGGTTCTGCACTATTTACAAGAGGCAATACTCAGGCACTGGTTGTTACTGCTCTTGGCACCACTCAAGATGAGCAAATTGTGGATGATATTGAAGGGGATAGACGTGAGCATTTCATGTTGCATTATAACTTTCCCTCATTTGCTGTTGGAGAAACTTCTGCTGCGCGTGCACCAGGAAGAAGAGAAATCGGTCATGGCAAACTTGCTTGGAAAGCAATTCATCCTGTTTTACCCGATAAGTCTGAATTTCCTTATACAATAAGAGTAGTGTCCGAAATTTTGGAGTCTGATGGTTCTTCTTCCATGGCAACAGTTTGTGGGACTTCTCTTGCTTTAATGGATACGGGTGTGCCAATAAAGGCCCCTGTTGCTGGAATTGCTATGGGTCTCATCAAAGATAAAGACGAGTATGTAATACTTTCCGATATACTTGGTGATGAAGATTATCTTGGTGATATGGACTTTAAAGTAGCAGGAACTAGTGAAGGGGTTACGGCGCTACAAATGGACATGAAAATTTCTGGTATAAGCTTTGAAATTGTTGAAAAATCTTTAGAACAGGCAAAAGCTGGAAGATTACATATTTTAGAAAAAATGAATGCAGTGATTTCAGAACACAGTGATGATGTCAAAGACCATGCAC
The DNA here is from genome assembly GCF_049435495.1 of Wolbachia sp. wLmal. NCBI lineage: Bacteria > Pseudomonadati > Pseudomonadota > Alphaproteobacteria > Rickettsiales > Anaplasmataceae > Wolbachia > Wolbachia sp. wLmal. Next base: position 844,176 of record NZ_CP185405.1, read on the forward strand.
CAAGGATGTTATCATTTTACATAGATAAAGACAAAATTTCTGCTGCTATAGGTTCTAAGGGGAAAAATATACGCAGTGTGTGTGAAAGAAGTAATGCAAAAATTGAAATAGGAGATGATGGTAAAGTTTCTGTTTTTGCTACGAGTGGCACTGAAGCTGAAATTGCAAAGAGTATGATGATTGATTCAATAACAGAACTAGAACAAGGTTCTATAGTTGATGTCAAGGTTGTAAGAATAGAGAAGTCTATTGTAGAGCTTGAATTTCTTAATGGCAGAAAAGGAAAAATGCACATAAGTGAAGTAGCTAATGAACATATAGATTCTATAGAGAGCGTACTTAAACAAGATGATACTTTCAAAGCACTAGTAATTGACTTCGAAAAAGGTGGGTGTCCAAAGTTGTCAAGACGTCGGGTTGACCAAGAGACGGGAGAGTTTTTTGAAGGTGAGCTTTACAACGAGGAAAGGAAAGATGGTCCAAATGACAAGGATAATTATTACAATAATTCATTTAGTAGAAAACCTGGAGGAAGTCACCGTAAGAGGCCTCCTCGTCCTCGTTCTGGTTTCAGCAACAGAAATAGGCCGAAATTTGGTAATAATGATTCATCATCGGGTTTTTATTAAGAGTAAACTTCTTGCGTTACCTCTCGTCATTCCAGTGCTTAACACTGGAATGACACCCTTTCTGGTGAAGGTTGTTCTCAAATCACAATGTTAGTACAATTGTGGTGTTAGCTATAGCTAACCCAAGGTATCCGTTCAGCGGAGTGGTAGAATAAGGTAGACAAAGTGATCTAAAAAGATAATCATAGAGCAAAAGTGAGGTAATGTGGTAAACCTTTTAGAACTTTGCAAAAATTTACAGCAAAAAATAGAAAAACTGAAAGCAGAGATAGAAAACTTAAAAGCAGAAAATAAAGCTTTAAAGATAGAGAACGCTGAATTAAAGGAAAGGCTTGGTTTAAACTCGAAAAATTCATCTCTACCGAGCTCTAAAGAATTGTACAAAACAAAAAAGGACAAGCCAAAAAGCGAAAGGAATGTTGGCGATCAGGTTGGGCATAAAGGAAATTTTCATGCTACAATGGAAGCGGATAAAGTAGTAAAAATAGAGTTGCCTAATATTTGCGAATGCGGAGGAGAGCTTGTAATATGCGAAAAACCTTATGTTCACCAAAAAGTTGATCTTCCGGAAATTAGGCCTTATGTAGTATAGCATTTCTCATAATAGTCCGAACAGACCATAGGAAGGCAGAATCAACAGCACGACGAAAGGATTCGAATAGAGGAATGTTTTTCCTGGCTCTGTTTTTTATAGCAAACCAATGATGCTCAATTTTGTTGAAATCTGGAGAATAAGGCGGCAGATACAAAATTTCTGCACCAACCCCTTTAGCAAGCTCGATAATCTTATCAGACTTATGAAAAGTAGCATTGTCAAGAATGACAGTCTGTCCAGGTTCCAAGATCCATACGCGTCAAGTTAAGGAAATAAAGGTATGAAAGAGATAGAATAATAAGGTATAAGTTCTCCCAGATATACTTTTAGTGAGAGAACCAATGAATAAAATAACTTGCTTATCAAAAAAGCTCAAAGAATTTTTTAATGAAAAAGCAGAGAAAATCTCAATTACAACAAGGTTTATAAAAAGAAAGAGAAAGCTAAAAGGTTCATCATTCGTAAAAGCCATGGTCTTGGGTAATATAGGAGTTGATAATTGTAGCGTAGAAACAATGTTTCAATTACTAAACGAGGACTCGATAGATATAACAAAACAAGTTTAGATTTACTGAAGAAGCAGTGGAATTTATGAAAAGGATGTATAATGAATCTGTGATTCTCTTTAAAAATATCTTGCAAGTTGGTTGCAAAATCTTACAGCAATTTAATAGTGTTAAATTATTGGACAGTAGCTATACCTAACAGTATGGAAGAGATGTATAAAGGTTATGGTACTAGCTACAGTGGCTATGAAAGCAATACTAAGTCTGGAATAAAGTTACAATTAGTTTTCGACTACATGAATCAGATAATAGACCAACTTAATTTAACGGAGGGGGTAAGATCAGACCAGGGATATAGGAAACATTTAAGTAATATATTAAGCAATGATTTGCTAATATCTGATCTCGGTTATTTTGTGCCAAGTTCTTTTAAACAAATCAATGAAATAGGAGCTTATTTCATAAGTCGTTGATACCGACATATATGATGTAGAAACAAATCAAAAAATGGAGTTATTAGAATGTTTAGAGGATAAGTTATTTTTAGAAAACGAGGTATTGTTAGGAAAAGAAGCAAAAATTAGAGTAAGAATTATATGTCAGAAACTAACTGAATATGGCCAGAAGAAGGAAAGCTAATAGATTAGCAAGATCGCAGGGATATACATCCTCTAAAAGAAATCAAAAATTGTTGAACTGGTCAATATTTATAACTAATGTTCCAGAAAATAAAATTAGTGCTGAGCAAGTATTAACGATTTACAGAGTAAGGTGGCAAATTGAGTTATTATTTAAATTGTATAAAAGCCATACCAGGCTTGATAAGCTAAAAGGAAAGCCATGCAGAGTATTATGTGAACTATATGCTAAATTGTGCGCAATTCTTATATTTCACGGCATAGTTGGTTGCACAGAAGTGAAAAAGAATACAGAACTTAGCTTAACAAAGGCATTTATTGAGCTAAAAAGGCGGGTTAGAGAGTTATTTTTAGTATTAACCAAAATTAATAGTTTAAAAGCATTTCTTAAAAAACTCACTATAACTTGGTCGCGATTTTCATTAAAAGACAAACGTAGAAGGGCTAGAGTATCCACTTTAACCTCTCTAAATTTGCTCACAATCTCTTAACTTGACGCGTATGGTCACCGTAAGTCACTGCTTTTAGGTAAAACCTTTTCCCCATTTGCACTTCGAAAGATATTATTGAATCATCAAGTAGAACAAATTTTTCACCTGTGGCATGATCATATTCTTTAGTATCTTCTTGTCCTCTGATTAGGTTGCTAAGCTTATATTTATTTTTATCTATAAGTTCAGCATTCTGGAATTTTATTACCTCTTTTCCAACCAGTGCTAAATTTGAGTTCGCAATTGAAGTTATGTTTCCAAAACGTAACACTACTATAAGCCCCTCGTCGGTAGATTCCATTACATATCCGTAAGTAGACTGCTTATTTGTGCTTGCGATAGGCTTATAATCCTTATCGTTGTACGAAATAAAGAGCGTTGCTCCCTTCCAATTCCTTTCCTCACCAATTAAAGTAAAGCTTGCAATATTACCTTTAACATGCGGTAAATCTATCATTTCTGCGATGGTTTTGCTGATATGAGAAGGAGGGTATTCCTTCAGCATAAGAGACCTTGTTGGAGGAAAAGAAAGCTTATATATGGAGCTGTCATAACCAACACCACTTACTTGAATGGACATGCTTTCAAATTTTGTTTTTATAATTCTCACCGTATGCTTTTTCTCACCGTCTAAAATCGTCATTACATCACTTGGCGCAAGCCACGCATATCTTATCGGCAGCTTGAAATTGTATATATTTCTCTCTTGCCACGAAGAATAAAGTAAAACCTCAGCTATATTTTGCGCCTCTCCCTCCTCCACAATGAGCGGTATTTCAACTGTTATAGCAGTGCCTTGCTTTGGCAACTCAGCATATTTAACATCAATTGGATAGCCAAAATTGCGATTAAAATAAACGACGTTAACTTTATTGTTTAAATCCAGTTGACTAATATTAACAAGTTGCATTTGCTTTGAATTGTTACTGAAAACCGTTTCACCAATTGGCATTACAGTTGTAACTCCCCTGCCCTTTTGAACAAATTTCAGTTTAGAGTCCTGTTCAACCACATCAAAAAAATAGCAACTTTGCAGCATTTTAATAATAGAACGTACGGGTTGCTGGTCGTTTATCACATACCCAGACAATAACCCTTTGACGTTGCTTGTATCGAACTGATCGCTTTTTAAACCTGCTTTTTGTAATAGATCCGATAAAACATCGGAAATATTAAGCTGTGAAAGCTTTCCCTGAATCCAATGTCCTGTCTGCCAATTATGGCAGTCAGTCCACATATCACATAAATTGGGAAAGTAAGGAAATGGCCTTGCATCCCACGCCCAGAGAAACATTTTTTCTACCATTTCCGAGCTTTGCCACTTTTTTAACGTTCCTTCAATTGCAATTTTTTGCGAAAGAAAGCTCACCTCTCCGTTTGAATATCGTGGATATTTGCTCTCTATGCTGCCTTTGTCAACAAACACATTTGGTTCATTAGTGCAGCCGTTCATACTGGGAAATCCATATTTAGTAAACCATATTTTTTTCATTTTTGGTTGCCATTTTGTTTTGCTACCACCTGGATTTATGTGAGTTTCACTCCACCATTTCTCTATATTTTTCCACGCATACCTGCTGTCGTTATACTTTACTTTTTCAGGCTCACTTTTTGAGTAATCATAGAAATAATCATACCCCACTCCACTGCTCCAACCACCCATTACATCTTCCGCAGAATAGCCAAAAGGAGGCTCTGGACCATCAGTCAGTGGAAAATAAGCATCTATGCCAATATGGTATTCGCTCCAATCCGCAGCGTAAGTTACCGTTACTTCTTTTCCAAGCTGAAGTTTTATTCGCTTTGCAAGCTTAACTAGCTCTATAACGGCAGGGTAATTACCTTGTTCATCTCTAATTTTGGTAAGCCGCACAAGTTCAGAACCGATGATAAACCCTTCCACTTTAGTTTGTTTGGCAATGCTTGCATAATGCTCTATAAATTTGTTATATTGATTCTCAAAAAAATCACTTATATCCCCAGGAGTCCCGCTCAATTTTCCTCGCCACTCTTTGTTCTTTGTGTCAAGCAAGTGCATTGGATAGAGCATCACCTTGTAGCCTCTGCTGCGTAACTCTTCTATATATCTTATCAACGCTGCATCACTAACTGTGCCACCATACCTTGGGTTTCCACTCGCATCTTTTGAAATTAGCTGAGCATTATCTCTGGTTACACCCCCTACTTGCCAATCATCAGGTAATATTGCGGAATCATCTTGAAATTCAACTGCAGGATATATTTTACAATCTTTAATGTTCAGATCATTCACAAACCAATTGACTACTACCGATACCCACTCAACATTTGGTAAATCTCCCTTTAATTGATCCAAAGAAAGCATTGCATCGCTCTTTTTAGTGTGGTTGTTGTGATTTACCCTTTGCGCCAGCCCATATGGGATATATTGGTTGCTGCTTATTTTCTCTTGCGCGATTTTCTTCTGTATTTTTGTATCATATACAAACTCACCTGAACCTGGTATGATATTGATATTCCGAATATTTTCCGCTATTGAAAACCCAACGGGCTTTAATGCAGTTTGCACTTCAAACGTAAATACCGGAACATGATTATTATAGTCTGCTAAAGGAAAATTCTTGATGACTATGTAAGATATTCCCCTATAAGCCGGCACATTCCCCTCTCCTTCAATTGATGACATAAATGGATCAGGATTTTGGTCTTCTCTGCCGCTGTAAAAAGTATAATCTATTTCATCAAAGCTAAGTGATGTTGTATCTGCCCAGATTCTGTTTAATTTTTCTACTTTCCCCTTGCAGATCGCAATTGCAAGCGTTGCATAGTAATTATATGTAACGTTCATACCTCTTCCAATTTTACTTTTGGTGGTTATCGCCTCTTCTTTTATTGGCTGCGCCCAAATAATGTTCCCTGCAACACGAGCAGTGCCATAGATAATTGAAATTGTTCTGCCATAGGTTGAGGTTTGAACTTGCAGATTTTTTAGCCTCGCACCATGCGTTACTTTTTGCTTGGCATCAAGGCCAAACATCGCACCATCAAGCTGCGCACCAAGAAGAGCACCGAGCTCTGAACCGATAATCTGGCCAATTGGCCCAAAAATGCTGCCTGCTTGACCAAAAATTGATGATAAAATTATTGTAGGCATAATGATCCTCCTTTTTGTTTCTATAGCTAATGTAGGCTCTACGTCATGCCGCAGCGGATAGATCCCGCTAACAAGCAGCGGGATGACGAGCTTATCGTTATGCCGCCGCGAACCGTCATACCGCGATTCATTCGCGGTATCTCTTAGCATAGATTCCGCTAACTAGTAGCGGAATGACGAATTTGTCATTTTACAGCCACTTGGATGACAATTTGCTACTAAATAGTAGCAAATTCAATAATTTACAATTAATAATTGAAGTTTTTAATTAAGAAAAGCACATGGTGTAGCTATAATTATTGTAAGCAACAATGAAAAAGTACGGAAGTGAAAAATTACCACTCTCATGGCAATCACTTCACCAGTGGCAAAGTGATACCATGCTGATTCATATATTTTCCTTTCATATCATCATATGATTTCTCACACTCACTTTCGCCGCTTAAAAATACAAATTGGCATGCGCCTTCATTAGCGTAAATTTTCGCGGGAAGCGGAGTGGTGTTTGAGAATTCGAGTGTGACATGACCTTCCCATCCAGGTTCTAAGGGAGTAACGTTTACTATAATTCCACATCTTGCGTAAGTTGATTTACCAACACAAATGACCAGTACATTCCTTGGTATACGAAAATATTCCACTGTACTTGCAAGTACGAAACTATTTGGTGGAATTATGCATACATCTGTTTCCTTATCTATAAAACTATTCTCAGAAAAATTTTTAGGGTCCACGATAGCTGAATTAACGTTAGTAAAAATTTTAAATTTATTATCCACTCTTGCATCGTAACCATAAGATGATAGTCCGAAAGATATAACACCTTTGCTGCTTTTGTGATTCACAAAAGGCTCTATCATTCCAAAATTTTCAGCTTTTCCTCTTATCCATTTATCTGGCATAACTGCCATAATTGCCCCTTAAAGTTGTGTAATACTTACAATAATATAAAATAAAATTTAAATGTAAACTGTAGCTTTTGTCATGCAATTAAAGCTTTTCAGTTTGATTTTTGTTATAATAATTAGATTTATGTTCTTAACTAAAAATAATGCTTAGAAACTTTCTCCTGATTTTTGTATTCGTATTATTCACGCCGCCGTCAAATGCTGATGCCAGGAAATACATCAGAATTGTTGGATCTTCAACTGTTTTTCCTTTTATCTCGTTTATAGCCGAGGAGTTCAATCGTGTATTCCCTTTTAAGACTCCAGTTGTGGAATCAATAGGAAGTGGATCAGGGTTCAAAATGTTTTGCTCAGGAATAGGGGAAGACACTCCAGACATCACCACTTCATCTCGCCCTATGAAGGAAGTAGAAAGAGAACTATGTAAAAGGAATAAAATTAATGAAGTGATAGAAATCATCATTGGCTATGATGGAGTTGTCATTGCAAATTCAAATCAAAGCCATAGATTTGATTTCACAAAGAAGGACTTATTTGAAACTTTATCTGCATATTCTCAAGAAAATGATAAATTAGTAAAAAATAATAAGAAGTTTTGGTCTGATGTAAAGCAAGCCTTACCAAAAACAGAAATTGAAATTTATGGTCCACATCAAAATACAGGCACATACGAAACTTTGGTTAATTCTATTATGCTTGATCAATATTCATGCATGAACTCGAGAATTTTCAAAGAGAATTATAAAGATCAGGAAGAAAGAAAGCAAGCATGTGGTAATATAAGGGATGACGGAAGGTATATAGAAGTTGGAATTAATGAAAACATAATAATACAAAAATTGAAAAGTAACAAGAACGCTTTAGGGATATTTAGTTTTAGCTTCTTAATGAGGAATCAAGATAAAATACAAGGGAGCACAATTGCAGGAATTGAGCCAACTTACGAAAATATATCATCGGGAAAATATATATTAGCAAGACCTCTATACCTTTATATAAAGAAAGAACACCTGGATACTGTTGATGGATTAAGAGAATTCATAAAAGAAATTATAGATTCGATCAGCATTGAAGATGGGTATCTATCTAGGCTTGGTCTAATTCCACTTTCAAGTGAAGATATAAAGAAAGCTTCAGCAAAGGTTTATGATATAACGTGACGGCAACGTTTCTTTTATATTCTTTGTTCTAGCGTAGTCAGACCCAGCGCGGCGCGCTGGGATGACAATGGATTACTGATTAAGCAGTTCTGCGTTGTTGCAACACCCAGAAACAACCGGGTTCAAACTTTTCGTATTTGGACTTTCTGATTTCTCACAAACTCCTCCAATATAAGCTAGTACAGCCAATGCTGAAACTGCTGAAACTTCTAAAACTAATGCAACTACAGGATATGCCAGCACATAGGCTGCAATAGCACCAACTACGCATAGTCCAACAACGCCTAGAGCAATTTTCCCTTTGTGTTCACTCCAGAAGGTTGTATCGTTTTTTTCTGGGGTTTTGTTGCCAGTAGTTGGTGTAGTAGTGTTAGTTACTATAGGAGCATTGGAATAAAGATCCTTCATATGCCCACTTGTGATCTTCTATTTCTTGAATAACTTGTGCAAGAGCAGAATATTCTGTGTTATTAGGGTCAATTTTTTGTTGAAAGGGTTTAAGACCATCTATTGTATCTACAAAATATGGTTGACCTTCAAAAGAATTTACTACCTTGTAATCACACAAAAAATCACGAGTTTCTTTATCAGCTTTCTGCCAAATTAGTTTAATGATCCCTACTTTAGTGCTAACGCTAGCATTAGAACAGTCAATAACATCATTTAAATGGTACCTTTGTCACTAGTCAGAGTCCCCTCGTGGCTCAAAACTGCTTGTATATCCTTATGTTCCTTATTGTCGAGTACGTTCTGGACTTCTTGAAAATTGTCATTCCTGACTGCCTGTCTTAATGAACTTAGAATTTCTTCTTGTGCATCAGTTAATTCAACCATATCTTACCTCTAATAAAAATTTAATTATCACACATATTTACAAGTAAATCAAGTATATTGTTAATAACTGTTAATAAAGGCCAACAAAATGCTTGACGTTAGAGTAGCTTTTATGGCTTTGTATAGCGAGGAAGTAATTCTATGAAAAATCATCAACGTTTACAAAATTTGCGTTCAATTGCATTTATTGTGGGAATATTCCTATTGCTGTTTAGCTTAGCAATGCTTATTCCTGCTATTACCAATAAGTATCTCAGCTACGAATGGAAAAATTTCCTCGCTGGATTCATAATTACCTGCACATCTGGCGCAATTTTTATTTTACTCGGTAAATTAAGTAGATTGCATGGAATGCCAGCAATTTTTGCGATTACTAGTTGCACCTGGATTGCCTTGTCTCTGTTTGCAGCTATTCCTTTCTATTTTGATAATCTGAGCTATGTTGATGCATTATTTGAAACGATATCTGGCATCACAACCACAGGAGCAACTATATTTAATGATATTGAAAAGCAATCTCCGGGAATACTGCTGTGGAGAGCAATGCTACACGGCATGGGGGTTTTGGTGTAATCACTTTAGGAATTGCAGTTTTTCCTATGTTTAAGGTTCTCAGCCTAAATAATTTACTTTATTCTGAATATTCAGATGCTACCAAAAGGAAGTTGCCGAACACGCGAAGCGTAGTGATTCATGTTACGGCAATATATTATGGCTTAATTTTGTTATGCATATTTTCCTATTATCTAGCTGGTATGCCACTATTTGATGCAATATGTCACGGAATGTCCGCTGTATCAACTGGTGGATTTGCTAACTATAATGATTCTATAGGGCACTATAGTAATCCCATACTAGAAGCCATAACGATCGTTTTTATGATTTTGGGTTCTCTGCCTTTTCTTAGCTATTTAAAAATCATAAGACGGTTAGACATTTGCTATGATGAGCAGGTCTCTTACTTTTTTAAGATAGCTATTGTTTCATCTTTATTTGCTTGTTTTTGGTTGTATAAAAATGTTGATTTAGGAGTGTCATTATCATTTAGATGCAGCACATTTACCATCACTTCCTTGATTACGTCAACTGGTTATGCAATCTGTAATCATATAGATTGGAGTTTCATTTCAGTCTTAGCTTTTTTTTCTCACCTTTGTTGGTGGATGTAGTGGTTCTTCAAGTGGTGGTGTCAAAATCTTCCGCTTGATTGTTCTTTTAAGGTCTATAAGAAATTACTTTTACCTTTTATTAAACCCTGATGCAGAAAATGGAGTAAAATTCAATGGAAAAACCGTCATTCCGCTACTCGTTAGCGGAATCTATACCGCGAATAAATCCACAGATGTACGAACATTGTGATTTGGGCACACCAGGAAGAATGTCATCCAAGTAGCCCCTTTCTCGTCATCCCGCTACTTGTTAGCGGAATCTATGCTAAGAGATACCGCGAATGAATCGCGGCATGACGGTTCGCGGCGGTATAGCTATAGATAGTATTAGCTATTTAATAAAAAGATCGTAGCTAAACCAAGAAATATAAAAGCTGAGAGAATATCAGTTGTTGCCGATGTTAGGATTGAAGAAGAAACGGCAGGGTCAGACTTTAAGCGATGAAGCATTATAGGAATGAAAGTTCCGATGAACGTTGCAATAATTGACATCATGATCATGGAGACCACAAAAATCATCTCCACTTTGAAGTTGTGAAACCTTATTGCTAACACTACTAATGAAATAGTAGATAAGATCACCCCGTTTATAAGACCTATTAAAAATTCTTTCATCAGTATTCTTTTTGCATTTTGCTCAGTTAGATATTTTGTTGCGATTGCCCGGATGGTTAGCGTTACTGTTTGGGATCCTGCATTTCCGCTCATTGATGCAATTATCGGCATGATTATTGGCAGCACTATAAAACTTTTTATTACATCATCGAAAAAGCCAACTACTATGGAACACATTGTTGCAGCTAAGAGGTTAAACAGTAACCAAGGTAGCCTTTTAATTATAGTTTTATGTATAGGGGCATTTATATCGGCTTTAGAAGATACACCGCTTATTTTGAGTACATCCTCTTCTGTTTCTTGTTGAACAACTTTTATCACATCTTCAATTAAGATCACACCAATAATTTTACCATTCTTATTTACTACCGGAGCCGATAATAGGGAGTAATCTTTAAATATTCTTGCTACTTCCTCTTGGTCTATTCCAGTTTTAATGATTTTTATGTCATGATCCATTATCTCTTTTATTATTGTGTCTCCTGAGTGAGATATTACCTTATTTAAATTAACACTGCCTATAGGCTCTAATTTTGAGTTGATAATGAATATCTGGTGAAATTTTTCTGGTATTTTTTTATAGTTGCACACAAATTCTGTCAGTTGATTTATTGTCCAATAATATGGAGCTATAACCATATTTTTATGTATTAACCTTCCTGCACTTTCTTCTGGATATGATAGCAACTCCTCTACCGATTTCTGAGTTTTGCTGGGCAAATAGTAAAGTATATTTTCTACAGACTTTCTATCTAAATCTTTCACTATGGTTACTATATCTTCTACATCAAGGAGCATTAGTAACTTTGCTGTATTTTCTATTCCCAATGTTTCTATGATCTCTATTTGTAAATCTGGCACTACATGCACTAGGGCATCACTTAACAAATGTTGATCGAGGATATTAACTAATTTCTCCCTGTGATCACTGATCGAAGTAGATAAAAAATAAGCTAACTGAACACTGTCTATCGTTTTTACAATATTACGAACATTCTCTAGCTCCTCGTTATCAAGTGACTCTATTAAGTCATCAATAGCCTTTTTGTCTAAACCATAATGGGAACTTATTTCAATATTCATTACTTTACCTTGTTTTTTAATAAATATACGCGCTTGATTTCCTTAAACATTAAAGTATAATGAAATTATTTAAATTAACTATCATATGGTTAAATTTCTATTTTGTTTACTGTTATTGTTATTGATAGTAAATATATTAAAATCTAAAGTATAATGAAAACTTATCCAGAAATTCTTGAACGCTTTCAAAGCTTAAATAAAAGTATTTCTCTTATCAGGAGGTGTCTTTGACATAGAAAAATTAAAGTTGCGTCTTGAAGAGCTTGACTCCCAAGCGTCGAATGATGACCTATGGCAAGATAACCAAAAAGCACAAGAAGTTTTAAAAGAACGTTCTAAAATTAAGAATGACGTAGAGTCGTTTTTAAAGCTGGAAAGCGATTACAACGATGCCATCAGCTTAATGAAGTCTGCTATTGATGAAAATGATGAAGAATTTTTCTCTGAAGTTGAAAATGAATTAGCTAAGCTAGAGAAATTAATCAAGTATAAAGAAACAGAGTCCTTATTTACTGGTGAAGCAGATAATAATAACTGCTTTTTAGAAATCCACTCAGGAGCTGGCGGAACCGAGAGCAATGATTGGGCTGAAATGCTGATGCGCATGTATATAAGGTGGGCAGAAATTTATCACAACTTTAAAGTTGAAGTTGTAGAAAAATTAGAAGGAGAGTCAGTTGGTATAAAGTCTGCAATGATAAAAATCGTTGGAGAAAAAGCTTATGGGTGGGCAAAAAGTGAAAGTGGAATTCACAGGCTGGTTAGAATATCGCCATTTGATGCAAATGGTAAACGTCATACCAGTTTTGCAAGTGTAGGAGTAACTCCAGTGATCGAAGATTCAATTGATATTGCTGTGGATGAAAAGGATCTAAAGATCGACACCTACCGAGCTTCTGGAGCAGGCGGTCAGCATGTGAACAAAACTGAAAGTGCAGTACGCATTACGCATATTCCAACTGGTGTTGTAGTTCAATGCCAAAATGGTCGTTCTCAACATAGAAATAAAGATGAGGCGTTAAAATTACTTAAAGGACGTTTATACCAAATTGAACTGGAAAAAAAAGAACAGAAAATGGCTGAAGAGTATGGTAAAAAATGCGATATAGGCTGGGGTAATCAGATCAGATCGTACGTTATGCATCCATATCAAATGGTGAAGGATTTAAGAACCGGACATGAAGTGGGCAATATAAATTCTGTTTTTGATGGTAATATAGATTGTTTCATAGTTAGTGTGCTTACTAAGCAAAATTAGGTAGGGTTGACTTTCTTGCCATAATATATGATAATTAAAATATTGTTAAAGTAGGAGTAAAGTTATGGCGATTAAATATGATCAGTGGAAAAGTGACCTTACCCAGAAAAAGTAGAGAGAAAGTTAAGACGTTTTTATCATGAGAATAAATTGTGCAGGAATGCAATAGTTAATAGTGACGTTGTTTGTTATAAAAAATTTCTATGTATTCAAATATTGCAGTTCTAGTGTGTTGAGCAGAGTGTTGTGAAGTATCAATAAGTATTTCTCTTTTCAATGAGCTAAAGAAGCTTTCTGCAACAGAATTGTCGTAACAACAGCCTTTATTACTCATCTATATTCTTTACAGCTAAGAGATATTGATACCCTTGCGCAGTATATTGTGAACCTTGGTCACTGTGCAGCAGTAGATTTTTAACAGGTTTACGCCTATTAATGGCCATTAATAAAGAGTTCATAACCAATTGTTTATTTATTGCACTACTCATTAACTACCATACGTGAGAATTATTGCTGCCAAATATAGCCATCCCTCCTTGGTTTTGATGTAAGTAATCCCATACTTTATTTGGTTGATCAACAATAAAGTTTTGGTCTAATATATTGGGAGCTACAGCTCTATTATCTGTTTGTTGTTTTTTAATTTTAAACTTTCTTCTCAGTATAGCCCTGATGTCATTTTTCTGCATAATACTTTGCACCGTTTTCAAATTGCAACTTTTACCCAAAGCCTTCAATTCAGCATGAATTTTAGGAGCTCCATATCTACATTTAGAAACTTGATATATTTTTTGAATAGCTTCGAGTAGCTCTTTATTTGCTGATTCTCTACTGCTTATTTTTCTTGTAGTCCACTTATAGTAGCCACTAGCAGAAAATCCTACATAATTCCTGTACTTTATAGCAGTTACTATATAAAAAATATTTTACTCTTTTTGACTGGCCAGGGCTTTTTTTTAAATGTCTCTTTCCCTTGTTACTCTTGCTTTGTAAATCAAACCTCTCTTTGTCATAAGGTGCTACATCTGGAAATGCATTTGCCGCTGACTTTTTTTCGTTATATTTCTTCATCCATTTTCCTAATACACTATCCCTTATTCCTAGATCTCTTGCTACTTTTGCAACTGGTTGACCTACCTTTCTTTGTTCATTTGCCAGTTTAACAGCTTCCAATTTGAATTCTGCTGTATATTCTCTTACCATTTCTAATCCTCCAAAATTTTATTTTACCCAAAAAAACTCCTTTCTTTCTCTCCACTTTTTCTGGGTAAGGTCAGAAATTTAATGATCCAGGATATACTCCTTTGTTAAGGGAGATTGAGCATTTTCAAATATTTCTTGAGTGCTTCCAGACTCAACAATTCTGCCATTATGAAAGAAAATTACACTATCAGATGACTTTTTAGCTTGCTTCATTGAATGAGTCACCATAATTATAGTAAATCTTAATTTCAGCTCTTGTATAAGATTTTCGATTGCATTGGTTGCCATTGGATCAAGAGCAGAGCACGGTTCATCCATTAATAAAATAGTTGGCTTCACTGCAATTGCGCGAGCGATGCATAGCCTCTGTTGTTGGCCACCGGATAAATTGAGTGCGCTATCTTGCAATCTGTCCTTCAATTCTTCCCATAAACCAACCTTGGTTAAACTATTTTCCACCATCTCATTCAATTTTTGCTTATCCTTTGCCATACCATGCAATTTTGGCCCACAAGCAACATTATCATATATTGATTTTGGAAAAGGATTTGGCTTTTGAAATACCATACCAACTTTTGCTCTAAGTAGTACAACATCCATATCGCGTGAATATATATCACCCAGCCCATCGATATCTAATTCACCAACAGTTTTGCAACCTGGTACATAGTCATTCATACGATTAAAACAACGCAAAAATGTTGATTTACCGCACCCGGATGGTCCGATAAAAGTAGTAACTTTTCTTTTATAAATATTCAAATTTATATCGAATAAAACTTGCTTAGAGCCGTACCAGAGATTTAAATCTTTAACAGAGGCACGTGTATTGCTCATATCACATCCTGCATTGAATAGAGCCCCGGAATTTCTCTTTTATTTTCGTATAGCCATACTGCTGCTTGAACAGCTCCTCTAGCAAATGTTGTGCGATCAATTGCTTTGTGGTTTAGTTCTATCCGTTCACCAGAATTAACAAACATCACGCTGTGATCTCCTATTACTCCACCTCCACGAGATACTGCAAAACCTATTCCCCCCTTTTTCCTTATGTTTGAACCACTATGTAAATATTGATTGGACTGAAAATCCACTTTTGAAGCGTTAGCAATTGTTTTGCCAAGTTCTATAGCTGTTCCAGATGGTGAATCCTTTTTTAAGTTATGATGCATTTCCCAAATCTCAACGTCATATTCATTACCTAAAAGCTCAGCAGCTTTTTTTACCAATTTCAGCAACACATTAACCCCAACACTCATATTTGCTGACCATAATATTGGAACTTCAGCAGCATATTCTTTCAAATCGACACCTTCTATTCCAGTTGTGCCACTAACCAGCGGTGTTTTAAATTTTACAGCTGCTTTAAGGCAGTCTAACATACATTCTTTAGTTGTAAAATCTATTACAACGTCAGATGACTCAAATATGCCACTAATAGAACTTGTAACTTTAATTCCTAGATTGGCTATAATTGGTCCAATATCTGAATCTATGTACTTACTGCCTGAACGGGCAACAGCACCTGCTATTTCCACTTTGGTATTTGTAATTAATTCATTGAGTATTTTTTTGCCCATTCTGCCTAAGCAGCCTATTACTCCAACTCTGATTTTCATAAAGCTTTTTACGTTTATTAAGAATGTTAGGCCTTTTTTTAAGCTCTGTCACTTCTGATCTATATTCTATAGCTGTACGAACACTGCAATTTCAGATCCTAGTGCCTTGACCACAACTATTGCAATATGGTACATAGTGAACGATGTCATTCCAGTCTGGAATCTAGCCTTTCTGCAATCTCATCGAAAACGTTGTAACCACTTTCTATGCTAATTTGCTTGCTTACAAGCAAACTTTTCTGGATCCCAGTGTCTGGGCACTGGGATGACAGGAGAAGGCACTGGGATGACAAGAATAGGGCACTGGGATCTAGTGGGCTCAAACTACAATGTTTGTACAGTTGTGATCTATATTCTATAGCTGAATAATTTAACAATTCAAAATGAATACATATCCTATTGAGCTCTATATTACATACCAGGTTGCTTTGCCTTTTCCATGCTGAGTGATGTGATTACTCTTTACGAGATTAGATACGTGCTTCTTTAAGGTATTGCAGTTTGCTTTAGTAATATTTTCCAAATCCTTAATTGTAAGACATCCATGTTTGCTGAGTAGTGCTAATACTTTAGCAGAAAGTGGTGGTAAATAGAGATTTAACACTTTTTCATGTGACACCTTTTGTTCAAGATGAAATTTTTGCTTTTGTAGTGACCTTAAAAAGAATATAAGCCATGGATTAAAATCATAGCTGCTCGTCTTCAAGGATTGTTGAGTACGACGCAAAGCTAAGTAGTAACTCTCCTTATTACTTTCAAGGGAACTGTAAGGTACATAGATATACCCTAACTTTAGTAACAAGAAAGTCGTGAGAATGCGTGATAATCTGCCATTTCCATCCTGGAAGGGATGAATAGCTAAAAAAGTAACTACAAAAATGCCAATAATTAATAGAGGGTGTAACGATTTCACCTCTAATTGCTGGCTAGTCCAATAAATAAGTTCTTGCATTTGTGTTGCTGTCTCAAATGGAGAGGCTGTTTCAAAAACTATGCCCAAGCTTTTTCCAGATTCATCAAACGCTTCAACATGATTGGGGAATTTTTTATATTCTCCCATGTGCCTTTGATCTTTATATGAAAATTGTAAAAGCCAGATGTGAAACTGTTTTATAGTGTTTTCTGTAAATGGCATCTTGTTAAAGTTTTGAAATACTTCTTCACACACATACGCATATCCAGCTATTTCTCGTTCATCTAGAGAACGAAATGAGCGTGTATCAAGTTTGGATAGTAATTGCTCAACTTCACGGTCTGATAATCTTGCCCTTCAATACGAGTAGAAGAACCAATACTTTCAATTGTTGCAATTTTCTTGAGCATTTGTAAACGTTCTGGAGCTAAATTACCAAACAATTGCCATGCTCCTTTAAATTCATCAATTTCAGCAACTAATTTTAACATTTCAGGTGTTATTACAATTTTTGAAATGTCAAACATATCTGTATTTTTATCTAGTTATATTCAATTATATTCGAAAATATCCTATTAGCAAAGAATACTTGTGAGACACACACTAAAGAATGAATTTTGGTAGGCATAAAAGCAGCTATTTTATGTTAAAATACAACATTTTGATGAAATTATAAGAAAGGCTGGATCCGAGTAGTCAGCTACCCGTCAGTGCATGTTGAAAAATCATTTTATGATCTAAATCAGTTTTTTTACAGGTAATTTCTAAGCTTATCAATTTTTCCAAGATCTTCTTAAGTTCTGAAAGTTGCAAACTTTTCAAATGAGATTTAAAACTCTGCAATTGTTTAAAAAACAATGGAGGGCTTAGCTGATCAATCGCAGCCTGCTCACTCATTCCACCTTGCACTGACAGCAAAACGTTTTCAAGGCGTAGGAAATAATTTGATATAATGCGAATTAGCGCTATCGGTGAAAAATTTTCTTGCGATATCAATGCATCAGAAATTCTAATGAAGCGCGACATATCTTTACTTGCTATGGCAGAGCATAGATCATCAAGTGTAGCATAGTCGTTGCCGGAAGTTGAAAAGCATAATTCTATATCAGTAAGTTTTAGGTCTTTTCTCTCCCCTAAGTACAAAACTAACTTCTCAAGTTCTGAACATATAGGCAGCTTGCTATGATTAAAGTAAGATTGCAAATGGTAGATTATCTCATTTGTGCATTTTATATCATTTTGTTTTAAGTAACTTGATATAATATCATAAAGATTGCTGTTGCTGTCTTTATAGCAAGCAATCACACCAAAAATTTTTGAACTCTCCATATAACTTTTAGTCGCAGAATTATATGGAAGATCATTTGCTACCATCATTACATAATGACCACTTGCGTTATAATCCAATACATTTTTTAACTCCTTGGATATACCTCCACTCACATTTATCAGCTTAATTAATTTTTTGCTGGTAAACATCGAAACGTTTGCCAATTCAGAAAACAGTAAACTGGGTGACTTATTCACTATTCCAAAACCCATCACCTGAACTGAATACTCACCCAAATTAGCAATTATTTCTTGTACATAAAAATCAACCCTACTGTTATCACTTCCATGAATTAACACACCACGTAAAGCATCAGGTTTCTCTAGGAATTTTTTAACTTTGGATGGTGTGACCCTCATGCTATCTATATGATATCATTCTCATTTGACTGTACATGAGTATCCAAAGACTCTGAGTCTCCTTGTGCAATATTATGCACATCACCTGCTACATCATCTGACTCTTCTGTTTTTCCTGTAATATAATTATAAAATTTTTTCACAGGTTGAGATATATATTCGGAAAAAAAATCCTTCTTTGCTCATATTGCTTACTCCATAAAACTAACAACTTATCATTAGCATATAAGTAACAGTATAGCAAAAACTATTTTGTGCTAAGATAGTGATGTTTTATAATGAGTATACTACAAAATTATTAACATTCGAGATCAAAATTAAGCCAACCTGCTTAATACTAGCCTTATAAAATAAGCGATAATTAAATATACCGCTGCAACAAGTATAATTGCAGGTCCAGTTAACAAATCAAAACTTGCAGATAACATGAGACCTGATATCCCAGAGATCACAGAAAAAACTGTTGCAACAATAATCATCTGCATTGGAGTTTTCGAAATGAGCCTTGCAGATGCTGCTGGTATTAGCAAAAATGCAGCAATGAGTAATATTCCTATTAGTTGGGCAGCAATTGCTATAAATATAGCAAAAGTGATTAAAAATTCTAGTCTAACAAAGGTAACATTAATTTTTTCAACTACTGCTAAATCTTGATTAATTGAAATCATTAACCAATAACGCCATCTAAATATTAATATCAAAGTAACTACTGCAGAGGTTAAAAAAATCAATACTATATCACTTTGATCGAGCGTTAATATATCACCAAACAGTGAGCTAGTAATACTATTATTGCCAGATGGAAGAAAAGACATAAGTATTAAACTCGATGATAAAACTACATTGGTAACAATGTTCAATATCGTATCAGCAGAATATAATCTGTTAAAATTAAGAGAAAGTAGCATAGCAAATGTAATTGCAATGAGCATTATGCTAAGCGATGGGCTAATCTTAAAGATTAAAGCAAGTGCAACACCGAGCAACGAAGAATGGGACAAACTATCACCAAGATAAGATAACCTTTGCCATATCATAAACGATCCTAAAGCGCCTGTTACTAGGCTAATTACAACTACTGCAACTAGACTATTGATGAAAAAGTCCTGGGTAAACATTTCAAACATGCTATATGGCTATTAGATAACTGACAACAAATCTATCTTCGGATATTAAAACGTTATGGGTTCTGCATGCAGAACCTGTTGTCATAAATTCAAAATTTAAACCTTTTTGTTCCATAAGATAGGACTTCACTGAAGAACTTGGTATATTGCGTGTTTTACCAGTACCTATTAACAAAATTTCTATTTCTTCTGTTAAAAAAGATTCAAAATACTCCTTGCTGTTTATATCACTTTCTTTCAATTTTATCACCTTTTCAGGAAAAATTATAATTGAGCCATAATATTCTTGATTGTTTACCAAAAATCTTCCTTCCCTGTAACCATTTATAAGATTTTTATTCTCGGAAATTAAGGGCATAAGTCAAACTATTAATTGAGTGTCACATACCCACCATTCTGGTTGCTTTTTTCCGATATTAACTGCAGCAGCTTTTGCATTTTCCTCACTATCGAATATTCCAAAACATGATACACCACTGCCTGACATGCGAGAAAGTATAGAGCCTTCTTGTGACTCAAGTGTTGATATCACATCCTTAATTTCAGGTACAAAGCTTATTGCTATTTCTTGAAGATCGTTTCTCGTCTCTTTAAGAAGCTTCAACAAATCCTTTTCAGCGTCATCGCTCCATTTAATTGGCTCAGAAAATTTTCCTTCATGTTTGGAAAATACCTCTGGTGTACTCAAAAACCTTTTTTTCGGTTTCACAAGCACCACATTTGTAGGTAAAGAGAATTTTTTAATGTGGCATAATTCTTCGCCAATACCTCTAACAAAAACTGGCTTGCTATCTACGCTTGCGGGAACATCAGCACCAACGTTTAAGGCTATTTCATTTAAAATCGTCCTATCAATCTCCCACAGCTTCCCTAGCGTACGTACCACAGCTCCAGCATCTGAGGATCCGCTACCAAGTCCTGCAGCAATTGGTATGTTTTTTACAACCTTTACAGTGACTTTAGTGCGTACAGGAGCATGCCTAAGCAGCAGATTAACCGCTTTCATTACAGTGTTATATTGGTTATTTATTTTAGACTCGGAGTTTATAAATTCAACTGTAGAGTTATCGTATCTAGAATCCTTCTCACCTACTTTTATTTCCAAAAAATTAGAGAGATTAGCAAAGACAAATAAACCTTCAATCAAGTGATACCCTGTTTCTTTTTTGTCTACAACATGCAAAAAAAGATTGATTTTTGCAGGCGCCTTTACACAAAAACTTTTCATTATATATCTTCACTAACACTATTTTTACATTATATGTATAATGCTATTATAGTCAACTTTTATAAGGTTCTCGCACTTCTGATGAGATCAAATGCCATAAATCCTAATTTCTCTGTGTGGGTAAATGCGTCCGCTGGTACAGGCAAAACAAAAATCTTAATAGACAGAGTATTGAGACTTTTATTAGAAAACAAAAGAAATATTCTTTGCTTAACATTCACCAATGCTGCAGCAAACGAAATGGAGAATCGCATTCACAGCATACTCAGTAAGTGGGCAATATGTTCAGATAGTGTGTTGGCAGCAGATCTAGAACAACTGGATTTCTTTCCAATGTCATCCCAGTGCGTGACACTGGGATCCAGAAAAAATAAAGATTATTTAACAAGAGCAAGAAGGCTTTTCTCTGAACTGGAAAATCTTGGTCTAACTATACAAACCATACACGCTTTCTGTTACAAATTAATCTCCAGCTTTCCTATAGAAGCTGGCATTGCTCCAAATTGCACGCTGAGCGAATGCAAAGAATTACATTCCATCATATTCAATAAAGTGCTTCATAACGAAACTGTGCAGGATGATATCAACCTTATTGCAACTGAAATTGATGAAAATAAACTACGCGATTTGCTTTATACTTTATGTATAAAAAGATCGATATCAGCAAATGATTCGAAATATATCAAAGATAAATTGAGCGCCCCAGATGAAATTCATGACTTACAGAGTGAAACAATTGAGCACGTGGGAAGACTAGCCGAGATATTAAGTGAAGGCAGTAAAAGAGATCAGAGTTATAGTGAAATACTTTATTCTACTGTCATCCCAGCTGGGATCCAGAAAAAAAGAACCAGTGTCAGCTACTCGGATGATACCGGAATAAAGTGGAATGACACCAAAATAGAAAACCTAGCCAAGGTATTTCTAAAATCAGAATCGCACGAAAAAAAGAGCATATCATCCATTGCAACAAAAAGTATTTTGGAGAAATTCAAAGATGCAGAGCAAATAATAGAGAACGTTCAGAATGTAGTGTTTACTCATATAAGAGACATGAACTCTTATCAAATATTCAAGAGAACCAGTAGCTTACTTGGTATATTTAAAGTATATGTTGATCTATACAGTAGCGAAAAATCAAAAAATGCACTGCTTGACTACAATGATATAATTGACTTAGCAACAAATCTTCTCAGCGACCCAGATCATAAAGATTGGGTATTGTTTAACTTAGATCAAAAAATAGATCACATCCTTGTTGACGAGGCACAAGACAATAGCATCAGTCAGTGGAAAATTATAACAAATCTCTGCGATGAATTTTTTGCCGGTAATGATGAAAAGCGAACCTTATTTGTAGTTGGTGACGTAAAACAATCCATATACAGATTTCAAGGAGCAAATCCCCATCTATTCAACTATATGCAACAATACTTTCATACGAAAACTGGTGGTAGAGATTGGATATCATGCCAACTTGAAAAGTCATTTCGTTCAACTCCAGAAGTTTTGATGCTTGTAGATAGAATATTTAATAACTTCCGCGCAGAAATATCTTTTAATGATAATGAAATAAAACATGTTCCACATAGAGAAAATGACCAAGGATATATTGAAATTTGGCCAGCGTTACCAAGGCGCAAAGAGAAAGAACAGCAAGCTTTACAAATTCCTCTGACATGCAGGGAAAATTATATAATAGCAGACCGATTACTTGCTCAAACAATAGCCAACAGAATTCACAATTGGTTAAATGAAGGGCGAATTTTAGTCGCTAAAGATCGCCATATAGAGCCAAGAGACATTATGATTTTGGTGCGACAACGAAACGTGTTAGTTGATTACATAATAAGCGAACTTAAAAAAGCAAATGTGCCAGTTGTAGGCCGAGATTATTTTAGAATTATGGACTATATAGCCGTGCAGGACTTAATAGCTTTGGCTGAGTTTTTGCTCCTTCCAGCAAATGATTTAGCTCTTGCAAATGCTTTAAAATCACCGCTATTTAATTTCACCGAGGATGATTTATTTAACATTGCATACGACCATAAAGAGCATTCACTATGGGAAAGAATTCAGGATTATTCTGTGGTTATCTATAGTGAATTAAACTATCTCATTAACTTATCTCGCATAGAGTCTCCTCTTGCACTATTTACACATATATTGTGCACAGGTAAGAAGAAATTTGCTGCAAGGCTAGGTCTTGAGTGCTTTGAGGTTCTAGACGAATTTATGAACCTTGTGTTGCAATTTAAAAACCCATCTCTTCAAGCATTTGTTCAATGGATCAAGGAGAATAACCCAGAGATTAAGAATGATATGCAATCAGAACGCAATGCTGTGCGAATAATGACGATTCACAAATCAAAAGGTCTGCAAGCTCCCATAGTATTTTTGGTTGATACAAATACGGTGCCAAGAAGCAATGAAAGTATCATCTTTGATGGAATGGAAGTGCCATTTTGGTGTGGAAAAAACAACAATGCTTATTGTGATCAAGTAAAAAGAGAGAAAAAACTAGAGGATTATAATGAATATTTGCGTTTATTATACGTAGCACTCACACGTGCTGAAGATGAGTTATACATCTTAAGTAAAGAGCCAGTGCAAAAGAGCTCTTGGTATGATCTAATCACTGAGTATGGAGAACCATATGAAAAGAAACAAAGGGATTTACAGCCAATATTTAAAGAAAAAGTTGAAGTATTATGCGTGAATGCAAACTACCCTTACATTTATAAAAAACGTGATTACTTTGACGTTCCGGTCATTTCTCTTCCGCCAAACCTATCAATGTCATTCCAGCACGTAACGCTGGAACCTAGAGAAAAAAAGCCAGTGTCTAGCTACTTGAATGACAAAAAAAAGAGCACTGGGATGACAGATGGTTATGCAAGAGGCCTGATTATTCACAGCATATTGCAGTATATGCCCAAGATAGAAAAAGAAAGGAGAAAAAATTGGGTCAGAAAATACCTTGATAACATCAGCGAAGATAAGGATGAAATTTACAGTAAAATATTAGCCTTTAATGAAAAATATGGCTATTTGTTTGACTTGGAAGGCAAATCAGAGATTACACTGAGTGGAACAATTGATGGCAAGTCAGTATTAGTACGACTAGATAGGCTATGCATAACGCAAGATAAAGCAATCATAATTGACTACAAATCACACCGTAACGTTTCTGTTTCCTTATTAAATGAAATAAAAAAACAGATGTTAATCTATAAAACCTTAGTACAAGAAATATATCCAAACAAGCAAGTAGAGTGCGTGGTTATTTGGGTGGAAGATTTAACCATTCAATCTGACTTTTAACGAAACTTGATTGCAAGAAATAGCTACTACGTCATACCACCGCGAACCGTCATACCGTCACTCCTTTCTCGTCATCCCGCTACGTGTTAGCGGGATCTCAGCATAGCTATCTTAAAGCTAAGTAATATAAGTCAACCCAGCTAGGATTCTTTTGATTGATCAAATTAATTTTCCACTGCCTTGGCCATTCTTTCAGGCGCCTTTCTCTTGCAATAGCTAAACTTATATCTTCAAACTCTTCAAAATATACAAGTTTATTTACATTATATCTTGATGTAAAACCTGAAACAATTTTGTTTTTGTGTTCCCAAATCCTCTTGATCAAATTTGCAGTTACACCAATATATAATGTGCTATTAGCTTTATTTGTAAGTATATAGATATATGATAACTTCATCTTAATCGTTTATAGCTAAAGTAACTGAGGTTTATCAACATTATACTACACCATCATGCCACAATAAATCTTACCGTCATACCACCGCGGATAGATCCCGCTAACACGTAGCGGGATGACAGCAATCTACGTCATACCGCGATTCATTCACGGTATCTCTTAGCCGCTAACACGTAGCGGAATGACGATTGTCGGTAAATCTAAGTTACTGTAGCTATAAAGGCTTTCACAACAACCTATTTTCCTTGAAACTAAAATAGCTACTGAATGTAATAATAATGTGGTCTATTAATTCTATTCCTATACTTTGGCAAGCTTCTGCTAGTTGTCTAGTGAGAGATATATCGCTATTTGAAGGTTGTGTATCTCCGCTTGGATGATTGTGAGATATTACAATGGATGTTGAACCAATCAAAAGTGCGCGCTTGATGATCTCTCTGACATAAAGAGGAGTTTGATCTACTGTACCAATATTTTGCAGGTCTTCCGCTATTAGACGATACTTTTTATTAATATAGATGACACGAAAATTTTCCTTATTGAGGCTTCCTATACTTATTCTTAAATAATCAAGCAATTTTTCCCAGTTATCGATTACAGGCAGGTTTTTTATTTCTTCTCTTGCAGAACGAACAAAGGCTTGTTTTACACAAAAGATGGCAGATATCGCTGCATTGCTGACATCATCAACGTTTTGCAGCGCTTCCAGGTCAGCATTAAAAACTTTATTTAAGCTGCCAAAACTTTCTATCAAACTCTTTGCCACCGGTTTTACGTCAATTCTACTATATGCTGAATATAAAATGTGCTCTAAAACTTCATAATCAAGTAATGATTGTCCATTATCTAAAATAATTTTCTCTCTTAGGCGCTTTCTATGCCCCTTTTTGTAATTTTTCATCATCAATGAATTGCTTATCTCTTGTATAATAAGAAATTAGATTTTTAAGTAAAATATTTAATAAAGCGCATGACGCACAATTGCAAGAACACTCATTTTAAAAGACAGCAAATGGTGTCATGAAAGTAGCTGAGACACTGTCCTCCTTTGTCATCCGAGTAGCTGACACTGGTTCCTTCACGACGGCAGTGCCCAGAGGTGTCATCCCAGTGCATGCACATAGTGCAAAAAATTAAAAATAAGACGCCAATACGTAATGCTGTTGTCGTTTAATCTGCACAGATTGAAGATAAATGAATACCTTCAGTACCATGATAAAGGGGCTGGCGAAGGGTGTCAAGTAGTTTTTAGCTCTGCCTTCTAAGGCTTTTACTCGTGACAACCACTGTGCCTGCGATCTTATCGTGCCAAGTTTGACAGCGTTTGTTGAAATTTGACCATAAAAAGCCCAAGAACAATGGTGCAACTGACAATATAAAGGAAAAAAATCTCTTTGTTGCTTGTTTTAGGGTCATCTTTTCGAAAGTTTGTGCATCCACAACTCTAAGCCCAAATAATAGTTTTCCAGGTGTAGTAGCAAACTTTACCCACATATATATTACATAGCAAAAGAGCATAATAAACTGGACTATTTGATTTAGGATTAGTAATTTTATAAGTCTACTCTGCGTTGTCTTTTCTTCCGCAGACAGTGGTGCTTGCATTGGGGATTTTGCAGCAATTTGACTTAATATTTTGCTATCCTCTGAGTTCATAAAGAGCTGATTTAAGGCTTGGCTGCAAAACTGCAAGAACAAAACGATAATAATCAAATCAAGCAATACTGATATATAGCGCCTGAGGCCCGTTACATAACATATCCCATTTTCATCTTTCTTTACCTTTTGAATAACATTTATAGAAGAAAAAATAGAAAATAAACGATTAAAAAATTTATGTAACATATATATACTTTCCAATATTTAACGTGCCCCTGGCCGGACTTGAACCAGCATGCTTTTGCAAGCAACAGATTTTGAGTCTGCCGTGTCTACCATTCCACCACAGGGGCATTAAGTTTTAATGCTATAGGCAACACGGAATTAGTCAAATTTTATATGTCTTTCAAATCAAAACTAAATATTCTACAATAATCAACAGTTACTCTCAAAACTTAAAATGAATGAATTAGCCAATCTCCTCAGTTCAAGAAGTGTAGATAAGGAAATATGTAAATTACCGCATAATTTAGAAGCTGAACAGATGCTTATTGGTGCAATGATTCGTGATAATAGAATCTGTGATGCAGTTGAAGACACAATTACAGCAGAAAATTTCTATGATCCACTGCATCAAAGTATTTTTACGCAAATATCTAAAACCAGAAAACATGGCATAGTTGCCAATGAACTGAGCCTTAAAATGTTTTTTGAAAACGACCAAGCATTTACCGAGTGTGGTGGGGTAGAGTACTTAGCAAAGCTTGCAGCGAAGGCAAGTATTGCACTTGATATTTATAGTTTGACTAGAATAATCCGTGATACTTACTTAAGGAGATGTTTAATCAAGCTCGGGCAAGAAATAGTTGGTGATAGCTACAACTACGATATTGAAAATCCTGCACAGGCGCAAATTGAACAAGCAATGACAAAATTGTTCAATTTGGCAGTAAAAAAACAAGGTGAGAAAACATATATAAAACTTGCAAGTTCAATTAAAGATGTAGTTGAGAAGATCAGCACACTGAAAAATAATCCAGAAGCGCTAGGCGTTACAACCGGACTTCAAGATCTAAATCAGCTTCTTGGTGGTCTACAAAAATCTGATTTATTAATTTTAGCTGCAAGGCCTTCTATGGGTAAAACAGCATTGGCGCTAAACATCGCACTTAATGCTTGTAAGATGTTGCAAAAAAGAGCAGATAAGCAACACTATGTAGCGTTTTTCTCGCTTGAAATGTCAGCAGAGCAATTAACTGCAAGGCTGATCACTATAGATTCAGGAATTAGTTATTATAAGGCATTAACCGGGAGAATTAGTGATTTTGAATTGCATGAATTTATCAATACTAGTACAGAATTATCTGAACTGCCTTTCATCATAGATGACACCCCTGCGCTATCAATTAGTGCCCTTCGCACCAGAATACGCTTGCTGTATCAATTATATAATGTAGAAGTGGTATTCATTGATTATTTGCAGCTAATCAGAGGAACAACAAAAAGGAGTAATGAAAATAGAGTGCAAGAAATCTCGGAAGTGACGCAGGGTTTGAAAGCAATTGCAAAGGAGCTAAATATTCCCATTGTTGCACTATCTCAGCTCTCTCGTTCTGTTGAGCAGAGGGATGATAAAAAACCACAACTTTCTGATTTACGTGATTCAGGGAGCATAGAGCAAGACGCAGATATAGTAATGTTTCTCTATAGAGAAGAGTATTATGAACTAAGAAAACAGCCAAATGAAGGAAACAATAAACATCGGGAATGGCAAGAGAAAATGGAAAAAATTAGAAACATTGCAGAGCTCATTATTGCAAAGCAGAGAAATGGACCAATTGGCAGTGTGAAGCTATATTTTGACTCTAACAGAGGTGCATTTAAGGATTACACGGAAAGGCATAGTTCATAGCTTGGCAGCAATCTTCTTGTTCCCAAGTTTATCAATTATTTTTATGTAAAGATAGCTTGACAACTTCTTAAAATCCTTTTATAATGGTATTATATTTTTAATACGCGAGGAATCACCATGATAAGTAAAGACAATGTACCCTATTATATAACTGGAGCTTTGGCTACTTTCACTTTATTAGCATCTGAAGTGTTTGCTGCAGCTCCTTATATTGGTTTCTTAGCTCCAGTTGCAGCATTAAGTGTTGGCCTGCCATTTATTATTGGTGGTGCTGTATTTTCTGCTGTAGCTATTGCACTTTCGTGTAAAGCGATTAGTAAGAACAAAACAAATTCTGAGTTAAAAAATAAAATAAAAGCTCAAGAGCAAATAATTTCTGAGCAAAAAACTCAACTAGCTGAAAAAAATAAAAAGATAGAAGAAGACAAATTAAGAGTGGCAATTGCTGATGGCACTGTTCAGCTTGCAAAAGGAACAGTTAATAGCGCTGTTTGGTCTGCAAAAGAAGCAGTTAATGGTGTCTTGTATTCTGGCAAATATGCTTACGATAATTATGCGCCATCAACTGAGTCTACAAAAGGAACACTTAGTGGTATTGGAGGTGGCTTGAAAAATACTTATGATGCGTCAATTACATCTGTAAGAGGAGCACTTAACAGCGTTGGAAGCAGCTTGTACAGTAGGATTTATGGTACTAAGGTTTCTAGTCCGGAAGAGCAGTTTAAGCGTGAAGATGGATCTAAACCTAGCATGCAAGAACTAACTCGTTTGGATTATTTAAATCTTGAGGTTCTTTCCAGTGAGCAAAAGCAACGAGCTAATAGTTTGGATTATTTAAATATTGATAACGTTCCTAAGCAACCTGATCATTTAAATGTTGATGCTGCTAAAAGTGATTTAATGAGTCTTTCTGAGGATCAGGATGCATTTTATGATGCAGAATCTGGTGATGAAAAAGGTATTGAGATTTCTAGCCCAGAAAGTCAGCCAACTAAAGAAGAAAATGGTCAAGGCTGGTTTGCGCGGAGCCTAGGAAAGGCTAAGTCGGCAATGACTGAAGTAGTAGTGATAGATGCTAATGTTACTAAACCATATTTTGCTAAAGAAATTAAGGCACTTACCACTAGCTTGAATACGCAGACAGCGGTGTGCACCGTCGTTAACTAAAGATAATCCCATCCAGGAGAAATAGTGTAAAAACTATTTCTCCTCTTTAGCATCAACCCTCAAAAAAACCGGCGTAGGTTTAGGCAGCGTAATGCCTAAGCTTACGCATGCGTTGCACAGAGATTTTAAATCTCGTTGTTCTTTCGGAATTTGCAGTTGATTTAGTATCATCTCTGCTGACTTGGGAACGATTGGCTGCAATAAAATGCCTATTATCCTGATATATTCTAGTAATTTGTAGATTACTAAGTTCATACGCACTCTATCGGTTTTGCTTAATGTCCAAGGTGCACTTTTGTCTATGTAGGCATTTGCTTCAGAAGAGATGTTGATGATTAGAAGTATGATATGGTTAAATTCATACTTTGATAGGTGATTCATCACTTGATCGAGTATAGCTTTGCAACCTGGAAGACTTTCTTCACCTTTAAGTAGGCTTTGATCGATTGTTGGTACAATTCCAGAACATTGCTTGTGTAAAAATGAAATTGTTCTTTGTACTAAATTGCCTATGTTGTTTGCCAGTTCTGAATTTATCCGGCTGATCATATTTTTCTTACTAAAGTTGCCATCTTGGCTGAAGCTTGCTTCCCTGAGGAGAAAATAGCGTAGCTGATCAACACCAAACTCTTGAGCGAGGCCAATTGGATCTATGACATTACCAAGGGACTTGGATATTTTCTCTCCCTCGTTCAACCACCAACCATGAACTGCAATTTGTTTTGGCAGTGGCAGGTCTGCTGCAAGGAGAATCGCTGGCCAATATACAGCATGAAAGCGCAATATGTCTTTACCGATTACATGAACGTTGAAAGAGTTGTCAGCTAGGTTTGCAGCGCTTGACACTGGAATCTGCGTTTTCCCTTGGTTTGGTGTCATTCCAGTGCTTGACACTGGAATCTGTGTTTCTGGTTCCGCCCAAAACCTCTTATATTCCTCACCTTCAGTACTAGGGAAACCTATTGATGTAAGATAATTGGTTAATGCATCTATCCAGACATAGATTACGTGTTTGTCATTACCTGGTACTTTTATTCCCCAGTTAAAACTAGTGCGAGAGATTGAGAGGTCAATGAGCCCTGATCTTACAAACGATATCACTTCATTTCTTCTGCTCTCAGGAAAGATAAAACTTGGCTGATTTTTATAGAGTTCCAGTAATTTTTCTTGCCAGTTTGATAAGCGAAAAAAGTAACTCTTTTCTTTTATCCACTGGACCTCAGCACCTGTTGGTGCTTTGCCATCTATCAGCTCTGACTCCTGATAAAATGCTTCATCACGAACTGAATACCAACCCGAATAGGAATCCAAATATATTTGCCCTCTCTCTTCAAGTCTATTCCATAAAGCTATAACTGCTTTTTTGTGACGTTCCTCCGTAGTGCGAATAAAATCGTCATACTCACAATTCATGAACTTAGCCAATTCTTTAAATGAAACGCTCACTTCATCTGTAAATTCTTTTGGCTGCATTTCCTTTGCTTTAGCTGCTTTTTCTATTTTTTGTCCATGTTCATCTGTACCAGTGGTAAATTTGACATTTTTCCCAGCTAGTTTCATGAACCTTGCCACCACGTCACACAAGAGAGAAGTGTATACATGACCAATATGCGGCTTATCGTTTACGTAATATACTGGCGTGGTGATGTAAAAGTTCTCGAATTGTTCCATGGTTTAGCATTTTGATAAAAATCAACTGAGTTAATTATAGTATTAAAAAGGCAGTAATAAATAAATATTGATTGGGTTAAGCATAATTTTTGAAAAAAGCTATTTACTGAAATTTTATTAAAATAAGAAACAATCAGGCATGATTATTGAAAGAACAATGAGAAATTTTCTTGTAATTCTATTTATAGTTTTCTATGCATTTGATGCACACGCTGATGGAGCAACAGATGTAATGTGTAATGTAATAGGTGGACCAATGATTACAGTGGTAATAATTGGTTCAAGCTTACTTGCAATATTTGGCAGAATGCCTTGGCCTGCACTTTTCGCACTGGGTATGTTTGTTGCTGTGTTTTTTGGTGCTCCTCAAATTGTAACAAAGGTAACAGAAAAAGAAGTTTGTTGTCTTTTTAAAGGTCAAACCTTGGAGAATGGAAAGTGTGTTGCTGCTCCTGGATATGAACGTGTAGGTACAGGTTATGCTTGTCGTTCCGGTTGGGCGCTAACTAATAAAGGCTACTGTATAAAAGCTGGCCAAGATCCTTCAAAGTATTGGAAGTGAAAATGGTGCTTTTATAGAGTTAAATCTAACAAACCGCAGAGTATATAATTAACATCCACGCCTTTAGTTAGATTCCACTCACGCTTTATTACGTTGTACTCCATGCCAGCCATGTTTTGCAGCGTTACATTATTTTCTCTTAAGTGATTTGCAATTTCTGACGGCTTGAGAAATTTATTCCAGTTATGTGTACCTTTTGGCAGCCAATTTAATATGTACTCTGCACCAATTATTGCAAGGCAGAAGGATTTGATAGTTCTATTTATTGTGGATATAAATATCAGCCCATTCGGTTTTAGCAGTTCTATCGCTTTTTTCATGAAAAGCTCTAAATTATCCACATGTTCAACTACTTCCATCAACAGAACCACGTCGTACTTCTTGTCATTGCTTAGCTCTTCAATGCTGGTATGTATATATTCTATATTTAACCCTACTTTTTTTGCATGTGAATGCGCTACTTTTATGTTTTCTTCACATACATCTATTCCCACAACGTTAATGCCAACGCGTGCCATTGACTCTGACAAAATGCCACCACCGCATCCAACATCAAGCAATGATAATTCTTTCAAATTGCATTTTTTTAACTCTTTTATTTTCTCAATAATGTAAGATACTCTAACAGGATTCATTATGTGCAATGGTTTGAATTTGCCGTTCTCATCCCACCACTGGCCTGCCATTTTAGCGAATTTTGATATTTCATCTTCGTTATAAGTTTTTGTTTTTTTTTTCTTAGAGGTTATATTGCTGAGTTTATCAAGGCGTTTTTTATGTCTGCTTTCTTTTGAAAATTCTGTTTCGAGGAATTGTTTGACTATGTCTTTTGCTAATCCACTCGCAGTAAACCCTGCACCAAGACACAGTACATTTGCGTTGCCATGCTCGCGAGCTAATTTTGCGATCTCAACACTGTTACATAAAGCAGCGTAGATTCCTTCAAAACGATTTGCCACAGTACTCATGCCCAAACCTGTACCACAAATTAATATCCCATAATTTGCTTTTTTGCTTGTTATATCTTCTACAACTTTAACAGCATAGTTTGGGTAATCTACACACTTTTGCTTAGCAGTGCAGCCTTGATCTACTACTCTGTAACCTAGGGCTTCCAGGTAAGGTTTTATTTCTGATTTTAATTCATAACCAGCATGATCTGAGGCAATTGATACTATACCTAACATATAAGAAACAAGGACATTTTATATGGGTTTGAACTTTCTGTCAAGTCATTCAATGCTTCTGACCTTTTGGGAGTTCTAAAGCTATAGCTAAGGTTTTCCTACGTCATACCGCAATTCATTCCACAACTGTACGAACATTGTGATTTGAGAATAATCTCCGCCAGGAAGGGTGTCATCCCAGTGCTTTGGCACTGAGATCCAGAAAACTTAATTTTAAATAAGTACACCAGATAGCTGTATAATAAGAACTGGATTCCAGTGTCAAGCACTGGAATGACACCTTCTGTATAAATATTAAGAAATTTACCAAACGAAAAAAAAGGCAAAAGAAACCCTAGGGTAGCTAGTTATTCACTATCCATTTTTTAAGTTGGCGTTTTTTAATGTTTTAAATAGCGTATTTCAGCTTGTGTAGGTCAAAACCCGGAAAATTTGATAAAGACATAAGGTGCACATAGTGCAAAAAATTAAACATGAGACGCCAGATACGTGAGTTTTTTTGTCATTTAATCTGTACAGAGAAGATAAATAAATAGCTTCAGTTTCATGATAAGGGCGCTGGCGAGGTTTGTCAAGGAAGTTTTTTGTTTCTGTGGGCTACCTGGATGACAGGATTGCTCTTGAATTTGTATAGCTACATTGTCGGTAAATCTAAATTGCTTTAGTTATAGAAATAAATTTCGAGTCAGATGTGTATAAATTCTATATAATTTTTATCCTACTACTAATTTAACAAGATGGATCATATAGATATTATAAAATCAAAATTATTATTATCCGACCTAGTAGGTAAAAAAGTCAGATTAATAAAAAGAGGAGATAGTTTTGTTGGGCTCTGTCCATTTCATAACGAAAAAACCCCATCTTTTTCGGTGAGCAATACTAAGGGGTTATATTACTGTTTTGGTTGCTTAGCTAGTGGTGATGCATTTGAATTTATTTCACAAACTGAAGGATTAAGCTTTAAAGAAGCATTGGAAAAATTAGCATCGGTTACAGGTGTTGAACTGCCCAAAAGTCTTAGTATTACAAAAGAGAACAATAAACTATTTTTAGTGCTTGATTTAGCTGCAAATTGGTTTGCACAAAAAAATCAGGGCGTTGTAGATTATTTAAAGCAGCGTAAGATTTCACCTAAAATCATAGATAAATTTAAGATAGGTTATGCACCAAGCTCTGGTTTGAAAGAGTATTTAAACTCTTCAGGTATTGAAGACAAAATTTTAATTGATATTGGATTAGTAAACAAAAATTTTCATGATTATTTTTATGACCGGCTGATATTTCCTATACAGAGCATTGCAGGGAGAGTTATTGGTTTTGGCGGACGTGCGCTAAGTTCTGAGCAACAGCCGAAATATTTAAACAGTCCAGAGAGTCAGCTCTTCAAGAAGAGGGAGAATTTATACGGATTAAACTTTGCTTTAAGCGAAATACGTAAAAAACAGCACATACTCGTTGTTGAAGGATATATGGACGCTATAGCGCTACATCAAGCAGGAATTAGTAATGCAGTTGCTCCGCTTGGTACCGCAATTTCTGCAGAGCAGATAAAAAATCTATGGAGATTTGCTAAAGAAATCTCCATCTGTATGGATGGCGATAGTGCTGGACGTCATGCTGCTACTCGAGTTGCAGAACTTGCTCTGCCAATATTAGAGCCTGGATACACGTTAAAATTTGTGACTTTGCCGAGTAATAAAGATCCATACGATATATGTAACGAACTGGAATACAAGAAAGAAGACGTATTGATTGCGCTTGATCACTCAACAAAACTTCATTCTGAATATTTATGGCATCACATAATCGATAGCAATTTGCAAAATTATGAAAAACTTGCTCCGGAAAAATATTCAATTCTTGAGCACAAGTTCATGGAATATGTAAATACTATTAGCAACAGCAGTATTAGAAGGTATTACAGAGATTATTTTTACAATAAGGCTAGTGAACTAAGAAGTAGCTTCAAAAAACAGATTTTTAATAGTAAAACTAGAGCAACAAAAGGTGAGTATCTTCATAACAAATCTCCAGAGCTAATTGAAGCAGAGCAAAATCAGG
This sequence comes from Wolbachia sp. wLmal, assembly GCF_049435495.1. Lineage (NCBI taxonomy): Bacteria > Pseudomonadati > Pseudomonadota > Alphaproteobacteria > Rickettsiales > Anaplasmataceae > Wolbachia > Wolbachia sp. wLmal. The sequence goes on from NZ_CP185405.1 coordinate 878,857, forward strand.
CCGTAATTTTGCGTATAGCCGTAGAATTTCCTGAAATCTTGAACCGTCCTATATTTTTTGAGCAATTTTCTCATTTTGAATTTACTAATGAGATGAAAAGATTACAACAGCGTATAATTGATGTAATAAGTAACAAAAGCAAACTCGATAAAGAGGCTTTGTTACAAGAATTGAAACAGTTTAACGTTATAAAGTATGTATTTGAAAAAACTAGTGTACTAAATAGCCAACTGAACGAGAGAAAATCTACAGAAATTGTGTGGAATAATATAGTGTTACTAAAAGAGTTAAATGCATTACGGAAAGAAAGAACCGAAGCGAGGCTGAGCGGTAATCTTGACTTAGAGGAAAGGTTGATAGAACAAATAAAGCAAATAGAAAGCAGTATACAAGAAATGCAAATGGAGTTTATTGAAAAGTAGATATCGTCTCGTTAGTCAACAAGAAAATTACAAAATAAGACAATATTTTACATAAGATTGAAATTTTTAACTAATTAAGCCTCCTCTAACAACTTTGCCCTGTAGTTTTTGATATGGTTAGGATCACTTGAAAATGTATAATTTTTGTAGTTAGCTCTGCTGTGCATATAAAGTTTACTATTGACTTTTATCACATTATCTCACATAATATGCATGTGAGAAGAATATGAACTGGAAGAATTTTCGTCTTAGTACGCGTCTCAACCTAGAAGGGCCTGTAATTGAGCAAGTGTACGAGTTAATTACTGCAGTTGATAGTGTTAAAAATAGCTGGCAGATAACGAAAAAACTACTACCACAAACGATTGAAAGATTAACTCATTCAGTTATTGTTATATCTTCTGGCGCTTCTAACCGTATTGAAGGAAATCGTCTAACCGATAAAGAAGTTGAGGATCTATATAAAAACCTACGTGTCAAAAAATTTAAAAATAGAGATGAGCAAGAAATTGCTGGCTACTTAGAAATGCTTAAACTAATATTTCATGATTATACGGATATTCCAATTAGTGAGTCATCAATATTGCACATTAACAACCAGATGCTACTTTATAGTGAAAAAGATTTGTATCATAGAGGAAAATACAAAGCAAGTTCTAATAGAGTTGAGGCAAAAGATCAGAATGGAAAAGTTGTTGGTATAATTTTTGATCCCACACCACCTTACCTTGTTAGAAAGGAAGTACAAGAGCTTATTGATTGGTATCACTGGTCCTTAAATAATAAATTTAAGCATCCTCTTATTATTGTTGCTAACTTTGTTTTTGAGTATTTGGCAATACACCCTTTTCAAGATGGAAATGGCAGAACTAGTAGATTGATAACTAATTTAATGCTGTTGCAGCAGGGTTATGATTTTGTATCTATTGTATCACATGAAAAGATAATTGAAACTAACAAACTTGATTACTATTTAGCGCTTAATAAAACACAAAGTAGCTGGAAAAGTGGCAAAGAAGATATTTCCCCATGGTTAATATTTTTTCTTAATGTGCTCAAAACGCAAGCAAATGAGGCGCATTATATTCTTGAGAGGGAGAATACTGAATATTTATTATCAAGAAAACAATTATTCTTCTGGGAGTGGGCACTTAGCCTTGCAGATAAAGAATTTAGTAGAAAAGATGCTATAGAAGCTCTAGGATTTCCTCCAAGAACAGTAGAGGCAATTACAAAGAAACTGCTAGGGATGAAATACTTACAGCGTCTTGGAGAAGGCAAAGCCACTAGATATAAAGTTATTATTTAAAAGTTTTAGTATGTTTTTCGAGATTTTTTTAAATCCAGTCTTATGCACAACTTTGTTTGCAATTTTATTCGATTAAAAATTGCATTTTAGCAATAAAAAACTTACTTATTATAGGAAAATCTTGTGTTTGTTCTCATATAAAACTATTTATGGAGTGACAATGGTACATGTATTATACTTACATTTCTGATTCGAAAATTTATGCAGTTGTTTCTAACAAGATTGGTCAACAAATTCTATTGTTTAAAGATGAGAAATAAAGTAATCATCATTTCCAGTATTGCTTTTATTCTACTGTTTTTTATCAGCAGTGCATTTTTAAAAAAAGATCAGGCGGTTCATAGCGATAATGCAACTAGTAGCTTTTCAGTAAAAACTCAAGAATGTGCGCCGCAAAACCGCACTATATATTTAAATTTTTCTGGTACAGTAAATCCCTTACATAGAGCTAGCCTTGTCTCAAAAATAAGTGGTAAGATTATTGCTATTTATTTACCTGATGGTGAAAAGGTAAAAAGAGATGATGTAGTGTTAAAGATAGAAGATTATGACAGGATTGAGCAAGCTCAGAAAGCCAAAGCTTTATTAAAGCAGCGTGAAATTGAGTATGATTCCTCTCACAAACTGAATAAAAAAGGCTATGGGGCACAAATACAAGTAGAAGCAGCTTTTACTGCGTTACAAAGTGCAAAAGCTGACCTAAAAAGGCTAGAATTGGATTTAGAAAATACTGCAGTCACATCTCCTATAGATGGTTATATTGATAAAATCAATGCAAACGAAGGGGATTTTGTTAATGCTGGGCAAAAAATAGCTGACGTGGTTAATTTCGATCAAATTCTTGTAGTGTTATACGTTTCGGAAAATGAAGTAAATAAAATAGAGCTAGGCAGCACAGCTCAAATTAATTTGCTGGACGGAAAAGAATTGGCAGGTGAAGTAAGTTTTATTAGTAAAATTGCTAAGCCTAAAACTGGGTCTTATAGGGTAGAAGTAAAGGTAACTAATAATAAAATGATATCCTTGCAGGGACTAACTGCCAACGTAAGGCTACCTTCAGGCGAAAGATTTGCATATAAAGTTCCTTCTTCAGCCCTGAGCTTAAGTGACGAAGGTGCTCTTGGAATAAAGATTGTTGATGATAATAATTATGTAGTATTTGCACCAATAGAAATTGTTGATCATGAGAGCGATGGGGTTTGGATAGTAGCGAATAACGAAGGTAAACCCATAAAGTTAATAGTATTGGGCCACCTATTTGTTAAGCCTGGTGATAAGGTTTAAGACATAAGATCCTTTGACCTTACCCAGAAAAAGTGGAGAGAAAGTGTGGAATGTTTTTCACAAAGAGAATGATGCATCAAATTGTGCAGGAATGCAATAGTTAATAGTGACGTTGTTTGTTATAAAAAATTTCTATGTATTCAAATATTGCAGTTCTAGTGTGTTGAGCAGAGTGTTGTGAAGTATCAATAAGTATTTCTCTTTTCAATGAGCTAAAGAAGCTTTCTGCAACAGAATTGTCGTAACAACAGCCTTTATTACTCATCTATATTCTTTACAGCTAAGAGATATTGATACCCTTGCGCAGTATATTGTGAACCTTGGTCACTGTGCAGCAGTAGATTTTTAACAGGTTTACGCCTATTAATGGCCATTAATAAAGAGTTCATAACCAATTGTTTATTTATTGCACTACTCATTAACTACCATACGTGAGAATTATTGCTGCCAAATATAGCCATCCCTCCTTGGTTTTGATGTAAGTAATCCCATACTTTATTTGGTTGATCAACAATAAAGTTTTGGTCTAATATATTGGGAGCTACAGCTCTATTATCTGTTTGTTGTTTTTTAATTTTAAACTTTCTTCTCAGTATAGCCCTGATGTCATTTTTCTGCATAATACTTTGCACCGTTTTCAAATTGCAACTTTTACCCAAAGCCTTCAATTCAGCATGAATTTTAGGAGCTCCATATCTACATTTAGAAACTTGATATATTTTTTGAATAGCTTCGAGTAGCTCTTTATTTGCTGATTCTCTACTGCTTATTTTTCTTGTAGTCCACTTATAGTAGCCACTAGCAGAAAATCCTACATAATTCCTGTACTTTATAGCAGTTATAGCTCTTTCCATAAAAGTCCGGTGTGATAGGATAAGGGTAGATGATGATAAGGAGGTTGAATGCCAGCAGCATATAGTTATGATTTAAGAAAAAAAGCAATGGAAGCGCTAGACGAAGGAGAAAGCAGAGAAACAGTGGCAGCAAAGAAGAAAAGAAACAGGAGACTTTCAATCAAAAAAACTTGGAAATGGGGGTTACAATCACAAAATTACCGACTGGGATACCTTTGCCAAATTTGCCAGAGAACACGGAGGAAAGACTCTATCGGAAATGGCTAAACTTTGGAACAACGTTAGTATCCAAACGATCTATCGAGCCCTTAAAAAAATTGGATTTACGCGCAAAAAAAGACATATGGATACAAGGAAAGAAACGAAGAAAAACGTGCTGAATTTTTGAAAATTATAGCGACAAAAGAACCTAAAAACTTAGTGTATATAGATGAGTCTGGCATTGATAACACCGAAGACTACCACTACGGATATTGCCAGAAAGGACAGCGGTTTTATGCCTTAAAATCTGGAAAGAAAACTCAACGAATCAGTATGGTTGCAGCCTTAAGTGGAAGAAAGATAGTTGTTCCGTTAACCTTTGAAGGCCACTGTAATATGGATGTTTTTAATGGATGGTTTGAGCAATTTTTGACACCGATCCTGGAACCATACGCGTCAAGTTAAGAGATTGTGAGCAAATTTAGAGAGGTTAAAGTGGATACTCTAGCCCTTCTACGTTTGTCTTTTAATGAAAATCGCGACCAAGTTATAGTGAGTTTTTTAAGAAATGCTTTTAAACTATTAATTTTGGTTAATACTAAAAATAACTCTCTAACCCGCCTTTTTAGCTCAATAAATGCCTTTGTTAAGCTAAGTTCTGTATTCTTTTTCACTTCTGTGCAACCAACTATGCCGTGAAATATAAGAATTGCGCACAATTTAGCATATAGTTCACATAATACTCTGCATGGCTTTCCTTTTAGCTTATCAAGCCTGGTATGGCTTTTATACAATTTAAATAATAACTCAATTTGCCACCTTACTCTGTAAATCGTTAATACTTGCTCAGCACTAATTTTATTTTCTGGAACATTAGTTATAAATATTGACCAGTTCAACAATTTTTGATTTCTTTTAGAGGATGTATATCCCTGCGATCTTGCTAATCTATTAGCTTTCCTTCTTCTGGCCATATTCAGTTAGTTTCTGACATATAATTCTTACTCTAATTTTTGCTTCTTTTCCTAACAATACCTCGTTTTCTAAAAATAACTTATCCTCTAAACATTCTAATAACTCCATTTTTTGATTTGTTTCTACATCATATATGTTGGTATCAACGACTTATGAAATAAGCTCCTATTTCATTGATTTGTTTAAAAGAACTTGGCACAAAATAACCGAGATCAGATATTAGCAAATCATTGCTTAATATATTACTTAAATGTTTCCTATATCCCTGGTCTGATCTTACCCCCTCCGTTAAATTAAGTTGGTCTATTATCTGATTCATGTAGTCGAAAACTAATTGTAACTTTATTCCAGACTTAGTATTGCTTTCATAGCCACTGTAGCTAGTACCATAACCTTTATACATCTCTTCCATACTGTTAGGTATAGCTACTGTCCAATAATTTAACACTATTAAATTGCTGTAAGATTTTGCAACCAACTTGCAAGATATTTTTAAAGAGAATCACAGATTCATTATACATCCTTTTCATAAATTCCACTGCTTCTTCAGTAAATCTAAACTTGTTTTGTTATATCTATCGAGTCCTCGTTTAGTAATTGAAACATTGTTTCTACGCTACAATTATCAACTCCTATATTACCCAAGACCATGGCTTTTACGAATGATGAACCTTTTAGCTTTCTCTTTCTTTTTATAAACCTTGTTGTAATTGAGATTTTCTCTGCTTTTTCATTAAAAAATTCTTTGAGCTTTTTTGATAAGCAAGTTATTTTATTCATTGGTTCTCTCACTAAAAGTATATCTGGGAGAACTTATACCTTATTATTCTATCTCTTTCATACCTTTATTTCCTTAACTTGACGCGTATGGTTGAAGATACATGGTCGGTAAAGGATCAAAATTTGAAACTTTCGCTTTAAGAATACAAGAGGCAATAAATAATTTGGATGAAATCAGTAGGAGTTCAATTGAAGCGTTAGTTTGTAGTTTGGAAGCAATAGAAAAGTCATTAAGAAAGCTTGACAAAATGCTTTCAGAACAAGGTGAAAAAGACGATGATTGTAAATTGTTAACTACTGTTCCAGGAGTGGGGATTATAGTAGCAATGACGTATAAAGCTGCAATTGATAACCCACATAGGTTTGAGAAATCTGATACAGTTGGAGCATATACAGGGTTGACACCAAGGCAATATTCTTCTGGAGAAGTTGATCGGCATGGCAGCATATCAAAGATGGGACCAGCGGAATGTAGAAGTATGTTATATGAAGCTGCACAAACAATGCTTACAGTTACCAAGAGGACATTTAAATTAAAAAACTGGGGTTGCAAAGAAAAAAGGAATGAAAAAAGCAATTGTAGCAGTAGCAAGAAAATTAGCTGTAATTATGCATAGGATGTTGGTTGATAAAACAGAATTTTATTATCAATAAACATCAAAAGAGCATAGGACAATAATTTTATTGAAAATAAAGATAGCAATGCCGATGGAAGGGACAAGCAAGAACTTAGTTAGACTTCGTGGTAAACATGTTGCCGTCCACTTCCGCCTAACAAGTATAATGCGGCTTGACAAATTTATTGTCATCTCAGACCGCGGAGAGAACCATATGCTACTTTTAACTTATGTAAAATTACCAAGGATTATGGAGAAGATATGCTGTTTTGATTTGTGTGAAAATTATTGTTGACTTATGTGCAATTAGAGAACCTAAGTCACTTTAGCTATAATTCAGAATTGAGAGCTTTTAATAACTCTCTAACTCCCACTTAGGTCTTGGTGCAAAATTAAGTGGATCTATATAATTTTTCTGTAACCTTTCAATTCCTGTCCATCCAACCATAATTGCATTGTCTGTACATAGGTCGTTAGGGGGAAAAAATATGTTTAAGTTTATGTGTTGTTTTAATTGTTCAGATATAGTTAGTTTGTCTCTAGTCAATTTTTTGTTTTCTTGTCTTAACCCACTAGCTGTTCTGCTTGAGTTGTTGTTTACAGCTTGTATACCTTGGTCTTGCTGCTGCATGCTTGTTCCTCTACTTTCATATTCAACTTCAGTTTGAGTTGATGTAGCTGCCTGACCTTTTTCCTGCTGTAATATGTTCTGCAGTTGCTCTAGACTCTCTTTGGCAGATTTCAACTCTTCTTGTAACATATCTTCCTTTTCCTTAAAATGTATTGTTTTCCTTTTTTGTTTCCATTAACTGTTCTACCAACTGCTTTTTATGATCATCGTTTAAACCTTCCACTATTTTCTTCAGGTCATTCTCCAAATTTGCATTCTTTTCCTTTAGTACAGTTAAATTAGCTTCACTTTGCTTCAATTTTCTCTGTAATTCTTTATTTGCCTCATTTGTTTCACCTTCCTTATCTTTCAACTGATCATTTAAGTTCTTTATTACATCATTTTTATCCTGTAGTTCTTCCTCTTGTTCCTTTATTCTTTGACCTCTTTCAAATATCGCTCGCTGTTGTTCATTGACTTTATCTCTCAAGGAGTCACGTTCTAATCTTAGATCCTCAAGCTGCTTTGCCTGCACTGCAAAATATTTAGCAAATGTTTCTTTTTCTTCCTCTAATTCCTCAACTTCATCTTTTAATCCTTCTTGCTCATACTCTTCTTCATCACCAGACATATCATCCTCAAATATTTCATCTTCATCACTAAATTCACTGCTGGTGGATATAGAACTTCTACGTGAAGAAGGTGTGCTAGGAGAGGAATACCCACTGCTGCTTGGTGTAGGTGACTGTGGTGATATATGTAGATCTTTTGTAAATATTTCCTCTGCTGGTACTTGCTGATCGTCTACACTCTTGGATATGCCAGTAAAAGCTTGATACAGAGTTTTTCCGTTGATAAAAACTTCTTTATTTTGTCCAACTAACTTTAATACTTCTTCTGAACTCGTTATTCCTCCAAATTTTGGCTCACCAATAACACTCTGTATACCACCAGAATCCAATTTTACGGTCATGCTACAGTCTATGCTGTTACCTTCAGAATCCTTAGCCTGCCAATTAATGGTCATTTCACATGAGCTTGAACCAGTAAAATCATAGTGCCTTTCGCTGCCTTTTTTGGTTGCAGGTATTTGACTATCTTTCCCTAAAGATATGTTATAAACCTTACCTTCACTGCTAGCTCTTAAAATATTGCTAATTTCTATTGGTTTTTCTTCATTTTCAAATCTAATTTTGAAGTCATTATCCTTTGTTGGATACACTAAGAAATTTTGACCAGGCAGAGACGACTTGAGTTCTTTATGCGTTGCGTCTATTGATTGCTCAAATTTTTGGAACTCCTTTTCCCACTTTAAATTTATCTGTCCTGTAATGTTCTCATCTTTGCATAAAGGACCAATGAAGTACCAGATGAGATTTTCTTCCTTTAGTTTTTTTTATAAAATCCTGAAGATCGTTGCAAGATTCAATGACACTTAAAATATCGTTTTTCTTCTGTTCATCTACATCTAAACTTTGACTTTCAGCTATAAATACATTTTCGTTTTCCTGTGGCATAATTTTACATTTTAAAAAATATACTATAATATTAACAGATTTCTTTAGAAAGTCAACTAATTGTTGGATAAATAAACTTGAGCATTTGGCCAAAATGTTATATAGTAGTCACTTCAAGAAGTACAGTATGGACAATACCATTATAAGAAAATACGATATTAGAGGTATAATAGGCAAAGACTTGCAGATTAATGATGGGTACGAGATAGGTAGAAAGTTTGGCCAAACCGTAGTTAGTGTTTGTGTCGGCTACGACAGCAGAATAGATTCACCAGGTATAGAAAGAGAATTAATTAGGGGCTTAACTTTATCCGGTGCAAATGTTATACGCGTTGGACTATGCTCTTCACCTATGCTTTACGCTGCAACACAAATCACACAGGCGGATCTTGGTATCATAATAACTGCCTCTCATAACCCCAGCGAATATAATGGCTTTAAATTTTTTAGTAATAAAAAAGTCTTCTCAGATCAAGAAATGAAGGAAATTATAAGCAGTCCAATTAAAAACAGCACAAGAATTGGAAGCTTAATTAACATAAATATATATAGTGAGTACATTAGCATATTGAAAAGTGCAGTGAAGAATAATACTACACAGAAATTAAAAATAGCCTGGGATTGTGGAAATAGTCCAGCAAGTGGAATTATAAGGTATATTGAAAAGATCTTGCCTGGTCATACGCATATCGTAACCAATAACTCTATAGATGGGGCATTTCCACTGCATGATCCAGATCCCATAGAGGAAAAGAACCTCGCTCAATTAATTGACGTTGTGAAGGAATGTGAATGTGATCTTGGCATTGCGCTAGATGGCGATAGCGATAGGGTGCGCTTAATTGATAATAAAGGCAACGTTGTTTCCAATGACCATTTATTTATAATTTTTGCACGTGAAGTGTTGGAGGAATATCCAGAAAGCAAAGTTATTGCTAACGTAAAAATGAGTATGAAAGTGCATGATTTTGTTAGTAAGTTAGGAGGGCAAGTTATTACCTGCGCTACTGGACATTCACTAGTTAAGAAGAAGATGGTAGAGGAAGAGGCAAAGTTTGCTGGTGAATTAAGCGGGCACTTCTTCTTTTCTGAGCTAGGTTTTGATGATGGGCTATATTCTGCTGTTAAAGCAGTTGACATTTTGCTTAAGAAAAACCAAAGCCTATCTCAGGTAATTGAGGATTTACCGAAGTTATATATCACTCATGAAGTAAAGATTGTAGTGAAAGATGAGAAAAAATTTCAAATAATTGAATCAATAAAGAAAACACTGGAGAAGCAAAATATTGTATTTTCAGATCTTGATGGTGTTAAAGTAACCGATAATAAAGGTTGGTGGCTTCTTAGGGTATCAAATACGCAAAACTGCATTACAGCAAGATGCGAAGGAGAGACTTTAGAGGGTTTTGAACTTACTAAAAAGGTTTTGTTCCATTACATTGATGAAGCAAGGTCTTTAAATTGTAGCTACTCACAGAAATAAATTTGATTTATAAAATTGACATGAAAGTATAAAGATAAATAGGCTAAATGTACTTATCACCTGGTCAGGCTGCAGCATTATTTCGTGTAACCGTTTGCGGGTCCACTTAATTCTGCAATTCTTCAATCTCACTCATGGAGAGGCCAGTAAACTTAACAATAGTGGTGACATCAACATTATTAGCCAGCATTGTTTTTGCAACTTCAATTTTTCCTTCCTTTTTAGCATCATCAAGTTTTTGTTCAAGAACAGCCCGTTCATCACGAATACGTTTTATTTCCTGTTCGTAGGCAATAAATTCTTTCTTTGACCAGTTGAATTTATTTAGTTCTTCATAAGCTCGTTTTATTATTACGTCACTACCAACTATTTTATCTAGGTCTTCTTCGTTTGTTTCTGCTGCATATCGAAAAAAGTAACACCATTTTTCAACTATACTCTCCAATTGGTCTTCTTTTGTCTTTGTAAATTTAGGTAGTTCTATGAATACAAAGTAAAAATCCTTTAAGTCATGTTCAAAGCTATTTTGATCTAAGATGACATGATTAGATTTGTACTCAGCCTTATCTGGAAAAATAATACAATCAGCAACAGCAATAAAGATAATTTCTTTGAGGTTATGATAATCATCACCTTGATCAGCTTGACTTGAGTAGGCTTTGGCAGCATAATATTGAGCACGTTTTTCGAAGCCTTTAGTCTTAGTAAACTGGTCAGGTAAGGGAGCAGTATTACTACTACCCCCTCCCTTAGAAACGCAGCGTGCAGGTTTCCCCACACTACGCTTGAGCCCCTTATCTAAGTTCTTCTTTTCTAGAACCGGCTTGTCCTTCATGATTCCTCAGGAAACATCATTCTTAATGGTGACACCAACAGTAGAGAACCTTCTCTTGAGAAAGAGCTTGCTAACATTCTTGTTCGTTTCACTCTCTCATCAAAATACTTTTTCCATTTTAAGTCAAGGGGATTTGCATCCGCTCTGATTTTAACATGTCGTCTGATAGGTATATCAATCAGCTTAAGCAGTCTTAAATACCGTATCTCTTTTGGTTTGTTCTTGCATATGGGTGCAGCAAAGACCCATCGGCGTTGACCCATTACTTTGAAGTAACGATTCTTTATCCAACGTAATCCTTTACGAGGATGTCTTTTCTTTGCCCATTTCCATAAACTATGCCAAATTTCATTGTCGACCTTTCTAAACGCTTTTTTAGCACACACATGGTGATAGTAATTTCCCCATCCTCTCAGTAGAGAGTTGAGTGACTTAATTACTATAGCCTGAGTGTTCGCTATATTTGCTTTTATCAATGTACGTGCTTTATTAAGAAGTCTTTTAATACTTTCTTTCGAAGGTTTAATAATTAACTTCTTATTATATCTACGTACATTACAACCAAGAAAGTCAAACCCTGTTGTGATAGATGTAATCTTTGTCTTTTCTTCTGAAAGAATTAAACCTCGCTCATGAAGAAAAGATGATACTAAAGGCTTAACTTCATTTTCCAGTACTTCATGTGTGAAACCTGAAATAATAAAGTCGTCTGCGTATCTGATTACGTTCACTCCACTTCTGATTTTGTTTCTTCTTCTACTGCCGAGTTTACCAAATCGACTTTCCAATAACTTTTCAAGTCCGTTTAAGGCTAAATTGGCTAGTATTGGAGAAATTATACCACCTTGCGGGGTACCTGCAGTTGTGGGATACAGAGTTTCGATTCTAGGAAGCCAGCTTTTAACCAACTATGCAGAATTTTCTTCTCCATAGGAATATGCTTCATAAGCCATTCATGATTAATGTTGTCAAAGCATCCTTTGATATCACCTTCAAGTATCCATTGTAGTTGATTACGACTTGCCAGTAACAAATGACAAGCTACTGTAGCATCTGCACAGGATCTTTTAGGCCTAAAGCCATAGGAGTGACGATCACTGATTGTTTCAGCTATCGGTTCCAGAGCAAACAGATATAATGCTTGCATGGCTCTATCTTTTATCGATGGTATTCCAAGAGGTCTTCTTTTGCCATTAGATTTACTGATATAAATCCGTTTTAGCGGAGAAGGTTTATATCCTCTTTGCTTTAACTGCTTTATTCCTTGAAATTTAGCATTGCAAGTTGACCATAGTTGACGATCTACACCCGCTGTGTTTTTTCCTTGGTTTTCAGTTACTCTCTTAACAGCCAAAGCTTTTCCGCTAAAAGAGCGTGTGAGAAGATGTTGTAAAGTTTTTACCTTACCCCATCTTCCTTCTTGGACAGCCTTAACAATACGTCTTTGTAGCCTCACAATAACTTTCTGGCATTTCTTCCATGGCAACTGCTTCCATGCTTCAAAGCTTTCGGTAGATGCACTTACAGGTTTACTTGTAATCATCTGCTTTCCTACCTTAAGTGGTTAACAAAGTTTCTTGTCACGAGGGACCAAACGGAAGTCTGCTCGTTTTCACGCGAATTAATGTTACAAATTCTATCCATTTCGTTACAAAATGGCATTCGCTTTCTCCATTCTCCTTTACCTGCACTTCCGTCAGCATTCCTTGCGGTTTGCTTGCCATGTAGGCGAAAATACAGGCTTACCCTGTTCCTTCTGTCATACAACAGTGGGTTAGGTGACTTCTCTATACCGGTGATTTGCGTACATCTAGAAATGAGAAATGTCACATTACCTTTTTGGTTAGAGCTTATCAGCATCTTTAGCTCCTTCATAATTACGATACTTTGAAGTTTCACTTACGTTCACCATACCACTAGCCTAGCTCTCCAACCACATGATGCTTGTAGTTTATGCTCCTCTCACGATTGAGCATCTTCTTTTTCAAGAGGAGGTTCATTGTCCGCATCGCTTGGCACCAACCGGTTGCCCGATTCGCACTGATGCGTAGACTCAGATGGCAAAACATCTGGTTTAATAAGTTTTAGAATCCTTTCAGTTTCTTTCTGAATGAATTCCTCTCCTTTTAAACAATATGACCGAAGACTTTCAGGTCGCACCATCTCAATTATATACCTGTTCCCACTAGAATCCCTGCAAAGAACATCAACTATACTTTGCTTATCAGAGGCAATTTCAGCATCTTGAATAGTGCTTAAGAATTCTACTTCTTGTATAGTGTTGACTTCAGTACATCCTAAAATATCGTTTAAAAAATGGATAAGAATATTCTTATTTTTTTTTCAGTGCCAAAGATTTTTTTGAAACACAAATCATTGCGAGGATCGAGAAATTTTGAAAGAGCCATAGTAAAAATACTGAGAAAAGATTAATAATTATACACAATTCTGAAGAAATGTTCAAGTTTTTTATTTTTTTAAGTTTTGAATGCGTTGATGAAAAAAATGTCTCCCATAGATGGCTTTAGAATGCTACTACGCACCTTAGACGTCCTTTTGTACATCTTTTATTAACCCTTCTATAAAGCGCCTTAAAAGGCTGGCAAATGGATGCTATGAGTTTGGAGCTGTAGGAGACATCAAAGATACCCTTTTTGGTGTATAAAAATACGAATCTACGACAACATCGTTTAAAGAAATTAGCAGCTATTAATATCTTCTACCTTTTCATAAAAAAATAAACAAAAAAAATTGAAAATTTGATTTGACTTCACCCAAAAGCTATGGCTTTATGCCAATACTGCTAAGAAAATAACAGTAAACATTTAAAAATAATTTATTATTAGTGAAGGGTATATTATATGAACAATAAGAATAAAAGTAAAGATCGTAAAAAAGAAATAGAGTTCCGAATTGACCTTACCCAGAAAAAGTGGAGAGAAAGAAAGGAGTTTTTTTGGGTAAAATAAAATTTTGGAGGATTAGAAATGGTAAGAGAATATACAGCAGAATTCAAATTGGAAGCTGTTAAACTGGCAAATGAACAAAGAAAGGTAGGTCAACCAGTTGCAAAAGTAGCAAGAGATCTAGGAATAAGGGATAGTGTATTAGGAAAATGGATGAAGAAATATAACGAAAAAAAGTCAGCGGCAAATGCATTTCCAGATGTAGCACCTTATGACAAAGAGAGGTTTGATTTACAAAGCAAGAGTAACAAGGGAAAGAGACATTTAAAAAAAAGCCCTGGCCAGTCAAAAAGAGTAAAATATTTTTTATATAGTAACTGCTATAAAGTACAGGAATTATGTAGGATTTTCTGCTAGTGGCTACTATAAGTGGACTACAAGAAAAATAAGCAGTAGAGAATCAGCAAATAAAGAGCTACTCGAAGCTATTCAAAAAATATATCAAGTTTCTAAATGTAGATATGGAGCTCCTAAAATTCATGCTGAATTGAAGGCTTTGGGTAAAAGTTGCAATTTGAAAACGGTGCAAAGTATTATGCAGAAAAATGACATCAGGGCTATACTGAGAAGAAAGTTTAAAATTAAAAAACAACAAACAGATAATAGAGCTGTAGCTCCCAATATATTAGACCAAAACTTTATTGTTGATCAACCAAATAAAGTATGGGATTACTTACATCAAAACCAAGGAGGGATGGCTATATTTGGCAGCAATAATTCTCACGTATGGTAGTTAATGAGTAGTGCAATAAATAAACAATTGGTTATGAACTCTTTATTAATGGCCATTAATAGGCGTAAACCTGTTAAAAATCTACTGCTGCACAGTGACCAAGGTTCACAATATACTGCGCAAGGGTATCAATATCTCTTAGCTGTAAAGAATATAGATGAGTAATAAAGGCTGTTGTTACGACAATTCTGTTGCAGAAAGCTTCTTTAGCTCATTGAAAAGAGAAATACTTATTGATACTTCACAACACTCTGCTCAACACACTAGAACTGCAATATTTGAATACATAGAAATTTTTTATAACAAACAACGTCACTATTAACTATTGCATTCCTGCACAATTTATTCTCATGATAAAAACGTCTTAACTTTCTCTCCACTTTTTCTGGGTAAGGTCAGTTGGATTTTCACCAACCGTATTCTAAACGCTTACTTGGCGCACCCATAACAAAAATGCCTGAAAAACGTTAATAATTATATACTATTATTAATAATTATTCAACCATATTTTATAGCTCTTTTTACAATAATCCGAACAGACCGTAATATGCTACTGGCCTGCTATAGCCATAAACACATATCTTATCGCATTCGGACTATTATAAGAAAGGCTATAAGCTTACAATTTTGAGCTTAACTGACGCTTATGGATAGGGGCAACTCTATCACCCTGTGTTATGTTTATTTTCTAACGGACGCTGATTTTTGTATCGTAATTTCTTGCTATAAATTGGTTATATAAGAGCTGGCTTCTAAAATTTTATAACCCTAATTTGAATTAACAGACAGTAGAATCGAAAGATTATTACAAGGAGAAATCTACACAGATCGACCCTTTTGTGAATCTGCGTTTCTGCTTTCTTCAACTTGTTTTGCAAAAGATGTTTCCGGTTTCTGAAGTGGCTTAGCGATTTCACGCACAACGGCAATAACTGCTGTTAAAAACGTTTTTAACAATGCACCTAAAGCTCCACCAACTGCTTCCCTGCCATGTATATGAGCTTGCTTTTCGTTATCGTCAGCAGTTTCCCCTGCCCTCCTTCTTGGATCCATCCTATGAGCAATCACCGAAAACAACACTCCCCTGATTGAAGACTTCACTTTTTCCTTTGCTTCGTGGACATCCCCATCTTTTGCTGTTTCATGTCCATGACTTAAGTGTTTAGCGTTCATTAGCTCCTTTTGTTGCTGGGCAAACATGCTACTTAATACTTCCTCTATCACTTGCTTTCTTCTCTTCTCTCTAACTCTTTTCATAGATTCTGATTTATCGCGAGTGTGTTTGGTAGTTTCAAATTCTGCATCAATATCTTCGGACGCAGCCTGACTATATAAAGTCTCTATGAGCCTGTCTATGCTTCGCTTTATTTGCATAGTCCTTTCGTAACTATCCGAATTATCAATTCCTTCGTCGATCTGATTTAGAATATCCTCAAAAACTTTCAAATAGTCTTGAATATACTGTATTATGTATTGCTTATCTTCCTCTTTGTGTTGTTCTTCTTGATTTTGCTGATTTTCATTTTCTAAACTTTTCTCTCTTTTATCATCGTTATTTTCTTCAATATCATCACCGTCTTCCTCGAAAAGGTCTTTGTCGTTCATGATTTTTTTAATTTAGTTAAAATTCTCACCAGTTACTATTGTATATAAAAAGATTAAATTAACATTAATGAAAAGCGTTTACAACTTCAGCACTAGTTAAAACTACAGTAAAGCTGTCAAAAGTAACAGGATCATAATACCTCTCATACAATTCAACTGAACACCTAAGCCTTATCTTTTCCTTAGCATTAAAACTAATTTCATAATCATTATTAGAGTTTAGCATAGCAGAATTACGTAATAATTCATCAGCTAATACAGAGTCTAAAATTCCATTAATTTTTATCGTAATATGTCTGCTTCCAGCAGAGTCCAATACTTTTCTCCAGCCAAAAGAAGAAATATCTTTCACCTCTTCTCTGTTATTACGCAAAGTAAACCTTAGGTTTCTTATATTATTTAACACAATAAAATTATTGTCATGATCTTTAATTTTTAGCTGTAATTTGCTCATTATCACCTCCTTTTATTAAAATATCAAAATTAATTGTTGAATGTAAAATTTCATCGTGCTGATCCATAGCACAATTACTTTCTAAAATGACCTCACTACTAAAACCTTCAATGCTCTTAAGTATCAAGTTAATATGCCTTATAATGACAAACATACTGTCTATATGATAAGTATATATGTCGCATGAAAATCTTGCCTTTGTAGCAAAATTGGACAGCATATGCAGGTTGCTATAATTCACTGCACGCAATCTCAAGTAAGGAATGGTGACCTGTTTAGGTAAGTAGTCATAAATGTTAGTAACATATTTCCTTAAATCATAATTTGCTTTTAGTGCTGCATAAACGCTATTGTACAACTCGTTTATAGCTTGAATTTTTTCCATGATTAACCCTTGAAAGATATATAGAAACTCATCATCCCGCTGCTTGTTAGCGGGATCTATCCGTAACGGTATGACGTAGTAGCCCAGTTTGAATGACCAGAAAGAGCTACAAAACAACCTTTGGTTCGCGAAACGGAGAATATACCTTCTTCACTTCAGATAAATGGCTACTTACCTCCGATTCACGATTTTTGTAAAGAGCAGAAACATGCCGCATAATACCTAGTTTTATCTGCTCAGGAACATTGTCATAACCAGCTTCGTATACAACATCAACTCTTATTGCATTCAAACAATTGAAAAACTCAACGTAGCCCCCTACATCACTAAAATAATACTTAAGTGTACTCTTCTCTTGATTTTTAGACATCATTGCAGTAGCCAATACTATCTTACTCACCATACGCGTCAAGTTAAGAGATTGTGAGCAAATTTAGAGAGGTTAAAGTGGATACTCTAGCCCTTCTACGTTTGTCTTTTAATGAAAATCGCGACCAAGTTATAGTGAGTTTTTTAAGAAATGCTTTTAAACTATTAATTTTGGTTAATACTAAAAATAACTCTCTAACCCGCCTTTTTAGCTCAATAAATGCCTTTGTTAAGCTAAGTTCTGTATTCTTTTTCACTTCTGTGCAACCAACTATGCCGTGAAATATAAGAATTGCGCACAATTTAGCATATAGTTCACATAATACTCTGCATGGCTTTCCTTTTAGCTTATCAAGCCTGGTATGGCTTTTATACAATTTAAATAATAACTCAATTTGCCACCTTACTCTGTAAATCGTTAATACTTGCTCAGCACTAATTTTATTTTCTGGAACATTAGTTATAAATATTGACCAGTTCAACAATTTTTGATTTCTTTTAGAGGATGTATATCCCTGCGATCTTGCTAATCTATTAGCTTTCCTTCTTCTGGCCATATTCAGTTAGTTTCTGACATATAATTCTTACTCTAATTTTTGCTTCTTTTCCTAACAATACCTCGTTTTCTAAAAATAACTTATCCTCTAAACATTCTAATAACTCCATTTTTTGATTTGTTTCTACATCATATATGTCGGTATCAACGACTTATGAAATAAGCTCCTATTTCATTGATTTGTTTAAAAGAACTTGGCACAAAATAACCGAGATCAGATATTAGCAAATCATTGCTTAATATATTACTTAAATGTTTCCTATATCCCTGGTCTGATCTTACCCCCTCCGTTAAATTAAGTTGGTCTATTATCTGATTCATGTAGTCGAAAACTAATTGTAACTTTATTCCAGACTTAGTATTGCTTTCATAGCCACTGTAGCTAGTACCATAACCTTTATACATCTCTTCCATACTGTTAGGTATAGCTACTGTCCAATAATTTAACACTATTAAATTGCTGTAAGATTTTGCAACCAACTTGCAAGATATTTTTAAAGAGAATCACAGATTCATTATACATCCTTTTCATAAATTCCACTGCTTCTTCAGTAAATCTAAACTTGTTTTGTTATATCTATCGAGTCCTCGTTTAGTAATTGAAACATTGTTTCTACGCTACAATTATCAACTCCTATATTACCCAAGACCATGGCTTTTACGAATGATGAACCTTTTAGCTTTCTCTTTCTTTTTATAAACCTTGTTGTAATTGAGATTTTCTCTGCTTTTTCATTAAAAAATTCTTTGAGCTTTTTTGATAAGCAAGTTATTTTATTCATTGGTTCTCTCACTAAAAGTATATCTGGGAGAACTTATACCTTATTATTCTATCTCTTTCATACCTTTATTTCCTTAACTTGACGCGTATGGTTAGTAAGACAGTCAAAAAAGAAATAAAAGAAATCGCAGGCATAAAAGACAGCTTCATATGTAACCAGAAGTTTCACCTGCGCTTATACATAATAGGAGCTATAGCGTGTATTGCTGCTTTATGTTTGTCTTTATACTTTTTATTTTTAGTTTCTCAATCTATGGCACTGACTACGATGGCTGGGATAATTTCTGGCGGGGCTGCGTATCTGTCAGGCAAAGTGTGTAGTGAGATACATGACTTGCATGACATGAGCACTCCAGTGGAAACTTTTAGTAGTACGGATCTTGCAAGGGTGGCTGTCTGATATATAACAAAAAGTTGCAGGCAATGATATAGAAATTTACTTTCTCAACTTAAGAAAGTATACTCATACGATGATAGAAAAGAAGTACAGTAAGATTTTAATAGCAAACAGAGGAGAGATTGCCTGCAGGATTATCAGAACTGCCCATAAGATGGGTATATCTTGTGTGTGCATATACTCGGATGCAGATGTAAATTCTGTGCATGTAAGACAAGCAGATGAGTCAAGATATATCGGCCCTTCGCCACCTTGCCTCAGTTACTTAAACATTGAAAAAATATGTGAAGTAGCAGTTGAAACAGGTGCTGAGGCGGTTCATCCTGGCTATGGTTTTTTAGCAGAAAATCCAGATTTTCCACGTGCTCTTCAAAAACATAATATAGACTTCATCGGCCCCAGTGCAGAAACAATAGAAGTTACAGCCAACAAAATAACAGCAAAAGAAGCGGCAAAAAAAGCTGGAGTGAATGTAGTGCCAGGATATATGGGTAAGATTAGCAACGCTGCCCACGCAGCTCAAGTTGCTGAAGAAATTGGCTTTCCGGTTATGCTTAAAGCTGCATCAGGCGGTGGTGGCAAAGGAATGCGAATTGTAAATTCCAAAAAAGAAATTGAACTGGCGTTCACATCAGCAACAAATGAAGCAGAGAAAAGTTTTAAGGATGGCAGTATCTTTATAGAAAAATATATAGAACTACCAAGACATATTGAAATACAAATCATAGCAGATAAATATGGCAATATAGTGTGTCTTGGAGAAAGAGAATGCTCGATACAAAGGAATAACCAGAAAATAATAGAAGAAACGCCAAGTCCATTCATTAGTGAAGAAGTAAGACAAAAAATGTATGTCCAATGTGTTTCTCTAGCAAAGCAGGTTGGTTACTTTTCAGCAGGCACTGTTGAGTTTGTTGTAGATAAAGACCAAAACTTCTATTTTCTTGAGGTAAATACGAGATTGCAAGTTGAGCATCCAGTAACAGAATTTATAACTGGAATAGACATAGTAGAAGAAATGATTAGAACTTCCTGTGGAGAGAAATTAAGGTTTAGTCAGAATGGTATTAAACTTACTGGTTCTGCAATAGAAAGTAGAATTTGCGCTGAAGACCCATCGAAGAAATTTTTCCCTTCCAGCGGAAGAATAAAATATTACGATAAACCGGGTGAAAATGATTATGTAAGAATAGATGATGGAGTTGCTGCAGGTTCAGAAATTAGCACGTTCTATGACTCAATGATTGCAAAAGTTATAACATATGGAAAAGATAGAGTAGAAGCGATTAGCAGAATGCAAAAAGCATTGTCTGAATGCTATATAGAAGGAGTAACAAATAATATAGAATTTCTAGAATCCATCTTCCATCACCCAAATTTTATCGCAGCAAAGCTCCATACGAGATTCATTCCAGATCATTACCCTAGTGGGTTTCACGGCGATTTTGTTACAGAGGAGTATATTAAAATATTTATTTTCACTGCGTTATATGTTCATTTGGAAAATGAAGAAAGGTACCATCATAAAGCAGTGAATGAAACATCTCAGGTGTCATTCCAGTGCGTGACACTGGAATCTAGTAAAAAAGAAGGGGCACCAGTATCAGCTACTCGGATGGCAGGTGACCGTGCAAGAGATTTATTCATAGTGAATATAAATGACAATGAGTACTCTGTAAATGCAAAATACCAAGATAATATATTAATAACGGTATATAATCACAATAAATACTCCGTTATAGGCAAGTGGAAATCAAGTTATAGATTGCTATGTATCACAATTAATGACGATACCAATATAGCACTTAAAATAGAAAGACAAGGCAGCAAGTACTTCATAAGACATGCAGGTATGAAAGCTGAGTGTTGTATATTAAAACCTCATGTAGCTGAATTAAGTAAGTTAATGCTAAATAATGAAACAGAAGAGATTTCAGTAGATGTTGTAAAATCCCCAATATCTGGCTTATTAGTTAAATTACACGTAAATGTAGGAGATCAGGTAGAAATAGGACAACCTTTATTTGTTGTGGAAGCAATGAAAATGGAAAATATCATATGTGCTGAAGCAGCAATGGTGATAAAAAATATTCCCGTTCAAGAAGGAAAAAATGTGCAGATCGGTGATGTAGTCTGCTTGCTTATACCAATTCCCATTACACGGCAAACAGATGGACAAAGATGGAAGAAAAGCGATAATGAAGTAAGTAAAATAGTTGAGGTATAAATGGCATTAAGATCAAAATTATTGGATGAAAAAGTAGTAGAATCAGCAAAAGAAATGCTGAAGAAAGTAAGGAATAATGCATATGTTTCAAAAAAACTAAATGCTGTAATTGCAGCAAAAAAGTACAGTATAACGGCTGTAGCAAAAATATATTGCATTTCAAGAAAGGCACTTACTGCATGACCTAAAATTTGGCAGAGAAGAAAAACTGTTTGCTCCTCCACAACGCCGTAGAAAAACTAAATTAAATCAGGTTCAACTACAGCAAATTGAAGAGTGGATAGAAGAAAATCCTAATATTACCATTAAAGAAATGAGAATAAGAATCCAGGAAAAGTTCAGATTAAATATCAGCAAATCTACAGTACACCGCTATATGCAAAAGATGAAATTCTCATATATTACACCAAGACCAGTTCATAATGGACAAGATAAAAGCAAACAAGAGGAATTCAAAAAAAAATCTCAATGAAGCTATTTTTCTTTGATGAATCACGGTTTGGCACACATTCAAAGGTTGGACATGGGTGGTTTAAAAAGGGGATTAGAACACAGGTTAAAACAAAATTAGGTAGGCAAAATTTCTATCTCTATAGTGCGGTTAATCCTAGAAATGGAGAGAGTTCTAGCTCAAATGTCAACACTGATTGCATAGACATATTTCTTGAGCAGATGTCGCAATATCTAGAAACACGAGAGGCTTTTCTTGTTATGGATTGTGCTAGTTGGAAAAAATTTAAAGGTACCTAAAAATATCGACATTATATGCCTACCTCCATACTCACCTGAGCTCAATCCCGTTGAGAGGCTTTGGTTATATATAAAACAGAACATTTTGCGCAATAAAATATACGATACAATTGCTCTGCTTGAGGGTGCTTTGTGCAAATTTATTACTTCTCTTGCCAGCTCCACAATTAAACAACTCTGCAATGTCTCCTATTTGACTGGCCAACAATGAGAGTTGGTATAAGTAACAATTCCTGCATCAACTATGTTTTTAAAATTTTTTGACGTTTAACTTTATTATAACTTTTTCTTTATTTTGTGAATATCTGAGTTACTTATATTATGTAAGAAATTTATTGCCGACTAGTCAATATTCTGTTAGGAATTAAGATAATATAAAGTTATTATGCTTAAATTGGAAAGCAGAAAGTTCCTGATTACTGGCGCATCAGGCGGAATAGGGCAAGCGATTGTAAAAATTATGCACAAAGCCGGA
This sequence comes from Wolbachia sp. wLmal, assembly GCF_049435495.1. Lineage (NCBI taxonomy): Bacteria > Pseudomonadati > Pseudomonadota > Alphaproteobacteria > Rickettsiales > Anaplasmataceae > Wolbachia > Wolbachia sp. wLmal. The sequence goes on from NZ_CP185405.1 coordinate 901,442, forward strand.
GCAACTTTATGTATTTCTGGCACAAAAAAAGAAGTGCTCGAAGAAGTTGCTAAACAATATGAAAAAAACATGCATGTACTCCCTTGTGATTTATCAAATGCTGAGGAAGTAAATCAACTAATAAATAGAGCAAGTGAGCTGATGGAAGGCTTTGACGGGCTCGTATGCAATGCGGGTATTACGCGAGACAGTTTATTATTGAGAATGACAGATGAAGCATGGCAAAAAGTAATTGATATTAACTTGAGCTCTACATTTAAGCTGAGTAGAGAAGCATGCAGAAAACTAATTAAGAATAATTGGGGAAGAATTATAAATATTTCCTCAATAATAGGGCTGACAGGAAACGCCGGGCAAGCAAATTATGCGGCGTCTAAAGCTGGAATAATAGCTATGAGCAAATCCATAGCAAAAGAAGTTGCAAGTCGTAATATAACAGTAAATTGTATTGCTCCTGGGTTTATAGATACTAAAATGACTGAAGTTTTAAATGAAGGACAAAAGGGAAAAATATTAGATAATATTCCAATGAAAAGAATGGGAACAGGGGAAGAAATAGCAGCAGGGGTCTTGTTTTTAGCAAGTGATGAAGCAAAATATATAACAGGGCATGTGCTCAATATTAATGGTGGGTTATTTATGTAGCAACACTTATGTATGGACAAATTATAATTTTTACTTTAAAATAAAAAATGTGTAGGTTTAGGTTAATTTATTACTTAGAGGCAAAAAAAATGAGCTCTATAATGGAATTTTTTAGTGTTTTTTGCGTAGTATTGCTTTTCTCTTTCTCAGGTTATGCAGCTGACCCTGATATGGATGACACAACTAAAGTAATATGCAATATTATTGGTTATGTTTGGGGGATAGGCGGTCCACTTATGACGGTAGTAATAATTGGTGCAGCTTTGCTTGCAATATTTGGCAGGATGCCGTGGCCAGCCCTCTTTGCTCTTGGCATGTTCTGTGGTGTATTTTTTGGCGCTAAAACTATCATAACGAAAATTATGCCCAACGTAAGCGATGAAGCAAAAACTATGTTGGAAAAGTGTGGACAAAAATAATCCAAAAAGTGCAGAAATGCTTTTTTGTTATCCATTGAACCGCTTCATATCTTCAACTTGCAACAAATAAGGGCTATCTTTTGGTAAAGTTTTAACAGCTAGCTCAGCATATTTTGTAAATTGCTTTAAATCACCTTCAATACAAGCCTTTTTTGTCAAGGCAAAATAATGCATTGCCGTATCAGCTTCACATTTATATGCAATGCTTAAATACTTCCAGACAAAAGCGTTATCTGGTTCTACATTCAAAATCTGCTCCAGGTAAAAAATCGCCTTTTTTGCATCACCGTGTAATAATAAAGTATGAGATAATGCAAGTTTCACTAAATAACTGTTTTTCTCAGATAAATACCTAAGCGATTCCTCATACATTTTTATTGCTTCACTTAAATTTCCGGCCTTGTATAGCATTTCTGCTTTTAATTCATATAGGTATGGGTCATTGCGTGACTCTTGAATCAATGAATTAACTTTAGCAATAGCCTCTTCTATCTTTCCTTGCCTATAGCAAACTATAGCATTTACATACTCAGAATTATTTTCATATTTATTAGATAACACATGAATAGGAGCAAAGAAAGAGTCTAGCTTGGCAACCACACGCTCAAACTTTAGTAACTTATCCGCAAAAATTGGTTTTACGTTGTTTTTAACCTTATAATTTTGTACAGCAAATATACGTTTCTCACTAAGTGGGTGAGTGCGGAAATATTCCTCGGTGTTCTCATGCTCAATACTTTTAAAATAATCAAAAATCTCTTTCATACCTGAATTATCATAGCCAGATTCATCAAGATACCTTAAAGCATAGCTATCTGCTACACTTTCTTGCTCTTGAGAAAAGTTAAAAAATAGCCTTGAACTAAACGCTACACCACTAAGCAAAATTGCACCAGCAACCTGAGGGTTAATGATAATACTAGAAACTAATCCTACCATATAACTAATCATTGCTATCGATTGAAAATAACCCATAGCACTACTCATTTGCAATATATGACCAGCAGATATGTGAGCAATCTCATGTGCTAATATACCAAGCAGGACATAAGGTTTAGCCGAATATTGTAAAAGTCCTAAATGAATGAAAATACTGTTATTGTTAATTACAAAAGCATTAATCGAATTGTCATTAATTATAAAAACTTTTATTTGCTCATGATCAATATCCGCAGCAGAAAATAAAGGTTGCGCTAGCTCTTTCACTATTGCTTCCACTTCACTATCTCTAATAATGTTAATAGAGTAAGCATTATTACAATATGCAAAAAAGAACAATAAGGTCAAAAACTTAGCAACTCTAAACATGAAAATTCTGTGCTTGTATAATTTATAGAAATTCTATATTTTAACACTTAAATTATACAAATTTATAAACGCTAGTTTAAATTTTTAACGTAACTGATAAGTTTGTCGATGGTAGTTAACTTAATTTTATGTTGTTCAGCAAATTTAAGTAACTGAGGTAAGCGCATCATAGAGCCATCATCATTCACTAATTCACAAATAACTGCTGAATGATCAAACCCTACTAACTTCGCCATTTCAACACTCGCTTCAGTATGACCAGCACGTTGTGCCACCCCACCTTTATGTGCAATTACAGGAAAAACATGACCTGGAGTTATGATGTCATCCTGAGTACCATCCTTGTTGATAGCAGCATGTATAGTTTTCGTTCTATCCTCTGCTGAAACACCGGTTGTAATGCCATAACGTGCATCAATTGATGTAGTAAATGCGGTATGATTTTCACCAATATTTTTCTTTTCCATGAAATTAAGGCCCAACCTTTTCATGTGAAATTTAGTCATTGCTAAGCAAACAACCCCTGTACCGTACCTAACCATAAAAGCCATATGTTCCGGCTTTATTTTCTCAGCTAAGACAATCAAATCGCCTTCATTTTCTCTATTTTCATCATCAACTAAAATGAATAATTTACCGGAACGAGCATCCTCTAATACATCTTCCACAGAAGAAATACCTGGTAGACTCATTGAAGCATAAGTAGCCTGTACCATAATAATTTACTTAAATTCAATCTTAACTATTTTATACAATTTCTCTCCATTTGGCACTGTCACTTCCACATATTCACCGACTTTTTTGCCGATTAAGGCACTCCCAAGTGGTGAACTAGTAGATATTAACTGCTTTGAAACATCAGCTTCATATTCGCCTACAACCTTATAAACATATTCCACTTCACCGTTATTATCACTTAACATGCTTAATGTCACAGTTGCACCAAACATTACTGAATCACCAGACAAATTTTTTACTTCTATTACTTCCGCATGTGAGAGCTTACTTTCTATCTCCATTATACGGCCTTCAATAAAACCTAACCTTTCCCGTGCTGCATGATACTCTGCGTTTTCAGACAAATCACCTTGATCACGAGCATCAGAAATAGCCTGTATCACAGAAGGTTTTTCTTCCTTTAATTTTTCAAGTTCGGCTTGCATATTCTCAAAACCTTCCCTCGTCATAGGAAATTTATTAATAATGGATGAAGCCATAATCACCACCTAAACGCAATTAAATTGAGTAACGAAATTACTCACAATGTTAAAAATATCACCTCTTATATCATCACTCATGTCATTTGACAACTTTTTTAAAACCCCAGGGTGTACAGTATGAAAATAATTAATAAGATCATGTTCAAATTTATTAATGTAACTTATTTGTATTTTACTTAACTGATTATATAGGTTAGAAAAAATATACATCAGCACTACTTGCTCTTCTATTGACATAGGTAAATGTTGTTTTTGCTTTAATAACTCGACAAGATATTTACCCTTATTCAAGGATAATTGAACACTAGCATCAAGATCAGAACCAAATTTTGCAAAATCTTCTAATTCTCTATACTGAGCTAAGCTTAGCTTTATAGAACCAGCAACTTTCTTCACAGACTTTAGTTGTGCAGCAGAACCAACCCGTGAAACTGACAAACCTATATTTACTGCAGGTCGAAATCCTTTATAAAATAATTCAGACTCAAGAAAGATCTGCCCATCGGTAATTGAAATAACATTTGTTGGCACATATGCAGATACATCACCAGCTTGAGTTTCGACAATTGGCAAAGCAGTTAAAGAACCCTGCCCTTTTTTATCAGACATTTTAGCAGCTCTTTCAAGCAAGCGAGAATGTACATAGAATATATCTCCAGGGTAAGCTTCACGACCAGGAGGACGTCTGAGCAATAAAGACATCTGCCTATATGCCACAGCATGCTTAGATAAATCATCATATATAATCAAACAATGCATTCCATTGTCACGGAAAAATTCCCCAATAGTGCAACCAGCATAAGGTGCTAAAAATTGCATAGGCGCGCAGTCAGATGCACTAGCCACAACTACAGTTGTATACTCTAATGCTCCGCTTTCTTTCAGCTTATTTACCACTTTTGCTACTGTTGAAATTTTTTGCCCAATAGCAACATAAACACAGTAAACTTTTTGATTTTCGTTTACCTCATCGTTAATCTTCTTCTGATTGATAATAGTATCAAGCGCAATAGTAGTTTTACCAATTTGTCTATCACCAATAATTAATTCACGCTGCCCTCTACCTATTGGAATTAGCAAATCTATAATTTTAATTCCTGTTTGCAGTGGCTCATGCACAGACTTACGATCAATAATGCCTGGCGCTTTAGATTCTATATCCATTCTGTTTTTGGCTCTAATTTCCCCACCGTCGTCCATAGGATGGCCCAACGCATTTACAACTCTCCCTAACAATTCATGCCCTACAGGCACCTGCACAACATCACCACTACATTTTACAACGTCCCCTTCTTTCACATCACGGTCATTACCAAGCACAACTATTCCAGCCGTATCATGATCTAAATCGAGAACTATTCCTTCTACACCACTTGCAAAAAATACCTTTTCACCGAATTTTGCTTTTTCCAGCCCATAAACCAATGCGATACCATCTGTTACTGAAATTACTTCACCTATATTTTCCCGCTTTATAGGATTATCAAACGTCTCAACCTTTTCTCTTATTATACTTGCTATCTCAGAAACATTCATACTGTTCTTCATACAAAATTCCTTACTTTTAATATTTCCATTTTACTTAAGTCAACTAACCTATCCAAGTAGCTTTTTAGCGAAGCATCGATCAAATTAAAACCATACCTAACTACGAAGCCACCTAGTATAGAAGGGTCAACCACATTGCTTACTTTTATTATTTTACCAAGAAAGCTCAAAGATTCAGTAATTATTTTTATATCAGATTCCTTTAAAGTTTCTGCTGACTTTATAGTAATTTCGAATTCATTTTCATTTTCTCTTGCAAGACTTAAGAATTTTTCTAATATAAGGATCAATAAACTAGAGCGTTTATTTGCAAATATAACCATAATAAATTTTACTAAATTCTCACTCAAGTGCTCATTTATAGAAAGCATCACTTCTTTTTTGTGTGCAAAAGAAATCATAGGATGAGATAGGTACACAAAAACATCACGTTGATCCTTAAAAAAAGCCAACAAAAATTCTACTTCTTTCCTTATAATACCTAACCTGCTTCCTGAGACATGAAATAGCACTCTAGCGTAGGATGAAACTAAATTATTGTATTGGGTCTTTTTCATATTAAATCCAGCAAATCTAAATTAATTCAGCTACAAATCTTTCATTCTTCAATCCAAGCATTTTTTATATAAACAGGTCTTCTCCTTAAGGAAAGAAAATATAAATCATATCTGACTGAATAATCTAAAAAACTAAGGTTTTTACTTAAGAAATACTTAGAAGAATTTATAATAGACTGACATTGAAGATGAGATATCGGTATTTCTTTTCCAAGTAAACTTGTTTTAACTTCTATAAAAATCAGCTCCTTTTTTTAGATACAATTAAGTCAATTTCACCGAACTTACAACGATAACGGCGTTTTATAACATTATACCATTTCAGTTTTAAATATACTAAAACTAATAACTCGCCAAAGTAACCTACAAAGTAGCGTAACCTACTTACCACAAGAAGAACAATTATGATAACAATTAACTTTGTGTAACTACTTTGCCTCCTTCTTTATTTTTACTATAAACCTTACCTCTTGCTGCAATATCCCTATCAACCAGTTCTATCACTGCCATTGAAGCGCAATCACCCTTTCGAGTGCTAAATTTTATTATTCTAGAATACCCACCTTTACGATCTTGATAACGGCTGGCTAAGACGTTTAATAACTTATCAACTGCTAACTTACTATTATGAAGGCGTGAAAGCAAAAGTCTTCTACCATGTAAAGTATTCTTATTCTTAGCAATTGTAATAAACTTTTCGACATATGGACGAAGTTCCTTAGCTTTTGGTAAAGTAGTTACAATCTGCTCATGGTTAACTAATGAGATAGATAGATTCTTTAACGTCGATAATCTACGTTCAGTACAACGAGATAGTTTACGTTTTTTTATTCCATGTTTCATATATCACCTAATCTTCATCGGTATGTTGTTTAGCCAACTCATCTATATCCTTAGGTGGCCAGTTTAGCACATTCATACCCAAAGACAAGCCAAAATTAGTCAAAACTGCCTTAATCTCATTCAAAGACTTCCTGCCAAAATTAGCAGTTCTTAACATTTCACCTTCTGTCTTTTGCACAAGATCACCTATATAAGTGATGTTTTCGTTTTTCAGACAGTTATGAGACCTGACAGATAATTCCATTTCATCTACCTTACGCAATAAGACAGGGTCATAACCCAAATCTTTAGCACCACTAGACGAAGAAACCTGCGATTTTTTATAACTTACATCAGAACTAATAAAGGGCTGAAGTTGCTCCTGTAATATTCTTGCAGCAGAGTCAACAGCTTGACTCGGAGAAATTGTACCATCAGTTTCAATTGACAATATCAGCTTATCCTTATCAGTCACTTGGCCAACACGACTGTTCTCTACCCTGTACGAAACCCTGTTGACAGGGCTATACAAAGCATTAACTGGAATAAAACCAATTAAATCCTGTTCACTCATAAGCTTCAAAAGTTCGTTTTCTTTATACTTAATTACAGGAAGATAACCTTTTCCGCTAGCCACATATATGGTCATGTTAAGCTCTACATTTTGCCCCAGCGTACATATTAATAAATCCTTATTAACAATAGAGCATCGATCATCAGTTTCTATCATCCCAGCTAATACCTGGCAAGGCCCTTTAGCGTTTAAATTTAAGCATTTATTAGAAGCACCATTTAATTTACACCTCAACATGCCCATATTTAACACTATATCAGTTACATCTTCTCTCACCCCTTGAATTGAAGTAAACTCATGAGTTACACCTTCAATTTTTATTCCATAAACAGCACTACCTTTAAGAGAAGATAACATTACACGTCTTAATGCATTAGCTAATGTTAAAGCAAAACCACTTTCCAACGGTTCTAGCACTATATCACTTTTTTCACTTGAATCATCTGATATTACCTTAACTGAACTAGGTTTAATCAATTTATCTAAATTGCTACAGAGAGACACATCATTATTATAATACATAAAACAACCTTTTCAAATATCCTATACTCTTCTTTTTTTTCTTAACCTGCACCCATTATGAGGAATTGCGGTTTTATCTGCAATTGAAGTCACAGTCAACCCACAGCTCTGAAGTGCTTTAACCGCAGCTTCAGTACCAAAGCCAGGACCACGAATTATTACAGAGACAACCTTCATACCAAATCTCTCTATTGCATTCTTCGCAGCAGCCTCCGCAGCCTTACCTGCAGCATAAGGTGTGGATTTTCTCGAACCTGAAAAACCACATGCACCCACAGAAGTTTGACATAGCGTATTACCATGAACATCAGTTACATTTACAAAAGTATTATTAAAAGTTGCACGAATATGGACAACACCAGTAATAAACTCCTTCTTACTCTTACCAACCGTTTTGACTTTTTTCATTAAAACTCACAATAATAATAAATTTTATTTTTTCCCAGCAATAGGCAACCGAGATCTACCTTTACGAGTCTTAGCATTAGTATGAGTCCTTTGCCCTCTCACAGGTAAACCTTTTCTATGTCTCACCCCTCTATAGCATCCCATTTCCACTAAAGATTTTATGTTCATAGCCACTTCTTTTCTGAGCTCACCTTCTATAACATAATTTTGTCTAATGAAACTGCTGATCTTTTCTATATCTTCATCTCGTAATTCTGAAACACGTTTGCGCTTATCAACTTCGCAAGCGTGACAAATTACATTCGCAGTAGCAATACCTATACCATATATATAAGTTAATGCAAAAGGAACACATTTCCTCACTGGAATATTTATGCCTGCAATACGTGCCACTGGTACCTCGATACTTTATTAATAACAACTCTTAATTTATACCATAAAACAACTCAGAGTCAAACCAAATTACAAGAAATTTTACTTTCAATCTCTTGCGTTACCTCATCAACACTCAAATTAGCGTCAATTGTTAATAATTTGCCTTTATAATACTCGCGTAAACCTTTCATTTGAAGGTGATATTCACTTATTCTCTTATTAATTGCAGACATATCAGCATCATCAATTCTTTTCTCTAACCTCGTACTTTTACATTTAGCACAAGTAGTACTCTTAAAAGAAGATACACTATATATGCTTTTACAGTCCAAACACGCGAGACGATTTTTTAACCTATCGATTGCAATATTATCGTCAAGCTGCAGCTCAACTACAATGTCAACATCCCTATTATATTTTTCTTGCAAAACTTGAGTCAAAAAATGAGCCTGGTTTAAATTTCTCGGAAAACCATCTAATAAGCAATTATCATCCACTAATGCAAGCTGGTCACGTAATAATCCACATATAATTTCATCTTGAATTAAATTACCAGATTCCACGGTACCCTTTATTTTTTTACCTAACTCACTACTGCTAGATATAATATTCCTTAATAAATCCCCTACTGAAATTAATTTTAAATTATATTTTGCTATTAACAAGCTTGACTGAGTACCTTTACCAGAACCTGGAGGACCAAAAATCGTAATGATCATCTTACTTTCCTCGTTTTAGACTCATATTTCTCTATCCAGTTGTCGTACCTATTTGAAAAAATATAAGATTGTATTTGCATAATAGTATCAGTAATAACGTTCACTATAATCAGTAAGCTCGTCCCACCAAAAATAAACGGTATATCATAATAATATCTCATAACTTCAGGTACAGTACATATGACTACCAAATACGCAGAGCCAATGAATGTCAACTTAAAAACTATATCTTGAAGGTAATCAGAAGTATGTTTCCCAGGCCTTCTACCAGGTATAAAACCACCATTTTTTTTAAGAAAATCTGCGTTTTCCTCTGGATTAAATATAAAATTGGTATAGAAAAAATTAAAAAATACTATCAGCACCAAATAGGCTACAATATATACTACTTTATTTGCCATAAAGTAATTCAAAATAAAATCAGAAAAAGCGTGCCCCTTATAGAAATTTGCAATTGAAATAGGTGTCAATAAAATTGCATTAGCAAAAATGGTTGGTACTACACCAGATAAATTAATCTTCAATGGAATATAAGTAAAATCGTCATTATGTAATCTTTTAAATTGCTTTTTAGGATGTTGAACAATAACCTTTCTATAAGAAGACTCTACAAAAATGACTAAGAGTAGCAGCAAAAAAAACAATACCAAAACAAAAAGGATAATAAATAACGATACGCTACCGTTTTTATTTAACGTTAACAAAGATGACAAAGCGCTGTGTAACTCTGATATTATACCCGTGAAAATGATTAATGAGATACCATTGCCTATACCGCTAGCGCTGATTCGTTCACCAAGCCATATTAAAAGCATAGTTCCACCTAAAAGGCTGAAAACACCTATTGTACGAAACATAACACCAGGTTCGATTACAACCAATACCCCTTCCCTATTCATCCCTTCCAATCCAACCAAAATTGGAATTGATTGAAATACACAAATTACTATGGTCAGATAGCGTATATAAGAATTCATCTTTCTACGGCCTGACTCTCCATCATTCTTAACTTCCTTCATTCCTTTAATCGCAGAAGAAAGTAACTGAATAATGATAGAAGCCATTATATATGGCATAACGTTCAATGCTAGAATTGTCATTCTAGCCAATGCACCACCAGAAAATAAATTAAATACTCCAAAAACGCCTGAGCCCTCTTTGGGAAATATATCATTAATTACATCAAGATTAATTCCAGGAATAGGCACATAAGTACCCAAGCGATAGCAAATTAAAGCTATTAGCGTAAAAAATATACGCTTTAATAAATCACCTTTATATAACAACGTAGGATCCAAGCTATTAAATGCAGATTTATTGCCCATGATTTACGATAGTATTTCCACACTACCACCAACTGAAGCTACAGATTTTTTTGCAACTTCTGACGCAAAATCAACATGAAACACAAATTTTTCGCTCAACTTACCTTTATTAAGAAGTTTAATTTTATCCTTAATAGACTTTATAAAACCTAATTTATACAGCTTCTCCTTATCTATAACAGAGTCTTTCACTATTTTTTTAGCTTCCATTAAGCGCTGTATATCGCCAACATTAATTATAGAGTATATGCTCCTACGTATAGGCTTAAAACCTCTTTTAGGCAAACGAGTATATATAGACTGTTGTCCACCCTCAAAACCATTTATAGAAACTCCACTTCTAGCCTTCTGCCCTTTATGCCCTCTACCGGATGTTTTACCTTTACCACAACCGATACCTCTACCCAGCAACTTAGGCTTCTTTTTCTTAGATAATTTAGTAAATATAGAGTTTAATTTTACAGCATTATTCATACTTTACCTGTTTCCAACTATATTGCTAATCTTTTTGCCTCTTTTGCTTGCCACCTGACGAGGAGACAACATACTATCAAAAGCCTTAAACACCGCACATATAACGTTATGAGGATTATTTGATCTAGTAGATTTAGCTACCACATCCTTTATACCTAACACCTCAAAAACTGACCTAATCGCTCCACCAGCAATAATACCTGTTCCGGCTCTTGCAGTTCTTAAAACTATCTCACCAGAACAAAATTTAGCTTTAATATCATGATGCAAAGTTCTACCTTCACGCAAGTACACTCTAATCATCGATTTCTTTGCAGCATTTGCAGCTTTGACTCTTGCTTCAGCAACTTCTGCGTGCTTACCTATTCCACATCCTACCCTACCCCTCTCATCGCCAACAACAACCAAAATTGAAAATGAAAATCTTCTACCACCTTTGGTAACCGTTGTTACTCTTCGTACCGAAACTAAAAGCTCTGATAAATCATTATTATTTTGTAAATCCTTTATAGCCATATTCAAACCCTTCTAAAACTCAAATCCAGAACTTCTTAAAGCCTCAGCAAATTGAGAAACTAATCCTGTATATTTATACGCTCCACGATCAAACGTAAGCTGCTGCTCTAATTTCATGCCAGATAGACGCTCAACCATTAAAGAAGAAACCTGTTTTATAGTTTCAGCGTTGACTTTCCCTTTACATACATCCTTAATTTTAGCATCCAAAGTAGAAGCTGAAGTGAGAGTTACTCCTTTTACATCATTAATTAACTGGACGTAAAAATGCCTATTAGATTTAAATATGGATATACGTAAACGTTCAGCGCTCTTGTCAAGCTTCGCTCTATTACGTAACTTCCTTTTTTCAGAATTACTTAAAAAATTATACGATCTTTTCATTTTTATTACTTCTTTTTACTTACAACCTTACGCAGCATAAATTTGCCTTTTATTACAACACCCTTACCTTTATAAGGATCATATTTTCTAATTTTGCATATATCAGACGCCACCATATAGACCTTCCGCTTATCCATACCACTAACTACTAAGTGAGTTGGCTTTATGCACTTAATCTCAACATCTTTAGGCACTTTATATTTAACATTATGGCTATAACCAAGATATAAAGTCAAATACTTACCATCACACTCTGCCTTATATCCAACACCGTTAATCTCAAGATTAACAGAAAAACCATCAACCATGCCGTTAATGATATTATTAATATTACTCCTATAAGTGCCCCACATAGGCTTTATTTTATCATAATTATCTTTATCTTGATCAACAGAAAGCAATAGCTGATTATCAATAATCTGACACACAACATCCCTGATCAAGCTAACTTCTTTTTCAGCCTTAGCACTCTTTATTAACATACTACCATTGTTATATTCAACTGAAACACCAGCAGGAATATTGATAGGAGCAGCACCTATACGAGACATGAATTTCTCCTATTATTTAAAACACACGACACAAAACTTCTCCACCAACCTTTAACTTACGTGCATTATAATCAGTCATCACTCCTTTGGGTGTCGATATAATAAAAATACCAAGACCATTATATGCTTTAGAAATGTCCTTATACTTAGAATAACGACGACAACCAGGCTTTGACACCCTAACTATGTCACTAATTACAGGTAACTTCTCATAATACTTCAATTTTACAATGAAAGAAGGTAAATTACCTACAACTTGCTTTTCATAATCAAGGATATACCCTTCCTCTTTTAAAATCTCCAATATAGAAGAATTCATCTTAGAAAATAGTACCCTTGTTGCCCTATGCATTGCCAATTGAGCATTACGTATCCTTGTTAAAAAATCACCAATACTATCAGATAACGCCACAATATACTCCTTATATTATATTTACCAACTAGACTTTGTAACTCCTGGAACTTGCCCAAAAGAACATAAATCACGCAAAACAATTCTACATAAACCAAATTTTCTATATACTCCTCTTGGTCTCCCAGTTAAAGCACACCTATTTCTAATTTTGGTTTTAGAAGAATTTCTAGGCAATTTTTTAATTAATTTATTTTGAGCTGTAAACCTTTCTACAATAGACAAATTCTTATTATTTATTATAGATCTCAATTTTTCTCTTTTTTCTTTATATTGATCGCACAACTTTATTCTGCGAAGATTTCTTTCTATCATAGATTTTTTTGCCATATATTTCTCCTCTCAATTAATCAAAAAAAGGAAATTTAAGAGCCAGTAATAATTCCTTTGCTTCCTTATCACTAACTGCACTTGTTATAATATTAATATCCATACCTCTAATTTTACTTATTTTATCATAGTCTATTTCTAAAAACGAGATATGTTCCTTTATACCAAAGGAAAAATTACCATTACCGTCAAATCGCTTCACACTAAATCCTCTAAAATCTTTTTCCCTTGGCAAAGCAATATATATCAATCTTTCTAAAAACTCATACATTTTATCTCTGCGCAAAGTTACTTTGCAACCTACTGTAGCACCTTTTCTGATCTTGAAGCCAGAAATAGATTTTTTTGCAAAAGTTGATAAAGGCTTCTGCCCAGCAATCAAATATAGGCTATCAAGTGGTTCATTTATTGCTTTACTATCTGTAGCAGCATCTCCAACGCCCATATTGATACACACCTTGACAAGTTTAGGCACTTGCATTATATTGCCGTAATTAAACTTATCCTTCAAGGACTTTACTATGCTATCTTTATACAATTCTTTAAACATATCAACCTAATCTATCACTTCTCCAGAAACTTTTGCAAAACGCACTTTTCTACCGTCTATAACCTTAAACCCCACTCTAGTTGGAGTTTTATATTTAGGGTCCAATGTTGCAACGTTGGATATATCAATAGCTAACTCTTTATTTAATATACCACCACTACTACCAGCTTTTGGTTTAGTATGTCTCTTATGCACATTCACTCCAGAAACAATTACTTTCTTTTTAGCATCACGTGCTATAACTTTGATTACCTTACCAATTTTTCCCTTATCTTTACCAGTTAAAACTATAACGTCGTCACCACTTTTTATTTTAGCACTCATTATAAAACCTCAACAGCTAATGACATTATCTTCATAAAAGAACCAGATGATAACTTTTTTACCGGACCAAACACCCGAGTGCCAAGTGGTTCACCTTGATCGTTAATCAAAACTACAGCATTGCTAGAAAAACGAATTACAGAACCATCAGATTTTCTAATAGGGCTTTTCACCCTCACCACAACTGCTCTATATACTTTTCCCTTCTCAACTTTCCCTCTTGGAGTAATAGATTTAGTAGATACAATAACTGTGTCACCTATAGATGCAGACTTTCTACCACCCAATAAACCAATACAAAGCACTGCACGCGCGCCAGAATTATCAGCTACTTCCAACAATGTATTTTTTTGAATCATATAAATATCCTATTCAATGTGAGCTATTAACAATAACCCATTTTTTAGTAGTAGAAATAGGCTTGTGTTCTTGTATTAAAACCTTGTCCCCTTCTTTACAACTATTATTCTCATCATGTGCTGTATACTTCTTGTATTTTTTTATAACCTTTTTATACAGCTCATCCTTATACACTTGTAATACCGAAACCTTTACAGTCTTATCACACTTAGCCTTAGTTACAGTACCACAAAAAACCTTTTTAGGCATTCTTTTCCTCTCTTCTTCTTTTATTTAATGTAGTTAAAATACGAGCTATGCTCTTTCTTATTAAGCTAAAACGCGAAATATTGTTGCACTGGCCCAGCTTCTTTTGAAAAACCAAATTAACAAACTCTTTTCTCAAATTCACAAGAATTTCATGCAATTCTTGCGAGGACCTCGATTCAATGTCAGCTATATCCATTGCAACTCCATTTAATTATAATTAGATACAAATTTACACTTCATAGGAAGCTTAGCAGTTGCCTTTTCAAGCGCCAATCTTGCTAAATGCATGGGAACATCACTGCTAATTTCAAACAACATTCTACCGGGCTTAGCTTTAAATACCCAAAACTCAACACTACCTTTCCCTTTACCCATACGCACATCCGCCGGCTTTTTACTAACAGGGGTATCAGGAAAAATTCTTATCCACACTTTACCAGAGCGTTTTAATGTTCTAGATATTACACGCCTTGCAGTTTCAATATGCTTAGATTGAATCCTACCTGCTTCCATAGCCTTTAGACCATAATCTCCAAAAGATAATGTGCTACCACCCTTCGTGTTACCCTTAATTCGTCCTTTAAATACTTTTTTATATTTACTTTTTTTAGGAATAAACATTTCAATATACCTAATTAGTTACCAATATAAACCCAGACCTTAACTCCTATGATGCCATATATAGTTTTTGCTTCAGCAAAAGCATAATCTATATTAGCACGTAAAGTATGCAAAGGCAAACGGCCTTCTTTATACCACTCAGTACGAGCTATCTCAGCCCCGCCAAGGCGCCCAGAACAACTTACTTTAATACCTCTAGCACCCATCCTCAAACAACTTTGAATAGCTTTTTTCATCGCTCTTCTAAATGAAACCCTTTTTTCTAACTGCTGTGCAATGCTGTTTGATATTAAAACTGCATCTATTTCAGACCTTTTAACCCCTACTACATTCACTTCCACATTATTTTTTACTTTTTCAGCTATCTTTTGCTTTATCTTCTCAATATCCGAGCCTTTCTTACCTATTATCACTCCAGGTCTAGAAGAATGTATTATTACAGATACCAAATCGATCGTACGCTCTATAATTACTTTAGAAACACCAGCATGCTTAAAAGATTCATTTATATAACTGCGAATAGATAAATCTTGATGCAACCCTTGTTTATAACCCTTCTCAGCATACCAAATAGATGACCAAGTATTAATTATTTTTAACCTAAATCCCCTAGGATTAACGTTTCCCATATTTTTGCACTTTCCTTATTAATTTTCTATTTTTATGAATCATATAATTTCCCCCAATTTTACAGTTATATTACTATAACGTTTACTAACTCTATTAGCTCTACCCATAGCTTTTGGACATACCCTACGCAAAGTAAGAGACTTACCTATTAAAATTTCTTTTATATATAAATTATCGATATCCAATCCATAATTTTGAGCATTAGCAATCGCAGAATTTAATACCTTCCTTATAAGACCTGCAGCTTTCTTTTCACAAAATCTTAATTGCACAGTGGCAAAAGAAACTTTTTTATTACGTACTAAACCAGCAACCAAATTCAATTTACGAGGAGTTGATTTTAAAACCCTAGAACCAGCTTTAACTATTACATCTCTGTTTTTCATATCAATTACCTTCTTGTCGCCTTTTTATCACCACTATGCCCAGTAAATTTACGAGTGGGTGAAAACTCACCAAACTTATGACCTATCATATTCTGATCATTAACATTCACAGGAATGTAATCCTTACCATTATAAACAGCAAACTTTAAACCTAAACAATTAGGAAGAATTACAGAAGCCCTGGAATGAACTTTTATAGCCATGTTAACAAACCCCTTGTTTAAAGCATTATTCACCGACTTTAATATAGAAGGATGACAAAAAGGAGGCTTCCATGCAGATCTACTCATAAACTAACCTTTCAATTGTTTTATATACTTATCACTAGATTTATTTCTCCTTCGAGTTTTCTTTCCTTTTGTTACAACACCCCAAGGAGTAACAGGATGACGACCACCAGAGGTTTTTCCTTCCCCGCCTCCATGAGGATGGTCAACCGGATTCATTGCAACTCCACGTACAGTAGGTCTAATCCCAAGCCACCTACTTCTCCCAGCTTTACCCAACTTTCTATTCTTATGGTCAGGGTTAGATACTACACCAATAGTAGCCTTGCAAGAAGATAAAATCAACCTAATTTGACCAGACCTGAGTCGTAATAAAACATATTGGCCATCACGACCAACGATCTGTGCATAACAACCAGCAGCTCTAGCAATCGCAGCACCATTACCTGGCTTCAGCTCAACATTATGAACGAAAGAACCAACAGGTATATGCTTGAGTAGTAAACAATTCCCTGGCAAAATATCAGCATCATTCCCAGCTGTAACAACATCACCTGGCTTCATACCTTGAGGAGCTAATATATAAGACTTAATATCATCTTCCTTATATGATATTAACGCCAAAAACCCACTTCTATTTGGGTCATACTCTACTTTTTCAACTATACCTTGACCACTTCTATTACGCTTAAAATCTATCACTCTATACTTCTTTTTGTGACCACCACCCCTATGACGAGTTGTAATTCTACCATGATTATTTCTTCCACCACTGGACTTTTTACCGGATGTAAGAGACTTTTCTGGCTCATCTTTTGATAAACCAACTTTACTTACTAACACAGTCCCACGAGAAGACGGAGTAACAGGATTAAAAAATTTCATACCCATACTAAACGCTCATTATATCTAATTCTTGACCATCCATCAAAGAAAAATAAACTTTCTTTTTCTGTTTTTCACAACCAATCACACCCCTAAAACGCCTATATTTAGGCTTAATTCTAACAACATTTATAGAAGAAATTTTAACATCAAATAGAGACTCTATTGCCAACTTTATTTGACGCTTATTTACATTTACAAAAACATACAAAGAATATTTATTAAACTTCTCCCTCAAAAAAGAGGCCTTTTCTGTAATTATAGGAGATTTTATTATATTATTATATTTGATCATAACAATCTACCTTCAAGATGCTTTAAAGTATCCTTTGTCAACATCACGCATTCGTGATTCAATATATCAAAAACATTTAACCCAATAGGTTTGATTAAGTCTACATAGTGCAAGTTTTTAGCCGCACGCAACAAATCATCTCCATAATCACCAACCATCAAAAAGGAAGAAAATTTAAAATTTTTAATACATTTACACATTTCAGACGTTTTTTTCACATCAATATTTAAATTATCCAGAATAATTACTTGATTATTTAAATACTTTAGAGATAAAGCAATTTTTAAACCAAATTTGCGTACCTTCTTATTAAGAGAATAAGTATGACTCCTCACAACAGGGCCGAAAATAATCCCACCACCTCTAAATTGAGGAGATCGCAAGCTCCCTTGTCTTGCCCTACCGGTACGTTTTTGACCATAAGGTTTAGCTGTTGTACCAGAGACATCACTAATACCTTTTGTTTTATGAGTACCAGCTCTTCTCTTCGCTAATTGCCATCTCACTATATCATGCAAAATACTCAATTTTTGCTTAGCAGAAAATATCAAAGGATTGAGCTGAGCAGTACCTACATTATCATTAGATAGATTAACTAAATTACATTCCATAACTAACTTACCAAATTACTAGCATCATCATTTACATCTAACAGTAAACCTACCGGAAAAGGAACATCTTTATGTAAAGATTTTTTAACTGCATCTCTTACAAAAACATAGGAATTTTTAAACCCAGGAACATTATTACCCTTCACAGCAATTATACTATTTTCATGATCAATGGATAATATCTTCATATTTTGTACAGTTATCCTGCTGTTACCTAAATGACCAGCCATTTTCTTTCCTTTAAATACTCTACCAGGATCCTGACATTGGCCAGTGGAACCTTGTGATCTGTGAGCAATAGAAACACCATGAGATGCCCTAAGCCCACTGAAATTATGCCGCTTCATCACACCAGCAAATCCTTTACCTATAGAATAACCCGTAATATCAAGATATTGACCAACCACAAAATGATTGATTCCCACTTTTTTACCACATTCTATTCCCGACAGGTCATTTAATCTACTTTCGTATAACTTACATTTATTATTTATACCCTTTTTCTTTAAATATTCCAACTGAGGTTTTGCTATATTTTTAAAATCTCCTGTGCCTAAAATGACTGAATTATAGCCACATTTATCTTGTCCTTTTATATCAATAATATAAGTTTCGCTGAGATGCAATAAAGTTACAGCCATGCGACTATTGTCAGAATACATAGCAGTATGACCAATATTCATCATTAGTAAACCAATTCTCCTCAGCGAATTTATTCTCTTCATTTCCTTCTCCTAAACCTTAACTTCCTTGACTTTTAAATCCACTTCTACGCCAGCAGAAAAAGATAAACCTGTAAGCATCTGCATCATAGTAGGAGTAAGATCATGTAAAACAATCAAACGCCTAGAAGTTCTCATTTCAAACTGTTCACGAGATTTTTTATCAACGTGAGGAGATCTATTAACAATAAATTTAGAATCTTTCCTTGGCAACGCAATCGGACCAGATAATTTTGCACTGGACCGCTTCAATTCATCAACAAATTTTCGAACACACTCCTCCAATAAAGAACAATCGAAAGCCTTAATGTTAATATATATATCTTGCTTCATCTTAGTTACTACACTCACTCCAAAATTTCAGAAACAACACCAGAACCAACAGTTCTACCGCCTTCTCTTATCGCAAAACGCAATCCCTTATCCATTGCTATCGGTACTTGCAATTCTACTTCTACACTCACATTATCTCCTGGCATTACCATCTCCTTCCCATCTAGCAATTTTATGCTCCCAGTTACATCCGTTGTCCTTAAATAAAACTGTGGCTGGTAATTCGCAAAAAATGGTGTATGCCTTCCTCCTTCCTCTTTCTTTAATATATAAACCTCCGCCTTAAACTTTCTATGCGGCGTTATCGTCCCCGGTTTTGCCAATACTTGCCCTCTCTCTACTTCTTCTCTTTTTATTCCTCTTAACAATATTCCTACATTGAGTCCTGCACTTCCCTTATCCAGCAATTTCTTAAACATTTCTACACCTGTGCATATCGTCTTTTGCGTCGCTTTCAGACCTATTATCTCTATCTCCTCTCCCGTCTTTATCTCTCCCTTCTCTATTCTTCCTGTTACCACTGTTCCTCGCCCCGATATCGAAAATACATCTTCGATTGGCAATAAAAATGGTAAATCCACAGGCCTTGGTGGAACCGCTACATATTCATCTAACTTTTCCATCAATTTGTCTATTGATTTCTTTCCATATTCGCTGCTGTCATCCTCCAGCGCCTTGAGTGCTGAACCAACCACCACAGGCACTTCATCCCCTGGAAATCCGTATTTACTCAGTAATTCCCTCACTTCCATTTCTACTAAATCTATCATATCAGCATCAGCAACATCAGCTTTATTTATATACACCACGATATATCCAACACCTACCTGCTTCGCCAGCAATATATGCTCTCTCGTTTGTGGCATTGGCCCATCAACCCCCGACACTACCAATATCGCCGCATCCATCTGTGCTGCACCTACTATCATGTTCTTTACATAGTCAGCGTGTCCAGGACAATCAACGTGTGCATAATGCCTTTTTTCCGTCTGATACTCAACATGCGCTGTTGCTATCGTTATCCCCCTCTTCCTTTCTTCTGGCGCTTTATCTATCTGATCGTACGCTACAAAATTTCCATAATGCTTCGTTATCGCCGCTGTTAACGTTGTCTTCCCATGATCCACATGTCCTATTGTTCCCACATTTACATGCGGCTTTCCAAATGCTTCCACTATTGCTGTCATAATTTAAACTTTTCTACCTAAAATACAAATACATCAATAAATAATATGTTGATTTTATAAAAATACAACAAAAAAAAGAGCGGATAGTGGGAATCGAACCCACGTCACTAGCTTGGAAGGCTAGAGCTCTACCATTGAGCTATACCCGCACAATGGAGGAGGTAGGATTCGAACCTACGTACGCTCACGCGGACAGATTTACAGTCTGTTACCTTTAACCACTCGGTCACTCCTCCGCAAAAATTTGTTAAGAGAATACTATTTTAGCATCTTAACCTAAGCTCTTATTGTATTTAATACTAAACGCCTAAAATTAAAAAATCAAGCAATAAAACCTACCCTGATTAAAATCATGCAGATTTCATTTTATATAACACAATATTGCCAATAAAACGCCTAAACAAATAATGCGAATCATGCGTACCTGGCGCTTCTTCTGGATGATATTGCACAGAAAAGACTAGGTAATCCTTCATCATTATTCCCTCTACACTATTATCAAATAGAGAAATGTGAGTAATTTCAACATTACTTGGAAGAGAAGCTGAATCAACAACAAAACCATGATTTTGGCTAGTGATCTCAACTTTTCCACTAATTACATCATAAACTGGATGGTTACTCCCTCGGTGACCAATATCCATTTTAATGGTCTTTGCCCCCAAAGTAATCGCAAGTAATTGATGGCCCATGCATATGCCAAAAATTGGTATTTTAGATTTTATAATAATGTCTATTTCTGAAGCTACACTTTCTCCTATTTCTTGCGGATCACCAGGACCATTTGAAAGCACTATACCATCTGGATTCATACTCAACACTTTTTGAGCAAAACCTGTGCTTGGTCTGATTAATTCAACTGTACAACCAAGTTCTATTAAGCGTGAAACTATACTGATTTTTACGCCAAAATCAACGATTACAACCCTATATTTTGCATTAAGGTCTCTTTTAAAATTACTATGCAAGCTAACTTTATTGGTTATTTCTATCCCATTTACAGGTTTGTATTTCTTCAATTCATCCAACACATGCGTCTCGCTTGACGGGTATATCATTCCATTTTGAGATCCATGTTCTCTCAAATGTCTCGTTAAAGCTCTAGTATCAATTCCTGATATCCCAATCACGTTATTTTCCTCTAACCAATCATTTAAACTGATACATGAAGAAGGGTGGGACATAGAAGAAAGTTCACGCATAACCACACCACTTGCAAAAATTTTCTTTCCTTCATTATCTTTATGGTTTATTCCAACGTTACCAATATGAGGAAAAGTGAACGTTATAATTTGATCGGCAAAAGAAGGATCAGTTATAGCATGCTGATACCCGGTCATACCAGTGGTAAAACAGACCTCACCTATGCACTTGCCTTTTTTACCTATTGATTTTCCCCAAAAGCATTTACCATCTTGTAAAATTAAAACTGCGTCCTGCACTTCATTATCTATTTAATTGATTCAAAACAGTATACAAGAATTTCAAATAATACGTAACTCTTTCTAAAATTCCCAACCTAACCACGAGGCGGCGAAGAACAATATGAAAAAATTTTTAATGTGCCCTTTCATAAAATATGTTGACTATCTCCGTATTTTATGTTAGATACAACTTAGTATTAGAAAATAGAGGGGTTATTATGTTTACAAGTGAGATCCAACCTAAAAACAAGTTACTAATTGCAGGAGCTGGCTTACTATTCTTTGCAGTGATGTTACCATCATTTTTTCTCTTAGCAAAAATAGCCATAGGATTAGCCATGATCGCAGTTGCAACAATCGCGGTAAAAATTTCCTCAAAAACAATATCAAATGCTCTTGAAAAAGAAAAAGCAGGTCAAAATCAGGCAGCACAACAAACAACAAAAAGTAGAATTATAAACCTAGCTATTGGATTAACATCTATACTTGTGGGAGGATTATCACTATTCATTATAGCACAAACTGGCTTGATTGCAGCATGTGCAGCTATAACTGCTTTAGCTCTACACGAATATGTTAAAAATGAAGAAATAGGAAAAGATATAAACAATAAATTCGATGAGGTAGCTGACAGTATAACTGATTTTATTGTTAGCAGTGTTGAAAAACTTATTCCAACAAAGCCGCCAGGTATAACAGCCTAAACTATCTCCGTTTAGGGTATAAGTGTTGAAAGTACCACAAGTAGCATCATACAAGGGGCGTGACGGTTCCTCTTCTCTGTGTGTCTTTAATATCACTATTTTGATATTTATAAAGACTTGTTCTTAACATATAAGGGGCATCGCAAATATTGAAGCAAAAGTGGTCAGTGCTTACTATACGAATATTGTGATTTGAATCCACTAGGGAGGATATCATCGCAGTGCCCAGACACTGGGATCCAGGAATTTTGATTAGAGATTAAATTGGTGAGTATAAAAGTAGCTAATCCTACGTTAAAATACAACGTTTTTAATGGGACTGCGTAAAAGGGCTGGATTCCAGTGTCAAGCACTGGAATGACACCTTTGTGTTTGAGGCAAAACCTGCTATAACATTTCTTCGTAAACAAACGTTCGTACAGTTATGTATCAGCTACTTTCATGGCACCATTTGTTGTAAACTCACATTTCTCTATGATTATCTTTATTTGCCGCTTTCCCGAACGGATGCTCTACAGTTATTTCCTCATTAATAGAGCGAGGTGCACCGGAACCAGGTACAACGATATTCTCGTGCGATTGCATATTCTTCTTTTCCTCACATGGTGTTTGCTTAATGAAATGTGCTGCTAAAACTTCATGTAAAGCTTTACCTTTTATAAGCACAGCCTCGTTTTGCTTAGCTAACTCTAAAATTTTCTTTGGTTCAACATCTTTACCGTCAATAGTTGATTTTTTAATACTAACTTGACCTAAATTTATATTTAGAACAACAGTACAGTTAAGGTCTTTTCCAGATTCATCTTTTGCACCCCAACTAATTTCGATGTCACATATTGCAAATTTTGTAAAGGAGTAGTTCCTCTGTTGTTTCTCATTCTTCTCAATTGTTACTATTCTTTCACCATTGCTGTATATTTTTGCTCTTTTTACCTCACTTTTCTCTTCTTCCATTCTTTTAGTTTCTTCAGTGAAAAGACGACTGGTTTCTAAACTTTGTTCAGGTTTAGTAATGTTGATATTAAGATGGTCATAATGATTAAGAAGACGGTTTGCATATGGACATGGCACATAACACCCATCAAAGAAAATTGCACTACCAGTTTTTAGAAATTCTTGTCCATCGCTCATTCCTTCACCAATTCGAATAAGATATCTACCCAACCTCTTTTTAAAATTTTCTTTTAACTCCTCCTGATCTTTAGAAGTAAGCTTCTTATCCAATATACCCATTATTTCTTTTCGCTTACCCAATACCACATAATTGAAAAGGAAAATATCATCCTCTCGATAATAATTTGCTATCTTGTCAAATGGATCTGCCGGCCAACCGTTATTATAATTTACGAAATCAGAAGAATCTTCACACTTATTATCCTTAAAATCAAAATTCAATCTTTCAAAATCTGATAATACTTTTTCTGCCCTATCTTCAAAAGACCGAAGTCCATCTTGAAGTTCTTTTCCATAACTCATTCCTTTGTCAATTTGAAGAACATATTGACCATATTTCTTTCTAAACTCCTCCTGTTCTTCGAGGAGAGGAAGATTCCTATCTAATATATCGATTATTTCTTTCCGCTTATTCAATATTACATAGTTAAAAAGGGCACTCTCCCCCTTCTTTTCATAATCGTCTGCTATTTTGTCAAAACACTTATTATCCTTAAACTCCAATTCCTCAAAATCTGAGAGCACACTTTGTACCTGAGTCTCATCGAATTGAAGATTTGCTTGAGGAGATAGAAGAGTCAACTTTTCTTCACTTTCCTCGGTACTCGAATTTTTGTACAAACCATTAAATAGATTTATAATACTAGAAAACATTTCACACCTCTATTGTTATAAGCAAACTTGATTATATCTTAATGCTAAATGTTGTAAAGCTAAAATTAGAAACTAAAAAAGCTAACATAAGTTCTGCATTGTTTGCAGCTTTATCAGCCTATTAGGCAGAATTATTAAAGAATTAGTTGAATAGGTATTATGATTCAATTTAACTCCATCCACAAGTTCTCCGCTTGTTACTCCAGTTGCAATGAACACTGATTCACCTCTTGCCATATCTTTTACGGCGTAGACTTTTTCTGGGTCATCAATATTTAAATTTTTTGCTCTTTCTCTTAACTGATCCGTATCAAGTACTAATCTTCCCTCCATCTGTCCGTCGATAGAGCTTAGCGCTGCAGCCGCAAGCACTCCCTCTGGTGCTCCTCCTATACCGATATACATATCATGATTGCCATTTACTAGTGAAACTATGGCCGCAACATCACCATCATCTATTAGTTTAATTTTTGATCCTAATTTCCTGATTTTCTCTATTAATTCACCATGCCTTTCACGTTTAAGTACAGTTACCACGAGATCATTCACTTTGCACTTTTTTGCCTTGGCTAAATTGTCTAGATTCTTTTCAATGCTATTTTTTAGTGAGACTACACCCTCTGGAAGATTTTTTCCTACCGCTATTTTTTCCATATAAACATCAGGTGCATGTAAAAAATTACCTTTTTTCGTTGCAGCAAGAACAGACATTGCCCCTGGTTTGTAATGAGCACAAATCGTAGTGCCCTCAAGTGGGTCAACGGCAATGTCGATTTCAGGACCATTTCCAGTGCCAACCTTCTCGCCAATATATAGCATCGGCGCTTCATCTCTCTCACCTTCACCAATTACGATAGTACCATTTATTTCCATTGAATTTAATACTGTACGCATTGCATCAACTGCAACCTGATCAGCCCTTTTTTCATCACCAAAGCCTGCCAATTTATACGCAGCAAGTGCTGCAGCTTCGGTCACTTTAACTAATTTATAGGCTAAATCTTCCATCATTTACTTTAAGAACTATATTCAATATGTATCATGATATATCATGCTGCTTGAAACTGCAATATGTCTTGACTGATTATTAGGGAGTTGATATGATATAAGCATTATAGTAGTGGGATTATAGTGATGATAATGTTAGAAATTTCTATCTAGATATAGATAGAATTACAGGACGTGATAACACAGTTACTAGTTTGGAAGAACTAAAAAAGAGGTTAAGGAAAGAAGTTAATTTTCAAGATGAATGTGAAGGAGGCAATTCATCAGGGAACCTACTTCTAAAACATGCAACCGAAAATAACAACCCACGCGTTAAGGATTTTCTCCTCCAAAATGGGTGTGAACCCCTTCAACAAGAGCAAATAACCGCAGCAATAAACAAGGAAGAAGAGGCACCTAATGTGGAAGAGAATAGAGCAGACAGTAATGAAGTAGATTCTAGTAACTTCATAAACCCTGGTATGACTGCTGAAGTACTTTATGAGCAACTAATACAAGGGAAAGAAACAAATCTGGCAATTTTTGACTCGTTTGCAAATGCTGTAAGAGAGTCCAATATTACCGGCGATCGTGGCATATTTCTAGATGTTGTAAAATTGTTTACAGATTTAGATGCTGTAATCCATCTTACAGATACTGCTTCCAGAACTATATTGGGCATAGCTACAATAACAAAACAAGCTGACGTTGTTAAGGTACTTTTGGATAGTGGCAAATTTTATGAAGAAGAAAAATTTAACGCTCTGTGTCTTGCTATTACTCAGGATAATGCCCAAGAAGCTGAGCTAATTTTGGGTTACGTGAGTCCTGCAAGCAGGAAAGAGGCTTTACAAGTGGCCATACAGGTAGGTAAAACTGAAATTGTTAATGCGTTCTTGAATAGAGGTAAGCTTAATGAAGAAAATAGAGCAGAACCCAGCAGCAGTAATGGAAACATTGGTAGTAGACCTGTAGCAACAGTGCCTCCAGTTAGTACTAATGTTGATAATCGCAATCACGACAATGAAATACCTGTAGTAACAGAGACTAACCAAACTACCACGCCAAATAGTGATAATGTTAATGGCCAATCAAATCATAATAACAAAAATAAAACGCCTGTAATACCAGAGGCTAAGCAAACTGCCACACCAAATAATGATAATAAAGCTAACGGCTTTGTAGATGCTCAATTTTCTGTGCCAAATGAAAAAGAAGCTAAATATAAAAAAAGCAAGGAAAATTTTTACACCTCATTAACAAAAGATGTTGTTGGAGTTGTTATCACAGGATTATTCATTACTGCTGCTGTGATGGTTCCATTTGTAACTGGTGCAGTGATTTGTGGTGTTATAGCTGCTTTGGTTGCAATAGCTACCGGGTTGCATGTAAAAATTCTACATTACCAAGTTATAGGGAGATGAGAGAGAATGAAGTTGAACGTGTGACAGGATGTCATCCCAGTGCCCAGACACTGGGATCCAGAAGGTCATAATAAAAACTAGATTCCAGCGTCACGCGCTGGAATGACACCCTCTGGTGGGCTCAAACCATATGAGTAGCCAACACTGCCACTATACTTACCTAGCAAATTTAGATCTAACACTAGACTGTGCTGCCACTAACTTTGCAATCGGTACTCTATAGGGTGAGCATGAAACATAATCTACCCCTGATTCGATGAGAAACTCTATAGATTTTGGATCTGCTCCATGCTCTCCACATATACCCAGTTTTATTTCTTTTCGGGTTTTTTTGCCTCTTTCAATGGCTATCTTGATTAACTCCCCTACCCCTTCGATGTCCAGCACTTCAAATGGATCATTGTCAAATATGTTGCTTTCCTTATAAGAATCGAGGAAATTAACTGAATCATCTCTTGAAAGTCCCATGGTTGTTTGCGTTAAATCATTAGTGCCAAAACTAAAAAACTCTGCATGTTTTGCTAACTTATCAGCAATCAGTGCTGCTCTTGGTAGTTCTATCATCGTTCCAATTGAGTACGCCTTGTCTGATGTCATTCCAGCGCGTGACGCTGGAATCTGCATCTGGATCCTAGCTGAGATGACAGAGGATTCTTTCTTTGCTAGCTCGCATATCAGAACAAACTCTTTCTCACTCATGATAAGAGGAATCATGATTTCAGGTTCCACTTCTATCTTCTTTTCTTTCTTTAATTCACTTGCAGCACTAAGTATTGCCCTAATCTGCATGCTATATATTTCAGGATGAGAAATAGCAAGTCTACAACCTCGATGGCCAAGCATTGGGTTCTTTTCTGATAACTGTGCTATTTTATTTTTTACTGACTCAACTGACTTACTAAGTGATTTGGCAATTTTTTCTATAGTAGACTGATCATTGGGTAAAAATTCATGCAAAGGTGGATCAAGCAACCGTATAGTGACTTCCCTGCCCTCCATAATAGAAAATATTTCTTTGAAATCAGACTTTTGCATTTCTTCTAGTTTAATGAGCGCATTTGCCCTTTCATTTTCATCGTCAGCTATTATCAATTTTTGAATGAATTCGATTCTATCACTAGCGAAAAACATATGTTCTGTGCGACATAAGCCTATACCTTCTGCACCGAATTCTTTTGCAATTTTTGCATCTTTTGGAGTATCAGCGTTCGCTCTCACTTTGATCGTTTTGATTTCATCTATCCAGTTGATTATCGTTTTGAATTCTTGCGATAATTCAGGCGAAATTGTAGGAAGAATGCCAAGCATAACCTCCCCTGTTCCTCCGTTGATGGTAATTGGTTCACCTTTATTTACTTTTGTATCCCCTACAGAAAAGAAAATTCCATCTTTATCGATATAAAGTCCACTTACACTGCAAATGCATGGCTTACCCATTCCACGGGTTACAACAGCAGCATGCGAGGTCATCCCTCCCCGTGCTGTTACTATGCCGCTTGCAGCATTCATTCCATTAATATCTTCAGGACTCGTTTCTGACCTTACTAAAATCACTTTTTTACCCTGCTCTGCAGCTTTTTCAGCATCACTTGCACTAAACACTACATATCCAGAAGCAACACCTGGAGAAGCAGGTAGCCCCTTCCCTATTACTTTTTGGTCACTCTCAACGTCAAGAACTGGATGCAATAAATTGTCAAAGGTTTTTGGATCAATTCTCAATACTCCTTCTTCTTTTGTAATCGTTCCTTCGTTTACCATATCAACTATTATGCGAATAGCAGCTTCAGCCGTGCGCTTGCCAGACCTAGTCTGCAAAATCCATAATTTACCGTCCTGTACAGTAAATTCGATATCCTGCATGTCTTTATAGTGCCTTTCAAGTTTTTCACATACCACACATAATTCTCGGTAGACACTTGGCAGCAACTTCTCCATGGTGTTTTTTTGCTCTCCGTCAATTGGCATAGGAGTATAAACACCAGAAACCACATCCTCACCCTGAGCATTAATCAGAAATTCACCAAAGTATTTTTTTTCTCCAGTTGAAGGATTTCGTGTAAATATCACACCAGTTGCAGAATTATCATTTAAATTACCAAAAACCATTGCTTGCACGTTGACCGCTGTTCCAAGGTTTTCAGGAATATTATGTATTCTTCTATAGGAAACAGCCCTATCATTTTTCCAAGAGGCAAATACTGCATTAACTGAGTTTAACAATTGCTCTTCAACGTTCTGCGGGAAATGTTTTCCTGTTTTTTCATGTACTATCCTTTTGAAATTGTTAACAATTTCTTTTAAAACATCAACATCAAGATCAGCTAAGCTTTTTGCTCCACTCTTTTGCTGCTTATTATCAATAACATCTTGAAATAGGTGATGATCAAGCTGTAGTACAACATTGGAGTACATCAT
This sequence comes from Wolbachia sp. wLmal, assembly GCF_049435495.1. NCBI lineage: Bacteria > Pseudomonadati > Pseudomonadota > Alphaproteobacteria > Rickettsiales > Anaplasmataceae > Wolbachia > Wolbachia sp. wLmal. Next base: position 930,715 of record NZ_CP185405.1, read on the forward strand.
GATGAAACGGCAGTAGCTATCGTAAGCAAAACGTTCGCCACTTTTTTTTGCAAGCCCAACAACGGTTTCATCATTTAGGCCAACATTTAAAATAGTATCAAGCATGCCCGGCATTGAACTAACACTACCAGAGCGTATTGAAACTAATAAGGGGTTATTTAAATCCCCAAACTTACAACCGATGTCATTTTCGAGCATCGCCATGTAGTTTTTGATTTCACTACATATGTCATTCCAGTGCGTGACCACATTTTTTTCTGGATCCGAGTAGTCAGCTACTTGGATGACAGAAGATCTATTGTCTTGATAATAGACTTTGCAAGCAGAGGTGGAAATTGTGAAACCAGGTGGAACAGGAATGCCAACATTGCACATTTCTGCTAAATTTGCCCCCTTTCCTCCCAGCAGATTTTTCATTTCTGCATTGCCTTCGCACTTGTTCTGGCTGAAGTAATGTATTAATTTTTCTCCCATCATTTTCTCCGGATTTTCACTGATAAACACATTGTACATATAGTTCCAATAAACCTGTGAAGACTTGAAACCTTAGGATAATAAATTTTACAAAATTTGGCAACAACGTCCCTTACAACAACATCAGTAAAGTTAACAAAAAAGACGACAAATTATTGAATTATTATTAATAAGAATATATAATATAAAGATACATTTAAAAATTTTTACTATGGCTCTTTCAAAATTTCTCGATCCTCGCAATGATTTGTGTTTCAAAAAAATCTTTGGCACTGAAAAAAAAATAAGAATATTCTTATCCATTTTTTAAACGATATTTTAGGATGTACTGAAGTCAACACTATACAAGAAGTAGAATTCTTAAGCACTATTCAAGATGCTGAAATTGCCTCTGATAAGCAAAGTATAGTTGATGTTCTTTGCAGGGATTCTAGTGGGAACAGGTATATAATTGAGATGGTGCGACCTGAAAGTCTTCGGTCATATTGTTTAAAAGGAGAGGAATTCATTCAGAAAGAAACTGAAAGGATTCTAAAACTTATTAAACCAGATGTTTTGCCATCTGAGTCTACGCATCAGTGCGAATCGGGCAACCGGTTGGTGCCAAGCGATGCGGACAATGAACCTCCTCTTGAAAAAGAAGATGCTCAATCGTGAGAGGAGCATAAACTACAAGCATCATGTGGTTGGAGAGCTAGGCTAGTGGTATGGTGAACGTAAGTGAAACTTCAAAGTATCGTAATTATGAAGGAGCTAAAGATGCTGATAAGCTCTAACCAAAAAGGTAATGTGACATTTCTCATTTCTAGATGTACGCAAATCACCGGTATAGAGAAGTCACCTAACCCACTGTTGTATGACAGAAGGAACAGGGTAAGCCTGTATTTTCGCCTACATGGCAAGCAAACCGCAAGGAATGCTGACGGAAGTGCAGGTAAAGGAGAATGGAGAAAGCGAATGCCATTTTGTAACGAAATGGATAGAATTTGTAACATTAATTCGCGTGAAAACGAGCAGACTTCCGTTTGGTCCCTCGTGACAAGAAACTTTGTTAACCACTTAAGGTAGGAAAGCAGATGATTACAAGTAAACCTGTAAGTGCATCTACCGAAAGCTTTGAAGCATGGAAGCAGTTGCCATGGAAGAAATGCCAGAAAGTTATTGTGAGGCTACAAAGACGTATTGTTAAGGCTGTCCAAGAAGGAAGATGGGGTAAGGTAAAAACTTTACAACATCTTCTCACACGCTCTTTTAGCGGAAAAGCTTTGGCTGTTAAGAGAGTAACTGAAAACCAAGGAAAAAACACAGCGGGTGTAGATCGTCAACTATGGTCAACTTGCAATGCTAAATTTCAAGGAATAAAGCAGTTAAAGCAAAGAGGATATAAACCTTCTCCGCTAAAACGGATTTATATCAGTAAATCTAATGGCAAAAGAAGACCTCTTGGAATACCATCGATAAAAGATAGAGCCATGCAAGCATTATATCTGTTTGCTCTGGAACCGATAGCTGAAACAATCAGTGATCGTCACTCCTATGGCTTTAGGCCTAAAAGATCCTGTGCAGATGCTACAGTAGCTTGTCATTTGTTACTGGCAAGTCGTAATCAACTACAATGGATACTTGAAGGTGATATCAAAGGATGCTTTGACAACATTAATCATGAATGGCTTATGAAGCATATTCCTATGGAGAAGAAAATTCTGCATAGTTGGTTAAAAGCTGGCTTCCTAGAATCGAAACTCTGTATCCCACAACTGCAGGTACCCCGCAAGGTGGTATAATTTCTCCAATACTAGCCAATTTAGCCTTAAACGGACTTGAAAAGTTATTGGAAAGTCGATTTGGTAAACTCGGCAGTAGAAGAAGAAACAAAATCAGAAGTGGAGTGAACGTAATCAGATACGCAGACGACTTTATTATTTCAGGTTTCACACATGAAGTACTGGAAAATGAAGTTAAGCCTTTAGTATCATCTTTTCTTCATGAGCGAGGTTTAATTCTTTCAGAAGAAAAGACAAAGATTACATCTATCACAACAGGGTTTGACTTTCTTGGTTGTAATGTACGTAGATATAATAAGAAGTTAATTATTAAACCTTCGAAAGAAAGTATTAAAAGACTTCTTAATAAAGCACGTACATTGATAAAAGCAAATATAGCGAACACTCAGGCTATAGTAATTAAGTCACTCAACTCTCTACTGAGAGGATGGGGAAATTACTATCACCATGTGTGTGCTAAAAAAGCGTTTAGAAAGGTCGACAATGAAATTTGGCATAGTTTATGGAAATGGGCAAAGAAAAGACATCCTCGTAAAGGATTACGTTGGATAAAGAATCGTTACTTCAAAGTAATGGGTCAACGCCGATGGGTCTTTGCTGCACCCATATGCAAGAACAAACCAAAAGAGATACGGTATTTAAGACTGCTTAAGCTGATTGATATACCTATCAGACGACATGTTAAAATCAGAGCGGATGCAAATCCCCTTGACTTAAAATGGAAAAAGTATTTTGATGAGAGAGTGAAACGAACAAGAATGTTAGCAAGCTCTTTCTCAAGAGAAGGTTCTCTACTGTTGGTGTCACCATTAAGAATGATGTTTCCTGAGGAATCATGAAGGACAAGCCGGTTCTAGAAAAGAAGAACTTAGATAAGGGGCTCAAGCGTAGTGTGGGGAAACCTGCACGCTGCGTTTCTAAGGGAGGGGGTAGTAGTAATACTGCTCCCTTACCTGACCAGTTTACTAAGACTAAAGGCTTCGAAAAACGTGCTCAATATTATGCTGCCAAAGCCTACTCAAGTCAAGCTGATCAAGGTGATGATTATCATAACCTCAAAGAAATTATCTTTATTGCTGTTGCTGATTGTATTATTTTTCCAGATAAGGCTGAGTACAAATCTAATCATGTCATCTTAGATCAAAATAGCTTTGAACATGACTTAAAGGATTTTTACTTTGTATTCATAGAACTACCTAAATTTACAAAGACAAAAGAAGACCAATTGGAGAGTATAGTTGAAAAATGGTGTTACTTTTTTCGATATGCAGCAGAAACAAACGAAGAAGACCTAGATAAAATAGTTGGTAGTGACGTAATAATAAAACGAGCTTATGAAGAACTAAATAAATTCAACTGGTCAAAGAAAGAATTTATTGCCTACGAACAGGAAATAAAACGTATTCGTGATGAACGGGCTGTTCTTGAACAAAAACTTGATGATGCTAAAAAGGAAGGAAAAATTGAAGTTGCAAAAACAATGCTGGCTAATAATGTTGATGTCACCACTATTGTTAAGTTTACTGGCCTCTCCATGAGTGAGATTGAAGAATTAAGTGTGAACGGTACAGAGTAATTTCAAAGTGCATTTGCAGTTGGAACGGATACATTTAATGAGAGTCCCATTTCACGGTGTTCAAATCTACTCCTTCTTGTACCATCTCCCAAAGTGGGCTCATTTCTCTCAGTCGGCCAACATTTTTAGCAACAAGATCTGCTGCATACAAAACTTCTTCTCTAGTTGTAAATCGGCCTAGGCCAAATCTAATTGATGAATGCTCAAGGTCATGGCCATTATTTAGCGACCGTACTACATAGGAAGGTTCAAGAGACGCAGACGTGCACGCAGAACCAGAACTTACTGCTAAATCCTTGATTGCCATGATGAGAGACTCACCCTCAACATAGGGAAAGCTCAAGTTTAGGTTGCCAGGAATTCTATTTTCATAATCACCATTTAAAACGATATCAGGAAACGCTTCTTTTATCTTGTTATACAAAATATCCCTTAATTCTTCCACTCTAGTTGTTTCTTTTTTCATTTCTTCTCTAGCAATACGTGCCGCTTCACCAAAACCAACTGCAAGAGGTGTTGGAACTGTTCCAGAACGCATGCCTCTTTCCTGTCCACCACCACTAATTAGTGGTATCAGCCTAACACGAGGATTCTTTCTACGTACATATAATGCGCCTATTCCCATAGGTCCATAAATTTTGTGGCTAGAGAGACTCATAAGATCAATGCACATCTCATTAACATCAATTGGAACTTTTCCAAAGCTTTGAGCTGCATCTGTGTGGAAAAATATATTATGCTTTCTACATATTACACCAATTTCTTTGACAGGCTGAATTACTCCGATTTCATTATTTACCATCATCACTGAAACCAGGATTGTTTGATCAGTAATTGCTTCCTCAAGCTTTGATAAATCTATAATTCCGTTTTGCTTAACAGGCAAATATGTAACTTTAAAGCCTTCATTTTCCAGATGCCGACAAGAATCCAGAACACACTTATGCTCCGTGCAGACAGTGATTATATGATTTCCTTTATTTTTATAAAAGTGAGCAACGCCCTTGATTGCTGTATTATTTGACTCAGTTGCACCTGAGGTAAAGATAATTTCTTTGCTATCTGCGTTCACCAGATCAGCGATGTGTTTCCTTGCTTTTTCCACTGCTTCTTCAGCAGTCCAACCAAATGAATGGCTGCGAGAGTGTGCATTGCTGAACTCACCAAAGTAAGGTATCATCACCTCTAAAACACGGGGATCTACTTTAGTAGTAGATTGATAATCAAGAAATATTGGTAATTTTATTTTAGCATCGTGTATTTTTTTACTTTCAACATTCATAAAGCTACCACGGAGACAAAATTTACAATTATTTTATAGCATTAAAACTTAATTTTTTCAAGATATAATCTTGCATCAAGTACAAAAGTGTCATCCAAGTAGCTGACACATAACTGTACGAACATTTATTTGCGAAAGCAGTGTGTTAAATGTTATAGCCAGTTTTGCCTCAAACACAAAGGCAGTGCCCAGACACTGGGATGACACCCTATTGGTGGCAATTGCTTCCAAATCATAATGTTTGTACAGCTGTGCGCCGTGCGCTGGAATCCGTTTTAGCCCTTATCTATATCTCAGTTCCACCAACAGTTATTGCGTCGACTTTGAGTGTCGGCTGACCAACTCCAACGGGCACATTTTGTCCATCTTTCGAGCATGTGCCAACACCAGGATCTAACTTTAAGTCATTACCAACCATAGATACTTTTTTCAACACTGTTGGACCGTCACCAATTAGTGTTGCTCCTTTTACTGGCTGTGTAATTTTGCCATTTTCTATTAGGTAAGCTTCCGAAGATGAAAAAACAAATTTTCCTGACGTTATATCAACCTGCCCACCACCGAAATTTACTGCATATAGACCTTTCTTTACGCTAGATATTATTTCCTTCGGTGTATACTTTCCGGGCAACATATAGGTGTTTGTCATGCGCGGCATAATAACTTCTTTATAACTTTCTCTTCTACCATTACCAGTTGGGCTTACACCCATGAGTTTAGCGTTCATATGATCCTGCATGTATCCTTTTAGGATCCCATCCTCTATCAATATATTATAACTGGGTGGAGTGCCTTCATCGTCTACGCTGATAGAGCCGCGCAAATTGGGCAGAGTTCCGTCATCAACTACTGTGATGTCACTAGCTGCTACTTGTTTACCTACAGAATTTGAAAATGCTGAGACTTTTTTGCGATTGAAGTCGCCCTCAAGTCCATGACCCACGGCTTCGTGTAACAATATTCCTGGCCAGCCTGGACCTAAAACGACTGTCATTTCTCCGGCTGGAGTTGGAATTGCTTCAAGATTTACCAGTGCTTGTTCTAACGCTTGGTTTGCAACTTCTTTCCACTTTTTCTCAGAAATAAACTTACTATAAGAGTCCCTTCCACCATGCCCTGCAGAACCTCTTTCGGTACGGCCATCTTTTTCTACAATGACTAGCACATTAAAACGTACCAGAGGCCTGATATCGCTTAATCTGTGATCACCCTTTATTATTTGTACAACTTGCCATTCTCCACTTAGAGTTATTTTTACTTGCTTCACGCAGTTATTTTTGGACCTTAAATACTCATTAACCTCATTGAGTAGCTTAATCTTTGAATTCAGATCCATTTCATTTATAGGGTTAATCCTCGAATATAGGCTTTTTGTCTCTTCGTTTAAATTTATTGAATTTGTCTTGTTTAAAGACACTGAGCTTTTTACCATAGAAGCAGCATTACTAATTTCTTTTTCGCTGATCTCAGAAGAACAAACGAAAGATGTACTATCTTCACAAAAAGACCTTAAACCAAATCCCCTTCTAGTATTCAAGTCCATGTGTTTTAATATGTTATCCTCAAAAACCAGGGACTCCGACTGGCAAAATTCTAGAAACAGCTCACCACCATCGCTATTGCTCAAAGCGTTATTGACTATTTTATATACGTTATTAATATTAACATTGTTTTGAGCAAAAAATATTTGATCTAGATTTGGCATTACCTTTGAACTAAAAATTGTTTAAGTATATTATTTAACTTTAATATAGTAAATTATAAAAAGCCCGGGTGGCGGAATTGGTAGACGCGCTAGCTTCAGGTGCTAGTAACTTTTTAAGTTGTGGAAGTTCAAGTCTTCTCTCGGGCACTCTTAGCTTCCATATTGCTTATTGAATTAATTAATGTTATAATATAACATATTAGGTAATATTTATGCTATGTATGGTGAAAAAGATAAGTTAGCCTACAGAAAGAAGGTACGAACTTACTCGAAACGCTTAGTTACTACACTATCTACTATCTCTTTCATTGGATACATAGCGGCATTGGTCTTGAATATTCCTGTCTTAAGTCTGTATTTTAGTATTGCCGGCACTATATTCAGTGCACTTTTGTTTGCTTTAAATATATGGTCACTAAATGATCATTCCCGACAACAGAATCTTAATAAGAAATCTGGCATAAAAAACACTCCAGGACAAAAAAAGTTAACAAAGATCTATCTTGATATAGCATCCAGTGCTTCATTTCTAATAGGAGGTATTGCATCTATGTCGCTTTTTGAGTCTTCTGTTATTTATTTTGTTTCTACGCCTTTTTTTATTCTAGGCTGTGTTATTATGGCAGCTAATATCGTTCAAACTATGATTAGTGAACCACAGACAAAAAACGTCCTTGAGAATCTCTCTTCAAATACTGCAAGAGTACAAGCTTAAGTATTAACTTATTTAACTTATACAGGAATATTAGCTATATAATTCCACTGAAGGAAGCCATTCAAAAGAGTTCGATGTAATTAGCGTCAAAAAAGTGTAAGCAGAAATTGCGGGCTTATTGGGGTAGGAGCGCTTAGTACTCCTACTTCCACATCAATTACTTGAATAATTGCTCAAGCTATCAAAATAAAAGTTTTTATTCAGTAATTTGTGTATAAAGGGTACTATTTTACTAGTAGTGAAATAAATCAGAATGAAGTCTATTTTATTAACGAGGCCTTTATTGGACTCGTTCAATACAAGAAATATATTGAGAAAGTATGGATACAAAGTTTTTATAGAACCAGTATTCACAATAAAGTACTTAAATCCTGATATATCTGCGTACGAATTTGACGTTGTGATATCTACAAGTAAAAACAGTGTAAAGGCTCTTAGTCAAATATGCAAAGAGGATGACTTTCCGATTATTACAGTTGGTAATTCAACCATGCAGGCTGCAAAAAATTTGGGATTTTCTGATATAATCTCAGCAGACAGCAACGTTGATGGTCTGATATCATTCATAAAAGCTCATTATTCAAACGCAATAAAGTTCTTGTATATAAGGGGACAAGAAGTATCATGTGACCTAAAAAAGAGATTATCTGAAGAAGATTTTAACGTAAGAGAAGTTGTACTCTATAAAACAATTATAAAAAGGAATCTAACTAATAGGTGTAAAAATTTACTATTGGATGGTAAAATTGATAGTGTTGCTTTTTTTTCCTCACAGACAGCAAGGATATTTTGTTCATTGGTTCTAAAAAGTGGGCTATCTCATGTGATGAATAATACAGTTGCATATACCATGAGTAAAAACATTGCTGATAGTTTAAAGTTAATCAAGTGGAAAAAAGTTATAACATCGAGGTTGCCTACTGGGGAGAGTTTAATTGATATAATTAATAAGGATTGCTGATGCTAAAGATTGCAACTTGGAATGTAAACTCCATACGTAAAAGAGTTAACCAACTTTGTAGTTTTATAGTTGATAGTCAGATAGATATAGTTTTGCTGCAAGAGATAAAATGTATGGAAGAGCAATTTCCTTATGCGGAGATAGAAAAGTTAGGATATGAATATGCTATCTATGGACAAGTTGCAAGAAATGGCGTTTGTGTTTTATCTAAATATCCGATACTGGAGAAGTTTAAAATTGACATTGTGGAAAGTCATCAAGAAGCACGTTATGTAGAGTGCGTGATAAAGTATACCAATAGTAAGATAAGGGTAGGAAGTGTATACGTGCCAAACGGTCAAAGCCCGGACTCTCACGCATTTGAATATAAACTCAAGTTTTTTGATAACCTATATGAAAGGATGAGCACTTTGTTGAAGAATGAAGAGTTAACTATTATAGCTGGCGATTATAATGTTGCACTGGATGAAATTGATGTTTTTGATTCAAATTTATTGAATGGCCAAGTGTGCTTTCATATAAAAGAACGTGAGAAGTTAAGAGCAGTCTTGAATCTTGGGTTTAAAGACGCGTTTAGAGTATCTCACCCAGATTTGCAACAATTCACTTGGTGGCATTATCAAGGCAATTCACTCAGAAACAACCAAGGAATGCGAATAGATTATATGCTATTATCGCCACAAGCTGTAGATAAATTGGAAACATGCTACATAGATGATAGATTGCGTAAGCTAGAAAATCCGTCTGACCATACTCCTGTTGTATGTGCTATAGAATAATAGTAGACCTCTTACACAACTCACTTTTTGGCAAACTTAGGTAGTCCCTGCTTGTTTGTTGCTTGTGTTTTCTTCCCTTCGTTTGTTTTCCTTTCTTGTCCAAGGTTGATCTTGCTGTTTGCTTTCTTCGTTTTCCCTGTTGTTTTCCTGGGAAATTTGCTCAGGAACAGGTTGTTGTTCACTCTTTTCTTTTCCTTGGGAAATTTGTTCAGAAACAGAGGTGCCTTTCTCAGCTCCTTTGACTGGAGTTTTTAAAATTGTATTGATACCATCGCAAATTTTTTTATTCAATTTTGCTCTCTTTTCTGTATCACCTTTATCTTGTGAGCTAGGGCCATACAAAGTACCTTTTTTGTTATTTGAAAAAAGAACTCCCACTCCTCCTTTTATGGCGAATATTGCACCAATAGCAGCAACAACTACTCCGAGTGTAGTAGGACCAAAAATTAACATTGGAATAGTGGAAAGAAGGACAGGAAAAAAGATCTTGCTTAAGAACGTTGTTACCATCTCTTCATCACTAAGTGGTGGTTCATCTTCCTCTTTTTTGTCTTTACCTAAGAATGGTATTTTTTCTTTCACCCCATCCATAAAGGAGCCAGAAATATTTTTCGGGTCTATTTTGATCCCTCCAATTAGCAGCAGCGGCATTTCCAATACGAACTTTATGGATGAATCTTTAGCTTCTGTACCGCGTATATCAGCTACACAGTCATCTACTACTTCTTTTATTTTACCATTCTTGAGATTCTCCTCATTAGCTAATTTTTTCTCTCTAATTTTCTCAAATACGGAAAGTAAAAACTGAGAAAAATTCTCTTCACTGAGTGATTTTATATCTTCTGGATTGACATTGTTGAATATCTTTCCACTATTCTCAAATACAAAAGTAAAAATTTTCTTTTCATTTTCATCCTGTAATCGAGGTAACCGTTCCTTTAATGACTTCAGATCACTCTGTAATTTTTGTTTTTCTTTCAATTTCTGTTCCTTCTTTTCTATTTCCTGTTTCGTTTGCTCTTCTAGTTTTTCTGGATTTTTAAAAATATCTAGGAAAGTACGATAGATTAACTGATGTTTCTCTTTTTCAAATTTAAAAACTTTCTCATCTTTGTTAGTTACCTGAGTAGGTAACTTTGGAGGTTTTGAACTTTTTACTTGTGGGCCTATCATAGCTGACCTATTTGCATTTGCTATGTTCTGTTCTAACATATTTTTCGTATTAGTTCAAATGATTTATACTCCTAGAATTCACGATGTTTAAGTCATAATTAAGGGAATTTAGACCCCAGTTGTCGCCAACTTTTATTTCTACTTCAAGTGGTACAGAAATTTCTATTGCATTTTCCATTATATCTTTCATAGGTTTTGCTGTTTCTTGTACCTTTTCGTCCTCTACTTCAACCAGTAGTTCATCGTGAACCTGGAGGATTATTTTACCTACTTTCAATTGGTCAAAAAGCTGAATTGTCGCACGTTTTATTATATCAGCAGCGGTTCCTTGCAGTGGTGCGTTTATTGCTGCCCTTTCTGCAAATTGTCTTATATAAGGAATTGTATTGTTTATGTCTCTTACAAAGCATCTCCTGCCAAACAAAGTTTCTACATAACCATGCAATCTTGCGATAGACACTGCTTTTTCCATATAGGCCTTTATTTCTGGGTAACAGGAAAAATAGTAATTAATGTATTCAGCAGCTTCCGCAATGGTAATTCCAAGCCGCTTTGCAAGACCAAATGGGCTAATGCCATATATAATTCCAAAATTGATGGATTTTGCTTTGCGTCTTAATTGCTCATCTATTTCTTGCACTCCAAAAACTTGCCTAGCGGTGATCTCATGAATATCTTGTCCGTTTGCAAAAGCTTCTTTAAATGCTGCAACGTTTGCAACGTGTGCCAGGAGTCTTAACTCTATTTGTGAATAGTCAGCAGAAATTATCTTATGCCCTTTTGGCGCAATAAATGCTTGTCTGATAAGATTTCCCTCTTCGCTTCTGATAGGAATATTCTGTAAATTAGGATTGCTGGAGCTCAGCCTTCCAGTTGCAGTTGCAGTCGTTGAAAAGCTTGTGTGTATTCTACCATCAAGTGGATCAACTTGCTTTATTAATGCATCAGTGTAGGTGCCTTTTAATTTACTTAAATGTCGCCAATTTAAGATTTTACTTGCGATTTCTACCCCTTCTTCTTCGAGTGCCTCTAGAACTTCATAATTGGTGCTATACGATCCAGATTTTTTTGACTTTTTCTTTTTATTAAGCCCCATTTTGTTAAACAAAACATCACTTAATTGTTTTGGCGAAGCAATATTAAATCTTTCTCCTGCCAAATTATATATCTCATCTTCAAGCACGGCAATTACCTGCTGAAATTTATCGGACAGCTCCTGTAATTTTTGTATGTTCAGTAATATCCCATTTTTCTCCATATCAAATATTACTTTCATAAGTGGCTTATCGAAGCGCTCGTAAATTGTGAGCAATTTTTCCTGAAATAACCTTTGCTTTAGCTTTTCATGAATTGCTATTAAAGTTTTTGCCGAGAAAATTTCTGCATTTTCACTCAAATTATGCGCAACTATGTTTGGAATACTGTGATCATGCTTTCCTGTATCCAAGCTATACGACATTATCATCAAATCATCAACTGAATCTAGCATCTTCTCTACTGTAGGGAAGATTTTCCTGATTTCTTTAATGTTATGTATTATTTTAAGCGCCCCATTTGAGAGTAAAGTTGAGTTAATTATAATGAGTGCATCTTGTATGCTGTCTTGCTCTATATAAAAAATATTACTTTCGCTATAAGATAAGGAAATTTTATTTAATAAGTTGTCTTCAAAGTGGCAATGAATTGCAATTCTGCCTTCATATCTACAATGCTCCAAAAATTTCTCTAACTCTTCACTACTATATTCTATTTTCTCTTTTGTGCTAGACCCATTATAGGAAAAAAGCTTTTCCACTTTCCCTATTAAGGAATTGAATTCATACTTCTTTAAAAAGGATAATAGTTTTTCCATATTTGGAGAATGGACTTCATATTTTGCAATATCATGTTGAAGGTCTACTTTTTCGCATAGTGATAAAAGTTCTCTTGAAATTAGAGCTTTTTCCTTATGTTCGGTAAGAATATTACGAATCCTCGTTTGCTCGATATTATCAATGTTCTCTATAATATTATTCAATGAATCAAATTCATCCAGTAATTTAGCTGCAGTCTTCGGACCTATTCCTGGAACGCCTGGAATGTTGTCAGATGCATCACCAGTTAGAGAAAATAAATCAAGAAGCTTGTGTGAGTTTACACCAAATTTTTCTATTACTTGTTTTTCATCTATGTATATATTTTTAATAGGATCAAATATTAGAATGTTGTAATTCAAAAGCTGGAACAAATCTTTATCTGATGAAACGACTACCACTTTAAAGTCTTGGTGGTTGGCGTATTTTGCAGCTAGTGTTGCGATTATATCATCTGCTTCATAACCTTCAATCTCTTCATAGCTGAGGTTAAAAGCTTCTACCGCTTCCCTCAGTATGGTGAACTGTGGAGTTAGATCCTCAGGAGGCGTTACTCTGTTCGCTTTGTACTCAGGATATAAATTGTGCCTAAAATTCTTTTTCCCTGCATCAAGTGCTATAGTTAAGTAGTCCGAATGGGCAATGTACTTAAGAATCATATTCAGAAAGCCATATACACCACCTATTGGCATTCCTGTTGTGGTAATTAAGTGAGGTAGTACATAGTAAGCTCTGAAAAGAAAACCATAGCCATCGATGATTGTGAAAGTTTTTTCTTTCATTGTAGATATTTATGCGTGCTTTTGATGGTCCACTATTTAGCTGAGAAAATCAAGTTTTTGTTTTTCTGCTTTTGAGCGTTGTAAGAGATTTTACCGAAAATAGCATTCATGATAGGGATGTACACATATGACCTTACCCAGAAAAAGTGGAGAGAAAGTGTGGAATGTTTTTTACAAAAAGAATGATGCATCAAATTGTGCAGGAATGCAATAGTTAATAGTGACGTTGTTTGTTATAAAAAATTTCTATGTATTCAAATATTGCAGTTCTAGTGTGTTGAGCAGAGTGTTGTGAAGTATCAATAAGTATTTCTCTTTTCAATGAGCTAAAGAAGCTTTCTGCAACAGAATTGTCGTAACAACAGCCTTTATTACTCATCTATATTCTTTACAGCTAAGAGATATTGATACCCTTGCGCAGTATATTGTGAACCTTGGTCACTGTGCAGCAGTAGATTTTTAACAGGTTTACGCCTATTAATGGCCATTAATAAAGAGTTCATAACCAATTGTTTATTTATTGCACTACTCATTAACTACCATACGTGAGAATTATTGCTGCCAAATATAGCCATCCCTCCTTGGTTTTGATGTAAGTAATCCCATACTTTATTTGGTTGATCAACAATAAAGTTTTGGTCTAATATATTGGGAGCTACAGCTCTATTATCTGTTTGTTGTTTTTTAATTTTAAACTTTCTTCTCAGTATAGCCCTGATGTCATTTTTCTGCATAATACTTTGCACCGTTTTCAAATTGCAACTTTTACCCAAAGCCTTCAATTCAGCATGAATTTTAGGAGCTCCATATCTACATTTAGAAACTTGATATATTTTTTGAATAGCTTCGAGTAGCTCTTTATTTGCTGATTCTCTACTGCTTATTTTTCTTGTAGTCCACTTATAGTAGCCACTAGCAGAAAATCCTACATAATTCCTGTACTTTATAGCAGTTACTATATAAAAAATATTTTACTCTTTTTGACTGGCCAGGGCTTTTTTTTAAATGTCTCTTTCCCTTGTTACTCTTGCTTTGTAAATCAAACCTCTCTTTGTCATAAGGTGCTACATCTGGAAATGCATTTGCCGCTGACTTTTTTTCGTTATATTTCTTCATCCATTTTCCTAATACACTATCCCTTATTCCTAGATCTCTTGCTACTTTTGCAACTGGTTGACCTACCTTTCTTTGTTCATTTGCCAGTTTAACAGCTTCCAATTTGAATTCTGCTGTATATTCTCTTACCATTTCTAATCCTCCAAAATTTTATTTTACCCAAAAAAACTCCTTTCTTTCTCTCCACTTTTTCTGGGTAAGGTCAGTCTATTTATAGTACAGATGAAGAGAATTGGATTTATATACCAGTGCCGAAAATAGTTGACAAAGATTGTGTATGCTTATTACAATTGTCTGGGTACCAGAAGTTTTTACGGCAATAAAGTATGCACTAACTATAAGTAAGGAAGACTTTAAGCAGGCAATAAAAAAAATGAAGGAACGTTTAAAAGAGATTAAAGGAGAGAAGAAAAAGGTAAAAGGGAATACGGCAGAAAATGAATCTTATTACAAATAGCATAGAGGGCTTTTATTCTAGTGTTAAATCGGACCTAGATTGGCAAGCCAAACGTAGTCTTATTAGAACATTAGTAAAAGAAGTCAACATTGATCTTGATAAAGTAGATGTAGTATTTAAGATCAAAGAACTTGAAAACCCCGCCCAGAATGGACAAAATCAAAAGATGGTACATTGTCTAAGGGGTCTGGGCGCTGGGATGACATCTTTTTTCTTGGTACAAATTACTCTTATATCTCAATATTTGTACAGTTGTGTTATCGGCTGTTTGATGTTTACAACGCAGGAAGTTCATACGGTTGTAAGTCAAGCGGTAGGATGACAAGATTTTGCAAGGGTATTTTTTTATAGGAGATTAATATGGAAATTTTTCTTGATAGCGTTGATTTAAATGAAATTAAAGGACTAAAGGAGTTCATTGACGGCATAACAACTAATCCTTCTTTAATAGCAAAGTCCGGGCGTAAAGATAAATACGAGGATTTAGTGCGTGAAATATGCTCTATTATAAAAGGGCCTGTTAGTGTTGAAGTTGTTGCAGATAGCCATGAAGAGATGATCACAGAAGGTCTGAATTTAGCAAAAATTGCTGATAATGTTGTGATCAAATTACCTCTTACACATGAAGGATTAATTTCTTGTAAAAAGTTATGGACAGAGCATAAAATACCTGTTAACGTCACGTTATGTTTTTCTCCCGGACAAGCACTGCTTGCCGCTAAGGTCGGTGCTTGTTTTATTTCCCCCTTTGTTGGTCGCCTTGATGATATAAGCTATGATGGCTTATCGCTAATAGAAGATATATGTACTATATATTCTAATTACGGTTTTGATACTAAAGTTCTTGTTGCATCAGTGAGAAGCCCAGCGCATGTAATAGAAGCTGCAAGGCTTGGTGCTGATTCAATTACTGTGCCAGCAAAAGTACTTAGACAATTAATTAATCACCCACTTACTGACCAAGGACTAGCAATATTTGAAAAAGACTGGGGTGTAAAATAATAAACGGTTACAAATGAACATAAAAATTGGCGTATCCGTTCAGGCAATGGCGTCAACTTAAGAGCCTTCATTAGCAAACTCTCCTAAAGACATGATGGCGTTTGCTGCCTTATTGCGGCTGCCCTGGTCGAATTTTAACTTTATAGCTAACCTAAGAAAGGTTTCCCTACATCATACCGCCGAGGCGCTAACGAGTAGCGGAATGACGAATTTGTTGTTTTTCAAATTGTAGGTAAACCTAAAGCTATAGAAAAAAAGAAGAACCAGTTTCTTAGTTTCTCATTGACATAATCCACTCCATATGCTATAATGAGATTTTATATCTTGGAGAAGGAAATGACATTAAGGTTAGTACTACAAGAAGTCAGCAGTAGTTCAGATCTGAGTAAGGAAAATCTAATTGATAGAATTAAAGATAAGCTGCAGCAGGAAGATCAACCTATATATGATGAGTGGAAAAAAACGAATTTGATATAAATTACACGTTTGCAGCGTTCAAGTGCAGTTTATTACTTATGGCAGCTGAAAGTAGCTATGAAAAAGTAGTAAGATACTTAACAGAAAACGGAGCTAATGTTAATGCACAAGATGAATTTGGAGGAACCTCCTTACATTGGGCTGCTGAGAATGGATGCAGACAAGTAGTAGAAGTTTTGCTAGAAAAGGGAGCAGACGTTAATGCACAAGATGAAGACGGAAGAACTCCTTTGTATTATGCTATTTATTACATTTGTGATGAACATCCAAGACTAGATTATCAACATCCAAAAATAGCGAAACTTCTGCTAAATTATGGTGCAGATGCATCATTTATTCATAGACCTAAAGCTATAGCAGCAGGAATTACTGTAGGTATATTAGCTGCCATTGTTGCTCAATTAGCACTCATTTATGCTACTGCATTACCTGCACTAGCAATAGTTGTAATTACTGTGGCATCTGCACTGATCGTTGGTGGAATTTCCTATGGGGTTGTATATAAGTCATCAGAGCATTCATTAAACAGTAGGCTAAGTGAGGTTAGCTGCAGTAATGTTGATGGAAATAAACAAACTGTACAACCATAATTATTAATTCACCACAGTAGCCGCGCCGTGGCAGTGTTTGTACTTCTTTCCGGAATTACAAGGGCACTTGTCGTTTCTTGAGACTTTGGGAAGTCTGCTATTTCTAGCAGAATGTAACCTATTGCCTATCTCTTGGTTATCTGCCAACTTAAAGTGCGCTAGGCGGTGAATGGTGAGTTCTTTCCATTTTTCAAGCATTGACTCAAACATCAAGAAAGCTTCGCGTTTAAATTCATTCAGTGGATCTTTCTGCCCCATGGCACGTAGGCTTATGCTTTGTCTTAGGCTCTCTAGAACTGAAAGGTGTTCCCTCCATAAATGATCAAGTGTCATTATCATCATTTGCTTCACGATCGTATTCCACAAATCTGTAGTGTGCTGACTGTTGAAATATTTTTCTTTCTCAGTAAAAAATTCTTGTATCTTATCATTTATATAATCCAAAGCTTCTTGTTTGTTTAAAAACTTTGCTAAATCTTCTTTATCAAGCGTTATTCCATACCTTGTATGGAATTCTTTGACTATATCTTCAATATAATCCTCATAATAGCCACTTTGGACTATACCTTCTATTACGCTCTCATTTACTTCGCTATATACTTCAAGTAAATCATTAATTTCGTTGCCTAAGATATTGTTTCTCTGCTTAAAAATAACTTTACGTTGGTTATTGATTACGTCATCAAACTTAAGTAGAGATTTCCGCACGTCATAGTTTCTAGCTTCAACTTTCTTTTGCGCTTTCTCAAGTGCCTTATTGATCCATGGATGATGAATAGCTTCGTTATTCTTTAACCCTACTTTTTGTAAAAAGCTTCTCATTCTATCAGAACCAAATATTCTCATTAGGTCATCTTCGAGCGATAAAAAGAACTTAGAAAGTCCAGGATCACCCTGACGGCCAGAACGGCCACGTAATTGATCATCTATTCTCCTACTTTCATGTCTTTCGGTTCCAACCACACATAAACCACCAGCTTTTATAGCAATTTCCTTATCTTTTTTTACTCTTTCAACTATTTCTTGATATTTTTTTTCTCTTTCATCAGCATTTTTTATCTTCTTTAGCTCCACCTTTGCGATCATTTCAGCATTTCCACCAAGCTGAATATCAGTTCCACGTCCTGCCATGTTAGTTGCTATAGTGACACTACCTGGCACCCCAGCTTGCGCTATTATGTACGCCTCTTGTTCATGATAACGAGCATTCAATACTGAATGCTTAAGAGAATGGCTTTGCAAAAGCGCAGAAAGCTTCTCAGAGTTTTCGATGCTCACCGTGCCAACAAGGACCGGTTGAAGGCGTTTGTGGCATTCTTCTATAAACTTCAATACAGCATTAAATTTTTCCTTTTCTGTACCGTAAATTTCATCATCAATATCAACTCTTTTTACAGATACATTGGTTGGAATTTTTACTACATTTAATCTGTATATATCACGAAACTCTTCTGCCTCTGTTGCTGCTGTTCCAGTCATTCCGGAAAGTTTATTGTACATACGAAAGTAATTCTGAAATGTGACCGATGCTAAAGTTTGGTTTTCATGCTGAATTTCAAGATTCTCCTTCGCTTCAAGTGCCTGATGAAGACCATCGGAATATCTCCTGCCCTCCATCATACGCCCAGTAAATTCATCAATAATCACTACCTTTCCATCTTTCACTATATAATCTTTATCAGCAGTGAACAGCTTATGTGCACGTAATGCTTGGTCCATATAATGAGTCATTATCATGCTGTCAGTATCATAGAGCGAGGAATTTTCAGGAATGAGATTGTATGATCTTAGTAGTTCCTCCACTCGTGAAATACCATCTTCAGTCAAGAATACCGTTCTACCTTTTTCATCTACTTCATAATCAGAGTCAACTAATTTGGTTACTATTTTATTGATATGCTTATATATCTGATTGTTTTCCTCAACCGGGCCAGAAATAATAAGCGGAGTGCGAGCTTCATCAATGAGTATTGAGTCCACTTCATCAACTATTCCGTAGTGAAAGCCTCTCTGAACCATGTCTTCTTGAGAAAATTTCATATTGTCTCGCAGGTAATCAAAGGCAAGCTCGTTATTTGTGGAATACACGATATCTGCACTGTAAGCCTCTTTCCTCTCTTCGTCTGTCAAGTTATTCGTAATAAACGCAACAGAAACCCCAAGAGAATTATATAATTTGCTCATCCACTCTGTGTCTCGTTTTGCAAGGTAGTCATTAACAGTTACGACGTGTACGCCTTTCCCTTCTAAGGAATTTAGATATGCTGCTAAAGTTGCAACGAGTGTCTTTCCCTCTCCTGTTTTCATTTCTGATATCATACCATTGTGGAGCACCATTCCACCAATCAGTTGAACATCAAAGTGCCTCATGTTAAGAAACCTTCGAGAGGCTTCACGCACAACTGCAAATGCAGGTACGAGAAGATCATTTAACGTTTTCCCATTTTTCAATTCTTGTTTGAATTCTTCAGTTTTACCAGCAAGCTCCTCATCAGATAAACTCTGCATTTCTGTTTCTAATGCATTTATTTGCTGAACAATTTTCCTAAAGGATTTTATTATCTTCTTGTTTGTGGAACCAAATATCTTTCTTATAAAAAAGAATGACAACGTAAAAATGAAAAATATAAGAATGGCTGTCAAAATTAGCGGAGAATCTAGCATAAACTTAAGTAACGTCTTATTTAATATGAGATTATATTACTAAATGCAGCCTACGGCAATTACATATTAGATTCGGGGAATCCTTATTCATATACTAAGGTAATAAACAAAGGAACACTTCCAACCCTGTTCTTGCAGGCACTGTTATTGAAACCATACGCGTCAAGTTAAGGAAATAAAGGTATGAAAGAGATAGAATAATAAGGTATAAGTTCTCCCAGATATACTTTTAGTGAGAGAACCAATGAATAAAATAACTTGCTTATCAAAAAAGCTCAAAGAATTTTTTAATGAAAAAGCAGAGAAAATCTCAATTACAACAAGGTTTATAAAAAGAAAGAGAAAGCTAAAAGGTTCATCATTCGTAAAAGCCATGGTCTTGGGTAATATAGGAGTTGATAATTGTAGCGTAGAAACAATGTTTCAATTACTAAACGAGGACTCGATAGATATAACAAAACAAGTTTAGATTTACTGAAGAAGCAGTGGAATTTATGAAAAGGATGTATAATGAATCTGTGATTCTCTTTAAAAATATCTTGCAAGTTGGTTGCAAAATCTTACAGCAATTTAATAGTGTTAAATTATTGGACAGTAGCTATACCTAACAGTATGGAAGAGATGTATAAAGGTTATGGTACTAGCTACAGTGGCTATGAAAGCAATACTAAGTCTGGAATAAAGTTACAATTAGTTTTCGACTACATGAATCAGATAATAGACCAACTTAATTTAACGGAGGGGGTAAGATCAGACCAGGGATATAGGAAACATTTAAGTAATATATTAAGCAATGATTTGCTAATATCTGATCTCGGTTATTTTGTGCCAAGTTCTTTTAAACAAATCAATGAAATAGGAGCTTATTTCATAAGTCGTTGATACCGACATATATGATGTAGAAACAAATCAAAAAATGGAGTTATTAGAATGTTTAGAGGATAAGTTATTTTTAGAAAACGAGGTATTGTTAGGAAAAGAAGCAAAAATTAGAGTAAGAATTATATGTCAGAAACTAACTGAATATGGCCAGAAGAAGGAAAGCTAATAGATTAGCAAGATCGCAGGGATATACATCCTCTAAAAGAAATCAAAAATTGTTGAACTGGTCAATATTTATAACTAATGTTCCAGAAAATAAAATTAGTGCTGAGCAAGTATTAACGATTTACAGAGTAAGGTGGCAAATTGAGTTATTATTTAAATTGTATAAAAGCCATACCAGGCTTGATAAGCTAAAAGGAAAGCCATGCAGAGTATTATGTGAACTATATGCTAAATTGTGCGCAATTCTTATATTTCACGGCATAGTTGGTTGCACAGAAGTGAAAAAGAATACAGAACTTAGCTTAACAAAGGCATTTATTGAGCTAAAAAGGCGGGTTAGAGAGTTATTTTTAGTATTAACCAAAATTAATAGTTTAAAAGCATTTCTTAAAAAACTCACTATAACTTGGTCGCGATTTTCATTAAAAGACAAACGTAGAAGGGCTAGAGTATCCACTTTAACCTCTCTAAATTTGCTCACAATCTCTTAACTTGACGCGTATGGTAAATGAAACAAAGTGGAATAAAACATTAGGTTTAGACAAAGATGGTGCTAAAGAGGTTAACACTTATTTAGGCTCACCTATTGTTGAACAAGCTGCTAAAGGAAAAGTACCAGACTAGACAGCTAAGTATAAAAGAGGTAGATTAAGTCTGCCTCTTTGTTTTTTTTGATTTTCAGTGTTACGCGCATAACTGCATGGATGTTGCGATTCTCAAGGCAACGTATCTGTTTAGATGCATGGCTAATGCTGAAACAAAAATTCCAGTGTTCCCTTTCTTGTCATCCCAGTGCTTGACACTGGGATGGCTTTGTTGCATCGCTCTTCGGATAGTAGGTAACGCACAATAAATTTATGAAGCTATCTCAAATTTAGCCATACCAATATCAGTGAATTTATTAAGCAAATAGCATTTGATTAGCAGTTCTTTTTCTCGATTTATCTCAGATTTATTCCTAAAACTAAATCCGAATGTTTGTTTCAGTCGCGAGAAAAAACTTTCTATATAAGATCTTTTTCCATAACTCATCTCTTTTTTCCACTTCTTTATACCATCTTCATCATATGACTTTATGAGCTTGACTGCAGAATTTCTCTCAGCCATACTTTGGATGCTCTGCTGCGTTGTTTTTCGGAGGAATTTTCGTTTTTATACCATATTGATTACACAGCTTATAGAGCTTTTCTCTGTCATATGCCCTATCTGCATATAGTACTTTTATGACATACTGAAAATCGACTTCTTTTAGCAAATCACAAGCTCCATAGTGATCAGCCATTACTGTATTTTACAGCTATGGCTTTTTTGCTGTTTGTATTCAACATTACATGCAATTTTCTTGTCTGTTCATAGCTGCGATACTTTCTATCTTCGCTATTTTCTTTGCTATGACCAGGAGTGTTGTTGTATATACTAATTCCTGTACTATCTATAGCAATTTCGATATCTTCCATATTATTTTCTGCAATCATTTATCTTAATATTAAGTTTCTTAAACCTTCTTGATGATTGTGAATAGCTGATAACTTGCAAATTTTTCCCAATTTGCTCAAGGTATCCTGCTATAAACCCAACTGTTTGCCTCAGGCCTATTCTAAATAAACAAGTTATTATGTGCACCAAAATTACAACTTTATCACTATAAATATTGTTGCCACCTGGTATTTTTGGACCATTCTCGTACCACTTTTCTATGGCGTCATTGATATAACAAAAAATGCTTCCTCTTTCTTGGAGAAATTTGTTATATTCATGGCAGTTACTGACTCTCATTTTTTGTGGCATATTTTTTCTTCAACAGTTAAATGGCTATTTATAATGAATTTTGTCAGTAACTGCCAGTTCTTTTCACTTGAGCGATGCAACAAAGCCATCCCAGTGTCAAGCACTGGGATGACAAGAAGAGGGCACTGCCCTCTTGGATGGAAGCCAGTGTTAGCTACTTTCATGACACCCTGACAACCGTCATCCCGCTACTTGTTAGCGGGATCTAGAGATACCGTGATGGTATGACGTAGGGGTTGCCGAGAACTTGTCATCCCAGTGCTTGACACTGGGATCCAGTTTTTCGTATAATTTTGTCAAAATCTATTGTGCTAGCAAGTTCACTAGCGTCACGCGCTGGTCTGTTAGACATTTACGTGTAGGGTGAAGAAATTTTGAAAAAGACATACCAAATATGAAAGGCCTATATATTAAAACTTACGGCTGTCAGATGAACGTTTATGACTCCGTTTTAATGGAAAATGTAATTAAACCTTTGGGGTTCAACGTTGTTAGTGATGCAGGGAAAGCCGATTTAGTGATACTGAATACTTGTCACATTAGAGAGAAGGCAGCAGAAAAACTTTACTCAGAGCTTGGGAAGATTCATTCGTTACGAAAAGAAATGACTATAGTGGTGGCTGGGTGTGTAGCGCAAGCAGAGGGAGAAGAAGTGTTCAGAAGGGCTCCTTTTGTTGATATTGTTGTTGGTCCGCAGAGTATCGCTACCTTACCGGAGCTGATAGTCAAAGCAAGCAGAAGTAAAGGTCATGTAATAAACACTGATTTTCCTGAAGTTGCAAAGTTTGATAAATTGCCAGATGAATGCTATGGCAATAGCCAGGGGTCTTCTGCGTTTCTTGCCATACAAGAGGGTTGTGATAAATTTTGTACGTTTTGTGTAGTGCCCTATACTCGTGGAGCTGAGTATTCACGGCCAGTGAATGAAATATTTCGTGAAGCATTGAAATTAGTTGCAAATGGAGCAAATGAGATCAATTTGCTTGGTCAGAACGTCAATGCTTACCATGGGGAGTGCGAAGGGGAAGTGTGGGATTTAGGAAAATTAATTAGTCATATTGCTAAAATTGAAAAGCTAGAGAGGATTCGTTATACAACTTCTCATCCAAGAGATATGCATGAATCTCTCTACTTGGCACATGCGGAAGAGCCAAAGCTCATGCCGTTTGTTCACCTGCCTGTGCAGTCTGGTTCGAATAAAATATTGCACGCGATGAATAGGAAACACACTGCAGAGGAGTATTTGGAAATAATAGACAGATTTCGCAAATTGAAACCTGAAATCGAATTTTCTTCTGATTTTATTGTTGGTTTTCCTGGAGAAACCGAAAAAGATTTTGAAGAAACTATGAAATTAGTAGAAAAAGTTAGATATGCTCAGGCTTATAGTTTTAAATACAGCCCAAGACCAGGCACACCGGGAGCGGAAAGAAAAGATCAAGTACCAGAAGAGGTTAAAACAGAGCGCCTTCTTCGTTCACAGAAATTAATTAGTAAGCAACAACTTGAGTTTAACCAGAGTATGGTAGGTAAAACTATACCTGTTCTATTTAGCGATAAAAAAGGTAAACACCAAAACCAAATTATTGGTAAAAGCCCATATATGCAATCAGTGTGCATTGATGATTCTGAAGATAAATACAGGGACAAAATAGTAAATGTGAAAGTGTTGGAAGCTCGGCAGAGTAGTTTGCTGGGGTGTGCATTTCACTGATTTTAAGCAGCGTTAAATATAAATCTTAAGCAAAGAGTATTGAAAAAATGCAATCATAATCTTTTTCAAAAGTTACAAAGTTTAATTGCTACCTCTGCTGAACGGGTACCTTAAACCTACAAATTTGAGCTTACCTATATCAATTTTTTGTACAAGATGAGTTAGTAACAACTTTATGTATAAAATTGAAGAAGAATAAAAATACAATAACGAGCATTAAATTAAATATTCCCACCTTTAAAAAACCCTCTTTATACATTTCTAAAGATTCTAAATAATTTATTTTACCATTCACTGAAGGAACTGACATAAATTTTGATATTGCAACTCCGGCTAGGTTAGAAAACGCTAATGACAGCATTACTATACCCATCACTACTCCTCTAAGGTTTTTGGGGGCTAGTGTAGTTGCTTGTTCTTGGACTAATGGAGCAATACATAATTCTCCCAGTCCCATAAAGGAGATAGCAATTATTAAATATAAGTATTCTACTTTACCTTCAATGTTAGAGTTTAAACATCCTATGTACAGTGTGAAAAAACACATAGCCATTGTCAGAAGGCCAAGGGTAAACATGGAAGTTGCATATTTTTGCTTAAACTTCATGTATGTTCCAAAAAGAAAGCCAAATATTATAATTGACAAAGGATTTATGGCTTGAGAAACTGAAGCTGGGATTGTTATACCTAATACATTGTTAATAACGTTTCTTTCGGTGAATAAGTTAACCAAAGAGCCAAGCTGCATTTCTAAAGCAAAAAAACACAAGAAAAATACCACAAGAATAGATAATGCCACTAATTTTCGTTTTTGTTCTGCTGATAATTTAGATATTATATAAATAAATATGCCCAGAGCTGTTATTCCAATAAATATGAGCATATTAGTAAAAAATTCACTATGTATAAGCATTTTAGCAATTATTGATGATGACAGAAAGCTTCCTATCAATACTATACCAAAAATTTTAATCCCTAATATGCGCTTATTCATAAGCTCTGGATAAGGAGAAAGGCCTCTATCTCCTAAAAGATTCTGAAATTTGAGAAGAAAGATTAGCCCTATAGACATCCCAATACCAGCTAAACCAAAGCCGTAGTGCCAGCCAAACAAGTGGGCTACATAACCACATGAAATAGAAGCCAATATTGCTCCAATATTCACACCTACGTAAAATAAAGTAAAGCCTCTGCTACGTTCAGGATCGTCTTTGCCATAGCATGAACTAAGTAAGTTAGTTACGTTCCCTTTAAACATACCAGTACCTATGGCTATTAGAGATAAACCTAAATATAATAAACCTGGTTCAAACTTAACCAATGACATGCAAGCATGACCTGCTATCATCACTATCCCTCCAAGCAACACCATGTTGCGGAATCCCATCAACTTATCAGCTAAAAAACCTCCAAGTATTGGTATAGCATAACCTGTTGCAGCAAATAATGAGTAAATAGTAAAGGCCCTCTCATCAGTGAAACCTAAGTGAGAAGTCAAAAATAGGACCAAAAGTGCCCTCATTCCGTAGTAAGAGAAACGTTCCCACATTTCAACAAAGCACAACATTTTTAAAAATTGTGGAAACTTATCTGTCTTCTGATCCATAAAATACCCCTAAAGCTTGGGTTAATGTTAAGTAAAACAATAAAAACTGCAAGTAAAACTTAAAAAAAGGTATTGGAAGCTCGGCAGAATAGTTTGTTGGGGTGTGAGCTACGGAAATATTTTTGAATTTGTAATTTTTCAGAAAGCCCTATATTCTTTAGTTTTACATAGCGAACATGAAGTCAAAGCATTATCCTGATACAGTAAGTAGTCCTGATTTTTCATCGTTAGAAAAGGAAATCATAAAATTTTGGCAGGAAAACAAAGTTTTTGAGCGGTCAGTTGAAGAACGTTCCAAGGATAATTGTTTTGTCTTTTACGATGGGCCTCCGTTTGCAAATGGACTTCCGCATTATGGACATTTACTCACTGGTTTCATCAAAGACGCATTTGCAAGATATCAAACTATGCTTCAAAAAAGGGTTGAACGTAGATTTGGCTGGGATTGCCATGGATTGCCGGCTGAGATGGGTGCAGAAAAAGAACTTGGAATATCTGGTAGAACTGAGATAGAGAAGTTTGGTATAGATAAATTTAACGATCATTGCCGTACTTCTGTGATGAAATTTTCATCAGAGTGGGAGAAGTATGTAAATAGGCAAGCAAGGTGGGTAGACTTTCACAATGACTATAAGACTATGGATAAATCATTCATGGAGTCGGTCATGTGGGCATTCAAGCAGCTTTATGATAAGGGTCTGGTGTATGAATCAGTGCGCGTTGTACCATATAGCTGGGCATGCGAAACTCCATTATCTAATTTCGAAACAAGGCTTGATAACGCGTATAGAGAAAAAGTTAGCAAAGCTGTAACTGTTGCATTTGAGCTTTTAGAAAACCCACAGCAATTTAAAAGTGTTAAACGAAAGTGTAAATTACTTGCTTGGACTACAACTCCTTGGACGTTGCCGAGCAACTTGGCTTTAGCAATAGGAAAAGATATTAAGTATTGTGCAGTGTCAGTCCACCCTTTGATGTCATTCCAGCGCGTGACGCTGGAATCTATTTCTGGATCCCAGTGTCTGGGCACTGGGATGACAGGGAGTAGTGAAGGAAGTTCAATGAATGGTGAAATATACATTTTTGCTGAAAGCTACTTAGAGAAATTTATCAGCCACTCTGAACAAAACAATATTCCATATGAAAACTGCAATATAAAACTTAAAGCGAATGATCTTGCAGGTCTTTCTTACAAACCACTGTTTGACTATTTTAAAGACACAAAAAATGCATTTCGCGTTTTTATTGCTGATTATGTGACGGAAGAAGACGGTACTGGCGTTGTGCATACTGCTCCTGGATTTGGTGAGGGAGATTTTTACCTTTGCCAAAGCCATGATATTCCAGTTATTTGTCCAATTGATAACAGTGGAAAATTTACTGCTGAAATTTCAGATTTGGCAGGGGTTCATGTTTTTGATACCAATGATACAGTAATAAAAAAATTAAAAGAGCAAGGGAATTGGTTTAAAACTGAACAATATATTCACAATTATCCACACTGCTGGAGAACTGACACTCCTTTGATCTATCGCACTATGCCTTCTTGGTATGTTGCTGTTACAAAATTCAAAAGCAGAATGGTAGAGCTAAATAAGAGAGTTAATTGGATACCAAACCACATTAGAGATGGTCAATTTGGAAAATGGCTTGAAGGGGCACACGACTGGTCAATTTCACGCAATCGATTCTGGGGTACGCCAATCCCTGTATGGAAATCAGACGATGCGAGATATCCAAGAGTAGATGTATATGGTTCAATAGAAGAACTGGAGAGAGATTTTAATGTTAAAATAGACGACTTGCACAGACCATTTATCGATACTTTAACAAGACCAAATCCTGATGATCCAACAGGAAAATCAGTTATGCGCCGTGTACCTGACGTGTTTGACTGCTGGTTTGAATCTGGCTCGATGCCATTTGCGCAAATCCACTATCCGTTTGAAAATAAGGAGTGGTTTGAATCTGCGGATTTTATCACTGAATACATAGCACAAACCAGGGGGTGGTTTTATACGCTCTTTGTATTGTCCACTGCTTTGTTTGATAGGGAACCATTTAAGAACTGCATATGCCACGGTGTTGTTTTGGATGTAAAAGGGCAAAAATTGTCCAAACGTTTGAATAACTATGCAGATCCAATGGAGGTTTTTGATAGATACGGTTCTGATGCACTGCGTTTTCTCATGCTTTCTGGATCTATTGTTTGTGGTGGTAATTTGCTACTTGATAAAGAAGGAAACTCAATACGAGATGTTCTGAAAAACGTAATAAAACCTATTTGGAACAGTTATCACTTTTTTACTATGTATGCAAATGCAGATGGAATTAAAGCTGAAGTTTGTAAGGATTATCAAAGTACTATTGATCGCTACATGATTTCCAAATGTTTTGAAGCTGTGGAAAGTATCCAAGCTTCTATGAACAGCTATAACTCCCAAGAGGCTTGCAAAATTTTAATGAACTTTTTTGAAGTGCTAAATAATTGGTATATTCGTCGCAGTCGCGAGCGTTTTTGGAAAAGTGATTTGGATCAGGATAAAACTGATGCTTATAATGTTCTATATACGGTTTTTTATTACATACTAAGAGCTGCAGCTCCTTTGTTGCCACTTATAACAGAGAATATATGGCAAGGGCTTAAGTATGAAGAAACATCTGTTCATTTGGCCAATTTTCCACAATTAGAGAAGTTTGATAGTCAGCTCATTGCCAAGATGGATCTAGTGAGAGAGGTGTGCAACTCTGCACTTTCGATCAGAAACACTTTTAATATACGTATCAGACAGCCGCTTGGCAGTATGATCATTTATCATCAGTCTTCCTGTAGTTTTCTTGAAGGTGAACCGCTTTCTGTCATCCCAGAGTTCTCTCCTGTCATCCGAGTAGCTGACACTGGGATCCAGAAAGAAAAAAGTGCTGGAATGACACCAAGCATGAATGAATATCAAGAGATGATAAAAGATGAGGTAAATGTAAAAAAACTGGAGTTAGTAAACAGACTTGAAGATATTGCATCACTAGAGTTAAAGCTAAGTTTTCCCCTGCTTGGAAAGAGAATACCAGATAAAATTAAGAAACTAGTTCAATATGTCAAAGAGGGAAAATGGAAGCAAGTTGAAAATGAGCAAGTTTTTTTAGGTAATGAGTCAGAAAATTACATCATAGAAAAAGGCGAATATGAACTATTGTTAAAAGCAAATAGTGGATATTCTGCTGTGTTTGATAACAACAAAGGAGTTGTCATTCTAAATACTGAACTAAATGATGAATTAATTCTAGAAGGGTTAGCGAGAGATGTCGTGAGGCTCATTCAAGAAACCAGAAAACAA
This sequence comes from Wolbachia sp. wLmal, assembly GCF_049435495.1. Lineage (NCBI taxonomy): Bacteria > Pseudomonadati > Pseudomonadota > Alphaproteobacteria > Rickettsiales > Anaplasmataceae > Wolbachia > Wolbachia sp. wLmal. The sequence goes on from NZ_CP185405.1 coordinate 959,595, forward strand.
GCTGATTTTCATATATCAGATAGAATCAGAGTAATAATCAAAACAGAAGAAGAGAAAATTAAGGAAGCAATAAATACGTGGTTTGAATATATAAAAGAGCAGACCCTTGCCTTATCTTTGGACATTAATACAGAAATTGGAACTAACTTCTATTCTAAGGAATATCAGGATTTAAGTGTTAGTATTGAGCGTTAAATTTTTAATAAAGTTGCAAGATTGTCAGTATTTATGCTATACTTAAGGTAATTGGATAAGGTTATAATATGAATAAAGCTGTTGCAGATGATTATGAAGAAGTTGTTAACAATAGTGGTGGTTTAGGTAAAGCAGAATCTGTTGTTACTTTGGAGGAGGAAGAAGAGTTTTTTGATGCTATGGAAGCTGTTTCTAATGTAGAAGAAGGGAATAATTTAGGTCTTGCTACTTCAGAAGAGGAAGAAGAATTTTTTGATGCTGTGGAAGAACAAGAGCCGTTAGCTAATTTTAACGTTCCACTCAGTATATTTCATTATAAAGATTATAACTCTGATTTTTTACTTCCTGGTATAATATATCAAGCGAAATATTTAAGGAAATAAATAGAACTTGCCCAGAAAAGAAAATATTAAATTTAGCTCTGTCAGTTTTAATGCTTCCTTATATTGCTTTTACTGCACTGGGATTAGTCGTATGCAGTAGATTTCAAGCAAACAGCAACAGTGTAGGGGAAGATAAGACAAAAAAGAGTGAAACTGGCATGCCAAAAAGATTGGCATATGGTGTTCTTGCTGCAATAGCAATTTTTGTTAATATGGCTGTACTTGTAGCCTTAGTTGTTCCTGCAACAATTGCTTTGGCTACTTTTTATCTTTTAAATAGAGATTTATCTCACTCTTTAGTTACTGCTCTTAAAATAAGTATGGGGCGGTATTCTAATAAGCATCAAAATATTGAGGTATCTTTTCATGAAAAGGAAGTTACTGGACCAAATATTGCGTGGATATGGAAACAGAATTTCCACCGCAATTTAAACGATTGCTTAGAGATTTGTATGAAAATGAAAATAACAAGTGGTTTGATGTGACGCGGAATTCAGAGCATAGCATCGTACTGAAATTATCAACTAACATCAATTTAAAAAATGGTCTTAAGCCCTTACGCAATGAAATCAAGGATGTGCTTGCAACTTCTATTCAGGAATTTGCGAAGACTATGGAAGAACTGATAAAGCTAGAAAAGAAAGAGATTACATATGATAAATTGAAGGAATTATTGAACGAATTCAAGTCGAAAGTGGTAGATAGTATAGGTCCTAATTTGACAAGTCACTTAATACAAAGTGCTTATCAAGTTGCCTTTATACAAGCAATTAAGTTTCAGCGAGATAGACGGGGAGAAGATTTTTCGCTGGAAGATGAGATAAAAAATTCTTTAGTGAGACAGGAATTAGAGAGTTTAAGAGGAATAGGTCAAACAAGGTGTAACAATATATATAGGAAATTAAAAGAAATACATGAAAACAGTAGCTTAACAAATGACACCTTAAAAAGGGGGTTAGAAGACCTTTTTAAATTCGAATATGATGATCAAGAGATTGAGCGCAGGCTGATAAAATCAGTAATGAAAAAAGTTCAAGGTAAGTTAAGTCAATCAGATATACCGGATAAGGAGAAGCAAAGCCTAAGGAAGCAGCTTGAAGATTTAGAAAAAAAAGTAAAGGTTCCATCGGATAAGGAAGCTTCAGCTAAAATAAATGACTTTATAGAAAAGATGTATTTAGAAATAAAAAAATATAAAGTGCAAAGGTTACTTCGAGAACAAAAAAAGGGTGTTTTACGTTTATGCAAGAAATTAAGAAAATATGGTGAATCAGGTCTAGCAGAAATAATTGAAGCTTTTCGCGTGCAAGATGAAGGACATTTAGAAAAATCTACATTAGAACAAACACTCAAAAATCAAAATAAGCGTTTACAAGCTGAACAAAATAACAGGGAAAAAGGGCATCCGGGTACAAGATCAATAGAAGTGCTCTTAAAAAGGAATGAAGAAATTCTGAAAGCATTAAAACAGTTAGAATTAGGCAAAAAAGAATTATTGATAAATGAAGAAACAAAAAATGATTATAAAGAAGAACTAACGTCTCGTGAAAAAATAAAATTTGCAGTAATAGAAGATGATTTACTGAAGGTATTCAAGCTTGAAACTTTTGATGAAAAAGAAATCAAGAAGTTATTAGAAAGAGCAGAACTGGAGTACTGTTTAGCAGAAAAACGCATCAAATATCCTGTAATTAAAACAAAAGATAATATCAAATATTTTAGTCAAAATTTATTGTCTCCTTTGATAGACAATTTGACAAAAAATATAATAAATAATATACCAGGAAATAGTGAAGGTTGTATACAGAAAGTTAAGAACTGGAGTAAAGTTATGTTTGGTGCAATAAAGATTGGAGCATCAAATGCTTATAAAGAGACTACAGAGAGAAAAGCGTTAGATGTGGCACATAATACTTATAAAGAAGGAGAGACATTTCTTCAATGTTTTCAGTCAAATTATGAAGGTATTGGAGCCTTTTTAGGTAATTTATTTTCTGATGATGGGGTAACATTTAAAAATGATGTGTGGCCTAAAATAGAAGAGCATTTGCATGGAATGTTGGATAGATTTTTCAAGGATATTGAATTCAATATTGGAAATAAATTGGATGAAGCAAGTGTGACACAGCAACGGCAGGAAACTATGATTGTGACTCAACGATAAGTTCTCAAAGTTCCTCCGGTATTTTCACATACTAAATTAACTATAGCACTTGATTCTTTTTGGATCTCTTTTTCAGTTAAAGTGTGGATTGGAGAGCAAAAAGTAACTGACAACGCTATAGACATCTTATTCGGTTCTATATTATTTCCATGGTATACATCGAATATCAAAACTTCTGTGATGAGCTCTGAGCTTTTTTTTATCACATTGATTATGTTACCTACTTCCACATCCTTATTTACTATAAATGCAAAATCACGTTTTACACTTTGGTATTTATAATCGATAAATTTCTTTCTACTTACAGGTAAATTTTCAATATTTTCTAGTATTACCTCAAAACCTACAACTTTTTGCTTGATATCAAAAAGATCTAATATATTAGGATGCAACTCTCCAAAATAACCTGCTACTTTATTCTTAAAAGAGAGAGTGCCTGACTTTCCTGGGTGGTAATGTTCTTTTTCTGCTTTCTCTATCGTTAAATTATCACAATTAACGTTAAAAAACTCCAAAGCTGCTATGCAATCAGCCTTTGCGTCAAAAACATCTACTTTCCTATCAGTATTATAATGGTTTCGCGGTAAATTATTTCCTGACCTAATTCCACTTAAAACATACTTAGACTGAGCTTCACCATCGTAAATCGGCCCGATTTCGAAGATTGCAAGATCAGATATTCCATGGGCAATATTATCAGCAGTAACTTGCAATAAATTTGGCATAATACTTGGTCTCATTATATTAAAGCTATTGTTAAACGGATTATCGATGATAAATAACTTATTCGAGTAACCAAATTTTTCAGCTGTTGATTCACTCATAAACGACCAGGTTAGCACTTCATGAAACCCTCTGTTTGTCATCAAAATACGCAAATTGTCGTATGTACTATCTACTTCTTCAACATTATTTGGTAGTGGTTCTTCTTTTATTTTGTCATAGCCGTATATCCTTGTTACTTCTTCGATTAGGTCAGCCGGTATTGTCACGTCCGGTCTCCAGCTTGGTACTTGTACATTCCAATTGCCTTCGGTTTTTTTATCAATACTAAACCCTAGTTTCGTTAAGATATCAAGCACCTCATCAGGCGATACAGACACACTTCCAAACTTGTTCACATCCTGATAATCAAAGCTCACCTTGGTGTCAGCACTATCTAAACTGCCAGCAGACACTACGCTTGAGGTTTCTCCACCACATAAGTCCAGAATCATTTTAGCTGCAAGGTTGAGTCCATCAAAAGTAAATTCAGGATCAACTGAACGTGCAAATCTGTAACTAGCGTCTGTGGAGATGCCGAGCTGCCTTGAAGATTTAGTAATAGAGATGGGATCGAACCAAGCAGACTCTAAAAAGATATCAGTAGTTTCAAGAGTACATTCACTGCACTTACCACCTATAATTCCAGCAATTCCATGAATATTTTTATCACCTGCAATGACGCTTATGTCTTTGTTTAATAAGTATTCTTTACCGTTCAAACCAGCAAATTTTTCTCCGTCGTTTGCTTTGCGTACTGTGAGCTCTCCCTCTATTTTTTTTGCATCATACGCGTGCATTGGGCGGCTGAAAGATATCATAATATAGTTCGTGATATCAACTATTGCAGAAATGGAGCGCATTCCTATCGATTCCATCCTATCTTTTAACCATTTTGGGCTTTCTTGATTTTTTACATTGGCGATGTATATTCCACTAATAAAACTTTCCCCGTCAGTAACTTCAACATCGATTGGTGAATTTATGGAGCTGGTAAGTTGTGGAATGCTTAAAGTCTTTAATGTCCCAATTCCAGTTGCAGCAAGGTCGCGAGCTATTCCATAAATGCCTAAGCAATCTCCACGGTTTGGAGTAACATTTATATCAATTACAGGGTCACAATTGAAAAATTTATCCCCTACTTTATAATCATCGGAAAGCTCGATTATTCCTTCACTTTCCTCTTGAACCAGCACAAGTTCAGAAGCAGAGCAGAGCATCCCTTCACTTAGCATTCCTCGTATTTTTGTGGACTTAATTGTGAGATCACTTTCTGGCAACGTGCTACCAAGAGATGCAAGTACAGTTTTCATACCTTCTCTAACATTGTTTGCTCCACAGACTATTTGTAGAATTTTACTTCCATCATTTACTTTACATAATTTTAATTTATCAGCATTTGGATGAGGTACGACTTCTAATACCTCTGCAACAATAAACCCAGTCAATCTGGAATTATCGATCACATTTTCTACTTCTAACCCTATGTGAGTTAATTTATCGGTAATTTCTTCTAAACTAGCATTGGTTTCTAAGTGTTCTAATAACCAAGATAATGTGAATTTCATGGACCTAAAAAGAAGTGAAAAAGTTATTGTAATATAAAATGTAGTGCCTTTAAAGCTTGTTGTAGTGGAATACTTCTACATCATTGTTTATGATGTAGAAGCTTTTGTAACTTTATATCTTCTTGCGAAGAGAAAGAATTTTTTCTATATCACCTTTTAAATCTATCTCCAGAAAGAATTTAAGACTTTCATAATCCCAGGCATCCTCATCAATGTTACCATCAAAAAAGAAGTGTATTATTGCATTGTTGAGTCCTATGTAATAATCGCGAGTATCTTTGTCAAGGAAACCATACGCGTCAAGTTAAGAGATTGTGAGCAAATTTAGAGAGGTTAAAGTGGATACTCTAGCCCTTCTACGTTTGTCTTTTAATGAAAATCGCGACCAAGTTATAGTGAGTTTTTTAAGAAATGCTTTTAAACTATTAATTTTGGTTAATACTAAAAATAACTCTCTAACCCGCCTTTTTAGCTCAATAAATGCCTTTGTTAAGCTAAGTTCTGTATTCTTTTTCACTTCTGTGCAACCAACTATGCCGTGAAATATAAGAATTGCGCACAATTTAGCATATAGTTCACATAATACTCTGCATGGCTTTCCTTTTAGCTTATCAAGCCTGGTATGGCTTTTATACAATTTAAATAATAACTCAATTTGCCACCTTACTCTGTAAATCGTTAATACTTGCTCAGCACTAATTTTATTTTCTGGAACATTAGTTATAAATATTGACCAGTTCAACAATTTTTGATTTCTTTTAGAGGATGTATATCCCTGCGATCTTGCTAATCTATTAGCTTTCCTTCTTCTGGCCATATTCAGTTAGTTTCTGACATATAATTCTTACTCTAATTTTTGCTTCTTTTCCTAACAATACCTCGTTTTCTAAAAATAACTTATCCTCTAAACATTCTAATAACTCCATTTTTTGATTTGTTTCTACATCATATATGTCGGTATCAACGACTTATGAAATAAGCTCCTATTTCATTGATTTGTTTAAAAGAACTTGGCACAAAATAACCGAGATCAGATATTAGCAAATCATTGCTTAATATATTACTTAAATGTTTCCTATATCCCTGGTCTGATCTTACCCCCTCCGTTAAATTAAGTTGGTCTATTATCTGATTCATGTAGTCGAAAACTAATTGTAACTTTATTCCAGACTTAGTATTGCTTTCATAGCCACTGTAGCTAGTACCATAACCTTTATACATCTCTTCCATACTGTTAGGTATAGCTACTGTCCAATAATTTAACACTATTAAATTGCTGTAAGATTTTGCAACCAACTTGCAAGATATTTTTAAAGAGAATCACAGATTCATTATACATCCTTTTCATAAATTCCACTGCTTCTTCAGTAAATCTAAACTTGTTTTGTTATATCTATCGAGTCCTCGTTTAGTAATTGAAACATTGTTTCTACGCTACAATTATCAACTCCTATATTACCCAAGACCATGGCTTTTACGAATGATGAACCTTTTAGCTTTCTCTTTCTTTTTATAAACCTTGTTGTAATTGAGATTTTCTCTGCTTTTTCATTAAAAAATTCTTTGAGCTTTTTTGATAAGCAAGTTATTTTATTCATTGGTTCTCTCACTAAAAGTATATCTGGGAGAACTTATACCTTATTATTCTATCTCTTTCATACCTTTATTTCCTTAACTTGACGCGTATGGTTTTACTGATTGGCAGTAGTCGTCTTTTGTGATTTTGTTTATGCATGGTGCTGAGCAGCGCTTAATTTGATACTCAATACATGGTCTTTTTGTTGATGAAAAGTATTGATCTGAACATACTCTCAAGAGAAAAGCTCTTTGCAATGATAATATAGTTTGCTTCACAGCAGCGGCAGATGTAAAGGGACCATAATAATGAAACTCATTTTTCTTAAATTTGCCTCTATATTTTGCTATTCTTGGATAATCGTGCTTGGAAATTGTCATATAAGGATAAAATTTTCCATCCTTGAGCACAATATTATAAAGTGGTTTCAATGATTTTATTAGCTGTGCTTCAAGAAGCAGTGCTTCGATTTCATTCCCAGTGATGAATATTTCAACCTTAATAACCTGTAAGAGCATAACTCTAATTCGTTCAGAAAGGTTTTCGAATTGAAGGTAGTCGGATAACCTTGACTTTAAGTTTTTTGCTTTTCCAACATATAAAACTTTATTCTTATCTCCAACCATCTTATACACGCCACAGGATTGTGGAGATGATTTGATTTGTTCTTTATATTGCCTGAGCATTTATCCATTGTTTAACCTGTATGGGGTTAAAATCTGCTACTAAATGAAAGATGGAAACTACATTTTCAAGCAAAGACAATCTGTTTCTTCTCAGCTTATCAGAATCACAGTTAATCTTTATACTGTCCATAAACTGATTGATAAACGGAGCAAAACCAGCAAGTTCATCAAGTGCTACATTAAAGTGGTTATTTTTTATCGCTTGTTTTATGTTTTTACAAGCAGTTATAGCACAATTTGATAGCGCAATTTCTTCACTTTCAATCAAAAACCTCTTACCGTAAGATGCACTATAAGTAGTGCCATCACTTTTCCTTGCTTTGCTCATCATGTTACTGACTCTTTTGTAAGTGCTTAGAATTTGTTCACCTTCTGGAGTACTAAGATAACGATCCAATATAACAGTTTGCTTTTCTGCTGTCAGCAGATCATTAATATCGATTTTATATAGTATTGAATCTACAACATCTTGCCTTATATCTCTATTTTTTAAAATAACCTTGAATCTTTCTAAGCAAAATCTAAATACTAGTTCTGAAATTTGTTTTCTATTCGGCTTATCAACTGACGCTGTATTTTTATTAAATAGAAGCCTTGAATATAAAGATACTGACTTGTCTATCATTAGCCTAATTGGAACATGCAAATTATTTTCAAGTATTGTCCTAATTATACCAATTGTCATTCTCCGCAAACCAAATTGATCATACGAACCAGAGATTTTCTCACCTGCTGCAATTAAACCAACTAAGCTATCCACTTTGTCTGCAATTGACACAGCAATTGCAGAAGGAGATTTAGGACACTCCTGCTCTGGCCCGATTGGCTTATAATGCTCAGTTATAGCTTCCACTATTTCTCTATCTTCTTGAAAATAAGAAGCATAATATCCACCCATTACTCCTTGTAATTCTGGAAACTCTCTTACTATCGATGTTGCCAAATCAGCTTTTGCCAAATATGCAGCACGTTCAACTTTTATCAGCGAAGCATGTGGAATAAATATAGCTATATACTTTGACAAAGCCGTAATACGCTTCACCTTTTCCCCCACGCTGCCAAGTGAAGCATGAAATAATATTGAACCTAATCTTTTGACATAATAATCTAGATTTTCCTTTTTATCTTGAGATATTAAAAATTGGGCATCAGCAAGACGTGCTTCTAATATTCTTTCGTGTCCTTTAACAACTTCACCATTGTTGACGTTGACAACAGTGACAAAGTGTGAAATTCTCTTTCCATTACTTAAAGCAAGGTATTTTTGTTGTGTATTAACTATACTAAGTATTACTTCCTTCGGTAATCCAAGTGACTTTTCTTGATTCACTTCACCAAACAGTACGATTGGCCACTCTATAAGCCCTGTCAATTCATTTAGTAAATAATCATTTTTCTCAAGTTGTAAATTCTGCTCTTTTGTGAATTTATTAATCTGATCTAGTATAAATTGCTTTCTTTTGTCCATTTGGAGAATTACACTGTTTTTTTCTAGCAATTCAAAATAGTCTTTAGGTGTTTTAACAGTAAGCGCCGTACCACTTGAGAGAAATCGATGGCCATATGTTGTGTTAGATGCTGTAATCCCTGCAAAAGATACAGGTATTATTTCATCATTTAAAATGCATAAAATGTTTTTAATTGGCCTAACCCACCTTTCTTTTCCTTTGCCCCATCTCATACTTTTTGGCCAAGAGAAATTTTTTAATATTTCTCCTAGTTGATTTTTAAGAAACTCTTGAATGTTAAATGAGCAGCTTTCTCTTTTAATGAAGTAAAAATCCTCATTATTTACTTTTCGAACGAGCAAATCTTCTTCATTTTTCTGATATTTTCTTAAAAAACCTTCGATAGCACTTTTTGGTGCGTTAATGTTTGGTCCCTTAACTTCGTTATTGGAATCCTTTAGCTCCAAAGCATTTATGTTGTCAACAAATAGGGTAATGCGACGTGCCGTTACAAAAACCTCCATTGATGTAAACTTTACATTATTTTTGTTAAAAACATTGGCAATACAGCTCTTAACTTGAACTGTAGCTGAATTCTGCATTCTCGGTGGTATTTCTTCTGAAAGGCACTCAAATAATAACTGCAACGACATACGCTATTTACTCATGTACAATTCACAACATTTTTTTGTCAGCTCTCTAACTCTACCAATATAAGCTGTACGTTCATTCACACCAAGCACACCTCTTGCATCAAGCAGATTAAGTAGGTGACTAGTTTTAATACATTGGTCATAAGCTGCCATTGGTAGCTCCTTTTCAATAAGGAACTTGCACAATTTTTCCGTATCTTCGAATTGCTGCTGTACCACTTTAGTATCATAATAATCTAATGCTAGATAAGAAAATTCATATTCTCTTTGTTTAAAAATATTTCCGTAAGTTACACCGTTATCGTTCCAAATTATATCGTAAACATTATCTACACCTTGTATGCACATTGCTAAACGTTCCAACCCATATGCCACCTCACCAGGAATCATCTTGCAGTCAATCCCTCCAACTTGCTGTATATAAGTAAGCTGTGTTACTTCCATTCCATTGCATGTAACTTCCCATCCAAGTCCTGATGCACCAACACTTGGATTTTCCCAATCATCTTCAACAAACTTAATATCATATTTTTCTGTAGATATGCCAAGAACTTTTAAGCTATCTAAATAGACGTCTTGTAAATTATTACCAGATGGCTTTATTATAACTTGATATTGGTGATGTTGATACAGGCGATTAGGATTATCACTATGGCGTCCATCTGCTGGCCTAATTACTGGTTGTAGATATGCAATTTTTGTCGGTTTTGTATCAATTGCAGACATAATTGTTGCAGGATGTAATGTGCCAGCACCAACTTCAGATGTGTATGGGTGAAGTATAACACATCCTTCACTAGCCCAAAAATCTTGTAACTCTTTTATTATACTTTGTAAGTTCACACAAATTACACACTTTTTATACTAAATATATAAATAAATAAGTACTATTCAATACCTATTTTTTTAACAGTATCATGTAAATAATCACCTAAGACTGCTGAACTTTCTCTCACATACTGAATTATGCTTTTATTCAGGACAATTGCATCATGCATAGTTAAATCGCAGAATATAAATGCTATTAAATACAGTAAAATCACCGCATAAAATGTGTGAAAAATCCCCTCAAATGTAATTGACATTGCATTATTATAGCTGAGCTGTATTGAACTTATTGGCCATGGTTTTATCACTTCTACGACATTAAAAAATACGTAAGGTATCATAAGAAAAAAGAAAAAGTGCATAAAATCATTAAACCAAAATGGGCATTGAAACATCTGCTTACATATATTCCCATAGAGTTTACTTACAGCATAATAAATTGACATTATTGCTGGCATTGAAAGTGCTACAGTCAGTACTTGCCCTGACGCTATTTGTATTACTATTTCTTCACCACTGTTTGCTGAAGGGTCTTGAGCATGAAAAATAAATATTCCAATTAATTGCATTACTAACATAACTATTGCCAATTTTGTAAAAACAGCAGCTACGACTATTCCTGAGTCTGGCATTTTATATAGTAAGTATTCGCCTCCATATGTAAGAATTAATATAACATCGACAATAAATAATGTTAAAAAAGAAGACCAATAGTTCTGCCAACTTGGTAAATATCCTATTCCTAAAAGAGAGCTTACTGTTTTAGCAGGAAAAACCTTGCCTAGCATCTTCCCCAAAAATTTAAAAAAAATCCCCATGTTCTAAGTAACACTTGGTTTATATTATTTATAATACTGTATTGTAACGGACTTATCAATAACTTAAAACATGTATTGGAAGATTTTAGGTAATATGCAGCAACAGTAGAAGAACGTGCGCCAAAAATTTAATAATTTTATAGGGCTTATGCACTTAAATTTTTTGCAATATCAAGTGCAGCGTAAGTGAATATTGCACTTGCACCCGCACGTTTGAAACCAATCAAAGACTCATAAATCACCTTGTCATAATCTAGCCAGCTATTATTTGCAGCAGCTTTTATCATTGCGTACTCACCGCTTACTTGGTAAGCAAAAATCGGAAAATTAAACTTATCACTTGCTGTTTTGATAATATCCAAATATGGCATACCTGGTTTAATCATAATAAAATCTGCACCTTCATTTATATCCATTTCAATTTCGCACATTGCTTCGTGCGCATTTTTATAATCCATTTGATAACCACTTTTGTCTATAGAATGTGATAGCCCACATGAACCAACGACTTGCCTGAATGGAGCATAGAAGCTAGAGCAATATTTCACTGCATAAGATAATATTAATACGTCTTGAAAGTTGTTATCATCTAATGATTTTCTGATTCTTCCTACTCTACCATCCATCATATCAGAAGGAGCAACTATATCACATCCTGCCTTCGCTAAAGCAAGTGCTTGCTTACACAGTACTGATATAGTTTCATCGTTTTCTACATCCATCTGATTATCTTTTAAAATGCCGTCATGGCCATGAATAGTGTATGGGTCCAATGCAACGTCTGCAATAATACCAATTTCAGGTACCTTTAATTTTACAGCACAAATTGCTCTGCAGATTAAGTTGTCAGAATTATATGCTTCCTCAGCGTTTTCAGATTTTAGTTTACTATCAACTACAGGAAAAATTGCAACAGCATTAATTCCTAAATCTTTAGCTTCCTTAACTATAGACACTAATCCATCTATTGAATAACACTTTACGCCTGGTAAGCCAGAAATTGGTTTAGTTGTTTCTTCTCTGTCGTGAACAAACAGAGGAAGAACCAGATCATTTACTGATAAACTATTTTCACTTGTTAAATTGCGAACCCATTTGCTCGAGCGCCTGCGTCTTAATCTTGTATTTGGGAAATTAAACATTGGATCCAGGCAAATTCCCAGTAAAGAGCAACACCCCTGAAATGAGTATCACCCAAAACACTGATATTGGTAAAAATACTTTCCAACCAAGGCGCATTAGCTGATCATATCGATAACGAGGTATTGTTGCTCTAATCCAAATAAATATGAACAATAGTAGAACTATCTTCAAAACGAACCAAATTAAACCTGGAATTTTATAAAGCAAACCAAGTTCTAACGGAGGATACCACCCTCCTAGAAAGAATATTGTCATCATAGCACTTGCTAAAATCATGTTTGCATATTCTCCCAAGAAAAAGAGAGCGAAAGGCATGGATGAATATTCAACGTTATACCCAGAGACTAGCTCTGCTTCAGCTTCTGGTAAATCAAACGGGTGACGATTAGTTTCTGCAAGCAAAGAAATAAAAAATATTATTCCTATAGGCATTAGTAGCAAATCAACCCAAAATGGCATATTGTGTTTCGCTACCACCATCTCTCCAAGATTTAATGTTCCAGTGGTAATAACGACTGCAGCAACTATTAAGCCTATTGAAACTTCATATGAAATCATCTGAGCAGCCGACCGTATAGCGCCAAGGAATGCATAATTGGAGTTGCTTGACCAGCCTGCAATAATCACGCCGTATACTCCCAGCGACGATATAGCTAGCACATAAAGCACTCCAACATTAATATTTGCTATAACCTTAGGAATAACTACTTGCTGGCCATTTTCTACAATTACTTCAGCACCAAACGGTATAACTGCCCAGGCAATTAATGCCAAGATAAAGGTAAGCATTGGAGCCATAATGAACAGTATGGTGCTCGCTCTAAATGGTATTATCGGCTCTTTAATCAGTAGCTTAATAGCATCTGCAAATGGCTGCAATAGCCCAAAAGGTCCAACTACACTCGGGCCGTGCCTCAGTTGAATTGCAGCAAGGACCTTACGCTCAAAGTATGTCAAATATGCAACTGAAAGTAGTAGCGGTACTAAAATAAATAAAATATTAACTAGCGTGTTCATAAAAAGCTTTAGTACAATCTGCCATTATTTTTGAAGCGCGACTTATTGAATCCGTCATATAAAAATTACACTCCTTTGAAGTAAAAGGTGTATTACTTAAATTTATTTTACCATTGCTGATTGGTACCCATGTGTTTTTTACCACTTGATCAGCATTTCTAAACTGTGGACCGATAGTATCTAATTTTTTTCTTACGTCAAATAAACTATCATATGGTAAGGAAAGATCCAAATATTGCGAGAGATTTTTAATAATTAACCAATCCTCCTTTGCTTCACCTGGAGGAAATACAGCTAAATTTGTTTTTTGCACTCGACCTTCAGTGTTTACATAAGTTGCATATTTTTCTGTATACGCAGCACCAGGCAAGATAACATCTGCCACATGTGCACCCTTATCACCGTGATGACCTTGATAAATTACAAATGTGTTTTCTAACTTTGATGTGTCAATTTCATCTGCACCAAGAAGATAAACAACTTCTATTTCACCACTTTCTGCATGTTCCAATATTTGATTAATATCCCTTTCGCCTTTTTTAGGAACAAACCCAATATCTAGCCCACCAACTCTTGCTGCAGCTTTATGCAGCACATTAAAGCCATTCCAGTCATCTCTTACCATATTAAATTTTTCTGCAATTTTGCCAGCTAGAGCTAAAACTGATTCAGAATCATCTCTTATTAATGCATCTTGACCGATAATCAGCATAGGGTTTTGAGCAGCTACCAGCAGCTCACAGAACTTATGATTTCCATTTGCTATTTCACTCAAAATACCAGAATTATTGCCCAATTTCTCAACATGATATAAATATTCAATGTTAGGACCAACACTTGCAATAGGAAAGTTGCCCTGTAAATATCTCTTTCTCAATCTTACGTTAATGACCGGTGCTTCTATCCTTGGGTTTGTATTTATAAGCAGACACAAATCCGCATTCTCTATACCTTCAATAGTGGTATTGAACACATACGATCCACGATTATTTGGTATAAGTTTTGCACCATCCTGCCTGCAATCTATACTTCCCGAGCCGAGCTTCTGCATCATTTCTTTAAGTAGAAGCATAGACTCACAATCTGCTAAATCACCTGCAATTGCAGCTATTTTATTTGATTTTGTATTCTTTAATTTCTTTGCAGCAACAGTTAATGCTTCATTCCAATCAACTGGGGCTAATTTACCATCTTTTTTTACATAAGGTCGATCAAGACGCTGAACTTTTAGTCCATCATAGGCAAAGCGGGTTTTATCTGATATCCATTCTTCATTTACCTCTTCGCTCAGCCTTGGCAATATTCGCATAACTTCCGGGCCACGATAATCAACTCTAATACTACTTCCCACAGCATCTAGTACATCTATAGTTTCGCAATGTGATAGCTCCCATGGACGCGCTGTAAAGGAGTAAGGCTTTGAAGTTAAAGCTCCTACCGGGCAGAGATCTATGATATTTCCGGATAATTCAGAACTAATATGCCTTTTTATGTAAGTGCTAATCTCTACATTTTCTCCCTTTCCGATTCCTCCAAGTTCATTTGTACCTGCAACATCAGACAAAAATCTAACACACCGAGTGCAATGAATGCATCGATTCATCGCGGTCTCAATCAGTGGTCCGAAGTGTTTTTTTGGCACAGCCCTCTTATGCTCATCAAGTCTGCTGGTTCCTTTCCCATAAGCCATCGTGATATCTTGCAAATCGCATTCACCACCCTGATCGCAAATTGGGCAATCAAGCGGGTGGTTAATTAGCAAAAACTCAAGCACACCTTCACGTGCTTTTTTAACCTTAGGGGTATCAGTGTGAATAACCATCCCTTCTGCAACTGGCATTGCACAAGAGGCTACTGGTTTTGGAGGTCCACCCTCCACTTCAACCAAACACATTCTGCAGTTACCAGCAATTGCTAAACGCTCATGATAACAAAAACGTGGAATTTCAACGCCCACGACTTCACAAGCTTGAATTATAGTGAGCCCATGCTCTACTTCACATTCCTTAGAATTAATAGTAACTTTAACCACAACTATTATACAGCTTCCCACTTTATAGGATTGCCGCTTACCTCATCTTCAACCAGATTGCCGTTGTCATATTGAGCAGACATATAATTCATGCGCGAATCACGATCTATATATCTAACAGGTTTTACCGGTTTATCTTTATACATTTTTTGCTCAGCTTTCTTACGCTGAGTAGGGTTATTTTTACTAGCTGTCTTTGCTTTCCCACCTGCTGCCATATAAACTCCTAAAAACTTTTCATTCTATTTTAACACTTAAGTATATAGCGTCAATATTTAATAACTTTAAAATTTCAATAGATCTCTTATTATAATCATTTTACAATCATTGTTTAAATAAAAAGTTACCCCTTGATGCCATTCCAGCGCATGACGCACAGCTGTACGAACATTGCAATTTGCAGGCAATTTGCGTGGCAGATTCAAGTAGCTGACACTGGTTTCCATCCAAGACAGCAGTAGCCCTTTCGGTGTTATTTCAGTGCTTGACACTGAAATCCAGGATTTTGATTGGATACTGAGTTGGTAAGCATAAAAGTGTAGCTAACGCGAGCTCTACGTCATACCGCGATTTATTCGCGGTATCTCAAAGCATAGATCCCGCTAACACGTAGCGGGATGACGGTTGTTGTTTAGCTATAAATATTAAGAAATTTACCGAATAAAAAAAAGGCAAAAGAAGCCCTGGGGTTATTATCTGCTTTAAAATATTGGCGTTTTTTATGTTTTAAACGCTTGACAAGCAAGATTTAGCTGCTTTTAATTGCAACTAACCTACGCTGCAAATGTTTAAGAAATTTACTAAGCAGAAAAAAAGACAAAGAATCCCCGAGTTAGCTAGTCTTTTACCATCTCTGTCGAGTATTGGCATTTTTTGATGTCTTGTAACGCTTTATAAGCGCGTTCAGCTTATTTAGATAAAAATCTAGATGTAGATGAAGTTTTGTAAAGACATACAGCATCTATATACTGCAAAAAATTGAACATAAGACGCCGATACATTAAGTAATCCTTACCTTTTAATCTGCAGATTGGCGAAAGCAAATACAATAGCTTCACTATCATGATAAGGGCGCTGGCGGAGGGTGTCAAGGAAGTTTTTCGTTTCTGTGAACCACCTGCTAACCGACAGCTAACATTAACTACCGATATCGTATCTGAAGAAGCCCCCTGGCCATTCTAAAAAATTTAATGCTGAGTACACCTTACTTTTGGCTTCCTCTATAGTGCTCCCTTCTGCTACTATATTTAGCACTCTTCCGCCATCGGAAACTAAGTTACCACTTTCATCGAATTTAGTACCAGCATGAAACACCAACACACCAGGAATGCTTTCAATCTTATCTAATCCTTTAATTACTTCTCCCTTTTGATAATCACCCGGATAGCCTTTACTTGCAACAACTACACAAACTGTAGATTTGTTGTTAAGTTCCACCATTTTGACATTTAACTTTCCTTCTGCAACTGACAACATCAATTTTAACAAATCGCAATTTGAATCAAATCTAGGTAATATAGATTGCGTTTCTGGATCACCGAATCTAACGTTATACTCGAGAAGTTTTGGGCTATCTTTGCAAATCATTAAACCAGCAAAGAGTACTCCTTTATAAGACGTACCCATGTTAACCAATGCTTGAGCTGTAGGGTACATTATTTTTTGGATAATTTTTTGCTCCATGTCCTTACTTATAATTGAAGGTGATGAGTACGACCCCATACCTCCAGTATTTTGGCTTTCATTACTTTCATCAACTCTCTTATAATCTTTTGCACACCCAAGAGTTACTACTTTCAACCCATCAATAAGAGCAAAAAAACTTACTTCTTCTCCAACTAAAAACTCTTCTATGATTATTTCTTCACCTGATTCACCAAATTTTTTCTCCACTAGCATTGAATTTATTGCTGAAAAAGCTTCGCTTTCTGTATTACATATAACCACCCCTTTTCCTGCTGCAATTCCATTTGCTTTCACTACAAGTGGAAACTTTATTTTATTGCTACGTACAAAATCTTTAGCTAACCCTTCATCGACAAAACACTCGTACTTGGCAGTTGGTATACCATATCGTTTACATAGTCCCTTGGTGAAAGACTTCGATCCCTCAAGTTTTGCAGTTGCTTGACTTGGAGCAAAAACATTTATTCCCTCTGCAACTAAATCATCAGCAAGCCCATCAATTATTGGTTGTTCTGGACCAATAACAACCAACTCTATATTTTCTCTCTTGCAAAATTGTGTAACATCCACTGAATTTTGAATATTTACATCCACAAGAGCCCCAAGATCTTTCATAGCTTGGCGACCAGGAGTTACATATAACTCAGTCAAGATAGGAGATTTTTTTAGAGCCCAAAGTAGAGCGTGCTCACGCCCACCAGAACCTATAACCAGAACCTTCATCTTTATTTCCTCGCTTTTCTATATGTCAAAATTATTATTTGCTTATAACAGTATCATTACTCATGTATTTTTGCAACACGTTTGGTATTGCAATCGACCCGTCAGAATTTTGATAATTCTCCATTATGGCAATAATCGTTCTTCCTATAGCTAAAGCTGAGCCGTTTAAAGTGTGAACATATTTTTTTATCTTTTTATCAGTTTCTGAAGAGTATTTAGCGTTCATCCTTCTTGCTTGAAATGCACCACAATTTGAGCAGCTTGATATTTCTCTATATTTATTTTGCCCAGGTAACCATACCTCTATGTCATAAGTCCTTTGTGCAGCAAAACCCATATCGCCACTGCAAAGCAGCATTACTCTGTATGGCAATTCTAATTTTTTTAATATCTCTTCAGCAACACTCGTCATACGCTCAAGCTCATCATTTGATTGGTCTTCAGTTGTGATGCTTACCAACTCCACTTTACCAAATTGGTGTTGCCTTATCATGCCCCTGGTATCGCGACCTGCACTACCTGCTTCTTTGCGAAAGCACTCCGAATATGCAGTAAAGCGAATAGGCAGTTCTTTTTCTTCCATTATTTTGTCAGCAACTAAATTTGTTAAAAACACTTCACTTGTGGGAATTAACCTCAATTCGTCGGTAGTTAAATACGAATCGTCAGAAAATTTCGGTAGCTGACCAACATTATACATAGCCTCGTTTTTCACCAAAGTCGGGTGGTACACCTCAGTATAGCCAAATTCATTAACATGCATTTCAAGCATAAAATTTATTAGCGCTCGTCCAAGCTTAGCTAACTGTCCTTTTAATATCGTAAATCTTGATCCGGAAATTCTCGCCGCTTGTTCGAAGTCCATTAAACCTAATTTTTCTCCGAGTTCATAATGAGATTCTGGTACAAAATCAAACTGTCTTTTTCCTCCATATCTTCTCACCTCTAAATTAGAGTTCTCATCTGCGCCTATTGGCACATCTTGCGCAGGAATATTCGGCAAGTTAGATAAAACATTCACTAACTTATCCTTTTCCGCTTGTTCTTTTAAGCTGATTGCCTCTATCTCATTTGTGATGCTTTTTGACAACTCTATTTGCTCTTCACAGGGGCTCTTGCTCATTTTAAGCTTTTTTATTTCCTCTGTGATTTCATTGCGCTGCCTATTCAAATCCTGCAGTTTAGTGGTTAATGATCTTTTTTCGTAATCGATTTCCAATATCTCTTTCGCAGTAAATTCTCTAATTCCCCTGCTTTTTATTACCTTCTCAAATTCTTCAAAGTTCTTACGTATATATTCTATATCGTGCATATATTGTGCTATTACTAACATTGTTACTGTACTCAAAAAGCTCTTAATATTCAATATATTCTCATACTACTAAAATTATTATGGTTGATTTTTTTGTTAGAATTTGTTAAAATTTAATTAACTTAGTGTTCATAGGGTGTAGTATGCTGGGCATTACAAAAAATAATCAGAAAGAGAGCACTTACTTTGCTGGTGAGGAATTCGTTATCTACGCTACTTGTGTATGCCTAGCAGCCACATTCGCTGCTGGCTGTTTAGGGGCGGTAATAGGATCCCCTCTATTGACCTTTCCACTTGCTATGCTAATTTCTCATCCTGTGATCTGGATTATAATGGGAGTAGTTCTTACAACAGCATACAAATTAGCGAAGAACTATATTAATGGAAAAAGAGCAAGCCAAGGTGAGCAAAAAACTCAAGATGGAGATAGTGGTATTGTACCAGGAAGTGAACCCAATTCAAGGAACAGTAGTCGTAGAAGCTCTTTGGATAGTGGTTTGGGTGGTAAAGAGTTTCACGAAGATTTGGACACTCTTGTGCATCAGACAAACAGAAAAAACTATAGTTACTGGTTAGATGATAATGACATTACACATATTGCAAGAGTTGTATATGGGTACTCACAAAGTGAATATAGTAATAATAATGTCTATTTTCTTGCCCCTAGCTATTCTAATGGTTGGGACGAACTCACAAAAGAATTTCTTCAGAATTATAGAGGTGAATTCAAACAAAATTCTAAATTGATATTTACTTCGGTTCTTCATATTAACAATAATCATTGGGTAACTTTGGTTATTAAACCTGATGCAGGTGATAAAAAATTTAGAGCTTATTACTGTGACTCATTTGGTAATCAATTGCCAGATAATGTGCTAAATATTGTTAAAAGAGAACTGCAAAAAGAGGAATGGGTATTAGACATAAGAATTTCCCCAACTAAGCAGCAAAGTGACGGGTATAACTGTGGAATATTTGCGTTAGAAAATGCTCATAAAATTACACAAATGCTTAACGAAGACAAATCATTTGACGAAATTGATAAAAAGTTATCAGAATATAAATTTGATTTGAATGAGAAAAGAGAAGAATTTACAAGAGCGCTTATGGAAGATGAGAAATGTAAGGAAGATCTAAGAAATCGTAAGCGTCCGCCAAGGACGAAAACATCTCAGTCTTCTATTTCAAGGGAGAATGCAAGTTTGTGTTGCATTATGTAATCAATGAAAAATTACCATTGACCTTATGCCCCTCCAAATAGGAAATTTGACAATTGATTCTCCAGTTATTTTAGCTCCAATGTCTGGAGTGACTGATTATCCGTTTAGAAGTATTGTGAAGAAACTTGGTGCAAGTTTGTTAGTTTCAGAGATGATTGCAAGCAGAGCTATGATTATGCAAACTCGCCAGAGTTTGCAAAAAGCAAAAGTCGATGCATTAACTGCTGTTCAGCTTGCTGGATGCGAACCGAATGTTATGGCAGAAGCTGCAAAATTGAATGAGGATATGGGAGCTAAAATTATAGATATAAATTTTGGTTGCCCTGTTAAGAAAGTTGTAAACGGTTATGCAGGATCAGCACTAATGCGTGATGAAAAAAAGGCTGCTGAAATAATTGAAGCTGTAGTCAAGGCAGTGAATGTGCCAGTTACAGTAAAAATGCGCACTGGATGGAACGATGAAAATCGCAATGCCCCGAGACTTGCGAAAATTGCCGAAGACTTAGGAGCAAAAATGATCACTGTGCATGGAAGAACAAGAGCGCAGCTTTATAATGGTCAAGCAGATTGGAAATTCGTTAGAAATGTTAAAGAGCAAGTGAAAATTCCAGTTATAGTAAATGGCGATATTAAAAATTTAAATGATATTCAGAATGCTCTCAAAGAATCTGGAGCAGACGGAGTGATGATAGGTCGTGGTGCCTACGGTAAACCTTGGCTGGTTAATCAAGCAATGAACTTTCTCAGTGGAAGTGAAACTTCTGAGCCAACAGCTTCAGAGAGATTAAGCATCATACTCGAGCATTACGACAATATTCTTGAGTACTATGGAAATGACACAGGAATAAAGATGGCCCGCAAACACATAGGTTGGTACAGTAGCGGGCTTCAAGGCTCATCTGAATTTCGTGTGAGAGTAAATAACATGACAGATAGCACAGAAGTGAAAGAAAATATTATTGGCTTTTTTGGTCAAGAGACACACTAGCTGTACTCAATTCGACTGATCGTATGCCACTACGCTCTCTTCCTCACCAGAGTGTAAATGACAACCATTATCCATCAACCATTCCTCGTCATAAGTTTCAATATCAAAATATTTTTCATATTTATCCACATTATCACAAAGTGAAAGTGCTCTGATCTTATTCATAATCAAACCTGTACCAGCAGGAATTAATCTTCCTACTATAACATTTTCTTTTAATCCACTTAAAGGATCACTCTTCCCGCAGAATGCTGCTTCTGTAAGTACTTTTGTTGTCTCTTGGAAAGAGGCAGCAGAAATAAAGGAGCTAGTTTCAAGACTTGCCCTAGTAATCCCCTGCAGAATAGGAAGATAATGAGTAGACCGTTTGCCAGAGTTACTCATAGCATCATTTTCCCTATCAACTTCCAGCTTGTCAATGCTTTCGCCAACCAAGTACATAGTATCACCAGGATCAGTAATTTCCACTTTTTGTAGCATTTGTTTTAAGATCACCTCTAAATGCTTATTGTCTATACGAACACCCTGCAATCTATAAACTTGCTGTATTTCAGAAATCATATAGTGCGCTAAAGCTTCTAACCCAAGCACACGTAAAATATCATGGAGATCAGGGTCACCATCCATCAATAGATCACCTTTACGTACAAAATCACCTTCATTGACTATTACATGCTTACTTCTTGATACCAAATATTCAACTGGAGAAATTTGTTCATCTACAGGTTTAATTAATATACTGCGTTTTCCTCTACGGTCTTTTTCAGAAAACGCTACATAGCCATCTATCTCACTAACAATAGCATGCTCTTTAGGACGACGTGCTTCAAATAACTCTATAACCCTCGGTAAACCACCAGTAATATCACGAGTTTTAACTGACTCTCTTGGTGTTCTTGTAATAACATCACCTGCATGAACCTTCTGGCCATCTTGTACATTGAGCACTGCACCGATTGGTATAAAATAACATGCTTCAACGCCACTTGCGAGTGTCATTACTTTACCATTATCGTCAAGCAGCACAATACGAGGACGTAAATTAGCTCCACCAGAATGCAATTTCCAGTCTTTTACTACTTTGCTTGATATTCCTGTAGATTCATCCATCACTTCAGTGATCGAAATTCCATCTTTTAAGTCCTGATAAGACACTGTACCAGTCTTCTCCGTGATAATAGGCAATGTATAAGGATCCCATTCCGCAACTTTATCGCCAATTTTTACTGACCCACTCTCATCTACATAAAGCTTAGCGCCGTAAGGTACACTGTGCTTCAACTTCTCACTACCAAGGCTATCAATCAACACGACTTCACAGGAACGGCTTATCACAATTTTATTTCCGTTTCTATCTATAATTATATTACTATTGTTTAACTTTATTTTAGCATTAATAGAAGCTATAATATTCGAGGATTCAACGCCTCTAGTCATTACTCCACCTATATGAAAAGTACGCATCGTTAACTGAGTACCTGGCTCTCCAACAGATTGAGCAGCTATAACACCAACTGCTTCACCTATTGAAACAATTTTACCAGTTGCAAGGTCTCTTCCATAACATAAAGAACATACACCAGGACTTATTTCACAAGTTAAAGGCGATCTAATTTTTACAACATCAAGACCTGCAATGCTGATTTGCTTTACTTTATCCTCATCAATTAATTCCCCTGCTTTTACTAATAATTCTTTTGTCACTGGGTTATATATATCATTTGCAGCTGTTCTACCCAGCACAACACTCTCTAGAGATGCAACTATAGTACCTCCTTCAACTGTAGCTCTCACAACAAGACCATTTTTTGTTTTACAGTCATGCTTTGTAACTATGCAATTTTGAGATACATCAACTAAACGACGAGTTAAGTATCCAGAGTTTGCAGTTTTAAGTGCAGTGTCAGCTAAACCTTTACGCGCACCGTGAGTAGAATTAAAGTATTCAAATACGTTCAATCCTTCACGGAAATTAGAAATTATAGGTGTTTCTATAATCTCACCAGAAGGTTTGGTCATGAGCCCTCGCATTCCTGCTAGCTGTTTCATCTGTGAAGTAGAACCCCTTGCACCAGAGTTAACCATCATATACACTGAGTTGTACTTACTATTTCCATCATATATAGATATTGCTTTTAACATATCATTAGCTATCATATCCGTACACTTAGACCATTCATCTATAACCTTGTTATACCTCTCACTTCTAGTTATTAGCCCATCTTGATATTGCATAGAGAATTTCTTAATTTCACCCCTCGCGTGATCAACATGTGTAGCTTTAGTTTCAGGTATAACCATATCACAACGACCAAAAGAGACACCAGAAAATGTGGCATACTCAAAGCCAAGTACCATTAATTTATCAGAAAATGCCACTGTAGCACTTTGACCACAGTTACGATATACCAAATCAACTATACCAGTTATTTCCTTGACTGTTAATATCTGATTTATTAGATCGAAGCCTAGATTCTCATGCTTAGGAAAAATTTGCCATAATATTAAACGGCCAGGAGTTGTACAAACAGTTTTATAGTGAGTTTCACCGCTGCTATTAATATACTCCATCCTATACTTTATACTAGAATGAATATGTAAAGTACCATCGCTCAAGGAATGCTCAACTTCACAAAAAGCACCAAAAGATGGTAAATTATCTTCCTTAGGTTCTTGTAAAGTCAGATAATATATACCAAGTACTATATCTTTACTAGGAACTATAATCGGTCTGCCATTGGAAGGACTTAAAACGTTATTAGTGGACATCATCAACACCCTAGCTTCAAGCTGAGCTTCCAATGAAATTGGCACATGCACTGCCATTTGATCACCATCAAAATCAGCATTAAACGCCGTACAGACAAGCGGATGAAGCTGTATTGCTTTGCCTTCAATAAGGATTGGCTCAAAAGCCTGAATACCAAGTCTATGTAGCGTAGGCGCTCTATTCAACAAAACAGGATGCTCTTTTATTACCTCTTCAAGCATATCCCAAACTTCTGGTTTTTCTGCTCTTATCAACTTACTAGCAAACTTAATAGTTGGAGCCATACCATACATCTTAAGCTTTGAGTAAACAAAAGGTTTGAATAGTTCAAGAGCCATTCTTTTTGGTAATCCACACTGATTTAGTTTCAAAGTTGGACCAACAACTATTACAGAACGTCCAGAGTAGTCTACCCTTTTTCCTAAGAGGTTCTGGCGAAAACGACCCTGTTTTCCTTTTAACATATCACTAATGGACTTTTTATATCCAACAGCACCAGCTTTATTTACCAAAGTATTACGACGACTATTATCAAAAAGAGAATCAACTGCTTCTTGTAACATCCTTTTTTCATTACGAATCATAATCTCAGGAGGATTTAAGCTCAACAATTTCCTCAACCTGTTATTTCTATTAATAACAGTCCTATAATGATGATTCAGATCAGAAACTGCAGGACGACCACTCTCAAGCGATACCAAAGGACGCAAATCAGGTGGTAAAATAGGTATAGTTGTAAGTATCATCCACTCAGGCCTATTTCCAGATTTAATGAAGTTTTCAACAATACGCAATCTCTTTATAATTTTCTTTCTTCTTATCTCAGAAGCAACAGATTCTAATTCTAGTCTTAAATCCTTCCTAATTTCATGTAAATCAAGGCGCGTTAGCAACTCTCTTATAGCTTCAACACCTTGCATAGCTACAAAACTATCGATCCCATAGCTATCTTTAGCTTCATTATAAGCTTTTTCACTAATAATCTCACCTTTTTCAAAAGGCGAAACAAGAGGATCTATTACGATATAATTATCGCTATATAAAATATTCTCAATATCTCTGAGAGACATATCCAATAATGCTCCAATTCTTGAAGGAAGCGATTTCAAAAACCATATATGAGCAACAGGAGATGCAAGCTCTATATGACCCATCCTTTCTCTTCTTACTTTAGAAGATGTAACTTCTACTCCGCATTTTTCGCATATGCGACCTCTGTGTCTTCTTTTTTTGTATTTTCCACATAAACATTCATCGTCATTGACAGGGCCAAAAACCTTAGGGCAAAATAATCCACCTTTCTCAACTTTGAACGTACGATAATTTGCAGTTGAAACATCTTCTATCTCACCACAAGATATACGCTTAATACTTTCAGGGCTAGCAATCGATATGCTAACCTCATTAAAAGGTTGTGCAATGTTAGTGTGAGATATATCTTCAATCACTACATCATTTTGCTTTAAATCTACATTTAAACATAAAGAACGTAGTTCTTTTATCATCACATTAAAGGATTCAGGAATTCCACATTCAAAATTACTGTCACCTTTTATTATCGATTCATAAATCTTAACTCTACCATTAATATCATCAGACTTCACAGTTAACATTTCCTGCAAAGTATAAGCAGCACCATAGGCTTGTAATGCCCAACATTCCATTTCACCAAAACGCTGACCACCAAAATGAGATTTTCCTCCAAGAGGTTGTTGAGTAACCAAACTATAAGGCCCTACTGAACGCGCATGAATTTTACCATCAACCAAGTGGTGCAACTTAAGCATGTACATGTAACCAACTGTAACCTTGCGGTCGAATTTTTCACCACTGCAACCGTCATATAATACAGCTTGTCCAGAGTTATCTAAACCAGCAAGTTCAAATAATTTTGCTATTTGTTCATCTTTTGGACCCTCAAATACAGGTGCAGCAACAGGAACGCCATCACGTAATTTGCGTGCAAATTCAATGAGATTATTATCACTAATATTACGAATATCATTACAGATAGATACGTTACTGCCATAGCTATAAACCTCAATCAGGAAGTTACGTAAATTGCTGTATGAACTTTTACAAGAGTTCAAATAGTTCTCTACTAACTCATTCAACTCGTCATTTAGTGCATTCTTATTAGGTGTATTTAAAACAGAAGCCGTTATTTCATCATCAATATTTTCAATTTTTTTATTATCAAGGTATGCTACTGCAAATTGTGTAAAATTATCATCGTTAAGGGACCTAATTCCCTTGCAAAAAGCACTTTTGATCTTATTGATCTCATCGAGAATATTACTTACCTTTTCCCCTAATTTTCTACAAGCCCAACCTACATGCGTTTCCAGTATTTGCCCTACATTCATTCGTGAAGGAACACCAAGAGGGTTAAGAATAATATCAACAGGAGTACCATCTTCCAAATAAGGCATATCTTCCACTGGCACAA
This sequence comes from Wolbachia sp. wLmal, assembly GCF_049435495.1. Lineage (NCBI taxonomy): Bacteria > Pseudomonadati > Pseudomonadota > Alphaproteobacteria > Rickettsiales > Anaplasmataceae > Wolbachia > Wolbachia sp. wLmal. The sequence continues at coordinate 986,016 of NZ_CP185405.1, forward strand.
CTCGAGAAATCACACCTTTGTTTCCATGTCTACCAGCCATTTTATCCCCTGGTTGCAGACTATGTTTCACAGCAATGAAAACTTTTACTGACATCGACACACCTTGAGGCAGGTCATAACCTTCATGTAATTTTTCTACTTTTCGCTTAAACTGTGCTATTGCATGTGATACTTTTTCATCAAAATCTTTTTTTAAGCTCTTAACTTGCTCAGAAATGGATTGGTTTTTTAATCCTATACCCCACCATTGCTCACGTTCAATAGAGTCAAATTTTTCTCGATCTTGAGAACCAGAATTAATAAGAAGTTTCTTCAGCTCATCATAGAAATATTCACTAGTAACATTGATTATATAATCTCGCTCTTCCTCAAAGTCATTTATCTCTTTTTGTTTGATGAGTAATGCCCTTTCATTTTCTTCAACCCCCCTGCGTGTAAAGACTTGTACATCAATTACTGTCCCTTCAACATCTGGAGATGTATATAAAGAGGAATCCGCACAATCGAATGACTTTTCACCAAAAATTGTCATTAATAACTTCGTTTCAGGAGGCAATGAAAGAGAAGGTTTAGGTGTAACTTTACCTACCAGAATATAGCCTGGACCAACTCTTGTACCAATTTTCACTATACCACTATCATCCAAGTGATATAGATTTTCTTCATTAACACCAGGTATAGCACGAGTTATTTTTTCTGATCCTAAAGGGGTATCATGTACAACACAGTCAAATTCTTCTATATGAATAGAAGTAAAGAGATCTTTTTTAACAACTTCACTAGAAATAATAATAGAGTCTTCAAAATTATAACCTTGCCAAGACATAAAAGCGACTAGCAAATTTTTACCAAGCGCCAACTCACCACTGTTAATTGCAGGACCATCAGCTATTACATCACCCTTTTTAACATAATCACCTACGCACACTAGCGGTTTTTGATTAATACAAGTATTATGGTTAGAACGCTGAAATTTCCTTAGATGATAAATATCTACGTCCAAGTAGTTAACCCTTTCTTTATCAAAAGCACGTATAACTATAGAGTTACTATCAGAACTATCAACTATGCCATCGCGTTTTGCTAAAACTACAGCACCAGAGCCAGAAGCTACAAAAGACTCCATACCAGTAGCAACCAGAGGAGCGGTAGGCTTCAATAAAGGTACGGCCTGACGTTGCATATTTGAGCCCATTAATGCTCTATTAGCATCATCATTTTCTAAAAATGGAATCAAGGAAGCTGCAACTGATATTACCTGCTTAGGAGATACGTCAATGTAACTAACTTGGTCGCTACTTACCATGACGAAGCTACCAGCATATCTACAGTATAGCATGTCATCAACAAAGCAATTATTTTCATCAAGCTTTACGCTAGTGTCAGCTATATGATGTGAGCCTTCGTCTATAGCAGAAAGATACTCAATTTGATCAGTAACAACCCTATTGACTACTTTTCTATAAGGGCTTTCAATGAAACCATATTTATTAATACGCGCGTATATAGCTAAGCTGTTGATTAACCCTATATTTTGCCCTTCAGGAGTCTCAATAGGGCAAATTCTTCCATAATGAGTTGGATGAACATCACGCACCTCAAATCCTGCCCGTTCTCTTGTTAAACCGCCAGGACCTAACGCGGATAACCTTCTTTTATGTGTTATTTCAGATAACGGATTAGTCTGATCCATAAATTGAGATAATTGAGAAGAATTGAAGAAATCTCTTAAGACATTAGTTAACACTTTTGGATTAATAAAATCAGATGGAGAAACTTTATCTAAACTAGAAGTGGACATAGAATCAACTATTGCGCGTTCCAATTTCAACAACCCAGTTCTAAATTGATTTTCTATAAACTCTCCAACTGATCTTACTCTTCTGTTTCCTAAATGATCAATATCATCTACAGATCCTTGACCGTCACGTAACAATACTATTTTTTTCACAATTTCAATAATATCTTCATGCGTTAAAACAGTTAAATCCTCATCATAATTTAATCCAAGGTAAGAGTTAAGCTTCAACCTACCAATGTTAGACAAATCATAATATTCCGGACTGAAGAAAAGATTACGGAAAAACTCTTCTACTATCTCTAAAACAGGAACTTCACCAGGACGCAAAACTCTATATATTTCATATAGTGCATCCTGATAAGACATGTTTTCATCTAAGAAAAGCGTATTTAATATATAAGGTCCAACAAACAAATTATCTATGTTCAACACTGATATTTCATCTACAGATAATAACTCAAGCTTCTTTATGTCTTCCAGCTTTATAGATTCACCAGCAGATAAAATTTTCGTAGAGCTAGCACTATCCATTAAATCTTCTGCGAGGAATAAACCACATATAGAATTAAAAGGAACCAGATACTCTTTCAATTCATTATCATATAGCTTTTTAGCTAGTCTTGAGGTAATACGAACGTTGGCTTTAAGCAGCACATTACCTTCAATATCCATTAAGTCGAAAGGCAGCCTCACTCCTTTAAATTTATCAGGAACAAAAGGCACTTTCCAACCATCTTTATGTTTTACATACTTTATTTTCTCATAAAATCTATCGAGTATATCATTATTTGATAGACCCAACGCCTTTAATAAAACTGAAATTGGCAATTTTCTTTTTCTATCAACACGAAAATACAAATGGTCTTTAACATCAAATTCAATATCAAGCCAAGAACCCCTATAAGGAATAATTCTAGCAGAATAGATCAATTTACCAGAATTGTAAGTTTTTCCCTTATCGCTATCAAAAAATGCACCAGGAGACCTATGCATTTGTGAGACGATAACTTTTTCCACACCATTAATGATGAAAGTGCCCTTATCAGTCATCATAGGCAACTCACAAAAGTGGACTTTCTGCTCTTCTATAGATTTTACAACGGTTGCAAGTTTAGAATGATCTCCACTCTCTTTAATCGATTTATATTCATCAAGAGAAATACCATCCTGCATAACAACAAGACGTATAGAAGCAATAACCTGAGCAGAAAAAGTTACACCACGCTTTATACACTCAGATTCATCATACTTAGGATCATCTACCCTACAACTTATAAACTCAATAGTAGCCCTACGCAAAGGATCATTTATTGGAAAGATTGTATGAAAGATAACTTCAAGTCTTTCATTACCCTTATTCTTAGGAGTAAAAGAATCATATGATTCTTTTTGAACCTTAACCAAATCCAATAAAGAATCTTTTAAATCAATCGACCTAGAATAAGAAACTCTAGGAACAAAAGCACCAGAAGCGTACATATAAGAAGAACCAACCATTAAAATACCCCAAACTAATTAAAAGAGCTATATCAATATAAAATTAATACATTAAATATTATTCAAGCTCCACTTTAGTTGCTCCTGCTTCAATAAGTTTTTGCTTGATTTTTTCTGCTTCGTCTTTAGGAACATTAGCAGTCAAATCTTTAGGTAAAGATTCAACCAACTCTTTTGCTTCTTTTAAACCCAATGTAGAATTAACCTCTCTCACAGCTTTAATAACTCCTATTTTTTTACTCGCATCAATTTCTTTAATCACAACTTTATACTCAGCTTTTTCTTGAGCAGCAGGAGCAGCAGCATTATCACCAATAGGCGCCCCAGCACCAACAGCTCCACCAAGAAAAGAACCAGCAGGCAACCCTATTTTCTCTTCTAAAACTTTTACAAGTTCAGAAGCCTCTAATAGGTTTAAAGATAATATTTTATCAACCAAATCACTTGTTACATTACTCATAATTACCACCTTACTTAACAACAAATTTATTTTTTAGAACTATAATAATCCAAAACTCTCATAAGCCTCATAGAAGATGAATTAATAGACAACGCTAACCGAGCAGGAATATCATAAGATATTAAACGCATAATTTTAACGCGCAATTCATCCAGAGAAGGCAACTTAGCCAGTTTATTAACATCTTCCACTGTTAACAATTCATTTAAATGAGCTGCGCAAATCACAGACATTTTTTCTTTGTCAGCATTAGTAAAATCAACTATTAATTTTGCAGCTTCTACTATGCCACTAGAGTATATAATAGCAACAGGACCGGAAAATTTGCCTGATAAATAAGAGAATTTACCAGTCCTTTCCAAAGCCAAGCGCGCTAGAGTGTTTTTAACTACTAATACCCCACCTGCTATAGACTTCAGACTATTCCTCAGAGTTAATGAATCATTAGCATTTATAGATTTAAAATTTACTAATATCAAGAAATCATTATTTACAAATACGTTTATTGTGCTCTGTATAAATTCATCCTTATCTTTACGCTTCACGGTATCACTCCCTTAAATTATATCTTCCACTTTGCCTATCTTATAAGCTTTACCCATAGTTGAATTTAAAAAAACACCCTTAAAGTAAATTCCTTTCGCAGAAATAGGTTTATTATCTTTAATTACTTTAAGAAAGGCTTTTAAATTTTCTAGCAAGTCATCAATATCAAATTTAATATTTCCTAATTTACCATGAATAACACCATTTTTATCTGTTCTAAATTTTACCTGACCAGACTTAATGATTTTAATAGCTTCTGCAATGTTAGAAGTCACAGTACCAAATTTAGGGTTAGGCATCAGCCCTTTAGCACCCAATACTTTTGCAATAAGAGTGATTTTTGCCATAAAATCAGGAGTAGTAATGCACCAATCAACATCTAACTTTCTACCTTTTTTTATTTCTTCAACTAAATCCTCTCCTCCTGCAATATCAGCACCAGCTTTTTCAGCTTCTAATAAATGTTTATCTTGAGCGAAAACAGCTACTTTAATATTCTTCCCGATACCTTTAGGCAAAACTACTGTACCACGCACCTGCTCTTCAGATTTACGTGAATCTACGCCTAAATTAACCGCAATATCAACTGATTCATTAAATTTTGCTGAAGCAGACTCAACAATCTTCTTCAAACACTGCTTAGGATTATCATTATATGTATTCATTTACCTAACCTTCCACAACTTCTATACCCATAGATTTTGCAGTGCCTACAACCATTTTCACTGCTGAATCTTCATTATCCACTTTCATATCAACCATCTTGCACCTTGCTACTTTAATTATAGCAGACATAGGTAATTTAGCCACTAATTCTTTACCAGGATTACCAGAACTTTTACTTAATTTAGCCTCCTGCTTAAGTAAATAAGCCACAGGCGGACCGCTGACAGTAAAATCATGAGAGCGATCATCCTTTATGGAAATTCGCACTGTTACTAAATCGCCTACTTTATAATTAGCGTTAGCAGCACTAGTAACTTTATTAAAAGCTTCACAAAACTTAGGAACAGGTATACCACGTGGACCAAGTACTGAAGCAATTTTCGGTCCTGGAACTGCTTTCCCAGCTTCCATAAGTAAGTTAATCTTAGCAACTATAACACTCATAATTAATCCTCTATTTTCTCTACTTGAGCCAGATCAAGCTCTATTATTGTCGGCTTACCTAAAATCGATACTTCCACATTAATAATTTTTTTCTCATCGTTTACCATATTTACCTTACCAGTAAAATTTTGAAAAAGACCATCATTAATTTTCACTTTTTCACCTTTTTCATAACCATAACCTAACTTCTTTGTCTCTTGAGCATTATAAAGTGCATTACACATTGAGTGAATCTCATCATCCAAAATCACCTTTGGAATATTACCGTTTTTCAAAAATCCATAAACCTTAAGAGATTTTGGTATATTATTGATAAAATTCAATACTTCATCGCATAAATTCACGTATAAAAAGACATAACCAGGAAAGCATTTCCTTCGTGTAGCAATTTTCTTAGATTTCAACTCTACTTCACTTAGCTCTTCATATAGAATAAAAACTTCCTTAAAGTAATCATTAACACCCAATCTCATAGAATTTTCCAATATATGTTGGCGCACTTTCTCTTCACAATTGGAAGCAACTCTCAAGATATACCATTTATATCTATTAAATTCTTTACACTTTAAACTTATCTCATCATCTGAAATCATCTCAAAATCACCAGATTCGCCACTGCAGAATCCAGGCGTTTGATTCAAAATATTTTTGCTTTCATCACACAGATGCATATATACATACACTTCACATGATTCTTTTATATCAGACTTTGAATTACATACCGTTTGATAAGGAATAAACACTTCCTTAAAATAAACGGCATTACTTACCAATTCGCATATGTTTTGCTCATATCCATAATCAACTTTAATGATATACCATTTATATTCACATTCCATAAATAATTCCAAATAAAGCCTTAATTAAGTAAAGAGACATAAAATCCACAAAACAGAAGAAAATCGAAAAGCATAATATAACAATCATTACAACAAATAGAGATGACAACACCTCCTGTTTCTTTACCCAAGCAATTCTTCGTATTTCTTGCTTTATATCACAGAAAAAACCACACAAACTTTTTAACATTTCCACCACAACATTAATGCAGGAGCGATAGGAATTGAACCTACAACCTCTGGTTTTGGAGACCAGCGCTCTACCAATTGAGCTACACTCCTATAACTCAAACTCTCACTCCAAAATTTCAGAAACAACACCAGAACCAACAGTTCTACCGCCTTCTCTTATCGCAAAACGCAATCCCTTATCCATTGCTATCGGTACTTGCAATTCTACTTCTACACTCACATTATCTCCTGGCATTACCATCTCCTTCCCATCTAGCAATTTTATGCTCCCAGTTACATCCGTTGTCCTTAAATAAAACTGTGGCTGGTAATTCGCAAAAAATGGTGTATGCCTTCCTCCTTCCTCTTTCTTTAATATATAAACCTCCGCCTTAAACTTTCTATGCGGCGTTATCGTCCCCGGTTTTGCCAATACTTGCCCTCTCTCTACTTCTTCTCTTTTTATTCCTCTTAACAATATTCCTACATTGAGTCCTGCACTTCCCTTATCCAGCAATTTCTTAAACATTTCTACACCTGTGCATATCGTCTTTTGCGTCGCTTTCAGACCTATTATCTCTATCTCCTCTCCCGTCTTTATCTCTCCCTTCTCTATTCTTCCTGTTACCACTGTTCCTCGCCCCGATATCGAAAATACATCTTCGATTGGCAATAAAAATGGTAAATCCACAGGCCTTGGTGGAACCGCTACATATTCATCTAACTTTTCCATCAATTTGTCTATTGATTTCTTTCCATATTCGCTGCTGTCATCCTCCAGCGCCTTGAGTGCTGAACCAACCACCACAGGCACTTCATCCCCTGGAAATCCGTATTTACTCAGTAATTCCCTCACTTCCATTTCTACTAAATCTATCATATCAGCATCAGCAACATCAGCTTTATTTATATACACCACGATATATCCAACACCTACCTGCTTCGCCAGCAATATATGCTCTCTCGTTTGTGGCATTGGCCCATCAACCCCCGACACTACCAATATCGCCGCATCCATCTGTGCTGCACCTACTATCATGTTCTTTACATAGTCAGCGTGTCCAGGACAATCAACGTGTGCATAATGCCTTTTTTCCGTCTGATACTCAACATGCGCTGTTGCTATCGTTATCCCCCTCTTCCTTTCTTCTGGCGCTTTATCTATCTGATCGTACGCTACAAAATTTCCATAATGCTTCGTTATCGCCGCTGTTAACGTTGTCTTCCCATGATCCACATGTCCTATTGTTCCCACATTTACATGCGGCTTTCCAAATGCTTCCACTATTGCTGTCATAATCATTACCCTTAATTATACTCTAACTTTAACTCATCAACCACATATTGTGGCACTTGCTCATAACAAGAAAAATGCATACTATACTGCGCCCTTCCCTGAGACATAGAACGCAAAACGTTGATATAACCAAACATATTTGCAAGAGGTACCGAAGCAGTAATTATTTTACTATTATTACCTAAATCGAGCATATCAGCAACATTTCCTCTTCTACTATTTATATCACCCATAACATCACCCATATATTCTTCAGGAGTAATGATTTCAACTTTCATTATAGGCTCCAGCATTTTTGGACCAGCTTTATTTGCCATCTCTTTAAAAGCACCTTTAGCAGCAAGTTCAAAAGCTAAAGGACTAGAATCAACCTCATGAAAAGCACCATCAAGAAGGGTAGCCTTAAAATCAATCAACGGAAATCCCGAAATTATACCACCTTCTTTTATCAACTCCAAGCCATTTTCTACCCCAGGAATATACTCTTTTGGAATAGCACCACCTACAATTTTACTTTCAAATTGAAACCCAGAACCAGGCTCAAGAGGTTCAAATTTTATTTTAACCTTAGCAAACTGACCAGCTCCACCAGATTGTTTTTTATGAGTGTAATCAATTTCAACAGATTTAGTGATAGTTTCACGATATGCAACCTGAGGAGCACCGACGTTAGCCTCAACGTTAAATTCGCGCTTCATTCTATCAACAATAATCTCAAGATGGAGCTCACCCATGCCTTTCAATATAGTCTGGCCACTTTCCGCATTTACTGACATTCTCAAAGAAGGATCTTCTGCAACCAACCTATTTAGAGCAATACCTAATTTTTCCTGATCTGAAGTGGTTTTAGGTTCCACAGCAATTTCAATAACAGGCTCAGGAAATTCCATACGCTCCAATAATATAGGAAAATCAACAGAACATAAAGTATCTCCGGTGGTTGTTTTCTTTAGCCCAACTAAAGCAACTATATCTCCAGCCCTAGCCTCAGTTATATCTTCTCGGTTATTTGCATGCATAAGTAACATTCTGCCAATCCCTTCAGTTTCGTTTTTTAACGCATTTAAAACGGTAGATTTAGACTTTAATTTACCAGAATAAATACGGATAAACGTCAAGCTGCCTACAAATTTATCCGTCATCACTTTAAATGCAAGAGCAACAAATTTCTCTTTTTCTGAAGGTTTGACCTCAATTTTCTTTTCTGAATCTTTAGGATCAATTCCAACAATTACATCAACATCAATAGGAGAAGGTAAAAAGTCAACCACACCATCTAAAAGTGGTTGTACGCCTTTATTTTTAAAAGCTGATCCACATAACACAGGAACAAATTTTCCTTTAACGGTCCCATTTCTCACGCATTTTTTCAGTAAATCCACTGGCAGATCATTAGACTCAAAGTAAGTATTCATCGCTTCATCATCCATCTCAGCTGCAGCATCTAATAAAAGATTTCGATATTCTTGAGCCTTATCAAGCAAATCAGAAGGAATATCTTCATAAGAAAATTTAGCGCCCAACGTTTCTTCTTGCCATATAATGGCTTTCATAGAAATAAGGTCAATTATACCTTTGAAATCTTTCTCACTCCCTATTGGTAAATGAATAACTAAAGGTGCTGCACCAAGCTTCGTCTTTATCATATCAACACATCGATAAAAATTTGTCCCTATTCTATCCATCTTATTAACAAAGCAGATACGAGGAACGCTATATTTATCAGCTTGACGCCACACTGTCTCAGATTGAGGTTCAACTCCAGCAACTCCATCAAATACAGCAACTGCACCATCCAAAACCCTTAAAGATCTCTCAACTTCAATAGTGAAATCAACGTGACCAGGAGTGTCTATTATATTGACCCTATGATCATTCCAAAAACATGTTGTTGCAGCAGATGTGATTGTAATACCACGCTCCTTTTCCTGCTCCATCCAATCCATAGAAGCTGCACCATCGTGCACTTCACCAATTCTATTTTGCTTACCAGTATAAAATAAAATACGCTCTGTTGTGGTAGTCTTACCAGCATCTATGTGAGCCATTATCCCTATATTTCTGTATTTAGATATTCCAACCTCCATATCACAATTAATTAGCTAACATTAAAAACGGAGATGAGAAAATGCCTTATTAGCTTCAGCCATTTTATATTTTTCTTCGCACATCTTAAACGCACCACCGCGTTTATTATAAGCATCCAGTATTTCAGATTGCAAACAATCAACAGTGGTTTTTCCACTCTTTTTTCGAGCAGCAGAAGTTGCTTTAGCAATCCACCTTAACGCTAAAGAAACCGCTCTATCTTGTCGAACTTCAACAGGTACTTGATAAGTTGCACCACCAATGCGTCGAGAACGCACTTCTATAGAAGGAGTAACATTTCCTACTGCTGTCTCAAAAATTGATAACCCACCTTCGCCTATTTTCTTTTCAGCTAAAGACAAAGCGTCATAGATAATCTTTTCTGCAGTAGATTTTTTACCACATTTCATGATTGTATTAATGAAACGCATCAGCAAAACACTGCCGTAACGCGAATCAGGACTTATTTCTCTTTTTTTTGCTTTATTCCGACGAGCCATAAACTTTAACCAGATTTCTTTACACCATATTTTGAACGAGCTTTCTTTCGATTTTGCACACCACGCAGATCAAGGGCACCTCTTATTATGTGATAACGCACACCTGGCAAATCTTTAACTCGCCCACCACGTATCAAAACAACAGAGTGTTCTTGTAAATTATGACCTTCACCAGGTATATAAGCCGTCACTTCACCATACCCACTAATTTTTACTCTGGCTACTTTACGGAGTGCTGAGTTAGGCTTTCTAGGAGTTGTAGTATACACCTTAGTGCAAACACCTCTCCTTTGAGGGTTGCTTTCTCCCAAAGCTGGTACCTTTTTCTTATGGGTCAATCCTAATCTACCCTTACGTATTAATTGATTTATCGTAGGCATATGTTATGAACTCAAGCTCATTAAAATAACTAAGTTTCTAGTTATAAAATAATAAACCTCAATAGTCAATATAAAAATAAACATTACTACTCTAATAATTAAGCTCAACTGCCTTGAAAGCCATCAGTAGACTTCTTGCACTACCTCCCAAGCCACAACTGTCATTCAGTAGAAACGAAAAAACTTACTTGACACCCTTCGCCAGCCCCATTATCATGGTACTGAAGGTATTCATTTATCTTCAATCTGTGCAGATTAAATGGCAACAGTATTACGTAATTGGCGTCTTATTTTTAATTTTTTGCACTATGCACACTTTACGTCTTCACAACATTTCTGGGTTTTTACCTATATAAGCTGAAACGCGCTTATAAAGCGTTTAAGACAGTATAGTACGCCAATTTGCAGGATTAGAGAGTGACAACTAGCTAATACGGGATATCTTTTGCCTTTTTTTTACTTGGTAAATTTCTTAATATTTATGGCAACATGAACTGAGCAGGAAGGTGTCATTCCAGTGCTTGACACTGGAATCCAGTTTTCCATATAATCTCATCGAAAATGTTGTAACCACTTTCTGTGCTAGTCTGCTTGCTTATACCAATTCCCATTACACGGCAAACAGATGGACAAAGATGGAAGAAAAGCGATAATGAAGTAAGTAAAATAGTTGAGGTATAAATGGCATTAAGATCAAAATTATTGGATGAAAAAGTAGTAGAATCAGCAAAAGAAATGCTGAAGAAAGTAAGGAATAATGCATATGTTTCAAAAAAACTAAATGCTGTAATTGCAGCAAAAAAGTACAGTATAACGGCTGTAGCAAAAATATATTGCATTTCAAGAAAGGCACTTACTGCATGACCTAAAATTTGGCAGAGAAGAAAAACTGTTTGCTCCTCCACAACGCCGTAGAAAAACTAAATTAAATCAGGTTCAACTACAGCAAATTGAAGAGTGGATAGAAGAAAATCCTAATATTACCATTAAAGAAATGAGAATAAGAATCCAGGAAAAGTTCAGATTAAATATCAGCAAATCTACAGTACACCGCTATATGCAAAAGATGAAATTCTCATATATTACACCAAGACCAGTTCATAATGGACAAGATAAAAGCAAACAAGAGGAATTCAAAAAAAAATCTCAATGAAGCTATTTTTCTTTGATGAATCACGGTTTGGCACACATTCAAAGGTTGGACATGGGTGGTTTAAAAAGGGGATTAGAACACAGGTTAAAACAAAATTAGGTAGGCAAAATTTCTATCTCTATAGTGCGGTTAATCCTAGAAATGGAGAGAGTTCTAGCTCAAATGTCAACACTGATTGCATAGACATATTTCTTGAGCAGATGTCGCAATATCTAGAAACACGAGAGGCTTTTCTTGTTATGGATTGTGCTAGTTGGAAAAAATTTAAAGGTACCTAAAAATATCGACATTATATGCCTACCTCCATACTCACCTGAGCTCAATCCTGTTGAGAGGCTTTGGTTATATATAAAACAGAACATTTTGCGCAATAAAATATACGATACAATTGCTCTGCTTGAGGGTGCTTTGTGCAAATTTATTACTTCTCTTGCCAGCTCCACAATTAAACAACTCTGCAATGTCTCCTATTTGACTGGCCAACAATGAGAGTTGGTATGAGAAGTATATAAAAAGCCGAGAAGGTTGGGTAGCATTGGCAAGAAGGTACGATGATGGCGGATATTCAGGGAAAAATTTAGAAAGACCAGCGATAAAGGAATTATTTGCAGATGTTAAAGGAGGAGAAGTAGATTGTGTAGTAGTGTACACACTAGATAGACTATCAAGGGAAACAAAAGACAGCATCGAAGTAACATCATTTTTTAGAAGACATAGAGTAAATTTTGTAGCAGTAACGCAGATATTTGACAATAATACGCCAATGGGAAAGTTTGTACAAACGGTATTATCAGGAGCAGCACAACTAGAAAGAGAAATGATCGTAGAAAGGGTAAAAAATAAAATAGCAACATCAAAGGAGCAGGGATTGTGGATGGGGGCACTTTGCCGCTTGGATATGATGTAAAAGATAAAGAATTAATAATAAATGAAAAAGAAGCAAAGACGGTGAAGCATATATTTGAAAGGTATTTGGAGCTGAAGTCAATGGCAGAACTGGCAAGGGAATTGAATAGTCAAGGTTACAGAACGAAAGCAGATATCTTTAAAAAAGCGACGGTGAGAAGAATAATAACAAATCCAATATATATGGGAAAGATAAGACATTATGAAAAAGAGTATAAAGGAAAGCATGAAGCAATAATAGAGGAAGAAAAATGGCAAAAAGCACAAGAATTGATAAGGAATCAACCATATAGAAAGGTGAAATACGAGGAAGCACTGTTAAAGGGAATAATTAAGTGCAAGGGCTGTGATGTAAACATGACTCTGACATACTCAAAAAAAGAGAATAAAAGGTATCGATATTATGTATGCAACAATCATTTAAGGGGAAAAGGTTGTGAATCAGAAAACCGAAATGTAATAGCAGGAGAAGTAGAAAAAGAAGTAATGAGAAAGACAGAGCAGCTATATGAAAATGGGAAAGAAAAGACCGAAGAAAAATGGAAAAATTTAAGTTTTGGAAAGCAGAAAGAAGTAGTGAAAAAATTAATAAAGGGAGTAATGGTAAAAGAAGATGGAATAGAGGTGAGTTTAGAGGATAAGGTGGAATTTACACCAATAAAAAAGAAAGGAAATAAATGCACAGTAGTAGAGCCAGAAGGGAAAACAAATAATGCGCTACTGAAAGCAGTGGTGAGAGCACATCTCTGGAAACGGCAACTAGAGGAAGGAAAATATAGAAGTGTAAAGGAGCTGAGTGCTAAAATTAATATAGGTACAAGACGTATACAGCAAATTTTGAGATTAAATTATTTAGCACCAAAAATTAAAGAAGACATAATAAATGGGAAGCAGCCAAGAAGTTTGAAGCTAGCTGATTTAAGAGAAATACCGATGTTGTGGAGTGAGCAGATGGATAAGTTTTACAAATTGGTGCCTTAATTAAGCAACTAATGAGTTATTAATGTAACCAATTTATAAAATTAAATATTGTAGAGAAAGAAATATGATGCCAAAGTTCAAAAAGATCAAGAACAAAAAAAATATAATCTATAAGCTTGCAGGTGATCAGGACAATTTTACAAATAAAGATAAAAAAAAGCTTTTCAAGCTATTAAAGAAGATAGAAAACGGTGAAAATATTAGTGAAAAATTTAATAAATCTAATTACAACACAAAGAAACTTCTTACAAAAAAAATAATTTACAAGGATGAGGAAAAGGAAGGGACTCTAACGCTACTGTGCCAATCTATGTTCTATAAAAATAATCAAGCTTTTGAGGAGCTTTTACAAGAAGGAATAAATCAAGGAATCTTACAGGATGTTCTTAGTGAGGAATTGATCCAAAATTTGCCAAATGGTCTAACAATAACTGACACAGCGCTGTTATCCTGCATATTAGAGGAAAATATTAAAGCTGTTAGAGCAGTTCTAGAAGCTTCTCAAAAGAATGGTATTTTGAAAAAAATTCTCAACCAAAAAGTGAAAGTAAAGAAAGCAGAAGGTAAAGAGATAAGCCATACATTGATTGATTATGCTAATAAACAAAATTGTAAAGAAATTGTATTGATTATGAAGGAGTTTGAGGAAATTCTGAATATAGAAGTTGAAGCTGCAAGTAGTAATGTTGAAACTAGATGTGAGGGTATCAATAAAGACTGTGGAAATCTTAAAATACACAAACCTATGTTTGCAAATATTGAAGAAACCAAAAATATTTCAACAGGAAGCAAAGATCCTAAGCTCACATGTGAAACCAGTGTAAAAGAGGAAAACAAAGACGAAGAAAATCCTTTAAATTTTATTACTGATGAACAAGAAGAAATCGTTAATATATTTGAGGAAGATACAGAAAACAACACTGAGTGGCACAGAGAAAATCGTCATACAAATCAACCCATCTGTAAAATCAATAAGAAAGACCAAAATACTTTTACGCAAACTAATATGCAAGAACCAAATAGGTCATTTCAAGCTGAACCATATTTTCATATTAGATCTAGTATTACCAAAGATAAAAAATCATCAAATCAACCGATTTTAGATGGAGTTATTGGTGTAGTGTTATTGGTAAGAGGTATTATTTTGTATTATGGAAATGCATATACTAGGGATAGTTATTGGAATTGCTGGGTTAGCTTGTGTAAGTTTTGCATTGTGCAGTAATTTAGAACCTAATACCAGGCTTGAAAAAGTAGAGCGTCCTACTATCCATTCTTCAAACCCAAATTATGGATTAGATTTAAGGTAAATTATTGAAAATCTTGATTTTTTAGCTAAGTGTAATCGAATTTAAAAAGTGCCCATTAATTTTTCTATCTTAAATTTCGTAATTATAAGTTATCGGTATTCTTCCTCTTTTTAATTATTAATACATAATTCAGGTTTCAGGAGTTATTAATAATTCCACAATAATGTCTGCATGAAGTATGCAATAAACTAAGATTTTTAAATTTGATGAGATTTAATAAAAAGAGTAAGGATTTTTAACAATTTATCTAAAATATAATCCAAAATCTGTATTATAAATATGAATGTAGAAAATAAAAGGACATTACTGAATAAGTAACATCCTTTTGAAGAAGGTGAGCTGTTTTGTTTATATTGATGTTTGCAAAGATTGTGTCACCTGAATAGGCTCTTGACCAGACATAAATGTAGAAGGCTGTTGTTCACCTACTTTTTCCTGATAATTTACTTTTTTCAATTGTGACCCAGTTTTAATTAAGTCGTCCGAAGAAATAATCATCCTCTCTGGTGTAGAAGGAATAGATGCACCTCTTCCACTATCAGAATCACTAAGGTCACTGAAAGAACTGCTTTTAGACGCAATACTGTCATCGATATCACTGAACGTACTAATGGCACTAAAATAGCTACTAACAGAATTACTACGAGTTGCAGTTCTACTAGATAAAGCATCGAGATTTCGTCTGACAGTAGGATGATTGAAAACATCTTCACTCAGAGAATTTTGTGGTAATGAATTTATAACCTGATTCAAATTAGTCAGTGAAGCACTTATATTTGGTACTTTTGGAGTTAATACCTTAGTAAGGTTACCAGTGCTATTACGTCGCGTTGTTCCTATTTTACATCCTATTGTTGCAGTTGGTGTTTCACCTCGATACTTCACATTACTTACTTTTTTGCTTTTACCACACTTGCTTGCTATCTTATTAAGGTTCTCTATAGAATTAGAAAGTTTATGCTCTATTGTACATTCTCTAATAATCCTCTTGATTTCATCATGATGTTCAGAGAAAATTTCATAGAGATTGTTATCATCTTGAGCCAATAAATTTTGCAACTTCTTATCATACAATTCTTTGACAAAATCTGCTTGTTGTTTCAATTGATTGATTAACTGGTCCTTTTTGAAACCTTGTGGACCATCAATAGAATCAGCCTTTTCCAATATTTTTCTGTTTAATTCAGAGAATACTTCCTTAATTAAAGCAGATTTATTGACAGTCTTGTCTTGCAAAATTTCATTAACAAGCATCTCCTTCACACTATTGAAGTTTTTCGTTTTTTCTTCTGTTTTTAAAACAACAGTTTGATTCTGCAAGTCTATTGAATATGGGATGCTATCCAAATTAGATATACTTGAACCCAAATTACCCAATTTACTTCCCACTTTTTTAAGTGTATCACTGGTGCATTCTCTTGTTTTCTGTACTACAGAACTTCCAGCTTCTTTTAACGAATCTTTAGCGTTTATAAAGCCTTTTTTTATTTTGCCTGCAGTATATTGTGTTCCTTCAACAGTTTTTTCAGCTGACCATTTGAGTCCTTTATATCCAGATTGAACTGATTTTACAGTTACTTTTACAGCGAAATATAAAGTAAGACCAACTGTAGCACCTAGTATAGCAAATGCTGCACCAACTGCCAAAAGTGTTAATAATGCTGTAAATAACCCACTTGCCGTACCTACTATAAGAGCCTGATCTCCTCGTTTCATGCGAGAGAATTCTGTATCTCCTTTTAACAGGTCAGTGATTCTTTCCTTGAGCTTTTTGTGATTATTAACACTTTCTATATTTGATGGATCTTCAGTAAATTTCTTTAAATCAAGATCATTTTCTTGTTGAGTTAGAAGATGATCTGAATTTGTTTCATTAGGTAACATTTTTAACCTCACTATTAATTCAATATATTACATTTTATATATATCATCATTAAGTTAGTGTTAACTTGATTGCTAATATTGGCACAGCTTAAAATAATTTAGCTGGACATAATTTTATAGAGACTCAGATGCACAATTCTAGGGTGTGGTAAGATAAATAACTCAAGAAACTTTGTTCAGCTAAAATAAGATGAGGAACTTCATCGCATTTCATCTATAATGATTTAAAACAGCAAGCCTAAAATTAGAAGCCTGCTATTACTTACTGGTTACTTTACATCAATTTTCTTGATGTGTTTCCCCGACTTAGGTATGGTCACGTGCAATACTCCATCTGAAAAATTAGCAGATACCTTATCTTGCTCTACATTTACTGGGAGCTGAATAGACCTATAGAAAGAGCCACAGTATATTTCTCGATGATAAAACTGCTTATCTTTTGACTCTTTATCACACGTCTTTTCACCCTTCACTATTAAGTTATTGCCAGATATGCTGATATCTATGTTTTCTTTCGAAATACCAGGTAACTCTAGTGACAGACAATAGCTTTTTTTGTTTCATAAAAGTCGCAAGCTGGTAATAGACTACTACCCCTTCTAGAAAGCTCTGAGCCCCACCCTGTGAAGAAGCTATCAAATATTTCATCAACAGCTCTTTGCAATCCTCTTACACTAAAATTATCACGATTATTGTTTTTATTTGAATGAACTATATTACTCATGTTGTACCTCCTTTTATTATATAAGCATTACATAATCATTCCACTTACTAATTTCAATCCTAAATCTAGAATTAGAAGTTTTATTAGATGTGAAAAGTTGTTCGAATTGACTATAACTTGATTATAAGAAAAAATCTTATTTAGATTATCGTGGGTAGTAATGAATCTCGATTTAACACTTTCTACCTAGAAATTTCTTCCCTAGAGTGAGAAATCCTTCTTAAATCTTCACGTCCTACCGATGAAACCTTCTTCTTTAATATAGACTAACTTGTGCAATACAATAGCCTACTAATGCACATATCAAGGATTATGAACAGTTTTTAGAAACGTTCCTTCTCTATTCGGCTCACCAAACAGAACAATGCCTAGGACAGCAAAAAAATAGAAAACTGTTAGTAGCAACGAAAAACTTACAGACTGGAAAAAGGCAACCCCAACAATAGGTGTGAGAGAAAAAGGAAAAGCATAAAACAAGCTATGTGCTATAACCACCGACCAAATTGAACCGTTTTTTTCAAACAGCCAAGTATAGATTATAGATGTTAAGAGAAGATGAGCAAAAGAAATTCAGATCATGGGAAGTGACATATGTTCTGTATGACCAGCAACTATAATTGTAGAAAATATTCCATAAAGTAAACCAATCAACAACACCCTAGCATAAAAATTTGATATTTGGGCTCTTATGTTCTTTAAAAAATAACCTTGCCAACCAACCATAATTGAAATACTAGAAATAGCACTACCTACGAAACTACCAATAAACGCAATCGGAAGCGCAAAGTAAACAATGCCAACAGGTTCTAATTTTGGTTCATATTTTATCAATGAGAATAGCAGACCTAGTCCAAAAACGCTAGGAAACGTCACTAATGGGATCATCAGTCCACATAGAAGATTTTTTACTGAATCCTTCTTAAAAAGGCTACTTATTTTCTTCCTATTATAAATCGTTAATAGAATAGCAATGACGCCAGGTACAAAAGAAGCAAGAAAAAGAGTATTAGGTACAACATGGACCAGGAGAAACGTCAGCAGATAGGTAACCAAAATAAACACCATACACTCTTTACTCATGTACATAACTCCTACATCTTACAATTCTGTTAAAAAAAGTATCAATACAGTACAACAATTTAGCTTATCTACTCTAAGATTTACAATAAAAGTTGTCAATGAATAACACCTAAATTTGAGTAAAAAAACTTCACTGCTGTTCCCTAATTCATTAAAAATCTAAGAATTTCAATAATTTACCCATTCTACATACAATCAGATTCATGTAATATAGTAATAAATTATCATTTTTTAGCTTTACTCAGTTTATCACAATGGGGAAGATTTTCAGCGTGTTATCTATATCTTAATCTGTAGATAGCATAAGAAGTATTTTTGAGAAGAATATTACATTGATTAGCATGACAAAAATCTTAATTATTTACTTTCCCCAAAAACACAAAAATAGTACGTATATTTACGAGAACGCGTTGCGTAAAAATAGGGTTGTAAAAATAAAAGCTTGAAATTGTTACAACAAAATTAGGCAAACCAGTTCGTACGTAGATTTAGCGAAAGTGATCCAATATAGATGGTTTTAGCGTACAGTGAAATTACCATATAAAAAAGTTCGTATGGATCACGTGGTAGCACAAGCCATCTCAAAACAAACTCTTCTCACAACAGTTGGTCCTGAGCGCTGGAAATGATTGCACTATTTAAATTTGTTAGCATTATATACTGCTGAATTAATAGCTACTTACTTAAGAGCTCCTTTCTACTTTATTCAACTTGCCCGTATGCCTTTTTAAATATTGACGTAAGTACAAAAAAACTTGGTATTCACCTTAACTCTCCTAAATTTGCTCACAATCTCTTAATTTAGCACGTACGTTTTTTTTAACACTTCCTTCATCAACGTATTACCTCTATCTACCGTCCTTACCCTTGCTACGGTCAGAAACACTACTAGCCTGAGGATCTTTTAAGATGGATTGCGTACCACCAAAATTACCAGAACCACCAAGTTGTAATATCTCTTTTTCTGTATTAGTGGAAATAAAACTATGAACGTTACCTCTGGGGAGTTTTCTCAGCATAGGTGGTGATACATTTGGACTCCTAGCCCTTTTCTTTGACAAAGTAGTACCATTGTAAACTGGATTTTGAGCAACATCACTAATACTTGAAAGCAAATTTTCATTAGCAGCACGAGCATGTTCAGCTGGGGAATGAATAGAGTTACTTGATGAAGTATCGTTATTTATTCGTATATTATCAATACCTGTACTTGCATCTTCTTTACTACTGCCAGCAGCATTTGCTAGAACCACTGAAGCAACATCTTTAGGAGTAGGAGGATAGGTTGAATCATCATTATAAGCGAAAGAAACATGCTTCTCAGTTAATCCAGCTGGCAAAGAATCTAGATTAGGTGAACTTGTACGTAAATTAGTCAACTGTAGGTTAAAAATTGAATCATTTGACCATTCATAGAATGAACCACAAGATGAATTACGAGATGAATTACGAGATGAATTACGAGATGAATTACGAGATGAATTACGAGATGAATTATGAGATGAATTATGAGATCCATCGTATTCCAGAACAAAAAAGACATTAACCGCGCAAGAATCCTTTATTTGAATTTTGTGATCTTCATCAATATTTTTGTTATTAAATAGGTAAACTTTTACAGTACTTTTCCAACAACAATTAGGAAGAGCTTTCAATGCACCCTCACCACTAATAGAATTATTAGATAAATTAATCTCTTTAATTCTCATAAAACTAATACTACTTAACTTTTCTAAACTTTCATCATTAATATTAGTATTTTGTAATATGAGAATATCAAGTTGTTCCATGTTTGCAGTAGCAAAGGCACAAATATCATCTTTGGAAAGAGTATTTCCTGATAAGTCAAGTTGAACAATTCCTCTACAATCAATCTTACCATACAAGAAATATTTTGCAAAACTTCCACCAGGCATACACGTGTCTACACACACAAACTTCGAATTTGAAGAAAAAGTTATTTCTTTACCATCATCCAGAGGCTTAGAATTTTCATAAGTTTCCATATCAGCTGGATATTTAGTAACAACTTTAATACTAAGAATCTCGAAGCTAGATCTGAATAAACTCCCTATACATTCGGGAGGGACATGAGGTACAACACCTATGGAAAACGCTCCAAGCTTTTGCAAACTTCTACCAGCAAAAGCTGATACACCTGAATAACCAATAGAGTTACCATCTAAAGTCAATTTAACAAGCCTTGGCCACATTTTATTAGCTAAACTTATTGCACCTATACTACTAATATTATTAGAATTTAAACCAGCTAAGGTAAGTAATGGAAAACTATTTTCTGTCAAATATTTCACACCTCCATCACCAAGAACAGCATTACTTAAATAAAGCTTTTCAAGCCTCGGGTATTCATGAGAAGCTATGAATTTTGCACCCGTAGAACCAATTAAGTTCCCGGATAAATTAAGGTATTGAAGGTTTCGAAAAGCAAGACTTTTTGAATTTTTCCAACCTTTATGATCAAATTTGTTATTGTTCATACGAAGTACAGCAAGCTTTTCAAAAAAATCAGCTTCAAGCAAAGATTGTAAACCACTATTACCAATATTATTATCTCCCAAATTAAGTTCCATAGAGTCCGGAAACGAACAATTCTTTAAAGCTATTGCACAGTCATCATTAAGATTATTACTAGTTAAATCTAATTTCGAAAGATTACTGACATCTTTCTGAGACAAAGCAGAAAGATCATCTGCGTTGATGGAGTTTTTTTCTAAATTAAGCTGAATAACTCCATAAAAATTAATGTTGCCAGACAAGAAATACTTCTTGAACTCTCCCCCAGTTATGAGCATATTTTTAAAAATAAACTTCGAACCAATAGGAAAAGTTACATTTTTAGATGAGGGAGGCAAAGGATTGTGCTGAGTAGAAGTATCAAAAGTAGAAGTTTGACTACAGTATGATGCATCAATATATGAGAGACCACTCTTAAATAAATATGATATGCCAATATAAGTTACGTCGCTGTATTTTATACTAATTGTAGTAAGCGAAGGCGGGAGATTTTCGGCCAAAAACTTTGCACCTTCATCACCTATTTGACATTGAAATAAAATAATCTCCACAAGAGAACCAAGGTTTTTATTAGTGAACAACTTTAAACAATTTACATCGAGAACAGAAGATAATAATCCAAACGCTGTTGTATTTTCTTTAAGGGGAACATCAGAGGGAAAAGTTTTACAAGATAATTGCATCCACTCTGATAACTTTACATCGTCATCGATACCATTGGTAAAAAACTGATATTCTGCGGTGGTTCTTTTATTAATAAAAGTTACCGGTGCGTTTAGAGAAGAGTAATGTTTCTTCAATTGGCTTGTATTTCTTACTTGAAGATGGAGACCTGTTTGCGGCGTTTGAGAAGCTGCTCTCAAACCATCATTAGGAGATATATCTCGGCATTGATCGATGACAATATGAGGTACATTAGTAGCATTTTTCGAATGATGACCAAGGTCGGTTAAGGCTGATTCATCAGTATTTGTCACATTTGAAGGATTATCTGGATTAAAAGAGCGATCATTTTCCTGTTGCGCTTTAGAATCATTATCGGGTGATCTACCTCTAGATCCAGGAACTATAATCCTAAATTTAGTGGCATTTTCTTTTGCAGTAGAATTGGTAAAGGTAACGGTTAACCTTTCAGTGACAACTTCACTTAAAGAATCAACATCTCTCTGCATTGCTTCAGTTTTATCATTCTCAAAGGATAAGCCTAATGAGAGAAGACTTTTAAAATGGGATTTAATTAAATCTTTTATGCATAAAAAAGAAACACGAGTATTTGTTAAATCAATAAAAATAAGCCCTTTAAGGTTAAGGACATCAACTAAAGTTTTCAAAAGAGCATCATCAATTTCGGAATCTGCTAAAACAAGGGAGGTAACGTTTCCAATGTTACCTTGAGTGAGAATATTTCCTGTCGAATTAAGTCTGATATTACTCAAATCAAGAAAGGTAAGACCCTTAAAACCTTGGCATTGAATAAATGTATTCAAAGCTAATGTAGTAAGTCGATTATCAGCTAATGTGAGATGGCTCACATTCTTAATCCAGTTGCTATTACCTAATATAGCTAAATCTTTATTAGTAATTGAACATTGATTTAAATGAAGATGCTTAAGTTTCTCAATCATAGAATCAGCTAAAGCTTCCATAATTTTATCTTGAATGCTGTTACCACTTAGATCAAGAAAATCAAGGTTTTCTAACTTATTTTGATGAAATAAACCTTGTATAACATTAGCAGTAATAAGAAACGAAAAAGCTAAATTAAGAGAGGTAATATTTCTGTAATCAACACTGAGTAGAGTAGGGACAAGTGAACCTCTTCCACCTTTTGAGTTATGGCTCAGATTAATACAGACAAGAGATTTGAGGTTATTGTTGTATAAAGAATTTATATCTGAAAATTCAATAGCATTATTGCTTAAATCGAGATTAGTAAGTTTTGTCAGGTGGTTGCTCTGGGCTAAAAGTCTTAGACCTTTATCATCAATGTCGTTCTCATTTAAGTAAAGATGAGTGAGTTTTTTGACATGATCGCTATTAATCAAAGTCATTAGATCTTGATTACTAATACCGTTTTTGCTTAAATCAAGACAAGTGAGTTGCTTGATACAACCGCTATCAATTAAAGCCTTAAAACTTCCTTGCTTAGTTAGGCTGCCTACTAAATAAAGACTAGAAAGACTTTTAAGAGAACAGAGAGAAGCGCAAATCTTATCACCTGAGAAATTGATACCGCTTATATCAAGAGAAGTCAGCCCTAAAGCACCTTTAAACGCAAGTAGTCTTACTAACGCATTCACGGTAATACATGAGTTACCTCTTATGTTGATAGAATAAATATTCTTCCATTGTCTAAGGGAGGAACGAAGTTCACCAAAGTCCGAATCAGAGACACTCCTCTCTCCGCCTTCTTTTGTTACTAAGTTAATCGACTCAAGGTAATCCACATTAAGGGTAGAGAAAATAGCACCAAGATCACCATCACCATGATTGATTAGCCCCGGACTTAAAGAAATAATACGTACCGTTCTACTCGCTTCTTCACTTTTTAAGAACTCTTGCAATTTTTCAGGATCGAGTTGTCGTACCCCTGTTAAATCAAGATGATTGACTACAACATAGAGAGAAAAATCCACAAAATCCCTAATAAAACTCGATTTCTGAACATTAAAACACAAAAGCCAAACAGAATCAACAATGAATCGAACAAAGTTATAGACCAAGTACTAGCTGCTGAAGCAAGGCTAAATGCATGTAATGATGGGAAGTGGAGCTTTGCAGAATATACAATACTGGACACGCATTTTCACAAATTAGATAAGGGTAGTTGAAAAAAGATAATGCGGAAGCTAATGCTAAGCGGTGGAAAGTTTTATGATACTTTATTGCAGAATGACCTTACCCAAAAAAAGTAGAGAGGAAGTTAAGACGTTTTTGAAGTAAAATGAACGTTTTTTCAAAGAGGTATAATATGGGAAAGAGAAGGGAATATACAATAGAGTTTAAATTGGAAGCAATAAAACTAGTAAGAGAAACAGGTCAATCATCAGCAAAAATAGCAAGAGATTTAGGTATGAGTGGAGATTTATTAAGCAGATAGGTAAGAAAATATAATGAAAAATGTCTGGAGTAGATGCATTTCCAAGCAAAGGAAAGTTAGCTCCTTATGACAAAGAAAGGTTTGACTTAAAGAAAGAGTTAGCAAGAATAACTAGGGAAAGAGACATTAAAAAAAAGCCCTGGGATATTTTGCTGGCCAAAAAGAGTGAAATATTCTTTTATAAAAGAGCATAGAAGCAGCTATAAAATACAGGAGTTATGTAGGTTTTTAAATGTATCTGCTTGTGGTTATTATAAATGGGTTGCTCAGGAGAAAAGCAATAAAGAATTAGCAAGAGAGGAGCTTCTAGCAGATATTCAAAAAATATATCAAGCATCACAATGCAGGTACGTAGCTCCTAAAATCCATGCTGAACTAAAAGCTTTAGGCAAAAATTGTAACATCAAAACAGTGCAAGATATAATGCAAAAAATGGCATTCAAGCTAAGCTTAGAAGAAGATTAGACTTCTTTCAAAATTCATGTAGGGAGCTCAAAATTGTGAATTGCAGCAATCAAATTAAACCTTAAACCAAAACGTTTTCGTCGGTTTCTATACCTGTCCGAGATGATTTTAAACCTTTTTAATAAGCCAATTACGTTTTCAAACAATTGCCCTTTGGCTCATAAGTGCCCTGTTCTCTTTTTTTTGTTCTTTGCTTAACGGATTCTTTTTCGTTTTCTTGTGCGGTAATACAACATTTTTGTGTATCTTCTGCATTCCCCTGTAGCCGGCATCAGCTAAGATTTTAGTTTGCGGCAATACTGCTACCTTTGATTCTCTAAACATCCGAAAATCTTGTTTTCTACCATTCGAGAAAGATGTGCATATGACTTTTCTACTCTTCTTCTCTGTTACTATTTGTGTTTTTATAGTATGCCTTTTTTTCTTTCCAGAGTAGAAGGGCTTTTGCTTTTTTTTGATCTCTCTACTGGCGTTTCAGTTCCGTCTATTACTAAAACTTCATATTCTACATCACTCTTTAATAGCTCTTTTTTTTCCTGGTAATGCAAAATCTGGATGTTTTATTAATATGTCTTCTACCCATCTTATTATTTTAAAACTGTTACTTTCACTCATGCCATAGCTTTGCCCAATATGAAAATATGTACGATATTCTCTTATATATTCCAGTGCCATAAGTAGCCTGTCTTCTATGCAAAGTTTACTTTTTCTTCCACTTCTAGCTTTTTTTTTCTTTTATCCTCCACTTCTAGAATTTCTACCATTCGCTCAAATGTTGCTTTTTTTACCCCTGTTAAACGTCGAAACTTTTCTCCTTCTAACTTTTCTATTCCCTTATATTTCATGCTTTCAAATACTTCATCTTATACTCCCTCTAACAATTTTGAAAGAAGTCTAATAAATTCATTGAGATTTTTTTTTGAATTCCTCTTGTTTACTTTTATCTTGTACGTTGTTTACTGGTCTTGTTGTAATATATAAAAATTTCATCTTTTGCATATGGCAGTGTACTGTAGATTTGCTGATATTTAATCCGAACTTTTCCTGGATTCTTATTCTCATTTCTTTAATGGTAATATTAGGATTTTCTTCTATACATGCTTCAATTTACTGTAGTTGAGCCTGATTTAATTTAGTTTTTCTACAGCGTGATGGAGGAGCAAACAGTTTTTCTTCTCTGCCAAATTTTAGGTCATGCAGTAAGTGCCTTTCTTGAAATGCAATATATTTTTGCTACAGCCGTTATACTGTACTTTTTTGCTGCAATTACAGCATTTAGTTTTTTTGAAACATATGCATTATTCCTTACTTTCTTCAGCATTTCTTTTGCTGATTCTACTACTTTTTCATCCAATAATTTTGATCTTAATGCCATTTAAACCTCACTACTTCACTTGCTTTAGTATGGCTTTTTCCATTATTGTCTATCCGTTCTTTGTATAGCGGAAATTGGTACAAGAGGTGGAAATGGAAGGAATTTACAAGGCAAATTCGAAAACAGGCATGCCGATATCAGTAAATTTAAATTAACTGCGTAAGTTTACTCTCATTTGCATGCCTATCAGCGCTATGCAACAAAGCCATCCGGAACTATATATTTAAGAGAATGCGTACTGCTTATAGAGAGAAACAGGGTTCAGAAGGTAGATCATCTTCCTACGGGGCGGCTGATAGGTCAATCCATCTCCAAAAACTTGCTCTCACATTTGCTAGTCTTGAGCACTAAAAATAGTTATATTGCTGAGTTAATACTGAATTGTTTTAAGATGGGAAGCGAAGCCAAGTGAATTGATGATAAAAACGTAATTAAAAGTAAGCAAAGGATCCTGTATTGAGCTTATTAAAAAACTTTTGTCACAATTGACTCCAAGCTTAAAAGGTCTTCGGATTGAGCTTGACATGGTTTTAAGGTAGAATATAATCCACCATGGGTTCTTAGTTTATGCTGATAGGAGCTTGGTAGTCGGTTTGTGTAGGTATGCCATAGTACGTGTTAGGTAAGTTAGTGTGTTGTTCTCAGTTGTTTAGCTTTGCTGTAGAAAGCAGTGGGGGTAGAAGTTATAATAAGTAGATGTATGGGTTGCAAGATTAATTACATAACTACTCCTTTACATTTAGCTTCTGGAGGTGGTTGTTTTGAAGAGGTAAAAGCCATGATAGACGAAGGGGCAGAGCTTGGTGCAAGAGATAGATATAAAAATACTCCTTTACATTTAGCTTCTAAAAATGGTCATTTAGAAGTGGTAAGAGTTCTAATGTGTGGCGAGGTGGATTTTTGTGCACAAAATAACCATGGGAGTACTCCTTTACATTTAGCTTCCCAAAATGGTCATTTAGAAGTGGTAAGAGTTCTAATAGATAAGAAGGTAAAGCTTAATGTAAGAGATAAATGTGGAAGTACTGCTTTAATTTTGGCTGCTAGAGGTGGTCATTTAGAGGTAGTGCAAGCTTTGATGGGTAGGAAGGCGTGGCTTAATGCAGGGAATAAATGTGGAAGTACTGCTTTAATTTTGGCTGCTAGAGGTGGTCATTTAGAGGTAGTACAAGCTCTAATGCAAGGAGGAGCGAAGGTTAATCTGATGGATCAAGATGGCTGGAATCCTTTGCATTTTGCTGCTGCCAAGCGCCGTACAGAAGTGGTACGAGCTTTAATAGATGGTGGAGCGAGTGTCAATGCAGTAAATCGAGGGTGCTGGACTGCTTTACACTTGGCTGCCGAAAGGGGTTGTATAGACATAGTGGAGGCTTTGCTAATGTGTGTCGGAATAGAGGTTGATGCGGTTGATGCAGGTGATTGGACTACTTTACATTGGGCTGCTGAAAGGGGCCATATAGATATAGTAGAGGCTCTAATACGTCGGGGAGCAAGTGTTAATAAAGTTGGTAAAGACGGAAGTACCGCTTTACATTGGGCTGCTATAAAGGATCATATGGAAGTAGCAGAAGTTCTAATACGTTGG
The DNA here is from genome assembly GCF_049435495.1 of Wolbachia sp. wLmal. NCBI lineage: Bacteria > Pseudomonadati > Pseudomonadota > Alphaproteobacteria > Rickettsiales > Anaplasmataceae > Wolbachia > Wolbachia sp. wLmal. The sequence goes on from NZ_CP185405.1 coordinate 1,013,803, forward strand.
GGAGCAGATGTTGCCAAAGTTGATGAAGACGGAAGTACCGCTTTACATTGGGCTGCTGACAATAGCAGTTTAAAAACCTTTTTTATGCTTTTGGTTTTTGGTGCTAATTCAGGTCAACAACATATAATAGACGATAATTCTAGTCCTGGGCTATGTTTGCGAGCTTTTGAAAAGATTGGGTTGATGTGTTATTTGGGTCCGATTATAAGTGAATATCGCAAAGGGAATTCGGAGGCAATTTTAAGTTGCTTGTGCAATCTCGGTCTGTTAACCTCGGGACTAACCATAGAGTTTGTAGAGATTAAAGAGCTTAGCGATTGTGATGAATGCTTATCTTTTTTACCTAAGGTTCTGTTGGGGATTGTAAAGCACATATGTCAGCGATTTAGTAGGGAGGCGTTCAAGAGGGGAGCTTTCGAAGGTTTAATTTCTGAAGTGTTTCGCTCGCCTTTTAAAATTACGTTAGAGGAATTTATCTCGTTCAATTTATCCTCAATATTAGATAGCAGAACAGTAGCAAGCCTTAGCCTAGTCTGTAGATCTATTAATAAAGATGCTAATAGAAGTTTAGAGTCCTATATGGGTGCCGTGACAACACTCCTAGATTCAATAGAGCAGGTGATGCCTCTATTTCCAGAGCCAGATCTTCTAAAGTTATTTAAGTAATACCTCTACTGAAAGTCATGTAACTCAGGCTAGAAGCTTCTAGGCTATCTTAACTTTTCGATCTCATTAAAAGGAAGGCCAGTGATTTTAGAGATAACATCAATAAAGCTCTGGCCAGTTGGAGTATCGATATTAAAGTCTGAGTTTTTTCAATTACTTAATATTTTAAAAGATGGTGAAGAAACACCGCCAGGATATTGTCATTTTCCCGAGTATGCACCTGAATATTTTAAGCAGCTAACAGCAGAGCAATTAGTCAGCAAAGTGGTAAAAGGATACACCAAACAAGAATGGCAAAAGGTAAAAGAAAGAAATGAAGTGCTAGATTGCAGGATTTATGCGAGAGCAGCATCGATAGCATTTGGGATTGATAGATGGCCAGAGAGTAAATGGAATAGTTTTAGTGAAAAACCAGAAAGCAAAAAACCTAAAAAAGTGAGGCAAAGTAAATGGTTGAATGAGAAGTAAAATGTACAATCAAGAATATTTAAGTCAAGTCGAAGAAACGATAAAAAAACTGCAAAGCGGAGAGCGAGTAGTATCAATTGCATATGGTGACCATAGACCTGATGCAAAACAAGAGAAAAGAGGATGAAAGTATGGTATCAAGAAGAATAGTACAAACAAAAATGAGGCAAAATGGGGTTAAACTACCATAACCTAAAGAAACATCGAAGAAACTTCCGCGATATAACAGGGCTAAAAGTAGAGGAATTTGAAAAAATTGTAGAAAAAGTGCGTCCAGAAGGGGAGAAAATTAAAAAACAAAAAAATGTCATGGAAGAAAGTCGCAGCTACCAATCTTGAAAGATAAAATATTCTGCGTAATTTTGTATTAGGGAATGTTCAAAAAAGTGTATCAAACCGCATTTTTAGTTCAACTCAATTTTCAATCTATCTGGAAAGAAAATATCAAGTTGAGACATAGTTAAAGCCCAATTAGGGAGAGCCATAATCCACTTTTGCTCTACCTTTTTTATAGCACAATATATCTGTTTGTACAAGGCATTTGTATTAGTAAATGAACCCTTAATTTTAGTAAATTTCCTGATTTGTCTATGCAACCCCTCAATTGGATTGGTGGTGTAAATCAGCTTCCTAACTGGCCCAGAATACTTAAAATAACTGGATAAGTTTTCCCAATTGTTCTGCCAGGATTTTATAACTAGAGGATACTTCTCTCCCCATTTTTCTTCCGGCTCAAGCAGATAATTCTCAGCAATTTCTTTACTTGAAGCACGATATATTTTTTTCAGATCATTCATGAAAACTTTCACATCTTTACTGGATACATATTTCAGAGAATTTCTTATTTGGTGTACTATACATAGCTGCACTTCTGCACTGGGAAATACACTGTTGATGGCTGTAGGAAAGCTTTTTAGCCCATCTACACAGGCAATCAGAATATCTTCTACTCCTTTTTCTTTGAGGTCATTTAGCACTCCTAACCAGAAATTAGCTCCTTTACTTTCAGCCAAATAAAAACCTAGTACTTCTTTTCTGCCATTTTGATTTATGCCTAATATATTATACATGCATTTACTCACACAATGCCCATCCTCCTTGACCTTAAAAAACATGCCATCCATGAATACTATTGGATATACAGATTGCAGTGGACGGCTCCGCCATTCATTTATTACAGGCAGTAATTTGTTAGTAATACTTGATATCTCTGCTGCCGATATTTTATGGTCATAAATTTCTTCAACATGTGACGCTATATCTCTATAGCTCATACCACTGGCAAATGTGCTTAAATCTTCGTTTCAAGTTCTGGATGTAGGCTTGTTTGCCTTTTTTTGACTATTTGCGGCTCAAAACTTCCCTCCCTATCTCTTGGTGTTAGTAGCTCAAATGAGCCTCCACTCGTGCGTAAAGTTTTTGCATTTCTCCCATTTCTTCGGTTGTTTTCTTCACTTTTAGCTAACATGTGGCTTTCTATTTCACCTTCCAGACTTGCCTCTAGCAGCCTTTTTATAAATGGTGTTAATGCTCCATCTCTTCCTGTTAGCGGCTTACCTTCTCTGATAGATGATAAAATATTTGTTTCTAGTTCTTTATAGTCTACCAAACCTGTAGTTCTGTTTGCTTGACTCATGTCAAACCTCCATTTTTTATATCATCAATTTATTAGACTTCTTTCAAAATTGTTAGAGGGAGTATAAGATGAAGTATTTGAAAGCATGAAATATAAGGGAATAGAAAAGTTAGAAGGAGAAAAGTTTCGACGTTTAACAGGGGTAAAAAAAGCAACATTTGAGCGAATGGTAGAAATTCTAGAAGTGGAGGATAAAAGAAAAAAAAGCTAGAAGTGGAAGAAAAAGTAAACTTTGCATAGAAGACAGGCTACTTATGGCACTGGAATATATAAGAGAATATCGTACATATTTTCATATTGGGCAAAGCTATGGCATGAGTGAAAGTAACAGTTTTAAAATAATAAGATGGGTAGAAGACATATTAATAAAACATCCAGATTTTGCATTACCAGGAAAAAAAGAGCTATTAAAGAGTGATGTAGAATATGAAGTTTTAGTAATAGACGGAACTGAAACGCCAGTAGAGAGATCAAAAAAAAGCAAAAGCCCTTCTACTCTGGAAAGAAAAAAAGGCATACTATAAAAACACAAATAGTAACAGAGAAGAAGAGTAGAAAAGTCATATGCACATCTTTCTCGAATGGTAGAAAACAAGATTTTCGGATGTTTAGAGAATCAAAGGTAGCAGTATTGCCGCAAACTAAAATCTTAGCTGATGCCGGCTACAGGGGAATGCAGAAGATACACAAAAATGTTGTATTACCGCACAAGAAAACGAAAAAGAATCCGTTAAGCAAAGAACAAAAAAAAGAGAACAGGGCACTTATGAGCCAAAGGGCAATTGTTTGAAAACGTAATTGGCTTATTAAAAAGGTTTAAAATCATCTCGGACAGGTATAGAAACCGACGAAAACGTTTTGGTTTAAGGTTTAATTTGATTGCTGCAATTCACAATTTTGAGCTCCCTACATGAATTTTGAAAGAAGTCTAATCTTCTTCTAAGCTTAGCTTGAATGCCATTTTTTGCATTATATCTTGCACTGTTTTGATGTTACAATTTTTGCCTAAAGCTTTTAGTTCAGCATGGATTTTAGGAGCTACGTACCTGCATTGTGATGCTTGATATATTTTTTGAATATCTGCTAGAAGCTCCTCTCTTGCTAATTCTTTATTGCTTTTCTCCTGAGCAACCCATTTATAATAACCACAAGCAGATACATTTAAAAACCTACATAACTCCTGTATTTTATAGCTGCTTCTATGCTCTTTTATAAAAGAATATTTCACTCTTTTTGGCCAGCAAAATATCCCAGGGCTTTTTTTTAATGTCTCTTTCCCTAGTTATTCTTGCTAACTCTTTCTTTAAGTCAAACCTTTCTTTGTCATAAGGAGCTAACTTTCCTTTGCTTGGAAATGCATCTACTCCAGACATTTTTCATTATATTTTCTTACCTATCTGCTTAATAAATCTCCACTCATACCTAAATCTCTTGCTATTTTTGCTGATGATTGACCTGTTTCTCTTACTAGTTTTATTGCTTCCAATTTAAACTCTATTGTATATTCCCTTCTCTTTCCCATATTATACCTCTTTGAAAAAACGTTCATTTTACTTCAAAAACGTCTTAACTTCCTCTCTACTTTTTTGGGTAAGGTCATTCTGCAATAAAGTATCATAAAACTTTCCACCGCTTAGCATTAGCTTCCGCATTATCTTTTTTCAACTACCCTTATCTAATTTGTGAAAATGCGTGTCCAGTATTGTATATTCTGCAAAGCTCCACTTCCCATCATTACATGCATTTAGCCTTGCTTCAGCAGCTAGTACTTGGTCTATAACTTTGTTCGATTCATTGTTGATTCTGTTTGGCTTTTGTGTTTTAATGTTCAGAAATCGAGTTTTATTAGGGATTTTGTGGATTTTTCTCTCTATGTTGTAGTCAATCATCTTGATTTAACAGGGGTACGACAACTCGATCCTGAAAAATTGCAAGAGTTCTTAAAAAGTGAAGAAGCGAGTAGAACGGTACGTATTATTTCTTTAAGTCCGGGGCTAATCAATCATGGTGATGGTGATCTTGGTGCTATTTTCTCTACCCTTAATGTGGATTACCTTGAGTCGATTAACTTAGTAACAAAAGAAGGCGGAGAGAGGAGTGTCTCTGATTCGGACTTTGGTGAACTTCGTTCCTCCCTTAGACAATGGAAGAATATTTATTCTATCAACATAAGAGGTAACTCATGTATTACCGTGAATGCGTTAGTAAGACTACTTGCGTTTAAAGGTGCTTTAGGGCTGACTTCTCTTGATATAAGCGGTATCAATTTCTCAGGTGATAAGATTTGCGCTTCTCTCTGTTCTCTTAAAAGTCTTTCTAGTCTTTATTTAGTAGGCAGCCTAACTAAGCAAGGAAGTTTTAAGGCTTTAATTGATAGCGGTTGTATCAAGCAACTCACTTGTCTTGATTTAAGCAAAAACGGTATTAGTAATCAAGATCTAATGACTTTGATTAATAGCGATCATGTCAAAAAACTCACTCATCTTTACTTAAATGAGAACGACATTGATGATAAAGGTCTAAGACTTTTAGCCCAGAGCAACCACCTGACAAAACTTACTAATCTCGATTTAAGCAATAATGCTATTGAATTTTCAGATATAAATTCTTTATACAACAATAACCTCAAATCTCTTGTCTGTATTAATCTGAGCCATAACTCAAAAGGTGGAAGAGGTTCACTTGTCCCTACTCTACTCAGTGTTGATTACAGAAATATTACCTCTCTTAATTTAGCTTTTTCGTTTCTTATTACTGCTAATGTTATACAAGGTTTATTTCATCAAAATAAGTTAGAAAACCTTGATTTTCTTGATCTAAGTGGTAACAGCATTCAAGATAAAATTATGGAAGCTTTAGCTGATTCTATGATTGAGAAACTTAAGCATCTTCATTTAAATCAATGTTCAATTACTAATAAAGATTTAGCTATATTAGGTAATAGCAACTGGATTAAGAATGTGAGCCATCTCACATTAGCTGATAATCGACTTACTACATTAGCTTTGAATACATTTATTCAATGCCAAGGTTTTAAGGGTCTTACCTTTCTTGATTTGAGTAATATCAGACTTAATTCGACAGGAAATATTCTCACTCAAGGTAACATTGGAAACGTTACCTCCCTTGTTTTAGCAGATTCCGAAATTGATGATGCTCTTTTGAAAACTTTAGTTGATGTCCTTAACCTTAAAGGGCTTATTTTTATTGATTTAACAAATACTCGTGTTTCTTTTTTATGCATAAAAGATTTAATTAAATCCCATTTTAAAAGTCTTCTCTCATTAGGCTTATCCTTTGAGAATGATAAAACTGAAGCAATGCAGAGAGATGTTGATTCTTTAAGTGAAGTTGTCACTGAAAGGTTAACCGTTACCTTTACCAATTCTACTGCAAAAGAAAATGCCACTAAATTTAGGATTATAGTTCCTGGATCTAGAGGTAGATCACCCGATAATGATTCTAAAGCGCAACAGGAAAATGATCGCTCTTTTAATCCAGATAATCCTTCAAATGTGACAAATACTGATGAATCAGCCTTAACCGACCTTGGTCATCATTCGAAAAATGCTACTAATGTACCTCATATTGTCATCGATCAATGCCGAGATATATCTCCTAATGATGGTTTGAGAGCAGCTTCTCAAACGCCGCAAACAGGTCTCCATCTTCAAGTAAGAAATACAAGCCAATTGAAGAAACATTACTCTTCTCTAAACGCACCGGTAACTTTTATTAATAAAAGAACCACCGCAGAATATCAGTTTTTTACCAATGGTATCGATGACGATGTAAAGTTATCAGAGTGGATGCAATTATCTTGTAAAACTTTTCCCTCTGATGTTCCCCTTAAAGAAAATACAACAGCGTTTGGATTATTATCTTCTGTTCTCGATGTAAATTGTTTAAAGTTGTTCACTAATAAAAACCTTGGTTCTCTTGTGGAGATTATTTTATTTCAATGTCAAATAGGTGATGAAGGTGCAAAGTTTTTGGCCGAAAATCTCCCGCCTTCGCTTACTACAATTAGTATAAAATACAGCGACGTAACTTATATTGGCATATCATATTTATTTAAGAGTGGTCTCTCATATATTGATGCATCATACTGTAGTCAAACTTCTACTTTTGATACTTCTACTCAGCACAATCCTTTGCCTCCCTCATCTAAAAATGTAACTTTTCCTATTGGTTCGAAGTTTATTTTTAAAAATATGCTCATAACTGGGGGAGAGTTCAAGAAGTATTTCTTGTCTGGCAACATTAATTTTTATGGAGTTATTCAGCTTAATTTAGAAAAAAACTCCATCAACGCAGATGATCTTTCTGCTTTGTCTCAGAAAGATGTCAGTAATCTTTCGAAATTAGATTTAACTAGTAATAATCTTAATGATGACTGTGCAATAGCTTTAAAGAATTGTTCGTTTCCGGACTCTATGGAACTTAATTTGGGAGATAATAATATTGGTAATAGTGGTTTACAATCTTTGCTTGAAGCTGATTTTTTTGAAAAGCTTGCTGTACTTCGTATGAACAATAACAAATTTGATCATAAAGGTTGGAAAAATTCAAAAAGTCTTGCTTTTCGAAACCTTCAATACCTTAATTTATCCGGGAACTTAATTGGTTCTACGGGTGCAAAATTCATAGCTTCTCATGAATACCCGAGGCTTGAAAAGCTTTATTTAAGTAATGCTGTTCTTGGTGATGGAGGTGTGAAATATTTGACAGAAAATAGTTTTCCATTACTTACCTTAGCTGGTTTAAATTCTAATAATATTAGTAGTATAGGTGCAATAAGTTTAGCTAATAAAATGTGGCCAAGGCTTGTTAAATTGACTTTAGATGGTAACTCTATTGGTTATTCAGGTGTATCAGCTTTTGCTGGTAGAAGTTTGCAAAAGCTTGGAGCGTTTTCCATAGGTGTTGTACCTCATGTCCCTCCCGAATGTATAGGGAGTTTATTCAGATCTAGCTTCGAGATTCTTAGTATTAAAGTTGTTACTAAATATCCAGCTGATATGGAAACTTATGAAAATTCTAAGCCTCTGGATGATGGTAAAGAAATAACTTTTTCTTCAAATTCGAAGTTTGTGTGTGTAGACACGTGTATGCCTGGTGGAAGTTTTGCAAAATATTTCTTGTATGGTAAGATTGATTGTAGAGGAATTGTTCAACTTGACTTATCAGGAAATACTCTTTCCAAAGATGATATTTGTGCCTTTGCTACTGCAAACATGGAACAACTTGATATTCTCATATTACAAAATACTAATATTAATGATGAAAGTTTAGAAAAGTTAAGTAGTATTAGTTTTATGAGAATTAAAGAGATTAATTTATCTAATAATTCTATTAGTGGTGAGGGTGCATTGAAAGCTCTTCCTAATTGTTGTTGGAAAAGTACTGTAAAAGTTTACCTATTTAATAACAAAAATATTGATGAAGATCACAAAATTCAAATAAAGGATTCTTGCGCGGTTAATGTCTTTTTTGTTCTGGAATACGATGGATCTCATAATTCATCTCATAATTCATCTCGTAATTCATCTCGTAATTCATCTCGTAATTCATCTCGTAATTCATCTCGTAATTCATCTTGTGGTTCATTCTATGAATGGTCAAATGATTCAATTTTTAACCTACAGTTGACTAATTTACGTACAAGTTCACCTAATCTAGATTCTTTGCCAGCTGGATTAACTGAGAAGCATGTTTCTTTCGCTTATAATGATGATTCAACCTATCCTCCTACTCCTAAAGATGTTGCTTCAGTGGTTCTAGCAAATGCTGCTGGCAGTAGTAAAGAAGATGCAAGTACAGGTATTGATAATATACGAATAAATAACGATACTTCATCAAGTAACTCTATTCATTCCCCAGCTGAACATGCTCGTGCTGCTAATGAAAATTTGCTTTCAAGTATTAGTGATGTTGCTCAAAATCCAGTTTACAATGGTACTACTTTGTCAAAGAAAAGGGCTAGGAGTCCAAATGTATCACCACCTATGCTGAGAAAACTCCCCAGAGGTAACGTTCATAGTTTTATTTCCACTAATACAGAAAAAGAGATATTACAACTTGGTGGTTCTGGTAATTTTGGTGGTACGCAATCCATCTTAAAAGATCCTCAGGCTAGTAGTGTTTCTGACCGTAGCAAGGGTAAGGACGGTAGATAGAGGTAATACGTTGATGAAGGAAGTGTTAAAAAAAACGTACGTGCTAAATTAAGAGATTGTGAGCAAATTTAGGAGAGTTAAGGTGAATACCAAGTTTTTTTGTACTTACGTCAATATTTAAAAAGGCATACGGGCAAGTTGAATAAAGTAGAAAGGAGCTCTTAAGTAAGTAGCTATTAATTCAGCAGTATATAATGCTAACAAATTTAAATAGTGCAATCATTTCCAGCGCTCAGGACCAACTGTTGTGAGAAGAGTTTGTTTTGAGATGGCTTGTGCTACCACGTGATCCATACGAACTTTTTTATATGGTAATTTCACTGTACGCTAAAACCATCTATATTGGATCACTTTCGCTAAATCTACGTACGAACTGGTTTGCCTAATTTTGTTGTAACAATTTCAAGCTTTTATTTTTACAACCCTATTTTTACGCAACGCGTTCTCGTAAATATACGTACTATTTTTGTGTTTTTGGGGAAAGTAAATAATTAAATCCTTTACGACGCTAATTCGCAGTATGTTTCTAATGCTATTTTCACTGCTTCAAATATAATTGACATTATATTTAAAACATATTAGACTTAGTTATATAATAATAGAATTTATATATATGATATCTGTAGAAATTAATAATTTAAATCAAGGATGGCGTTGGCGTAAATAATTTTACATCAATTTTAGGCTTTGTTTGAATTGTAGTTTTTATAGGTATCACGATATTGTTTTCCGTCATTTTTAAGGCTTTCTATTATAAGAAGTATCTTTTAGCGTTTCTATCTGTCCTGTTTTTTACTGTTGCAGTTTATGCTAATCATAAAAATATTGGTATTATTGTACCTCTTGAACATGAAGCAATGACTCAGATTGTTAATGGAATTAAAGAATCATTGCAAGACCAGAGTGTTAAAATTACAGTTAAAAATGCTCATGGGGATCCTAATGTTTTACTCACAATAATTAAGCAAATGCAGCAGCAAGACATACTCATGCCTATTGGTTCTTCTACCTCTCTAATGACTATTTCTCATATAAAAAATAAACCTATCGTTTGTGTAGCTGCAGCAATAAATAACAAAAATCATCCCTTGGTGACCGGGGTTAATGATGAAATATCGATAATAAAGTTAGTTGATAAACTACCATCGTTGTATGATATAACATTATTATATAGTAGTAGTGAAAAAGTAGCACCTGCAGTAAAAGAATTAAAATTATATGCAGAAAAAAATAATATTGTTCTCCATAAAATGATGATAAATAACTTGACTGATCTCCCGCTAGCGGTAAAAAATAGCCCTAAAAATACGCAAGCTTTTCTAATCTTAAAGGATCATTTACTAGCAAGTGGCATAAATATCTTAAAACAAGAAGCGGATAATAGATCAATTCCTATAATTGCTTCAGATGAAGGGTCAGTAATTGACGGTGCAACTATAGCAATAGGGGTACGAGAAAAGGAAATTGGAGTTAATAGTGGATTAATTGCCAAAGATGTTTTAAACGGCATTCTCCCTAAAAATATTCCTTTTAAGCTTATGGATAGTTTAATGCTCTTTATTAATTCTAAATCATTTTCTAGACAAAAGATTCTAACTAAACTTGAAATATCTTCTTTACCATTTCAGCGTATAGAAATTGAGTAACAAATAATGGACATACTATTTATAGCGTTAGAACAGTCCTTTTTAATACTACCTCTTATTTTGGGGATGTATATAAGTTATGAAATTATGAAAATTACAGATTTAACTGTTGATGGTACTTATGTTTTAGGGGCCGGTATATTTGCCCGTACCATTGATTTTGGGCTATTTCCAGCATTAATATTTAGTATGCTTGCAGGTATGATAGTTGGAAGCATAGTTAGTTTTATGCAAAAAAATGACCGTATTGATAGTTTAATAGCCGGAATACTTGCAAGCTTTATGCTATATTCGGTTAATCTGCGAATACTTAGACGCCATAATATATCAATATTAGGAACGCCAACGATCTTATCATTATTTAATTTAGAAAATTGGTTGATTCCACTAACTATAATCAATTGTATTATCATTATATCACTAGTATTTTTACTAAATGGAAGGTTAGGATTATTACTTCGAGCATTTGGCTATAATAAAAATTTATTGGGTATTTTAGGGAAAAGACCGGAAGTTTATCGAACTATAGGTCTTGCATTAAGTAATGGATTCGCGGCTCTAACAGGTGCGCTTGCTGCTCAAGTAAATGGATTTGCGGATATTAATATGGGAATAGGACTTGCGCTTACTAGTGTTGGAGCTATTGTCATCGGATTACATATTTTTAGAGGTAATCCTCAGTATTTTCATATTTTTATGCAAGTAATTGCATGTTTTGTCGGAATATTTTTTTACTTTGTAAGCCTTAGCAGCATATTGCATATAGGAATTGATCCTGCAAATTTGAAGCTTGTTTTAGGGGTAATATTATTTATATCCTTGCAACGCAATAGGAATTATGGATAAAGAAAAAATATGGAATCTTATTTATATGCTAAAGAAATTGAGTTTAAAGTAACGAACCGTGATAAACCAATAATTTATGATACTACCCTTAATATTGACAAAGGTGAATTTGTAGTGTTACTTGGGGCCAATGGAAGCGGTAAATCTACCTTAGCTAAAATACTAGCCGGCTATCTTGCACCAACGAAAGGAGAAGTATTTTTAAATCAATTACCTATTGATAAAATCTTACCTATCCAAAAGGCTTTTATGGTTGTTACTTTAACCCAAAAAGCTGAAGATAGATTATTTACTGAATTAACTCTGGAAGAAAATATTCTTCTATGGGAAAGTAGGTTCCCAAAGAATGAGCGTTTTACAAGTAAAGAAGTAATTTCTAAAACCTATGCCCCTAAAAAATTTTTATCTCTTTTAAATCAACCGATAAATAATTTTTCTGGAGGAGAGAAACAAGCTATTTTATTAGCCCTTGCAATTAGTCATCCACCTCAAATTTTATTTCTGGATGAACATACAGCAAGTTTAGATCCGAAAGCTTCTAAAGAAATTATTGCGATAACAGCTAAAGTAATAGAAGAACATAACATCACTTCAGTAATGATAACTCATAATTTAGAGGATGCTGTAAATTATGGCAAAAGGATTATAGTATTGGATAATGGGCGAATAGTAATAGATAAAGTAAAATCTTTTAATTTTTACTTAAAAGAGTTAAAAGAAATTTTGAACTCTCTATAACAAAATTGATTTATTAGTAAGTATGGTTGTAGCTTTACTTTTGGAATATTCAAAAAAGCATACGCGTCAAGTTAAGGAAAAGTAGCTGATAAAAAGGGGCAAATGCTTTTAAGTAGAGTATCATCTCTTTGCATTTGATGGCGGTAAATAGGCACAATGTTGTTACTGGCAGGTGTAGCTAATTAAAAGTAGAAGCATCAATGTCAGTGAAGTTTAAAAAATACAAAAGTTAGAAAAATTATGCTTGCATTGGTTTTCTATCTACTATACATAATGTTTCTATAAGCTGGGGAAAGCGTATTAAGTGAAGGTATTTTAAAACTTGAGCGTGGTTATGGTAAGGCAGAAGTAAACAATCAAAAAAGCCAGAGAAGAGTAATAGTTTTAATGCGGTGGGCTAAGAATGGGGCTTTGTTATGGTGTTTGTCTATATAATATTTGGTGTACTTTTTATTGTTATCTTCTCTAATTTGTTAGACTCTTAATAAATGGAGTAGAATGTTAAAGGCTCCATAAGCTCAAATTAAGAAAAAATGACAGTGGGGCCAAGGTAAGTGATATTAGGTTAATAATTTAAGAGATTTTTTAGAGAAGTTATCTTGGCACTTATGGTTTTTGAGTATACGCTGGATTTAAAGAAGACTGAATATCTTCCACTTTCTCGAGCTGGGTATTGGGCTTTATAGCATTATACAGGGCAAAACCCATACAAACCAACCCAATAATCCTGCCAATTACCGCTATAACGTGTACTTTGGAATATTCAATCAGTAGGAAAACCTATTGGAGAAAATTGGGTGGAGAGAACTCATGTGCTATCAAATTTTAACGCCAATGAGACAAGGATAAAATTGGTTTTAAGTGGAACGGTTGTTTATCGGCCAAAGGTAAAAAACTTGCGGATTGTTATAACATAAGAAAAATGCCAAATGAGAAAACAAGGCGTGGATATCCTTTACCGCATCCAGAAAATATTGCTGTGCAGGATGTTGTTCGTATCCGTACCACAACTGAGAAAATAGATGAAGATATTACCGAAAGAGAAGATGAGCATAATCAACTTAAGAGTAATTTTGAGCGGTTTAATTTTGAGACTTTTTTAAATTTTTGGAAATGAAAGAAGCAATATACCAAAGGATAAAGGATTTAGCAGCAAACAGCACACCTGATCAATTGGCATATCTTGCAAAATCGCTGGAATTGATAGCAGATAAAAAAGCTATTTCCAACGTTGTGCAGATGACTGAAGTAAAAGGAATAATTGATGCACTACAAAAAAGACTTAAGGATTTAGCAGAAAACAGTACTCCAGATCAATTAGCATATCTTGCTAAAGCATTGGAATCAATAGTCGACAAAAGTGCAGTTTCTGAAATTGTACAGATGACCGATGGTAAGCTAAAAGAGCTTCTTGATAGTGCAAAAAAACACTTAACTGATCTGGATAATAAAAAAGCTAGTTCTTTAGCAGTGATCTCTGAATCAGAGAAGCAGTTATTAAAGAGAATTGATGAAAAAGGAACAACAAATTTATCGCTACTTGATACGAGAAAGAATGCCAATATTGCAGCAATAAATAGCATTAGTAACAGTCATAAAGATGGTCTTAAAGGTTTAGTAGAAGATTTTCGTGCTGTTAATAATGTACCACCTGGCTCATCAATTATTGGGGAAATAGAAACTCGTGATAACCAATTAAAAACATCCCTGATAAATGAGGTAAAAACTCGGGATGAACAGTTAAAAGTGTCTCTTATAAATGAAATAAGAAAGCGCAACATGGTTGAACCAAGGTCATTACCTTTCTTATTTGGTGTACTTGGCAGAAAAAATAATTATTTTGGCCACGGAACTTTTACGACAGAGCTTGGAAAGTGGAGTAGTGATATAACAAAAACTGACTATATGTTACAACTACTAGCAGGTAGCCATACGTACAATACAGATTACGTTAGTTTTTATCGGCCAAGACAACTAAGTTTTATAGAGGGAAGTAAAGGAACATTTATTTACGGAGAGTTATGCACAAAAAGTTTTTCGGGTAGTTATGATGAGATATACTATTACCCGTATGCTGCACTTGGAGTAGTATTTGTAAAAAATACAACCAATGTGAACATAAATAAGACAATGGAATTTGTTGGATCATCGTATTCGAGTACGGAGTATGGGGGAGCAGGATTATTTGTGGGAACTCCTGATAACACTAATTCTAATAAATCAAGTATTTCAAAAATAGTATGGAAAAATGTTTACCAATACACGAGTTCTGATAGCAAGTTAGCCGGATCTGGTAATGTGGAGATTCCAGCAGGAAAAACAGTTGCAATATTACTTTACACATCATCTTATCTGTATTCCAGAACACAAGTTAGTCAAGGTATACTTGCATCAAATTATGTACACAACTATGGTCAATTTATTCAGTGGGGGATTTATAACATACGTAGCAATGTTCTAACTACAGGGCTTGAGGTGGACGTAGAGAGAACGCTAAAAGCTTGGCAATGTCCAGGATTAGAACGAACTGATCAAATATGGCAATGAGGAGGAATTTGTGACTATTTATATACGTTTTGAAAACCACAAGCAGATTGAAACAACAACACTTGAAAACAAGCCAACTGGAAATGATTGGTATGAAGCACCAGAAGATTTTGATTGGCAAAAAAGCTATTGTTTAACAGAAGGAGGCAAAATTGCTCAGCGAAATCAAGAAGACATTGAATTGGAGTTACTGCAAAATGCGAAGTTTTCTGCACTTTCTAATCTTCGTGCTTATTATGATAACTATACTCACCAATACGCAGGACATTCTCACCAAAAAGCTAAATCTTATGAGATTCAAGCGAAAGCCGCAGAGAACATTTTAGCAGCGCCAGAATCTATGAATGAAAAGGATGCAGAAATTATAGAGCCATTAGCAAAAGTCCTTGGTATTACAGTTATTGAAATGGCAAGAATAATTGAGGAAAAAGTGAAAAAAGCAGTAAAAGAAATAATGAAATGTGAAGAGCTTGAAGATTTAGTCAAGAGAAAGATTGAAGAAGCCAAGAGTGAAAATGAGCTACAGACTTTGCTCGATGATTTCAGGAAAAAAATACAAAGAAATGGCTGAAGAATTTTTACATGGCGTAAATGTTATTGAGGTAACCTCAGGGGCAAAAACAGTACGTACAGCTAAATCATCAGTAATAGGAGTAATTGGTACTGCACCTGAAGCCGATGAGCAAAATTTCCGCTAAATAAACCAGTGTTAGTTGCAGGAAGCTTAAAGGAAGCAGCAAAGCTCGGAAAGAGTGGCAGTTTACCTTCTGCAATAAATGGAATATTTTCCCAGATTGGTGCAACAGTAGTAGTTATTCGAGTTAAAGAAAGTGAAAACAGCGATCCAAAGCTCAAAGAAAGTGAAACTATTCAAAGTATAATCGGTGGAGTTGATAAAGAGACTGGAGAATATCAAGGGATAGAGGCATTCCTCAGTAGTGAAAGTATAGTTCATGTTGCTCCAAGAATATTAATTGCACCTCAGTTTACTCATCAGTTACCTAAAATAGATGGAGTAAATCCAGTAGTGAGTGCTTTAATTTCCATAGCAGAAAAATTAAGAGCAATTATTGTTGCAGACGGACCAAATACTAATGATGAAGAAGCAATAAAATGGAGAAAAAGTGTAGGCAGCTCAAGAGTTTACGTAGTTGACCCATGGATTAAGTTATTTATTGAAGGAAAAGAAAAAATCTTGCCATCGAGTCCATTTGTAGCTGGTTTAATAGCTAAAATAGACAGCGAACAAGGCTTCTGGCATTCACCTTCAAATAAAGAGATAAATGGTATTGTTGGCACAAGCAGGCCTATTGATTTTAGCTTAGGTTATGCAAATTGCAGAGCAAACCACTTAAATGAAAATGAAGTAACAACGATAATTCATCAAAACGGCTATAGGCTTTGGGGCAATAGAACATGTTCAGATGATTCAAAATGGGCTTTTCTGTCAGTGAGAAGGACTGCAGATTTAATCAACGATAGTTTACTTCGAGCTCATCTATGGGCAGTTGATCGCAATATCACCAAAACTTATATAGATGATGTGATTGAGGGGGTGAATTCTTATTTGGCCAATTTAAAAGCGCAAGGAGCGATTATCAGCGGAAAATGTTACGCAACTCCAGAGCTCAATACACCAACAAATATTGCAAGCGGGAAAGTATATTTTGATTTCGAATTTACACCACCATATCCGGCTGAACAGATTACTTTTAGGTCAAGATTAGTTAATAATAAAATACTGTAAAGAGGAAAAAGTGTTACCAAAAATACTGAGAAATTTTAACGTATTTGTTGATGGTAGAGGCTATGCAGGGAAAATAGATGAAATAACGCTACCAAAGCTTACCATAAAAACAGAGGAGTACCGTGCTGGTGGTATGGATATTCCAATAAATATTGATATGGGCATGGAAAAGCTTGAAGCAGATTTCACTTTTTCTGAATACGATACAGAACTCTTTAGGCTATTTGGTCTAATAAATGGGAATTCAGTAGCTTTGACGCTCCGTGGTGGAATGCAAGGGAGTGGTAGTAACGATATTGAAGGAGTAATAATCAACCTTAGGGGCATATTCAGAGAATTTGATTTTGGTAGCTGGAAACCTGCTGAAAAAGCCACTCTAAAATGCACTGTAGCTGCTCATTACTATAAACTTACTATAGGTGGTAATGAACTGATAGAGATCGATGCTGAAAATATGATAAGAAAGATAAATGGTGTTGATCAAATGGCCTTGCTGCAAACGGTTTTAGGCATATGAAAAGATTCGAAATTTTATTTTAAGGAGGCAATAATGCACACTATAACACTTAATAACCCAATTACAGTTGATAGTATTTCTGTTTCAGAGTTATCAATGCGTGAACCTAAAGTAAGAGATTTACTTGCTATAGAACGCATAGAAGGCGAAGCTTTGAAAGAAGTAGCTTTGATTGCTAATCTAGCGTCTGTGCCAAAAGAAGTAGTTGAAGATTTATGTATTAAAGATTATGTAGAAATACAGAAGGTGCTAAAAGATTTTTTGTCGCCGCTGGAACAGAGGAGTTAAGATTCAATATTTTAAAACTTAGCTCAACAACAGGAAGTGGAATTGAGCAAATTATTAATATGAGTATAAAAGAGTTTCTAAAGTGGTTAGAAGTAAGTGAAGGAGTAACAAAAAAATGTCAATGCTTTCAATAAAAATAGGTGCGACGTTAGATGGTAGTTTTAACAATGCAATGACAGGTAGTGCAGCAAAGCTTTCTAAGTTGGGCGATAGTATAAGGCAACTTGATTCGTCAATGAAATCTGTTTCTAAATTTAAGCAATTAAATCATGATGCCCTTGAAGCCATGAAAAATTGGAAGAAAGCAGAGAAAAAAGCAAAAAAATCAGCCGCAGCAATTGCTAAAGAGAAGAAGGAAAAAAAAGAACCAAGCAAAGCACTGAGAAATGAATTCGAAAAATTGAAAGCATCGGCATCAAAGGCAAAAGAGGCTTATATCAAAAAGAGAGATGCACTTCACACATTAAATGAAGAAATAAGGAAAAGTGGAAAGGATATTAAATCTTTAGTGAGGGATCAAACTAAACTTGGTTCATCTGTTGAAGTACTCAAAGGGAAATACAGTAAATTAGGATCTGTAATACAAAAACAGCAAAGTGCTTTGGCAAAAAAAGCGCATTATAGGTCACAAGTAATGGAGACTATAGGACTAGGTCTTTCACTTGCAGCACCAATTAAAGTTGCGATTGACTTTGAAAGTGCTATGGCTGATGTTAAAAAGGCAGTAAATTTCAAGGATGGAACAAATGAAGCCGAAGAATTTGCTCAAAAATTGAAGAAATTATCCCGTGAAATACCATTATCAGCTGCAGAGTTAGCACAAATAGCTGCAAGTGGTGGTCAGCTTGGTATCGACAAAGATAAGCTACTTGAATTTACCACAACAGTAGCTAAAATGGCCACAGCATTTGACATGTCTGCTGAACAAGCTGGTGATTCTATTGCCAAACTCGCTAACATTTATGGAATCGCAGTAGAGAAGATGGAAGAAGTTGGTGGTGTTATAAATTACCTATCAGATAATACTGCAGCTAAGGCGAACGATATGATTGAAGCACTCGCTAGAGTGGGTGGTAATGCAAAACAATTTGGTTTAGATATTAATCAGACAAGTAGTTTAGTAAATGCCTTCGTTAGTTTAGGTAAACAACCTGAAAAAGCAGCAACTGCAATAAACGCTCTACTTAGTAAACTTCAGACTGCTGAAGGACAGGGAAAAGAGTTCAGAGCAGCATTGGAATCCATAGGTATCACTGCAGAGGAAATGTCACAAAAGGTTGCTGAAAACGGGCAAAACGCTCTACTTCATTTTTTTGAAATTTTAGAAAAAGTAGATAGACAGGAACGTTCTCAAATTCTTCTCAACCTCTTCGGTCAAGAATATCAAGATGATATTGCATTACTGGTTGGAAGCTTAAAGAATTATAAAGACGCCATAAATCATTTAGCTGACGAGAAAAAATTCGAAAAGTCCATGCAAGAAGAGTTTAACAATCGTGCAGCAACTACAGCAAATAATTTACGATTACTGAGAAATGCAATAGCAGAAGTAGGAATGAATTTGGGCTCAGTAATGCTGCCTCCTTTAAAATCGATAAGTAGTCTTTTAAGAGAGATAACTAACCCCATAGCTCGATTTGCAGAAAAATTTCCAGTTATTACTACAGGAATAATGAGTACCATAGCAGCATTAATAGGTCTTAAAGTTCTAGCAGTAAGCGGTGGTTATGCATGGAATTTAATTAGAGGTGGAGTACTTGCTTTCTCGGTTTTTTTGCATGGAATACTGAAGCCAGCATTAATATCATTATCAACGTATGCTATTCCAGCAGTAATTACCGGACTAAGTTTTTTAAAAGCTGCAACTCTGAGCTTAGCAACGAAAGCTTTTCCTCTACTGTCATCAGCTCTACCAGCAGTAATCACAGGACTAAGAGCAATAACACTTGCTGTAATGAGTAACCCAATTGGATTTTTGATAGCAGGTCTTGTTACTGGTGCAGCTCTTGTTATAACTAACTGGCAAAAGGTGAAAGACTTTTTCTCTAGCTTGTGGAAATCACTCATTGAACCTATAGGAAAAGCTTTTTCATGGATAGGGGAAAGTGTATTTGGAAAAGTATTGGAAAATAGCCCACTGAAAGAATTTGAAAAAAGAAAAACTGAAATAAAAGCAGTACATACTCCCCTAAAGAGTAATATTCTCAACAGTGGAAATCCTTTGCTAGGTAACAGTATAATTAAAGAATTTTCCAAGAGAAATCAGAATAGCTTCAGAATCAAAAGCCTTATTGAGGAAAAAAATCCACAGAAAATGATAAGATATTTGCAGATTTTGCAACGAGTAAATTTGAAAACAAAGAACAGAAAACAAAGAACAGAAAACTATGAATCAAACTCGGAACATCACTAATAATTACACTATCAGCATTAAAGCAGAGCCAAATCAAGATATTCGTAATCTTGCAGATGAAGTAATAAAAAGAATAAGAGAAAAATCACGTGATGTTATGTTCGATACGGTAGATCCCATTTACTGATGCTATCCCTTGGTCCATATAAATTTACTCCGATAAGTTTGAAATATAGCAAAGAAAATCGTTGGAGTGTAATTGAATGTATTGAAAATATGCCATTATTACAAATATTGGTCAAGGTGTAGAAAATATAGATTTAGAAGGAGTAATTTATCTTCATAATGGATTAGATCAGTTAAAGAATATAAAAGAGGCAGAAGAACCTCACACTTTAGTTGATAGTATGGGAAATGTTTTGGGGCAATTTGTAATTACTCGCTTTGAAGAAAAGCAAACATCATTTTTCTCTTGTGGATTGCCAAAAAAAGTTGAATTCAGTTTAAGTTTAAAGCGTTATTCATGACTATACATTACTTAGCAAAAGAAAATGATATGTTAGACTATATTTGCTGGAAGCACTATGGATTTACTTCAGGAGCAGTAGAAATAGTATTAGAAGAAAACCCTGGACTTGCGGAATATGGAAGTTTTTTACCGGCAGGACTGAAAATTAAGCTGCCTATAATTGAGAAACATCTACAGAAATCAACCTTGAAGATTTGGGGGTAAGATGCAACCAGAGTTTATCATTGAAGGGTATGAATTAGCAAAAGACCGCTTGGTGTCAATGCATGTTACTGATGAATCAGGGACTATAGAAGATATAGCTGAAATACGTGTCGATTACAGGGATGATAACATAAAAGTTCCAAAAGAGCTAAAGATTGCTTTGGGATATAGAGAAACAGAGGTACTACCCATAGGTATATATAGAGTCAATGAAATTACAGTACAAAGTCCACCAAAAACCTTAATAATCAAAGCTCATGCAACAAATTTGATGATATCGCTAAAGGAAAAAGTATCCAGAGAATGGCACCAGATTACGTTAGGTAATTTAGTCAAGGAAATAGCAAATAAACATGGATATGGATACAAAGTTGCTGAGGAATTTAAAGACATATTAATACTACATATTGACCAAACTGAAGAGAGCGATATAAGTTTGTTGACTAGAATAGCTATAGAGCGCGAAGCCATGGCAAAACTGGCAGGAGGGTATATATTGTTTATTCCAAAAGGTACAGCAAAGTCAGCAACGGGAAAAGCTTTAGGAACAACGACTATTAGACCTCAAGATACAATCAATTGGAAAGTGCATTTTACTGTGCGTAATAAGTACAACTCAGTGATAGCGAAATGGCATAGCTATGAAAAGGGAGAGACCATATCGGAAAGAGTAGGTAGCGGTGAACCAAGTTACGCTATACAAACAATTTATCCAAATGCAGAGTCAGCACTGAGTGCAGCAAATGCCAAGTTGAAACAATTGAAGCGTAATAATGAGACTTTAGAAATGACAATACCAGGTAATCCAGAATTATGTGCAGAAGCAAAACTCAGTCTGTTAGGATTTCATCAAGACATAGATCGTGAATGGGTAATTGATAGAGCAGAACATACTTTAAATAGTTCAGGATATCGTACTGCATTATCGGCATCTTTTAGTAATTACGTTTAAGAGAAAATAAGTAAATTGCTGATTTAATGCAAAAAAAAATGCTGAACATGAGCAAGAAACAAGCTACATTGTGGTTTATACTGGTAATAATATGTGTTGTTATTACATATTATAGCTCTTTTTACAATAATCCGAACAGACCGTAATATGCTACTGGCCTGCTATAGCCATAAACACATATCTTATCGCATTCGGACTATTATAAGAAAGGCTATACTATCAAAAATCCAAGGCCGCTGAAGAGTATCAGAAAATGTTAGAAATGTCAGCTAAGAACTGTGACTTAGAAACTGTGAAATCATTAGTAAAAAAAAGTAGAGATGATTCAAGTATTAGCAAAAAGGCATTATATTATGCTTCAGAGAAAGGATGCTTAGAAATTGTTACATTTTTGTTAGACGAAGGGATGGATATAAATACTATTAGTTTAGCATTACTTGATGCTGCTGAAGGTGGTCAGTTAGGGATTGTAAAACTTTTGTTGGAGAGAGGAGCTAACCCTCATGTTGTAGAATGGAAAGGAAAAACTGCAAAAACTATAGCAATGAAGAGGTCATCTTATAGTGGAAATAGGAAGTCTTATAGAGAAATCGTAGACCTACTTACTGAGGCAGAAAAAAATTATAAAACAGAAAAGTAACGACTAATTCATTTCTACAGTTTGAAACAAAAGCTTTCAATAGTTATTCATAATAAATTAAATCGTTATGCAGAACCAAAAAATCCCAATTACAGTAGTTATCACGTTATTAATACAAACAGTAGCATTTATATGGTGGTTATCCAAGCTAGACTCAAGGGTACAATTTCACGATAAACTTATTGAATATGGTTTAATGGAGAAGGTTCTTGTACTTGAGGAAAGGGTAAAAAATCTCTCTGAAGAATTAGATGAGTTTAAATTGCAGGTTTTAAGCGGAAAAATTAAATCTTAATATCCTTACCTAAATTTACAATTGATTAAATACATTTTATCCGTTGACGGCGGAGGCATAAGAGGCATCATACCAGCGATAATATTAGCAGAAATAGAAAAAAGAGCAAGGAAACCGATAGCTGAAATCTTTGATTTGATGGCAGGAACCTCAACCGGTGGAATTGTTGTAGCAGGATTATGTAAAAAAGATGAACGGGGAAATCCCAAATATTCAGCCAACGACCTAGTTGAGCTTTACCAAAAGTACGGAGCATATATTTTTAAGTCTTCATTTTTTAGGCGATCAATATTATCTTGGTTTAACTGTGCACAATATCCACACAAAAACATCGAATCGATATTAGAAAAATATTTTGGTGATGATACTCTACAAAACACTTTAAATAATGTACTACTTACCAGTTACGACATTCAGAATAATTGCCCATTTTTCTTCAAAAGCTGGAAAGAAGGTAATATTAAGCTAAAAGATGCACTCAGAGCTGCAACGGCTGCACCTACTTATTTCATACCAAAACATCTAAAAATTAACCAGATAAACAGAGTATTAGTGGATGGCGGGGTGTTTGCCAATAATCCAGCGGCTTGTGCATATGCAAGTGGTAAGAGGTTATTTCCAAATGATGATATTCTACTGTTATCGATAGGTACTGGCAGAACAGATAGAAGCATAGAGTATGCCAATTCAAAGAGATTTGGAAAAATAGGCTGGATAAAACCACTATTACATGTGATGTTTGCTTCAAGTTTAGATGCAGTGAACTACCAGCTCGATCAAGTTATAGGTAGTCAGTATTTAAGAATACAGTCACAGCTAAAAATAGCATCATCTTACATGGATAATATTACATCAAAAAATATCAAATCTCTTCAGCAAGAGGCAAAGGCAATGATAGAGGAAAATCAAAAAGTGATAAACAAATTCTGTATAGAAGCATTAAATATATAACTATCTTTACTTATATCTTAATATAATATTTAACACTACCAACTGTCTTTAACACAATTCAATTTTCACCCAACTCATCGGCAGTTAGGCCACTTGCTCGCACAATAATATCATTAGCTATACCTGCCTTAACTAGATCTTTTGCAATCTTGATTTTCTCTGCTTTTTTAACCTTTTCTTTACCAGTTTGCATTCCTTTAGATAAAGATCTGGCTACCGTATCCAGTAATTCTTGATCCTCTATTTTTTCGCATTTACCTATAAACCGCAAAACTGGCTCATTTTCATATTCTGTTAGTCCAAGAGCTTTAATGTTAACTGATAATGTCTTTGCTATCTTATATAATATTTCAATTGGAATGTCTGTATATCCTCGTTCATAGTCGTGTATTTCTTTAGGTGTTGAACCGATTTTATTTGCCAAGTCCTCCTGAGTGTATTTCCGTATTAATCTCTGCTCTTTTATCCTTTTCCCCACTTTGTAGAGTATAGAATCAGTACAAATTTCTTTCTCTATATCATCATATTCGTAAGTAGATAAGCGAGTCACTTGGGAAATAATATCAACTGAAACTCCTTCTTTCACTAGATTCTTTGCTACTTCTATTTTCACCGCTTTTCCGCTTCTTTCCTCACTAATACGGATGAATTTGGTTAATAAGTAAAACGTTTCGCGTAATTCTTGATCCTTAATCTCTTTATGTCTTCTTACTAGATTTACTATCTCTTCTCCCTCATACCTTCCTCATTTGATACTTCTTGTCCGCAAGCTAGGCCTCTAGCAGTTGTTGATAATGCTTCTGCTAATTCATATAACTTCTTAATTGAAATTCTGCGTGTTCCTTTTTCATATTGCAGTATTACCTGATATGTTGTTCCGATTTTTTTTTGCTAAATCTTTTTGAGTATATCCTCGCTTTAACCTCCAGCTCCTTACTTTTTGTGCTATCTGATACCTTATGGAAACGGTAGTATACTTTGCCATACAGAAATAGATATTATACAGGTTAATACTATCAAATAAAGATACACAAAAACTTCTATGTTTGAATTTTAGTTGAATATTTCTTCAGAATTGTGTATAATTATCAATGCTTTTTGGGTTGATTTATTATGGCTTTTTCTAAATTTCTCGATCCTAAATATGATTTGCCCTTCAAACGAGTGTTCGGCACTGAAAAAATAAGAATATTCTTATCCATTTTTTAAACGATATTTTAGGATGTACTGAAGTCAACACTATACAAGAAGTAGAATTCTTAAGCACTATTCAAGATGCTGAAATTGCCTCTGATAAGCAAAGTATAGTTGATGTTCTTTGTAAAGATTCATACGGAAATAGGTATATTGCGGAAATGCAGCTCGCTAGGGACAAGGGATTTGAAAAACGTGCCCAACTTTATGCTGCTAAAGTTTACTCAAGACAATCTGGCAATTACATTGATTTTAAGAAAGTATTCTTTATCGCTATTTCCAATAGTATATTGTTTCCTACAGAGGTTGAGTATATTTCCACTCACAATATACGTGATATAAAGACTAACGGACATTACTTAAAAGATTTTCAATTCGTCTTTATTGAGTTGCCTAAATTCACAAAGAACAAAGTAGAGCAACTGGAGAGCACAGTAGAAAGGTGGTGTTTTTTTCCGGTATGCAGAAGATACTACAGATGAAGACCTAAAAGATATTGCAGAAAAATCACCAATAATAAAGCTAGCATATGATGAATTAGACAAGTTTAGTTGGGAAGAAGAGGATCTAGCAGCATACGAAGAAAGAGTTTTGAGTGTACAGAAAGAAGCTGCTATTTGGGAACAACGTCTTGATGATGCTACTGAAAAAGGCAGAGAAGAAGGCAGAGAAGAGGGCGAAAAACAAGCTAAAATAGCAGTTGCAAAGAATCTACTTAAAGCAGGGGTTTCTATTGATATCATAACTGAAACTACTGGTCTTACAGTTAACGAAGTCAAAGACTTAAGCTCTTTGGGTGTCTAGATGAACACTTTATACTAGATGAAAACCCAGCAATTGCGGCTCAAATGTTGTGTATATAGTAAAAACGCTACTAGAAACTACTGAGTAATGTTTTTTCAACAGCACCCTAATCCTTTTATTAGTGTAATAGATTATAATATAGAAGTTCCATACAAACTTACTCATGTCCTTGTTCTTTATACCTCAGTTATGGATTAGCTTGATGTAAAGTCCTGAAATTCTGTTCTCTGCACTAATTGTAATAACATAAAATCACTTTTGCTTCAGATATTTTGTAAATTGCTGTTATTTTGCGCTTTTTGATCCATAATCTAGCAAAGCTGTTACTTTCTGTCATATATGTATTACCAATCGTATAACTTAATGATTTTAGCTTCTTTTTTGGTGTTATACTCAATTTCTAATCCATAATTGGAGTTCTTACTATCATCCACAAAGAAGTCCTGCTAATTTTTCTACTAAAATTAGTCTTTTCTTCATCTGTATCTCCTTTTGCACCTAGAATTTTATTTGCAAATTCTTTATTTTCTAAGCGGTACTTTACACCCGCCATTCAGCAACAAATTTTTCACACCAAAAGCTGATAGCACTTTTCCACTTCTCCCTAAATCTTTTGGGGAGCAAAGCAAGATATTTTTTTTCCGAACAGTTATAAACCAGGAACCATAGAAACAGCTTCATGATTAGCAATTTTAAAAGTTTGATCAAGTTCAATATTCCTAAGCGTCGTACTTGCCTTATACGAACAATAACATCCCAATGTAAGGAAAGTTAATGCAGTCAAAGCAAGTGAAATAGATATTCCTAAATGAGACATTGTTAAACTTGCGCCAACAGCAAATACTCCAGATAATATAAGAGAAGCAGAGGCATAAATTATTTGCTTTCTACCATGAGTGCTTGCTGCTGAGAATTGAGATCTTACTGATGAACTTTTTTCAGGAACTTGAGATAGGTTACTAGCCCTTTTACTATAACCTTGTTTTACATTAACTAGATCCACGTTCTTTGTAGGTACCATCGCCTCAGTGCCAACTTCCGCCTCCATTTCATTTTGGGTTGAATTATCGAGCTTCCCCCTCTTTTCAATAGCTGCAAGCCCATTATACAAATTTTCTACAGAGCAAAAATGTGAGATCTCGGCACTCAAGCTTTTTTCAACGTTTTCTAATCGTTTATTCTCTGCCTTTAATAGTTCTACGCTGCTCAATAATATAATCCTTTCTGATAAGAGTTTCTCAATTTGTTCTTTCATTATATCTGTCTCTTCTATCAACTTCTCCTGTTCTATCTGTCCATGACACTTAACATCTGATTGGGTAATTTCTCCGGATTTGCTTATGTTCTCTGTTTGTATAGCAATACTTTTTGTTTCGCTTGCTATTAAAATGCAGTCGTCACGCTTGTTTAACTCATCATTTTCCCGTTTTAATTGCTTGTTTTCTGCAATCAACTTATTTTTATCTTTCTCTCTTTCTTCTATCGAAGCATACAGCCTATCTCTTTCCTCGAGTACGCCACGTAGTTGATCCTCAATCAAATTGTTTCTATTGAAAAGAACTTTGTTCTTTTCTACAAGTTTAAGGTTTTCTTCGATCAATAATTCATTTCCTTGATCTAGAGAACAATTCATTTTTTCTTGTATTTCCAATTTAGATTTAAGTCTGCAAATTTGTCGTAAAAAATCCCCAGATGAATTTTCGAAATTGCCTCCGGACCCATTCTGTAGGCATTTTTTGACACTTTCACTTATAAGTTCTTCTACAACATTGAAAAAATCTCGCAAGAACATCTTCAGCTCTGTTAACTCTCCACTTAATGACGTAAAATTTTGTTGTTTTAGTATTTCCTCCACTTTGTTCAACCCACCTACAATTAGTTTCATAGGTTCAACCATTCTACTTGCACCACTTAAATTCATCTTGCCACTAAGATCTGCTTCATTAAACGGATCTTCACTCGTAGAAGTGTGGTTAGACTGACCGATCTGTTTAATCGGAGTACTCGAATTAATCAAATTTATATCAAAGCCAGAAGGTACGCTCATATCACTTAAAACATTAATTGAGCTATCCAGAGAAGATATGCCACTATTTTCAATTAATTCACTATTATTGGAAGCTTTCTGATCTTGTCTCTTATCAACAGCAGCTTTTGTTAGACTAGCACAATCTTTCTGATCTTCTCCACTGCTTTCACTCATAAAGCGCTTGACTCCCATTACCTTCCTAACATTCTCTCCAAGTTCTTCTCTTTCGATTATAATACGAGATTCATTTTTTTTATAGTTAATTGTCATATAATTGTTCACATTCTCTGTAGGATAATATTGGTTGTAGCGTCTTCTTCTTTACTTCTTCATCGTAGAAAGCTCGCAGCTTATCATTTGATAATATTGCTATAGCTTCTCTTACATCAGGATGCAATTGAGAACACCCATTTCTGCATGAATTAACACGGTTCAGTAGAAAAATCTTAACAGAGTGTTGCTTGTATTCCATAAGTTCCTCTAATGTAATCCCCATAACTTCTTCTTGTGATTCTATGTATTCTAGAGCTTCTTCAAAGTCTTGTCTATTAGAGGTGAGAGGTTGAGCTTTTTTTAACTTTTTGATCTCACTATCTTTTGGATGCACACCATTAACTTCAATAACAGGGATAACACTTGCAGAGTCAATTGCATTTAACACAGTACCGCAATCATCTTGATTTTTTAAGAAAGCTTTTAGCTGTTTTTTAAATTCCAGTAAATCACTTAGTTTACTTTCAGTAGTTTTAGACTTTTTGATTTGATCATTAACGTTCTTGGCTGCATGATTATTTTCTTCATCAGTCCTTATTTTACTTCTTAACTTACTAAGGAATTTGCTCAGTGGTTTCTTAAGTTTTTTATAATCATCAACAAGCAGGCCACTTATCTGTCTTTGAAAATCTTCTTGTCCTTTGAATCTCAAAACAGTATACAGATCATCTTCAGCCCTCTGCTGATCGAATCTTGTATTTACAACCATAGCCTTACCTAACACAAATGGAACAGAGCAGATACTGCTGAACAGAACTTAAGGGCGAAGTTAAAACCCACTTGGTTAAAGCCACCAGCACTTCTACAGTTAATTGTACCAATGTTTCTCTGGAAAACAACATATCTGCTAACTTTATTCTTGGGAATATAAATAGCGCAATGTCAAAAAGTGCATCACCTATGGTCTCCAGAAAACCTGGTGTTAGCTGTCAAATTAAGATTTTTAGAAAATACTCAATAATTCCAGACAGATTGCTCTAGGCCTGACCAGAACGTTTGGGTATCAAATAGGTCTTTCTGGAGTAATTAGGTATTGCAACCTAGTTACAAATTTAGTAGTGTAGAAATATTTTCATCATATAGGGAGGTTTAAATGCCAATAGAAACAAAGCGTCAAGCTGCAGTGCTTAAAAAGCTGCAAGATGTTATAAAATATACAGATCCTGAAATTGCTGCTGGGAGGAAGTTAGCTATTAAAAGGTGGTTGGAAACCTATATAGAGAATATTAAATCTTTTAAGGATGATAAACTGCAGTTTTTGTACAATATATTCCAAGATGAAAGTTGCTGGTCAGGTACAAGACTGAATAATAACGTTCTAGCTCAAAGATTGACTGAAGAAAGAATAGGTGAAATAGATAATCCACTTCGCAGGTATGAGATGGCTTCTAGTTGCTGTGTGGTAGATAAAATTCATCCACTCTTTCAAAAAAGATTTGAATCTTACAAAAGTAATTTTTCTTCTGATGAACTTGATGGTAGTGGCAATCCTATAACTGACAAATACATAAGAAATTCACTTTTGAGTGGCATTGGAAGGAAGGGCCATGTATTTAATTTCTGGATAGATAGAGAGTCTGGAGAATTAAAGCAACCTGGTAATGCAGAAGAGGGTTTTGACAGTGCTATAAAACTTAAGTGGAGTGAAGGAGTGGAATATTTTTCTAATCAGTTAGAGGAAAAAGCTAAGGAGAAGAAGCTTACGGAAGCAATTATTGCTCTATCTCGTGTTCAATCTGTCGAGAAAGACGCTCCTATTTTAGATTTCTGTATAAGGAATGTAGATGATAAAGATACTCTTTTACAAGAATTATTACGGAGAGATGATGGAGTATATTGCTTTTTTAGTAGATTAATACGTTCGTGTTTTTTTGATACAGTTCATGATTTGGTGCAGTGCTGGTGTTATAAAGAAGTTTCAGCATGTGGAAGCCATTCAGAGAAAATATTTTCACAGGATAAGTATGAACTTCTTCTTTATTCACTTTCAAATGTGATGTTGAAAAATCCTGAGTCAAGCGTTCAAGCTAGATCTCTTATCATGGAGATTTGGAAGTGTGACCGCTTTACTGAATACAGAAAGACTTCTGTTAATACTTCTAATTATACAGTTCCTATAAAGAGTGTACTTAGGGGATTAATCATTAATTGGAAACGAGGAGATGTTTGTAAGCCTGATGAGGAAAAGAAAATAGAGAAAAAAGAAATATTAGATATAATATCATTTGCTCGAGGTTCCTTTCCTGAAAAATTTGAACTTTTTAAAGAAATCATGATAGAAAACCTTAGATTATGTGGTAGCGAAGGAATGGAAGAAGATATGGACTATGGTACTTTCGCAAAAGAGTTGTTTTCTGAGTTAGAAGAAGCAACTTTACCTCCTAGAGATGATGGTTCCGGTGATTATCGAAGACGGTCCATATCCATAGTGGAAGCTGAAGATTCTAGTCTTTCTATTAGACATGATGGTTCTGGTGATGCTCCGAAATCCATTCTTGGAATCTCTAGCGTAAGTGATTTTTCTCGCCGTAGCAAGTAGAAAGGTATATTATATGAATAATGGTGATGGGTTTATCAGAAGTTTGGTCAATAGAAATCTTGAAGGTCTTAGATTAGAGTTTGAATCCTTTTTAGATCAGTGTCCATCTTTCTTGTATCATGTGGGTACGGGTCGTTTCTTTCCTGTATTCTTTTTCAGTATGTTTGCTACTGCACATGACGCAGGTGTTTTAGCTCCAGATGAGAGAGTCTATATTCGTTTTGATAATCATGGTATTGATACAGATGGTAGGAATAGAAATACAGGAAACCTGAAGGTTGCAGTCTTAACTAATAAATCCCTTGGTAAAAAGCGAGTTGTCAGGTGTTACAGCATCTCTGATGTCCCCAATAGTGGTGGGTTAAGATTTAGTAAAAGGGAGAAAAATTCTCTAGTGCAAGAGATTGGACGGGAAAATTGGGATTTAAGGGAAGAAGGCCTAAGTTTTGAGCAATACAAAGTGTGTACGCATGGGAAAGGCAAGAGCCAGGGAGAGAAAGGAGCAGTAGTATTTGAAGAGATTCGCGAAAAAGATCCTCGAGGTGGAGGTAGATTTGCCAAATATTCAGCATCTGAAATCAATCTTATTAGAGTGCTCTTAGAAAATCACGAATTAACAATTAAGGAAATAGAAGGGATGGACCTCAATCAAAATCAGCATGGACAGCTTGATGAGTTGGTCAATTTTGCACAAGTCGGGCCTGGTCAACAAAGAATCGACGGTTTTATAGGGATGCTAGCAAGTAACAATGAAGAAAATACAGAACGTCAAATAAATGAAGAAATTTTGCCATACATAACTCGAATCTATCGTCATTACTCAGGCACACCAGAAAATGATATTCGAAATCGTAATCAAAAATTTGAGAGTCACGCGGTTTTATTAGGTTTGTTAGCAAATTTTAGTCACCTCTACACGATAGATGTTGACCTTGACTTGTCCCATGGAAATTCATATGCTGCTTTTCTTGTACGTCGTCAAGCAGAGAGAGAAAACATTCCTATCGGTATTAATGTTACTGAATGGAGAACACTGTCTGATATTGCATTAAACCGCGCTAGAGGTGACGCTAAAAGATTACATGCTTCTTCATTTATATCTATTCATACTGAATCAAGACATGCTGTTTGTGTTGGATTAAATTTTAATTTACGCACAGACCCTTTTAGGGTTGGCATAGCAGAGCTTCAACAGAATAGATTTCCTTTAGTACAAAGATTATTTGAATATGTAGAAGATGAAGAAATTGAAGAAATTGAAGAAAATATTAAAAATTTCTTACTTCAATATCTTCTTGCTGAAATACCAAGAAATGCAGAAAATCGTAACAGAATACTTGCTTATATAACTGGTTTTGCTTTTGGGAATAGTGCTTTTACAAGAGAATATTTAGAGCTAAGAGAGGGAGAAGATCAAATACGTCTAAAAAAGTACATATTTAGATATGATAATGAGGATTTAAGAAGACATGCTTTAACTATGGTCTTCCATGTTCAAGGTTTTCCTATAGTTATACTTGATATTAGAAATCCCCATGATATACGATCAGTAAAAGCCATCACTCTACCACCAGGTTATAATGGTGCTGTGAATAGAGTTACATGCATACCTAATAATCAATATGGACTAAATGTTCTATTAGATAGATTTAATTCGCCTGATGATTACCTACGTAGGAATAGATATGCTTATTTTGATGGTAATCTTATAGAAGTGCCTAATGCTGAAAATGTACATAATGCTTTGAATCAAGTTATGAACAATGGATGGCAAAATGTAGCTCAGCATAGAGAGTTATTTAGAACCATTTCTAGAGTGTTAATGAATATGGGTGGTAATGCAATAATAGATGTGGATAGCGAGTACAAGTTTCGGTCTATATTGCATGGTGTATTTTATATTTGTGACAATCCTGATAAGGTGATTGCTGGGTACAATGTAGGTCAAACATATAGTCAGAGGAGGATAAGAGAAGGAGGAGTGGTGCAAGGAGTACGCACAAGAGTTACAGAACAGAGATTAGGTCTTCTATTATTAAGATCTGCAAGAAATCATCCAGAAGATACTCATCTGATTGGATATGTATTAGGATTTGCTGATAATGCAGAAGAAGTAGAACAGGAGCAAGACGAGGCAAGGTATAAAATAACAGAATTTATGGACAAACAAAGAGGATATTTGCCTATTACTTCTGGAAATGAAGTGGTTTTATCTTATGCTATATTTAATAGAGGTGCACAGAGAGCGGAAGAACTTATAACTATTCCACGAGAAGTGTATCTACATAGACTTGACCGCAGTCGTACTTCAGGACCCGGTGGAAGGACAGGAAGAATTGTAAGGCCAGTAGCACTTAATGATATTTTACCCCAAGTAAATGTGCATATTCAAGATAATATAATGGGTCTTGATCCGATAGGCAATGTGCATGATATACTCACACTAGACTTTGCAACAGATAATCGTTACTATCATTATTGGCTTCAAGAAAGGGATATACGTTCTGCTGCAAGGACAACACTATATAACTTACAGCCTGATCCGCATAATAATGTGCTCTTTGCCACACTACCTATAGGGTGGGTAAATGATCATTTGCAACGGTTGCAAAATGATATTAACAATAGAGAAATGCAAAACAATGAAATATTGATATCAAATTTGATTGTTAATATAGGTGGCATCCATTGGACTACATTAACTATTGTTTACCAAAATGAGAATTATTATTGTTATTATGCTAACTCAGCTGGCGGCGGTATTCCAAATGATGTTAGACTAGCTTTAGAAGATGGTGGTATTAATAATGCTAATATCCATAACATTCTTGCTAATCAGCAAGGTAATTTGTTAGTACAACAAAGAGATAATCACAATTGTGGCTTGTGGGCTTTGGAAAATGCCAGAGATATCAATCAAGTTTTACAAGGAAATAATAACCTTGGAGAAAGGGGTCCAGGTATGTTGGATGAGATGTGTCGCCGTCTTACGTTAAATGTTCCAGGCTTGAATAACCAGGATGATCAAAATCCTCCTAGAAATGAGCAGTACTTTCAAGATCTGAGAAGAGAAATCTCAAGAGAATTTCGAAACATTAATAATAATATTCACCAATTTCCTCAGGAGGAGCATTTAATCGATAGAAGCGTTGTTATATCATGTCAAAATCTAAATGAAATTCGTCAATTACTATTAAGTTTTTTAGAGCTCCAATATCCAACGCATGGAGTATTGCACCAGCAACCACAAGGAGGGGGAGGACCAACTATATCGCTTAATGTTGGTGATTCTGATAATAGGGAATCGTTAAAAAAACTAGAACAAACAAAAAATGATAATAAGGAAGAAAGGCAAGAAGCTGAGGAAAGGAAACATGAAGAAATAAAGCAGAATAAGAATCTGATGTTGAATGCAAGCGATCCAAATAGAACTGTAAATGATGCGATATTATCTGGAATAAAAAGCTTTGAGAGTCAAGGGGTTTCAACTATGTTGAGTGAGGCAAGCGTTTCTGTTACAAATACTCGACTTGGTAAACATTGATTGTAGAAAGTGTTTAACAAAGCATAAGCATCAAGTTAAGGAATAAGCGTGCCTTGCGAACTATAAAATTATATAGTCACAAAGGATAATGGTGCGGATTATGGGTGTAAACAACCAATGTTAATTCTTTTGCCAATAAGGTAAGGAGAATAGCCTATAATTGCAGGCTGAGGAAATTAGAATCTATAGAAATCTGATTTATGTTCTTTCAAGCTAAAGTTAGTCTTGTAAAGGTTATGTGGTCTATCGATAAAAGATTTTATCCTATTTTACCGTGAGTTCACCCTCAATGCTTCTTTGGTATTTTTGAATAGGGACTAGTATTAACTTAGTGTTATGTATTACTAATAATTCAATAGTGCAACCATTTCCAGCGTTCGAAACCAAGGGCGTTGAGAACAAGTTTCTTTGGGATGGATTGGTCTACCACTGGATTCGTGCGAACTTCTTCCAATACCTGAATGGTTTTTTCTTGAGTCATAACTGTACTCTGCTGGCATTTTACCTTCTTGTTACCATAAATCACTATCTTATCTTGTTCCCACTATTATGGAAAGGGCTATATCGCTGGGAAGTAGAACGTAAAAAGGCTATTCTTGCTTATGAAGCGCTACTTTATACGGCATAATATCGATTAATCTTTTCTTTATTTATTTTTCCAACTTTTCAATCGTTATCTTTAATCAATTATATTTTTCATTTTGTAAATTAAAAAATTTAGCTTATCCTTTTTAAATAACATTAGCATGACTTACCTTTTTTTCGGGTCTAGGAATTGTCTTCTTGAATTCTATGGTATTTTGTTTAACATTGACGCGAGAGTCTGGCATCCAGTTCTTTCGCGCAGTTCCATCAAAAACGTTGTAAAGGATTAATCGCTTTCGTGTTTACCAACTTAGTGCCCAATCTGGATCCCAGATACTGTCTCTGCTGTCAAACAAATTATCCAACAAAATTACAATTAAATGGTTGATTATTTTTAAGAATACCAAAAAAGACATGCATTAATTTTCGCATTAACGCAAGAACTATGACTTTTGGACATTTGCCTTTACTCGCTAGACGCTGACAAAACTTTTGAAAATGATTATTATGGTTTTTGACTACTATAGCTGGCATATAAAGAGCTTTTCGAATACGCTCAGATCCTATTTTGCATATGCAACTTCTCTTACTTACTGACGATCCCGATTGATAATGTCCTGGATTTAGACCAGCAAAAGCTGTAAATTGCTTAGCATTGTCAAAGTTATCAACTGATGGCATTTCTGCGACAACAGCAACAGCAGTAAGATATCCTATACCTTTTATAGTCTTAAGGTTTTCCACCATATTTTTTAGATGTGGATAGTTATTTATATGCTCATTAATTTCTTTTTCGAGAACAATAATTTGCTCCTCTATTGCCAAAATTACTTTAGATATAGCTTCTTTGCAACTGGAATGCATATTTTTGTTTTCCAAGCGATTTGCCTGTTGCACCTTATCATCTTTTAGCGATTGCATGCAACGGTAAAGCTCCCTCAAATGGCTCATTTCAGGTGCAATGGGCTTCCAAAGAGCAGGTTTGTTGGCGATACAAAATCTAGCTATCATAGCTGCATCTGATTTATCTGTCTTATTTCTGAGCAGCTCGCTTTTGCCAAAAGCTTTCTGGGTTTACTATACTGACATTATGTCCTAAATCGTGCATAAAAGTAGCCAAATCTTCTCCATACCAACTAGTTGCTTCAAGACATAAATGAGTAAGATTTGCTCCATGGCCATTGCACCAAACTACAAGTTTTGCAAAACCATCTTGATTATTTTGAAAGACTTTGTGTCGTTTTTTACTGTCCACTAACAAACAAACATCAAATTTCTTTTTTGAAATATCCACACCCAAAATAGCATTTACTTGCATAAAATTGCCTCCAAGACTATAAATAAACTGAGAGTTTAGACTAACCTTGTAATACGGGATATAATTCCAAAAGATACTGTTCAGTCTTTAACTCTATGGGAGGGAAGCAAAATCTGGCTTAATGGCATTAGTGTCGCATCAGCTTCACCCTCCCTGTGAGGTATTTTAGCTCTAATGCCTCACATCATAAAGATACAAGTGTCACGCACTGGGATGACGAGAAAGGAGTACTGGAATTTTTGTTTCAATATTTGTACATGAGCCATGCATCTGAACAGATACAATGTTATAACTAGAGATAATTTTTAAATGATTGATATTTATGAACTACGACTTTTCTTGTTGTCCACTTGTTCAACATCACCCTTCTCAAGTTTACTATCTACTTCTTTTGTGTGTTCATCATCTATACTAGTTTCATCTTTTATCTTACTAGGGTAATCTTCCTGCGATTTTTTATATGCTTCCATGTTGTCATATATAGGGTTACTGATGATTTCTATTTTTTCAGGTGTGAAAATCCTTGCTAAAAATCTCCTTATTATTGGTATTGACCTTAAGAGATCTCTTAGCTTTGAAGATTCTTGTCTTTTGTTTAGGGACTGTTGGTCTATTTTAGAGGTTTTTACACCATACTTTTTATCATCAAAATTTATTGTAGGCTTTCTTTTATTCGAAAGAACACTTTGGGCCTTTGATCCATTGGTTCCTTCAGGCCCTTGAGGTGTAGACATTGCAGGTTTAACCTTAGTTTCATCGTATTCCTTACTCATCTTTCATTTCATTATGTAATATTACTAATATTGCATAATAATAGCTAAATTACAATTAATTGCAAGGTAAAAATATTAAAACAATTGTAAATTTTGTCAGTAAAAATATAATAGGACTTTAAAATTAGAGGTTCATCTATATGAGATACAAAATTGCTGTTATTGGAGCAACCGGAAGAGTAGGGCGTAAGGTATTAAGCACGCTTGCTGAATTTCAAGATGAGGCGATAGATTGCGTTATTGCACTTGCATCGAAAAAATCAGAAGGGAAGAAGGTGAGCTTTGGTGACAAAGAGTTAACAGTTTTATGCCTTGAGGATTATGACTTCGTTGGAACTAATGTAGCCATTTTCTGTGCTGGACCTCATGTTTCTGAAGAGTATGTACCAATTGCAACACAGGCTGGATGCATCGTGATAGATAACAGTTCCCATTTTAGAATGAAAGAGGGTGTGCCACTCATTATTCCAGAGATTAATAAAGAAAAAATTATGGAATATAAAAACCACAACATAATATCCAATCCAAACTGTACTACAATACAGATGCTGCTAGTACTACATCTATTACACCAAAAAGCAAAAATAAAGAGAATCGTTGCTTCAACTTATCAATCAACTTCTGGTGCAGGCAAAGCAGCAATGGATGAGCTCTATGACCAGACAAAAAAAATCTTTATGAACGAAGCTAAAAAACCCAAGATATTCTCTAAGCAAATAGCATTCAATTGCATTCCCCATGTAGGAGAATTCATGGAAAATGGCTCTACAGAAGAGGAATGGAAAATGCAAGAGGAGACAAAAAAAATTTTAGAGGAAGATATAAAAGTTACTGCAACTTGTGTAAGGGTACCCGTCTTTATCGGTCACGCTATGGCAGTAAATGTGGAATTTGATCAACATATCACTGAAGAACAAGCTCGTGAAGTGCTAAGTGAAGCCGAAGATAGTGGAGTTTTAGTGTACAACAGGCGTGAAGATAGTGAATACATAACTCAAATTGATGTTGTACAGGAGAATGCTGTATATGTATCGCGTATTAGAAGAGACAATACTGTTGAGCACGGATTAAATATGTGGATAGTGGCTGACAACCTGCGCAAAGGCGCAGCATTAAATATAGTGCAGATTCTTGAGATTTTGATAAGAGAGCATTTGTCAATCAAGTGCATATAGAGCGCACGTACGTTGTAATTCGAAGGAAATTGTATATCACATGGCAGCGCGTGACGCTGGAATGGCTTTGTTGCATCGCTACTTATGAAAGGCTAACTATAATTAGGATTATAAGCAACTTATTGAAAATCTTGTTTTTTTTGCAATCAATCTGATCAAATTTAAGAATAGTAATTTGTTATTTATATTAATAAATTTAATTCTATTGAAAATAGCTAAAGCATTGAAATTCTTGAATTTTAGCCGGATTAGTGAGTGGTAGTGAAATTTCTTTTACTCAAATTTAGGTATTCACTGACCGTTCTTGTTATAAATACCAGAATAATAAGCTACTGATATTCTCCACCTTTTTTATCTTTAATCCATCATAGCTAGCGATGCAACAAAGCCGGCTGGATTCCAGTGTCAAGCACTGGAATGACACCATTTGCTGTGCAGTTTACCTTCAAAAATGAATGTTCGTACAGCTATGGAATAAATCGCGGTATGACGGTTCGCAGCGGTATAGTAACTCGTCACCCCGCTACTTGTTAGCGGCTGAGATACCGCGAATGAATCGCGGTATGACGTAGAAGCTATACTTTTATACTCACCAACTCAGCTGGATCCAAGTAGTCAAGCTATTCGGATGACACCCTCATAAAGTGAAATGAGATCCCGCTAACACGTAGCGGGATGACGGGAAAAGAGGTACTGGGAGACATCCTTCCTGGTAGACCCAAATCACAATGTTCGCACAGTTGTGCATCACGCGCTGCCGAACACTGTATGGTTATACAAGAAAAATTAAGGCTTAAAAGGAATTTTAAGTATCAGGACTCAAGGTTTTTATTCCTTCTTAATAAAACATAAAAAGCCCCTTTACCACCATGTTTTTTCGTAGCTTGTTGGTAGTATAGAACCATATGCTGGATTTTAGTGTCATTTAACCATTTATTTAAGTTACTCTTTATAGTGTCTGTTTTGTTTGTTGCACTGCCGTATCCCGTAATTACCAATAAACATCTATTTCCTGCTCGATAATTTTTGATAATAAAATCTATCAATTTACAGTAAGCATCCTCTATATTATAGCCATGCAAATCGAGCTTATCGCTTATAAAATATTTACCCCTATCAATCTTTGATTTTGTGTTGTAGTCAAGACAAAATGATGAGTTACCATTATTGGTATTAAGAAAATTCCCTTGTAAGTCGGAGGTACCTTTATCAACCATAGACTTTATATTTACTTTATGATCAACTTTCAAAGTAACTTTTCTACATTCTATTGGCTTAACATTTTTTTGCCAATCCAACTCATCGTCCGACATAAACGCATTAATCGAATTGTATAATTTTACAACAATATCCAAACATAGTAAAATGTTGCTTATTCTATAAAAACCCGATTTTCAATAATACGATGAAATCGTCAAAAACTAATGAGAATTTTTGGCTGTATGGAAAGCACACCTGCATGTCAGCACTGAAGAATAAAAATAGGCGGTGTATAGAACTGTTAGCAACAGAAAATTTCTATAGAGAGCACAAAAAAGAAATTAGGCAATGTGTAGACAGTAAGGGCATTAAAGTTCGATTAGTAGAAAGCAAAATACTTAATGACGTTTTACCCAAAGGTGCTAACCATCAGGGAATTGCTTTAAATGTTGCCCCTATTCTTTATAACTTAAGCATTGAAGAAATAGCTGAAAGCTCGAACGATAGCTCTACTATAGTCATTTTAGATCAAGTCACTGACACGCACAATATTGGGTCGATTTTAAGAACTTCAGCTTGTTTTAATGTCGACGCATTGGTTTTACCACATAACCATTCACCAAGTGAAAATGCATCTATTGCAAAAGCAGCAAGTGGAGCATTGGATATTGTCCCACCAATATACGTTACAAATATAGTAAAAACTATGCAGTATTTAAAAAAGGTCGGTTACTGGTGTTATGGGTTTGATTGCAATACTAAAGAAAATATAGATGAAATAAAGAGTTTTGAGAAAAAAAGAGTAATTATTTTTGGTTCCGAAGAGAAAGGAATGCGGAGGTTAGTTAAAGAAAACTGTGATTATCTTTTAAAAATACCAATGTCAAATGCAATTAACAGTTTAAATGTTTCAAATGCAGCAGCAATAGGCCTATATTCTATTTATATTAAAACAAATGCCAGCGCATAGCTGTTTATAATAAAAACACTTGATGAAAATATGGTTTTATATTATAACGTGTTAAGTAATGGATAAAAGGAGTTATATTATGTCTTACATGAGAAATGAACAGGATATTCGCTCTCAAGGCGCTTACTACAGTGCTGGGCTTAGAAGTTACCTAACTAAAGTATATAATTATATGGCTTTAGCTTTAGGCGTTACAGGGCTTGTCGCGTTCCTAACGGTGTTTTCAGGTCTTTTTCAGGTAATTCATTCTAATCCAGTCCTGTTGTATACAGTAATATTTTCTCCACTTGTACTAGTGTTTTTTGTATACCCTAAAATTCTACATCTTAGTGTTCAGTCTGCATTCACCATATTTTTTGCGTTTGCAGTATTAATTGGAATGTCTTCATCCTATATTTTCATAATTTATACTGCAGAAAGTATAGCAAGAGCATTTTTCATTACATCAATCATGTTCGGCTCTATGGCTTTGTATGGTAACATCACAAAAAGAGATCTAACAAGTATGGGCTCTTTTTTGAGAATGGGAGTCTGGGGGTTAATTATAGCATCTGTAGTGAATTTGTTCCTTGGAAGTGGTCCACTCGATTTTGCAATATCATTCATATCGGTAATAGTGTTTACTTTAAAAACTGCATCTGACGCTCAGAGAATCAAGGATGTTTATTACAAGTATAATGATGGTTCAGAAGCTGCTACTACTAAGCTGGCAATACTTGGTGCAACTAGTCTTTACCTAGACTTTATCAATGTATTTCTCAGTTTGCTCAGGTTACTTAATAACAGGGACTAAATGTTCTCCTTTTTAAGGAGAAATGATAAAAATTCTATAGTCTTCTTTTTAATATCTTTAGTTGTGTCGATGATATGTCTTACATATGCATCGGTGCCTCTATATAGCATTTTTTGTAAAGCTACTGGGTATGGTGGCACAATAAGAAAAGTAACTAACACAACAACAAATATAACTAACCAAAAGATCAGGGTCCATTTCAATGCTGATATAATGTCCGATCTACCTTGGGAATTTAAATCAGAAACTAACTATGTTGATGTAAACATAGGAGAACAAAGTTTAGCTTTTTATTACGCAAAAAATCTATCTGATCAGCCTTCATTTGGAATGGCGGTGTATAATGTTACGCCTTTCAAAGCAGGTAAGTATTTCAATAAAATTGCATGCTTTTGTTTTGAAGAGCAAATGTTGCTACCAAAACAAAAAGCAGCTATGCCCGTATCTTTCTATATAGATCCTGAGATAATGCTTGATAGTAATACAAAAGATTTAAGTGAAATAACGCTATCATACACGTTTTTTAAGCTTAAGTAACAGAATGTTTGCAAACCGTGTCATTTCAGTAATCAATAGGGTGTCATCCGAGTAGCTGACACTGGGATGACAAGAGGTAACGCAAGAAGTCTATTGATTGTGAAAACAATAACTTTGCAAAATATTAATTGTTAGA
Organism: Wolbachia sp. wLmal; assembly: GCF_049435495.1. Classification (NCBI taxonomy): domain Bacteria; kingdom Pseudomonadati; phylum Pseudomonadota; class Alphaproteobacteria; order Rickettsiales; family Anaplasmataceae; genus Wolbachia; species Wolbachia sp. wLmal. The sequence goes on from NZ_CP185405.1 coordinate 1,054,875, forward strand.
TAACATAATCAAAGTTTTTGTCTTAATATTCATCATGGTTAGAGCTATACAAATTAAAAAAACTGGGGGACCAGAAGTATTAGAATTTGTAGATAAGAGCATAGGTGAGCCAAAAGGCGAGGAAGTCTTAGTGCGTCACACAACTATCGGCTTAAATCGTTATGATTTAGAGCACAGAAAAGGTACACGCAAAATTAAAAATTTACCATCAGTGCTTGGAGTGGAAGCAGTGGGAGTTATTGAAAAGCTTGGTAAAAAAATCAGTGATGGGTTGAAGGTCGGAGATAGAGTTGGATATTGCACAGCTCCTCCAGGGGCATATTGTGAAAAGCGCATTATACACCAGAAATATCTGATAAAAATTCCAGATGACATATCTGATAAAGTTGCTGCTGCAGTGCTGTTTAAAGGTATGACAGCTCACTATTTAGTTAATCAATCTTATAAAATCAGGCCTGGTGCTTTCGTGCTAGTTCATGGGGCTAATGGTGGCTTAGGACAAATAATATGCCAATGGGCAAAGGATAAAAAAGGTGTAGTGATAGGTTCTGTAAGCTCTGATGAAAAAATGAAGATAGCTTTACAAAGTGGCTGCACATACGCAATAAACTACAATGATAAAGACTTCGTTTCTAAAATTATGGAGATTACGCAAAACAGAGGAGTAGGTGCAGTATATGACCCCATAGGTTACGCTACAAGCAAGCTCTCTTTTGAATCTTTAGGCAGGTTCGGCATATACGTTTCCTATGGGCAGATATCAGGTAACGCTCCTATTAGTTTTTCTTTACTTAGTTCACGTTCGTTATTTGCAACTGGAACCTCAATATACCATTATAAGCATGATAGATTCACATTAGTGCTTACCACAATGGAAATCTTCGAGATGATAAGAAAAAAACTTTTAACTGTACGGATCAATAAAAAATATAAATTTGATGAAATAATTCAAGCACATCGTGATATGGAAAATAGAAAAGCGAGTGGGTTAAATATTATCAAAATCTCCTAAATAAATTAGTAATTTAAACTAACCATTCATTAAGTCATATCAACTAGAACTTCACATATTTAATTCTCCTTTTGGGGGAATTAAAAGCATATAGCTAAACTGACTTAGATTTACCGACAACCGTCATCCCGCTACGTGTTAGCGGAATCTATACCGCGAATAGACTTCTTGCATAACCCAAATTAAGTAGAAAAAGGTATCATCCAAGTAGCTGACACTGGTTCCTTTATGACGGTAGTAGCCCTCCTTCTCCTGTCATTCCAGTGCTCTCTTCTTGTCATCCCAGTGCTTGACACTGGGATGGCTTTGTTGCATCACACTTTATGAGATGGTGATTTATGGTAAATTCATGTAACTATCTCAAATTTAGCCATACCAATATCAGTGAATTTATTAAGCAAATAGCATTTGATTAGCAGTTCTTTTTCTCGATTTATCTCAGATTTATTCCTAAAACTAAATCCGAATATTTGCTTTAATCTTGAGAAAAACCCTTCAATATAAGATCTTTTCCCATAATTTACTTCTTTTTTCCATTCTTTCATGCCATCTTCACCTTATAATTTTATTAACCTAATAGCAGCATTCCTGTCAGACATATAATCTATTTCTGGATGTTCTGCCGCATTGTTTATTGGTGGAATTTTTGTCTTTATATCATATTCGTTACACAACTTATAAAACTTGTGCCTATCACATGCTCTATCTGCATATAGTGCTTTTATGGCATGCTGAAAATCAACTTCTTTTAGCAAATCACAAGCTCCATAGTGATCAGCCATTACTGTATTTTACAGCTATGGCTTTTTTGCTGTTTATATTCAACATTACGTGCAATTTTCTCGTTTGCTCATAGCCACGATATTTTCTGTCAGTGCTATCAACTATGTTTTTTAAAATTTTTTTTTATTTGTGTAATTTTGCAAATTATATGGGCAATAAAAACCCGTTTGTCATAGAAATAGATTTTATATCAAACAGCTACCACAGCAATTTCTGCTTAAGCTAATGAATATGTGCTTTAAGTCTGTGTGGACGCACATATTCATTAGCCAATTTCAGTTACCGTTGTGAAGATTTTTAAGTATGCAAATTAATTGCTTCTTTAAGTCTTGTATTAGCAATTACTATAATTTTACGCATTAGGGCTGTTATAGCCACCATCTTCTTCTTACCACTTTCAACAAGCTTAGAATAAAAGGCGCCAAGTATAGATTTCGACCTTGTAGCAGCCATAGCGGCTGTAAAGAGCTTTGAACGAACGTTACTTCTACCACCTGTAATCCTTCGGTAACCAACAGCTTTACCACTTTCTTTTGGATGCGGTGCAACTCCGGCAAGACTTGCTACTTCTTTTCTATTTAAGTAACCAAGCTCTGGCATTAAACACAAAAAATCTTGTGATAACTTTTTACCTATTCCAGGAACTGTTTTAAGAATTTTTTGGCGTTGTTGTAATTCGCGGCTTTCATCAATAATCTTTTGTATAGTATCATTGAGTTCGTTTATTTGACTATCGAAAAACTCAATGGTCTTTTGACAGCTTTCTTTTATATGATCATTTTCCGGTGCTTCAAGTCTGCATTTTTCTTGAGTTCTCATTTGCGTAATATCATCACGACGTTGACAAAGTGCAGCCAAAGTTGATTGTTCTGTAGAGGTAGGTACAAATAGAGAGATAGTTCTATGGCGTTCAAATCCATATTGAGCAAGAGCTCTTGCATCTGATCTATCAGACTTTGCTAAAGTTCCGTGAGATAAAATAAAGCTTTTTACTTTACGAGTATTAGCTCGATGCACGGCAATATTTTTGTCGGTAAGAAAATGTGATAAGCCAAGCTCATATTTCCCTGTATTTTCTAAAGTCACTAAAGCATTAGGTAGAATATCTGAAAACTCTTGAAATAATTGTTGCCAACCAGAAGCATTATTATCAAATTCGACAGCATTCTTCTGTTTGTGAATTGCAACGACATTTTTAAATTTTCCGATGTCAATGCCAATAAAATTTTGATAAGATGTAACCATAATAAACCTCGATAGTTTTAGTTAATTTAAGATTGTAAACGGGTGCATATATATGTCCCAAGCAACTATTCAAACGTATCGAGAGATAGGGCTAGCGTACCTTGATACCAACGGTTGTAATACCAATTTCCTTTCGGTCGCGCACGCCCGCTATTCCTAGTGAGCAGGGTTATCTTTCTCTCTTATCTCTTTTATATCACGTTTTTAACTTACAATTGCCTTAGATGGAAAATAGAGATATTACATAAAATTTTAAATTCGGTCTCAAAGTTGAAGAATGTAGGCTTGGAATAGCAGAAAGACTAATGAGATATCTAACAGTTATGAGTATTATTGCTTGGAGGATCTTCTTTATTACATCAATTGCAAGAGCTAACCCAACATTACCATGTACTACCTTATTAGCTGAAGAGGAATGGAAAGTTTTATACGTTAAAATACACAGAAAACCATGTCCAAGTGTAGTTCCCAACATAAAAGAAGCTGTTTCATGGACTTGGAGGCCATTTAGCAAGAAAAAATGACCCAGAACCAGGACCTTATGTTCTTTGGAAAGGATATAAACGTCTCTTTGATTTAGCAGAAGGATGGCGACTTGCTCACGAACCTCATATTTGTGGGTAACAGTAAGTTGTTAGCGGGATCTATCCGTAACGGTATGACGTAGTAGCCCAGTTTGAATGACCAGAAAGAGCTACAAAACAACCTTTGGTTCGCGAAACGGAGAATATACCTTCTTCACTTCAGATAAATGGCTACTTACCTCCGATTCACGATTTTTGTAAAGAGCAGAAACATGCCGCATAATACCTAGTTTTATCTGCTCAGGAACATTGTCATAACCAGCTTCGTATACAACATCAACTCTTATTGCATTCAAACAATTGAAAAACTCAACGTAGCCCCCTACATCACTAAAATAATACTTAAGTGTACTCTTCTCTTGATTTTTAGACATCATTGCAGTAGCCAATACTATCTTACTCACCATACGCGTCAAGTTAAGAGATTGTGAGCAAATTTAGAGAGGTTAAAGTGGATACTCTAGCCCTTCTACGTTTGTCTTTTAATGAAAATCGCGACCAAGTTATAGTGAGTTTTTTAAGAAATGCTTTTAAACTATTAATTTTGGTTAATACTAAAAATAACTCTCTAACCCGCCTTTTTAGCTCAATAAATGCCTTTGTTAAGCTAAGTTCTGTATTCTTTTTCACTTCTGTGCAACCAACTATGCCGTGAAATATAAGAATTGCGCACAATTTAGCATATAGTTCACATAATACTCTGCATGGCTTTCCTTTTAGCTTATCAAGCCTGGTATGGCTTTTATACAATTTAAATAATAACTCAATTTGCCACCTTACTCTGTAAATCGTTAATACTTGCTCAGCACTAATTTTATTTTCTGGAACATTAGTTATAAATATTGACCAGTTCAACAATTTTTGATTTCTTTTAGAGGATGTATATCCCTGCGATCTTGCTAATCTATTAGCTTTCCTTCTTCTGGCCATATTCAGTTAGTTTCTGACATATAATTCTTACTCTAATTTTTGCTTCTTTTCCTAACAATACCTCGTTTTCTAAAAATAACTTATCCTCTAAACATTCTAATAACTCCATTTTTTGATTTGTTTCTACATCATATATGTTGGTATCAACGACTTATGAAATAAGCTCCTATTTCATTGATTTGTTTAAAAGAACTTGGCACAAAATAACCGAGATCAGATATTAGCAAATCATTGCTTAATATATTACTTAAATGTTTCCTATATCCCTGGTCTGATCTTACCCCCTCCGTTAAATTAAGTTGGTCTATTATCTGATTCATGTAGTCGAAAACTAATTGTAACTTTATTCCAGACTTAGTATTGCTTTCATAGCCACTGTAGCTAGTACCATAACCTTTATACATCTCTTCCATACTGTTAGGTATAGCTACTGTCCAATAATTTAACACTATTAAATTGCTGTAAGATTTTGCAACCAACTTGCAAGATATTTTTAAAGAGAATCACAGATTCATTATACATCCTTTTCATAAATTCCACTGCTTCTTCAGTAAATCTAAACTTGTTTTGTTATATCTATCGAGTCCTCGTTTAGTAATTGAAACATTGTTTCTACGCTACAATTATCAACTCCTATATTACCCAAGACCATGGCTTTTACGAATGATGAACCTTTTAGCTTTCTCTTTCTTTTTATAAACCTTGTTGTAATTGAGATTTTCTCTGCTTTTTCATTAAAAAATTCTTTGAGCTTTTTTGATAAGCAAGTTATTTTATTCATTGGTTCTCTCACTAAAAGTATATCTGGGAGAACTTATACCTTATTATTCTATCTCTTTCATACCTTTATTTCCTTAACTTGACGCGTATGGTTGCACTTATTTTCTGGTAATATGCTATTCTTGCAAAATCGTATGCATACTCCGAGGGCGCAATCTTTAGAGGGAAGAGTTTTGCTGATAATTTTACTTGATCGCCTATTTTAATGCCTTTTTCCACTTTGGTTCTAACTGATATTCTGATGTTATCTAGAGCTCTATCCGGTGTCATTCCAGCGCGTGACGCTGGAATCCATATCTTTTTTTTCTGGATCCCAGTATCAAGTACTGGGATGACAGGAGAGGATTTTGAGATAGTAGGGGATTTTTCAACAGAAAGCAGAAATTGTTTATATGAGCCCCTGTCGTTAATATCCTTCACTGTGGCAACGATATCTTTTACATATCTCTCTTTATCAAGAATTTGAGTATCAACTAAAGCTGTTCTTAATTTACTAGCTGTAAATCCTATGAGCACTGCAATTAAAGCGATACACAATATCGCGTACCTTTTATGCAATATTGCAATCAAAATTAGTGTGGGTAAAAGCAAAAGAAAAATAGATATGCAGCTTGGTTCAAAACTTAGGGAAAAATAGGTTAGAATTCCTACACACTGAAAAACAGGAAACCACAGTATCAAGTTATATTGTTCATTGCGCAGATTGTTACGTATATAACTAACTATTATGTCAAGAAAAGTTAATAAGTGTGTCGATATTTGCATGTGGTGAAATTTTATTTTTCTTTTTTCATTATTTGTATATATAATAACTAAATAAGCAACAACGCGGGATGGAGCAGCTCGGTAGCTCGTCAGGCTCATAACCTGAAGGTCGTAGGTTCAAATCCTACTCCCGCAACCATTTTTAAGGATATAGTTGTTCCACTTTCCAATCGCTTCCCTCAACAAGAGTGTATCTAAATCTAATATGCTTCCTATATTCACCTTCTTGCCAAAATTCAATTACTTTTGGGATTACGCAAAATCCCACCCAAAAATCAGGACGAGAAACTTGTGTATTGTGAAATTCTTTTTCCTTCAATTTTATAGCTTGCTCAAAATCTTGCCAATCTTTCAGAATGCTCGATTGTTTTGAGCACCATGCGCTAATTTGACTACCCAGCGCTCGAGAAGAGAAGTATTTGTCAGTTCTTTCATCGTTTAGAAGTTTAACCTCTCCTTCAATTCGCACTTGCCTAGCAAATTCTATCCAATGAAACACTAACGCAGCTTTGGGGTTCTCAGTCAATTCTTTCCCTTTTTTACTGTTTACGTTAGTGAAAAACACAAAACCTTCTTTGCTATATTCCTTTAGTAATACCACTCTTGCAGATGGAATACAGTCTTTGCTACAAGTTGCTAGCGTCATTGCAGTTGGTTGTTCACACGGAGAATTAAGTACTGCTTTGTACCACTTTGAAAACAAATCAAATGGATCTTTTTCAAGTGAAAATATCATATCAAAAAATAAAATCTTAATTCTGGCACGCGTTGCAAAAATAAGTGCTACGGCCATTTTGTCGTATAAGTGTTATGATATTATTGCAAATCTTGCAAGGTTTTTGAACTTTACCATATACGTAAAAGTTATTTTGAAAGTATCCAGCAGATCCAGATGGCTGTGCATAATCTTTCAGTGTTGAACCGCCTGCAGCAATTGCATCACTCAGAGTATTTTTTATTTCAGCAGCAAGTTTTTCGCACTCTCTATAGGTCAAGTTTTTTGCTGACCTGAGTGGTGATATACAGGCTCTAAACAAGCTCTCAGAAGCATATATGTTGCCTACGCCAACTATTGATTTATTGTCCATTAACGCTGATTTGATATTCACTTTTTTGTTTTTCAGCAACTCCTGTAAATAGTCTCCACTGAATTCATCCGTGAGGGGCTCTATTCCAAAATCGCTAAAAAAATCCGTTTCTTGTTCTTTATTTAAAACGATAACTAATCCAAATCTTCTTGGGTCATTAAAAATTATTGAAGTATTGTCAGAAAATAAAAATACCACGTGATCATGCTTATTCCGCATTTGATCGTGGTCAGCATATATAAGCTTTCCGCTCATGCCAAGATGTATGATTACAGCCACACTACCATCTGTATTCCAGATGGTATACTTACCTCTACGCTTGATGTTGCGTATGACTTTGCCCTTTAGCATATCATCAATATTTTTTGTTATTGGGGCACGTAAATTCCAATTATTCACTATAACATTACTGATTTGCTTGTTTTTAATTTTATCAAGCAAAAAATTAGAGATTACTTCCACTTCCGGTAGTTCTGGCATGATACCTCCTTCAAAACTTAAGTTTCTGATGGTAATTTTGTCGTTCTCAAATACATTCGAGTATTCCGCGGTGCTTTCTCCTAAAAATTCCTCACCACAAACGAGTTTTGAAAGGGTTCTCTGTCTACTCTGTTGCTGCTTTTTTCTTTTCAAAATATTTTGCTTTAAAGCTTTCGCTAATCTTTTTTTCTCCTCTTCTTTTTCCTTATTCTTTTTTGTGTTATTCATTATCATAATATATAAACTTGCCGTTGTAGCTCAGGTGGTAGAGTACGTCATTGGTAATGACGAGGTCCCAAGTTCGAGTCTTGGTAACGGCACACTGATTATACTTATAATATTGCATAACTTGTAAGCAAGGCTTAGAAGAAAGTTACAGAGGTAAGTTGTCATGCTTTTTCCATATCCTTTCTACCTTCTTGTTTTTGAGTAGCTCTAATGCTTTACAAAAGTGATACCTTGTTTTACTTGGCACTATAATGTCATCAATGTATCCATATGATGCAGCAAAAAATGGGTTAGCAAATTTTTCTTTATATTCTTTAATTAACGTTTGCTGATCTTTTTCGTGTCGAAATATAATCTCAACTGCACTTTCAGGGCCCATCACAGCTATTTCAGCAGTTGGCCAGGCATAATTTATATCACCTTTTAGATGTTTCGAATTCATAACAATGTATGCACCACCATACGCTTTTCTAGTGATAAGGCTAATTTTCGGCACGGTCGCTTCAGCGTAAGCGTAAAGCAGTTTCGCTCCGTGTTGTATTATATTATTGTATTCTTGATTTGTACCCGGCAAAAATCCTGGAACATCAATAAGTGTGATGATCGGAATGTTAAATGCGTCACAAAACCTTACAAACCTCGCAGCTTTTCTTGAAGAATCAATATCCAAACATCCTGCAAGGTGCATAGGTTGATTTGCAACAATACCGACAGTATTTCCTCCAATTCTACCAAAACCAGTTATGATATTACGAGCAAAATCAGGTTTCAGTTCAAAGAAATTCCTTTCATCACAAACTTTTTCAATGAGTTCATACATATCATAAGGAGTATTAGGATTGGTAGGAATTAGAGTGTTTAAGGATTCATCAATGTCGTCAACATCATTACAGATTGGTGCAGATTTTGGTGATTCTTGATTATTTGCTGGTAAGAAAGTAAAGAATTCACGCATTTTTAGCAGCATTTCAACATCATTATTGAATGCAAAATCCGCTACTCCTGTTTTGCTTGTATGAATTTTTGCTCCACCGAGGTCTTCGAAACTTACATCTTCGTAGGTAACCTTTTTTACTACATCTGGCCCGGTTATAAACATATATGAACTGTTTTTCACCATGAAAGTAAAGTCAGTTAATGCTGGGGAATAAACTGCACCTCCTGCACATGGGCCCATAATTAAAGAAATTTGTGGTATAACACCCGATGCATTTACGTTTCTTTGAAAAATTTCTCCATAACCAGCAAGAGAATTTACTCCTTCCTGAATTCTGGCTCCACCAGAATCATTTAGTCCGATAATTGGAACTCTGGCATTAATTGCCATATCCATAATTTTGCATATTTTTTTTGCATGTGACGCACCAAGTGAACCACCAAAGACAGTAAAATCCTGAGAATAAACAAAAACTTTTCTGCCATAAATAGTACCATGACCAATCACTACCCCATCACCTAAAAAATTAGCATTTTGCATGCCAAAATCATTTGCATGATGTTTTACGAATTTATCGTATTCCGCAAAAGAACTTTCATCGAGCAATATACTGAGCCTTTCTCTAGCAGTTAATTTCCCTTTTTCATGTTGTTTGGTAATCCTGTCAGAACCGCCTCCTTTTTCAGCTTCTAGTGCTTTGGTTTTTAGATTTTCTAGTATTTTAAAGTCTTGCATACAATAAAGTAATTTTCAAATTAGTTGTAGACTTTATTAAGTTTACAAACCCTACTAACTATACACATACACTATTGCTATATGCAACAATGTATGTATGATAATTGTTAATGCTCTGGTGATTCATGGTCACTACTTTGAAAATGTTGCGATGTGTCAACACTTTTCATATTAGAAAGAGGTGGACTAACTGCACTGCTTTTTGTTTGTGCAAAACTTTTAGCAGCTTCAACAACCTTGCTTATACGAGGTTCTTTTTCTAGCTCTTTTAGGTACTTTGAGAAGATTTCACAACTTTTGTCATCCATATGTACCATTATTTTACCAAAACTTTCAGCTTTTTCAGAAGATAAAATCATTTCGATCTTTTCATCGCCTACCCTAAAGGTCATTTTTACTTTGCCTTGCATATCATGATATTGCCAGCTTTTTATTCAGATTAGATTATCTCCTTCTCCTATTCGCAATGCACCATATTCTAAGTCCTTAAATTCCGGGGAGTTCATAAATTTTGCAGGAGTGATCACACTTTTTTCTGGACACTGTACATAATAAAATTTATTATCTCTTTCTACTACAATTTCTTTTTTTTGTCATTTTCAATACTATCACTTACAATTTGTTTTAGACGTGACAAATATTCGCCGCGTTCTTTCAGTATATCTTCTGGCAATAATCTCCGAACTTCTTGGCTCACATCAGTGCCTGTTGAAACTAGATTAAACATTTCTAACATAAGAGGCCGTAGTTTTTCTTTTCCAGTCTCAGTAACATTTTTATCTTGCTCCATGAGGTGGTATAAGATCAGTATCGAATAATCTATTATTGATGACTTTTTTCTCCTTGGAATACATCAACACTAAACATGACCTTGTGCTTTTTTGCATCGTCTATAGATTTTTGAAGTCTCTTTGCTATGTTTTCGATAGCTTCATCATTAGGTAAGTGTTCACACAATGGCATCAACTTAAGGAAAAATATCAGCGATAGTGTATAAAATTTCTCTCTAAATTTTTTATCATTAAATTATCCAAAGAGTGCAAGAAACAGCACTTTTGTTTCTATTTTATTGCAACAAAAAAGTTTAAAATGTGTCTTTTTTAGGTGAAACATGCAAAAAGGAAAAAACCTTATTCTACAAATTAAAAATATAATATACTCGAAAACTTTTCAGAAAATCCATTGTGTTGAGTTTTACACGAACAAGCTTTTTCGACAGTATTTTCTATGATTTTAAAGTTAGTTAAAAAAAGTTTGGGAATAGAATGTGAACTTATGGAGCCATTGACATGTACCCTCAAAGCAAGCTTTTTCTAAAGCAAGATATAAGATTTGCCATACAGGCTTTCAAGAATTTAAGCATCCAAACAGCCTATCAGGATGAACCTGAGTTGGAGAGGCTATAGACTTATTGCAGCAGATGGTTCTGGTATGAGATTACCCAGCTCTGGAGAAATTGTATCCGAGTTTGAACCAAATGGAACAACAGGCACCATTGGCAATTTGTTTGTTGATTTGTGTACTTCGCTGATTTGTAGTGCTCGTCTTGCAGCTTGGAATATAGGTGAACAAACGTTGGCGGCAGAGCAATTACCCGAAGTTATCACTCAAATGCGTTTATTAAATCAAGAGAAATTATTATTTATCTATGATCGTCTTCAGTAAAATTCATTCAGCAGCATTATGATTTGGAAGTAGATTTTATTTTTCGCTTGCAAAAAAGAAATTATAGTAAGCTATGGGAACGCTGGCGAATTAGATTTTGATTTTATATTAGAAAATGAAAAGCTAAAAAATAAAATGAAAGGACAGAAAGTAAGAGTTATAGTGCTGACATTAGCCAACTGAGAAACAGAGTTTTTGACCGAGACTTTGGAGCAAAGCTTATGTGTTAAGGTGGCACATAGAGGAAACGACTCAAGGTAGGAGCAGAGTTAGAGAATTTTTCTGGAGAGGCTGTATTACAAGAATTTTGGGCAAACTTGGTCATGTGCAATATATTATCGCTTCATATATGTGATGCACAAGGGCCTTGGAACCCAGATCAAATTACTGAGTATCGTTTAAATTTTTCAGTTTTATTTGGTGCAATGAGGCAGAAACTCTATCAGGTACTTATTGCGCCAAAAAACTTTCAAGCCCTTTTTAAGTATACGCGCTAAAGTTAAAATCCGACCTGGACAGCCGCAATAAAGTAGATAAGCCTAAACGCCATCATGTCTTTAGGAGAATTTGCTAATGAAAGTTCTTAAGTTGACGTCATTGGCTGTTCCGATTCGTTATATGACATAAGAGCATCATATATTTCATGCAATGTATTTGAGATGTTTTTTTTCCATATGTTGATTAATATGCCCATATATTGTCGTCTCTTCCGAACACTCTGTATCTTTATGTATATGATTTTGTTGCTTTAATTCTTCTCTATCTACACTCTCTATTTGCTCTGACACTAGCATAACTACCTCATATTTTACATAACGAAATAAAAAAATTCTAACTGTAGTATGCTTATATAATCTACGAAGTCAATAGTTAAATTGAAAAGTTTCGGTTATAATTTACTTCATATAGAACATGCCCTTGAATTATGCTAAAAATCGCCATAGTAGGCCTACCAAATGCTGGAAAATCGACCCTATTCAACAGATTAGTAGGAAGAAAAGCAGCAGTAGTGAGTAACATTCCAGGAGTGACAAGGGATAGGCGAGAGGGAATGGGGAGAATTAGCGATTTGGAGTTTAAAGTTATAGATACAGGAGGATGGAACGACCAAACTAGTTTTTCACTGCAAGTTATTGAGCAAATAGAGTTTTCTTTATCCAGTTCAAACATAATTTTCTTTCTTGTTGACGCAAAAGTGCAAAATGAGCGAAATAAAGAGTTTGCAAAGTGGCTGAAGAGAAAAATAAATAAACCTGTGATACTGATAGCAAATAAATGCGAGAGTCATAAATCCGAAAATGTTGATTATTTGCAGTTTTTTGATTTTCTTGGCCCGGTGTATATCTCTGCCGAGCATAATCTTGGCATGGTTGATCTTTATGATGCATTAGCTGGTGTTATTGAAAATTTTAACGAGAACACTGAGTTACCTAACAATGAACTGAGTAGGCTGAGGATCGCGATCATCGGCCGTCCGAATGTTGGAAAATCAACTTTTTTAAATGGTTTACTTGCAGAAAACAGACTAATAACAAGTTCAGAGCCAGGTACCACACGTGATTCTGTGGATATTACATATGATCATGATGGAGAGTTAATTACTCTAATTGACACTGCCGGAATCCGCAGAAAGGCGAATGTTGTAGATGGCTTAGAATCAAGATTTGTTGAGAAAAGCATGGAATCAATCAAGCGCTCTCATGTGGTAGTTTTAATGCTAGACTCCCTAGTTGGTATTGAGCAGCAGGATTTATCAATTGGTGAAGCTGCAATTAAGGGAGGGAAAGGGATTATTGTTGTTTTAAATAAGTGGGATTTAATAGGTAAGGATGACAGAAGCAGGTTAATAAAATTTGTCAAACAACAGGAAGTAACCAGGTTATTCTTGGAAGTGCCAACTATAACAATTTCTGCGTTAAAAGGCATGCGCTGCGGTGATGTGATAGATAAGTGTCTTGAAGTGAGTGAATCCTTGAACAAGAAGATCAGCACTGCAAAACTGAATAAGTGGCTCATAGATGCTGTAGGAAAACATTCTCACCCTCTTGTAAAAGGCAAAGCAGTTAAAATGAAGTATATCGCTCAAATTGGTACTAAACCTCCAGCTTTTTCTTTGATATGTAACATACCTGAAAGTGTTGATGAAAGTTACAAACGCTATTTAATTAATGATCTCAGAAAAAATTTCTTTGCAGACGGTGTGCCAGTTAGATTGCTTTTGAAAAAAAATAAAAATCCCTATGTAAAATGAATACTCTGCTTTATACTTTCAGGGATAATTTACTTAAAGTTATGTGTAATAATTCCAGAATTCCTGCAATCTTTCTGCTGTCGAGTGCCGCTGCTCTAATTTTTGCATATGTGCTAGAATATTTTTTCAACATGCTGCCATGCAAGTTATGTACATACGAGCGAATAGTTTACTATATCGCCGGATTACTTGCAGTAGCGTGCATGCTTAAAGACAACAAAATTCTAATCTATGCAATGTTTTGCAGCTACCTCATAGGTGCAGTAATATCTTTTTATCATATAGGTCTTGAACTCCACTTATTTCATGATGTTTTAGGTTGTACAGAGCAAGCAAGTGGTAACGTTAGTATAGAAGAGCTCAGAAATAATCTACTAAATCCTAATTACTCTCCATCTTGTGACAGACCTCATTACGTTCTAGGTGTTTCCTTAGCAACATGGAATCTAATTTATCTCATAGTAGCTCTGTTCGTATCAGGTAAGGTGTATTGTGGAGAAAGAAAGAAATCTAAATAATTTAAGGTATAGCAACAATCAGTTCTTGCAACAGGCAATTAGAGTAGATCACGCTGGAGAATATGGAGCTATTTGCATTTATTCTGGTCAAAAATTTATTCTTAAGAAATCTTCTATAATCAATGAAATAATTGAAATGGAAGAGCAGGAAAAAAAGCATTTTCACTATTTTAATGAGAAAATCAAAGAGCAAAAAGTTCGTCCTACTGTTTTGTTGCCTGTTTGGCGTGTTTTAGGAGTGTCGCTTGGCGTTGCAACTGCCATTATGGGCAAAAAAGCTGCTATGGCTTGCACTGCTGCAGTTGAAGAAGTTATCGGGGAGCACTACAAAGAGCAAGTTTCACATTTAGAAGATGGGGAATTAAGAGAAACTATAAGTAAATTTCGCGACGAGGAGTTAGAGCACAAAGATATTGCAATTCAGCACAATGCTGAAAGCGCATTTGGCTACAACATTTTATCATCATTCATAAAAACAGGCTGCAAAACTGCTATTTACTTGTCTAAGTTAATTTAACTAAGCAGCTTTCTTAAAGTGTTTTAAATGTTCTGATAACAACAGAAACCAGGAAGGAATTCAAGTGTAACAATTATTTTATAACTATATTTACATATCACCATTATTAATAAATAATTAGTATTGGTAAATTAAATACATCTAAAGTATAGACTGCAAAGGAGGCAAAAGTGCGTTTTAATTTAGAAGAGGGAAATGCTCTTATGTAATACCTGCCACAGGTTCACAACTGTACGAACATTCATTTTTGAAGGTAAATTGCACAGCAAATGGTGTCATTCCAGTCTAGAATCCAGAAATTTAGCTTATAACTGAGCTGATAAGATAAAGGTAATTGTCTTACACTAAAACAAACGTTTTTAATTAAGTTGCATAGAACCAGTGTCTGGGCACTGGGATGACACCCCACTGGTGGTCCAAACTACAACGTTCGTACAGTTGTGGATTCCAGACTGGGATGACACCCTACTGATGGGCCCAAATCACAATGTTCGTACAGTTGTGGGTCAGGCTATAGGATGACAGAAGTTGACTTTATTAGCTATAGGTGGTATGACACTTAGTCAATTTAAGTAAGCAGATGATCTTAGCTACAAAAGTATTTTTTACCTCATTTGTTTTTGGGTTTATTCTTTTTCCCTATTTTATAAAGCTTCTAAAAAAAATAAGCAAAGATGGGCAACCAATTAGATCATGTGGACCAGAAAGTCATTTAATAACAAAAAAGAATGTACCACCTATGGGCGGAATAATAATACTGATTTCTTCTTTATTACCAATTTTACTCTGGGCTCAGTTAACACCAGAAATTTTGCTGCTGATATTGATAACTCTATTTTTTGCTCTACTTGGATTTATTGATGATTATTTAAAATTGAAGACAAATCACTATCGAGGTTTAAGTGCAAAAACCAAAATACTTATTCAGTTTATTGTTGCTCTGGTTGGTGTGTTTATACTTAAGCTATACTCTGCTGAATGTTTTACAAAAACGTCCCTATTTAAAGGAGTAATAATAGATTTTGGCTATCTATATGTTCCGTTTGCTGCGTTTGTAATTGTCGGCTCTTCTAATGCTGTGAATCTCACAGATGGTTTGGATGGCCTTGCTGCAACTCAAGTTATCACTTCCTTTGCTTTTTTGGGGCTAATTGCATATATAACTCAGGCAGATATGAATATTACTTTATTCTGCATTGCATTTATAGGAGCTATTCTAAGTTTCTTGTGGTTTAACACACATCCAGCAAAAATATTTATGGGTGATGTTGGTAGCTTGTCGGTAGGTGCGGCTTTAGGGTTAACTGGTGTCCTAATTAAAAGAGAAATGCTTTTTGCCATTATTGGAATAATCTTTGTAATAGAGACTCTATCTGTTATTATTCAGATATCATATTTTAAATATACAAAGTTTAAATATGGAGAAGGAAAAAGAGTTTTTCTTATGGCACCAATACATCATCACTTTGAGAAGAAGGGATGGTCAGAAAATGCAATCGTTGTGAAATTTTGGATAATTTCTATTATCTGTTCAGTTTTTACTATAACTTTCTTATTATAAAAACCTATGAAATACCCAGACTTTACATTAGAAAATAAATTATCAGGAGTGATAGCAGGAGTGGATGAAGTTGGAAGAGGTCCGCTAGCTGGTCCAGTAATATCCGCAGCTGTAGTGTTTATTGATAGAAATACAATTATTGATGGAATCAACGACTCGAAAAAGTTGACTCCTCAATGTAGGCAAGTCCTATATGAAAAAATAATATCCGTTGCAAAATTTGGTATAGGAATGGCAAGCGTAGAAGAAATAAATTCATACAATATCTTGCAAGCAACAAAACTTTCAATGAAACGTGCGTTGATAGACTTGGACCTAGAATTAGATTATGTGCTAGTTGATGGTAATCAACCACCTGAAGTGAAATGGCAAGTGAAATCCATAGTAAATGGTGATAATTTGAGTACATCAATTGCAGCAGCTTCAATCGTTGCAAAAGTTACGAGAGATCGGCTTATGCAAGAATTGCACAATAAGCATCCTGAATATAATTGGTATAAAAATAAAGGATATGGGACAAAAGAGCACCTTAACGCTATTGGCCTTTATGGAATTACAGAACATCATAGAAAAAATTTTGCACCCATATCTCGGGCATTATAGCCTTTACCCTTTTTTGAAAGGTATGGTTTCATTAAATAGGCAAACTGTACTCGATCCATTCCTTAAGGTAAACACTGAACTTACCCTTTCGATTATTAGGTAGTTATCAACTGTACGGAAATTTACTAAAGACTCATATCCTGCAGAATCAACCATAAAAACTGCCGGAAAATCAGAGTTTATTTTATTGAATTGTAGATATGTAAATTTTCCGTCATCAAAAACCTTAATTGGTATTATTGACTGACTACCTTTGACGTGCGAGATGGAATAATTAAAATTTAATCCCTTCTTTACAACTTCAATATCATTGATATCAGGAATAATGGTATGACTAGCTTGTTCGAAGATATCACCGTTATTTGTTGTGTAAATCTCATCACTGCTAAATAGTGGATAAAGAAACCTTACTTCATATGCTAATCTTGGATCATCTAGTCCAGTTGCTTCTTCAGCATGAAGTTCAAAGTAATAAACTCTTTTATTGGTAATTATAGTTGCATTAGTATCGGCAATATCATCTATAGGCTTAATAAACAATCTATTACCTTGAGGAAGGAGTTGCCAACCAGTTGAATCACCCATTGAAAGGTTTTGTATTACCTCCCCTGGTTCAAACAATATACTGGACTGATAACCATAAAAACCCGTATACTTATGTATAGCTTGTGGGTTATAATTTATCACCTTTATGTGATTATCTCCAGCTATTGAACGTGGCTCCTGTTTTGCAAGTGCATCACTACCACAGAGGAACAACAGTACGGCAAACAGTAAACCAATCATAATATCAAAATAAATTAATTTTCATTTTATCATTGATAGACATGCACTGCAACTATTAAGGCACTTTCTATACTATAAACCCCAAAGCAAGCGGTAGAAAAGGCAAGAAATAAGGCAAACTCCTTAAATACTTTAGAACTACAGGAGGCTTTACCTGAACGGATATACTTGGAATCCTGCCATTTTCACTTTGTAAACATACCAAGAATTCTGTCCATTATTCCACTCATATTTGCTTCAGCTTGAGTATACTCTATTTTACCACCATGCAAGATTAGTTTAATATCTGACCCAGGTGATATATTAACAAATTTACTGCCAACAACTCCACTGCTAGTGATCAGAGCTGAACTATCAATTGGCAATTTTATGTCTCTGCTTATACACATGTCGATTCGTGCTACGTAGGTAGCTTTGTCAAGTGATACACCAGTTATGCTTCCAACGTCCACACCAGAGATCTTGACACTATCACCAACTCCTATACCGTTAGCGTTAGCAAAAAGACCATATATTTTATTGCAATCCTTATAGTTTTTCTTTATGTAAGATAGCTTATCAATAGCAAAGAAAATCAGAAAAATAGTGAAAATTAATACAAATAATCCAGCGGTTATTTCAAGTATATTTGACCTTCGCATCTTTAGTTATCAGGACTCCAGCTTTTATAGTAATTTTTCACTTTTTGGTTTGGATAGTATGCACCTTTTGTACCCGTTAAATTAGGAGTATGTTTTACTTTTCTTTTTTTATTATTAACTGGTACTACATTATCAGTATAGTGAAGCCATATATGCCATTCCGGAGGCACTGTTGTAGGCTCAGAAACACTGCTATACATAACCCACCTTTTTCCTTTACTTGATTCATAGTAAGAATTTCCATTTTCATCTCTTCCTACAAATTTATCTTCTCTTCGTAATAGGCGTTTTATTGCATTACAAATTTTAGATAACATAAGGGTATTAAAACAAAAAGTATTATATATACTAATACTTTAACGATATATTAACAACAATTTAATGCAATTACCAATCTTACAAGTTATTATCCCAATAATTGCATCAATGTTTTGCTTTCTTGCCAAGAAACACAAGGTATCTTGGTTTATTTCTTTTATTGCAACAACAATCACTCTTATCATTTCATCAATACTACTCATTAAAACATATAAAGGTGAAATTATAACTTATCACCTTGGAAATTGGGCTCCTCCGTATGGAATAGAGTTAAGAATCGACGTGTTAAATTCCTTAATTCTAACCCTAGTGAATTTTATAGCGCTGATTAGTGTGCTTTATAGCTTTTATATTAACGAAAAAGAGATTAGCAAAAACAAAATCACTGGTTTTTACTCTCTATTTCTACTGTGCTTAAGCGGACTGCTCGGGATTCTAGTAACAAACGACATATTTAACCTTTACGTTTTCTTGGAAATTTCATCTCTTTCTTCTTATATATTAGTTTCAATGGGAAGGGATAAAAAAGCCTTGGTTGCAGCATTTGAATATCTAATTAGTGG
The DNA here is from genome assembly GCF_049435495.1 of Wolbachia sp. wLmal. Taxonomy (NCBI): domain Bacteria; kingdom Pseudomonadati; phylum Pseudomonadota; class Alphaproteobacteria; order Rickettsiales; family Anaplasmataceae; genus Wolbachia; species Wolbachia sp. wLmal. The sequence goes on from NZ_CP185405.1 coordinate 1,073,865, forward strand.
AACAATAGGTGCAACATTTTATTTATTTGGCATCGGGCTCTTGTATTCAATGACTGGAACGCTCAATATGTCTGACATGGCTGAAAGAATAGTTCCATTATACGATAACAACATCATAAAACTTGGCACGTTGTTCATTTTTGTTGGTCTCTCAATCAAAATGGCACTGTTTCCATTAAGCAGGTGGCTGGTTAATGCATATAGTAAGGCGCCAAGTTTCATTAGCATATTCTTTTCAGGCACAGTGACAAAAGTGATGATATATGTTTTCATCAGAATCTTTTATACTGTTTTTCATCAAAATTTTTTCTTGTTTAAGCCGCTACTGGACAATGTGATAATTATCCTCGCACTTTGCGCTATTGTATTTGGGTCGATATTTGCAATAACCGCAAAAGACATAAAAAGACTGCTTGCTCACTCTAGTATTAGCCAAATTGGTTATATAATTTTAGCACTGAGTTTTAACTCAAAAACAGGTGTATTTGCAGCAATTCTTCACATAGTAAACCACAGCATAATAAAAACATCTTTATTTATGGCTGCAGGATGTATTTCTTACAAATTTGATACAACAAAAATAGAGAATTTATCGGGACTCAAGAAATCAATGCCTTATACAGCACTTGCGTTCACTCTACTCAGTTTAGCATTAATTGGTGTGCCTTTAACAAATGGCTTTGTAAGCAAGTGGTATATAATGAAAGCAATTATCGAATCTCGCGCGTGGATTTCCCTGATAGCTTTTGCTGCCGGTTCTTTTCTTGCACTAATATACATGTGGAAGATGATAGAGAAAATGTATTTTGAAAATGATGCAACGTCACGCACTAGAATGACACTAGGCAAAATTAATGATGTGCCATTTCCTATGCTTTTCTGTCTATTGTTTATGGCAGCTTTAACAATAGTGACTGGAATATATAGCACTCCAATTCGGTTAGTAGTTGAGAAGTTGGTTTTTTGATTTTTATCTTTGTTTTATATTTTACTATACTTTAAGGTTATAAGGTCTTTATTGTGGATAGACTGAAGAAGATTCATTGGTTGTTAGTCATTAACGTGATAGCGCTGTTTTGCGTTGGCATTGTTGTTCAATACTCTTCTGCTGGAGGAAAGTGGGTACCATTTGCAATTCACCAAATAGTCATATTTTCCTTCTTTTTCCTACTCGCTATAGCTATGTCATTCATAGAGCTAGATTTTTATTTGAAGCACGCCTACTTTTTTTATATAGCAGCAGCGATTTCGCTATTAGCAGTAAATTTTTTTGGCTCACACATAATGGGTGCAACAAGGTGGATAAGAATTGGATCAATCAGTTTGCAACCATCAGAATTTGCAAAAGTAGGCTTAATACTTGCGCTTGCTCGCTATTTTGATAAGCAGAGTGTGTATAAAATGATGGAATTTAAAAGATTGCTTAAGGCACTTATAATTATTTTCTTACCCGTGTTCTTGGTGTTAAAGCAACCTAATTTAGGCACAGCTGTAATAATGTTACTTATAGGGATGTCAATTATATTCACAGCAATAATAAAAAGATCTCATTCGGTAATATGTGGAACTCTTGGCATTTTTGCAGTACCGGCTATCTGGCCTTTTTTACGTCCTTATCACAAGCAAAGGATATTGTCGTTTTTGGATTCATCAGTGGATCCACTTGGAATAGGTTATAATGCGCAGCAATCTCAAATAGCTATTGGTTCAGGAGGTTTGCTTGGTAAGGGCTTTGTTAACGGAAGTCAAACTCAACTTGGATTTTTGCCGGAAAAGCGTACAGATTTTGCTTTTGCAGTGCTGAGTGAGGAGTGGGGCTTTTTAGGTAGCATGGCTTTAATTTTGCTTTATACCTCATTACTTGGCATAATTTTCTCTATCGCTTATAAGTCGAAAAATTATTTTTCTAAGTCGGTATCTATCGGCATTTTCGCCTTTTTTAGCGCTCATTTTTTTATAAACATCGGAATGACAATGGGCCTCTTACCTGTGATAGGCGACCCATTGCCATTTCTTTCCTATGGAGGAAGTACAACTGCTGCAAGCTTGATATGCATAGGATTATTGCTGGCAATAAAAGCAGATGAACAACAAAATGCTTGTATTTTACCTATGCTAAAGTAAAATTAAACTTTACTTGATAGTTTTTATGCTAGATGAAATGCGTGAGGAGTGTGGGGTATTTGGCATAAGTTGCAACCAAAGTGCTGCTTTTAACTCTATACTTGCTCTCCACGCTTTGCAGCATAGAGGTCAAGAGTCTTTTGGCGTAGTAACCAGTAACAACGATAAGCTGCACTCTTATCACTTTCAAGGTCAAGTGAGCAGCGTATTTGATGATATAGATGAAATAAAGAAATCCTTACCTGGAGATTGTGCAATAGGTCATGTTCGATACTCAACAAGTGGTAGTAAATTTGGAGTGCAGCCCATGTTTGGCAAAAGTGGCAAATTTGGGGATTTTGCCATAGCACATAATGGTAATTTAATTAATATTTCTCCGATACGCGAACAATTAATTAAACAAGAGTGCGTTTTTCAGTCAGATATTGATACAGAAGTAGTAGTGCATCTGACAGCAAGCGGTGAAAAAGATAGCTTTTTAGAGAGTTTTATATATGCATTAAGGCAAATACAAGGTGCTTATTCTTTTGTGGCAATCAATCAAGAAGTAGTTATTGGAGTACGTGATCCATCTGGAATCAGGCCCCTTGTTTTAGGAAAGTTAAACGGTTCTTACGTTCTTGCATCTGAAACTTGTGCTCTTGATATAATAAATGCAGAGTTTGTTAGAGAAATAGAACCAGGCGAATTAGTTACCATCAGTTCGGATAGTAAGCTAGCCTCAATGTTTCCTTTCCCACAGCAAAAATCAAGTTTTTGTATTTTTGAATACGTTTACTTTTCGAGACCAGACAGCATAATGGAGAATAGGTCCATATATGATATAAGAAAAGAAATAGGAAGAATACTTGCAGAAGAGAGCCCACCAAGAAACAATGTAAATATGGTTGTACCAATACCTGATTCTGGAATACCTGCAGCTATTGGATATGCAAAGCATTCAGGGTTACCTATGGAACTGGGGATAATTCGTAATCATTACATAGGAAGAACTTTTATACAACCAACCGCTGAAGTACGTAAAGTTAGAATAAAATTAAAATTCAATGCTAATAAGCACACTTTGAAAGGTAAAAACATAATTTTAATAGATGATAGTATAGTGCGTGGTAGTACGTTAACAAATATAATAGTTATGCTAAAGGATGCAGGAGTAAAAGAGATTCACCTCAAAATTTCAAGCCCACCAATTAAGCATTCTTGTTTTTATGGAATAGATACACCAGAGTGCAAAGATTTAATTGCTGCAAATAAATCTGTAGAGGAAATTAAGGAAGTTATAGGAGTAGATAGCCTAGCCTTCTTGAGTATTGATGGACTATATCAGGCTGTTAAAGCAGAAAAGCGTAACAATGCTACGCCACAATATTGTGATGCTTGTTTCACTGGTGATTATCCGATTGGCAAATAGTCTACGCAAGATCACTGGAGCTCAGATCTTAAACCGCCAAAATTTCTCTTGGCCTTTACTAATTCCGATTCTCGGAGTGCAAATATAATCTGGTTTGAGGTGGGATTCATAAACACAAAATTCGTGGCTTATAGTAAGGTCCTGTTTGTTATGTTCTTTTGTAATATTTAATCTTTTGTACAATATTCCTGGTCCACCTAAATTTGCTTCAAGTGGTTCAATAAGCTTTAATCCCCGTATTAACACTGCTGCTGGGAACCCTTCTGCTTCTGTTACAATGTTTAAACAGTAGTACATTCCATATATAAAATATACGTACGAAAACCCCGGCACACCAAACATTACTGAGGTTCGATTAGTATAGCCTCTTGCTGCATGACAAGCTGGGTCACTCATTCCTATATAGGCTTCAACTTCAGTTATCGTTCCACTAAAGTTAGAAAATTTCAGCATCTTTCCTAGTAACTCCCCGGCTACAACCAAAGTTGGCCGCTCGTAGAAATTTCTTGGTAGTATTATGTTGCTCATTATAAGAGTATAAGTTACTTGCAGGTGCAAGCAACTTATACTAATTACTACTTTTGTTTTTTCTTACTTACTCATTTGAGCAGCAGGAGCTTGATGTTTTTGTGTTGTGCTCTCTGTTACATCTGTTGAAGGTTGCTCCAAAAATTTTACTTCTTCAGAGCTTTTTTGTAATTGTGTTTGTGGCAATTGTGATGCTAATGCTTCATGTAAAGGCTTTGCTTCATATTGCCTTCCTACTTTTGCTTCTTTATGTGCAGCTAATTGCTCCATAGTAACACCATTACCCTCAATAAGTTCTACGGAGCCATTATCATGAATATTAATTTTAATATTACATTCTTTTCCTTGAGCATTCCACTTTAAAGTCATTTGATATGACCCATTAGCTACTTCATAAATTCTTGTTCCATGTTCATCAACCCGGCAACGTAGCCCCCTTGCTTTACTTTGAGGTAGCAATAATGTAATTGCTTTCACGCCATATTGTTTGCACAAATCGTTATTTAGAATGTCACTCATGCTTATTTCTTTTGTATTACTACCCATCGCAATTCTTACGGCAGGCTCAATAATATTATCTTCATTTTTGCTTTCTTTAAGTTTTATAAATTCTATATCATTATTTTCTATATTTTTAGATATCGCTTCTTTAATTTGTTCAGCAACTTTGCCTATAATGTTCTTACCACCATATTTATTCTCATCCCGAGCAGTATATGTATATATACCATTACTATCCTTATGAATATAAGGTGTTGGTTTCTTTTTATTAGTGGTATTAGTAGAAGTGTTGTTCTGCATTACAAAGAACTCATTCCATTCTTCTGCATTATTAAGAGTGACGTATTTAGGTACATTCTCATCTAGTATTGATTTAGGTACATTTTTAGTATCCGAAATCGAATTATTATCAGAAGGACTGATATTTAGATTAGAAGAAGTTTCAATTAAAGACACAGTTTCAGTGCTATTAGTTAACATATATGCCTCCATTATTTTTAATATATAAATGTTAGCATATAGATACCACGCCAATTAGTCAATATAAATTATGATGTTTAATGTTGAAAGCTCAAATACTCCTTTGCTTGATCGGTTAGAACGCGCCCTCTTGGTGTGCGCTTTACAAAACTAATTTTGATTAAATAAGGTTCTACTGTTTCTTCAATATTGCCAACATCTTCGGATAGCGCAATAGATATGGTGTCAATTCCAACAGGGCCTGAAGTGTTGAATAAAAATCTTAGATAATTCATATCAAGTTTATTGAGTCCCATTTTATCTACACCCAATTTTAGTAATACAGAATCAGCGACTTCATAAGTAATTTTTTTATCATCTTTCACTTCAACAAAATCCCTTATTCTTCTGAGTAACCTCAAAGCAATTCTTGGAGTGCCGCGCGCACGGCAGGCAATTTCCCGCGCAGCACCCTCTTCAATTTCAGCAGAAAGAACTCTTGCGCCTCTTTTTATAATATCGACTAGCTCCTCAAAAGAATAAAACTCAAGGTGCAAAGGAATGCCAAAACGATCTCTGAGTGGCGCAGAAAGTAATCCAAGCCGCGTTGTTGCTCCAATTAGCGTAAATGGTGGTAGATCTATCCTTAAAGTGCGAGTAGATGGACCTTCACCTACTAATATGTCCAGGCAAAAATCTTCCATAGCAGTATATAAAACTTCTTCGATGCTGCGATTTAATCTATGAATTTCGTCGATAAATAGAACATCTTTTGCATTTAAAGTGGTAAGCACTGCGGCCAAATCTCCAGCTTTACTAAGTAAAGGACCAGAAGTTGCGCGAAAGCTAACTCTTAATTCTTTAGAAACAATTTGTGCTAAAGTTGTTTTACCAAGCCCTGGAGGACCATATAATAAAACGTGATCTAAAGCTTCAGTTCTCGTCTGTGCAGCGTTTATAAACACTTTTAAATTTTGTATTAAGTCTTTTTGCCCGACAAAATCATCAAGTTGCTCAGGCCTGATGTTAATATTGCGCACATCTTCAGTATATTCTTTACCGCACGATATTGATTTCATAATGTTAAGAGCTCCTTAAGCGCCATGCGAATAATGTCCTTAGTGTCCAGGTTTGACGATTCGTCTTGTATTTTTTTTATCGTATCATAAGCTTTCATTTTTTCATACCCAAGATTGATCAATGCTGAAAGGGCATCTTCATTAATTGGATTAAAGTTATTGTTATTTATTTCTAGTTTACTTACTTTGCCACTCAATTCAGTGATGATTCGATTTATGAGTTTCAAGCCAAGTCCACTCATCTTGAGTGCTACTTTATCTTCATTCATAATTGCCAAAAATAGCTGTTCTGGAGTTAATTTACTCAAAATTGACATTGCAGTTTTATAGCTAACGCCGCTTACTTTGACAAGCAACCTCAAGCACTGCTGTTCTTCTTTGCTTATAAAACCATATAGCTGAGCGACATTTTCTCTGTTATTTGCATAGGTTTCGATAAGTAATTTGATTCTACTTCCAATTGCACAAGCACTTAAAGTTTTGGCTGAAAGATACACCATATAGCCAACATCATTCACGTTCAGGATTATGTGATCACTGCGCACTTCATCAACTATTCCGCTTAGATTTCCTATCATTTTTAGCACTGTATAGGGTTCAGTTTAAATACTCCTGGATCTTAGGTCAAGCAAACGAACATTATAACAGGGAAACGTGGCTAAAAAACCACTTGACAAACTCCGCCAGCCCCCTTATCATAAGCACTGAAGCTATTTATTTATCTTCTCTGTACAGATTAAATGACAAAAAAACTCACGTATCTAGCGCTCCGTGTTTAATTTTTTGCACTATGTGCACCTTATGTCTTATAAAATTTCTACCTACATAAGCTGAAACGCGCTTATAAAGCGTTTAAAACATAAAAAAACGCCAGCTTAAAAAATGGATAGTGAATAATTAGCTACCCTAGGGTTTCTTTTGCCTTTTTTTCTGTTTAGTAAATTTCTTAACGTTTATAATTTAGATTAGTTGCGGTTTAAAAGTAGCTGAATCGCGGTTATTAAGTGTTTAGAATAAAAAAACGCCATACTTGAAAGTATAATGTAAGTAATTAGCCAACCACGGGGCTTCTTTTGCCTTTTTTTTATTTGGTAAATTTCTTAATATTTATAGCTAAACGACAACCGTCATCCCGCTACGTGTTAGCGGCTAAGAGATACCGCGGCGGTATGACGTCTTAGCCATAGATTACCTGATCTCACCATCTTTCCGGTTGTTTTATACATAATTCTCGAATTTTGAAAATTTGCTCCATATCTAATTTCTCACTTGTATAAAATTTGTTTTCTTACTTCGAGACCTAATCTACCACAACTTTTATATGGCGTTTCTTTCCTGCAGATAATTTTATAAATGGCTGATCTTTAAAGCTCTCGAAATTTATTACATGATCAATATTGTTTACAACATTATCATTAATCTTGCATCCGTTGCCCTGTATTAAACGCTTTGCAGCGCCTTTTGAAGGTTCAAAACCGGTGTCATGTAGTAGGTTTACTAAGGATATGCCGCTTGCCACTTGTTCTTTTTTTATGATGTAATCAGGAAGTAGTGAGCTACCTTCATTCTCAAAAGCAGAAATTGCAGCAAATTGTGCAAGTTCCGCTTCTTTGTCACCATGACATATTTTTGTCACTTCTGTTGCCAAGACCTTTTTTGCTTCATTTATTTCTTGATCCTTTAAAGACTCTAATTTTCTAATCTCATCAATTGGCACATCAGTGAGCAATCTTAAAAAACGTCCAACATCTTGATCATCAACGTTGCGAAAATATTGCCAGTAGTCGTAAGGCTTTAGCATATTATCATCAAGCCACACTGCTCCACTTTCAGTTTTGCCCATTTTTTTTCCTTGTGCATTTAATAAAAGAGGCATGGTAAGGCCAAATAGCTCAGGTAAATTCAACTTTTTTCCAAGTTCAATTCCGTTTACTATATTTCCCCACTGGTCTGACCCTCCAATCTGCAGACGACAATCATATTTTTTGTTTAATTCAATAAAGTCGTAAGCTTGCAATAGCATGTAATTAAATTCCAGAAAGCTTAAGGTTTGCTCTCTATCCAGCCTGGTTTTCACACTACCAAAACTTAGCATACGATTTACAGAAAAATAAGCTCCTATATCACGCAAAAAATCTATGTATTTTATGTTATCCAACCAATCTGCGTTATTTACTATCATTGCACCAGTCTTGCTGTCATTAAAAGACACCATTTTTTCTAATGTTCTCCTTATACTGGATGTATTTTGATTGATGTTCTCTACAGGCAAGATGCTTCTTGCTTTATCTTTGAAGGATGGGTCACCAATTTTTGTTGTGCCACCTCCAAGTAAGACTATCGGCTTATAACCAAATTTTTGTAGGTGACAGAGCATCATAATCTGAATTAGGTGACCAGCATGAAGACTTGGTGCTGTGCAATCAAACCCAATGTATGCAACTATATAATTGCTCTGCAATAATAATTGATCTAGTCCTTCAATGTTTGTGCATTGGTATAGGTACCCTCTTTCTTGGATGAAATTTAAAAATTCAGATGCGTGTTTCATTTTATAAACTCCAGTCTATCCTGTCATTAATGCCGAAGGTAACCCTAATAGAGAAGCCAGTGCCCAGACACTGGAACTTAATTATAAACAAGCACACTATACAACGTTTTCGATGAAATTGCATGAAAAACTGGATTCCAGTGTCAGCTACTTTCATGACACCACTACCTGTGCAGGAGTTGCCTTCAAAATTACAACGTTTGTGCAGTTGTGCACCAGCTATCCAGGCAATCAGTTCCATAACTCTTCTATTTTATAATACTCCCTTACTTCCGGCCTGAATATGTGAACCATTATGCCTTGAAAATTCAAAACTACCCAATTGCCTTCATCCATACCTTCTACATCTATTTTATCATGTGGCTTGAGGCTTTTTATTACGTGCTCAGCTAAAGCTTTAACGTGACGGCTTGAATCACCAGATGTAATAATCATATATTTTGCAATAACGGTTTTATTCTGCACATCAAAAGTTACTATATCATGACCTTTATTTTGATCTATTATCTCTTCAATTGTACTTCTTATCGATTCCATATCGCTAAGCATTGTTTACAGGTTATATGATTCATTTATAATTATATACTCAAAATTTCTAAATATGAACTATTTTCAACGCAACTACTTGTTAAAGGTATTACCTGCATCTATTTTATCATCATGTTTTTAGCATGTACAATGTATATACTTTTTATATAATTGAAAATAGCTTTTTACTAGTATTCATTATGGGCAAGACTCTCATCTACTTAATCGGCTTTCCAGGCAGTGGTAAGTTTACTACTGCAAAGGAACTGTGTAAAATCATTGGTGCAGTAATAGTAAGCAATAATCTATTCAATAATATTATATTTGATATTATTAAATTACAAAACGCTGAAGTTCCAGATGACCTATGGGAAAAAATTTTTGCAGTTAGGGAAAATGTATTAGCAATACTGGAAAAACACTACGTAAAATCAAAACATTATATATTTACAAATGAATTGATAGAGGGTGATCCCTATGACCAAAGATTATATAACTCAGTGGTAAATTTAAGTAAAAAAATGGACATGGAAATTTTTTCTGTAGTATTACATTGTAATAATGAAAAACTAGTAAGACGTGTCCTATCAGAAGAGAGATATCAGGAAAATAAAATTACTGATCCGGATTTTGCTATAAAGAAAATTGAAGGGAAAAGGCTATTTATACCTGAGGGTTCGCTTGAAATTGATAACTCGAACTTGAGTGCAAAGGAAGTTGCAAAGAAAATTGTTGAAGAGATGAAGAAAGAAAAAAATGGAAAATTAATTAAAACTTCTGTAACAAATCATTTAAAAACAGAGCGTACTCGTGGTTGAGCAGAAAGATAAGTACCGTCCTTGTGTTGGCATAATGCTATTTAACAGACAAGGACATGCCTTTATTGGAAAACGCTTTGATAGCGATTCTTACTGGCAGATGCCACAAGGAGGTGTTGATGATGGTGAGGAACTGGAACAAGCAGCGTTACGTGAGTTGCTAGAGGAGGTTGGTACTAATAAAGTAAAGGTTATAACTAAAAGCAAGGATTGGATATACTACAACTTGCCTGAAGAAGTTATACCAATATGCTGGAATGGAAAATATTCTGGTCAAAAGCAAAGGTGGTTCTTAATGAAGTTTTGCGGAGAGGATGAGGACATTGATATTAATTATACTGGTCATCCAGAGTTCAAAGAGTGGCGTTGGCAAGGTATAGATAGTTTAGTAGCCAGTGCTATATCATTTAAAAAAGAAGTTTATAAAACAGTGATAGAAGAGTTTTCTTCTATAATAAAAGCCTCAACAATAAGCTCATGATAGTAGATTCTCATTGCCACTTGATTTATTTTTCTGACGATGAAATACCAAAAGTAATTTCAAGGGCAGAGCAAAATGGTGTAAAGGTTTTGCATAACATATGCGTAAGCATTGACGATGTTCCTAAGTTATTAAAAATTTCTTCATCCTATGATCAGGTCTACTCCTCTGTTGGTATACATCCGCTTGATGCTGCTATAGAAAACGGTGAGTGTATACATGTTGATGAATTAGTTGAATTTACCAAAAATCAAAAGGTAATTAGTATCGGTGAAACCGGGTTAGATTTTTATAAATCTGACAACAAAGACAATCAGAAAAAAAGTTTTGCATTACATATAGAAGCGTCAAGAATAACTGGACTACCTTTAGTTATTCACACAAGAAGCGCTGATAATGAGATGATCGATATGTTAAGGTCAGAAATGAAAGCCGGTGCTTTTAGTGGAGTAATGCACTGCTTTGCTTCCTCTAAAGAACTTGCTGATCAATCTATAGATTTGGGGTTATATATTTCATTTTCTGGAATTATTACTTTTAAAAATGCGAGCTTACTCAGAGAAATTGCACAAAATGTACCACGCGAGCGTGTTTTAGTCGAAACTGATGCACCATATCTATCACCTGAGCCTTATAGGGGAAAAAAGAATGAACCAGCAATGGTGAAATACGTTGTTGATTGTTTGGCAGAGTTGTGGAATGAGTCACCAGAACAAGTAGCGAAGGTAACCACAAGCAACTTTTTTAGGCTGTTTGAGCTATAAAGAAGCTCTATAAAACCATTAATTTGCTTATGAACCTAAAGATTTCACCAGCTCTCTCACCGAGTTTACAGACTTATTAAACATTTCTTGTTCACTATCATTCATTTTAACTTCTAGGATCTTTTCAATTCCGTTTTTTCCAATAATTACAGGAACACCAATAAACAACTCTTCTACACCATATTCACCATTAAGGTAAGCAGCACATGGTAATATGCGCCTCTTATCTTTTAAATATGATTCTAACATGCATATAGCTGAAGATGCAGGAGCGTAGTATGCAGATCCAGACTTAAGCAGATCAACTATTTCTTTACCGCCATTGCGAGTGCGTTCAACTATTTCATCGACTTTTTTCTGTGTGATAAGACCCACATCGATAATTTGAGTAAGTGGAACTCCAGCAACTGAAGCACAATTGATTAGTGGTACCATAGTGTCGCCATGTCCTCCAAGCACAAAAGCAGATATATCTTTAACTGAGATATTTAACTCACTTGCAAGAAAGTAACGAAAACGGGAAGAATCAAGCACTCCTGCCATGCCAACAATCATATTAGTTGGAAGGTTTGAAAATTTATGCACCACTGAAACCATGGCATCCAAAGGGTTGGTAACCACTATTACAAACGCGTTTGGAGAATATTTTTTAATATTTTCGCCAACCTCCTTCATTACTTTAGCATTGGTTTGCAGGAGGTCATCCCTGCTCATTCCAGGTTTTCTAGCGATGCCAGCGGTTATTATAATTGCATCGGAGTTTTTTATATCTTCATACCTATTTGTGCCAGTAATATTGACATTAAATCCATCAATAGGGGATGATTCTGCTATGTCGAGTGCTTTACCTTGTGGTATTCCATCACTAATATCAAGTAAAACAACATCACCGAGTTCCCTTAGTGCAATCATATGGGTGAGAGTTCCACCGATATTTCCTGCACCGATTAAAGATATTTTTTTTCTTTGTACTGTCATTTTCTACTCCTTTGTATTTACTTTTATGGTTTTACCTTCCCAAGGCGATAAGCTATCAAACATACGAAAATCTTGCGGTAAATCCATAGGATTATACACAACCTTTTTTGTCTCTATATCATATCTTACTTCCTCATAACCAGTGAGAGGGAAATCTTTTAACATTGGATGACCTTTGAATCCATAGTCTGTTAGAATCCTACGCAAATCAGGGTGATCAGAAAACTCTATTCCATACATATCAAACACTTCACGCTCAAACCACAAAGCCGTACTAAATATCTTCGCTACACTTGGAGGCATGTCGCTTTCACATAACTGAAGCTTTATGTGTACTCTAATATTATGCACAATGCTGAGCAGATTGTATATTAGCTCGAAACGCTTCTCTCTATTTGGATAGTCAACCCCAAAAATATCAACTAATAGTTCAAACCTACACTTTTCATCATCACGTAGAAAGAATAGGTACTTTTCAATTTCATCTAAAGTTGAATATATTACAATAATGCCATCATCTTTTTGAATGCACTCGCATTTGGTCTTTTTTTGTATATACTTTGCAGTTTTATCCATTCCGAGTCCGTTTTATTTTGTTTTGTAGGCATAGCATTCCATATAGCAACGCCTCAGCGGTTGGTGGGCATCCAGGGACATACACGTCAACTGGCACAATTCTATCACAGCCTCGGACTACTGAATAAGAGTAATGGTAATAACCACCACCATTTGCACAACTTCCCATGGAAATAACATACTTCGGGTCTGCCATTTGATCATAAACCTTGCGCAATGCTGCTGCCATTTTATTAGTTAGTGTGCCAGCAACAATCATCACATCTGATTGACGTGGGCTTGCACGAAACATTATACCATATCTATCAAGATCATAACGGCTGGATGCAGTATGCATCATCTCAACTGCGCAACATGCAAGACCAAATGTCATTGGCCACAATGAACCAGACCTTGCCCAATTCATTACATAATCTGTTAAATCACCAAATTTAGTGACAAGAAACCCTTCTTTTTTATAACGACCCCAGTCATCATTAGATAGAATTTGATTTGTCATAAACTACTCCCACTCTAATGCACCTTTACACCATTCATAGATAAAACCTATAGTGAGTATTGCAAGAAATACCATCATAGACCAAAATCCACCATAGCTTATCTTAGATAAAGAAACAGCCCAAGGAAAAAGAAAAGCAATTTCTAAGTCAAATATTATAAATAATATTGAAACTAGATAAAATTTAATGTCAAAATTTTTTCTTGCACTGGATAGTGGATTGAAGCCACACTCATATGTGGAAAGCTTTTCACCATCTGGCTTACTCACTGCAAGAAACATAGGCAATATACCTAAAGCAAAAGATACTACAATTGATACGCAGATAAAGATTACTATGGTTAAATATTCGCTCATTTAACAAAACATATAACACTATGAGTTTACATGCTTTCCTAACTTTTTACCACCTAAAATATGCACGTGAAAGTGTGGTACAACCTGCTCTCCATTTTCACCGTAGTTAGTGACTAATCTATATCCTGTTTTTTCTAGATTATATTTGTGTGCTATCTCTCTTACAGTTTTGAAGAAATCCGCTATTTCCTCTTCAGGAGCTTTTAGAATGAAATCATCATATGAAATATATTGATTTTTTGATATGACTAAAATATGAACTGGTGCGTCAGGGTACTTATCATGAAAAGCTAGTACATTTTCATTTTCATGTATCTTCTCACAAGGTAACTCACCTCTTAATATTTGAGCAAAGATGTTATCGCTATCATAAACTTCATTGCTCATATTTTAAGAGCGACCTTTCCCTCTTTCTTCGTTTTTCTCTACATTAGGTGTAGATAGTGGTTTTATCGCTTCACCAGAAGCATCTTCAAGATTTAAAGAGCTTACAAGTTCCCTTACTTTTACCATGTCCTGCTGTTCTTTCAAAAAGGGTTCTATTCCACTTACCCTTTTTCCAGTAACAACTCCTGGTTGTAAGTGATACATATCCCCAGGAACAGTTAGACTATGATGTCTTTCCTCTATTTTTTTAGCTTCACTCATAATACTCCCCTATAACTTATTTTTGCATTCCACAACTTTGCGACTTACCTGCTTTTATAGCTTCTTGCGCCCATTTTTTCTCACCTGAAGCTATAGTTTCTGAAGGCTGACCAACATCAGACTTCACAACTTTGTCTGATGACTGCTTTTGATCATCATATTCCTTATACAATTTTTCTGCAATACCATACAGCAATTTTAAGTCTGTGTGAACTTTAAATTCTCCGCCAGTAATTTTTGCTAGCTTTTTAAGGTTGCCACCAACTCCTTCAGCTCCTTCAGCAATTTTTTCAAGAGCAAGCTCTTTTATTCTTTTCTCATCAATTCCTGGATTGTTCTTTTTGATGTCTTCAATTATTTTTTTAACATCAACTTCAATTACAACTTTGTTTTCTTCTTTAAAGATAGTTACATTTGGCAGGTTTTGCTTCATTTCACCTAATCGTTCTGGCGTCAAATAGGGTATATCCCCTGTCAGAGTCCTTGATGCTAAAAAAGTTACCTTTCCTGTCCCTTTCTTTTGCCCCATTATTTGGACACCAAGATCCTCACTAGCTTGTGTGGTTTCTATAGGTGGATCACATTCTTCAAGTGGGTTGCCAATAATAGAACGTCCGCCATTTTTTATGTCGTGCCGCATTTCATCCCAGGACTTAAACCAATTCTTTGGCCATATAGGGTACACTGCACCCTTGACTAGAACTTTTACACCTCTACCCAGAAAACTTCCTACTCCCGAAGCTGCATTACCAACTTTAGCTAGTATAGAAGTAGATTTTTCATTTTTTCCTGTGAACATACATACCTCCAAAGTACTTTCTACAACTAAATACATTTTAATTATAGACGAAAAAATTTAAACCTCTATATCCATTATAAGATAGAATTATAGGGATTGCAACCATTATTTGTACATTGTCTAAAACATGTAGTATTTTCGCTACTTTTATTGTTCGATTTATTATAAATAATACTCTCTAAATTATGTTTAAATGGAGCACAAATAATATCATTGATGCAACTGGCGGAAGAGACGTAAATGGTTGTAATTGGATACATAGCTCAAATATTTTAACAGATACAAGAAGCATAAAAAAAGGTGATTTATTTATTGCACTCAAGGGAAAGAATTTTGATGGCCATAATTTTTTGCATGAAGCGTTTTTAAAAGGGGCAGTAGCTGCAATAGTAAGTGAGGGTAAATATAAAAATTTTCCTCTCGTTATTGTACAAGATACCCTGAAAGCTTTGCACGATATGGCATCATACTATATTAGAAATGTTCTTGTTGACGCTAAAGTTATTGCAATTACAGGCAGTATCGGGAAAACTACTACAAAGGATATGCTGCACACTGTTTTATCGCAATATGGAGTGTCCCATGCAAACGAAGGTAACTTAAATAATAATATAGGATTGCCTTTGACAATTCTAAAAGCTCCAAAAAACTGCCAGTACTTAATCCTTGAAATGGGAATGAATAAAGCTGGTGAAATAAAAGAATTATCAAAGATTAGTAATCCGAATATTGCAGTTATTACCAACATCGAACCTGCACATACTGAAAATTTTTCATCACTACTTGACGTTGCACAAGCGAAGTTAGAGATTCTGTATGGTATGAAAAATAACGGTACTTTGATTTTGAACAGAGATAATAAATATTATGATTATCTCTCATCACATGCCAATAGAAATGTAATAAGCTTCGGTAAAGATAAAAATGCTGAAGTTTGTTTGTTGGACCTAATAAGAAATGGTGACGGGCTAAATTTAAAAATCAGGCTGAGTGATAATCAAACTATAAACTGTAATTTACGTGTGCAAGGTGAGCATTTTGCTTATTCGCTACTTGTTGCAGCAGCAGTTGTGCAAAGCCTCGGACTTGATTTATCAAAATTACCACTTGCACTTAAGAATTTTAGTGTAGCGAAAGGTAGAGGCAATATTCATAAGGTCAAATACAATAGAAAATATATACATTTAATTGATGACTCCTATAACGCCAGCCCTGCTTCGATGAAAACTGCGATAAAAACTTTGAGTACATATTCTAATCAGAGAAAAGTAGCTTTGCTTGGTGATATGTTGGAACTTGGTGATGAAAGCATAAAATTTCATACAGATCTGGTTAAGGTTATCACAGAAAATAATATAGATAAAGTTTATACAGTTGGTAAATTTATGTTAGAATTGCATGAGCTTTTGCCAGATAATATAAGAGGCACGCATTTTAATGATTCTAATCAATTGAAAAGTGATTTAGCTAACATTATTCAGAATAATGACGCAATTCTAGTTAAAGGCTCACGAGGAATGAAAATGGATCTTATTGTACGGGAATTCGTAATAAAATATTAAGCGAAATCATTGTATTAATTTACAGTAACAAATTATTAGGAACTTTAATTGTGACAAAACGTGTAATTATTTTTGGTGGAACGGGGTTTATAGGGAAACACATCGTAAGACGCTTGGCAGCAGAAGGATATTTAATAAAGATATTCACTCGTAATCAGGAAAAAGCTGCTTGTTTAAAATTGTGTGGCAATTTAGGACAAATATCAATATTTAAAGGCGATTTTTTTTGATGAAAAATCAGTTCTGGATGGTATGGAAGAATGTGATGTAGCTATAAACTTAGTGGGAATATTATATGAAGCAAAAAAGCACGATTTTTACGCTGTTCACGTTAAAATAGCTGAAAGGATAGCAAAAGCTGCAAAAATGAAAAATGTACCTATGATGATACATTTTTCTGCTATGGGAATAGAAAATAGCAAGTTGTCAAAATATGCCAAAAGTAAATTAGAAGGTGAAAAAGCTGTAACTTCAGCATTTCAAAAAGCAATAATAATTAGGCCAAGCCTTGTATTTGGTAAAGAAGACAACTTCTTTAATAAATTTGCAAGATTAGCAACTATTCTTCCTTTCTTACCACTAATTGGCAATGGAACAACTAAATTTCAGCCAATATGTGTAACAGACTTAGCTGAAGTGGTATATCGTATTATCAGTTTTAATAAGCAAGACAAGAAAATTTATAACATGGGTGGACCAAAGGTTTACTCTTTCAAAAGCTTATTGAAGTTTATTCTGAATGTTACTAACAGAAAGTGTTTGTTGATCAATGTATCTTTTCCAATGGCAGAGTTAATAGCTTTCTTTTTAGAAAATAAAATTATTTCTATGCTGTTAAAACCAATAACCGGAGATACGAACCCTATGCTTACTCAAGATCAGGTGAAAGTTATGATGAATAGTTCAATCGAAAAGTCAGTTGACCTTGAAACAATGAAGGTTCGACCATTAGCAATTGAAAATGTGGTGCCAGAGTACTTGAAGATTTATAGAAAGTATTGATAAAAGAGTGTGCCCGGTGGGATTCGAACCTACGACCCACAGCTTAGAAGGCTGTTGCTCTATCCAGCTGAGCTACGGGCACACAACATATATAAAATGCTTCTTAGTACAAGTGAAGTCAAGTACTTCGTGTGAATATGATGTTTATCTTACAAAACCTTGTCATTGCAGTTGTGTGTCGCGCGCTACCGAAATTGGATGCGAGAAGTCTATTTATTTTAGAAAATATTATATAGAAACTTACTTGACAAACTCCGCCAGCGCCCTTATCACGATAGTGGAGCTATTGTATTTGCTTTCGCCAATCTGCAGATTAAAAGGTAAGGATTACTTAATGTATCGGCGTCTTATGTTCAATTTTTTGCAGTATATAGATACTGTATGTCTTTACAAAACTTCATCTACATCTAGATTTTTATCTAAATAAGCTGAACGCGCTTATAAAGCGTTACAAGACATCAAAAAATGCCAATACTCGACAGAGATAGTAAAAGACTAGCTAACTCGGGGATTCTTTGTCTTTTTTTTCTGCTTAGTAAATTTCTTAAACATTTGCAGCGTAGGTTAGTTGCAATTAAAAGCGGCTTAATCTTGCTTGTCAAGCGTTTAAAACATAAAAAACGCCAATATTTTAAAGCGGATAATAACCACGGGGCTTCTTTTGCCTTTTTTTTATTTGGTAAATTTCTTAAACATTTATGGCTAAACGACAATCGTCATCCCGCTACGTGTTAGCGGGATCTATGTTAAGGTATAGTAGGGGATCTATGCCGAGATACCGCGGCGGTATGACGGTTAAGTAGGGTGTCATTCCAGTGCTCCTTTTTTTGTCATCCCAGCGTCACGCGTTGGTTTCAACATTATATCATGAACTTTCTAAAATTCATTGAGTTATGCTTTCAAACGGTAGTGCCTGGGTGTGAGTATAACGATTATCAGTATATAAAAGTCATAGCAGATAGGCTGGAAGCAGCGAGCGCTGGTGAAGTGAAACGAATAATATTCAATATGCCTCCGCGCTCGATGAAGTCCATGTGCATAAGCGTTGCGTGGCCCGCATGGATACTGGGAAACCAACCAACTGCGAGAATAATAGTTGCAAGTTATTCTCAGCGGCTCAGCGAAAAGCACTCGCTCGACACCAGGTGCGTGATGCAGTCTAGTTGGTATAGAGCGCTATTTCCAGAGATAGAACTATCCAAAGACCAGAATACCAAATATAAATTTCAAACAGTGCAGAGAGGATACAGAATCGCAACATCAGTTGGTGGAACACTAACTGGTGAAGGTGGTGATTTTATCATTGTGGACGATCCGCTCAGTTCTGCTCAAGCTTTGAGTGAAACGCTTAGAAAGCGTGCCACAAACTGGTTTGATCAGACTTTAGTAACCAGGCTGAACGATAGAAAAAAAGGAGTCATCGTTCTTGTAATGCACAGGCTACACCAGGAGGACTTAACTGGACACCTTCTCTCCAAGCCAAAAAACATATGGCATCATATTTGTTTGCCAATGATTTCTGAAAATAAGCAGGTTATTTATTCAATCAAAAAGCCAATACCCCCCGTTCCTATCATCCGAGTAGCTCAGCACTGTGGGACCAGGCGATTATATAATAAACCAGCGTCACCTGTAAGGATATTATATTCAAGAGAAGAAGGTCAGTTGTTATATCCCCTCGATGGAGGAAAAGAAGAAGTTGAGATAATAAAAGCTGAACTTGGGAGTTACGCTTTTGCTGCTCAATATCAACAAAACCCTCTGCCGCTTTCAAGTGGTATAATTAAACCAGAGTGGTTGAAACGCTATAAAAAATTTCCTGATAATCTCTCGCATATAACACAAAGTTGGGATACTGCGGTTTCAACAAGTAACATGAGCAACTTTAGTGTCTGCATCACCTGGGCAAAAATAGATAATAAATTCTATTTACTCGACGTATATCGCGCAAAGCTTGAGTATCCAAAGCTTAAAGAACAGGTTTTGTCACTAGCTGCAAGATGGACGCCACACGCAATTTTAATCGAAGCAAAAACAAGTGGTCAACAATTGGTGCAAGAGCTAAAGACAAACAGTGATTTACCGATTATTGAAATAGTGCCACATGATGACAAGCTCACTCGATTCCACCGGATTGCTCCGATGATAGAGTCTGGCAAGGTTTTTCTGCCACATCAAGCAGTATGGCTGAACGATTTTGAGTATGAGATTTTAATGTTTCCTGAAACTCGACACGATGATCAAGTAGATAGTACCGTGCAATATCTCCAGTGGGTGAGAAACAGTACCTCCAGGGTTGCAGCTGAATCTAGCTTCTCGTTGCTGCTGCGATCATATACTATTGTAATGAGCCTTCAAAGTCACTTAAAAATAGCAACGTCCAAGGGTTTTCTGAAAAGGTCCCACAACCCGGTTCGTAAAATTCACAAGAACCATTAAAATATTTTTTTTACTTTTCATTGTATATTTCTCAACATATTATCTTTAAGTACTAAAATAATTAACAATATGGCATTATTAATAGTTGAATCACCTGCGAAAGCAAAGACAATAGGTAAATATTTGAGTAAAGAGTTCAAAGTAGCTGCATCCTTTGGACATGTGAGAGATCTTCCAGCAAAAAACGGTTCTGTCGATCCGGATAATGATTTTGCTATAAAGTATGAAACCATTGAAAAAGCAGAAAAGTATATAAAAGAGTTAGTAAAAGCCGCAAGCAAAACATCAGATATATATCTTGCAACAGACCCAGACAGAGAAGGGGAAGCAATGGCTTGGCATGTGATAGAGACATTAAAAGAAAAGAAAGCAATCAGTAATGAAAACAACATTTATAGAGTAGCCTTTAATGAGATAACAAAGAGAGCAGTTCAGGAAGCAATAAAAAATCCACGTGAAATTAATATGGATTTAGTGCGTGCACAACAAGCACGTAGAGCTTTGGATTATCTAGTTGGATTTAGTTTGTCACCACTGCTGTGGACAAAATTGTCGGGAAGCAAGTCTGCAGGGCGAGTGCAGTCTGTTGCATTAAAGATTATATGCGAACGAGAAGATGAAATTAGTAAATTTATAACACAGGAGTATTGGAGCATAAAAGCAGAAATGCAAAATAGCAAAGATGAGGCTTTTTTTGCTATGCTAAGCCACTATGACAATAAAAAGCTAGAAAAATTTGATATTAAGAATGAAGAAGAAGCAAAGAACTTAGTCAGGGAGATTGAATCAAGGCAATATGCTGTAAGCACAGTAGAACGCAAGCAAGTTAAGAGAAACCCGCTTCCTCCGTTTATTACTTCAAGTCTTCAGCAAGATGCAGTGAATAAACTGTATTTTAATGTGAAAAGTGTTATGCGCATAGCGCAAAATTTATATGAAGGTATCGATATTGGTGGTGAAACTGTAGGGTTGATAACTTACATGCGTACAGATGGGTTTTATATTGCAGATGAGGCTATAAACTCAATTAGAGGGTCAATTAAGTCATTATATGGTGATAAATATTTACCGCAGTCTCCTCGTAAATATGTAAAAAAGGTCAAAAATGCTCAAGAAGCACATGAAGCAATTCGTCCAACTGATATCAATAGAACGCCGGGTAGTATTAAGGATTACTTAACGCCAGAGCAATTTAAATTGTATGATTTAATCTGGAAAAGGACCATTGCAAGTCAAATGGAGTCGGCGATTCTTGATCAAGTGGTAGTCGAAATTAGTTCTACCGACCAGAAAGTAATTCTGCGAGCAAGTGGATCAAGTATATTCTTTGATGGTTTTTATAGAGTCTACCAAGATAACATGGAAGCCGAAAATGAAGGCCTGCTACCTGCCATGAAGGAAGGGGAAGCATGCAAGCTGATTTCAGTTGAGCCAAAACAACATTTCACTCAACCGCCACCTCGTTATAGTGAAGCAAGTATCGTTAAGAAAATGGAAGAAATCGGTATAGGCCGCCCATCAACTTATGCAACAATTATTTCGGTATTACAAGATCGTGAGTACGTTTCATTGGATAGCAAAAGGTTTATTCCAAGCAGTCGTGGTAAAATCGTTACTATATTTTTAGAAACCTTTTTTCAGCGTTGTGTAGAGTATGATTTCACAGCACAAATGGAAGAAAAGCTTGATTTAATTTCAAATGGACATGCAGATTGGAAAAAAGAATTAGGCCACTTTTGGGTGCCATTTTTTGGTCATGTAAACTCTGTCAAGCAAATGACGCATGATGAAGTTTTCAGCGGCATTCACGATTTGGTAATCGATTGGTTTTGTTCAGAAGAAGGAAGAAAAGAGGTGAATACGAAATGCCCTGCTTGCTTAGGTGGCATATTGAAATTGAACTTTGGAAAAGCCGGGGTGTTCCTTGGATGTTCTAACTATCCTGAATGCAACCATACAAAAGAAATTACGGGCAGTAACGACAATTCAGAATATCCAAAAAGTTTAGGTATAGATGATATAACAGGACAAGAGGTAGTAATTAAAAAAGGTCCTTTTGGACTTTATCTGGAGTTTAATAACGAGTTAAAAAAGAAAAAAACGGTTTCCATACCAAAAGATATAAATGTTAATGAGATTGATCTGAGCACCGCTACTCAGTTACTTTCCTTGCCAAAAGTAATCGGAGAACACCCTGAAACCGGAAAGGAAGTAAAAATAGGCCTTGGGCGATTTGGGTACTATATTTTCTATGATGGTAAATACTTTTCTCTTAAGAAAAGCTCCAAAGAGGTGCTGAATACAGAATTGAGCGAAGTTATACAAATTATTGCAAACAGCCCACGCAAAGAGCTAAAATCTCTTGGGGTTAATGAAAAGGGAAAAGAAGTTTTTATCTGCAACGGTAGGTACGGATTCTATATAAAATGCGGTAAAACAAACGTTGCTTTGGGCAAGAGTGCAGATATTGAGAGTATAGATCTGGAGAAGGCTTTAGAGTTGATTAAGGGTAAGAAATAGACTTCTTGCATAACCATATGCTCTTTATTGTCATTCCAGCGCGTGACGCTGGAATCTAGAAAAAAAGAACCTGGATGCTAGTGTCTGGGCACTGGCATGACACCCTTTCTGGTAGAGGTTGCTCTCAAATCACAACGTGCATACAACTGCAGCAGTATGATGTTTTATTTATTATATCTATAACACTGAAGTTTACAATCAGAACAAACCACTTGGCCACGTGGAACTGATTTCAGTTTATCAGTTGAAACTTGATTTGAGCAGAATATGCATTTTATTGTGTTGCTTGGAGTAAGTGAGTTATCAACAGCAATTCTATCATCAAAAACAAAACATTCTCCTTTCCAATTACCATTTTTATTATAAGTTTTTTCAAGGTAAGAAAGAATGCCGCCTTTCAGGTGGTACACATCGTTAAATCCAAGATTTTTCATGTACGCTGTTGATTTTTCGCACCTAATCCCACCAGTGCAGTACATAGCCACTTTCAGGTCTTTACTCTCAGAAAATGACTCTGTCCACTGAGGAAACTCACGGAAACATTGTGTGTGTGGATTAATTGCATTTTTAAACTTGCCTAATTTCACTTCATACTCATTTCGTGTATCTATTACTAAAACGTCAGGTTGAGAAGTAAAATCATCCCAATGCTCTGGATCAACATATTTACCCTTAAGGGAAATATCAAGATTGCTTACACCAAGATTCACAATCTCTCTTTTTAATTTTACCTTCATCTTGCTAAATGGTTGATATTCTGCTGCACTCTCTTTCCATGTAAGGTCCCTTAGCCTATAATCAGAACGTAGAAAATCGAATATTTTATCAATTGCGTTTCTTTCACCAGATATTGTTGCATTAACACCCTCTTCTGCAAGGAGTATAGTGCCCTTTAACTCAACGTTGTTGCATGTAGCTTTTATTTCGTCTTTCATGTCATAATAATTAGAAAGTTCTACAAAATGATAGAAAGTTGCAATGACGAAGCTCATGATTATTCACTTATCAACTAAAAACATGATATACAAAATTATAAAGATATTCAATAGTACGGCTGTTAATTACTGGATATCTTCAGTTTTTACATATAACATTTTAATATAAAATATAGATTCAAATTAATGTTTTTAAGAGTATTTAAAAATATATTCTTATTTCTAGTAAGTATATTATTCGTCTGTCCTATACTATCGTTAATATCAATCTTATTTACAGATTCAGCGAATTCCGAATGGGTAATCAGTACACTTTTTCCTGAATATATACTGAGTACGTTAATTTTAATGGTAGGAGTAGGGGGAATATCTTTCATATTTGGAGTAATTCCAGCTTGGCTCACCATATTTTTTTCATTTCCTGGAAGTAAAATTTTTGAGATTGCTTTGTTCTTTCCAATATCGATTCCTGGATATATAGTAGCGTTCGTCTATGTAAATACGCTAGAGTTTTCAGGTCCGGTGCAGAGCTTATTAAGAGACATTTTAGATTGGAGCAAAGGTGACTATTGGTTTCCTGAAATAAAATCCCTAGGTGGTGGAATATTAGTAATGGGATTCAGCCTATATCCATACGTTTATATGTTAGTCCGCTCAAGTCTAAAGAATGTTAGTAACTCAGTCACTATTGCGTCAATACTTGGGTTCTCCTCATTGAAGAGCCTGTTTTCTGTCATCATACCCTCCATACGCCCATCAATTATAGCTGGGTTGTCTTTGGTACTAATGGAAGTAATTACAGATTTCGGCACACCACAGTTTCTTGCTATCGATACTTTCACAACAGGAATATATCGCACCTGGTTTTTACTGCATGACAAATATTCAACTACTGTTTTAGCAGTTGCAGAATTGATTTTCGTTGTAACACTAATAGCTATCGAAAAAAAACTACAAAAAAAAGGAATATCCTACTCTTCAATCAATACCAATTCAGATTATCACAATAAACGGAGTGTGAGTGGTGCTATACCGTTAATTTGCACTTATATTATGTGTGCATTACCAATATTGATAGGTTTTGCTTTGCCAATGATTCCGCTCATATATTGGAGCATAGAGAAGGGGTTTTTCATATACGAAGCAAGATTCTATAACATAATAGCAAATAGCGTTAGTTTATCATTCATCACTGCACTAATCTCAATTAGCATTGCAATAATTATTGGATATACGGCGCGTAAAAATAAGGTAATCAATAATGTAGCACGTCTCATTTCTTTAGGCTACGCAATTCCAAATGCAATTATCGCAATTAGCATAATAATATTTTTAAGCAGAATATCCTCTTTCATTACTCAATATATTGTGGAAATTAGCTTGGTAGGAACTATTGGCGCATTAGTTTACTCATATTTATTTCGTTTTTTTGCTATATCTTTCAAGGCGGTAGAGTCAGGGCTCAAAAAAACACCAAATGAAATTGAGTGGACTGCATATACTATGGGTCATGGACCTATTTCCACATGTTTGAATGTTCATATCCCTCTCATCAAGAAGAGTATATTATCGGGATTTTTGCTCGTATTTATGGATACTATCAAAGAGCTCACAGCAACACTTATTATAAGACCATTTAATTTTGAAACTATATCAACTAGAATATATGAACTTGTAAGCGATGAGCGCTATAGAGAAGCTGCCCCATTTTCGTTAATAATAGTTATAATAGGCTTAATCTCTACAATAACCTTATTTACACTTGATGATAAGGATAAAAAATAAACGTAACCATTCACACTTAATTCTTCAATCTCACTCATGGAGAGGCCAGTAAACTTAACAATAGTGGTGACATCAACATTATTAGCCAGCATTGTTTTTGCAACTTCAATTTTTCCTTCCTTTTTAGCATCATCAAGTTTTTGTTCAAGAACAGCCCGTTCATCACGAATACGTTTTATTTCCTGTTCGTAGGCAATAAATTCTTTCTTTGACCAGTTGAATTTATTTAGTTCTTCATAAGCTCGTTTTATTATTACGTCACTACCAACTATTTTATCTAGGTCTTCTTCGTTTGTTTCTGCTGCATATCGAAAAAAGTAACACCATTTTTCAACTATACTCTCCAATTGGTCTTCTTTTGTCTTTGTAAATTTAGGTAGTTCTATGAATACAAAGTAAAAATCCTTTAAGTCATGTTCAAAGCTATTTTGATCTAAGATGACATGATTAGATTTGTACTCAGCCTTATCTGGAAAAATAATACAATCAGCAACAGCAATAAAGATAATTTCTTTGAGGTTATGATAATCATCACCTTGATCAGCTTGACTTGAGTAGGCTTTGGCAGCATAATATTGAGCACGTTTTTCGAAGCCTTTAGTCTTAGTAAACTGGTCAGGTAAGGGAGCAGTATTACTACTACCCCCTCCCTTAGAAACGCAGCGTGCAGGTTTCCCCACACTACGCTTGAGCCCCTTATCTAAGTTCTTCTTTTCTAGAACCGGCTTGTCCTTCATGATTCCTCAGGAAACATCATTCTTAATGGTGACACCAACAGTAGAGAACCTTCTCTTGAGAAAGAGCTTGCTAACATTCTTGTTCGTTTCACTCTCTCATCAAAATACTT
Source organism: Wolbachia sp. wLmal (assembly GCF_049435495.1). NCBI lineage: Bacteria > Pseudomonadati > Pseudomonadota > Alphaproteobacteria > Rickettsiales > Anaplasmataceae > Wolbachia > Wolbachia sp. wLmal. The sequence goes on from NZ_CP185405.1 coordinate 1,100,056, forward strand.
TTTCCATTTTAAGTCAAGGGGATTTGCATCCGCTCTGATTTTAACATGTCGTCTGATAGGTATATCAATCAGCTTAAGCAGTCTTAAATACCGTATCTCTTTTGGTTTGTTCTTGCATATGGGTGCAGCAAAGACCCATCGGCGTTGACCCATTACTTTGAAGTAACGATTCTTTATCCAACGTAATCCTTTACGAGGATGTCTTTTCTTTGCCCATTTCCATAAACTATGCCAAATTTCATTGTCGACCTTTCTAAACGCTTTTTTAGCACACACATGGTGATAGTAATTTCCCCATCCTCTCAGTAGAGAGTTGAGTGACTTAATTACTATAGCCTGAGTGTTCGCTATATTTGCTTTTATCAATGTACGTGCTTTATTAAGAAGTCTTTTAATACTTTCTTTCGAAGGTTTAATAATTAACTTCTTATTATATCTACGTACATTACAACCAAGAAAGTCAAACCCTGTTGTGATAGATGTAATCTTTGTCTTTTCTTCTGAAAGAATTAAACCTCGCTCATGAAGAAAAGATGATACTAAAGGCTTAACTTCATTTTCCAGTACTTCATGTGTGAAACCTGAAATAATAAAGTCGTCTGCGTATCTGATTACGTTCACTCCACTTCTGATTTTGTTTCTTCTTCTACTGCCGAGTTTACCAAATCGACTTTCCAATAACTTTTCAAGTCCGTTTAAGGCTAAATTGGCTAGTATTGGAGAAATTATACCACCTTGCGGGGTACCTGCAGTTGTGGGATACAGAGTTTCGATTCTAGGAAGCCAGCTTTTAACCAACTATGCAGAATTTTCTTCTCCATAGGAATATGCTTCATAAGCCATTCATGATTAATGTTGTCAAAGCATCCTTTGATATCACCTTCAAGTATCCATTGTAGTTGATTACGACTTGCCAGTAACAAATGACAAGCTACTGTAGCATCTGCACAGGATCTTTTAGGCCTAAAGCCATAGGAGTGACGATCACTGATTGTTTCAGCTATCGGTTCCAGAGCAAACAGATATAATGCTTGCATGGCTCTATCTTTTATCGATGGTATTCCAAGAGGTCTTCTTTTGCCATTAGATTTACTGATATAAATCCGTTTTAGCGGAGAAGGTTTATATCCTCTTTGCTTTAACTGCTTTATTCCTTGAAATTTAGCATTGCAAGTTGACCATAGTTGACGATCTACACCCGCTGTGTTTTTTCCTTGGTTTTCAGTTACTCTCTTAACAGCCAAAGCTTTTCCGCTAAAAGAGCGTGTGAGAAGATGTTGTAAAGTTTTTACCTTACCCCATCTTCCTTCTTGGACAGCCTTAACAATACGTCTTTGTAGCCTCACAATAACTTTCTGGCATTTCTTCCATGGCAACTGCTTCCATGCTTCAAAGCTTTCGGTAGATGCACTTACAGGTTTACTTGTAATCATCTGCTTTCCTACCTTAAGTGGTTAACAAAGTTTCTTGTCACGAGGGACCAAACGGAAGTCTGCTCGTTTTCACGCGAATTAATGTTACAAATTCTATCCATTTCGTTACAAAATGGCATTCGCTTTCTCCATTCTCCTTTACCTGCACTTCCGTCAGCATTCCTTGCGGTTTGCTTGCCATGTAGGCGAAAATACAGGCTTACCCTGTTCCTTCTGTCATACAACAGTGGGTTAGGTGACTTCTCTATACCGGTGATTTGCGTACATCTAGAAATGAGAAATGTCACATTACCTTTTTGGTTAGAGCTTATCAGCATCTTTAGCTCCTTCATAATTACGATACTTTGAAGTTTCACTTACGTTCACCATACCACTAGCCTAGCTCTCCAACCACATGATGCTTGTAGTTTATGCTCCTCTCACGATTGAGCATCTTCTTTTTCAAGAGGAGGTTCATTGTCCGCATCGCTTGGCACCAACCGGTTGCCCGATTCGCACTGATGCGTAGACTCAGATGGCAAAACATCTGGTTTAATAAGTTTTAGAATCCTTTCAGTTTCTTTCTGAATGAATTCCTCTCCTTTTAAACAATATGACCGAAGACTTTCAGGTCGCACCATCTCAATTATATACCTGTTCCCACTAGAATCCCTGCAAAGAACATCAACTATACTTTGCTTATCAGAGGCAATTTCAGCATCTTGAATAGTGCTTAAGAATTCTACTTCTTGTATAGTGTTGACTTCAGTACATCCTAAAATATCGTTTAAAAAATGGATAAGAATATTCTTATTTTTTTTTCAGTGCCAAAGATTTTTTTGAAACACAAATCATTGCGAGGATCGAGAAATTTTGAAAGAGCCATAGTAAAAATACTGAGAAAAGATTAATAATTATACACTATTATTAACAATTATTCAACCATATTTTTGAAGATAGCTATACCGCCGCGGCGCTAACACGTAGCGGGATGACGGTTGTCGTTTAGCCATAAATGTTTAAGAAATTTACCAAGCGAAAAAAAGGCAAAAGAAGCCCCGTGGTTATTATCCGCTTTAAAATATTGGCGTTTTTTATGTTTTAAACGCTTGACAAGCAAGATTAAGCCGCTTTTAATTGCAACTAACCTACGCTGCAAATGTTTAAGAAATTTACTAAGCAGAAAAAAAAGACAAAGAATCCCCGAGTTAGCTAGTCTTTTACTATCTCTGTCGAGTATTGGCATTTTTTGATGTCTTGTAACGCTTTATAAGCGCGTTCAGCTTATTTAGATAAAAATCTAGATGTAGATGAAGTTTTGTAAAGACATACAGTATCTATATACTGCAAAAAATTGAACATAAGACGCCGATACATTAAGTAATCCTTACCTTTTAATCTGCAGATTGGCGAAAGCAAACACAATAGCTTCACCATCATGATAAGGGCGCTGGCGGAGGGTGTCAAGGGATTTTTGACGAAATGATTTTGAAAGCAAAGAGCGGGAGAAGGGGTTCGAACCCTCGACCTCAACCTTGGCAAGGTTGCGCTCTACCAACTGAGCTACTCCCGCAATTAAATTAACCTAAATTTACTTAATTATAGGCATATACAGCAATTTGTAAACCCCCGTGTACACGAAAAATGTGAGAGCCCATAAACTTGCGTGGTTCCTTCTATGATCTTTTCGTATACTTAAGGCTTATTTTTGATTATCATAAGTTTTTAATTATTCCACAAAGCTTTATGGGAATATTTTTATATAAAGACGACTTGCCAGCTAGTTCAATACCAGATGATGTAAGGTCTATAGCTGTTGATACCGAGGCAATGGGGCTACTTCATAGCAGAGATAGATTATGCCTTGTGCAGCTCTCTTTTAATGATGGCAACGCTCACTTAGTTCAACTCAAGAACGATTATACAGCGCCAAATTTGAGAAAAATATTAGAGGATAAAAATATAACTAAAATATTTCACTTCGCGCGATTTGATGTGAGCATAATACGTTATTACTTGGAAACTTGGGCACTTCCGTGCTATTGCACAAAGATAGCTTCACGTTTAGTTCGCACTTACACAGATAATCATAGCTTAAAAGAGTTGTGCTTAGAGCTGCTTGATACCAAACTAAATAAGCAGCAGCAATCTTCTGATTGGGGAAATGAAAATTTAACAGACAAACAAAAAAGTTATGCTGCATCTGATGTTTTGTATCTCCACAGGATAAAGGAAAAGCTAGACTTAATGCTGGAACGTGAAAATAGAAAAGAATTGGCCCAAAAGTGCTTTGAATTTCTTCCTACTCGTATTGAGTTAGACTTAATGGGTTGGGAAAACGTGGATATCTTTAACCACCAGATGTAATAGAAGTTTTTTGTTTGTACAAAACACTTTAGGGCAATTTTTCAAGCTCTGCGGTAAGAATTTAGTTGATTAACTGCTAATAGATACGCTATATTTTACAAAAATTTAGGTATTTTATGAGTGATGATATTACATCGGTAAATGATCAAAATTTCAAATCTGAAGTCACTGACTATAAAGGGTTCGTGCTGGTAGATTTTTGGGCAGAATGGTGTGGGCCATGCAAAAGTCTAATGCCACGTATAGAACAATTGGCTAAGGATAGAAAAGGCAAGATTAAGATCTGCAAATTCGACATAGATGAAGGGACTGAAGTGCCAAGTAAGTATGGAGTGCAATCTATACCCACTTTAATCATATTTCAAGATGGTAAGGAAATTGCACGCAAAATTGGTGCAATAAATGATTTGTCAAGTTGGGTTGATAGTGAAATAAGCTAATAGACAAATTTGCTTTTGTGTGTATTATAAATATTGATAAAGGGGATTGTAGCTCAGTCGGTTAGAGCAGTTCGCTCATAACGAATTGGCCGTAGGTTCGAGTCCTACCAATCCCACCATTGTATTGATCTTAGCATGATCGTAACAATGAGAAAACTATAGTATATGAACTATATATTAATGTAATGGGGGAAATGATGGAATTTACTAAGTCTCTAAGTAACAAGTTAGATGAATTGCACTTACTAAATCATCCATTTTACCAGTCATGGAATACAGGAAGCTTAAGCTTGCAAGCTTTACAAACCTATGCTAAAGAATATTATCACCACGTTGCTGCGTTTCCTCGTTACATCAGTGGTATACATTTTTTGTGCCCAGATCTAAAAATGCGACAGGTTTTACTTGGTAATTTAATAGAAGAGGAACAAGGTGATGAAAATCATCCAGAATTATGGCAACGTTTTGCTGAAGGGCTTGGCGTTGCGCGATCTGATCTTCGTGAAAGTGCACAGATTAAAGAGACACAGGAGTTAGTTGATGGTTACTTTGATATTGTAAGATCAGGTTTTGCGGCAGGTCTTGGAGCCTTGTACGCTTACGAACGTCAAACTCCAGAGGTTTCCAAGTCTAAAATTGAAGGTTTAAAAAAACACTATTCAATAAGTGATGAGCGTTCTCTTCAATTTTTTACGGTCCATATGCATGCTGATGAATGGCATTCTGAGGAATGTGCAAATCTTATTGAAGATCTAGATGAAAAAGAGCAAGATAAAGTTATGCAGGGTGCTCAAAAGGGAGCAAGGCTCTTGTGGGGTTTTCTTGATGGAATGATGAATGCTAGCGTGTGCTAGTAGTTGTAAGTAGCTTAAACTCAGTGATGTTGGAATGCAATGTCTGCATGTAATCTTCTTATATCTGACTTACGGCTTTGGGTTCATTTAGGCTATAGTGCAGAAGAGAAGTATCATTCTCAATTAGTTAGTGTTAATATTGATTTTACCTTTAAATCCCCCCCTTTAGGACTTACAACTGACCGGCTTGAGGATACTATATGCTACTTGGAGGTAGTTCAGAGTATTCAATCTCTCGTTCAAAGCAAGCAATTCAACTTAATCGAGCATTTAACTCGTGATATATACAGGACCATTAATAACCTTGTGATGCAAAAAAAGCTTATTATTTCTTCTATAGGCGTAACTATTCACAAAGTTGCACCACCTGTCCCCAGTGTGCATGGAGGTGTTTTCTTTACTTATCGTAATGCGTTGCAAGAATGATTTACATTTCTATTGGCTCAAATATGGGGAATCGCTTTTCCCATTTACAAAAGGCTGCTCAGTTACTGCAGGAACGCTATTTTAAAAATTTAAAATCTTCAATTATTCTGGAAACTAAGGCTATTTTACCAAATGATGCTTCACCTGGGTGGGACAGGCCATTTCTAAATATGGTTGTGTATGGAAGTTGTTCTTCTTCTCCTGAAGAGCTGTTAAAGGGCCTTAAATAAATTGAATGTTACATTGGCCGTCTGCAGGTCTATGAAAAATTGGCACCTCGCGTTATTGATTTGGATATTTTGTTATGGGATGACCTGACACTTGATACACCCTACCTTAAGATTCCTCACCCAGAATTGATAAACAGACCATTTTTGCTTCACTTGATGACAATGCTGAACCCTATGGCAGTAGTTAACAAAACGTTTGGTACTGTTAACCCTAACCATACGCGTCAAGTTAAGAGATTGTGAGCAAATTTAGAGAGGTTAAAGTGGATACTCTAGCCCTTCTACGTTTGTCTTTTAATGAAAATCGCGACCAAGTTATAGTGAGTTTTTTAAGAAATGCTTTTAAACTATTAATTTTGGTTAATACTAAAAATAACTCTCTAACCCGCCTTTTTAGCTCAATAAATGCCTTTGTTAAGCTAAGTTCTGTATTCTTTTTCACTTCTGTGCAACCAACTATGCCGTGAAATATAAGAATTGCGCACAATTTAGCATATAGTTCACATAATACTCTGCATGGCTTTCCTTTTAGCTTATCAAGCCTGGTATGGCTTTTATACAATTTAAATAATAACTCAATTTGCCACCTTACTCTGTAAATCGTTAATACTTGCTCAGCACTAATTTTATTTTCTGGAACATTAGTTATAAATATTGACCAGTTCAACAATTTTTGATTTCTTTTAGAGGATGTATATCCCTGCGATCTTGCTAATCTATTAGCTTTCCTTCTTCTGGCCATATTCAGTTAGTTTCTGACATATAATTCTTACTCTAATTTTTGCTTCTTTTCCTAACAATACCTCGTTTTCTAAAAATAACTTATCCTCTAAACATTCTAATAACTCCATTTTTTGATTTGTTTCTACATCATATATGTTGGTATCAACGACTTATGAAATAAGCTCCTATTTCATTGATTTGTTTAAAAGAACTTGGCACAAAATAACCGAGATCAGATATTAGCAAATCATTGCTTAATATATTACTTAAATGTTTCCTATATCCCTGGTCTGATCTTACCCCCTCCGTTAAATTAAGTTGGTCTATTATCTGATTCATGTAGTCGAAAACTAATTGTAACTTTATTCCAGACTTAGTATTGCTTTCATAGCCACTGTAGCTAGTACCATAACCTTTATACATCTCTTCCATACTGTTAGGTATAGCTACTGTCCAATAATTTAACACTATTAAATTGCTGTAAGATTTTGCAACCAACTTGCAAGATATTTTTAAAGAGAATCACAGATTCATTATACATCCTTTTCATAAATTCCACTGCTTCTTCAGTAAATCTAAACTTGTTTTGTTATATCTATCGAGTCCTCGTTTAGTAATTGAAACATTGTTTCTACGCTACAATTATCAACTCCTATATTACCCAAGACCATGGCTTTTACGAATGATGAACCTTTTAGCTTTCTCTTTCTTTTTATAAACCTTGTTGTAATTGAGATTTTCTCTGCTTTTTCATTAAAAAATTCTTTGAGCTTTTTTGATAAGCAAGTTATTTTATTCATTGGTTCTCTCACTAAAAGTATATCTGGGAGAACTTATACCTTATTATTCTATCTCTTTCATACCTTTATTTCCTTAACTTGACGCGTATGGTTGAAGATACATGGTCGGTAAAGGATCAAAATTTGAAACTTTCGCTTTAAGAATACAAGAGGCAATAAATAATTTGGATGAAATCAGTAGGAGTTCAATTGAAGCGTTAGTTTGTAGTTTGGAAGCAATAGAAAAGTCATTAAGAAAGCTTGACAAAATGCTTTCAGAACAAGGTGAAAAAGACGATGATTGTAAATTGTTAACTACTGTTCCAGGAGTGGGGATTATAGTAGCAATGACGTATAAAGCTGCAATTGATAACCCACATAGGTTTGAGAAATCTGATACAGTTGGAGCATATACAGGGTTGACACCAAGGCAATATTCTTCTGGAGAAGTTGATCGGCATGGCAGCATATCAAAGATGGGACCAGCGGAATGTAGAAGTATGTTATATGAAGCTGCACAAACAATGCTTACAGTTACCAAGAGGACATTTAAATTAAAAAACTGGGGTTGCAAAGAAAAAAGGAATGAAAAAAGCAATTGTAGCAGTAGCAAGAAAATTAGCTGTAATTATGCATAGGATGTTGGTTGATAAAACAGAATTTTATTATCAATAAACATCAAAAGAGCATAGGACAATAATTTTATTGAAAATAAAGATAGCAATGCCGATGGAAGGGACAAGCAAGAACTTAGTTAGACTTCGTGGTAAACATGTTGCCGTCCACTTCCGCCTAACAAGTATAATGCGGCTTGACAAATTTATTGTCATCTCAGACCGCGGAGAGAACCATATGCTACTTTTAACTTATGTAAAATTACCAAGGATTATGGAGAAGATATGCTGTTTTGATTTGTGTGAAAATTATTGTTGACTTATGTGCAATTAGAGAACCTAAGTCACTTTAGCTATAATTCAGAATTGAGAGCTTTTAATAACTCTCTAACTCCCACTTAGGTCTTGGTGCAAAATTAAGTGGATCTATATAATTTTTCTGTAACCTTTCAATTCCTGTCCATCCAACCATAATTGCATTGTCTGTACATAGGTCGTTAGGGGGAAAAAATATGTTTAAGTTTATGTGTTGTTTTAATTTTTCTCTCAAGAAATTATTTGCTGCAACTCCGCCGGTAATCACAAAGTCATTGATTTTGATATTTAAAGATTCGGCCATAATAATCGCATTACTAACCCTGTCCAGCAGTATGTCACTAATACACTCTTGAAACGAAGCACATACATCACACACATCTTGCTCGCTCATTTTAAGTTCTTGTACTAAGTTTTTTACTGCTGTTTTAATCCCAGAAAACGAAAAGTTACATCCAGAACGTTTTATCATTGCCCTTGGCAGTTTGAATCTTGTGCCATTGCCTTTTTTAGCCAACTTTTCAATTAATGGGCCTCCTGGGTAGCTTAAACCCAGCATCTTAGCAACTTTATCAAATGCTTCTCCTAACGAGTCATCGAGCGTTTCTCCAAGTTTAACGTATTTGCCTACATCCTGTGCAATTAAAAATTGACAGTGACCACCTGATATTAATAGGACTAAAAATGGAAATTTTACCTCATGCAGTAACCTAATAACCAATGCATGCGCTTCTAAGTGATTCACTGCAATGAATGGTTTTTGTGCTACATGCGCAATTGCTTTAGCCATCATTGTACCAACTATTAATCCACCTATGAGTCCTGGTCCTGATGTTGCTGCAATTGCATTGAGGTCACAAAAGTTAAGGTTAGATTTTTCCACGGCGCTTTTTATTAGACCACTTAAATGCTTCATATGAGCACGTGAAGCTATTTCAGGGATCACCCCACCACGTTTTTTGTGTTCTGCTTGGGAGAGAATTTCGTGAGCAAGGACTTGCTTGTCACTATTTACAATCGCTACTGCAGTTTCGTCGCAGCTTGTTTCAACAGCTAAAATGGTTTTCATGTATATTCGAGCACTTTATTATCAAAACTATATCTTGAAACGCTGTAGAAGTTAACTGCAAAGTTAACTTCTACAGCTAAAAGATTTACCGACAACCGTCATCCCGCTGCTTGTTAGCGGGATCTAGAGATACCGCGGGGTTGTAAAGTAATTTTTTACATCTAATGCTCGGCCAGTGCCTGCATGATACCACGTATTATCTATACCAAGGTGTTCTGCTTGTAGATATTATACCAACAATCCACTATTTTTTTTATGTCTTGTGGTTTAGTTTCTGGACCTATACTGATTCTAATTGAACACTCTGCTTGCTCTTTTGTTGCCCCCATTGCAAGCAAAACATGGGAAGGCTCAACTTTTCCAGAAGAACATGCGGAGCCATTACTAACTGCAATATGATTCAAGTCAAAATGCATAAGCTGCACATCACTCTTTACTCCTGGCATATAAATAAAACTTGTGTTTGGCAGCCTCTTAGAGTTTTTACCGAAGATTCTTATGTCACTGGCAAGATTTAATAATTCACACTCTAATTGATCACGTAGCTCCTTTACTTCATCCATTTTTGATAGAAGATCTGGAATATTTTGCAGTGCAGCAGAAAGGCCTGCAATTGCAACAATATTTTCCGTACCACCACGAAATCCCTTCTCTTGTCCACCACCTATTATAATAGGTTCTATCGCAAGTTCTTTATTGAATATTAAAATTCCACTGCCTGCTACACCGCCAAATTTATGGGCGGATAAAGTGAGTAAATCCACTCCTAGATCTTCCATATTAACTTTAATTTTCCCAACACTTTGAGCAGTGTCAGTGTGGCAAATTGCTCCAAATTTGTGGGCTATTTCAGCTATTTCCTCAATAGGTTGAATAACTCCGGTTTCGTTATTTGCCATCATAACTGAAACTATTGCTTTGTTTCCTTTAAGTTCGCTTAGAATTTTTTCTAGCTCTAAAAAGTCAACAATGCCCTCCTGATTAACAGGTATTATATATGGATTACATGCAGAATTAAGAATTGAAGGATGCTCTATAGCTGAAATTATATGCAGGTAGCCTGCTATTCCTCTCATAACAAGGTTATTCGCTTCAGTTGCACCAGACGTAAAAACTATTTCTTTATCACTTGAGACGCCAATAGCACCACGTACGTTATCTCTTGCATCCTGAAGAATCTTCCTCGCTTCTTGTCCTCTTTTATGTAGTGATGATGGATTGAGCGTTTGTTTTAACAAGACCTCAAATATACTTTTTTTTACATTTTCACTAATTGGAGCAGTTGCATTGTAATCAGCATATACGCAACCACTATTTTCTAAAGAGAATGGACTCATCTGTCACTTAAATAAGTTTACCATCAACTATAGCCATAACTATGTACGTTAGCTTTAACACGATAAAAAATTTATTGCAAAAACAGCGAAATTAATACATAATTAATAACTCACGTCATTAATACCTGTCAAGCGGGTTCTTATTAGGAGTTATCGTGGTTGAAGTTTTTTTGAATAATGCAACAAGAAAGATAGAAGGTGAATACCACCAAAGCAAAGATGCCAACGCGCCGGTTGTGCTGGTTTTACATCATCATCCTCAATATGGTGGTAATATGGATAGTAAAATTGTACATAGTACATATACGTCTTTTATCGATAACAATTTTTCTGCATTGAAGATTAACTTTCGTGGTGTGGGAAAATCTACCAGAACTTTTGATAAGGGTATAGGAGAATTAACTGACGCTGCGGTAGCCATTGACTGGCTTCAGGAACATAATCCTAGCAATGTTCCAATTTGGATCGCTGGTTTTTCTTTTGGAGCATGGGTGGCTATGCAGCTAACAATGCGCCGCCCTGAGATAGTGGGTTTTATTGCTCTTTCTCTTCCGGTAACTAAGTACGATTTTTCTTTTCTTTCTCCCTGTCCAGTTTCTGGGCTTATAATACAAAGCAGTAATGATACAATCTCAGAAGAAAGCGATGTAACAGAATTAGCAAAAAGGTTGATAAATTCAGTAAGAAGTGATCACATGAAATACCATATAATAGATGATACTAATCACTTTCTAAAGGATAAAGAAGAGGAAGTGACTCAAATCGTGGACAATTATATAAAACTGCGCTTGAATAGTGCAACTATTTCTTTTCAAAAGGTCAAAAAAGAGGTAAGGGTAAAAGAATATGCCTAATCTTTACAAACAAGAGAAATGAGTGTAGTAATATAAATGAAAAGGTTTTGTTATGTTTAAAAAGCTATTATTTTTTGTTTTAGCTGTGTTTATGTTATCGGGGTGTTCCCTAAGTAAACAGCGTAAGTTAAAAAGTCCGTGTATAAAAAGCAATGAAAGCATTTCATGCGAGTTGTACTCTGTTAATGATCATTGGTTAGATAAGTATAAGGCATAGAAATTGTGCTATTTTTCCTATTCACAACTTCACTAATGATCGATCTCTCAATTGGAAAATGCAGTCTGCCTTTTCTGCAAGGAGATGATTGTGTGTTACTATAAGCATAGAGCTGTTGTTTTCCTTTACGTATGAATGTAGCAGTAAAAACACGTTAAAAGAATTTGTTGGATCTAAGTTTCCTGTTGGCTCATCTGCAAGTAAAAGCTTTGGAGAATTTACAATGCTTCTTGCAATTGCAACCCTCTGCCTTTCCCCACCCGAAACTTCAGATACCATGCTACTTGCTTTGTTTTCCAGACCAAATTTTTCCAACATTGCTTGCGAATTTTTTTTTGCTTCAGCTTTGCTTTTTCCTGCAATGAGTTGAGGAAGCATAATATTTTCCAACACCGATAACTCTTGTAACAAATAGTGAAATTGATAAACAAAACTAAGAAAATTTCTTCTTACATGAGTTTTATGCTTATTACTGGCTTGTATGCAATTTATTCCATCTATCGTAACTATACCTGAAGTTGGCTTGTCCAACAAGCCTGCGATTTGCAATATAGTTGTTTTCCCTGCACCTGAATCGCCAATCAGCGCTACTACTTGCCCTCTTGTGACACTTAAGTTGATATCCTTTACAACAGCAGAATTGTTCTTGAAGCTTTTATCTACGGAAGTTAGTTCTAGTGCTACATTACCACCCATGTTTAAAAGATCCAGAAGGCATCTAAGTTTTAGTAATAATTAAACCGAAAAACTGTTACCACAACCACATTGAGACTTAGCAAAGGCATTTTTTATTTGAAAACCAGAACCACTGAGATCCTCAGTATAATCTATAACTGAGTTATTTAAAAATTTTGCTGAACAATTATCAACCATTAATACAGGATTACCATTTTCATCATTAATTACTATATCTTTACCTTTTTCGCTAAAACTGGAATGGCTTCTATAGTCCTCGCTTTCTTCATAATCATCATCTTCGTCTTCGTCATCAAACTCATCATCGTAATCATCACCTTCATCATCCAAAGATAGATTTTCATTCATTTGATCCATAAGAAAATTGTATTTGAAGCCAGAACATCCACCGCCTGAAACTGCAACCCGTAAAACGGAACTCTTATCTCCTTCCTGCTCTGCAAGAGAGTGGATTTTTTTTAGTGCATTATCAGTTAAGTTGATGTTGTAATTTGTTGACATAGTAACCACCGTTTATTATTGATAACTTATTATAGTAGAAATTTTACATGTCAAACAATAATTTTCTATTAAATTATGCATGTTTTCCAAGCAAAACAAAAGGGAGATACTTCAAAGAGCCAGAAGATGAGAATCGCAGCTGCTTTCAGCGTGATAGGGACCGTATCATTCACTCTAATGCGTTTAGAAAATTGGAGTACAAAACACAAGTTTTTATCAATTATGAGCACGACTACTATCGCACTCGGCTTACTCATAGCCTTGAAGTTGCACAAATTGCAAGGTCCATTGCGCGTAGACTTGGCTTAAATGAGGATATCACTGAATGCATAGCGCTTGCACATGATCTTGGTCATCCTCCATTTGGTCATGCAGGTGAAGATGCTCTAAAGAAATCAGTTCAAGATTTGAATCTTGATAATGAGAAGTATGAGTTTGATCATAATGTTCAAGCTATAAGGATTTTAACTTATCTTGAACAAAAACATGCTGATTTTGATGGTATGAATCTAAGTTGGGAGGTGATTGAAGGAGTTGCAAAACATAACGGTCCCTTGCTTGGTCAAAACGCGGAGTCTTCTACAAGTAATCAGCTGTTATTAGAATACAACAAAAAATATGATCTAAAACTTGAAGAATTTTCAAGCATTGAAGCGCAAGTTGCTTCAATTGCCGATGATATTGCTTACAGTGTTCACGATCTTGATGATGCACTCAGGGCGAATTTAGTAACCATCGAAGATTTGCTGAATGTTCCTTTAATTGAAAAAATGTTTAAAGACATAAGGAGCAGATATTCAGAATTGCCTCAGAGCAAACTCATACATGAATCACTGAGTGGAACTATAGGAACTATGATAAGTGATGTTGTTTCTCAGACTGAAAGAAATATTGAAGATCACAAAATAAAAAGCGTAGAAGACGTAAGAAGTCTAAATAAAATGCTAGTCACATTTTCACCAGAAGTTGCGAATGCTACAAAAGAAATGAAAAGATTCAACATGGAGAAAATATACAGAAGCTATAAACTGAGTAGAACGATGAACAAAGCAAAACGCATAATACAGGAACTCTTTCAATGTTTTTATGAAAACCCAGGATTACTTCCCACAGAGTGGAGCAAACTCGCTTGTGAATCTCAGCGTTCAGTAATAATATGTGACTATATCTCAGGTATGACAGATAGATTTGCTATACACGAGCACAGAAGAATTTTTGATACCTCATACGAAATGACTTCTTTCTAATGACTGATGATCATTTCATGTCAATTGCATTAAGGCTTGCAGAAAAAAATCTTGGAAATGTTGCACCAAATCCTGCTGTCGGGTGTGTTATTGTAAAGGATGGTACAATTGTTAGTGAGGGATACACAGGGATTGGTGGGCGTCCGCATGCGGAGGTAGTCGCTTTGCAAAACGCTAAAGATTCAACTCATGGCGCAACTATATATATCACTCTTGAGCCATGTTGTCATCACGGAGTCACGGGGCCTTGCACTGCAAAAATCATAAAAGCTAGCATAAAAAGAGTAGTAATTGCAACTATTGACCCAGATAGTAGAGTTTCAGGCAGAGGCATGAAAGCTCTGAAAGAAGCAGGAATTGAAGTTGAGCAAGGTATTATGCAAAAAGAGGCAAAAGAACTGAATGTCGGTTTTTTCACCACTAAAGAATTACATAGACCATTTATAGCTTGCAAAGTCGCAACAACTCTTGACGGAAAAATCGCAACATTTACAGGCGATAGCAAATGGATAACAAGTGAAAATACGAGAAACTGGGTGCATGAGCTCAGAACGAAATATGATGCAATTATGATTGGCAGCAATACTCTTATTAATGATGATCCACTCTTAACTTGCAGATTACCAGGACTCGGAAGTAGATCGCCAATAAGGCTAATTATAGATAGTCAAGGGAGATTAAAGGAAGAGCATAACATTGCAAAGACTGCAGACAAAGTAATAACTTGGGTCATCACAAATAAAGAAGTAGAGAAAAAAATAAAAAACATTAACTACTTAGTAGTTAATTCAAGCAACGCAGGTAAGGTTTGCCTAAAGGACATGGCATTAAAACTTGTTTCAGAAATTGGTATAACAAGATTATTAGTTGAAGGTGGAGGAGTGTTAATCACAGAACTATTAAAGTGTAATTTAATCGACAGGTTGATAATATGCCGCAGTGGTAAAATTTTAGGCAATGATGCCACTCCTTTTGTAGGAGATTTAGGGATTCAATTCATTAACAACTGTTATCAGTTTAAAAAAACAAAGATAATAGAGTTTAGTGAGGATATAGTTGAGGTTTGGGATAGGTCGTCATAATCCTTACATACTCAAACAGTAAAAAAAGGTATCCGTTCAGCGGAGCGGTAAAATAAAAAGTAGACAAGGAGTGCTAAAAACATAATATCACAAGTAGTATGTGTGGTAAATATGTCTGATCTACTAGCTAGTCTTCTCAAGCTCTGTGAAAGCTTTAAAATAGAGATAGAGCAACTAAAAGCAGAGATAAAGAGGTTAGAGATAGAAAACGAAAATTTTAGATCTGAGAATAAGGCGCTAAGAATCGAAAATGCTGAATTGAAAGAAAGACTAGGTCTGAATTCACAAAATTCATCGATACCGAGCTCAAAAGAGTTATACAAGCTAAAGAAGAAAAAGAAAAAAAAGTGACAGGAAAATAGGGGCACAGATTGGGCATGAAGGAAAGTATCGCCCTAAAATGGAAGCAGATGAAGTGGTGAAAATAGAGTTCTTGCGAGTGCGGAGGAGAAATTGCGATATCGAAAGAGCCATACATTCATCAAAAAGTTGATTTGCCAGCTTATGTTGTGGAATACCAATGGCCGCTGTTGCAAGTGTGGAAAAAGAAAAAGTAGCAGGCTACCAGAAGGTGTTACTGCGGATACATTTGGTCCAAAAGTTAAGTCAACAATTGCGGCGCTGAGCGGATTTTACAAGAACTCGAAAAGAGAAGTAGCAAATATTATAAAAAATATTTTCAACCTGGACATCAGTGTTGGTAGCGTGTCAAATAGCGAGGCTAGAGTTGCAGAAAAATGCCAAGAAGCATATGAGCAAATCGAGCAAGAAGTAAGTAAAAGTGAAGTTCTGCATATCGATGAAACGAGCCATTATAACAAAGGTAAACTTGGTTGGTGCTGGATGTTTGCCAGTAATACAGCAAGTTTTATAAAATTGACAGAGTCAAGAGGAATGAAGGTTTTACAAAATAGTAAGTTCTGCAATCGCAATAGCTTACGACAGGTACGCAGCATACAACTACTTTGCCGATAAGAACAGGCAAATCTGTTGGGCACATTTATCAAGAGATTTTGAAAGATTAGCACATAGTTGAAGTTAAAGTTCTGGGCTGTTACTTAAGAAACGTAGCCACTGAATTATTTGCACTAAAAAAGGCCTTGCTAAAAAATGAGATAGATGTTTTTAGATTTACCAGACGTGCCAGAAAATTGCGAAAACGTACAAGGTATTACTTGAAGCCGTTTACCTGAAGCAATTGGAGCTTCTCGAGTTGCAAAAAATATTTTGAAATCTGAAAGAATAATGTGGAATTTTTTAGATGACCCAGAAAACATTCCGCTGACAAACAACCATGCTGAACAGCAGATACGGCATTATGTCGTTTATCGCAAAAATTCATATTTTACCCAATCGAAGCGGGGAACTTAAACGGATAATTTCATTATACTTGACATGGAAACAAATGGGCTTTCCAAAACCTCTTATCTATCATCTCTCACACCGCTTAGCTGAACGGATACAACCCAAGAAAGGTTTTTCTACGTCATACCGCCGCGGTATCTCAGCATAGATTCCGCTAACGAGTAGCGGAATGACGAATTTGTTGTTTTTCAAATTGTAGGTAAACCTAAGCCACTTTAGCTATATAGGGTCACAACAATAGATTTTTAAGATCGGTTACGGCCTTCTTAATATCTTCAGCCTTGAATATCGCCGATCCCGCAACTAAAATATCTGCACCTGCTTTTATTATATCAGCTGCGTTAGAAAAGTTAATTCCACCATCTACTGAAATTTGTGCTTTAAGATTACGCTCCTGTATCATTTTTTTTATAGTAGATATCTTGTTCAACTGTGAATGAATAAATTCCTGCCCTCCAAAGCCAGGGTTGACTGTCATAATCAGCACAATATCTAGCTCATGTATTATGTATTCAAGCACACTTGGAGAAGTTGAAGGAACAATTGAAACTCCAACTTGAATCGGTTTTTTTTTGTCGTTTACATTTTTGTATGACTTTATCTTTCTTGTCAACCTCTCAAGGTGTGTCTCTGCTTCTGCATGTACAGTGATAATATCAGCACCAGCATTTATAAAGCTTTCAATGTGGTTACCAGGAGATTTGACCATTAAATGCACATCAAAAGGAAGATTGCTATATTTACGTATTGCAGAAACAACGCTAGGACCAATTGTAATATTTGGAACGAAATTCCCATCCATAACGTCTATGTGTATGTAATCCACACCTAAATCGCTAATTTTTCTTACTTCTTCCCCTAAATTTGCAAAGTCTGCTGAAAGTATAGAAGGTGCAATTTTAATACTCATGAGCTGCCTTTTTTGCTAAAAAATAACTTATTTTTAAAACTCTGTCACCCTAAGCACCATCTGAGTAGCTAGAGACCGATATCGGTATGCCTATTTAACTAGATCTTAAATTAGATAAAAAAAGGTAGTCTTGATAAAACTTATTTACAGCAAGTTTTTTTACATTTGGACTTTCTGTTTGTTCTTTTTTGTACCCTAATTTATAGCTTATTGAATCCTTATATGAACTGATCGTTTTGTATGCTTTGTTCATCTCTCTAGGAAAGATGCCGTTAGCAATTACGACGCATAACCCTGTAGCTGTTGCAAAAGCTAGAGTGGTAAATGCTAGATTTTGTAAAAAATTCCTTCCACTAACTTTTTTTTCCTGTATATTAGCAGAGTGCTGTTTGTTTGACACTTCTTCTAGATATTCATGCCATATGTGATTGCAGTTCGTACATTTTACCTTTCTTCCAGACGCGCCAATTTGCTTAGGAGATACTAAGTAAGTTTTAGTACAACTATTACATTGTATTTTCATAGTACTTACGTATAAAGTAGTAACAAGCCCAAATGATACGAGCTACAAATTTAATATCAATATATATATAACAAATGGAAGGTTTGCAACTAAAAAAAGCACAGAGTGAGATAGAAGATATTTGGAAAAATAGAGAAAAATTTAATGACTGTAATCTAAAGAAAACAGCAAGAATAGCAATTAAAGAGGTAATTGAGCTCCTTGATAGTGGCAAAATTAGAGTAGCAGAAAAGCTATCAAGTAGAGAATGGGTAGTACATAAGTGGATAAAGCAGGCAATATTATTACATTTTCTCACTGAAGAAAACAAAATAATAGACAATACCAATTGCTGGTTTGACAAGATCGGTAACAAATTTAGTGAATGGAATGAGGAGAAATTTCGCCAGTTAAAAATTAGAGCAGTTCCTGGGTGTTTTGTCCGCCGATCTGCTTATATAGGTACAAATGTTGTTCTAATGCCAAGTTTTATCAACGTTGGT
The DNA here is from genome assembly GCF_049435495.1 of Wolbachia sp. wLmal. NCBI lineage: Bacteria > Pseudomonadati > Pseudomonadota > Alphaproteobacteria > Rickettsiales > Anaplasmataceae > Wolbachia > Wolbachia sp. wLmal. The sequence continues at coordinate 1,118,499 of NZ_CP185405.1, forward strand.
GCATATGTTGATTCAGGAACAATGATAGATACCTGGTCAACGATTGGTAGCTGTGCGCAAATAGGAAAAAACTGTCATATTTCCGGTGGAGTGGGAATAGGTGGAGTTCTTGAGCCTATTCAAGCTTCACCTGTCATTATAGAAGATAATTGCTTTATTGGAGCACGTAGCGAAGTGGCCGAGGGTGTGGTAGTGAGAGAAGGATCAGTCCTTGGCATAGGTGTGTTTATTGGGGCATCAACAAAGATTATTGATAGAGAAACTAGCAAGATATTTTACGGCGAAGTGCCACCTTATTCTGTAGTGGTACCAGGGTCTATTCCATCTAAAAATAATATTTCAACCTATTGTGCAGTCATAGTAAAAAAAGTGGATGAAAAGACGAGATCGAAAATCTCTATAAATGAAATATTGAGGGATTAAACTATCTTACTCCTTGTCGTCACTTTTTTTATCATTATTACTAACCACAGTAATGGCATACGCGCATAACTCTGAGAAAGAGACTCCATTTTCTTGAGATAGTTTATATAATTTTTGTAGACTTTCTTTTACTTTATTAGGAATATTCCCTCCACGTTCTTTTACAAGCCAGGAATCTTGATGATGAATTGGATGAGCATCACTTTTTGGATTTCCTATGTATATTGCAAAAGGTGAACTTTGCCCTTTGAAGTCACATTGTACAGTAAATTTTTTTATAGATTCAGCCATCTAAAGACCTCTACTTTTCTTTTTGGTCGATTTTATAGCAGGTGGAAGAGGTGGTTTCTTTATAAAATCTTGTCTATTGACAACACTTTCTCTACCTTCCAAAGCTCGGCGAACATCAGCTCTGCTTAATTGCGACTCTTTTGCTACCTTCATTCCATGCTTTGCCATAATATTAGCACATGCTAGTACTTTTTTTACCAATTCTAGATCACCATTTAGCATTTGAACTAGCACTTGAAACACTTCCGCTAAAGTTAGCCCATCAGCATTTATAACCTTGTTTTCTATCAAATTGACAGCTTCTTCAAATTTGTATTCAATACTATCATCTTGAGGTATAAGGGCAACATAATCGGTGTTTTTGTCGTCCATAACTGAAGCACTATTACTCACAAACTTAAGTTTATACTATATATATAAATACTCTACTATTTTATATTATGGCACGCTATAGTTAAACATTTATTAATAACATGCTCACTTATATACACGAATTAATTGACAAAAGTCAAGAATCAATATCCATCAGTGATTTCATGAATGCCGTTTTGTACCATGAAAAATACGGCTATTATACAAGTAAATTACCGCTTGGTAAGGATGGTGATTTTACTACCGCACCTGAGATCAGCCAATTATTTGGTGAAGTAATTGCAGTTTGGATAATGCATACATGGGAAAAATTAGGAAAGCCATCAAAATTTTCTCTAGTTGAACTTGGGCCAGGCAAAGGAACACTCATTCACGATATAATAAGAGTCACTAAAAAATACAGCAGCTTTTTTAATTCAATGTTGATCCACTTAGTTGAAATAAGCCCTACTTTACGGAAGATACAAAAGGAAAAATTAAAAAGCTTAGATGTTAATTGGCACAAAAATATTGACAACCTACCAGAACAACCAACCATTTTTTTAGCAAATGAGTTCTTTGACGCTCTTCCGATAGATCAGTTTGTATATCATGATGAGGGGTGGTATGAAAATATGGTGACAAAACAAGATGATGGCAGTCTCTTGGTGTCATGCCAGTGCGTGACACTGGAATCCAGAAAAAAAGAATCATGGATTCCAGTGTCAGCTACTCAGATGACAAATGGAAAATTTTTTAATGGTGCAGTGGTGGAAATATGTTCAGTTGGGATTGAAATATTAAAAAAACTTGAGAAGAAGATATATAATAATAAAGGAGCTGCTTTGATTGTAGATTACGGTTATGTATACCCCGCATATAAGAGCACTTTGCAATCGATAAAACAACATAAGTATGCTAATTTTCTTGAGAATGTTGGTAATAGTGATATTACCGCACTTGTAAACTTTCAAGCATTAAAAGATTCATTAAAACACGTAGATTGCGAGATTTTAACTCAAAGAGAATTTTTATATCTTTTTGGCATAAAAGAAAGAACCCTGGCTTTAATGAAAAGCGCAAGTGATGAACAAAAGAATAGGATCTTTAGTGAATTCTTAAGGTTGACTGAAAATATGGGCACTCTTTTTAAAGCAATGCTATTGATATAGCTAACCCAAGAAAGGTTTCCCTACGTCATACCGCCGCGATATCTCAGCATAGATTCCGCTAACGAGTAGCGGAATGACGAGCTTATTGTCATGCCGCCACGAACCGTCATACCGCCGCGGTATCTCAGCCGCTAATAAGTAGCGGGATGACGGTTGTCTCCTAGCTGTCATCCCAGTACTGGTAGACTCAAATCACAATGCTCGTATAGCTGCAACCCTGGAGGTACTGTTTCTCACCCACTGGAGATATTGCACGGTACTATCTACTTGATCATCGTGTCGAGTTTCAGGAAACATTAAAATCTCATACTCAAAATCGTTCAGCCATACTGCTTGATGTGGCAGAAAAACCTTGCCAGACTCTATCATCGGAGCAATCCGGTGGAATCGAGTGAGCTTGTCATCATGTGGCACTATTTCAATAATCGGTAAATCACTGTTTGTCTTTAGCTCTTGCACCAATTGTTGACCACTTGTTTTTGCTTCGATTAAAATTGCGTGTGGCGTCCATCTTGCAGCTAGTGACAAAACCTGTTCTTTAAGCTTTGGATACTCAAGCTTTGCGCGATATACGTCGAGTAAATAGAATTTATTATCTATTTTTGCCCAGGTGATGCAGACACTAAAGTTGCTCATGTTACTTGTTGAAACCGCAGTATCCCAACTTTGTGTTATATGCGAGAGATTATCAGGAAATTTTTTATAGCGTTTCAACCACTCTGGTTTAATTATACCACTTGAAAGCGGCAGAGGGTTTTGTTGATATTGAGCAGCAAAAGCGTAACTCCCAAGTTCAGCTTTTATTATCTCAACTTCTTCTTTTCCTCCATCGAGGGGATATAACAACTGACCTTCTTCTCTTGAATATAATATCCTTACAGGTGACGCTGGTTTATTATATAATCGCCTGGTCCCACAGTGCTGAGCTACTCGGATGATAGGAACGGGGGGTATTGGCTTTTTGATTGAATAAATAACCTGCTTATTTTCAGAAATCATTGGCAAACAAATATGATGCCATATGTTTTTTGGCTTGGAGAGAAGGTGTCCAGTTAAGTCCTCCTGGTGTAGCCTGTGCATTACAAGAACGATGACTCCTTTTTTTCTATCGTTCAGCCTGGTTACTAAAGTCTGATCAAACCAGTTTGTGGCACGCTTTCTAAGCGTTTCACTCAAAGCTTGAGCAGAACTGAGCGGATCGTCCACAATGATAAAATCACCACCTTCACCAGTTAGTGTTCCACCAACTGATGTTGCGATTCTGTATCCTCTCTGCACTGTTTGAAATTTATATTTGGTATTCTGGTCTTTGGATAGTTCTATCTCTGGAAATAGCGCTCTATACCAACTAGACTGCATCACGCACCTGGTGTCGAGCGAGTGCTTTTCGCTGAGCCGCTGAGAATAACTTGCAACTATTATTCTCGCAGTTGGTTGGTTTCCCAGTATCCATGCGGGCCACGCAACGCTTATGCACATGGACTTCATCGAGCGCGGAGGCATATTGAATATTATTCGTTTCACTTCACCAGCGCTCGCTGCTTCCAGCCTATCTGCTATGACTTTTATATACTGATAATCGTTATACTCACACCCAGGCACTACCGTTTGAAAGCATAACTCAATGAATTTTAGAAAGTTCATGATATAATGTTGAAACCAACGCGTGACGCTGGGATGACAAAAAAAGGAGCACTGGAATGACACCCTACTTAACCGTCATACCGCCGCGGTATCTCGGCATAGATCCCCTACTATACCTTAACATAGATCCCGCTAACACGTAGCGGGATGACGATTGTCGTTTAGCCATAAATGTTTAAGAAATTTACCAAATAAAAAAAAGGCAAAAGAAGCCCCGTGGTTATTATCCGCTTTAAAATATTGGCGTTTTTTATGTTTTAAACGCTTGACAAGCAAGATTAAGCCGCTTTTAATTGCAACTAACCTACGCTGCAAATGTTTAAGAAATTTACTAAGCAGAAAAAAAAGACAAAGAATCCCCGAGTTAGCTAGTCTTTTACTATCTCTGTCGAGTATTGGCATTTTTTGATGTCTTGTAACGCTTTATAAGCGCGTTCAGCTTATTTAGATAAAAATCTAGATGTAGATGAAGTTTTGTAAAGACATACAGTATCTATATACTGCAAAAAATTGAACATAAGACGCCGATACATTAAGTAATCCTTACCTTTTAATCTGCAGATTGGCGAAAGCAAATACAATAGCTCCACTATCGTGATAAGGGCGCTGGCGGAGTTTGTCAAGTAAGTTTTTTTGTTTCTATTCCCAATAAAAGTTCGTTATATGGTTATGCAAGAAGTTTAATACTCATAGTTTCAAGCATATACTGAAATATCTCATTAGCAATTGCAACATCTTGGCGTGGGGCTTTGCCGTGTTCTATAAACACAGAGATTGCATAGCGCGGGTTATGGTAAGGGCCATAGGCGATAAATAACTTATGACTTTCGCCCTTAGAGTTTATTTCTGGTGTACCGGTTTTGCCAGCAATTTGTATACCGCTTAGCCCTTTCTTATAGGTTCCAGTTTTAGAATTCACCACATCAAACATAGCTTTTCGAACTATGCTAAGATGCTCACAATCCACATCAATATCGGGAAAATCTTGTATCGTTTCATTCATCTTAATGCGGGGAATTACCTCTTTTCCTGTTGCAATCCTCGCTGCAAGAACTGCAAGCTGTAGTGGTGTTGTAAGCATATACCCTTGTCCTATAACTAAGTTGATAGTGTCACCTAAATACCACTGCGAATATAGCTTTCGTGTACGCCAATCTCTATCTGGCAACAACCCTGGAGCTTCTTCTTTAAACGTTCCAATCAGTGACCCACTGCCAATACCAAATTTTCTGGCCATTTCTACTAGAGAGTCTACACTTATTTTTTTCCCTATATTATAAAAGTAAGTGTTGCATGATAATGCCATTGCTTCATTTAAAGATACATATCCATGGACTTTGCTTTTCAGGCAACGAAATTTCCGCTCACCTATTTTCATATAGCCCTTACACGAGAATTTTTCTTCTGGTGTGATTATTCCGTCTTTTAAACCCGCAAGCGCAACTATTACTTTAAATATTGAACCAGGTGGAATTTGATATGATAACGCACGATTCACGAGCGGCAATGAAGGAGCATTCAAGCTCTCCCAAGTCTCATTTGATAGCCTGCTAGCAAAAAGATTATTATCGTAAGAAGGTGAATTATATAATGCTAAAATTTCTCCATTATTTACATCAATAACCACTGCGGAGCCTTGGTGATCTTTAAATACCTCTGCGGTTTTCTCTTGCAGATTAATATCAATTGTCAGTTGTACATCTTGTCCGTCTTGTTGTGGTATGCTTGATAATTCTTTTATGACGCGTTTTTTAGAATTTATTTCCTGCTCAGATTTTCCTGACTTGCCTTTCAATATATGATCATATGTATATTCAATACCGCTGATTCCTACTTCGCTTATGCCTTGCTGTCTTTTTGTATATCCGATTACATGAGAACACATTGAACCAAACGGGTAATAACGTTTATAAAGAGCAGTTATTTTTTCTGACGATTTTGCTATTTTAGACTCGACTTCTGATAATGTCTGCAAATCAACTTCCTTACCAGAACCATCAAACAAAACAACATACGAAATTTTGTTTACCGCAAGTTCAATGCTATTCCTATCTAAAATTTTGCCCCGCTTAGGCATAATAGTAGCAACTCTTATTCTATTACTATTAGATAGTGCTTCGTACTTTTGTCTGTTTCGTATTTGTAAATTATATAACCTGCAACTAAAAACCGCAGAAATGGTAAGCTGAATACCACCTAATATGAATGCTCTGCGGTTAAAGACTTTGTTTTTTGTCCACATAACATTCCTTCAAAACACACTTTTTTTCCCCTCTTTTATTGTTACACTTCTGGCTTTTACCGTATTACAAACCCTTTTTTTCCCACTCACTTAAGGTCACAAACTTATAACCTGATTTTTTTAGTATTTTAATAATATGAGGTAAAGCTTCAATTGTGTTTGACCTGTTATTGTGATCATGAAACAGTATAACTGCTCCATTATGTACATTACTTAAAACTCTTTCAACTAAAGTTTCTGGCTTATCACCTTGCCAATCTAGCGAATCAACTGTCCATAATATTGAATACATATTTAATTGATCAGTATTTTCAATCAGATTATCGTCATAACATCCATATGGCGGACGAAACCATTTTACATCTTGTTTTATTGCATTTTTAATTGCTGTATTTGTCTTTTCCAATTCTTGCAATTGTTCCTCACTTGAAAGTGATGTCAACTTCCTATGCGACCAAGAGTGATTGCCTAACTCATGACCTGATTCATGAATTTTCTTTACTATTTCAGACGTTTTTTCATTTGTACGTTCACCAAGCACAAAAAATGTTGCTTTTGCTTCATAGCTTTCCAGAACATTAATAATATCGTTTACTCTATTGTTAGACGGTCCATCATCAAACGTAAGTGCAACAAACTTATCGTCGTTATTCAATAATTTTTTTATATTACTTAAATTTCTATATGATAGATCTAGATTACAACTGAGCCCACAGTATGGTAAATTAAAATTACAATCACTACAAAAAGCCGTACTTGAATATAGTAAGAAAAAAGTGATTATCCTTATAAACATTTGTAATCAGCAAAGTGATAGAATACTACACTTTTTTGCTAAGTTAAGCCATCTTTAATTGCTGTAGCCTTTACTTCATCGCTTCTTTAATATATTGTATTAACAATTTTATATAATATATTATGATTGCAAATATAAATACCGTTGCGCTTCAGGGAATTAGCACAGTAAATGTCAATGCACAAATTCATATGGCAAATGGTATTCCAGCTTTTAATATTGTTGGCTTGCCGGATAAAACTGTTGCAGAATCCAGAGAGCGCATCAGAGCAGCGTTAAATTCAATCAATCTACTACTACCTCCAAAAAGAATTACAGTTAATCTCTCCCCTGCGGATTTGCTGAAAGAAGGCAGTCATTATGACTTGGCTATTGCTATTGGACTACTTGTTGTAATGAATGTGATACCAGTTGAAAAAGTTCAGTCTTATATAATCATGGGTGAACTGGCTCTTGATAGCAGAGTTATTCCAGTTTCAGGTGTGCTGCCAACAGCAATTAATGCAAAAAAGGACAATAAAGGAGTAATTTGCCCGAGAGGAAATGGTGTAGAAGCTGTATGGGTGAAGAATGTTTCAATTCTGGCTATAGAGAAATTAACTGATATTATCAGACACTTTAAGGGTGAGCAATTAATTCAGCCAGTAATTTTTAATTATAGTGATGCACCCAAAGAAAAAAGATTGATTCCCGATATGAAGGATATCAAAGGCCAAGTTGTTGCAAAAAGAGCAGCTGAAATTGCAGCAGCAGGTGGGCATAATATGCTTCTTGTTGGCCCTCCTGGTACTGGAAAATCAATGCTTGCTAAGCGCTTTATAGGATTGCTGCCTGATTTAACCGAACAGGAGATGATTGATGTTAATATTATTTCCAGCATAACAAAAACTGGTAATGAAATATTCAAAGTAACTCGTCCCTTTCGTGAACCTCATCATTCATGCTCTATGCCAGCGATGATAGGGAGAGGAAAGAATGCAAAACCTGGAGAAATTACCATGGCTCACAATGGCGTGTTATTCCTTGATGAGTTGCCAGAATTTCCAAGACTTGTGCTTGATTCTCTGCGCCAACCACTTGAAGATAGAAAAGTTACCGTTGCAAGGGCAAATGCTCACATAACCTACCCTGCAAATTTTCAACTGATTGCTGCAATGAACCCTTGCAGGTGCGGTTATTTAGGTGATGCAAGCAGATCGTGCAACAAAGCTCCAAAGTGTGGCACAGATTACAAAAACAAAATATCAGGCCCATTGCTTGATAGAATAGACATATGCATTGAAATGCCAAACGTTAGCATACTCTCTCCTGAAATCTCTGTGGAGGGAGAAAGTACTAAAATCATAAGAGAAAGAGTGATAGCAGCAAGAAAAGTTCAAACTGAGCGCTATAGTGAATTAAATATTCGTTGCAATTCAGAAGTAAGCGGTGAAGCATTTAATAAATTTACTGAACCAGATCAGGCAGGGTTAGAATTGCTAAAATACGTACTGAAAGAAAATTACATTTCCAATCGAGGCTACACACGCGTATTAAAAGTTGCAAGAACTATTGCAGATCTTGCAAAAAGTGAAGAAGTAAAAAGAGCACACATTGCTGAAGCGCTCAATTACAGAATAAAGGTATATTAAAATTAGTTTACTTGACAGGCAATTTTTTTTACTATACACTCCCTTAGTGAAATTTTAACATTCTATTTAAGGAGTAGAGTTATGGCATTAACAAATTATGAGTATAGAAAAGGGGATGGCATTTTTTATGCTATTTCAGAAGGATATATGCAAGCTGAAAAATACTGGGGAATTCCTGGTGCTGCTAGTCAACCTGGTCAGTACGCTATGCATAATAAAGGGAGAACAGCATTATTTTCGCTTGCAGTTGCAAGTATTGTCTTTACAGCAATGCATATGAAAGCAGGCTTTGTTAGTGCAGCAGAAGCTTCTGGGTTTCTTGCTAAGACTGCCAGTTACTTTGTTGGAACAAATCAAGCAATAGCTGCTTCATTACCTGGATTTATCGGAACAGGTGTTGCTAATCAGATAGTTGCGGGTGCCATAATGGCAATTGCTGCAGCTGCTGTTCTTTATGGAACATATCAAATTGCCTCAAAATTAAAAGATGTTGCGGTTGGAGCATTGAAAGGGGAAGAGAAAAATCAGGAAGTTAATAATCATTAACAAAATAAAAAGGGATAGGTTTCTGTCCCTTTTTATAAACGTTTTCTATTTTTTGCATCGGTTAAGTGATGTCATCTAAGAATCTAGTTATTATAATTAACGGCACTTATTAGTATAAATGTTAAGAATAAGTAAATCCCGTTTACTGTTTACGCCTATAGAAGTGAAAAGTATTTGCATATTATTAAAAAAGCGGTAACTTATTATCAAGTGAATTCGCTAAATTTGAGTAATTTAAATGTCTATTGATCTTAGTCTGCCGGAGTTACCTATATTGCACCCAAGGATTACCGTTGTGGGAGTGGGTGGTGCTGGTGGAAATGCTGTGAATAACATGATCCAATCTAATTTGCAAGGAGTGAATTTTGTTGTCGCAAATACCGATGCTCAAGCACTAGAAAAGTCGTTATGTGATAAAAAAATTCAGCTTGGCATTAATTTAACTAAGGGGCTTGGTGCTGGTGCTTTGCCTGATGTTGGCAAAGGTGCAGCAGAAGAGTCAATTGATGAGATTATGGAGCATATAAAAGATAGTCATATGCTTTTCATCACAGCAGGAATGGGCGGTGGTACTGGAACCGGTGCAGCACCGGTAATTGCAAAAGCAGCCAGAGAAGCAAGAGCCGCAGTTAAGGATAGAGCGCCAAAAGAAAAAAAGATATTGACTGTTGGAGTTGTAACTAAACCGTTCGGTTTTGAAGGTGTGCGCCGTATGCGCATTGCAGAGCTTGGACTCGAAGAACTGCAAAAATACGTGGATACACTTATTGTCATTCCAAATCAGAATTTATTTAGAATTGCAAATGAAAAAACTACATTTTCTGATGCATTTAAACTTGCTGATAATGTTCTGCACATTGGCATCAGAGGAGTAACTGACTTGATGGTCATGCCAGGGCTTATCAATCTTGACTTCGCTGATATAGAAACAGTAATGAGCGAGATGGGCAAAGCGATGATCGGCACCGGAGAGGCAGAAGGAGAAGATAGAGCAATTAGTGCTGCAGAGGCTGCAATATCTAATCCATTGCTTGATAATGTATCAATGAAAGGTGCGCAAGGAATATTAATTAACATTACTGGTGGCGGAGATATGACTCTGTTTGAAGTTGATGCTGCAGCCAATAGAGTGCGTGAAGAAGTAGATGAAAATGCAAATATAATATTTGGTGCTACTTTTGATCAAGCGATGGAGGGAAGAGTTAGAGTTTCTGTTCTTGCAACTGGCATTGATGGTCGCAATAATAAATCAGAAACTTCACCTATAAGTCAGAGCGAAGACTCAGAGAAAGAGAAATTTAAGTGGCCATATAGTCAAAGTGAAAGTACACAAGACAAAACACTGGAAACAAAACCAGCTGAACAGGTAAGCGAAGGAGCTAAGTGGGGCAGCAATATCTATGATATACCAGCTTACTTAAGAAGAAAAAAATAATGCAATTTTGGCTACTTAAGTCAGAGCCAAGTGAATACTCATGGCAAAAAATGGAAAAGGAGCAGGTAGTTGAGTGGGATGGTGTGCGCAATTATCAAGCTCAAAATTACATGAAAATTATGAAAGCAAGCGATCTTGCGTTTTTTTATCATACAGGTAAAGAGAAAGCAATACTTGGAATCGTTGAAGTATTTAAAGAGTATTATCATGTTAATGATCCCAAGTTCGGATTAGTGAATGTAAAGTTTTTGAAACCTTTAAATAACCAAGTAACGTTAAATAATATAAAACAAAACCCACTTTTGAAAAATATGACTATATTAAAACAACCACGTTTATCAATTGCCCCAGTTTCGGAAATTGAATGGAATGAAATAATAAGGATGAGTGATGTGTAATACCTGTCATTTCAGTTCCTAAATGATGTCATCTCAGCACACAACGCACAGCTGTATGAATATTTGTCTCGAAGGCAGTGCATTAAACGTTATAGCCGATTTTGCATCAAACACAAAGGCGTCATTCCAGTGCTTGACACTGGAATCCAGCCTTAATGCAACCACATTAAAGCCGTTGTGTTTTAATATAAGATTAGCTACTTTTATATTCACTAACTTGATGTCTAATCAAAATTCCTGGATCCCAGTGCCTAGACACTGGGATGACATCCTTCTAGTGTACAATATTCGTACAGTTGTGTACATGACGCAAGGGTCTATAACTCTTCTTTTTTGGATTCCAGTGTCAGCTATTTGCATGACACCCTTACTGATGTGTCACTCATGTTAGAAGTAAATATTCTTGACAAGAAATGGTGCAGCATTATAGAAAATCCTAAAAATTTTGTATTAGGTGTCATCAATGCTTCTCTAAAAGAATTAAAAATAGACCACTATAAACCAAATATATCAATAGCTCTGGCTGATGATGACTTGCTACATCAACTTAATTTAAAATTTAGAGAAATGGATAAGCCAACTAACGTACTATCATTTCCGTATGAACAATTGTCTAATGAGTGCGATTTAGGAGACATAGCAATTTCAATAGACACAATAAAAAGAGAATCGCATGAGTATTATATACCCATTCTTGCTCACATTGCACACATGTTAGTGCATGGATTACTGCATTTACTTGGTTATGATCACCAAAAAAAAGATGAAGAAATTATAATGAAAAATCTAGAAAGAGAGATTTTAGCTTCGCTTGGCTACAATATGTGTGCGATTTAAAAGGAATTTAATAAAAATATAGTAGATGATAATAAAATATGTTATCTACAAAGGGTTTTAGCTATAAACAATAAAAGGTAAGTGATATGGTTCAGTTTTCTTTGCCAAAGAATTCTAAAATTAATCAAAAGGGCAAAATTTATCCTATTCCTGCTAGAGCAAAAAACATCAGAAGATTTCAAATTTACCGTTGGTCTACTGATGACGAGAAAAACCCTAGAATAGACACATTTTTTATTGATATGGATAGTTGTGGCCCTATGGTACTTGATGCATTAATAAAAATAAAGGATGAAATAGATTCGACTTTAACTTTCAGACGTTCTTGTAGAGAAGGCATATGTGGATCTTGTGCCATGAATATTGACGGAACCAATACTCTTGCATGTACTAGATCTATACATGATATAAAAGGTGACGTAAAAATATATCCATTACCTCACATGTATGTAATAAAGGACCTAGTCTCGGATTTGAGCCAATTTTATGAGCAATACAAATCAATTAAACCTTGGTTACAAGCAGATAAGCCTGCCCTACCAAATAAAGAATACTCTCAATCTTCTGAAGATAGAAAAAAATTAGATGGCTTGTCCGACTGTATATTATGTGCTTGCTGTTCGACTGGTTGCCCAAGCTACTGGTGGAATAGTGATAAATTTTTAGGACCAGCAATACTATTACAAGCTTACAGATGGATTGCTGACAGCCGTGATAATAAGACAGGTGAAAGACTTGATGTTTTAAACGACCCATTCAAGTTGTATCGTTGTCATACAATAATGAATTGCACAAAAACTTGTCCTAAAGGACTTAATCCAGCAAGAGCAATAGCGAAAGTAAAACAGCTCATGGTAGAGAGAGAAGGAGTTTAAGTATTATCTTTTGCATTCTTCGTAAGAGAACAGCAAACCTTCCGAAGCGTAGGGTATTGTTAATACCCTGAACGCTTTTCCGTTTGTGAAGTGCATCGTATCATCGTACGATTCAAATAATTTTTTGAACAACTCATGTCTTTGGTTACTAATAGTTTGAAAATCCTCTTTTTCTAAAAGCTTTTTAGATTCGAAGAGGTAAAGCATAACTTCGTGATAAGTTGGGTAAGATGCCAAAAATTTTGGGTCAAATTGAAAGGTTTTCATAAAAGCATTATTATAAAATTTTAGCTTTTGATTCTTACTATATATTACTATAGCAACCGGTAACCTCTCAAGCAAATTTTTCTGTGTAGCTAAATAACTGTTTAATTCAGTATATAATTTCTCTGCATCACTAACATCTTTCCCATACATTACTATGCTACCAGAACCTTGTATTGGAATTTTAACAAAATCGAAAACCTTAGGTTCGTTCTTATAAGTTATGACATGTCTTCCTGGTTTTGTGCTATGAGCGCTACCGGTAATAACAAATTTCTTAGAACCATCTACATATTTATCATAAAACAAGTTATAAAATTCCACCTTTCTACTCTTGTTATATCTTAGTATTGGAAATGGTAAAGAGTTGAAAACGTTTTTATAGCTCTCCACTTCCTGTGTAAGCTTACTATTTTCTAACTCAAGTCCGTTAGCCTTTATCTTACAGTCTGAGACATTCCTTATCCATAACAGCACACCTATCACATTGTTAGAATCATCTATTATGCTTCTACCGTAACATATGCAATAAACCTCACTGTCTTTTGACTTTAAATCTAGAGTAAAAGATTTATTTATTTCCTTTGCCTCAACAAAATTTTTGATTAAGCTTTCTGATTGCTCAAAAAAATTCACAAACTCATTAAATGAGTAAAAAACAGTATTAAGCAAAATTAGTAAATTGGGAGAGAACTTTTCTATACGTTTTTTTGCATCCCAAATATAAAACCCATCATTCACAGTATCAATTAAATTATTTATGATAACATTTTGATGCTGTAAGTTCTTAATCTTATTACTAATTTTTAATTTAGAATAAGAGAGAAAGAATAATATTAGAATCAATATTAAAACCACTTCATACAAAAAAAACATAGCACTTTTAAAACAAATGTAAAAATTTGTAACCGCTCAGAATTATGCTGAAGAGGTATATAAGTAAAGATTGTCTAACATTTGAAAGCCCAATCTCTTATAAAGGTTCACAGAAGATTTCATACAATGTGCTACTATATATTTGCATTCAAGCTGTTTAGCTATCTTTATTCTTTCTAAAACCATTTGGGTACCTATTCCACGATTCCTGTAAATTGGTAAAACTCCATCACTATAAAAACCAGCTACGCTATCTTGAACATAAAGACCGCATGTCCCAATAATTTTATTATTTAGTGTTACAAGAAAAAATCTTAATCTTGAGTTCTTATCATCATAATTTGATAATCCGCGAAAAAATGTGCTGACAATTCCAACGCCATGATAAAAAATTTTAGAAGTGTGCAGATCTAACTGTTCTAAGAGGTTGCTACCATTCACAGCATTTAACCTCAAGTTTGGAATAACATCAGCAGGTAAAAAGTAATTTTTCATATTAAGTAAAGCTTTTTTTGGTGTGCTAACGTGTTTTATTTTACACTTTTCTAAAATATCTCTTATTTTCATATGTGAATTTATTACCCATGTTGCTTCTATATCTCTTGTTCTGAGATAATCTAGAGTTTTTTGTATAGAAAGCTCGGTACATTGATCTCCACAGAACACAAAATTAAATAATGACTCCTTGGTACCATTTATTGTAAATATGATGTTATCAAATTCATCGTGTACTTCCCACTCAGATAAATTCGCTGTGTACAGTATATAATCCTTTAGATTTTGAACAATTAAGCTTGAATAATAAATTTTTTTATCCTGCATACACCAACAATAAACAATAAAAGGCTCCTATAAGAACACAGGCTAAAATTGCAGCTATAACGTCATCTAGCATAATACCTAAAGGACCTTTGGTATTTTTATCGATTAAATTTATAGGCCACGCTTTTATTATATCAAAAAACCTAAAAGAAAAAAAGCACAACAACAATGAAGAACAATTCATCTCTTGGCTTAACAATATCGAAACTAAAAGTATCGTCAGCAATTGACCAACCACTTCGTCAATTACTACCTCTTTTGGATCACATGAAGTCTTGTAATGTTTTATATAATTACCTGTAGACCATAATCCAATTAAGAATAAAAAAGAAATAATTGCTGCACCTAAAATTTTGTTGCTCAGGATTACAGGAACAAGCGGAAAAGAAGCCAAACTACCCACAGTACCTGGCATTTTTTTTACTGTTCCAGACAGCCACCACGTTGATATTAATTTATATAAAAATTTCACAATATATCCAAATACAAAATTAACTTATAAGAACAGAAAGAGTATCCTCTATAGAGGCGCTTTCATACAATAATCTATAGACCGCTTCACATATAGGCATTTTTATCTTTAGCTTTCCTGCTAAATTAAATATGGACTCAGCAGTGCTAAAACCTTCAATCACTGACTTGCCTTCTGACAAAATCTGCTGAACATTAAAGCCATTGTCACTATTACCTATTTTAAACCCAAAAGATAAGTTTCTTGAATTCAAGGATGTGCATGTCATAATTAGGTCACCCAGACATGCTGGCCCAAGTAGTGTATTTATATCCACACTACCGTCACCAATTTTTGCTGAGTATAAAGCCTTAATTTCGCTCATACTTTTCGTAATCAATGCTGCATGAGCATTAAACCCAAGTTTACTACCTAGAACAATCCCACACGCTATAGCAAAAACGTTCTTTAACGCTGCACAAATCTGTACTCCTATAATGTCGTTACTAAACTCCAATTTAACATTTTCTTGTTGCAGCTCTGATACTAGCTTTGAACCTAATGTGTTATTTTGGCATGCAAGAACCATTGAATAGGGTAATTTTCTTGCAACTTCTACAGCAAAGCTAGGACCTGAAAAAATAGCAATAGGATTGTTAGGTAAAATTTCATTTACTATTTCACTAGGTAATTTTAATGTAGACTTTTCTATTCCCTTACAAGCTAAAATTATTGCTACATCTTTTTTCAGATTACAATTATGCAATTGCTGACATACCTTCCTCAGAGACTGAGTGGGAACAGCGAGGATTGTTACTGAAGCATTAATTATGTCTTCAATAGCCAATTTTACTGACACATTATCAGAAATTCGACAACCGGGTAGCTTGTCACTTTCTCTTTTCCCGTTGATTGATTCAAATGTAGTTTCATTGTGAGTCCACAAAATCACATCTTTCTTACTACCTAATGAAATTGCGATTGCTGTACCCCATGCACCAGCACCTAAAATTGATATTGCCACACAATATTCCTGAAAATATTACTTATACTTTAAAATAGTAGGATAAGTAAATTAAAAATATAACACAGACATATAGAATAGTTAAATATTTATTAACCGAAGTATTCTTTTAATAATAGTAACTTTAATTCAATATTTACTAAAAATATTATTACTATCATGGTATGTCTATTATATTTTAGATCTATTTATATAACTTTGGAACAATATATTTACTATTAATTAATAAGTGTAATTTTGGTCATTTGTTAATAAAAATTTGATTTATTACTTTCCTTAGTTATATATATTACTAAAATTATAAATTATTTATGGGGTGTAAAATATGCGTATATTATTAATTGAAGATGATCAAGTAAGTGCAAAGACTGTAGTTAACGCCTTAACTTCTGATGGACACTTCTGTGACGTTGTTACTTCTGCACAAGATTATAACAATAATATGGTTTCCTCAAACGGAGATTACTATGACCTAGTTATTTTAGATATACACTTACCTGGTGATATTGACGGATATGATATATTGTTAAGACTAAGAAGTGCAAAAATCAAAGTTCCTGTTTTAATACTTTCATGCATATCCGCTGTCAATCACAAAGCTAAAGGACTCGGGTATGGTGCCGATGATTACTTAACCAAGCCATTTCATAAAAGCGAGTTATTAGCTCGAATTAAGGCCATAGTGCGTCGTACTAAAGGCCATCCTGAATCGGTGATAAAGATTGGTAATATAAATATCAATTTTGATCACAGGGTTGTTGAGGTGAAAGGTAAAATGGTTCACCTTACTAATAAAGAGTATTCTATGATAGAATTGCTAGCAATGCGTAAAGGAACAGTACTAACAAAAGAAATGTTCTTAAATCATCTTTACAATGGCTTGGATGAACCTTCAGATAACAAGATAGTTGATGTTTTTATGTGCAAATTACGTAAGAAACTTGAAAGTGCAAATGATGGAAAAAGCCACATAGAAACCGTTTGGGGCAGAGGGTATGTTCTGAAAGAGTATATTGATGATGATGAATATTCTAATGTTAATGTAGGCGAAAGTAGTGATGGCTATCAAGCAGAACAAGTGAAGGACAACGCATGAAATGCCTACACATCTAAATATAGCATGGCTTATATCGCACGTATCATGTGAACGCCTAGGTGAAATATAAGCCGAGTTCTGTTTATGTAGCTATTTATCTGGAGTAAATGTTACCATTTACCGCATGCGATTTACCCGAGTAGATATGAGGAAAACATAAAATCTACTTCTATTTAATCTTGCTCCTAGTGTTGGTTACTCGACTACCAATGTTGCCATTGCCATGGTGTGCTCTTACCACACCTTTTCACCCTTACCTAAAAATATTTTAGGCGGTAATTTTCTGTAGCCCTATAACTGGAGTTACCTCCGGCGGGCATTACCCGTCACTATTTTTCCTTGGAGCCCGGACTTTCCTCTGCTATGTTTATCACACAACAGCAGCTACTTATTTCACCTAGGAATTATACTTTAACATGAAAATCACAAAAGCAAAAGACAATTTCCTAACAGTCTACATATTAAAAACATTTAGACAAATAGCTAAAGGTGATATTCCGGCACATCATCACTATCCCAAGATAAGCTTTTTTCACTTTTAGACTCCGCTTCAGTTAGTCAAGAGCCTGGTCCACCGCTTGAAGACGATGAGCTACTTCTTGATCGACTACTACTTTCTACTGATATACTATTTAGCACTGTTTCAGATTGATATATAGTTCGCATTCTGTTACCAGTGGTAAAAATTTCTTCATCGCTACTTGAAGATGATCGCCTTCTATAACCCAAATCAGTTAGTTCTAATACAGGAGCAGCATTACGACCCTTAACATATCTATATGCTATAATTCCTATAATTCCAACAATACCTATTGCTCCAACCAAAGATCCCCCTATCATTCCTGCCTTATTAGACCCTATAGCAAGTTGAGTAGGTTGTGGTGAAGAAGTAGACTGAGGAAGTAAAGTCGTGGTGAATATAGGAGTTGTTGACTCTTTTGTTCTAGTACTTGGTATACTAAATACTGTTTGTGTAGTTTTCTCTGAGCTTGTTGTTGGCGCAGTTGGTTCCACTGTTACTGTGCTTGTTTGAGTCGTTGACTCTGTTGAAGGTTTATTCGTTGTAGAAGTAGGTGCAACGGCTTCCGTTGTCAATTTAGTAGTCTTCACAGCGTCGGTTTCTGCTGTGCTAGTAATTGCAGCAGTCGGCGTTTTCTTAGAAGTCACAACCGTTTCTGCAACAGTTATAGGAGCCACGGTACTACTAGAAATAATATCTGGCGTTAATCGACCGTTAATGATATTAACAAAATCACTGAGAGTTTTGATGCTATTTGCCGGTATTATTGTTGCTTCAGAAGATTTTCCAGAGCCGTTTTGATTAAAAGTTACAATATTTTCTCCACTTACCGCAGTTACGATAAAACCACCCTGACCGTTGCCTTTAATATATAATTGCTCTATAGGATCTGTAAATTGATAGATAGGAAAATCTGACACTGATCCATTTTTAAGTAGAGTTGCTATATGTAACCTCTGCTCATTAGCTGATTGGTCATTTTCAAGAAAAGCAACTAGATCATTTCCTTCCGTTTGTTCAACATACTGCAAAAAGCTTATTTCATGTTCTCTAGAAAGAGATAGTGCTTTATTATCTATTTGACCTTTTCGATTACCAAGTAAAAAGCCATTAACTCCATCCTTCAGACCCTGAATCACTTTAGCCATATCAAATTTAAAAATACGTGTTTTTCTCACCTCTTGATTTTCCTTAGTAATCCTTTTGCTCACTTGCGAATAAAGCATCGTGTTTCCATTTAATGCCAATTGCCCCTGATTATCAAAATTGAACAATTTTCTTTCTGTAACACCTTTTTCTCCAGTCAATACCTTAAATTTTCCGCTCTCGCTTGACTTTAAGTACCAAGAAACTAAAGTTTGATCCTTTAAGTTATGGGCGATTACAATTACGTCACCATTACCAACTTTCACTGCTCTTGGTTGAAAGTAACTATTGCCCACATTTGCAAGACTATTATTATCAATATTCTTTTGTAATTTTCTTTTATCTAAATGTTCAGCTGAAGGAGTATTAACTGATTGTTTAATTCCGTAAGTGTTAAAAGATAAGCCTTTAACGCATTTTTCTCCTTCTTCGCCAATTCCCTCTTCAGGAAAGACAATTCCAACTTTATCTATTTCAGCTGAATCTTCTATTAATGTGAGAGATAATTGATCTTTGAATTCATTTGCTACGCTGATATTTGTACCCCATTCGTATGTTTTTGATTGATATAATGGACTAATAAGTAATTTCACTTTACTGCTCCCATTACCATTATCTTGATAGCTGAGTCCATAAGCGACTCCATCTCCTTCAATCAACCCTACGTTTGCTGGGTTAAAACCTATCGCTTCTTTAACTTCCGGTGTATTTGAGTTGATCCCGAGCAATCTTCTTAATATAGACATAATTTTATTTAAAATATTAATAAAATGCTATTATGATTACCCCTGTGTGTTAATGTCAATAAAAATTTTAACTAAAATTAAAAAATTAATACTCTTGTAATCTGCAAAGCGAAATATGAGAAATGAGTAGCAGTAAAGAATTCGCAAACTGGGTGGATAAGCAATACCACTCCATAGATAGTATGATACTGCAAAACGCTATTTCTCAAAAAACCAACAATTGCAATTATTAGCCCTTCAGATATAATCTGTTGAAATTCACATGAGTCTCACGAATGACAGAAAAAGAAAAGCAGTTTAGTTTTACATTAGAAAACCTCAAGAAAGCGGAAAAGTTTATAGAGATGTATCCCAAAGGTAGAGAAGGTAGTGCTGTTATGCCTTTACTATATCTGGTTCAAGAGCAATGCGGATGGGTTTCTGACTCTGCTATGCGTTGTGTTGCTGATATGCTGCATATTCCACATATTCGTGTATATGAAGTGGCAAATTTTTACACCATGTATAATTTAAAACCAGTAGGCAAATATCTAATACAAATTTGTAGAACAACTCCTTGCTGGTTGTGCAATAGTGAAGAAGTTTTAAATACCTTTAAAAAAAAACTTGGAATCAATATCGGTGAGACTACTAAAGATAATTTGTTCACTTTAAAAGAAGTTGAATGCCTAGGTGCATGCGTTAATGCTCCCGTTGTGCAGATCAATAATGACTTCTATGAAAATCTTACTCCTGAGAAAGTAGAAAACATCATAACAGAACTTTCAGGCAAATAGATGAAAGAAGAATTTTCATTCAAGAGAATCAAGCAATCAGGTTCTGCAAGAGTTGGAACAATTAAAACTCCAAATGGAAGCGTAGAAACCCCCGCTTTTATATTCTGCGCAACAAAAGCTGCAATTAAAGCTGCAGATATTGAAAGAATAAGTGAAGCTGGTACCCAAATCATACTTTCCAACACCTATCACCTAATGCTTCAACCAGGAGAGAATACTGTTGCAAAACTTGGTGGTTTGCGCAAGATGATAGGATGGAATGGGCCAATGCTAACTGACTCAGGTGGATATCAGATATTTAGCTTAGGCCACGGATCAGTTTCGGAAGAGATAAAAGGAATAAGAAAAAAACAAAAAACTTTGATCAAAATTAATGAGGATGGGGCAATTTTTCGTTCTTACATTAATGGTAAAATTTATTGCTTAACTCCTGAAAAATCTGTACAAATTCAACAGAAATTAGGTGCAGATTTAATCCTAGTTTTAGATGAATGCACTCCATTTCACGTAAGCAAAGAATACACAGCAAAATCAATGCTCATGAGCCACAGATGGGCTGAACGTTCTTTAAATGAATTTGAAAAAAACAATAATGGCAAGCAGGCACTGTATGGAATTAGTCAAGGCGGAGTGTATCAAGATTTACGTAGAGAAAGTTGTGATTTTATCAACGATTTGCCATTTTTTGGTCAAGCAATAGGTGGATCACTTGGTCAAAGTAAAGAGCAGATGCATGATGTAGTTTCTTTCACTATGGACCACCTGAAAAAAGACAGGCCTACTCATTTGCTTGGTATTGGTGGAATTGTGGACATCTTTCGCGGAGTAGAGCTTGGAATTGACACGTTTGATTGCGTGCATCCAACCCGCTTAGCAAGGCATGGTGGCGCACTTGTTAAAGTAAAAAACAGAAATTCTATTTCTTCAAAGTGCAAAGAGCATATTAATTTGCGGAATCAACGATTTGAGCTGGACAACAACCCAATTGAAAGTGACTGTTTATGCTTTACCTGCAGAAAACATTCAAGAGCTTATATACACCATTTACTGAAAGCTAAAGAGCTCCTGGCTTACACGCTCGTTACCATTCATAATATTTTCTTTATGAATAAGTTAATGGCATCAATAAGGCAGGCTATATTAGATGATAGGCTAGATCGGGAGAAAAATAATTGGATTAGTGAGATACCACTACCATACGCGTCAAGTTAAGAGATTGTGAGCAAATTTAGAGAGGTTAAAGTGGATACTCTAGCCCTTCTACGTTTGTCTTTTAATGAAAATCGCGACCAAGTTATAGTGAGTTTTTTAAGAAATGCTTTTAAACTATTAATTTTGGTTAATACTAAAAATAACTCTCTAACCCGCCTTTTTAGCTCAATAAATGCCTTTGTTAAGCTAAGTTCTGTATTCTTTTTCACTTCTGTGCAACCAACTATGCCGTGAAATATAAGAATTGCGCACAATTTAGCATATAGTTCACATAATACTCTGCATGGCTTTCCTTTTAGCTTATCAAGCCTGGTATGGCTTTTATACAATTTAAATAATAACTCAATTTGCCACCTTACTCTGTAAATCGTTAATACTTGCTCAGCACTAATTTTATTTTCTGGAACATTAGTTATAAATATTGACCAGTTCAACAATTTTTGATTTCTTTTAGAGGATGTATATCCCTGCGATCTTGCTAATCTATTAGCTTTCCTTCTTCTGGCCATATTCAGTTAGTTTCTGACATATAATTCTTACTCTAATTTTTGCTTCTTTTCCTAACAATACCTCGTTTTCTAAAAATAACTTATCCTCTAAACATTCTAATAACTCCATTTTTTGATTTGTTTCTACATCATATATGTTGGTATCAACGACTTATGAAATAAGCTCCTATTTCATTGATTTGTTTAAAAGAACTTGGCACAAAATAACCGAGATCAGATATTAGCAAATCATTGCTTAATATATTACTTAAATGTTTCCTATATCCCTGGTCTGATCTTACCCCCTCCGTTAAATTAAGTTGGTCTATTATCTGATTCATGTAGTCGAAAACTAATTGTAACTTTATTCCAGACTTAGTATTGCTTTCATAGCCACTGTAGCTAGTACCATAACCTTTATACATCTCTTCCATACTGTTAGGTATAGCTACTGTCCAATAATTTAACACTATTAAATTGCTGTAAGATTTTGCAACCAACTTGCAAGATATTTTTAAAGAGAATCACAGATTCATTATACATCCTTTTCATAAATTCCACTGCTTCTTCAGTAAATCTAAACTTGTTTTGTTATATCTATCGAGTCCTCGTTTAGTAATTGAAACATTGTTTCTACGCTACAATTATCAACTCCTATATTACCCAAGACCATGGCTTTTACGAATGATGAACCTTTTAGCTTTCTCTTTCTTTTTATAAACCTTGTTGTAATTGAGATTTTCTCTGCTTTTTCATTAAAAAATTCTTTGAGCTTTTTTGATAAGCAAGTTATTTTATTCATTGGTTCTCTCACTAAAAGTATATCTGGGAGAACTTATACCTTATTATTCTATCTCTTTCATACCTTTATTTCCTTAACTTGACGCGTATGGTCAAGGAAACAATCTACTGATTCGATGTATCCGTTACCAAATTCCTGCTCCAAATTTAAAGGATGATTAGTGTTAATAAAATCTATTTCGTTCATTATATACCTCACTAAAAATTAAATTATAATCAAAATAAGATATTAAGTCAAGATATTGAATAATTTAACAAGATTAGTAAATTTTAAAATACAGAGCTGACTGTAATTAATATTCTAATTACATATTTTGTTAATATGTTAATGTTATAATAATACAGAGCCTTACCTTAATTCTTGACTTTGTCCTATAAAATTCATACTTTATTTACTGTTTATAATTCAGATTAAAATGGCATTAAATCCGCTGGAACAGTTTAAAGTATATACGGTAATAGAGTTACCTAGGTTATTTGGGTATGACGTAAGCTTTACCAATTCATCTTTTTTCACGATGATTTCGGTGATATTGATGATACTCTTTTTGCTTTTTGGAATAAAGAAGGGGTCAGTAATACCAGGATATTTGCAAGCTGCAGTTGAGTATGTATATGATTTTGTTATTTCAATAATAGAAAATAACACTGGAAGCAAAGGCTTGCAGCACATTCCATTGATATTCACAGTATTTATTTTCATTTTATCGTGTAATTTAGTTGGTGTTCTTCCTTATAGTTTCACGGTCACAAGTCATGTGATAGTCACCTTCGCTTTATCGATGGTGGTTTTTATTTATATAACGATTGTTGGATTTAAAGAAAGGGGAGTAGAATTTTTACGCATATTGCTACCAAAAGGAACTCCTTCGTGGCTTGCACCTATAATAATTATTATTAAGTTGTTTGCTTATTTAGTAAGGCCGGTTAGCCTATCAATAAGGCTTGCAGCAAATATGATTGCTGGTCATACAATCATCAAAGTGATAGCAGGGTTTATTGTAAATATGAACATATTTTTCACTCCTGCGCCGTTTTTGTTCATAATTGCATTGATAGGATTTGAAGTATTTGTTGCAATTTTACAAGCTTATATATTTACTATATTAACATGTGTATATTTGTCAGATGCAGTAAAGTAATTGACTTCCTTGTAGAATATTTTACAATTACATTATAAAGAAATAATTAAGGGTAATGTATGGATTTAGTAGCTTTAAAATTTATAGCAATTGGTTTAGCTGTGTTTGGAATGCTCGGTGCTGGTTTAGGTATAGCTAATATCTTCTCTGCTATGTTAAATGGGATTGCGAGAAACCCTGAATCAGAAGGTAAAATGAAAAGTTATGTTTATATTGGTGCTGCCATGGTTGAAATCATGGGATTGCTTGCGTTTGTACTTGCAATGTTATTAATATTTGCTGCTTAACAGATGCCACAGCTTGATGTTTCAACCTTCTTTTCTCAAGTTTTTTGGTTTTTAATTTTTTTCTCTTCACTTTTTTTCGTAGTAAGTTGTTTATTTTTGCCAAAGTTAGATGAAATAATAAGCACTAGAAGTAAAGAAGTATTGGATTCTTTTAATAGTTCTGTTCATCTTTTAAGACTCACGGAAGATCAGGTTGCCAAGTATAATGCCGCTTTAAACCAAGCTAGAATACAGGCAAAAAAAATCATAGATGATGCACTTGCTCAGGTAGAAGAAATGAGAGCTAATGTTAAGAATATATTAGAAGAGGAAGATAAAAAAAAGAGCAAGCTTATTGAAAAAAAAGTGGCAGAATTTAAATCTGAATATACTGATCAGTTAAAACAAATGGCTACTAGTATTGCTTTAATTTATTATACTAAACTGACTAATTCTGAAATTGAAGAGGAATTTATTGCTGACTTGGTGTCCAAAGAATTTTAGGGGTTTTTATGTCTACATCACTGATTATCGGTCTTGCCTTCTTGGTAAGTTTTGTCCTTTCGTATAAATTGCTAAAGAAAGTGATGAAAAATGCGCTTAACAATAAGCGTAACAAAAGCAAATTTTCAAGTGAAGAAACTGAAAAATTCAGGAAAGATATGTTGGAGTATTACAAAAAATCTTCTAAAAAATACAAAGAATTAGATGCAGAAGTTAATAAAATGATGAATGAAGCACTTGATAAAGCTAATAGTATCATTAAGCACAATAGACAGCAGCTAGATCAGACATTAGATGACAATGCCCATTCTAACTTGAAGAAAGTCACTGACCAAGTTGAAAAAGCTCTTGGAGATTTACAGGCTAACACAGCGAATATAGCTGCTGATGCTGTAAAAAAAATAATGCATGAACGTAAAGATGATAAGCGTAGTAGCGAGGTCATATCTTCATTTTCACGTGACTTAAATAAAAAATTGCATTAGGTTCAATGCAACAATTGCCTATACTTCAAGCTGATAATGTAGAAAAAATTAAGTTTGATTCTAGTTTGTGCAAAGAGCCAGAGAAACTTTTTTACTATAAATTTAATATAATTCCTTGGCAAAAATTAAATAATACTACTTTTTTTATGGTTGAAGACACAAGCCGAGATATCAACCGTTGGGTCGAAGCTCATTACGGTATTGACTATGTATTAATAAAAGTGGATAGCGAACAGATTTTAAATCTTCTTAACTCGCACTTTGGTATTTCAGAATTTGCAAGCAACTACTTATATTACAAGAATCCTAATTTTTCAGCCAAAAGCATTAAACTAAGCTCAATATTTTTTGCTTCTTTCTTTGTTGTAACTTCAATTTTAACACTAACAGAGAAATATACATATTTTGCTTTGATGTTGATATTTATAATCGGATGTTCCAGCTATTTATTCAAGTTTATAGCTACAATTTTTAACTTATGTAAAACCTCCAACCAAAAAGTGGATTATAGTAAGCTGAGTGAAGAAGATTTTCCTATATATACTATTTTATTGCCTGCTTTTAAAGAAAGTGCAGTGATAGAGCAATTGGTTGAAAGCATTGAAAGTTTGGATTATCCAAAATCAAAATTAGATGTGAAGCTTCAGGTAGAAAGTGATGACCAAGAAACGCTAGCAGCTATAGAAAAGTACACTTTACCGCAGTATTTTGAAGTAATAAAAGTGCCTTATTCTTTGCCTAGAACAAAAGCCAAGTCATGCAATTATGCTATGAGCTTTGCTAGAGGAAAGTATGCAGTAATATATGATGCGGACGATAAACCAGACCCATTGCAGTTAAAAAAAGCACTAATTGAATTTAATAAGGGCGACGATAAGCTTGCCTGTGTACAAGCAAAATTAAATTACTATAATTGTGATTATAATTTTCTTACACAATCCTTTTCTCTGGGGTATATGAATTGGTTTCAATACTTATTGCCTGGATTCCAAAAAATGAACATGCCAATGCCTTTGGGTGGTAGCAGTAATCATTTTTCAGTAAAAATTCTAAAAAAAGTGTTTTTCTGGGATGCTTACAGTGTTACCGAAGATGCTGACCTCGGTTTGAGACTTGCGCAAATGGGATATAAAACCAGGATGATTGACTCAGAAACATTGGAAGAGTCACCAATTGCTGTATTTGCTTGGATTAAGCAAAGAGCGCGCTGGATCAAAGGCTATATGCAAACTTATATTGTTCATTTAAAAAATATAAAGTCTCTTTATAAACACACTGGATTTAAGGGAATTTTGCTATTGAATCTTTTTGTTGGCTCTGCAGCTTTTCTTGCCTTATGGGAATTTATTCTTTACCCTGAGCGATGGAACAAAACTCAGCATGGTTTATGGAAGCAAAACCTGTAGCTATTTGGCTTTTTCTCTGCTCGGTCATGGTAATTCTCATGGTAGGGATTGGTGGATTTACCAGACTTTCAAAAGCAGGATTGTCAATCACGGAGTGGAAACCAATTACTGGAACATTACCACCACTGAGTGAACAAGACTGGCTACAAGAAAAATTAAAATACGAAGCTACACCTGAATATAAAGCACTTAACTATGGTATTAGTATGGAGGAGTTTCGCGCTATATACTTAATAGAATATGTACACAGATTGGTTGCAAGACTAACAGGTTTAGTTTTTGTCCTGCCATTTATATATTTCATATTAAGAAGAAAAATATCTAAAAAGGTAGTAATAAAGCTATGTGTGGCATTATTATTTGGAGCTTTACAAGCTTTTGCTGGTTGGTATATGGTTAAAAGTGGTTTAGTAACTGAACCTCATGTTAGCCACTATAGGCTTGCACTTCACTTATTATTAGCATTAATTATCTTTGCATTATTGTCATATCAATTTTTTGATTACCAAATATGGATCCCAGTGTTACGTACACAACTATACGAACATTGCAGTATAAGAGTAATTTTCACCAAGAAAGATGTCATCCCAGTGCCCAGACACTGGGATCCAGAAAACTTAACTTTAAATAAGTGGCTGCATAGTAAAAGCTGGATTCCAGTGTCAGCTACTTTCATGACACCATTTGCTGTGCAATTTATTTTCAAAAGTAAGCGTTCGTACAGTTGTGTGTCAGCTACTCGGATGACAGGATTTCAATCTACTAACAGTAGTATATATTACACAATACTTATTCTGATTCTAATTGTAATACAAATAATTTTCGGCGCATTTGTTGCGGGATTAAATGCTGGTTTGATTTACAATACCTTTCCACTAATGGACGGACAAGTCGTTCCAGAAGATTTATTTTTCTTACAGCCTATATGGCTGAATATCTTTGAGAACAGAGCGACAGTGCAATTTATACATCGAGCACTGGCATTGCTAATACTAACTTTGGTAGTAATACTCACAGTAAAAAATGCTAGCGTAAAACCGGTATATATTATGCTGCTCTCCATCATCATTCAGATAATTTTAGGAGTGGTTACTCTTTTGTTACACATACCAATAGCCATTGCCATAGCTCATCAAGTGTTTTCATTTATCTTGTTTGGGTCAAGTTTGTACTTCTTGTGTTATTTAATACCAACTCTCATTGTTGGCCAGTCAAATAGGAGACATTGCAGAGTTGTTTAATTGTGGAGCTGGCAAGAGAAGTAATAAATTTGCACAAAGCACCCTCAAGCAGAGCAATTGTATCGTATATTTTATTGCGCAAAATGTTCTGTTTTATATATAACCAAAGCCTCTCAACAGGATTGAGCTCAGGTGAGTATGGAGGTAGGCATATAATGTCGATATTTTTAGGTACCTTTAAATTTTTTCCAACTAGCACAATCCATAACAAGAAAAGCCTCTCGTGTTTCTAGATATTGCGACATCTGCTCAAGAAATATGTCTATGCAATCAGTGTTGACATTTGAGCTAGAACTCTCTCCATTTCTAGGATTAACCGCACTATAGAGATAGAAATTTTGCCTACCTAATTTTGTTTTAACCTGTGTTCTAATCCCCTTTTTAAACCACCCATGTCCAACCTTTGAATGTGTGCCAAACCGTGATTCATCAAAGAAAAATAGCTTCATTGAGATTTTTTTTTGAATTCCTCTTGTTTGCTTTTATCTTGTCCATTATGAACTGGTCTTGGTGTAATATATGAGAATTTCATCTTTTGCATATAGCGGTGTACTGTAGATTTGCTGATATTTAATCTGAACTTTTCCTGGATTCTTATTCTCATTTCTTTAATGGTAATATTAGGATTTTCTTCTATCCACTCTTCAATTTGCTGTAGTTGAACCTGATTTAATTTAGTTTTTCTACGGCGTTGTGGAGGAGCAAACAGTTTTTCTTCTCTGCCAAATTTTAGGTCATGCAGTAAGTGCCTTTCTTGAAATGCAATATATTTTTGCTACAGCCGTTATACTGTACTTTTTTGCTGCAATTACAGCATTTAGTTTTTTTGAAACATATGCATTATTCCTTACTTTCTTCAGCATTTCTTTTGCTGATTCTACTACTTTTTCATCCAATAATTTTGATCTTAATGCCATTTATACCTCAACTATTTTACTTACTTCATTATCGCTTTTCTTCCATCTTTGTCCATCTGTTTGCCGTGTAATGGGAATTGGTATTACTACCATTATATTCTACCGTTATTTTGTATCGCACTGCATTACATCAAGCTCTATCTAAAATAGTCATTCTCTATCTTAACATAATTTATGGTCAAGCCTACAGTGCTGCCACTCCCATAAAGTAGTTCGTCCAATCTTAAATCTTGCTGCCACTGCTTCTCTGCTTTCTCCTTCGTCTAGCGCCTCCATTGCTTTTTTTCTTAAATCATAACTATATGCTGCTGGCATTCAACCTCCTTATCATTATCTATCCTTATCACATCCGGACTTCTATGAAAAGAGCTATAAATCGTGAAAAAGAACTGCTCATTAAGTGCTGTTTGCTTAATAAATTTACTGACATTGGTATGGCTAAATTCGAAATGGCTACATGAATTTATCGTAAATTATTACCGTATAAGGTACGATGCGACAAAGCCATCCCAGTGTCAGCTACTCGGATGACACCGTCATAAAGGAACCAGTGTTAGCTACTTGGATGACAACCATTGTGCTTGAGGCAAAATTGACTATCACTTCTTTTTATAGAGCTTGCTCCAAACTTTGTTGTTAGTTAATACAAAAAACACTGTTAAAATTATAAAATACGCCACTACTTTTAATCCAAGTTTATGCCGGCGCTCTAATTCTGGCTCTGCTGCCCATTGTAAAAAATTTATCACATCATACGCCATATTTTCAACTGTGGCTTGCCTTGCACCATCATATTCCACCATTCCTTCAGAAAGTGGTGGCGCCATAGCTAATCTGCCTGTTGGAAAATACGAATTAAAATATAAATCATTTTCATCGTGTTCGCCGTTTTGATAGCCTGTTAACAATGAATAGACATAATTTGCACCATCATGCCTTGCTTTAATAATTAATGATAAGTCTGGTGGGACTGCACCATTGTTGCTTGCTGCAGCTGCTTCTTTTGTATCAAAAGGCGCAATAAAATAATCCGAAGGTACTCCAGGTCTGTCAAACATTTCACCCAAATCATTTGGACCATCTTTAACTTGATAAGAAGCTGCTATTTGTTTTACATCTTCTTCAGAAAAACCGACATCTTGCAAATTACGAAATGCTACCCTATTCATTGAATGACAAGCAGCACAGACTTCTTTATACACTTTATAGCCACGCTGAATTGACTCTCTATCGAAAGATCCGACAATTCCATCAAATTTCCAGTCTATTTTCTTATTTGGTGATGATTTAAATTCTTCTGCAGATATAAGACTAGATAGAAATAACATGCAGAAGATTGCAAATACATTAGATCCCATGCATAACCACTGTTTCAGTAAATTTCGAATTGATGTCATGCAAGTAGCTGACACTGGAATCCAGCTTATTTCATCACTGACATTATGGCTATCATGCACTCCTAGAATCTGTTGTCCATTGCATGATTTGTAAGTATTTTTATACCTGGATCCCAGTGTCAAGCACTGGGATGACAACGGAAGATAGTGGAATGACACTGTGTGTTGTATACAACGTTCATACAATTGTGTACATGATGCTGGAATCCATTTATTTTTTTTCTGGATCCCAGTGTCAAGCACTGGGATGACAGAAGAGAGCTCTGGGATGACAGAGAATTTTGTAAGAGATCTGCTTTGAATTGACATCACCTCATCTCCGGCACAGAATCACTTAAGGTTTTTGGTGGTTCTTTTGGCTTTTCATACTTACTAAGCAGTGGTAAAACTATCACAAAGTATGCAAAGTAATAAAGAGTAGATAGCCTACTCATAGTGATGTAAGGCTCTTTTACCTCTTGTCCTCCAAGCCAGGCAAGAAGTACAAAATTTATTGCAAAAACCCAAAAAAATTTCTTAAACACCGGGCGATAAGCACCACTTTTAACTTTTGATTTATCAAGCCAAGGTAACAAAAACCACACTAAAATAGACGCAAACATGGTAAGCACACCAGTAAGTTTATCTGGAATTGAACGTAGCATTGCATAAAAAGGTAAAAAATACCACTCTGGCACTATATGTACCGGAGTGACCATAGAATCAGCTTCTATATAATTGTCTGGATGCCCAAGATAATTGGGAGCATAGAAAACAAATGCGAACAAAACTACAAAAAACAGACCAAAAGTTATGCAATCCTTGACTATATAATAAGGATAGAGAGGGATGGTATCCTTATCTGATTTTACCTCCACTCCACTTGGGTTACCAGAGCCAAACCTATGCAGAGCTATCACATGAAGCATAGCTAAAGCAATAATAACAAAAGGCAGAAGATAATGCAGAGCGAAAAAACGGTTAAGTGTTGGGTTATCCACTGAAAAACCACCCCATAACCATATAACTATTTTATTGCCAATTAAAGGTATAGCAGAAAATAAGTTGGTTATAACTGTTGCACCCCAGAAACTCATTTGTCCCCAAGGCAATACATATCCCATAAAGGCAGTTGCCATCATTGCAAAAAATATAAATATTCCAATAAACCACACCATCTCTCTCGGTCTTTTATAAGATCCGTAATATAATCCACGCATTATATGAACATAGACTACCATAAAGAAGAGCGATGCTCCAACAGCGTGAGTGTAGCGTATTAACCACCCGTAATTCACATCTCGCATTATGCGCTCTACACTATTAAACGCATAATCAACATGCGGAGTGTAGTGCATAGCAAGAAATATACCTGTTATTATTTGTAAAATCAGCGCTATACCAGCCAAAGAGCCAAAGTTCCAAGCATAATTTAAGTTTTTTGGCACTTGGTAAGAAGCAGTGTGTCTTAGAAAAGAAAATATAGGCAATCTATATTCTATCCATCCTAATATGCCTTTTTCTTCTTTTATTGTTTCTCTTTTGTTATCTTCCTGCATAACTTAAACCTTTCTGAACACATGTCCATTGCTACTTTTATCTTATTTTTTTATTGTAGCAACTTATCCTTTACGCACAAATAAAAACTTTAAAGCAATATTAATTACCTCTTCAGCAACCTGTCACGTGCTGCGTTTAATTTTTGTGCAAAATATTCCGAGCCTCCCTTATCTGGGTGAACTAATTTCATTAAATTTTGATATGCTTTATTGATTTCATTTTGACTTGCCTCAGGATTCAGCCCCAGTATCTTTAATGCTTCATCCTTGGACATGTTATCACCAGTGTAATTTTCAGTACAACTTCTACTGCTATTAAATTCGTTCAAAAACTTACTCAATATAGAGTTCATCATGAAACTCATATTATTTTTTTTTGTCAGGAAAAGAAAAAATACAACAACGCTAGGCAAGACAAATGTAATTACTATGAATACTAAAAAAAGAAAAAAGATGAATGACATGTATATTTTTTATCATTTTATGATTAAATAGTAACAATTATAATTGTCATGGTAAATAACATGTTCATCCAGATTGAAGAAACACCAAACCCAAATACGCTAAAATTCCTTCCTGGATTTGAAATTTTAAACGAAGGAGAAACGGCTGATTTTTCAAATGCAAATGAGATAAAAAATTCTAAACTAGCAGCAAATCTTTTTCAAATAGAACATGTGGTAAGAGTGTTTTTTGGTCATGATTTTATTTCAGTAACAAAATTGGGTGGAATTAGTTGGGATACATTAAAAGTAGAAATTTTAACTACAATCATGGATCACTTTACTTCAGGTGGAAAAGCACTAGATAAAGAAGGAGTAAATGATAATAATATACCGGATGAAGAATTTTTCGATGAGAATGATATAGAAATTGTAAATAGAATAAAAGAATTGATGGAAAGTTATATCAAACCTGCAGTTGCTCAAGATGGTGGCGATATCAAATTTCGTGGCTATAAAGATGGAATAGTTTATGTTGAGTTGCAAGGAGCTTGCTCTGGATGCCCAAGTGCTGCAATTACTTTAAAGCAAGGAGTGCAAAATATGCTGAGCTACCACATACCAGAGATTGCAGGTATAGAGACCACACTATGACTAATCAAACGGTTAGAGGAACAAAAGATCTCCTGTTTGATGAATGGTACAAGTTTAAATACATAGAGCAAACAGCAAACAGAATCTCAAGTTTATACGGCTTTTTGCCCGCCCAAACTCCAATATTTGAATACACGGAGGTTTTTACAAAAACCTTAGGTGATAGCTCAGATATCATCACTAAAGAGATGTATAGCTTCAATGATAAAGGGGGAAAGAGCATAACTTTACGTCCTGAGTTCACTGCAGCGATTGTCAGGCTACTCATTAAAAAAAAACTGCAAACACCGATAAAATTATTCTCAACAGGACCTGCATTTCGCTATGAAAGACCGCAAAAGGGAAGACAAAGGCAATTTCATCAGATAAATTTTGAGGTTTTTGGCATAGAAGATCCAAAAGCTGATATTGAATTGATATCACTCGCTCAGCACTTACTAACTGAATTTGGCATCAATAAAAATGTAAAGCTGGAAATCAACTCTTTAGGTGATGGTGAAACAATAACTAAATATAGAGAAGCTTTGATCTTATACTTTACAAAGTATCAAAATGATCTATCAGAAGATAGCAAAAATAGGTTGATCAAAAACCCACTCAGAATACTGGATTCCAAGGACGAGAAAGATAAATCAATAATTTCTGATGCGCCCAAAATCAGCAATTATTATACGAAAGAGTCCTCAGATTTCTTTGAACAAATACTAAATGGATTAACAATTCTTGATATACCTTATACCGTAAACAATAAACTAGTTCGAGGTTTGGATTATTATTGCCACACAGTGTTTGAGTTTGTTACAGAGGATTTAGGTGCACAAGGGGCAGTTTTTGCCGGTGGAAGATACGATAATTTAGTATCTTCAGTAGGTGGAAAACACACTCCAGCAATAGGATTTGCAGGGGGTATTGAGCGCATAATGGAGTTAATCAATTATTCTCCGAAAGGAGAGCGACCTATTTACCTAATTCCAATCGGTAGAGAGGCTGAAAAACATGCTTTAACACTTGCAAATGAATTGCGCAGAAATGGTTTATATGTAATCTATGAATATAGCGGAACGCTCAGAACCCGAATGAAAAAAGCAGATCAAGCAAATGCTAAAGCTGCTTTAATCTTTGGCGATGAAGAATTGAGTAGTAAAACTTTAAAGATTAAAAACATGGATACAGGTGAAGAAAAAATAATTGCTCGCGATAACACAATAGAAAATACCTATTAGGAGCAATGCAAATGTTTTTCTCAGTCAGCTATAGAAGAAAATTCGTCTGCACAAGAATTTCTCATAGTATTCAATGTATCATAATCTGTAAAATCTAATTTTACCGGTGTAATAGTAATAAATCCTTCTTTTATTTTATTTATACTACCACTGCCTGAGTGCTCTCGAGACCAATTTAAGCTAAAAGAGCCATTCGAATTTTCAGTAAAAGTTAAATCCCCATC
Source organism: Wolbachia sp. wLmal (assembly GCF_049435495.1). Lineage (NCBI taxonomy): Bacteria > Pseudomonadati > Pseudomonadota > Alphaproteobacteria > Rickettsiales > Anaplasmataceae > Wolbachia > Wolbachia sp. wLmal. Next base: position 1,152,802 of record NZ_CP185405.1, read on the forward strand.
AATGTTATATTCACCTTGTTCAGCAAATTCTACTCCTTTTACTTTTTCCGTAGCAGGAAAATTTACACTCATCACTATGTTTTTAGGCCAACCAACCTTAACTAGCTTGGCAATAACCTTTGGTGCAAAAACCTTTGTATTGTGCCAGTCTATTTTATCATGATAAACTTGGCTTAGCGCAATAGAAGGTATAGACCTTGCAGCACCTTCCATTACAGCACCAATTGTTCCTGAATAACAAATATCGTCCCCGACATTTGATCCAATATTTACTCCGGACAATATTAAGTCTGGTTTTTTATTCATAACTTTATTTAGCGCAATAATGACACAATCTGCAGGAGTACCAGACACACTAAATTCCCTTTCACTATGTTGTTTTATTCCAATAGATTGTTTCACTGGATAATCAAGAGATCTTGCAGCTCCGCTTCTATCAGTATCTGGTGCCACTATCCATATTTCTGACGCAAAATTCCGTGCAATCTCTTTGAGTAATTTTATTCCTTCACTTCCAAAGCCATCATCGTTTGTTATCAATATTATCATATACAATACTCAGCTATACAGTTCCAAATTATGTAAACCACTGGCTGTAAATAAACTCATGAGGCTTTAAATTTCTTTGCATAACCGTGGACTGTAACAAAGAACCTGCTGTAAATCAATAGATTTCTTGCACAGGCCATAACTGTCATTACAATAGAAACGAAAAAACTTGCTTGACAAACCTCGCCAGCCCTCTTACCATGAAACTGAAGCTATTGTATTTGCTTTCGCCAATCTGCAGATTAAAAGGTAAGGATTACTTAATGTATCGGCGTCTTATGTTCAATTTTTTGCAGTATATAGATACTGTATGTCTTTACAAAACTTCATCTACATCTAGATTTTTATCTAAATAAGCTGAACGCGCTTATAAAGCGTTACAAGACATCAAAAAATGCCAATACTCGACAGAGATAGTAAAAGACTAGCTAACTCGGGGATTCTTTGTCTTTTTTTCTGCTTAGTAAATTTCTTAAACATTTGCAGCGTAGGTTAGTTGCAATTAAAAGCAGCTAAATCTTGCTTGTCAAGCGTTTAAAACATAAAAAACGCCAATATTTTAAAGCGGATAATAACCCCAGGGCTTCTTTTGCCTTTTTTTTATTCGGTAAATTTCTTAATATTTATAGCTAAACAACAACCGTCATCCCGCTGCGTGTTAGCGGCTAAGAGATACCGCGGCGGTATGACGGTTCGCGGTGGCATGACGTAGGACTGCTGTCATTCCAGTCTGGAATCCAAAAAAAAGGATGACACCTCTGGGCGCTGGGATGACAGGAGAAGGAGGCTACTTTCATGACACCATTCTTTTTTCTGGATCCAAGTAGTCAAGCTACTCGGATGACACCCCACTGGTGGCCCACACTACAATGTTCGTACAGTTATGAAATGAATCGCGGTATGACGTGTTGCTTGGGTCAGCTATAGTATTTCTTAAAATTAATAATAAATTTCTTGACTAGCAAGAAGCTGTAAATCTTTTTTTGCGAGACCTAAGCCGCTTTTGATATAGCTAAAGGTTTACTGATGATTTGTCTCATTCCACTACCTGCTGACTTACTTTCTGCTTAGCATATCCATCAAATCAGATTCTTTGAGTTTACTATGGTCAACTTTACTGAACTTATTTACCATAGAGCTCATTTGATTATACTGCTTAATTAGAAGATTAATGTCAGTTACAGTTGTTCCGGACCCCTTAGAAATTCTAAGTCTTCTTTTGCCATTTAAAATATCTGGATTTTGCCTTTCTTTTTCAGTCATTGAGTTTATGATGGCTATATATTTTTTCACTTTATTGTCATCTGGCACACTGCTACTTAGCTTTTTTGTAAATGAACTAGGAATGAATTTCATTATGTTGCTAATGCCATCCATTTTACTCAGAGTTTTTAACATTCCCACTAGGTCGTTTAGGTCGAATTTACCTTTTTTCACTTTCTTTTGTAACTTATCAATTTCTTCCTGACCAACAATCTCAGCAGCTTTTTCAACCAATGAGACAACATCACCCATGCTAAGTATTCTTTTTGCAATTCTATCTGGATAAAAATCATCGAGGTCACTTAATTTTTCACCACAAGCAATAAATTTAATTGGACAATCGGCGATCATTTTCATAGAAAGAGCAGCACCACCACGTGCATCACCATCAACACGGGTAAGAATAATGCCGGTTACACCTATTACCTCATTGAATGATTTGGCAATGTTGACCGCATCCTGGCCTATCATTGCGTCGGCTACTAAAATAACTTCTGCAGGTGAAGCTATTTCCTTTACGGCTTTCAACTCATTCATCATATTATTGTCAATATGAAGCCTGCCTGCAGTGTCTAGTATTAATACATCATAATTATCGTTCTTTGCCGCTGCCAGTGCCCTTTTTGTAATTGTAATGGGCTTCTCATCTATTACTACAGGTAAAGTTTGCATATCTATTTGTTTACCTAGCACTTCAAGTTGTTTCTGGGCAGCAGGCCTATAAATGTCTAAAGAGGCAAGCATCACTTTTTTCTTTTGCTTTTTTAGTTTTAAAGCAAGCTTTCCTGAGGTAGTTGTTTTACCTGCACCTTGTAAGCCCACCATCATAATCACAGCAGGGGGTTTAACTGCTAGATTTAAGTCACTTTTCTCTGATCCGAGAACTGCAACTAAATTATCCTGTACAATTTTAATTATCATTTGTGCTGGAGAAACACTTTTTATGACTTTTTCCCCAATCACTTTATCTTTAATGTCGTTGATGAATTTTTTTGCAACTTCAAGTGAAACGTCAGCTTCAATTAAGGCTATGCGTATTTCACGCATGGCAAGATTAAAATCATCTTCAGAAATGATTGACTTTCCTCTCAGTTTACTAAATACAGAATTTAAACTTTCAGTTAACGATTTAAACATAATAGCATTAGTAGAATACTCATTAAAAAGAGAGAAGAAGCTGAAACAAAACTCACTGAGTTATAACCCAGCACTTCTTTAAGTTTAGTAATATTATTAAAGTATAAACCAGTAAGTGGATTAGTCAAGTTTTGCACTACGCTGGCAAACATTTCTCTAGTTTTAGAGACTAACTGATTGAACAACAAGACAATATAGGATATGAAAGTTCTAAAAATCCAATCAACATCCATTTTAAAATTTACTCTCGGGTAAAATAACTTGCGTAAAGGAATAAACAATAAAGTGGTACATAGTAACAAATTAAATTGCGACAAAATATTTTTTGTGTTGTACACAAAATCGAAAATCGAAGGTTTATTGTAAATAGGTAAGTAAGGATTGCCAGCGATTACGCATATAAATGCTAAAATAATCATAGTCATTTTGCCTCCTCTCTCTGCTAAAGGTTTTGACTTACTTTTTGCAATAAATAAGTAATAAAGAAACTTTAGCCCCACGCTTAAATAAAGCAGCAAATTTAGAAGCTTATATAAATTTTTATACCCTTTTAAGGCAACAGTGTTCATTTCAATTTCAGCTGTGATATATGATTTACTGATAAATCCAACGGTTCCAGGAAATGCAGCCATTGTAAGTATTGCGATTATAGCACACATGCCTTCCACTGACATCAGTTTACCCACTCCATTAAAACTAATTGTTTTTGTTTGTGAAATAATCGAATTACTGACCACAAACAATAATGATTGATAAACAAGAGAGAAGATTATATGCAGTATCAAAATTGGTATTGCTTTTTCCGAAGGACTGAGCAAACTTCCTGCAATAATCAGCAAGCCCATTTGTCCTACAACGTTATAGCATAAAAATCTGCGAATATTTTGCTCAAGAGAAGCAAATATAATGCTGTAAATTGCAGTGATGGCGCCTACAAGCGCTAATATTTCAGTACAATCTTGCCATAGGTTATAAGTGTGTAAAAGCATCACTAAAAAAGAGACTTTAGTGGTAAATAAAGAGAGATATGTGGTGCCATGTAGCGATGCAGCAGGATATGCATCAACAACCCAAAATGAAAAAGGAAAACAAGCGCAGTTTATCAATAAACCCAAAATTATCAGGTTAGTGCTTTGAAGTGCCAATCCTGCTATTAATATAACTCCAACGAAAAAGTGTACACAAGCGTACCTTATTGCAGGTCCACTATCTCTACAGCTAGCTGCGATAATAAAAAATGCACTGATGGTCATTAATTCACAGAATATTATAACCAATATCATATGTTCAGATAAAACTGCATAAAGTGAACTAATAGTGTAAGCAGCAAAAGATAGCATCTCTGAAAAAGTCAAATTTTGTGCTGGTAGAACAGCTAAAAATGCAACTGATAAAAAAGATATTAGTATGGTACGAAAAGATAAATCAAAATCTAGAATTGGGAGAGACCAATTTACTGCAATGCTCAAATTTTCAGGTAATTTTAGGACTATAACTATTAATACAGTCAGTAGAAGTAACAGTGACGATTTATAAAGTTGCACAATAATTAAAACCAATATGGTTTATGCTATCTCAATATATGAATAAAATCAATTTGCATATTAACCACTAATTAAACTAATTATCATATAATTATATCAGAGTTTAGAGGGTTATAGAGAAACCGGCCAGATTAGATTTTTAATCTAATCTGACCGATAGCTTTAACAGTGAGGTAAGCATTAATATAGCACTCCTAATTCATAACGCTACACTCGTGCATAATTTATTTTTAATTTGTGCACGAGCGTTAGTAAATTATTTACTTTTTGAAATAAAATTTGGCATCACTTTAATATTGAGACTCAGTAAACCTCAGTAGGTCTGCCAGTTGGGCCCATAAGAATTATTTGCTCGCCTTCTCTTAAGTGTCTGCATAAATTAGTGGAGCCGCCGATTTCCAGCACAATAGTGGAAATAATTCCTTTTTTTTTGTCTACTTCAGTGCCAGTCACAGCTATACCTTCCATAGCAAGGTTAGTTTTTCTGCTATTGGTTTCAAAATTTTGCAACCTAAAAAATTGTCCAGGTTTAAAATTCTTTGCCGCAAGAGGTGCTTTAATCACTATTTCTATCACTTTATCTGTTAAATATTGAACTTTTATGACTTTTGCAGTGAATTGCTCTTTGATTCTATTAAATAATTCTTTATTAGCCAGGTCTTCAACACTTGACCACGCATTTTTTTTCTGGCCCACAACATCACACACTGGAATGACAGAAACGAAGCTATTAACTCCACTCAAAAGCTGAGAAATAATAGGGTAGCCGTTCTTAGCACTTGCCATAGCTTTCACGACGCTGCCGCTATACGAAGGATGAAGGTCACCAAAAAAGCTAATTGTTTTATTGCCTTGCTTGTATACTAATATTCTGTCTTTATTTTGCATTTTAGGAGAAAATATTGGGTCTATTTCTTTTCCCAATGAATTCAATTGAGTAAAATACCCATTACTTAATTTAAAATGCTTTTCATCTTCTGTTGCAATAACCGTATTTGGCTCAGTACCTGCTGCTATAAAAATAGAACGTGCTTTTATACGTTTGATTTCGCCGGATTTTGTGTCTATCAGTTTTATTGATTCAGCATGGTTATATTTATCCGTCACAACTTCAACTGGCTCTAAGTTTTCAATAAAGTAAATTCCTTCTGACAGTGCATTTTGCACCTCTTCGCTATTTAATCGATAACTCGGTGAATCTTTTAGCTCTTTTCTATATATAACTTTCACTCCCCCGAGGCTCTGCATCAACTCTAATATTTTTATTTCTCTATTCTCTTTTTTTGCTAACTCTTGCTCTGCTTGGATCAACTTTGCGTGCGATATGAGCTCATTTGCAATTTTGTGTTCTTCTTCTGTCCAATCTTTTTCAACACAGTCCTTTCCATACTTATCAACTAATATCTCATAACGAAGAAGAAATTTTTCTACTTGAATTGGATAATACGCTAAAGCTTCAGTGGCAGTGTCAATCGCAGTAAGCCCCGCACCTATGACAACTATCGGCATACGAACTTGCAGATTTGCTATAGAATCAAATTTAAGAGCACCAGTCAGTTGTAACGACATAAGAAAGTCAGATGCCATACGTACTCCACGAGCTAGTATATTCTTTATTTTGATCATTCGTGGCTTGCCAGAGCCAAGTGCTAGGGCGATGTGATCAAAACCCGAGTTGAACGCGTCATCAACATTAATCGTGCCACCAAAACGAATGCCTCCATAAAGTGCAAAATGCTCACGTCTTTCCAGCAGTAATCTAATAATCTTTAAGTAATTCTTATCCCACCGAGAAGTAATACCATATTCTGCCACCCCACCAAACCCTCCTGCCGTGCGTTCACTCAATTTTTCGTGTTTGAAATCTTTAATTAGCTGGAAATTATCGATCAAAGGTTCAATCTTTAGTCCATCAATGGTGATAACGTTATGCCCATCATTCAACAAATGATGAGCTAAATTAAAACCAGCAGGACCAAGGCCTACAACTAGAACGTTTTTTCCAGTGTTTCCTCTTGGCAATGGACGCTGAAAATTTAAAGGATTCCAACGGCTAAGCAGAGAATATATTTCAAATCCGTACGGTAAACTGAGCACATCATCCAGAATCCTTGTTTCAATTGCTGGCACATTTACGGGTTCTTGTTTTTGATATATGCACGAATTCATGCAGTCATTGCATATTTTGTGTCCAGTAGCCGCGCATAATGGGTTATCTATCATCACAATTGCAAGACTTGCTATGCTGTACCCTTCGCTTTTCACCAGATTCATTTCTGATATTTTCTGCTCTAGTGGGCAGCCGTGCAGTTCAACTCTAAGTGGAGACTTTTTGAAAGTATTGTCGTTATTAATTAGCCCCTTTGAGCAGCTGTCCTTACTTTGCTTATGACAAAATATGCAGTAGTGAGCATTATCTAGTGCTTTATTCAAACTCACCTTTTTGCTTGTTAGATCAAAACCGTATCGTCTTTTTACTTCATTTGAATACAGCACTTCAACTTTGTCCACTTCTTTTTTAGAAAATGGTATGAGGTTTTCGTGGTTGATTTTTTTATGAATACTGAATAATATACTCTGTTTATTTTTTACTCTCCACACTGCATATTGTGCTGCAAGTTCTATTTCTTCTTTGTGATTTTCTTTATCTTCAAACCAATGCATCACCTGCTCAGCAAAATTTTTTTCTGTTGTTGGCAAAGTGAGAAAATGACTTAGTTTGTCAGTAATATCTATATTCGCCACATTAGTGTATTTCTTCAATGCATAGCGTTGGACAAATAATCTTTTGCACTTATATATTACAGCAAAGTCATTGTGCTTTTTCTTTAGCTCCTCTATTTCTTTTTCAACATTGAAAAGTTTTGCAATAAATTCATCAAGTAAATATGAGAGGTCTACTATTAACTGACTATCTGTCATCCAAGTAGCTGACCGTCCTTCTTGTTTTCTAGATCCCAGTGTCAAGCACTGGGATGATGGGAGGTGACACTGGGATGACATCGAAGAAGAAGCTGCTTTTTCTCTTGCTTCAATTAATGAACAAAACAAGCTCTCATCACATGATTTGATATAATTCAAAAATGTCTCATCTAATTTTATTAATCCATTGCGAGTATATAGATTAGAAAATGAGATGTTGAAATTCAGCTTCATTGCTATACTATACAGTGTACATGCTGTTTCTTACAGATGAAGATTTTATTTATTTTGCAATACTGCTGAGATTGTTGCTTCTGCAACTTTTTCTTCGCTAACAGATGCAATACACCTAAATTTGTGTACACCTAAACACACACTTTGAATGTTAGCTTGAAGAATCAATGTGTCCCCTGGAGTAACTAGCTTTCTGAATTTTGCATTTTCAATGGATCTCAAGTAAACAACTTTATTTTCTATTGTTTCTTTACCTAGAACACATATAGCAGATGCCTGAGCTAGAGATTCAATTATCAAGACTCCTGGCATTATTGGATGACCAGGGAAGTGGCCAATAAAAAATGGCTCATTGAAAGTCACATTTTTGATTGCTTTTATACTTTTACCAGGATCACACTCTATAACTCTATCTACTAAGAGAAACGGATAAGAATGTGGTAATATTTTTATAATATCACTGATATTAAATTGCATAAGCCTACTCAATGCCTTTCAAAGCAAATTCAGGTATTTTCTTGTTTATATTGTTTAATACCACATCTGATAAATCAACTTCATCCATGGAGTATAAAACTTGGTTCTTTTTTGAAATAAATAGTACCAAATCTATGTTGTTTTTTTCTGCCGTTTTTTTAGCGACTTCTTTTATCTTGTTAAAAACACTCTCTACTGCGTCTCTATAGCTTTCTTCTAAATGTAACATTTTTTTAGCGTAATCATCTCTAGTATTTACAGTGTGCTTATTAAACTGTTCTGTCTTTTCTTTTTTTGCTTCTTCTGACAAAAGTTCAAATTCTTCTTTTGATGGCTTAAGTTTTTCTAACTCACTTTCAAATTCTTGTTGTAATCTAGAATTCTGCTCCTTTATTTGTTGTTGTATATTTTGCAGAGCAAGAGATTCATTGATGACTTTGTCACTATCGATAATTGCAGCTTTTGTGTTCTGAGGTTGATATCCTACAAACTTATACCCCACAAATAAGGAAATAATTAAGGCAATAACTGATATAAATAACTGTATATATTTCATTCAAATCCCCGCTTCAATAGAAAATTTAACATTTGGTGATGGTATTATATCATAAGATTCCTTTACTAAAGGAAACCCGAAATCCAATCTAAGTCTACCAAAAGGAGAAAGCATTGAAAAGCCAAAACCTGGTGACACTCTCACAAGCTTGCTATCGTAGTATTTCCCTTCATACTTCTTATTTTTATCATCTAAGCCAAAAAGTGTTGCATAGTCAACAAATAGTGAGCCTTTGATACCAGCATAGTCATATAGTTTTGGTAGAGGAAAATCCACTTGCTGTGCTAGATTAAAATAAGTTTTGCCTCCTAATGAGCTTTTATTTTTGTCTTCTGCTCTTGGTCCAATACCGGAAAGGTCAAACCCTCTAATCTCATTACCCCCTTTAAAAAAGTGCTGGCCAATGTTTAGATTTTCATCAGTATAAGAAAAAATATGACCTGCCGCCATCTTAAAGCGTAGCGTTATATCATCGTCAATTTTGCTTAATATAGGGTGCGTATAAAAAGATAAGAATTCAGATTTTAGGAAATTCACGTTTCCTCCCAATCCTGAAATATCCTGACTTAAGCGCAGTAAATACCCTTCTTTTGGAGCATATAGATTATCCAGTTTATTATATGCCAACGTGTATCCCACTGATGAAATCTGATGTTTACCTTTTCGGTCCAGTATTATTTCAGAGATATCGGTGTCTTGTCCACCCTTATTATCCATGTGTATATGATTATACTTATAAGAATAGCGAAGGGAATTAGTTAAGTTCTCTGTGACTTTATATGATAACTTTGTAAAAAATCCCATATCGAAACTATCAAAAGTAGTGTTTGGTTTATCTTGTTTTTCATAAAATACACCCATGCCTAGTGACGTATCAGAATCGTTAAAATCATTTTCAACAAACTCTAAATCAGTAGAAAATACGTATTGACTTTTTTCAAGAGCAAAAGAGAGCTCTTTTCCAGTACCAAATAAATTACGGTCTTTGAGGTCAATTTTAATCAATGCTCCACCAGGAAGAGACACACCTCCTCCCAAATACAACGAAGTAGTGTTTTTTTCTTTAACACTTAAGTCAAGATTTACTGCATTATCATTAACTGCATAACTATTTACTTTCACTGTTTCAAAAAAATCACTACTCATTAGTTTTTTACGTGACTTTTGAATCTCAGATATATTGTACGCATCACCTTCTGCTACACTTAGCTTACTTCTGATCACTTTATCTAAAGTGCGATCGTTACCATCAATTGTAATTTGATTTATATAAACCTTTTTACCCGGCAGCACTCTGTAGGTTACATCTACAACATTGTCACGTTGTGCATACTCTGGATTAACTTTTGCAAATATATATCCTTTCTCATTTAAATATTTGTTTATTTTTTCTACTGTATTATTAATTTTAACTCTATTAAATATCTTATCGTTTTCCTCTGTTATAAAATCCAATATTTCTTCTTTTAGGCTCAAATCCTGAATTTCAGTTTCAATATTAACCTCATTATTTCCAAATAAATACTGCTGTCCTTCGTCAATCAAAAAAGTTAACTCTGTTTGATTGTTATTATCAACCTCAACAATTGGTTGAATATTATTTTGAATATATCCTTTAGATGAATAAAAATGATCGAGCAATTCTGTGTTAATCAATAGATATTGCGGTGAATAATGATTTCCGCCTTTAAAAATAGCTCTAAATAACTTACTAAATATGTCATTACTATGTCTTTTGATAACTTGCTCTAGCTCATTTTCAGAAAAGTTTTTATTGCCTATAAATCTTATATCCTTAATTTTAGAGGTTTTGCCTTCTTTTATTTTAAAAATTAGATTGACCCTATTGCCATCAAGCTTATTCAGTTCATATTCAATTTTAACACCAATCTTACCGTTATTTCTATAAGTAGTGACTAAATTCACTAAATCGTTTTGCAATTTTGTTTCAGTTAAAATAGTTAGCGACTTTGATTGAATCACATTACTTGGCAGCTCTTTGCTGTTAAATAACTTATTGCCTTTTAACACTACCTTGTTAATCAGTGGATTTTCTTGAATTTTTATTACTAAATTTTTTTTATCATCTATGTAAGCATTAACACTAGCAAATAACTTTGTTTTATATAGATCTTTTATAATTGAGTCTATATCATCGTCGTTTATACAATCACCAGATTTTAGTTTTATATAGAACCCTATTGTCTGGTTGCTTACCCTCTCATTACCAATACATTTGACATCTTTCACCTGCACTTTTTCCGCAGTTCCTAAAGCAACAAGCAGGGCAGGAAAAGAAATAAAAACCACTACCAGTATATAAAATAGCTTTTTCATATTTTATTTCAAAAAAGATCCCTAATATCATTTGACATTCCAGTTGCCATAAGCAAAAACAACACTAAAGCACCAAAAATAGCTGCATATTTTTGACATTTCAAGCTTAAATCCCTACGTATAACCGCTTTTATGATATAATGAAATAAATGCCCACCATCTAGCAGTGGTATTGGCAGCAAGTTAATTGCAGCTAAATTAGCTGAAATAATTGCCATGAAATACACAACCATAACGAACCCCTTTTTAGCTGATTGCCCTGAATACTTTGCGATTTTTATTGGCCCACCTATTTCATTGATACTCCTTTTACCAACAATAATGTGAAAGAGAGCTTTGATCGTTAAGCACATAGTGTGGTAAGTTTCACTTACTGATAAGCTCACAGCCCCAAGAAAAGACGACTGCTTTAATGTATTGACTGAAATAATCCCTATAGTTTCTCTTTCTATTGTGTTGCCAAAAACGTCTTTGTCCTTGATTATTAATGGAGTTAAACTGGTCCTGTGCTTCTCATTATCTCTGCTATACTCAATCTCCATTCTTATTTTAGGATTCGACATTATCACACGTGAAACATCTTCAAAGTATTTTATTTTATGCTCATTGATTTGTGTAATAGTGTCACCTGGCAACAAACCAGCTTGCTTAGCTGCACTACCTTCGATTACATTTTCAATCACCGGTGGAGTGCGATAATAACCTGCTATGCTAAAAAATATTGTAAAAGCTATAACAGCAAATACCATGTTTGCAAAAGGCCCTGCAAAAACTACTGCTGCTTTTTTATGACGCGGTTTTGTATGAAATGAATACAATTTTTCTTCTTCCGTTAATTCTTGTTGATCAGCTGGGACACTCGCTGCATTAGTATCTCCTAGCATTTTAACATAACCACCCAATGGAACAACGCTTAATTTCCATCTAGTTCCAGACTTATCGTTAAAACCAAAAATTTCAGGACCAAAACCTATGGAAAAAGATTCAACTTTAACTTTGCATGCTTTGGCAACAACATAATGCCCATATTCATGCACGAATACTATGACAGAAATTATTAAAGAAAATGATAAAAAATAATATATTCCATCGCTAAATTGATGGATAAGATTAGAAATTAATTCCACCTGTATATTTAGATCTTAACAAAATGTTAAGTATATTAAAATGCGCCTCGCTTGACAAGTATTTAGTTTAACTTTTAAATTTAAAAAAGTTTAATTGTAATGACAGATACCTCACTACTCAGAAGAAAATTAATATATAGAAGCTGGCATAGGGGTTGCAAAGAAACCGATATACTTTTAGGGCATTTCGCATTGAAATATCTTGATAAATTTTCCTTAAGCGAACTAATCGAATACGAAAAAATAGTTGATCTTGATGATTACGAATTATATTGTTACATAACTCGTAAGACAAACCTCCCTCCTGGCTTGAATAGTCAGATAGTCAATTTAATTGCTTGCTTTATTGAAGCTAATCCTTTATGCACTCAAGATTAGTGATAATCTTATTTACCTTATCTAGTACCTCAGTATATTCTATTCTTTTCTCGTTTCTATACTTTTCGCGCTCTTGATTTACTTCATCTAATCGCTTTGTTAATTCTAAAATTTTATCCTCAAGAATTAGTGCTGCAAGTAAGAAATTTAATGCATCCGAACCCTTACCTCCAGTTTTTTGAGATACAGAACTAACTAACTTGTCAAAACTATTAGCAAGGCGTAATAAATGATTCCCCTTCCCACTTTCGCAAGATATTTTATATGTGTTATTACGTATAACTATTTCTACTACTTGCATATGGTGCTAAAAATTTCTATCGTACAGTATAAACTCAAACCCCTACTTTCATCTTATTTATGGTATAAATTTTTATTCACTTATCAAATCAGATAATTTTTTACTGCTACGAAAATATGTTTTAAAGTATTGATTCTTTGTAAACTTCTGTAACATTAAATGGCTTGTTTCTTTCAAGTTATAACTTCTAACTGAAAAAGAACCAAACCCCCTAATTTCAACTCTATTATGATGTTTCAATGTGCTTGAAAGTATCCCAAAAAATCTATCAACTATAGCTGCTATAACAATCTTATCTAAAAAAGGATGTCTTTTTGCTACCCTCGCTATTATATCAGACTTTGTTGCCATTTATATGAAGCCAAAATAAGTAAACCTTATCACTTAGCAGATAATGCTATGTTATATTCTTCAACACCCAATACTTCAACTTCTATTTTTTCTGATATAGAGAATTTTTTATTCTCTGGTAAATGCTCTTGATCTATTAGAAGGGTTACATCGTTCTCAACTTCAACGACTAGTCCATTATCTTCTCTCTTACCTACAATAACCTGTATTTTATCACCTACCTTAACTTTCTTTATCAGTTCTTCAAGAGGATCATACTCTATTTGTTTTATTCCAAGATAAATTCTTGCCCGATTCACGTCAGCCCTTATTACTTTTGCTTCTATTTTATCACCTACATTATACTTCTTTATCTCATCTGAACCATTTTTAGACCAACTAAAATCTTTCACATATATTGTCCCTTCTACGTTCTCATCTATTTCAGAATCACCGAAAGCAACAGATACATATGAGCCGGTATTATTCTTCACTTCACCAGAAACAATAGAACCAGGAGGATATTTATTGATAAATACTTGCCAAGGGTTGTCTACACACCTTTTCATGCTTAAACTCATCCTACTCTTAGCAATGTCAATACTGAGAATTTTTACATATACTTCTTGTCCCCTTGTTACGAGACCACTAACTGGTAAATTACCCTTAACCCAAGTTATTTCTGACGAGTGCACTAAACCTTCAATTCCAGGTCTAAGCTCAACAAATAATCCATAATCTTCTATGCTTGTTACATAACCCTTATGCACACTATCAACTGGATATTTTGACTCTGCATCTTGCCAAGGGCTATCTTCTAGCTGCTTCACACCCAAGGAAATTTTAGCATTTTCCTTATCTATTTTTATAATTTTAACTTTTATAGTCTGACCACAAGTAAAAACTGCAGACGGATGACTTACCCTACTCCAAGAGATATCTGTAATATGTAACAATCCATCTATAACTCCCACTACATCTGATTCATGAATACCGACAAATACACCGTAATGAGTGATACTTTTTATTTTCCCTTCTATTATATCGCCTTCATTTAAAGATTCTAAAAATTTAATTTTTTCACCAGCGTGCAATTTTTCTAACACCAGCTTTCTTGATACTACAATATTGCCCTGCTTCTTATCCATTTTAAGCACGATGAACTTTTGTTCAGTTTCAATAAAGTGCTTCGCATCTTTTACTTGCTTCAAATCCACATGACTCAGCGGTAAAAAAGCGCTTATTCCGTCACCAAGATCAACAATAAAGCCACATTTAATTGAGCGTTTAATAACTCCGCTTACCTCAGCCCTTGTAACTGTATCTTCTTCCAACTTATTCCATTTTTCGTCCCTAATTGCTTTTTCACGACTAAGAACAACATTACCATGATAATCTTCAATTCTTTCCACATAAACTCTGATTTTCGAGCCAATAATGACCTCATCATTACAACCGAGTTCCTTGATCAGAATTCTCCCGTCAGATTTTAAACCAATATCAACCACAACGTCGTTAGGGTTTATTCTTGTAATTACACCTTCTACCACATCTCCTTCTTTAATTTTGTTAACAAAAGAATCTTCAAACAAGGTATTACCTTGATCCTCAAATTGGCCTTGACATACCTCTTCTATAAATTTGTTTGATGATAGCTTTCTGATAGTAACCGGTAGATTTACGACTGGATTATTATTATTCATACCTTTAACTTAAACTTTATTAGAACTCATATATTATATAATATTAACAATTATTGACAAGTAATTTTTCATTAACTCATTTCGAGAATTGTTTAAGCTATATAAAATATAGTGAGAAAATTATATATGTATCAAGAATATGCTATTTAAGAATAGCAAGTGGATTAGATCGTTCTCCAGAAGGTCCAGGCTAAAACCTGATGTTGATGAAATATTGGAAAAATATTCTATTCAAAACAGCAAGGAATCTATAGAGAAAATTGTAAATTCACAAAAAAGAATATGGGTAGAAATAGGCTTTGGCAACGGTGAAAATATGCTTTACCAGGTGCTCAATGAACCTGATCTATTATTTATAGGATGTGAGCCCTACTTAAAGGGGGTTTCTCGCTTGCTAACAAACATAGAAATACAGAACATAAAAAATATTTTAGTGTGGACAGAAGATGCAAGAGAATTGATTGCAAATTTTCCTGATAACAGTGTTGAAAGATTCTTTATTCTCTTTCCAGATCCATGGCCAAAAAGAAGTCACAATAAAAGACGATTAATTAATACGGAATTTTAAATTTATTAGCAAAAAAAATACTTATAACAGGGGAAATATTCATTGCAACCGATCATCAGGACTATGCAGAGTGGATAGCATCACATATAAAGCAGTGTAACTCTTTAATCTATAGGGAAGACGATTTCACAAGTTATACTCTTACAAAATACCACAGAAGAGCGCTCAAAGATCAGCGTAAAGTGAGGTTCTTTAAAGTAAGTGTTATTAATAATTTGCAGACTATGGATCAATAGAGTTTTTGCATATCTCTTTTACGTTAACTATAGATTAAAAATAATAAAAAAAGAGGGAGAAATAGAGTAAATTCCTTTAACTACTTCTCCTTATGAAGGAATAGACTTCTTGCATAACCCAAACTAAGTAGGAAAAAGGTATCATCCAAGTAGCCCCTTTCTCGTCATGCCGCCGCGGCGCTAACACGTAGCGGGATGACGGTTGTCAGGTTAGCTGTTATCCCAGTTTTTGACACTGGGATGACAGGGAAGGATGCTGGAATGAAGGTTTTTCAAATTGTCGATAAACCTAAATCTATAATAACTATTTGCCTTTTTTCTAGGTTATGCAAGAAGTCTACTGAATAACAGTAAGATTTTTCAATCCTGTTCCACAGCAAATTTTAGTGCCATGTGAGTAGTTATGGTGCTGTTAACAATCAAAATAACAAAAACTAAGATGGTGATTAGTAGTGTATAAATATTCAAGGATAAATTTTCAAATTGAGTTAGCATTTTAAAATACACAAAGGTTGGCATTATCATTGGCAAAACAAGAATTTGCGATACTCCTGATGCTAAGTTGTTTCGACCAATCATCAATGCATTTCCAGTAGCTGAAATATTAATGATTATCAGCGTATTAAATAATAAAGACACTCCAACTGCTATTGAGTGTTCAATACTATTGCCTAGAATTGCAAAGCTGAATATGGAAGAAATTACTGAAATCGGTAACCCAAATAATAACCAGTGAGCGAAAATTTTATAAGCAACTATAAGCCTAGAAGAGAGTGGCTGTACAAAGATTTGCTCTAATATTCCATCATGATAATCAGATGTAAACAAATTATTTGTAGAAATCTGCAAAACAAATGTAGCACATATCCATGTTAATGTTAACATAACTTCTTGTTTATTGTTGTTTTTAAGTGTAAATGAAGATAAACTTAACATTATGATAAAAATACATACTATATAGGTAAAGTTCTTATCATCTATTACTAATTTTTTTACTGAGTCGATCATACTAGGCTTTTAAATGTTTATTATAAATTATAGTGTTTACTTTGAGGTAGTATAATTTTTTGTTCATAAATTATATAGGTTTTATTATTTTTTTGATAATGCAATTATGGAAAAGTTACCAAAAATAAAGTCACCAGAAGATTATACTCCTTCAGAAGATGAAGAATATATGAGCGTAAAACAACTGGAATACTTCAGCTTAAAGTTACAATCAATACTCGCTGAGTTAGAGAAACAAGAACTAGAAGATAATAGTATTGATACATACTATTTTGATGAAGATAGTGGAAACGAGGAATTAATCAAGCGTCGAAAAGATAGAAAAGAAAAAATTAAGGAGGCGTTAGAAAAAATAAAATTAGGCACTTATGGTTACTGCGATGGAACAGGAGAAGAAATAGGAGTCGAAAGACTTAAAGCTAATCCGCTTGCTATATATTGTATTGAAGAGCAAGAGAGAGTAGAAAAAGAAAAGAACGTGTACAACATTAACGATTAATTTACACATAAGTGGTGAGCCCATTGGACTTCAAGAGGAGCAAGAGGCGCTGAAGTATGTTATGCTATAAAGAAAGTGGAAAATTGGACATTCTCAACTTGACTCCTGCAGATTAAAAATTAAGTTGTATCCGTTCAGGCAATGGCATCAACTTAAGGAAAAATATCAGCGATAGTGTATAAAATTTCTCTCTAAATTTTTTATCATTAAATTATCCAAAGAGTGCAAGAAACAGCACTTTTGTTTCTATTTTATTGCAACAAAAAAGTTTAAAATGTGTCTTTTTTAGGTGAAACATGCAAAAAGGAAAAAACCTTATTCTACAAATTAAAAATATAATATACTCGAAAACTTTTCAGAAAATCCATTGTGTTGAGTTTTACACGAACAAGCTTTTTCGACAGTATTTTCTATGATTTTAAAGTTAGTTAAAAAAAGTTTGGGAATAGAATGTGAACTTATGGAGCCATTGACATGTACCCTCAAAGCAAGCTTTTTCTAAAGCAAGATATAAGATTTGCCATACAGGCTTTCAAGAATTTAAGCATCCAAACAGCCTATCAGGATGAACCTGAGTTGGAGAGGCTATAGACTTATTGCAGCAGATGGTTCTGGTATGAGATTACCCAGCTCTGGAGAAATTGTATCCGAGTTTGAACCAAATGGAACAACAGGCACCATTGGCAATTTGTTTGTTGATTTGTGTACTTCGCTGATTTGTAGTGCTCGTCTTGCAGCTTGGAATATAGGTGAACAAACGTTGGCGGCAGAGCAATTACCCGAAGTTATCACTCAAATGCGTTTATTAAATCAAGAGAAATTATTATTTATCTATGATCGTCTTCAGTAAAATTCATTCAGCAGCATTATGATTTGGAAGTAGATTTTATTTTTCGCTTGCAAAAAAGAAATTATAGTAAGCTATGGGAACGCTGGCGAATTAGATTTTGATTTTATATTAGAAAATGAAAAGCTAAAAAATAAAATGAAAGGACAGAAAGTAAGAGTTATAGTGCTGACATTAGCCAACTGAGAAACAGAGTTTTTGACCGAGACTTTGGAGCAAAGCTTATGTGTTAAGGTGGCACATAGAGGAAACGACTCAAGGTAGGAGCAGAGTTAGAGAATTTTTCTGGAGAGGCTGTATTACAAGAATTTTGGGCAAACTTGGTCATGTGCAATATATTATCGCTTCATATATGTGATGCACAAGGGCCTTGGAACCCAGATCAAATTACTGAGTATCGTTTAAATTTTTCAGTTTTATTTGGTGCAATGAGGCAGAAACTCTATCAGGTACTTATTGCGCCAAAAAACTTTCAAGCCCTTTTTAAGTATACGCGCTAAAGTTAAAATCCGACCTGGACAGCCGCAATAAAGTAGATAAGCCTAAACGCCATCATGTCTTTAGGAGAATTTGCTAATGAAAGTTCTTAAGTTGACGTCATTGGCTGAACGGATACGATTTATTTCAGTGCATGAGCTGGTCCTTTTCGGATTTTAGCGCTGTGTACATAACTGCACGAACGTCTAGTTTAGGGGTAAGAAAAATTAGGGCCCGCAAATTAATCCAAACACATAAGTGTAGTGTTACCACCAAATGCTGTAGTGTTAACACTTACAACTTTTTCTGTAGAAAAACGCTGTAAATAATTAGGACCACCAGCTTTTGGCCCAGTGCCAGATAGTCCTCTACCACCAAATGGTTGTATCCCAACTGCTGCACCTATCTGGTTACGGTTGATGTAGACATTTCCAACTGATATTTTTTTACTTATAGTGTCAATTTGACTTTGTATACGACTCTGCAAAGAAAACGTAAGCCCATATCCAGTACTATTTATATCACTTATAACTTCATTTAATTGTGACTTGTTAAAACGTATGATATGTAAAATAGGACCAAATACTTCTTGCTTTAATTGCGAAATTTTTTGTATCTCATAAATATATGGAGGAAAGAAATAACCATTATGAGAATTTGTATCCATGGGTACTTTAAATAACAGATTTGAATCTTTATCCTCTGACATTTTTTGCGTATGTTGAGTGAGTATATCGATAGATGCTTTATCAATTATTGGACCAATATCAGTACTAAGTTGTATTGGGTCACCAATCTTGAGTTCTTGCGCTGCACCGCATATCATTTTTATCTGCTTCTCTGCTATGTCCTCTTGAATAAACAGCACTCTAAGCGCAGAACAGCGTTGGCCAGCGCTGCGAAACGCAGAAAGCAAAACATCCGTAGTCACTTGCTCTAAGAGAGCAGAGCTATTAACTATCATAGCATTGAGCCCTCCTGTTTCAGCAATAAGTGGTACGATAGGACCATCCCTATTTGCAAGCATTTTATTGATTATTTGAGCAGTTTGTGTTGAGCCAGTAAAAGCTACTCCGGCAATTCTATTGTCTGGAACTAATATTTTGCCTAAATATCCACCATCCCCAGGAATGAGGTGTAACACATTCTTTGGTATCCCAGCTTCATGTAGTATCTTAACAGCTTCGTAGGCAATAATCGGCGTTTGCTCTGCCGGTTTTGCCAGCACTGCATTACCTGCTGCAAGTGCAGCTGAGACCTGCCCAATGAAGATAGCGAGCGGAAAGTTCCACGGTGACATGCATAAGAAAACTCCTCTGCCTTCAAAAAAGATGAAGTTATCTTCACCTGTTGGGCCCGGCAATTTTTTCCAGTCGCTCAGTTCATTTTTTGCTATCATTGCATAATAACGCAGAAAGTCGATTGCCTCTCTTACTTCTGCTATTGCATCGGATAAAATTTTTCCTGCTTCCACAATCAGAATGTAAATTAACTCTTTCATCCTTTCCTCAAGCAAATCTGCAGCTTTTTCAAGGCATTTAGCGCGCTCTTCTGCTGAAACATTCTGCCACTTAGCAAAAGCACTATGTGCTATTTCAAGAGCGTTTAAAGCTTGATCGCTTGTTGCACTTGACACTTCTCCAATTACATTTTCCAAATGTGCAGGATTCACTACTTCGATAAATTCAGCATTATCAAATAGTGCTTTTCCATCAATTATTGGTCCAACTTGCCACTTTTTTTCACTAAAACCCTTTATATCATCTGCAAATTGTGAGACTATCACAGAATCACTAATATCCATCCCCAAGGAATTTTTTCTTTCTGGTCCCAAAATATCTTGTGGTAATGGAATGCCTGGATGAGGTTCATAATTAAAATTTATAGCTTTTTCCAGTGGATCTGAAATTAACTCATCGATTTTAACGTTAGGATCACTTATTTGATTAACAAACGAACTATTAGCTCCATTTTCAAGAAGGCATCTTATAAGATAAGGCAACAAGTCACTATGTTCCCCAACGGGTGCGTAGACACGACAGCTAACATTTGTTGCAAGCTCTGACATTGCATAATCATATAAGTCTTTTGCCATTCCATGTAAGCGTTGAAATTCAAATCCAGGGTGGTTTTTATCAGCAAGTTCCATGATAGAAGCAAAAGTATAGACGTTATGAGTTCCAAAGCATGGGTAAAAGCTGTTTGGTTTACTCAAAAGTTTCTGTGCGCACACGAGGTAAGATACGTCAGTATAGCTTTTTCTTGTAAATACTGAGTAATCATTTAATCCCAATTCTTGCGTACACTTGATTTCTGAATCCCAATATGCACCTTTTACAAGCCTCACCATAATTTTGTGCTTTGATCGAATAGCAACATCCTCTACAAAGTCAAGAACAGATAAAGCACGTTTTTGATATGCTTGTACAGCCAAGCCGAGCCCTTCCCACTCAGAAAGTGATTCATCAAGCCGTAATTGTTCAAACAAGATTAAGGAAATTTCAAGCCTTTCTGTTTCTTCTGCGCCTATGCATAGTGAAATGTTGTATTTTTTTGCCTCGCGGCAGAGCTCTAAAACCTTAGTGAATATCTCACCAGCAATTCGGCCAAATTGACTAAATTCATAACGTGGGTGTAAAGCAGAAAGTTTGATTGAAATTCCATGGGATTTAAAACAATCATTTATTTCAGTGGATTCACCTATAGCTTTTATTGAGTGCATGTATGAATTAAAATACTCTTCTGCATCCTCAGTTGTGTGAGCAGCTTTGCTAAGCATATCAAAAGAGTATAAAAACTTACTATTGTCATCTAGTTTTGCGTACCTTAAAGCTTCTTCTATGGTTTCTCCAACAACAAAATGATTACCAAGCATAGACATTGCTTGTTTTACTGCTTTGCGAATGATCGGTTCTCCTAAATTCTTAAGTAACTTAGAAATTGCGTAATAGAACTTCGAATCGCCTTCATTATCTCTCAATATACTGCTACCTATCATTAAACTCCACGTGGAAGCATTGACGAACAATGAAGAAGAATATCCTAAATATTTACTCCATTCTTGATTGGCAATTTTATCTTTGATTAGCTCGTCTATTGTATAATCATCTGGTATTCTAAATAGCGATTCAGCAAGGCACATCAATGCTATTCCTTCATCATTGGAAAGCGAGTATTGCTGCATAAAGGAATCTACAATACTTAATTTATTGTGTTTGATTTTTTCAATAACTTGTTTTGCAATATTATAAATTCTATTTTTTGAATCAGCCGAAAGCTCTGCTTTTTCTACAAGATAACGTATATAACTCTTTTCATCAGTACGATAAAATCCTTGTAAACGTTTTCTGAGTTCATTAGGTTCTTGTATAGAGCTTATCATATATAATTATCTCCAAAAAATACTCCGACACCATATGTATGGTGAAATTATATCATAACTTTGCGCAGAGCAAATTGCTATTTACAAAGGGATCAGGGCTGGCTAAAAGAAGTCCATGCAATAACTTCACTAAATCAAAAAGATTGTGCAAGTATGTAGCTCAACACTCCACCACACATCAAGTATTTAGTCTCAGTTGCGGTTTGTACACAGCATTTGAGTTGAATTGATTGCTTTGAATTATCCTTTCTTTTGATGATGCATTCTAGATTTCCACCTGGCACTATTTCACCTTTTATGCTTATTACCTCGCTACCATCAAATATCTTTCTGGTTATTCCATTTTGAAATATAAGTGGAAGAACACCCATGCCGACCAAGTTGGACCTATGTATACGCTCAAAGCTTTCTGCAATGACAACTTTAACCCCCAACAATAAAGTACCCTTTGCTGCCCAATCCCTACTTGAACCTGTGCCATACTCCTTTCCTGCCACAATGATGAGAGCTTCCTTGTAGCGCATTGCTGCATCAAAAATCGACATAGTTTCTTGAGAAGGAATATATTTTGTATAGCCGCCTTCGATGCTTACCATTTCATTTTTTATTCTAATGTTAGCAAAAGTCCCACGCATCATTACATTGTGGTTACCACGACGAGACCCATACGAATTAAAGTCCTGTGGCTCAATTCCAAGATTTTTTAAATATATACCTGCAGGACTACTTGAGGCAATATTTCCAGCAGGGGAAATGTGGTCAGTGGTTACGCTATCGCCAAACATTGCCAATATTTGTGCACCTTTTATATCGATTTTATTATTTTTAGGTGATAAATTATCAAAATAGGGCGGATTTTGTATGTAAGTGCTATTTGCATCCCAATTATAGATTTCACTTTTTTCACACTTTATCTTTCGCCAATGTTCATCACCAGAAAAAACATCCTTATACTTTTGTATAAACATCTCACGTGTTACCACATTTTTAACACAATCTTCGATTTCATTGTTTGTTGGCCATATATCCTTGAGATGGACGTCATTTCCATTCTTATCTTTGCATATTGAATCTTTTGTCAGATCAATTTGCACAGTACCAGCAAGTGCATATGCAACAACAAGTGGCGGAGATGCCAAGTAATTAGCTTTGACTAACGGATGAATTCTTCCTTCAAAGTTACGATTGCCAGATAAAACTGCAGCAACGGTTAAGTTTTTGTTTTTAATGCCATCTTCTATATCTTTATTAAGTGGACCAGAATTCCCAATGCAAGTTGTGCAACCATATCCAACTAGATTAAAACCCAAAGCATTTAGATCTACCTGCAATCCAGACTTTTCTAAATATTCTGTTACAACTTGTGACCCTGGAGCAAGAGAAGTTTTAACCCAAGGCTTTGATTTTAATCCAAGTTTAATTGCATTACGAGCTACAAGACCTGCAGCAATCATCACACTTGGATTAGAAGTATTAGTGCAGCTTGTTATTGCTGCACTAACTACACTTCCATCTTGGAGTTTATCGCTTTCCTTTGACTCATTAACTAAAAATGATTTAGAAAAGGACTCTGCCACTTGTGAAAGAAAAACCTTATCTTGTGGTCTTTTGGGACCAGCCATTACTGGCTCCACGCTTGATAAATCAAGCTCTAGTGTGTCAAAAAATGCTAACTCGTCACTACTACGCCACAGTCCTTGCTCTTTCGCATAAGCCTCAACTAGCTTAATCAGCTTTTCTGGCCTTCCGGTTAAGCTTAAATAATCTAGCGTTTTTTGATCAATTGGAAAAAATCCACAAGTTGCGCCATACTCCGGGGCCATGTTTGCTATAGTGGCTCTATCTGCCAAAGATAAATAATCTAAACCATCACCATAAAATTCTACAAACTTACCAACAACGCCTTTTGTTCTTAGGATATTGGTAACCGTCAGCACTAAATCGGTCGCAGTTACTCCTTCCGACAATCTGCCAATTAATTTAAATCCAACTACTTCTGGAATCACCATACTAATTGGTTGACCAAGCATCACAGACTCAGCTTCTATGCCTCCAACACCCCAACCAAGAACTGATAATCCGTTAACCATTGTAGTATGGCTGTCAGTACCAACTAAAGTATCAGGATATATGACTCCATCATTATTACACACAACTTGCGCTAAATATTCAAGATTCACTTGGTGGCAAATCCCTGTGCCAGGCGGCACTACTCTAAAATTTGTGAAGGACGATTCTCCCCACTTTAAAAATTGATATCTCTCCAAATTTCTTTTTACTTCTAACTCAACATTCTTACTGAATGCGGAAACACTTCCATAACTATCTACTTGAACAGAATGGTCAATCACAAGATCAACCGGTACAGACGGATTTATATTGCTTGGGTTTCCTCCATTTTTCTTAACATAGTCCCGCATTGAAGCCAGATCAACAACAGCAGGAACCCCTGTAAAATCTTGCATCAACACCCTTGCTGGTTTATAGCTAATTTCGTGATTAGTGTGTTTATTAACACAGTCTGCTAGTACTCTTATGTCATCTAGCTTTACGTTCACTCCATCTTCATTGCGCAATAAACTTTCAAGCAGAACCTTAAGTGAGCAAGGCAATTTAGTCACATCTATTCCTAAAAATTCACTAGCACTACTTAGGCTAAAATAGTTGTATGACTTCCCGTCAATGTTTAAAGTCGTTTTTGCATTTAAAGAATTGTTCATCCTATCACACTATATTAGTTAAAATTGGAATTACTGCCGTTACTTTTTTGTTATTGACCTTGCTGCTCATACATAGTTTCGAAATCTATCGGATCTAGCATTAGTGGGGGAAATCCACCACTACTTGTAACTCTTGCAATTATTTCTCTTGCAAAAGGAAAAAGAAAAGTAGGTCCACCAATAAACAAAGCTTGTCTTACTTCTTCCTCACTCAACTCTTTTAAATTTTCTATTGAAAAAATGCCACAATATTTCGTTTCACAAATGAAAGCTACGCCATCTTTTATGCCTTCATCTTTTACCGTTGCTTTGACTTCTATATGCAAAGTAATTTCATGGAAAGATTTTTCTTCATTCACTTCTTCTTTGTTTTTCGTCCCTTCTAATTTTGCTGAATTGATATTAACCATTACGTTAATATCTGGAGCTTTACTAGAAGAAAGGAATGGCGAACTCGGATTCTCAAATGATAGATCTTTAACATATTGACCGTGAATTCTCATTTTTTGTTGTGGCATTTCTTACGTCTCCTTTAATTAAGTTGAGATATTTAATACTTTCTTATATAATATATTCATTTACAAACGAATAGCAAACCTGATTATAAGTTGATATGAAAAACATATTTTCATTAATAATTAATAATGTTCGGATACTTTATATGCCAAGGAGTTGAGTTACTATGATAGAGCTTGTAATATATGCTTTATTAGCGGCGTTCATTTTTTCACGTTTGTATAATTCTTTAGGAAGGTCAGCCAACCTCAACCTAAAAAAGCTAACTAATGTATTGGATGTAAGCCGAAGTAGAGAAGATGTAGTAGAAAACATTGAGGGCTACATTGATAGCAATGATGAAAATTCAATAAAAGTTACTTATAAACAAATATTAAAAAAAAACAAAGATTTTTCTATTTCCCACTTTATAGAAGGTTCAAGCATAGCTTTTGAATTAATAATAAAATGTTTCAATCAAGGAAATTTGTCTCAGTTAAAACCACTTCTCGATAAAGACTTATATGATAATTTTGCAGAGAAGATTAAACATCGTAAAGAGGTGCACGAGTCTATAATTGTTTCTATCGTTTCACAAAAGATTTTAGAAATAAAGCTAGTAAAAAACGCAGTGTTTATTGCAGTATATTTCCTTTCAGAGCAAATTAACTTCGTCAAGAACAATGAAGGAGATATAATATCAGGTAGTACATCCACTATTAATAAAGTTGAGGATGTATGGCAATTCAAAAAAAATGTTAATTCATCAGACCCAAGCTGGTTGCTTGTTTCTATTCACTATAAAAAGACAAGTAACGATAAGACAAATGACAAGTAAGATTAGTTTTATTTAGAGTTAACCATGGAAAGCAAGCTACGCGAACTAGTACTTGACACTGAAACGACAGGTCTTGACACTGAATCTGGTCATCGAATTATTGAAATAGGGTGTGTGGAATTAATTAATCGTATTCCAACAGGTAAAGTATTCCATCGGTACCTTAACCCAGAAAGAGATATACCTTATCACTCGTTTAAGATTCACGGTATTAGTGAAGAATTTTTAGAAGATAAACCATTATTTTCAGATGTTGCACTTGAATTTCTTGACTTTATATCTAATGATATTTTGGTAATTCACAACGCTGAATTCGATGTTAAGTTCCTTAACATGGAGCTAAGCAAGCTGAATGCTGGGTTAATTTCCTCAGATAGAGTGCTAGATACATTACCTCTTGCGAGGAAAAAATTCGCAGGATTACCTGCTTCTTTGAATGCATTATGTAAGCGTTTTGATATATCGCTAGAGAATAGAGAATTGCACGGAGCACTAGTTGATGCTCAATTGCTTGCAAAGGTATATGTTGAACTTACAGGAGGGTTACAAACCTTTCTGTTTGATAATGAATGCAATCAGGACAGTAACTCTACATTCGTTCAGCATAAAGTGCGTAATCTAACTCCCAGAGAACATTCACCAAATAGTGAAGAAATTGATGAACATAAGAAACTGTTAGACAAAATTAACAATACACTTTGGAATAAACATATTGAATAGATCAACCAATAAAGATACAATTTAATTTTACTGAGAGCACCCTAATGGTAAGGTTTATAAGATTGTTATCTAATATGCTAGTAGCATTAGCAGTTGTTTTTTTAGGTTATTGTTATTTCACTAAAAAAGGCATATTTGCCCCAGCAGCGATTCACAACGCAGAAGTTAAGATAGGCGGAGATTTTTCTTTAATTAATCAGGACGGACGGATCTTGCGCAGTAGTGATTTTAAAGATAAATACATGATGATTTTCTTTGGGTTTTCCTCATGCAAAAGAATTTGCCCTATGAACCTTGGAATAATTTCAGAAACACTTGCAAAGTTAGATGAGAAAACTAACAACAAGCTACAAACATTCTTCATCACAGTCGATCCTGAGCGCGATAGCACGGAAAGACTTAAAGAATTTCAGCAGCAATTTGACCACAGAATACAAATGTTAACTGGTGAAAGAGAAAAAATAGACGAAGTAATTGCAAAGTATAAAGTATATGCTAGCAAAGTTGGTGGAGAAGAAGAAATCAACCATTCTTCAATAATGTACCTTATTGGCCCTGGAGGAAAATATGTTACACACTTTGCAGCTGATTTAAATTCAGACGAAAGTCAATCTGATAAGATTTTGGCTGAGATAAGAAAATACGTAAACTGAATTATAGATTTTTCTGTTAATTAGTCGAGCATGCAACTGCATGAGCATTATGATTTGAGAGCAATCTCCATGGGAAGACACACACAACTGTACGAACGTTGTAGTTTGGGAGCAATTTCCACCAGTGGGCCAGTGCCTAGACACTGGGATCCAGCTTCTATGCAACTTAATTAAAAACGCTTGTTTTAGCGTAAGACAACTACCTTTAGCTCATCAGCTCAGTTATAAGCAAAATTTCTGGATTCCAGTGGGCTTTGTTGCATCGCTACTTATGAAAGGCTAACTATAGTTAGGATTATAAGTAACCTATTGAAAATCTTGTTTTTTTTGCAATCAATCTGATCAAATTTAAGAATAGTAATTTGTTATTTATATTAATAAATTTAATTCTATTGAAAATAGCTAAAGCATTGAAATTCTTGAATTTTAGCCAGATTAGTGAGTGGTAGTGAAATTTCTTTTACTCAAATTTAGGTATTCACTGACCGTTCTTGTTATAAATACCAGAATAATAAGCTACTGATATTCTCTACCTTTTTTATCTTTAATCCATCATAGCTAGCGATGCAACAAAGCCATCCCAGACTGGAATGACATCATCTGTTGTGCAATTTACCTTCAAAAATGAATGTTCGTACAGTTATGGAAGACACATTGGAATGACACTATTTGCTGTCTTCAAAAATAAACATTCGTAAAGTTGTGCTTTTAATATGGGTTATCAGTTTAAAAATGTTGCTAATCAGCATATATGAATGTAATATTAATTAACATTCATAAACGAAGCAATACCATGGAAAATAGTTATAATGCCGATGCAATAAAAATCTTAAGGGGTCTTGATGCTGTAAGGAAACGTCCAGGTATGTACATTGGTGACACTGACGATGGATCTGGCTTGCACCACATGGTATATGAGGTTGTTGATAACGCAATAGATGAATCTTTAGCTGGATATTGTGATCAAATTGAAGTTAGCATAAATAAAGATGGTTCAGTATCTGTAACTGATAATGGTCGTGGCATTCCAACTGACATTCATGAAGAAGAAGGAATATCAGCAGCAGAGGTAATAATGACTCAACTCCATGCTGGTGGTAAATTTGACAGCAATACCTATAAAGTTTCTGGGGGATTACATGGTGTTGGAATCTCAGTTGTGAATGCATTATCAAGCTGGTTGAAATTAACTATTTGGCGCAATAAGAAAGAACACTTTATGCGTTTTGAAGATGGTGAGTCTATTGAACCTTTAAAGGTAGTCAACGAAAATACAAACAAAAGAGGAACTAAAGTCACGTTCATGCCATCAACAGAGACTTTTAATGGCATTAACTTCAGTTACTCAACGCTTGAAAGTCGTATAAGAGAATTAGCATTTTTAAATTCAAATATCGACATTACTTTACGTGATCTGCGCAATGAACCATATACAGAATCTCATTTCAATCAGAGCAATCAATCTAAAGACAATTTTGGTACAGCAAATTTTGTGCAGTATTTAGATAAGAATAAGACACATGTAACTAAAATTGCCAGTATGAAAGGAGATGCAGAAGATCTTGGCATCAGCTTGGAAATATCGATGGAATGGAATGATTCCTACTATGAGAATATGTTGTGTTTCACTAATAATATACGGCAACGAGATGGTGGTACGCATTTGGCAGGATTTAGATCTGCACTAACTAGATGTATCAATACCTATGCAACTAATGAAGGGTTTTTAAAGAAAGCAAAAGTAAATTTAACTGGAGAGGACGTTAGAGAAGGTTTAACTTGTGTTTTATCTCTTAAGATGCCTGATCCTAAGTTTTCTTCACAAACAAAAGATAAACTAGTTAGTTCTGAAGCACGTGCAGTTGTAGAAAGTATAGTTTCTGATAAATTGGGCACAATCCTTGAAACTGATCCCAAATTGGCAGCAAGCATAGTAGAAAGAGCAATCAGGTCAGCAAAAGGAAGAGAAGCTGCAAGAAAAGCGCGCGAGCTAGTTAAAAGCAAAAACAATATTGATATTGCAACTCTGCCAGGAAAGCTTGCTGATTGTCAGGAAAAAGCTCCTGAGTTATCGGAATTATTTATAGTAGAGGGTAATTCAGCAGGTGGTACTGCAAAGCAGGGGCGTAATCGTAAAACACAAGCAGTGCTTGCCTTAAGAGGAAAAATTCTAAACGTAGAACGTGTAAGTTTAGATCGTATTTTTTCATCTGCAGAAATAGGCTCTTTAATCACTGCAATTGGTGCTGGAATAGGGAGTGAACACTTCGATATTGAAAAAGCTAGATATCATAAAATTATCATCATGACAGATGCAGATGTTGATGGTTCACATATAAGAACTTTGATTCTAACTTTCTTTTTTAGACATATGCGTGAAGTTATTGAAAAAGGTTACTTATACATAGCACAGCCACCCCTCTATAAAGTTACAAAGAATGCCAAAGACACTTATATTAAAGATGACGAAACTTTTGAAGAGTACATAATAAATTCAGCAGTTAAAAGATTAACACTAAGTGGTACAGCTACAGAATTTAACAACTTACGCCTTATTTTGAATAAATGCGTTAGCACTTCTAATATTAGCAAAAATTATGATAGAGAAATACCACAAAATCTCTTAGAGTCATTGCTAATTTTAAGTAAAAAGAATGCTCTATCATCGGCTGATGAGATATTAAAGTATTTGAAGTTAATGTACAGCGAATACACTTGGGAAGTGGAAATAAAAGATGAAGAAAAAGAAATTCATATCTCTAAATTGTTTCAAGGATTGGCAGACAAATATATATTTGCACTTAGTATGCTTGAAGGCAAAGATATGCAAAACATATTAAGTTTGCTTGATGGTATAAGTAATTTATTTAATGGTGATTCATTTTTAAAGTCACAAGAAACTGAAATAAGAATCACTTCTCCAAGTACGCTTGCAAAAATAATAATGGACTATGGTAAAAAAGGTTTAACTCTGCAGAGATTTAAAGGTCTTGGTGAAATGAATGCTGATCAGCTATGGGATACTACGTTAAATCCTGAGGCTAGAACTTTATTAAAGGTTGAAATAAAAGATTGTGAAGAAGCTGATTCCATATTCTCAATATTAATGGGTGATATAGTTGAACCACGCCGTGATTTTATTAATAGCAATGCACTTAATGTGCATGATGTTGATATTTGAACTTTTAGCAAAATGTACGAACGTTACGGGTTTAAGCAAAGACTGTGTCATTCAAGTAGCTGACACTGGGATGGCTTTGTTGCATCGCTCTTCGGATAGTAGGTAACGCACAATAAATTTATGAAGCTATCTCAAATTTAGCCATACCAATATCAGTGAATTTATTAAGCAAATAGCATTTGATTAGCAGTTCTTTTTCTCGATTTATCTCAGATTTATTCCTAAAACTAAATCCGAATGTTTGTTTCAGTCGCGAGAAAAAACTTTCTATATAAGATCTTTTTCCATAACTCATCTCTTTTTTCCACTTCTTTATACCATCTTCATCATATGACTTTATGAGCTTGACTGCAGAATTTCTCTCAGCCATACTTTGGATGCTCTGCTGCGTTGTTTTTCGGAGGAATTTTCGTTTTTATACCATATTGATTACACAGCTTATAGAGCTTTTCTCTGTCATATGCCCTATCTGCATATAGTACTTTTATGACATACTGAAAATCGACTTCTTTTAGCAAATCACAAGCTCCATAGTGATCAGCCATTACTGTATTTTACAGCTATGGCTTTTTTGCTGTTTGTATTCAACATTACATGCAATTTTCTTGTCTGTTCATAGCTGCGATACTTTCTATCTTCGCTATTTTCTTTGCTATGACCAGGAGTGTTGTTGTATATACTAATTCCTGTACTATCTATAGCAATTTCGATATCTTCCATATTATTTTCTGCAATCATTTATCTTAATATTAAGTTTCTTAAACCTTCTTGATGATTGTGAATAGCTGATAACTTGCAAATTTTTCCCAATTTGCTCAAGGTATCCTGCTATAAACCCAACTGTTTGCCTCAGGCCTATTCTAAATAAACAAGTTATTATGTGCACCAAAATTACAACTTTATCACTATAAATATTGTTGCCACCTGGTATTTTTGGACCATTCTCGTACCACTTTTCTATGGCGTCATTGATATAACAAAAAATGCTTCCTCTTTCTTGGAGAAATTTGTTATATTCATGGCAGTTACTGACTCTCATTTTTTGTGGCATATTTTTTCTTCAACAGTTAAATGGCTATTTATAATGAATTTTGTCAGTAACTGCCAGTTCTTTTCACTTGAGCGATGCAACAAAGCCCACTGGGATCCAGGAATTTTATTAAGTTGGCAAGCATAAAAATAGCTGTTTTTTGTTAAAATACAATGTTTTGATGATTATGGAAATACTGGATTCCAGTGTCAAGCACTGGAATGACAGCAGTCCTACGTCATACCGCGATTCATTCGCGGTATCTCTAGATCTCGCTAACAAGCAGCGGGATGACGGTTGTCAGGGTGTCATCCCACTACCTTCTCCTGTCATCCCAGTGCCTCCCTCCCCTGTCATCCAAGTAGCTTGACACTTGTATCTTTATGATGTGAGGCATTAGAGCTAAAATACCTCACAGGGAGGGTGAAGCTGATGCAACGCTAATGCCATTAAGGCCGAATCCCAGATTTTGCTTCCCTCCCATAGAGTTATAGCTCTTCTCATAATAATCCCAATAAGGTAAGAATGGATTTATGGTAGAGGGGTTTGTATGCCAGCAGCGTATAGTTACGACTTAAGGAAAAAAGCAATGGAAGCATTGGATGAAGGAGAAAGTAGAGCAACTGTTGCCAAGCGACCTTACCCAGAAAAAGTGGAGAGAAAGAAAGGAGTTTTTTTGGGTAAAATAAAATTTTGGAGGATTAGAAATGGTAAGAGAATATACAGCAGAATTCAAATTGGAAGCTGTTAAACTGGCAAATGAACAAAGAAAGGTAGGTCAACCAGTTGCAAAAGTAGCAAGAGATCTAGGAATAAGGGATAGTGTATTAGGAAAATGGATGAAGAAATATAACGAAAAAAAGTCAGCGGCAAATGCATTTCCAGATGTAGCACCTTATGACAAAGAGAGGTTTGATTTACAAAGCAAGAGTAACAAGGGAAAGAGACATTTAAAAAAAAGCCCTGGCCAGTCAAAAAGAGTAAAATATTTTTTATATAGTAACTGCTATAAAGTACAGGAATTATGTAGGATTTTCTGCTAGTGGCTACTATAAGTGGACTACAAGAAAAATAAGCAGTAGAGAATCAGCAAATAAAGAGCTACTCGAAGCTATTCAAAAAATATATCAAGTTTCTAAATGTAGATATGGAGCTCCTAAAATTCATGCTGAATTGAAGGCTTTGGGTAAAAGTTGCAATTTGAAAACGGTGCAAAGTATTATGCAGAAAAATGACATCAGGGCTATACTGAGAAGAAAGTTTAAAATTAAAAAACAACAAACAGATAATAGAGCTGTAGCTCCCAATATATTAGACCAAAACTTTATTGTTGATCAACCAAATAAAGTATGGGATTACTTACATCAAAACCAAGGAGGGATGGCTATATTTGGCAGCAATAATTCTCACGTATGGTAGTTAATGAGTAGTGCAATAAATAAACAATTGGTTATGAACTCTTTATTAATGGCCATTAATAGGCGTAAACCTGTTAAAAATCTACTGCTGCACAGTGACCAAGGTTCACAATATACTGCGCAAGGGTATCAATATCTCTTAGCTGTAAAGAATATAGATGAGTAATAAAGGCTGTTGTTACGACAATTCTGTTGCAGAAAGCTTCTTTAGCTCATTGAAAAGAGAAATACTTATTGATACTTCACAACACTCTGCTCAACACACTAGAACTGCAATATTTGAATACATAGAAATTTTTTATAACAAACAACGTCACTATTAACTATTGCATTCCTGCACAATTTATTCTCATGATAAAAACGTCTTAACTTTCTCTCTACTTTTTCTGGGTAAGGTCAATACCTTTAAGCCCAACACCAAGCTCGAGAAAGTAGAAAGTGTGGAGCAGCCCATTCAGTCTTCTTTGAATCTAACATGAAAGGCTATGCTCAAAAAACTATAAGCGTCCAAGTAATTTTTTAAATAAGATAACTCCTTTAGAATATCTCTTAAGCTATTAACTTAACATCACCATAGGATTTAAAACATTCCCCAAAAAATGTTAAAGCTATTTTAGTAAAATACTCAAAACTTGACCCTAAGCAACTTTGAGTTCATGCTCCTGGTACTCTTGCTTTACCTTCCTGCATAATCGCTTTTGGAGGAAATATATTACTGGATGAAGAACTCACTATATCACCACACTTTAAACCTTTTACCGCTGCTTTGACTCCTTCTGAGACTTTTTTAGATAGACTAATTGTTTCAAAAGATTGACAAAGTTTTCCAGACCTTTCAAAATATCCCTGTTTAATAACATCGTAGACCCAATATCCACCAAGCGAGCAATTCTCACCTAATTCTTCTTTACAATTTTTGAACTTTTCCAGTATTTCCTTTTTGTTACTAACTTCTACTATTATTTTATCTTGCTTGTCAGGGTACAAATTAACTTCTAATTCTCCTAAACTAGTAGAGAAAGTTAACACTATATTACTATTGTCTGCAAGATTAGTGTAATGCCTTATGCCATTTTCCGTTATAATTTCTACCTCACTTTTACCGATCTTTACTATATCTCTTCCGTATTCTATTTTTCCTTGAGTTAACCCTAAGCTCCTTGCCCCATCTGTTATCTTTGCGACATCTATTATGCTCTTAAATAAGTTCACTACTTATCGTTCTACAGCCAGAATGTCACACAAACGAAAGTTTAATTTGTGCTTACTGTAGACATGGGGTTTTAAATGTGATACCCATGGATGTGAAATCCCACCCCTGAAGATTAGAATTCAAGCAGTTTAGCTTTAACCATATTGATCAGGTGTTGCAAGCCGTTACCTTACACATCTTCAGATAACTCTCGCTTTACATACATGCTCTTGTCCTCCTTCCCTTTCGGGTTAAAGTTAATTGTTCACCTCGAGGCCATTTATTCTGAACCCCGCTTAGCTCCGCTAAGTATTTCTTAATGCGTACCACGGCGCACCCTCTCGACTCACACAGCTCCCATTATTCAGCCTTTTGTCCCAAACCTAATGTCCAGTGGGGGAGTGTTAAATAAACCATACGCGTCAAGTTAAGGAATGTAGAGAGCTTAAAGTAGATACCCTGGTCTTCCTATATCTGTCTTTCAAAGAAAACTTTGACCAGATTATAGTAAGCTTTTTTAGAAAAATTTTTAAATTATTGACAATATTGTTTAATATCAAAAAGAGCTCTCTAACCCGCCTTTTCAATTCAATAAATGCCTTTGTTAAACTGAGCTCCGTGTTCTTTTTTAGTTTTACACAGCCAACCATTTCGTGAAATACGAGAATAGCACATAATTTTGCGTATAGCTCGCACAATATTCTAAATGGATTTGTCTTTCCTTTTAGTTTATCAAGATTGATATGACTTTTATATAGTTTAAATAGTAATTCGATTTGCCATCTTACTCTATAAACCGTCAATATTTGTTCAGCATTAATTTTACTCTCTGGAACATTAGTTATAAATATTGACCAATCTAATAACTTTTGATTCTTTTGAGAAGATGTATATCCATGTGACTTTGCTAATTTATTAGCCTTTCTTCTTCTAGCCATAGACTGTTCTTCAGTTAGCTTTTGACATATAATTCTTACCTTAATTTTTACTTCCTTTCCTAATAATACTTCTTTTTCTGAAGATAATTGACCTTCTAAATACTCCAATAGCTCTATTTTTTGATTTGTTTCTATATCATATATATTGGTATCAGACTTATAACGACTAACAAAATATGCACCTGCTTCATCAATCTGTTTAAAAGAACTAGGCACAAAGTAGCCCAAGTCAAATATTAGCAAATCATTGGCTGATAAACCGTTCAGATAATCCCTATAACCTTGATCCGACCTTATTCCTTCCATAAAATTTAACTTATCTAGCGCTTGATTCAGGTAATCAAAGACTAACTGTAGCTTTATTCCTGATTTGGTATTATTCTCACAATCTCTATAGCTACTGCCATATCCTTTGTACATATCTTCCATGCTACTGGGCAGGCTAATGTAGCTGCTATCCAATAATTTAACGCTTCCAAATTGCTGTAAAATTTTGCAATCAATCTGTAGACTTTTTTTAAATAAACACAAAGCTTCGTTATACATTTTTTCATGAACTCAACTGCTTCTTCACTAAACCTAAAATCTAAACCCTGCTTTGTAATTTCTATCGAGTCTTCATTTAGCAATTGGCACATTGTTTCTATGCTGCAATCATCAACTCCTATGTTACCAAAAACCATAGCTTTTATGAATGATGAGCCATTAAGTTTTCTCTTTCTTTTTATAAAACCTACTGCAATTGATATTTCGTCTGCTTTTTCATTAAAGAATTCATTGAGGTCTTTTGATAAGCAAGCTATTCTGTCCATTGTAAGTTCTCTCATTCATATATCCAAGAGAATTTATACCTTATTATTTTCCTTCACTCTATCAACTTTACTTACACTTTTCCTTAACTTGACGCGTATGGTTTATTTAACACTCCCTCACTTCATTATAGAGAACGGCCTACTGTTTCTTCAAGACTTGAAGCTTTTCTCATTTTTTCGCGCTTTGCCCAAGGGCCCACTTTTGTTGCATCAGATTGACTAATTGCTTCAGAACGAATCAACTCTCCAGATCTAGTAAAAAAACCTCGTTCAATAGCATCACGTACTGAACACCCACCAAGCAAACATTTTTCCCCTATTCGTTCCTCACAATTCTGTAATTTTTTCCACTTTTCTTGATCTTCTACTTCTACCTTTATTAGATTTTGCTTATCAGGGTATAATCTCACTTCCAACTCTCCCAAGCCAGTATCGAAAGTCAATACTGTATTACTACCATCTGCTAGGCCTACATAATTCCTTATAGCGTTTTCCGTTATAATTTCTACCTCACTCTTACCTATCTTTATTATATTTCTTCCGTATTGTACACCTTCCTGAGTGATACCTAAACCCCTTGCTCCATTTGTAATCTTTGCAACATCTACTTTACTATCCTGTGAATATTCAAGATAGAGAGTAGAGTTATCGATTTTTACGTCTCTTACCTTACCACTTGTTGCGCTTTGAACGATTGTTATGAAATCTAAAGCACGATTCTCATAATCTGCATAAGCGTTTTTCATATTAGCTTTGTGGCTTTCAAACTCTTCCAGTTCGTCAATTACATATATACTGCTTATGTTGTACAAAATTGCCCCTTTTGATATCAATTGACATACTATACCACTAGCAACCTCTATATTCCTTGAACCTTCGGAACTCTTTCTTAATTCACTAATCTTTCTTATCACAAAATCTGTAAAACTATATTCCTTTTCATATACCTTTCCGTATATACTACCCTGGTTAGGAAAGTTCAGCCTTACCCCAAGTTCTATAGCTTCGTTTACAACGCGTTTTAACTCATCTATATCTTTGGATTTATTTACCCTACCCAAAAATATTTTCAACTTTTCCGACTGATCTAATATTAAATCATCCCATAGAGTTCTAAGCTTAGGCAAACGTTTTTTGTCCTTCCACTCTTCGTAATCAATCGCTCCTGCTTCTAGCAGCAACTTTTTTGCTTCTTTGAAATGAGTTTCATTACCATAACAAGCCTCCCTAATCTTTTGAAAAACTCGAGACTTTCCTTCGCAATCACGGAGATTGAGAATCTCTTTAAGACCTTCATTTCCTTTGTGCTGATTGAAAAATTTTCTTAGTCGATTAGTGTTAAAGCTATGACCGCAAATACCTTCTAAATCATTTTTTGCTTCCAATTGCTCCTGAGTTAAAAAGATCTGTTCTAAAAGATTCACTTCAAAAGGTTTTTTGTTAATAATTACAACGTCTAGAGGAGTTTTTCCTTGTCTGTCAGTTTGACCACGTGCTCCTTTTTTCAGAAGCAAAGGTATATTTAAAGTATTATAATAAGCAGCATAGTGCAAAGGTGTTAGCCCTTCACTGTTAACTATGTTAGGATCAGCACCAGATTTTAAAAGTAAAGTCATAAATGCACTAACTGCACAACCTATGTCTTTTTCCACTGCTAAATACTCCATACCTTGTATTACATGTAGTATTGTCAATTTGGATTCTCCCCTTTGAAGATTGAGAACAGCTTTTAGATCATCACCTTTGTTATCGTGTAAAAAGTCCTCAAACCTTGTAATGTCACAAAATGGAAAGTCTGTAAGAAGATTTAACAGTGCCTTATTCAAATTTTTTTGGTTATCTTTTAAATCAGGTACGTTGAAAGACCAACCAGATATTAAATTTTTGAATTTTTCCCTTTTAATAATAGAGGTCAAAGAGCTGTTATCACTAAGCAGCAACGAGTATTTAATTGACTCATACTTATCATCCACCCGCCCCTCCTTCTGTTCTACCTTTACCTCCTTTAAATACTCTGTATCATCATCTTTAATGCGTTTAGCTAGATCCTTTAAAAATTCAATATCTCTGTTTTCCAGTAAAGGTAATGCCCCCTTCTTCATGAGAATCGAGACCATTTTTGTACTTCGTCCAGCTAAGTATAATGGAGTGCGCCGTTTTTCATCTAACGCATTAACATCAGCTCCATTGTTTATAAGATACTCTACTATTTTTATTTTTTGGCTCAAGACAGCATGATGTAGAGGAGTG
Source organism: Wolbachia sp. wLmal (assembly GCF_049435495.1). Classification (NCBI taxonomy): domain Bacteria; kingdom Pseudomonadati; phylum Pseudomonadota; class Alphaproteobacteria; order Rickettsiales; family Anaplasmataceae; genus Wolbachia; species Wolbachia sp. wLmal. The sequence goes on from NZ_CP185405.1 coordinate 1,190,924, forward strand.
CTTCCGTCATTATACTTCTTATTAACACTTGCTCCATTTTTTATTAGGATCTCTACCATTCTTGTGTTCCCTTGTGAGATAGCATAATATAATGGATCACGATTGTACGCATCAATTGTGTTAACATCAGCTCCTCCTTTTATAAGGGTTTCTACCATTTGTTTGTTGTCTTTTAAAACAGCAAAACTTAATTGGCACAATGTACCTGGATCTACTTGCTTTAATCTCTCTTCTATTTTACTAACTACATTACTCTTACTGAAACCAACATCAGCGTTAGCAGAATTTAATACTTCCTGCAATTTATTCAATTCCATAACTCCACCTCGGTTAAAAATACTACACACCATTTTCACACGCATGACATAAAATGCAAGAACTAATATGACATGCAACATTCGTCCTTAGGCATTTGAGGTAAGCTTTGCCTATTCACTTCACATTCATTTAGCCTACTATTAGGCTTTAATACTGCATATGTAATGCCACCAGCAATGGCCCCAACAATCAATGCAGCAGTAGCTGATATTGATAAACTAAGATGAATAGCAGTACATCCAATAGCCACACTTGTCAACATGGTCATTATCCCTACACAGAAACTGGTCTTTATTGCTCTATTAGTTATAGTTAGGTGTTTATTTTCTGTCACTTTTTGATACTGTATCACATTTTTATCATCAGCCAGACTTCCCGAGGTTTTGGGACACTCCCTTACTCGAAGACTAAGATACTTAACTATATCTTTGTAACCATTAGAATCTGCCAAATCGGAAGGAGTCTCACCTCTAAAGTTTTTTACATCAATAGTAGCCTTTTCTTCCTCTACAAGATATTCAACTATATCGTAGCAATTCATTCTAGCAGATTCATGTAATGGAGTATCGCCATTTTTTTCGCTTACTACATTAACATCAGATCCCTTTTCTAACAGAGCTTTAACTATGCCTAAACAGCCCACCTCACAAGCAATATGCAAAGCAGTGCATCCTTCTTCGTTTCGTGCTTCAAAACTAGCTCCTTTGTCTAACAAAAATTGAACTACTTCCAAACGACCACGTCCAGCAGCTTCATTTAAAGCAGTATCGCCGTCATAGTTTGTTGCATTAATATCAGCACCTTTGTCTAATAGAGCTTTAACGATTTCTAAGTAACCCTTTCGAGCAGCAATATGCAAGACACATTTGAAACTATTCTTTCGTATGTCAGCATTATTCATTTGGCCCAATAAAAACTGAACTATTTTCAAGTTTCCCCCTTTAACAGCATATTGCAAAGCAATGGGTTCAATGCCTTCTCCCACATTAACGCTAGCACCTCTGTCTAACAGAAATTGAAATATTTCTAAGTGCCCACCTATAGCAGCACAATGCAAAGCAGTGCAGTCTTGATAACCTCGTATCTCAACAGTAGCTCCTTTTTTTAACAGAAATTGAACTACTTCTAATTTGCCTACTTCAGCAGCAATATGTAAGGCAGTGTCACCATTATCTTTTTGCGCATCAACATCAGCACCATTACCTAGTAGAACTTGAATTACGTTTAAGTGACCCATCTGAGCAGCGATATGCAGCGGAGTAGCGCCTTCATTATTTATTACCTCAACAGTAGCTCCTTTTTTTAACAGAACTTGAACTACGTCTAAGTGACACATTTCAGCAGCAATATGCAAAGGCGTGTTACCATCGTTGTCTTCTGTCTCAACGCTAGCTCCTTTGTTTAATAGATCTTGAACTTTCTCTAAGTGACCATGAAAAGCAAAATTAAGTAAGTCAGTATGTATATTACTTTCGTGTACACAATGCTCATCTTTTTTTAAGTGACTATCGAGCGTAGCTGAATATGAATACGTAATATTTTGATTAACTTGATGAATTGGTATGGTCTGTGTTGCATAAAAACCTTGTTCTTTTGACCGCTTTTCTATTCCATCAACCATACTGTTCTCTCCTAAATCTGCTTGAATATTTATTGGATTAGATACTTCTTTCAATTGATTATTCACAACACTACCTTAACTTAAAAACTTATGTTTTAATTATTACACAATTATTATAATTAGCAATAGTTTTATATTTTTTTTCAGAATTACAAATTTATTGTATTCAGATATAGGAAAATACCTTTTGTCTCTAAAAAACATTGCAACCAAGTATTACAAAGATTTCAATTATTTACTTCTTCAAAGATCCCAAAAAGATCGTATCTTTGTGAGAACAAGCTACGTAAAAGTAGGGTTATGAAAATAGGAACTTGCAATCTTTGCAACAAAGTTAGGTAAGTTAGTTCGTATGTAAATGTAGTAAAAGTAGGCTAATATAGCTGGTTTTAGGATATAGTAGAATCACTATAAAGAAAAGTTCGAACGGTACACTTGGTAGACCAACACATCCCAAAACAAAAGGTTCTCGAGGTGTTGTGTTAGTTAAGAAAAATCATTAATTTAACAATTAAAAATATGAAAATACATACTCATTAAGAAGCATTGTTGACCATAAAAAAATATCTTACTTTAACAAAATTTTTAGCTACTGTATTAGAAGTTTAATATAGTAAGGGTAATATAATTTCTCAAAATACAAAGGGAGCCACTGATATTTACAATAAATTAAAGCAAGTGAAATTCAGTAATGATGATTCATGTAGTCCACATACATGGTCAGGCGTGGATCAAATAAGTTCATATGTAAATCAGGCTATTGAGGGTGGATTAGCTCATTATATTGGCCCAAATAACTTTGCTTTTGATAGTGAAGAGGGCATGAAAAATATAGCCAAGCACATCTGTAAGAGAATTTGTAAAGATGGTGATATTGTAACTGATTATAAATCTGATAGGCCTGTTATTGTTATCTCTAACACTGTTACAGTACTTGCCGAAAGTTCTACAGGTGCAAGTAAACAGGGTGATTCTCATTGGGTCGGTTTGGTGCTCTTACCTAAACAATATGATAGCTTATCGGGTAAGAAGATAAACAATGACAAATATCAAGTTCTCTTTTTTGATTCACTTGGTCATAGATCTTTTCCTGAAAGTTTAAAGAAGTTTTTAGTAAAAGGTGCTAAAATTACCGAAAAAACTGATGAAGGCGAAAAACAGATAGAGATCTTAATGATTTGACTGGTCAGCAAATGAATGGGAGCGATTGTGGTTGGTGGGTAGTATATTATGTGTTGATGACTGTGTATACCGGAGAAGTGGAATTTCTTAAGCCATTGAAAGGAAAAAAAATTATCTGCAAATTCTCTACGCAATGTGATGGATTTAAACGAATCTACTGAACAGTCATCAATTAAGTCAATTTCTGTTTATGAGGTTGATAATCGAGTAGAGAAAGGTAGTAGGATGATTCTGAGAAGTCGTTGCGCCCAGAACGCTGGTACAAATGAAAGCATTGATGTTTTGTCCAGAGGTGTGGGGAATCTGAATCGAGGGGAGAAAGGTAGTACTGAGTTAGGGGCACATAAATCTGCGGAAAAGAGAGAGGAATTTCCTTATAACGAAGAGAATAGAGTGCGTAAAAATCAGCCAAGACTATGTAATCTTCTCAACCCTGCTAAATATCGATATTCTACTTCATCTGAAGATCTTAGTCCTGAAGTAGACAAAAAGCAAGTTCGAAGTAAAACCAAAAGAAAACTTGATGTTGATAAGCAATCAGAGGTAGATGATTTGTCTAAAGGTATAAGGGATAAACTTATTCTTCATGAAAATCAATATGGTATCAGAGGGTCAGAAACTTCTGAGCATAGAGGAAATAGCAAGAAATCAACTTTTAATAAAAATGTAGGCCGTAGGGAAAGAAATCGAAAGAAAAATAGACGATCTTCGTTAAGTTCTATCTCATTGGTTGATTATCAGGATAAACTTGTTCAAGCTATTGTGGGAAGATCAAAAAAATCAAAAAACCTTCTCATGGACTTTTTCCAAAAAGATGGAAGAAATATGTTACTTAATGTACATCAAGCTGGATGTAGAGTGAGACAATCTATGTCCTCTATCCTAACGGAAGCAGGACCTGGTTGTGTTGCAGCTTTTAAGGGATTATATGATAGTTGGTTTGATAGCGAAGGTATGAAACAAAAATGCTTAATAGAGATAGAAACACAAGGAGTCTCTCTGTCCACTATTTCTAGTATTCTAAGTAAAGCTGGAGCGAGAGCTCCTGATGCCTTTATAAAACTGTACAATCTTTTATTCATGGAGGGGTATTTAGAATGTATAAAGAAACAAGGAATCAATCTAAGTAATATTTCTAGTATTTTGCATGGAGCAGGAGCTAAAGCTGAAGATGCATTTAAAGACTTATATAATCTTTGGTTTGATGAAAATGGGGATAAAACACATTATTTAGAAACGCTAGAAGGTCAAGGGGTAGATCTAATTCAGATGTCTAGTATTTTGCATGGAGCAGGGGCTAAAGCTGCAACTGCATTTAAGGGATTATATGAATTTTTCTCTTTTGGTGAAGGGAAGAAAGCTGTGGAGTGTTTTACTAAAGCGGGCTTTTTGAACTTATCCGCTATGGTAAGCGGATCCGGGGCCAATTTCAAGCAATTTATCATAGATTTAGAAAAAGTTCTTTTTGATAGGCATGGGAACCAAAGACCTTTATTAAAGCATTTTTTAAAGAGCGGGTTTGATATATCTAACTTGTCCGATGCACTATGTCATTCGGGAGTTTGTGCTGCTCGTTATTTAATAAAATTTCATGATTATTGCTTCGATGATAAAGGCAATCAAAAGCAGCACTTAATAGATCTATTTAATCAAGGCTTTTCTCAATCTAACTTATGTATGATAGTAAGTGGAAAAGCAGATTGTCTGAACGGGTTTTACAATTTTTGCTTTGGTAATAAAACAAAAGGATGTCTTAGTGATTTATTAGGAGAAGAAGGTTTTTCTTGTAATCAGTTATCCTCTATATTACATGGAGTAGGGGTTCACAGTTACTCTGCTTCAAAAGAATTTCATAACCTTTGTTTTGGGCGTGATGGAAAAGCAACAAAATATTTAACTGACTTTTATGAAATTGGATTTGTTCAGAAATATATTTCAGAATTATTCTCTATAGCTGAGATTAGTCCTGCTTTTATATTACAAAGTTTTCATGATTTGTGTTTTTGTAATACAAAAAGGGAAGGTGTAAGGTATATTGATGATTTTTTAATGAACGAGAATTCCAATATTAACGTTGGTGATTTATGTAAAATATTAAAAGGGTCAGGGATGAGTGTTTGTTCTATTTTTGAAAATCTGCATAATATTTGTTTTGATCAGGAAGGAAAAAGAACGGATTACTTTTCTAGTATTTGCGACTCGCCTGATATGCTGAAGGAGTTAAAGAGTAAGTCTAGGAAGTATGATTCATTTTTATGTGATAAAGATGAAATAAGTGATATTTCTACTTGTCTGAAAGATCTGTCAATTCAGGAGAAGAATCCTGGTCGCCGTACAAAGAGATAAAAGTGGTTTAAAAATAACCACTATCGGCTGTGGCCATGCAAAAGTTCAATCAGTAGGGTACACTAGTGCAGAATTTGATTTTCATTTAAGTGAAGTGAAAGTAGAAAATAAGTCAGGAAAGTATAGTACTTTTCATAATAGTCCAAATAAGGTAAAATAAGGATTTGTAGTAGTAAAGGTAGGTATGCCAGCAGCGTATAGTTATGACTTAAGGAAAAAGGTAATGGAAGCATTGGATGAAGGAGAGAGTGGAGAAACTGTTGCCAAGAGATTTAAGATTGGAAAAACAACTTTATATGAGTGGAAGAAAAGACGTGAGAAAACGGGAGATTTTCAATCAAAAAAGCCTGGAAGCGTGTGCTATAACCATAAAATTACCGACTGGAATGCATTTACCGAATTTGCAAATGAGCAAGGTGGTAAAACTCAGTCAGAGATGGCTAAGCTTTGGGGCAATATTAGTAGACAAACGATTCATCGAGCACTTAAAATATAGGATTCACAAGAAAAAAAAGACCTACTGGTATAAAGAAAGAAATGAGGAAAAGCGAGCTCAATTTGCAAGGGTTATAGCGACAAAAGAACCTAAACACTTAGTGTATATAGATGAGTCCGGCATTGATAACACAGAGGACTATCCATATGGGTATTGCCAGAAAGGACAGCGGTTTTATGGCCCAAAATCTGGAAAGAAAACTCAACGAATCAGTATGGTTGCAGCCTTAAGTAGAAGAAAGATAGTTGCTCCATTAACCTTTGAAGGCCACTGTAATATGGATGTTTTTAATGGATGGTTTGAGCAATTTTTGACACCGATCTTGGAACCTGGACAGACTGTCATTCTTGACAATGCTACTTTTCATAAGTCTGGTAAGATTATCGAGCTTGCTAGAGGAGTTGGTGCAGAAATTTTGTATCTGCCGCCGTATTCTCCAGATTTCAACAAAATTGAGCATCATTGGTTTGCTATAAAAAACAGAGCTAGGAAAAACATTCCTCTATTCGAATCCTTTCTTCGTGCTGTTGATTCTGCCTTCCTATGACCTGTTCGGACTATTATGAGAAATGCTATACATCTAACAATGTTTGAATTATTAGACTTATCGCTTACATCTGAAATATTGCTTTTTTCACTACATGAAGACGAATTACTCGACATATTGCCTAATACCAATTCCCATTACACGGCAAACAGATGGACAAAGATGGAAGAAAAGCGATAATGAAGTAAGTAAAATAGTTGAGGTATAAATGGCATTAAGATCAAAATTATTGGATGAAAAAGTAGTAGAATCAGCAAAAGAAATGCTGAAGAAAGTAAGGAATAATGCATATGTTTCAAAAAAACTAAATGCTGTAATTGCAGCAAAAAAGTACAGTATAACGGCTGTAGCAAAAATATATTGCATTTCAAGAAAGGCACTTACTGCATGACCTAAAATTTGGCAGAGAAGAAAAACTGTTTGCTCCTCCACAACGCCGTAGAAAAACTAAATTAAATCAGGTTCAACTACAGCAAATTGAAGAGTGGATAGAAGAAAATCCTAATATTACCATTAAAGAAATGAGAATAAGAATCCAGGAAAAGTTCAGATTAAATATCAGCAAATCTACAGTACACCGCTATATGCAAAAGATGAAATTCTCATATATTACACCAAGACCAGTTCATAATGGACAAGATAAAAGCAAACAAGAGGAATTCAAAAAAAAATCTCAATGAAGCTATTTTTCTTTGATGAATCACGGTTTGGCACACATTCAAAGGTTGGACATGGGTGGTTTAAAAAGGGGATTAGAACACAGGTTAAAACAAAATTAGGTAGGCAAAATTTCTATCTCTATAGTGCGGTTAATCCTAGAAATGGAGAGAGTTCTAGCTCAAATGTCAACACTGATTGCATAGACATATTTCTTGAGCAGATGTCGCAATATCTAGAAACACGAGAGGCTTTTCTTGTTATGGATTGTGCTAGTTGGAAAAAATTTAAAGGTACCTAAAAATATCGACATTATATGCCTACCTCCATACTCACCTGAGCTCAATCCTGTTGAGAGGCTTTGGTTATATATAAAACAGAACATTTTGCGCAATAAAATATACGATACAATTGCTCTGCTTGAGGGTGCTTTGTGCAAATTTATTACTTCTCTTGCCAGCTCCACAATTAAACAACTCTGCAATGTCTCCTATTTGACTGGCCAACAATGAGAGTTGGTATTATTTATACATAATGTATTACTGTTTTTAATAGCATGCTTCTAATCCTCGATACAAGCGACATTTACAAATTTTTCATTTTTTTGAAATAAAAATGATCAATTTTAATGTTTTTATACCCTTTACAACCCATCAAAAAATCATCATAATTTTTAGTATGTATTAAGTAGTATTAGCTCTTCATTTTGCAGTAAGCTATTGATTATCTTGTATTTTTCTAATTATTGCTTTTTTCTTGGTGTGGTAT